>JBASRE010000048.1:0-307172 GCA_049273695.1 Pyrinomonadaceae bacterium
ATTTTACCCGGTCGCTACCGCTCCCGGTACTGACCTACACTGCTTGACCAGTGGCGGTTTAGGCCCGTATCATGGCTTGTTTGAATGAAGCGAAGAAATGCTGACAGTGTAGGTAGAGAGAAATGAAAGCTGGAATTCATCCCGAATATAACGAAATTGAAGTGACTTGCGCATGCGGGGAAGTCTTTAAGACGCGCTCGACGAAAAAAGGCGATCTGCACATCGAAATCTGCTCGGCCTGCCATCCGTTCTTTACGGGTAAGCAGAAGCTGATCGACACCGCGGGACGCGTGGATCGATTTAACCGTCGCTACGCCAAAGCGCCTGCGGCGCCCGCGAGCAAGTAAGTTGCGACTGATGCGAATTCGTCATTAGCGATTGGAAACTAAGATGCCGGCGTATTTCGACCGCCGGCTGGTCGGATTGCATTCAATCTGAGCAGCCGGAAAGAATCGCCGGCATTGTTGTAATTAGTGGCACAGACTTTAGTCTGTGTTTCATGTTTAGCCAGTAGAATCACAGACTGAAGTCTGTGCCACAAAAAAATGAGCACTAACGAACGAGATCTAATTGTTGGCGGCCAGGCCGTCATTGAAGGCGTAATGATGCGGACGCCGGGCGCATACGCGATTGCTGTGCGCAAGGCCGACGGCACCATCGTCAACACCGCGGCGACTCTGCCGAAGTGGAGTGACAAATATTCGATTCTCAAGCTGCCCATTCTTCGCGGCGGCGCGGTTCTCCTTCAATCGATGGGTCTCGGAATCAAGGCGCTGAACTATTCGGCCGCGGAAGCTTTCGAGGAAGTAGAGGAAGCCGAAGCGGAGGAAGTGAAAATAGCTTTGACGCCGGCGGTCATCGAAGGTGAAGGGGACTTTGCCGGGATCACGGGCGGACTGCCCGGTGTGATCCCGATTCCCCAGAAGAAGAGCCGCGCAAAAGAAGTGAAGAAAAGCGGTACCGCGGCGGCGGCCGGCTCGATCATCTTCGCGATGATTTTCAACATCCTGTTATTCGTTGCCGCGCCTTTGCTGCTGACGAATGCGTTGTTTATTGCTGCAGGTTGGGCGCCGGGACCGGCGGCGGTCTCAACTACCAGCACGGCACAACCAACTGGAGTCCCGAACACAGGCGCACGACAAACCGCGACGCCTGCGCTCGAGGAGCAACCCTGGTACAGCCGCGCGTGGGGTTCAGTGCGTGGTTATCTGCATCCGGTGCGGCCTTCGATCAGCTTCAATCTGATCGACGGCGCGATGCGCATGACGTTCTTCTTGATCATGATTACCAGTTTTTCACTGCTGAAGGACATCCGGCGTGTCTTTGAATATCACGGCGCGGAACACAAGACGGTGTTCACCTGGGAGAAGGGACTTGATCTGACCGTGCCGAACGCGCGGATTCAACCACGCCAGCACCCGCGCTGCGGCACGAGCTTTCTAATGGTGGTGATGCTGGTGTCGATCCTTTTGTTCTCAGTCATTAAGTTTGATTCGCTGCTGTTTAATTTTCTGGTGCGTCTCGCGCTGATTCCGGTTGTCGCCGGCATCTCGTACGAAATCATTCGGCTGTCCGCGAAGAAAGAGAGCGGATTCTTCTTCAAGTTGATCACGCGTCCGGGCCTTTGGCTGCAGAACGTGACGACAAAGGAGCCTGACGACAACCAGTTGGAAGTAGCCATTACGGCTTTGAAAGAGAGTCTGAAACTGGAGCCGAAGCCGAGCGAACCGGAATTGGCGCCGTTATCGTAAGAGGAGTGGCACAGACTTTAGTCTGTGAGTGAACGATAAAATCACAGACTGAAGTCTGTGCCACAAAATTCATGCTCGATAAACTCGCCCAAATCGAAACGCGTTACCAGGAGCTGACTGACGAGCTCTCGTCGGCGGAGCTCTTGTCGAACCCGTCCGCTTACGGGAAAGCGGCGAAGCAGCATCGCGGCCTCAGTGAGATTGTCGAGAAGTATCGCGCTTTGAAATCGCTTCAGGAAGAACTCACCGGCGCCCGCGAGTTGTCTGAAAACGCAGCCGACGAAGAAATGCGCGAGTTGGCGCGTGTCGAGATCGAAGCTCTGCAGGCAAGTATCGAGCAAGCAGAAGCCGATTTGAAATTGCTGCTCATTCCCCAGGATCCCAACGATGAAAAGAACGTGATTCTGGAAATCCGCGCCGGCACTGGGGGCGATGAAGCTTCGCTTTTTGCTTCCGACATGTTGCGCATGTATGCGCGCTATGCTGAGCGCCAGCGGTGGAAGATGGAGATTCTGGACGCGTCGGAAACCGGCATCGGAGGTGTTAAGGAAGCCGTCGCGCTGATTGAAGGCGACAAGGTTTATTCAAAGCTGAAGCACGAATCCGGAGTGCATCGCGTGCAGCGCGTGCCGCAAACCGAAGCCAGTGGTCGCATTCACACTTCCGCAATCACCGTCGCGGTTTTGCCGGAGGCCGAAGAAGTTGACGTGAAGATCGATGCCAAGGATCTGCGTATCGACACGTTCTGTTCTTCCGGTCCCGGCGGCCAGTCCGTGAACACGACTTACTCTGCCGTGCGCATCACTCACTTGCCGACAAACGTTGTCGTCTCAATGCAGGACGAAAAGTCGCAGATCAAGAATCGCGAGAAGGCGATGCGTGTGCTGCGCGCGCGCTTGCAGGAGATCGAAGAACAGAAGCAGCATGACGCGATTGCCAGCGACCGTCGCTCGATGGTTGGCTCGGGCGATCGCTCAGAGAAGATCCGCACTTACAACTTCAAGGACAACCGCGTCACCGACCATCGTATCGGTCTCACAATTCATCAGCTCAACCTGGTCATGGAGGGCGCCCTCGATCAAATCATCGAGGGATTGACGACCCACTACCAGGCCGAGAAGTTGAAAGAAGAGACCGTCACGGTCTAACCTGCCGCGTTACAAAGATTCGAAGACTCCAGAATCAACCCGCCCGCTACCGCAGGCGGTACTGACACTTGCGCTATGCCGGTTGTCGCCGTTATTCCTAAGCCGAACTCGCCCGTTGAACTCCGCGAAGTTCCGGAGCCGCAGCTCGCGGAGAATTCCGGTCTACTCGATGTTGAACTTTCTGAAGTTTGCGGGACCGACGTCTATTTACAAAAGGGACTTCTGCAGGGCGTTCCGTATCCGTTGGTTCCCGGCCACGTGTCAGTTGGCCGTTTGAGCAAGATTCGCGGCGCACTCTTCGACATTGAAGGCCGGCCATTTCGCGAAGGCGATCGCGTCACCTTTCTCGACGTCCATCGCACCTGTAATTCGTGCTGGTACTGTTTGATAGCGAAAGCGACCACGCGATGTCCGCAGCGGAAAGTCTACGGAATAACATACGGGTTGGATGATGGACTGTGCGGCGGCTGGGCCGAGCAGATTTACTTGAAGCCTGATACGAGATGTATCCGGCTGGAAGGTGATTGCGAAACTTTCATGGCCGGCGGCTGTGCTTTGCCGACTGCTCTGCACGCGGTTGAGCGCGGAGACATCGCGATTGGCGACACCGTGCTCGTACTGGGTTCAGGACCGGTGGGCATCAACGCAATCATTCTTGCGCTGATGCGCGGCGCTTTGCGCGTGTTGTGCATTGGCGCTCCCGCAAACCGCCTGGAGGTTGCCACGCAAGTAGGCGCCTCTGATGTACTCGATTTCGAAGTGCTCTCAGAAGCTGAACGATTGGCATGGGTGCTTGAGAGAACCAACGGCCGCGGGGCCGAAGTCACGATCGAAGCGACCGGCGCGCCCAGCGCCGTCGCGCAAGCGATGCGGTTCACGCGCGATGCCGGTCGCGTCGTGATTGTTGGGCAGTACACCGATCACGGCGAGACATCATTCAATCCACATCTCGACCTGAACCGGAAGCATTTGGACGTGCGTGGTTGCTGGGGTTCGGACTTTTCACACTTCTACCGCGGGGCGCAGATCATTTCAGATCCGGTGAAGTCAGCGCCGTGGCAAAGTTTGAAGACAAAGCTCGCTAGTTATTCATTGGGTAAGGCGAACGAAGCGTTGGCGGCAGTGGCGGACGGTCGAGTGCTGAAAGCGCTGATCGATCCGCGACAGCAGTAAAACGGTGCGCACGCCGCTGGCGTGCTAGCATGCCGGAGGCATGCGTACCGAGGCTGCGTCCCCTAAACCTGAATCTGATTTCCCAGGGCGACAAATCGATCAACTCCGGCGTCAGCCGGGCCGCTCATGAAAATCAGGTAAGGCCCTTTCTGAAACAGCATGATGCGTTTGCCGTCCTGATTCAGGTGAATACCGCTGACTTCGCGCACGGTGGTCGTTTCGCCACCGCCCACGCCGAGGGCCGCCCGCGCCAGCAACCAAGTGCGCCACGCCTGGAAACTCGATCCGTATTGAAGATTCAGCACCGCCCATTCCTGCCGCGAAGAATCGATGTAGCGCGCGCCCGTCAGACGATCGGGAATGAAAGGCCGCATCTCTGACGGCAAATCGCCGCCGGAATTCATTGACGCTTCGATTTGCCCGCCCGTCATCGTGCTGATTTCGATCAGCGTCAGCTCACTCGGTGTTTGCGCCGGCAGAGTCCACAGAGACTCTTTCGTCTCGGGATAATCGATCAAGCCTTCGCCGTTCCCGACATTCTTAGCGAGGTTATCCACATTCGAGCTGACCGAAGGGTCGGCGCCGTAGATGATGATGATGATGTCGCTGCCCTGTTTTGCGAGAACGTAAACGTTCCCCTGCGCGGAAACGATATGTGAACCGGCGTAGGTTGCGCCTTTCGGACTTTGGACCGTTACGCTGGTCATCGTTCCGCCCATCGACGTCTTTATTCCGGTTGCGATGTCATCGGTGAACCCGGTCTGGCCCGGCATCGCAGTCACTACGTTGATGTAAATCTCACCGCCGCTCGCCGGCGTCGCCGATCCAACCGGAATCTTCTTATAAGTCGAAGACGTCATGCTGGTCGCGCCTTTGGCGAGGCTTGTCTTCGTTACACCGGGCGGCAGTTTCGTGCCGGTCGTCGTTGTTTCCGCCTTAGCAGTCGCGGTGCCGCCGAGCGCCTCAGTCTGCACCGTCGTTGGTTGCGTGTCCTTATCAACCGGGAATTCACTCAACGTGCCGGCCGCGCGCTCGGGAACTGCAGGCGGTTTGCGATCCGGCGGCGTGTAAGTGGTGGCATACCAGACGTAAGCTCCGCCTCCGGCAAGGGCCACACCGCCTAATGCGAGAATGATGAGACAGCCCATCATCAACTTGCTGCGCTTCTTTTTCGGCGGCGCCGCCATCGGTGGAGCTTGATATTGCGGAGGAGCCGGCGGCGGAGCGGTCATGGTTGGAGCTTGCGGCACAGCTTGCGTCGGCGGTAATGCTGCGGCCGTCGGCGCGAAGAGTTGCGCGCCGCAATTGCGGCAGTAAGCTTCACCCGGCGCTGCCGGAGTTCCACACTTCGGACACATCGTTGCCTTTAATGTTGGATCGCTCATCGAACCCCCTGAAGATGTTCTACGGCTCGTACGCGGTGGGAGAATGCTTCTATCGGGAATTGGAAGCAAAGTCAATGAATTCCTGCTCGTTAATCGAATTATCAAGCACAGATATGGATTGCTCGGTCGAGGTCGTACTGCACTATTTGCTTGGTTTGGCTGGATCTAAAGAGCAATCGTATCTTGCCCGCAAACTCAACATAGCCGTTGACATAGCAATGAACGGGAGTATGTTTGCTACCGTCGAACTTAGATTTACGAAAGGGTTATCATGAGGTCGAATGTTCGAGTGGCGACGATTCGTGGTTCTGCCATTACAGCGCTGTTGACGCTACTCGTATTGCTCGTTTTTGTTTCTCCAACTCTTACTTCGAATATTCTTGAAAACTCGCGCTCCGCTAGTTCGGAACAAGCGAAAACGCTGCCTGTCACTGTGCTTCCAATGGGCGGCGACAATGGCCAACGCGAGGTTGAGTTAGCCTGCGATGACGTTCAACTATCGGCCCCAAATTCGATCCAAAAACTATCGTGCGTTCTGAAAAATCAAAGCGCAAAATCCATAACCGCTGGAACTTTGGCGGTTACCATAAATCTTGAGGCTCACGGAAGAATCGAGCCCGTCACGGCTTACGACACCTTCGACTCATTCCTTCACCCAGACTTCCGCAGACAGCACGCGACAAATCAAATACGACCTGGTGAGACGTACCGCTTGGACATCGGACCGGCAGCTTATGATGGGAAGGTAGTCAGTATTGCGGCCGCGGTCGATTACGTGGAGTTCTTGGATGGCTCAACTACAGATCCGGAGGCGATGGGAGCCCGTATCTTGTCAAATCTCAGAGAGGGCGCGACAAAATATAAGCGGTGGTTGGCGCAAAAATTCACAGAAAAGAAAAAATCTGTCGATGCAATAGTCCCGCTGTTGCATGACAGGCAAGACTTACCGTCGGAGTTAATGCTCTCAAATTCGGATCAGCAACAAGGTGCTCGGCTATACCGAGACCATGCGCGCAGGTCGTATGAAAAAAGGGGTCGGGCTGTTCTGGCTGAGGAACTAAATCGGGCACCCTAGAAGGTAAGTCTGGTGGCGATCCCCGAAAAGAGGAATTCGTATGCGAATAGTGTTTCCGCTCGCGTTGCTATCTCTCCTTGGACTCGTTGTTTGGCCGCTAACCTCCAGGAAGGCCACTCTTCAACAACTCCCCACCCAGCGAACGATCAAGATCGAGACTCAGCAACTCGTTTCCGCAGACTGTAGCGTGGAGTTAAGTTGCGATGACGCAAAGCTGTCAGGTGCAGGTCGAATTGAGGGTTCATCGTGCACGATCTTAAACAAAGCATCGAAGCCCTTTGTCGCGGGGACCATTATTAGGTCAATAGTGGTTGAAGAAAATGGGAGTGACAACCTGATTAGTGGTTATCAGTCATTCGACACTTTTTTGCATTCCGACTTCAGAGCCGATCATAGGAATAATGCAGTGGGATCGGACGACTCTTACAGTCTATACCAGCCACCGATGACCTTTCCCGCGGGGACTGTTAAAGAAATCAAAGTGCAAATTGATTACATTGAGTTCGCCGATGGTACGACCTGCGGGCCCAATCGCGTGGGTGGGCGAATCTTAACTGGAATGCGAGTTGGGGCCACTAAATACAAGCAGTGGCTCGTCCAACGTTACCGCGGCAACGGATTAAAGCCGACGGTGGAGTTATTGGATCGAGATGAGTCTCCTTATGACATTGGTTTGAGCAATGAAGACGAAACGAGCGGCGCAAGCATGTACCGAAAATACTTGCGTCGACTCTACAGGTCAAAAGGGCACGCTGAGTTAGAAAAACGGTTACAAAAAACCAACTAACCGTGATGCGACACTGCATTGCCAGTCTTTTTCTCCTCTTGATGGCTACAACTCCGTCCTATGAACAGACTAGCCTCCTAACGTGTAAGTACTTTGCGGGATGCTCGACTGAGCCTGGATGTAGTCTCCGTATGGATCGAGTGAGTTGCAGCGACAATATCGTTGCGTTCAACGTTGATTGCTGGAACCTATCCCCTTCTTGCGTGAGTGATTGTTCGTGCCATTGCAACAACTCTTCAGTTAATTACGGGTACGTTGGCGTTATCGATTACTACAATACTTGCCGCGAAAGTTATGTGCAATCCAAGTACGAGTGCAACAATTGCGGTCAACCATACCCATTTGGAACGCCCACACCGACGCCAACCCCGACACCAACACCGACGCCATGTCAGTTTCAGTTTACCGAAGACCCTAATCTGGATGGATATGGCTGTGACATTTGTTTTGACGGCGTTGACAATGACTGTGATCTCTTAATAGACGACCATGAGCCGGCTTGTTGGTGGCGTTGTTGGTGTCCCGTGGTCATTGACGTCAGCGGAAATGGCTTTAATCTAACCAATGCCTCCAGCGGTGTGGCGTTCGATCTCAACGGTAACGGCGTTGCCGAACACTTGTCGTGGACAGCCGCTGGTTCAGACGATGCTTGGTTGGCGTTCGACAGAAACGGCAATGGATTCATAGATAATGGTCAGGAATTATTTGGCAACTACACCCCACAGCTAACGCCTCCTGCTGGTGTTGAAAAGAACGGTTTTCTGGCCTTAGCTGAATTTGATAAGTCATCGAACGGTGGCAACCAGGACGGAAGAATCGATCGGCGCGACGCAATCTTCTCATCCCTGCGACTGTGGCAGGACACTAACCATAACGGCATCTCGGAATTCAGCGAGTTACACGGTCTTTTGTCACTGGATGTAAAGGCAATGGATCTTGACTACCGACGATCTCGGCGCGTCGATGAGCACGGCAATCTTTTCAAATACCGGGCAAAGGTTTACGACAAGCGCGGTGCCAGTGTGGGTCGCTGGGCTTGGGATGTTTATCTGAGACCCGCTCCGTGAACTGGCAACGGAACAGAGGCAACATCAAGACCCTCGGCCTTCTTGGTCGCGGGTCTTTTGCATAGCGATTCGGCTTCCGACACATTGCGGCCACCGAACTGCGGCGCTAACCTAATTGCATGGCAAGTGAAACTAAGAAAGCATTGATTGTTGTAGACGTGCAGAATGACTTTTGTCCCGGCGGCTCGCTGGCGGTGGCGCACGGTGATGAGGTCGTCGCGCCGCTGAACAAGCTGATGAAGGAGTTTCTCGATCGGGGTGAGCCCGTTTACAAAACGCGCGATTGGCACCCGCCGAAAGCTGCACACTTTGTCGATTACGGCGGCACGTGGCCGGTGCACTGTGTGCAGAACACGACCGGCGCTGAGTTTCATTCCGACCTGCTCGACGACCCGCGAGTTACGGTGATCTCGAAAGGAATCGACGAGAGCGCTGACGGCTATTCAGGTTTCGACGGAACTCAACTGGCCAAGTCGTTGCGAGATGAAGGCATCGAGGAAGTTTGGATTGGCGGACTTGCCACAGACTACTGCGTGAAGCACACGGTGCTCGATGCGCTGAAAGAAGGCTTCAACGTCAAAGCCCTCGCCGACGCGATGCGGCCGGTCAATGTAAGTCCCGAGGATGGCGGGAAAGCGCTTGAGGAGATGAGCGCGGCCGGAGCAGAAATCGTCGGCAGTAAATCCAAAGCGGCGGGTGGAGGAGAGTAGAACACCCGTTGGCCGGATTCCTCACAAATTCTTACAGCGTCTGAGACAGTGCTGATGAGCAGCCCTTGCTCTCGCCTTACAAGCCTGTTCTTGCCCCCGCGGCAAGTTGTCACATCTTGCGAGATGCTGACGGAACTCCTCGTTACAGTATTGCCGGCAGCGGCCCGGCTGTGGCGCCGACGCTGTCACTCCTGATCCAAACACAAGCACCACCAACAGCGTGATCCACACGACGCGCGAACTAATCTTCGATCTCATTCTTGTCTCCTCCTAATTTGATTTAGAACAGGCTGGGGACTGTTCGCGGAACGCTGAGGCATGAAGGACCGAAGCCCTTTGAATGGTTGGACGCGTGGGCGTTGTCGATGGGCGAGTCAATTTGGTTGAAGTTCGCGCGCGTGTCAATAAAAGCAATAGTGGTGTTTCGACTGATGCTCCTCTCTGTGACTCAGTGTGTGCTCTGTGTCTCTGTGGTGAAAACGGTCGGCAAGAACTCCACCACAGAGACACGGAGATTTCACTGAGACACAGAGGAAGGCGATTTGAGACCGGGGACAATGGCCCGTGATATCATTTCGCCTCAATGGGCACGCTGAATTTCGACCGGTATCACGCCGCAATGGGCGACGCGTCGTACAAAGATGCGACCCGCGTACACGGCAAACCGCTCAGCGAGATCATCGCGACCTTTTACTGCACGCAAAGAAAACTTCCATTCGCGCCGGTGCTCGGCCACGAGCGTCTGATTCGCCTGCTGGTTGACAGTCAAATCGATCGGCCGCGGTTGCGTTTCCTCGAACAGGATCGTGGCGGCCTGCAACGCTTCGCCAAAGCGATCGAAGACATCCAGTTTGTCGGCAGCATTCGTGCCGTCCGTCCCGGCGCGGTCATGTTTCCACAGCAGCCGATCGCGGACATCACCGGCAAGTTCGGTTTGACACAGGCACAGGAGATCAAGTTCGAGCATGCTTTCGATTTGCCGATGACGACGGCCAGCGTCGCGATGCAGTTTCGCATGGCGGCCGGCAATCGCTGGCTGTCGGATTTTTCTTTGCGGCGCAACGGCGACATCGAACGCGCCGTGGACATCGCCACTTACGCGTTCATCGGCGGCTTCAACGACACTTCGAATATGGAAGCCGCGCACCGGCTCGACATTCCCGCAGTCGGCACCGAAGCGCATTACTGGCAACAGGCCTATATCGGATACCTGACTGAGCCGGAGATCGATCCGCGCACGAACCGGCCAAAACATTTCGAGCAAGTCGCGTTCGAACGTTGGCTCGACGCTAATCCGAACGGCACTACGCTCCTGCTGGACACGATCGATGTTTACATGGGCGCGGTGCACGCAGTCATGGCCGCAACCTCGACCGAAGCTCGGCGCAAAGCTTTCAAAGGTTTCCGCGTCGACTCAGGCGATCTGGCTGACTTAGGAAAGTGGTGCCTCGAGTTTTTTGAAGCGAATGGGTTGCAAGGGCTAAGGCCGAATCTGACTGGCGATCTCACTATTGAAAGAGTAAAACAGATCGTCGACGATTTTCCGCAAGCCGCAGGCTTTGGCATCGGCACGAAGCTTTCGAGCGAGGTGAAGAACGTCGCCGGCGTCATCTTCAAAGCGTCCGTCGTCGATGGCCGGCCGACGTTGAAGGCTTCGAATTCCCTGGACAAGACGACGCTGCCGGGCCGGCTGCAAGTGTTTCGCGGAATCGCCGCAGACGGAAACTACGTCGCGGATGTGACCGCTCTGGATGACGAAGAGATTGAGATTCCCGGAGCTGCGCGTATCGAACGCCTGCTGCAACCGTTCTGGGAAAATGGCCAGCACGAACCCATCCCTTCGATCGAAAAGCAGAAAGCGTTTGTTGCCGATCAGATGATTCGTTTTCGTGATTTGGAAAACTATTCGCGCACGCTGAGCGATCGTCTGACGAAGTTGCGCGACGATCTGTCGGCGCAGATGCGCGCGGACAATTCCGGCTGGGAGGAAATTCTGAAACTCCCGGAACAGATGCCGGAAGAATTGATCAATTCGAAGTAGTACCTGTCGTGTCAGTATCCCGAAGCCTCGGGATAGCGACCGGATCGAGGATTAGCGTTGGGTGACGATCCCGTCGCTACCGCTCCGGCTACTGACACGATACGTCGCGAACGCAAAGTAAATTGACAAGCGCAGAAATCGCGTGCTAAAAGTCACTTCCGACCTGTTTTAGAAATTGCATTACACGTGAGCGTGTCGTTGAATCATCGCGCGCTCGAGGCCGTAAGCCCGAAGCGTTGCTGGCTCAGAGTGTAGCTGAGTTGTATGGCACAGGAAGGCAAACCTCCAGAGTCTGGAGCACCGACGGACGCACCTACTGACGCAGCGCCGCAGACGGACGCGCGCGCTAACCCGCCTTCTCCACTTTCAGCCGACGCCGAAAAAGACGCGCAAGTAGAAGCGGCGAAAGCACGCGTGGTCGCCGCGAAAGAAGCCGCGCAGAAAGCTGCTCCCGCTGCGCCCGGCGCGCCAAAACCACCCGTTAAGAAAAAAGAAGAAGGACCGAAGCCGTCCGACGCTTCGAATCATCCGCTGGTCAAAAGACTGCGCGACAAGTGCGCTGACGCGGTGACCGAAGCCACGGAGTTCCTCGGCCAGTTGTCGATTCGGATCGAACCTTTGCGCATCGTTGAAGTCTGCAACGCTTTGAAAACAGATGCTGAGACGCCTTTCGACTATCTTTCGGATTTAACCTGCGTTCATTGGCCGGATAACAGGGAAGCGCCTCTGGAAGTTGTCTATCAACTGTATTCGATTTCGAAAAACGAACGTGTGCGGCTGAAGGTCGCGACGAATGGCGCCGGCGTGGAAAGCGTCACTGGGGTGTGGCCGGCGGCCGATTGGCCCGAACGCGAAGTTTACGATCTGTTTGGCGTCGTCTTTCACAATCATCCCGATTTGCGACGCATCCTGCTGCCGCCGGATTGGGACGGGCATCCCTTGCGAAAGGACTACCCGTTGGAATTTATCGAGAACGCCTGGACTGAGCGCCATCTGCCTGAGTTCACGGACGTGCAGCGCGAACAAGTCGAGCAGAGGCGGACTTACGGGCTTGAGATTTTGTCGGTTCCGCAGGAACGTGAAGTGCGAGACCTGTTCCGTGGCGGCAAAGAAGTGATGCCGAAGGATAAGTGAGCAGTGGCCAGTGAGCAGTGTGCAGTGAGCAGTTGTTCTTTGAGCTTTGTACTTGCTTTTGGACTTCGTGCTTTGTACTTGGTGCTTTGCTCGCACTTCGAACGGACGCGTAACGTCGATTAGAGATCAAAGCACAAAGTACTAAGTACAAAGCACGAAGTCCAAAGTACTAAGTACAAAGCACACAGCACACAGTAATAGCAGCGACTACGAGAAAATAAATGAGTCCCAAAGAGATTGCTGCGCATTACGAAGCAAAGATTTTCGATACGCTTGAGGCGGCGTCGACGGCGGGCTTTGTTTTGACTGAAACGCACGCGCCGCGAAACGTTTGGAATAAGGCGAGCGCCGCGCAGTCACTGATGTTGAAACTGCGCGAAAAAAAAGAAGCCGGCGAAATCAAAGAGATCGGAATAGTAATCGAGCCTTGGAAAGTCACGGGTTGTTATTTGCCGAACGAGAGTTCAACTTCGAATGTTTAGAGGCGGGCTAATGCCCGCCCGATCGCCGTTATTGGAACTGGCGGGCAGTAGCCCGCCTCTAAACTGACAACTAACAACTGACAACTGACAACTGACAACTGTCTTAACATGCATCAGGTAGAAATCGCCACAACTCGGGAATCGCTGCTTGACGCGCCAGAGATGACGCTCAACATGGGTCCGCAGCACCCCAGCACGCACGGCGTGTTGCGCGTGATCCTGAAGCTTGATGGCGAGACGGTCATGGATCTCGATTGCGACATCGGCTATCTGCATCGTGGCATGGAGAAAATTGCCGAGAACCGCACGTACGCCATGATCGCCCCGTATTGGGATCGGCTGGATTACATCGCCGCGGTTTCCAACGGCCTGGTTTGGGTTGAGACCGTCGAGCAGATGATGGGACTCGATGTCCCGCCGCGGGCGCATTACCTGCGCACAATCCTGACTGAGTTGAATCGGATCGCGTCGCACCTGCTGTGGCTCGGCACGCACGCGCTCGACATCGGTGCGGTCACGATCCTGCTGTGGGCGTTTCGCGAGCGTGAAGAAATCCTGAAAATTTTCGAGCGCCAGTTCGGTGCGCGGCTGACCTGTCACGCGTGGCGCGTCGGGGGAATGCCGAACGATGCTTACGACGATTTCGAAGCAGACGTGCGGCGCTTTATCGGCAATATTTCGGGACGGCTGGACGAGTACGAAACGGTCCTCTCTGAGAATCGAATTTGGTTAAGCCGCACGGTCGGCATCGGCGTGATTTCCGGCGAAGACGCAATCGCGATCGGTCTGTCGGGTCCGGCGCTGCGCGGTTCCGGCGTCGCCTGGGACATTCGCAAGTCGCGACCATACGCCGCGTACGGCGACATGGATTTCGAAGTGCCGCTCGGCGAAAACGGCGACACATACGATCGCTACCTGGTGCGCATGGAAGAGATGCGGCAATCGCGACGCATCATTCAGCAGGCGATGGACAAGCTACCTGACGGTCCGGTGAACGCAAAAGTGCCGAAGCTGATTAAGCCACCGGTTGGTGATTACTATCATTCAATCGAAGGGCCGAAAGGCGAGATTGGCTGTTATTTGGTTTCCGACGGAACGCAACAACCCTGGCGCATGCGTGTCCGTCCACCGTGCTTCATTAACCTGCAGTCGCTGAAAAAGCTTTGCATAGGTCATCTGGTGGCGGACGTGGTCGCGATTATCGGAACGCTCGATATTGTTCTCGGTGAGATCGATAGGTAGAGATATCTTTGCGTGACTTTGCGCCTTAGCGCCTTTGCGTGAGTCATAGTTACCGTTGAAGAGTTCACGCCAAGGCGCAAAGACGCAAAGCGACGCAAAGAAAAACGAATGATTGCGCTCTTAGCAGCACCGACATTCATCGACGCTTTGCTCCTGAAGTTCTTCAGCGAGCAAACGGTGAACTATGTCATCTGGCCGTTCTTACAGATTGGCCTGGTGGTCACCATCACCACCGGCTGGGTCGCCTACGCGACTTACCTGGAACGAAAAATTTCGGCGTTCATGCAAGCGCGCCTTGGTCCGATGCGCGTCGGCCCTTGGGGCTTGCTGCAACCGATCGCTGACGGCTTGAAGCTGCTGACAAAAGAAGATTTTGTTCCCGGAAACGCCGACCGTTGGGTCTTTTTCATTGCGCCCTATATCGCGGTCGTGGCCGCATTCGTGGTGATGGCCGTCGTGCCTTTCGGACCGGATTGGGCCGTGATCACTGACTTGAACATCGGAGTGCTGTTCGTGCTGGCGGTTTCGAGCGTCGGCGTACTGGCTCTTATTCTGGCGGGCTGGTCGTCCAATTCGAAGTACGCATTGATGGGAGCGCTGCGTTCGAGTGCGCAGATGGTCTCGTACGAAGTTTCGATGGGGATGGCGATTATCGGCGCGCTGATGTTTGCGCGCACGTTGTCTTTGTCGGGCATCGTCGGCGCGCAGGCGTCCGATTCGATCTGGTTCGTGCTTTATCAGCCAGTTGGTTTTGTCATCTTCCTGATCGCCGGCATCGCCGAAAACAATCGCGCGCCGTTTGATTTGCCGGAAGCTGAATCGGAGTTGGTCGCCGGATTTCACACCGAGTACTCAGGCTTCCGCTGGTCGCTCTTCTTCATGGCTGAGTACGCGGCGATGGTCGTTGTCACCGCCGTCGCAACGACGCTCTATCTCGGCGGTTGGTACTTTCCGTTCGTGTACGGGTTGACCGAAGCGAAGGGTTATCACAACGCCTACGTCGTGATCAGCTTGATCGTGTTCCTCACAAAGATGGGGATTCTGCTCTACCTGTATTTTTGGCTGCGCTGGACGCTGCCACGTTTTCGCTACGATCAGCTGATGGACATTGGTTGGAAGTGGATGCTGCCTGCGGCGCTCATCAATATCGTCGGCAGCGCGCTGGGAGTCGGCGTCATTCAGGGACTGGATGGCTACCGTGGATTGAATACGATCGATTCGTTAAGCCAGGGCCTTGGTCTGACGGCGACCGGTAAAGGAATCGCGATTGGATTCGGGATCGTGAATCTCTTGTTGACGGCCGGTATCCTGTCATTAATAAATAGGCGGTCGCGCGATTTTAATCTGAAGATACAGCGGCGGCAGATACGTTTGGTTGATTTGCCGAAGGGGAAGCCGGCGGTCGTGCCGGTGAATTCCGAATAGTGGCACAGACTTTAGTCTGTGTTGCGGAGGGGTAATCACAGACTGAAGTCTGTGCCACAAAAGAAATGCCACTAGTTCCTGTTCCCAAACCGACGATAACGCAGAAGCTGAAACGCTTCTTCATGGTCGATCTATTAAAAGGATTGGCCATGACGCTCGGCTTCAACATCGGCGCGCTGACTTCGCGTGACTCCGTTGCCGGGAAGGGAATCTACACTGAGCAGTATCCGAAGGTTCGTCCGGATGTGGCGCCACGCTTTCACGGCGCGCCGCGACTCAACATGGATCCCGAGACGCATGACACGCTCTGCATCGCCTGCAACCTGTGCGCGCTCGCGTGTCCGGAAGACTGCATCGATGTGCTGGCGATGGACGTCGAGATCACCGTCGCCGGCAAACCGCGTCGCAAGAAAGTTCTCGACGAGTTTATCTTCGACACTTCACGTTGCATGTTCTGCGCGCTGTGTCAGGAAGCCTGTCCGACATATTGTCTTGAGCTGACGCAGGATTTTGAACTCGCTACCTACTCGCGTGCCGGTTTCGTTTGGAATCGCGAGATGCTGGAACAAGGAAGAGAAACGGTTAAATACGAGTCCTAAGGAATTGCGAATTTCGAATTGCGGATTTCGAAATTCAAGATACGTCGGGTCAAATTCGCAATCCGCAATTCGCAATTCGCAATCCGAAATCTAATGGTTTTATCAGGTTGGGAATCAGTCTTTTTCTGGATCTTCGCAATCGCTGCGATTCTGGCGGGGCTTTTAACCGTCATGGCGCGCAACGCGGTGCATTCTGCGCTCTTCCTAATCTCCTCACTCGTGTCGATTGCCGCTCTCTTCATTCTGCTCGGCGCGGAGTTCATCGCGGGCGTGCAGATTCTGGTTTACGTCGGCGGCGTGATGGTCTTGTTTCTGTTCGTCATCATGCTGGTCAACGTCGGCGCGGAAGAGAGGGGAACGGCGGCCATCTTTAATAAACCGCCACAGGTCGCCGCGGCGCTCATCTTTTCGTTGCTGCTGGTGATGGGGTTGCTGTTCGCAATTAACCGCGGCTACCAGGGTTTGCAGAAACGAGACGCGGCGAAGCTGGAACAAGGTGCGGAAACTCGGCAAGCCCAGCAACAAAACCTTCAAGCGGGCGCTACCGGAGTCAGTCAAATAAGTGATGACACTGGACGCGTCGGCAAGAATTTGTACACGTATGCAGCCTTGCCGTTCGAGATTGCGAGTGTGCTGTTGCTCGTCGCGATCATTGGTTCAGTGATGCTGGCGCGTACGTTGAAACAGGAAGCCGCTGCTGATGACGTCGATCCTGAAGTCCTGGGCAAGGCCAAATCTTCAGAACCGGAGGCGACGAGTTAACGCATGGCCGCTTTCGCTTCGATACTCGCGCTGGTCTTGCAGGATGCTTCGGGCAGTCGCATGTCGGCAGCAATGGAGAGCATCAAGCATCCGGACCTGTCAAAGTTTCTCGTTATTGGCGCCATCCTTTTCATCATCGGCGTAGCCGGCGTGCTCGTGCGGCGCAACATCATCGTCATATTCATGTCGATCGAGCTGATTCTGAACGCCGCGAATCTGAACTTCATTGCATTCTCGCGTTACCTGGCAGACACGGGCGGCGCGAACCCGCTTTCCGGACAAGTGTTCACGGTTTTCGTCATCGTCGTGGCCGCTGCGGAAGCGGCGATAGGACTCGGCATCGTCATCGCGCTCTATCGCAATCGCGAAACGATCTGGGTCGACGAGATTGATTTGATGAAGTGGTAGTCCCGAGTCCAATGTCCAAAGTCCAAAGTCATAACCTGTTGACCGGACGTTGGACTTTGGACGTTCGACCTTGGACTCATGCATAAATACATCTGGCTAGTTCCGCTGCTACCGCTTATCGGCGCCGCCATCAACGGCATCTTCGGCCGTTGGTTTCGGTTTCCGGAAAAGCTGGTGGGCTCCATTGCGGTCGGAACGATTGCGCTTTCATTTCTAATCACAGTCGCGGCGGTTTACTCGTACGGCTTCAGCGGGAATGCGCTTTGGCCGAATCCTTACGTCACCACGCAAACGAGCTTCACATGGATTAACGGGGGCGCCGTGCGCCAGAGTCTCGGACAACAGCACTCTGCCCCAACGGCTGCCGCAGAAAATCACGGTGAAACGACCACAGCGCCTGTTCAACCGCGGGTCGAAAGCTCAGGTTCATTACTTAACATCGAATGGAGTTACCAGCTCGATCCGTTGTCAGCAGTCTTCATGCTGATCGTAACGGGTGTCGGACTTTGCATCTTCGTTTTCGCGACCGGTTACATGCACGGAGACCCGGGGTTCTACCGGTTCTTCGCCTACATGGGGCTGTTCATGTTTTCGATGCTCGTGCTGGTGATGGGCTCGAACTTCGTGATGATGTTCGTCGGCTGGGAAGGCGTCGGTCTCTGCTCGTACCTGCTGATCGGCTACTACTTCAATCGCGAGGAAGCAGCGAATGCTTCGCGCAAAGCCTTCATCACGAACCGCATCGGTGACTTTGGTTTCATCCTCGCGATTTTCGGCATCATTGCGACGTTTGGCAGTGCGCAATACACCGACGTGATTTCGAAAGCCGCGGGTTATCCGGTTGAAACGCTCGGGCATTGGGGACTGATGTCCTGGATTGCGCTCGGCCTGATGATCGGCGCGTGCGGAAAGTCGGCACAGTTTCCTTTGCATGTTTGGCTGCCTGATGCGATGGCCGGACCCACACCGGTTTCGGCGCTGATTCACGCGGCGACGATGGTGACGGCGGGTTTGTACATGCTCACGCGCACGAACGTCATCTTTCAGCATTCGCAGACGATGATGCTGGTGGTCGCCATCATCGGCGCGTTCACCGCTATCTTCGCGGCGACGATCGGTATCACGCAGAACGATATCAAGAAGGTTCTAGCTTATTCGACTGTCTCGCAGCTCGGCTTCATGTTTCTCGCCTGCGGCGTAGGCGCGTTTGTGATCGGCATCTTCCACGTGATGACGCACGCGTTCTTCAAAGCCCTGATGTTCCTCGGCGCGGGCTCAGTCATTCACGGCATGCATCACGAGCAGGACATGCGGCGCATGGGCGGTCTGAAGAAGTACATGCCGTACACGTACCTGACGTTTCTCGCCGGGTGGCTGGCGATCTGCGGCATCATTCCGTTTAGCGGGTTCTGGTCCAAGGACGAGATTCTCTGGAAGACAGTCTCGACGGACGTTGTGCCGATTGGTTGGCTGCTGTGGATTGTCGGCACCATCGCGGCGACGTGCACCGCATTTTACATGACGCGTTTGGTTGCGATGACGTTCTGGGGCAAAGAAAGATTCCGCGACGCGCACGACCACGGCGCCGGTCACGAAGCGCACGAAGACCACGAGACGCCCGGGCATCACGCGCATGTTCCGCACGAGTCCCCGAAATCGATGTGGGTGCCGTTGGTCGTTCTGGCGATTCTTGCGACGGTCGGCGGATTCGTCGGCATCAGCACCGCGTTCACGGGCGGCAAACACGTCGGCGGCAGGTTGAATATCGTCAACTGGATAAATCCGATCATCTGGAATCCGGCGACACATTCATTTGGCGACGAGCATGCGGAAGCGCCAACCCAGGCAAAAGCGGACACGACTGCTGCTGCTCACGGAGAAACCAAGCCCGCCGCGGATGCACACGCAGAAGTTGCTCATCCCGGATTCAATCTCGCTCATTCAGTCGAAAAAGTTGTCGGCAGTCATACGGCCGCCGAGTGGGTCTTCATCCTGATTTCATTGATCGTCGCCGGCGTCGGTATCGCTCTCGGCGTTCTGTTTTACCTCAAGAAGCCGAGCCTGGCCGACGTTTGGGCGAAGCGGCTCAGGCCACTCTATGTCGCTAGCTACAATAAGTATTGGATCGATGAGTTTTTTGGCGTGACTGTCACAAGGCGCACGATGGATATGGCGCGCGCGGTCTACACATTCGATTCGAAGGTCGTCGATGGAGTCGTGAATGGATTGGCCGGGGTAACGCGCCTGACGAGCCGCATTACCGGCGGGACCGATAAATACTTTGTCGATGGCCTGGTTAATGCGATCGCGAATTTCGTGGTTCGCTTGATGTCGCCGATTGTGCGCGCGGCGCAGACAGGTTTTATTCAAAACTATGCTCTGGTGATGGTGCTCGGATTGCTTGTGGCAGTAGCGGTTTATTTGGTAAAGGCATTTTAGTTTGGAGTGCGCTGGCTTGTCAGCGCTTTGAGTTTCAAAAGAAAAGCGGCGACAAGTCGCCGCACTCCAAAAACACGAGGACTGACGTGATCAAGAACAATATTCTCTCCATCATTGTCTGGTTGCCGGCGCTCGGCGGGCTTTTGATTCTCGTCTTGATCAAAAAAGATCGCAGCGATCTGATCAAGAAGTTCGCGACCGGCTGGCTGGTGTTCGATTTCATCGTTTCGCTTTGGTTGCTCACATACAACCGCGGCGTGGGTGGATTTCAGTTCCTCGAAGACCATCAATGGATTCCCATCATCGGCGCGCGTTACCAGATGGGCATTGACGGCGTGTCCGTCCTGTTGATTGTGCTGACGACGTTTCTCGGCGTGCTGGCCGCATTGTCGTCATGGAACTACATCGCCAAGCGCGAGAAGGAATACTACATTCTGCTGCTTGTCTTGCAGACAATGGTCCTGGGCGTTTTCACTTCGCTTGATCTGTTTCTCTTCTACCTGTTTTTCGAAGTCGGCCTCGTGCCGATGTATTTCCTGATCGGAATCTGGGGCGGCGAGAACCGTCTGTACGCGGCGATCAAGTTCTTTCTTTACACGCTCGTCGGTTCAGTCGTGATGCTGCTCGGCGTTTTGAAGATGTATTTCCTGACGCAGGACACGGCGCTGACCTCGCAGATCGCGCCGGCGACGATGAATCTGCTGGCGGGAAATCCGGACGCGGCCGGGTTAGTCTCGAACACTTTGCAACAGGCAGCCATACACGGCACCGGAACTTTCAACATTCTCTACCTGCAGGCGATCGGTTCAGTCATGCCGATGGGAACTTTGCAGGTGCTCTTGTTCTTCACGTTCGCGCTGGGCTTCGCGATCAAAGTTCCAATGTGGCCGTTTCATACGTGGCTGCCTGACGCACACGTCGAAGCGCCGACGGCGGGTTCCGTCATTCTCGCCGGCGTTCTGCTGAAGCTCGGCACCTACGGTTTCTATCGTTTTAATCTGCCGATGTTTCCGAAGGCTTCGATGGACGAAGCGTACTTCGGCCGCTTCGGCGTGCGCAGCGTGATGGTCTTTCTGGCGATCGTGTCGATCATCTACGGCGCGCTGGCCGCGATGTATTTCGTGGTGAAGAAAGACGGTGATGTGAAGAAGCTGGTCGCATATTCATCTGTTTCATCGATGGGCATCGTGATGCTGGGACTCTTCTCGTTGAATCCAAATGGTATCAACGGCGGAGTGATGCAGATGATCAATCATGGCATCTACTCCGGCGCCTTGTTCCTTTTGGTCGGAATCATTTACGAGCGGCGGCACACCCGTAATGTGGCCGAGTTCGGCGGCCTGTCGCACATCATGCCGGGATACTCAGCGGTATTTTTAGTGATGACCATGACGGCGATCGGTCTGCCACTGCTGGCCGTTTTCATTTCTGAGTTTCTGGCATTAAGAGGCGCCTTCGAAGCGAATCCATGGTGGGCAGGGTGGGCCGCACTCGGAATAATCCTGAACGCGGGTTACATGCTCTGGCTGTATCAGCGGATGTTCTTTGGTGAACTGACGAACGAAAAGAATAAGTTGCTGCCGGATCTGAGCGGTCGCGAATGGGCTTACATGATGCCACTGGTGCTGATGTCGCTGTGGATCGGCATATATCCGTCACCGTTCATTCGCTACATCGAAAAACCGGTGAACGCTGTGGTCAAACAGATTAAGCCTGATTATCCGATTCCGGGCGAACCAACACCGCGGACGGTGCAGGTTGAGCCGCATAAGTAAGCGCACAGAGCTGTTTGATAGACCAGGCGTTGAGTCTCATTAACACCGCGCTTCAGCGCGGTGACGGACAAGCCGCCTGCTTGATTCGGAAACCGTTTAAACGGTTTCGCTTTTTCTCGAATTGCAAAACCACCGGGCTAAAGCCACGGTGTTAATAAGAATCATTCGCTAAACAATGCTTTTTCTTCTCCAGACCAGCTTATTCAACGTGCGCGATCTGCAACTGATTGCGCCCGAGCTGATCCTCACGGTCGTCGCGTGTGTGGTGCTGGTGATGGAAGTTGTGCTTCCTTACCGGCTCAGCAAGTGGACGGCGTACTTCTCACTCGTGGGAATCGCGCTCGCGTTGGTTTCCCTCGGCGCCCTCTTCCTCACCATCGGCGGCACTTTTCGCTTTGGAAACCTAACGGCCCTGACCCCGCTTGATGGTTTTTGGGGAATGGTCCGCATCGATGGGTTCGCGCTGCTCTTCAAAGGAATCTTCTTGATTGCGGCGGCGCTCGCGATCGCAATCTCGATCCGGTTTCTTGATCTCGAACGCGAACAGCACGGCGAGTACTACGCACTGGTTCTGTTTGCCACCGTCGGGATGTTGTTCCTCGGCAGTGGCTACGATCTGATTTCACTCTACATTGCGCTCGAGCTGATGGCCCTGACGTTTTACGTGCTCGTCGCGTTCACGAAGCGGCAGCGTCGTTCGAACGAAGCCGGCATGAAGTATTTTCTGCTGGGCGCGTTCTCGTCGGGAATCCTGCTGTACGGAATGTCGCTGATTTATGGCATCGCCGGCTCAACGAATCTGGGCGACATCGGCAGGAATCTGGCGGGCGCGGGCACTGAGCTTAGGCCTTTGCTTTTGCTCGGAATGATTGCCCTCGCGGCTGGTCTGTTTTTCAAAGTCGCCGCCGTGCCGTTTCACATGTGGGCGCCCGACGCTTACGAAGGCGCGCCGACGTCAGTGACCGCATTCCTCTCAACCGGATCGAAAGCCGCGAGCTTCGCTTTGTATGCGCGGATCTTTTTCGTGGCACTCGAGCCGATGCAGGTCGATTGGGCGCCGCTGCTCGGAATTGTCGCCGCGCTCACGATCGTCGTAGGGAACTGGGCGGCGATCACGCAGGAGAATTCGAAACGGCTGCTGGCGTACTCTTCGATCTCGAACGCGGGCTATTTGCTGCTTGCCATCGTCGCCAACAACACCTACGGAAACATCGGACTGTTCATTTATCTGCTCGTGTACACGCTCATGAACATGGGCGCGTTCGGCATTATCATCAGCCTGCGCCGCCGCGGCATTATCGGCGACAACGTTGACGACATGACGGGGCTCGCGCAGAAAGCGCCGGGCATGGCGGCGATGATGGCGATTTTTATGCTGTCGCTCGGCGGCTTACCCGGTACCGGCGGCTTCATCGGAAAGTATTTTCTGTTGTGGGGCTTGCTGGCCCGCGGTGATGCCGAAGGTAAGACCTGGTACTACTGGCTGGCGGGCTGGGCCGTCATTAACATCGTCGTATCCTTTTTCTACTACATCCGTTTCATCCGCGTGATGTACCTCGGCGATCGCGTCGCTGACGATGAACCGTTGTCGATGTCGCCCGCGCTGCGCGCCAGCCTCATATTCGCGCTGGCCGGTATTCTTTTCATTGGAATCTATCCCCAACCATTTATTGCTTTGGCGCAAAAACTGATGCCCGCAGCGGCTGCCAGGGTCGCGCCGGCTGCCTCGAACACTCCTGCGCCTTCGGAGTAAACTCCCGACTTTGCTGCTCTACATCTTCTATTTCTTCGCTGGAATTTCGATTGTTCTTGGTCTGCTCTCACTTCGCGGCGGCGTCCGTTTTGTACGTTATCTGCAAAAGGAAACCGCGGAAGATCTGCCCGAGTACACGCCGTTCACGACCGTGTTCGTGCCGTGCCGGGGCGTCGACGATGGGTTGAGGGAAAACATTCTGAGCCTGTTCGCGCAGGACTACCCGGAGTTTGAAATCATCTTTGTGAGCGACTCGGCGGACGATCCGGCGTTCGCCGTTATTGAAGAAGCGCGGAGATCATTCAAGAGGCAGACAGGCCCGGTGATTAGCACGCTCGTTGCGGGCGCGGCGACCGACAGCGGCCAGAAGGTTCACAATTTACGCAAAGCGGTTAACGCGGCGACCCCCCAGAGTGAGGTGTTCGTCTTTACGGACACGGACGCGCAGACACAAAAGTTTTGGTTGCGCGCACTGGTTGCGCCGCTGCGTGATGAGACAGTCGGCGCCACCACAGGCTATCGCTGGTTTGTAGCGCGTGACGGTGGGTTCGCTTCACATCTGTTGTCCGTTTGGAATGCGGCAATCGCGTCCGCTTTGGGTGAGCGAGGCGACAAGAATTTCTGTTGGGGCGGCTCGACGGCGATTAAACGCGCAACGTTCGAGACTCTCCGCGTCGCGGATCGTTGGAAAGGCACCGTCTCGGATGACTTCACGATCACCCGCGTTCTGCACGAAGCAGGCCGGGCCGTTAAGTTTGTGCCGCATTGCATAACGCCATCGTTTCATCGTTCGGCGCCTCGCGAAGTAATCGAATTCACCACACGTCAGTTGAAAATCACACGCGCGTATGCGTCACATCTCTGGCGGTCAGTTCTTATTGGGAGCGTGATATTCGCGATAACGTTTTTCGGAGGTATCGCGCTCGTCATCGTTCGCGTCGCGTGGGACGCCTCGTTCGCTACACCGCTCGTGCTGTTGCTGCTGATCTTCGCGATGGGCGGCGCGAAATCGCACCTGCGTTTGAAAGCGGTGGGCTTGATCATCAACGATGAAGCAATGCGGCGCATGGCGACAACCCTGGCGCACGTGTTTCTTTGGCCAATCGCATCGCTGCTGTTTCTTTACAATGCATTGGCAGCCGCGGTCTCGCGGCGCATCACCTGGCGTTCCATTTCCTATGAATTGAAATCGCCGACTGAAACTGTCATTCTGGCGCGCGAACCGATCCGACGCGCATGACTCATCACCGAAAACGTTCGATTCTCGGCGCTGCATTGCTGGCGGCACTTTTTGCGTCATCCGTTCCTGCCCAAAACAGACGTATCGTCGATCCTTTAACGTCAATGATCGGGGCCGAGCGCGCTTTCTCGCGCATGTCCGAAGAGAAGGGAATCCGCGAATCATTCACTGAATTCATCGCCGAAGACGGCATCCTGTTTCGCCCGCGCGCGGTGTTTGGCAAGAAGTGGATGAAAGAGAATCCTTTGCCTCCCTCAACGACGCGGCCGTTACTTATTTGGCAACCAATTTTTGCGGGAATGTCGCGTGCCGGTGACCTCGGCTACACAACCGGCCCATGGCAATTCAAGAACGACATCAAAGATGCGAAGTTCTCTGGCTTCGGCAACTTCATGACCGTTTGGAAGAGACAGCCGGACGGCAAATGGAAATTCGTAGTGGACCTCGGCGTCTCGAATCCTGAGCCGAAGAAGCCAGCTCTGTTAACTTATGGTGAACCTGCTTCCGGGCGCTTCACGCGTGACGCAGCCAAGGGGCGCAGCGCGCTACAGGATACAGAGCGCGACTTTTCCAAGGCTTCCATAAAACGAGGCGCGGTCGAAGCTTTCCTCGCGTACGCATCGTCGGACGTGCGCGTGTTTCGAAATCAGAAGCAACCATTTATCGGCCGGAAGGCCGCGGTTTCGGCGTGGACGCCTCTCTCGATCGAGTGGAGCTGGACGACACAGCTCGCGGATGTTTCGAAGTCAGGCGACATTGGATACAGCTATGGCCTCTATGAAATGAGCGACAAAGCCACGAACTCCATAACCGAAACGGGAAACTACATGCGCGTGTGGAAGCGAGTCAACGGCGCCTGGAAGCTGATCCTCGATCTGACCGATCCGCACCCGCCCGAGAAGAAGAGCTAATGGCCACCAAGGCGGCACAACTGGTTCAACTGATCCGTTCGACGAAACGTGAAAAGCGTCTCGGCACAGTCATCCTGTTTGTGACGTCGCGTTGCAACTCCCTTTGTCGCACGTGCTTTTATCACAACGAACTGAACCAGCCGGGCGACATGACGTTCGAGCAAATCGAAAAGGTCTCGCGCACGATGCCGCCGATCACCGACCTGTGGCTTTCTGACGGTGAGCCGACGTTACGACACGATGCTTCGGAAATCATCGACTTGTTTGTGCGGAACAACGGCGTGCGGCGACTAATTATTCCGACCAACGGACTTGTGAAAGACCGAGTTTGCGCGATCGTCGATGATGCGCTGGGCCGGCATCCGTTGCTGCACATGTATTTGAATGTCGCGCTCGACGGGTACGGCGAAACTCACGATCGGATTCGCGGCGTGCCGGGACACTGGCAGAAGACCCTCGATTGCATCGAAGCGCTTTATCCGCTGAAAGAAAAGTACGGAGAACGTTTGCGACTCAACGTGAACACAGTCGTATGCGCCGACAACTACACGGAGATTGAGAAGCTCGGCGAATTCATGTGGAGTAACTATCGGCTCGACGGCCAATACTTCAACATCGTTCGCGGCGAGACGCTGGTGGGTGATGAAATCAAGCAGGTGCCGCCGAACGTACTGCCAAAGATGTACACGTACATTTCGCAATTGACGAAGCGATACGGCGACCGAATGTTTGCGGACGATGACGCGTCGCGGCGCTTCGTGAAAAACGTCGCCTACGTGGGCACGATCACGACGCATTACCGAACTCAGCACGAGAATTTCGCGAAGTCGACTGCCTGGCCGTTCGCGTGCACGGCCGGCGAAACAATTGCCGTCATTGATTACAACGGCGATGTGCGCGCGTGCGAGCTGCGCCAGAAGTTTGGAAGTCTAAAGGATCACGAATACGACTTCGGCGCGCTGTGGGCCAGTCAGGAAAGAACGGCGGAACTCAACGCAATAGACGGCGGCAAGGCGTGTTGGTGCACGCACGTGTGCTTCATTCACGATTCAATGCGGCATTCGCGGCGGGCTTTGCTCGTCGAAGGGCCGAAGAACTACTTCACGAGATCGCATTGGGGCAATGGATCTACCGCCTGATGTCTATTGCAAGATCGTTTAGAGGCGGGCTACTGCCCGCCCGACACATGAGAAAAAGGCGGGCGGTAGCCCGCCTCTAAACGAGTCAATATTTTGTAAGAATAAAAGTTCATGCCTTCACGCCCACCTGACGACAAGCATGAGACGAACATCAAGTCCGGCATTGCCTATGGCGCGGCCATTTCACTGTTCGCCGCCGTTGTCGGTGGGCTGATTGTTGGCTGGTTGCTCGATCGCTGGCTCGGCACCAGCCCGTGGTTGCTGGTTGTTGGTCTTATCCTCGGCGCAGCCGCCGGTTTCTACGAGTTCATTCGCACTACTTCCCGGCTCAACCAATAATCTTTCCCGTTCAAATTGACTGAGACGCAACGCGCTCAGAAATTCCTCAACCAACCCGCACATGTTGTCGTCTAAAAGTATTGACCATGCGATGAGCCGCTGTGTATAGTCTTTCGAACCAGGGTGAATCGCCCGGTGGCCCCTCCACCAAGCAAAGAGTTAACCCAGCCTCATAGCGTTTTAGCGAAATTGTGAGTAGAGAGCCTACCCCTATGAAAGACCACGCCTACTTGTTGCGCGGAAGTTTCGCCGCCATCTGTGCAAGTCTTCTGGTTTTTATTGCCGGACCAATTCAAAAAGCGTCGGCAGCTCCGCAGAAGAGCCCGGTGCTGTATAGCTCCTCTTCGTCGTCAACGCGAGCCGTAGCGCTCGAGTCGATGACGTTGCGGGCTGAGCCGTTTCAGTTGACGTCCGACGGTTATTTTGGCGCAGGCGATTCACGTACGCGCATCGCCCTGTTTGGCACCGACTTCGAGTTTCTACAAGGTGAAGGCGCGAGCGCTTTGAGCGCTGACGCGCAGGATGCGGCCGGAGCAGTCTATCCGCTGGTTGTTGAGTACGTCGGCACGGTCCCGAATTTCGACGGCGTTTACATGGTGATCGTGCGGCTGAATGATTCGATGCCCGCAAACGTCGGCGACGTACTAATGCGCTTGCGGCTGCACGGAATGGCGAGCAATCGCGTGCGGGTCGCCATCGGACAAGTTGGCGGCGGACCGCCGGACGATTTTCCGGGCGTGGGAACGCCGGCGCCGGCGACACCTCCGGGCGCAGTGACACCGCTGACGCTCGCGCAGTATCAAGCTCAATACGACAGTCCGACTTTTCCATCGGACGCGGACATCATTAGGTTCCTCGAACAATCATCGTGGGGTCCCAAGGGTGATCGGAGCGATTTCAATCTGGTCCGCTCGATGGGCATCAATGCGTACCTTAACCAACAGTTTAGCGAACCGGTCTCCAACATTCCGAAGGGTTCAAATTATCCGGATTTAGCATTTCCGTCGGATGACTCAAGTCAGGGCTGCCCTTCCTCATTAGGTGCGACGGCTCAGGCAGCCTGCATCAGAGACAACTACTCCGTTTACCCGGTTCAGCGAACATTCGTTACGAACGCGCTTTCGAGACCGGATCAGTTACGCCAGCGGGTAGCTTTTGCGCTGCACCAGATCACCGTCGTCTCAGCCATTTCGCCGCTCGACCGTCCGAGTTGGGAAACGATGTACCTGCAAGTGCTTGATCGAGGAGCATTCGGTAACTACCGCACACTCCTTCAGGAGATCACGTTCAATCCTGAGATGGGCGAGTATCTCGACATGCGTTTGAGCACGCGGACGAACCCGAACGAGAACTTCGCGCGCGAGATCCTTCAGCTCTTCTCAATCGGCGTAAACGAGTTGAACCTGGATGGGACGGTAAAGGTTGACGCGCAGGGGATTCCAATTCCTGCCTACACCCAGACCCACGTTAATGAGTTCACGCGCCTGTTTACAGGTTGGAACCTGGTTGGGGGAGGGTTACCTCTACCGCCTGGAATGACCGGCTCAGTCACCAACTGGCGCGATCCGATGGTGCCGCGCGGTGGCACGAATCACGATTTTAACCCGAAGACTCTTTTCAATGGGGTGATAACGCCGCAATGCTCAAGCGCGAGTGGCACGGCTAACACCAATTGCGCCATCGCAGATTTAACGATCGGTCTGGACAATATCTACAATCACGCGAACGTCGCTCCGTTTGTCAGCAAACAACTCATCCAGCACCTAGTCACGAGCAATCCCAGCCCGGCGTACGTGGCGCGGGTAGCGACTGTTTTCAACAGCAACCGCAGCAACCCGACGCAGATGCAGGAAGTTGTTAAAGCGATCCTGCTCGATCCGGAAGCGCGCGGCGACGTTAAGACTGATCCGAGTTATGGCAAGCTGCGCGAGCCAATCCAATACATCACCAACATTCTCCGCGGCTTCAATGCGAATAGCGACGGGGTGATAGCCAATCGCGCTCAGGGTGGTGACTTGACGTTGAATATTGACCAACCACTCTTGCAGCCGCCGACCGTATTTAGCTATTACCAACCCGAATATCAGGTGCCAGGTACCGGCATCCTCGGGCCCGCGTTTGGAATTCTCTCAACTTCGACAACACTGCGTCGCGCTAACGTGGCGAACCAACTAATTTATCTGGGCATTGGGACCGGTACGAATAATCCCACTGGGACGCAATTAAACTTGTCTTCTCTCGAAGCGCAAGCCAGCAATCCCGGAGCTATCGCCGACGCGCTCAACGCGTTGCTCTTGCACGGCACAATGGGAACGCAGTTCCGCAATTCGATTATTACAGCGATGAACGCAATTCCGACATCGGATGGCAACTTCGCGCGCAAGCGCGCGCAGGTTGCCGCGTACCTGGTAACAACTTCGTCTCAGTTCGACATTCAGAGATAACGATCATGGCACCTACTCGCAGAGACTTCTTACGGACGGGCGCGTGCGCGCTCGGCGGCATGGCGATGGCTTCGACGCTCGACAGCTTTAGCATTGTGCAGGCGTTAACACCGCAGGCGGCCACTACTTATAAAGCTCTCGTCTGCATCTTCCTCAACGGCGGCAACGACGGCAACAATATGGTGGTTGATCTCAACCAGCACGCTTCCTATGCCAACGCTCGCGGAGTTGATCTGGCCATCCCGCAGGTTAACTTGTTACCGGTTTCTCCCGTTAGCGGCGGATCCTATGGATTCCACCCCAATCTAACCGGGTTGAGGGACTTATTTAATCCGCCATTTCAGAAATTGGCGGTAATCTCGAACGTAGGGCCGCTGGTTGAGCCGCTCACCAAAGTCACTTATCAAAATGGCACGGGCAAGAAGCCACTTCAGTTGTTTTCACATTCTGATCAGGTGGGCCTGTTTCAGACATCCATTGCGAATGTGGTCGCGCAAACCGGATGGAGCGGTCGAGTCGCCGACACGCTGACCGGTTTGAATGGCTCAGCGACATTTCCCCAGAACATTTCGATTGCGGGAATTAATTTATTGCTCACCGGTGTGAACACGCGCCAGCTCGCGGTCGCCGATTCGAACACGTCGTTGGCTAACGTACTTCAGTTGATCATGACCGGTTCGACCAGCGAAGTGAATTCGCGAACCGTTTCGTTCAATGAGCTGCGCAACTACGATCGGAACTTCACTTTGATTAAAGCTGCGAGCGACACGCGTGCCAGCGCCATCCAAACCGATCAGGCGTTGAGCACGGTGAATCCGATCCTGACGACAGTGTTTCCGAATACGTCGCTCGGGCGGCAACTCTTGCAAGTCGCGCGATTGATAAAAGCTTCGACTGATCCGACCGCCGGAATCAACATGAAACGACAGATCTTCTTCTGTCAGATCGGCGGGTTCGACACGCACAGCAACCAGACCAGCGGCACTTTCGGAGGCGGTCAGGGAAATCTTCTCCTGCAGGTTAGCCAGGCGATGAGGGCTTTTTATGACGCCACTGTTGAGCTGGGACTGGCTAACAATGTGACGACCTTCACGCTGTCGGATTTTAGTCGCACCTTGCAGCCAGCCGGCTCAGGCGTAACGCAAGTTGGAAGCGACCACGCCTGGGGCAACAATCATTTCATCATGGGCGGATCGGTCGTCGGCGGACGCTTCTACGGAACCTATCCGACGCTGGCGTTGGGTGGCCCGGACGATACTGATGGCGGCTCGAGTCCGCGCGGCCGTTGGATTCCAACGACTTCGGTTGAGCAGTATGCGGCGACCCTCGCGACCTGGTATGGATTATCTTCGGTTGATCTCCCCGCAGTGTTTCCATTGATTGGGAGGTTCTCGTCTCCGACTCTGCCGTTCCTGATTTAGCTGGCTAGAGTTTGTTTAGAGGCGGGCCGCCCTTCATTCGATATTTGGCGGGCAGTAGCCCGCCTCTAAACATTGCAGGATGAATCCTGGAAACTTGTAATGCCTAGCGATCACCCGCTAGGCTATTTTAGTTCGCAGTGAGAGCAGAACCGAAAATGTGGAGTGCCTATCACCGACGGTTGCTGATTGTGGTCCTGCTGCTCGCCGGCTTTGCTGCCTTCCTGGTTTCCAACAGCCTTCTGAATCCCACCGCCGGCGCCTTCTCAGCGGGACCACCGCCCGGTTACGCGCGCGCGCCAGGCGAAGAGCCCGAAGCCTGTGCCGAGTGCCACCTGTCGTCTGGCGATGCGGGTTCGGGACAAATCTCGGTCACGGTTCCGCCCACCTACGTCCCGGGGCAGACATATCAAATCACCGTCACTCATACGAATCCTGATACAACGCGCCTGCGGTGGGGATTTCAACTCACGGCGCTCGATTCTTCGGACGAGAAAGCGGGTGAGTTGCAGAACACGAGTGTGCTTACGCAAGTAATCACCGGCGGGCCGGGTGGCAATCGCCAGTACATCGAGCACAGTTCCAGCGGCACGTTCATCAATCAACAAGGCGGCGCGAGTTGGACCTTCAACTGGGTTGCGCCTTCGACGGACGTCGGCGTTGTGACGTTTTATGCCGCGGGTAATCATGCGAACAATGACGGCAATACTTCCGGCGATTACATCTACTTTACGTTTGCCAGTTCTCAGCCCGGTTCTGCTTCACCGGATTTTGCCGTGAATGTTAGCCCTTCGAAGCGAGTCATCGCGCCTGGCGGTTCAACCACTTATGACGTCACGGTTACCCCAATTGCCGGCTTCACGGGCAACGTCACGGTGCAGGTTTCAAGCGTGCTTCCCACCGGCGCGACGGTTAACTTCAATCCGTCCCCGGTCGTGATTACCGACGCCAATCCAAAAACATCAGTGCTGACGATCTCGACGAATTCATCAAGTCCTCCCGGCACTTACGAGGTAAGGGTGCTCGCAATTGGCAACGACATGCCAAAGTACGCTTCGAGTTCGCTGATAGTTGCGAGTCCCACCAGCGCCAATCTTTCGATTAGCAAGACCGCGTCGCCCAATCCGGGTGTGGCTGGTTCGCCGCTGACTTATCGTTTGATAGTTTCGAACAGTGGTCCGGCTTCGGCGACTAACGTTGGCGTTACCGACAATCTACCGGCTGGCGTCACGTTTGGGTCCGCGACCGCTACACAAGGCTCTTGCAGCGGCACCGGGCCGGTGAATTGCAGCATCGGAACTTTGGCCAGTGGGTCGTCAGCGATCGTGACGATAACCGTCACGCCCACAGCCTCAGGCCAGATTACGAACACGGCGACGGTCACCGCCACCGAATCCGACCCTGATTCATCCGACAACACGGCCTCGCTCATTACGGTGATCGACAATCCGCCTCCCGCGCCGATTCTGCTCGACCAGAATCTAACCGTTAGCACAGTCGTAACGGGGTTGGATCAGCCGACAACGATGGCGTTCATCGGTGCGAACGATTTTCTTGTGCTCGAGCGTGCGACGGGCCGGGTGCGAAGGGTCGTGAACGGGCAGTTACAGGCGGCCTCGGCGCTCGATCTTGCAGTGAACAATTTTTCTGAGCGTGGACTGCTGGGCATTGCACTGCATCCGAACTTTCCCTCAACCCCGTACATCTATTTATTCTGGACTGAAAGCAGCACCGGCGCGGATTCCGGAAACGCCGGCGACGTTTTCCAACCTCTCTCTAATCGTGTGGATCGGTATGTTTGGAATGCCGGCAACCTTACCTTTGATCGCAATTTAATCAAATTGCGGGCCTATCAGGCAGACGCGGATCAACCTCAGCGCGGCAATCACAACGGCGGCATTATTCGCTTCGGGCCTGATGGCAAGCTCTACATTCTGTTTGGTGATAACGGCCGGCGAGGGTTGATGCAGAATCTGCTTTGCGGTCCGACAACTGGGGCGTGCCCCGGTCCGATTGTCCCTGACGACCAATTCGGCGGGCCTCAACCTGACGATAATCACTTGACCGGCGTGGTACTTCGGTTGAATGACGACGGCACAACGCCCACCGACAATCCGTTTTACGACATCATTTCTCTGCAACCGCCGGAGGTCGTTGCAAACTATCGTAAGGTTTACGCCTATGGCATTCGCAATGGGTTTGGGATGGCTTTCGATCCGCTTTCCGGAAATCTTTGGACGGAAGAGAACGGCGATGATGCGTTCGACGAAATCAATCGAGTCACTCCGGGTTTTAACGGGGGCTGGGTCCAGGTGATGGGACCATCGAGTCGAGTCGCTGAATACAAATCGATCGAATCGACGTATGGCAATGGCACGCTTCAGCAACTCCGTTGGCCGCCGAGCCTGATTGCGAATACACCCGCCGAGGCTCTGGCCAAAATGTATTTGTTCCCCGGCGGCGCGCAATACGTCGAGCCGCAGTTCTCCTGGAAGTACGCCCTGGCCCCTTCGCCGATTGGATTCGTAAACGGTAACGCACTCGGTACGGAGTACGCCGGCAATCTCTTTGTCGGCGCGTCGCGCACGACTCTGTTCGGTGGGTTTTTGTTCCGCTTCAAGCTTTCAACCGATCGTTCGTCCCTGGCTTTCGATGATGCGCGGCTGCAGGACAAAGTCGCCGACAACTTGGACAAGTTTGACGTGACCGAGAGCGAGAGCATTCTGATCGGCAAGAACTTTGGTATCGCAACCGACATTCAGACGGGGCCCGACGGGAACCTCTACGTCGTGTCACTTTCCAACGGCGCCGTTTATCGAATTAGCGGAAAACAACCGACGCTTTACGTGGCGAGTTTGACTGGCGCGCAGGAAACGCCGCCAAACAACTCGACAGCGACGGGAACAGCCACGCTGCTGCTAAGTCCGGACGAAAACGAAGCGCGCGTGGCGGTAAACTTTTCAGGCCTTTCAAGCTCACAAACCGGGGCGCACATCCACGGTCCCGGCGCCGCCGGCGTCGCCGCGCCGATCCTGTTTCATCTGCCGAATGGCAACTTCAACGATGTCGTGATTTCGCTGTCCGCGACCGACGTGCAAAACCTCAAGAGTGGTTTGCTGTACATCAATCTGCACACCAGCAATTTTCCAAGCGGAGAGATTCGTGGACAGTTCGGCGCAACAGCGTCGGCGAGCAGCTTCCAATTCAACTCCACAAGCTTCAGCGTTTCGGAGAAGACGGCGAACGCGACGATCACCGTCATCCGAATCGGCAATACGACAGCGGCCGCGACGGTGAACTATTCCGCGAGCAATGGCACAGCAACCAGTCCCGCCGATTACACTTCGTCAAACGGAACAGTCAGCTTCGCGGCGGGTGAGACGGTCAAGACATTTTCAATTTCGATCAGCGACGATCTGTTCATCGAAGGCAGCGAAACAATCAACGTTACGCTGGCAAATCCCAGCTGGGGCACGTTCCTGGGCAGTCCAAACGCGGCAACGCTGACGATTGTCGACGATGACATCGCAACCACATGGCCGCCCGTTCTGCGACTCGATTCAAGCGGGCCTGACCCGAATCAAGCCGCGGCATTCGACTCGCTTTTGTTTTTGCGCGATCCATTTCCCAAACAGATCATCGCACCCTGGCTTGACCTTGGTTCCGACACAAACACGCGTGTCCTGATTTTCGCCACAAACGTCAGTCTCAACGTCGGCGAAACGGTCACGGTAAATCTTGTTGACGCGAACAATCAGACTTTCGATGTCGTCGCGGAAGACGTGCGCGTCGTTCCCAACTCTGATTTAGCCCAAATCAAATTCCGACTTCCTGACACGATTGCCGCCGGCCTTTGCACCGTGAAAGTTCGCAAGGGAATCGGAGCGTTCAGCCTCACCGGCACCTTCCGCATCGCGCCGTAAAACCGCTTCAATCGCGTCTAGCGCTATTCGCTACGGGTGAGCTGCAAAAACCCTTGCGAAACGGCGAGTCTTACCCTATTCTTCAGCGACCCGACCGGCTTTATCGAGTTCCGCCGAATTAAATACGCGCGCGTCAGTATTTCGAATCCGCTGGGTTGCGCGCCCCAGTTAGGAAAGAACCAATCGTGTTATCCCCCACCCTTGCCATCCACGGTCGGCCTCTGCCTGTAGTTTCGGGCCACTCTGATTCGCTTTTAACTCATTCCCGCTCGAACAGCCGGCGAACTGCGAGATTCGGAATCACTATGCGAACCGCCAAACTCGCTCGCGCTTTCCTTCTCTGTCTCATTCTGATTACCACGACCGCCAGCGTGCTGCTTTGCTGGCCCGCAACCCAAAATGCCGCCCTTAACACAAGGACGGATCTCAGCGCATCCACGATCGCGCCAGTTGCGGGTACGTTGACGGTGAATACGGGAACCGATGTTGGGGATACCAACATTGGCGACGGCAATTGTGACACCGATGGAAATCTGGGCAACGGCGACCAGTGCACCCTCCGCGCAGCAATTCAGGAAGGGAATTTTGCGGGAGGGGGCTACACGATCAACTTTAATCTGGCTGCGGGTACGGTTATTTCTCTGAATACAGTTTTGCCTGGGTTTTCCGGCAATATTACGATCTCGGGGCCCGGGTCAAATTCGCTCACAATTCAAAGAAGCACTGCCGCGGGAACGGGGAACTTCGGCATCCTCTCGTTCGCTCCAATAAACGGCAACTTCACCAACTCAGTATCCGGTGTCACCCTCTCGAATGGTAACTCAACGCTGAATAGCTTTCCGGGTGATTCGGGCGGAGCGCTGATTAACTCCAGTTCGTGCAACACAAGCATGACTGATGTTGTCATTAAGAACAGCGTCGCGACTAACGGAGGTGGCGTTTACAATGGCGGAACTTTAAGCCTGAACAGTGTAAGCGTAACTGGTAATACCGCTACGCAAGGTGGGGGCATTTACAACACCGGAACGCTCACGCTCACAAACAGCACAGTAGCAAGCAATGGTGCCTCGGGAGGCTCAGGCGGCGGCATTTTTAGTAATAGTTCGTTGACTGTTACCAGCAGCACCGCCTCAAACAATGTCGCCTCAGTGGGTGGTGGTGTTTATAGTGTCGGCACGGCCTCGATAACGAACTCAACTATCTCCACGAACAACGCCTCGTCATTGGGCGGCGGGATTGATAATGCCGGGCCGCTCACGCTCAACAACGTCACCATCGCCGACAATACCGCGACGATCCAGGGTGGGGGCCTGTACAACCCGGGCGTAGGGGCCGCGACCATCAACAACTCGATCCTGGCTGCGAACACATCGCCCTCGGGCCCGGATTGCATTTGCGCGAACCTGTCCGGCGACTACAACCTGTTCAGCAATACCAGTCACGCTACGGTGCCGGGAACGCATAACGTTACCAACACGGGGGCGCTGCTTGGGCCGTTAGCCAATAACGGTGGACCAACAAAGACCCACGCGCTGTTGGTTGGCAGCCCGGCAATTGATGCCGGCAATAGCGCTCAAACAACGGACCAACGGAGCCAGCCGCGACCGGTAGATGACCCAACGGTCACAAACGCGGCAACGAGCAACGCCACCGACATGGGCGCGTACGAGTCGCACAACCTTGAAGTCAATACAGTGATCGATGGCGATGACGGCTCCTGTACGTTGCTGGCAACAGGAAATGGTTGCACGTTGCGCGAAGCAATCAATGCCGCAAATGTACAAACCGGTGCAGAGGCCATTAGCTTTGCCCCAGCCTTGACCAGCGGCGGTCCAGCGACAATCAGTCTCTTGAGCGCACTTCCGAATTTGTCGAGCAGCATGATGATCAATGGACCGGGTTCAAGCTTGATGACCATCCGGCGAGGACCGCTAACCGGGGACTATCGGGTGTTTACGGTGAACTCCGGGACTGTTGGCATTTCCGGCGTAACGGTCACGAACGGCAAGACTCCCGATGGCGCCGCTGGTACTGGCGGCAGCGGCGGCAATGGCGGTGGGATTAGCAACACCGCGACGCTGACCTTGACGGATGTCGTGGTCAGTTCGAACAGGACGGGCGCCGGCGGCAGCGCAGCCGGTTTTGGAGGAAATGGCGGCAGAGGTGGCGGCATATACAATTCCGGCACCTTAAGTATGACTAATTGCGTGGTTTCCGGAAACACGGCTGGCGCCGGAGGGAGTGGCAATCCTCCGGGTAATGGGGGCGATGGTGGCGGGCTGTTCACGAGCGGCGGCACGCTAACTATGAACAACTGTGTGGTTAGTGGAAATACCGGGGGGCAAGGTGCTGACGGTGGAAGTTTTAATGGCAACGGCGGAACAGGTGGGGGAATCGGTTCAAACACTTCTACGATTTCTCTAACCAGCGTGACAGTAACGAATAACGTTGCGGGCAATGCGGGTATCGGCCAAGGCGGCGGAGGACATGGTGGTGGAATCGGTCTGGATGGTTCCGGCACCTTGACCATTTCCAACAGCACCGTTAGCGCGAATAGTTCCGGAACTCAAACTAACTCCCCCGGCTTTGGCGGGGGCATAGCTTTGTTAAGCATATGGGTCATGGTGGCCGACAGCATCACAGTAAGCGGCAACGTATCGACGGGTCCCGGCGGCGGCATCATGATTCAAGCAAGCTCTTCCGCGCGCATCGTGAACAGTACCGTTAGCGGCAATACGGCTCACAGAGGAGGCGGGCTGCACAACGACAGTCTGGCGCCGGTCAATCTTAACAACGTGACCATCACGGCTAACTCTGCAACCAGCTTACAGGGTCATGGGATTCTTGCACCTGGCGGCCCGTTCCGAATCAGGAACTCCATAGTTGCGGGCAACGGAGCCTCAGGCAGTGCAGATGTGAATGGCATGTTCACTTCACAAGGCAGCAACTTAATTGGTGTAGACGGTGTTGGTTTCGGTGTAGGTACTGGTTTCACGAACGGCGTCAACAACGATCAGGTTGGCAGCAGTGCGAATCCTCTTAATGCGCGTCTCGCGGCACTTGGCAACTATGGCGGTCTGACACAGACACATGCGCTTCTTCCCGGCAGTCCGGCGCTGGACGCGGGTAACAATTGTGTCAACCAGCCAGCGCACTGTAGTGACGCTAACATTCCGCAGCTGACGACGGATCAGCGAGGCTTCAATCGCGTAGTCAACAGCACCGTTGACATCGGCTCGTTCGAATCTCGCGGCTTCACTATTTCAGTAACCAGCGGCACCCCCCAAAGCACTGTGATTGGATCAGCATTCGGTGCCGCATTCGTGGCGACCGTCAGCAGCTCTTTCGCCGAACCAGTCGCGGGTGGCGTGATCACATTCAGCGCCCCAACGTCTGGAGCCAGCGGCACGTTCCCGGGCAGCGTCACTTCCACCACGGCAATTGCTAATGGCAGCGCCGTAGCTACCAGTCCGGCATTCACAGCTAACCTGATTGCCGGAAGCTACAACGTTACGGCTGGCGGAAAAGGCATGACCACTCCGGCCTCGTTTAGCTTGACCAATTTAAAAGCAGCTTCGTCGACGAGCGTTTCGTCATCCGTCAACCCTTCCGAATTCGGCGAGAACGTGACGTTTACCGCGACCGTGAACTCTGCGGTCGGCGCAACGCCTACCGGAACCGTGCAATTCAAAGACGGAGTGATTGATCTGGGCTCGCCGGTGACCTGTGTCGCGTCAGGGAGTACGTGCACAGCACAGTTCTCGATTTCTACTTTGAGTGTTGGTGATCACAACATCTCGGCGACTTACAGCGGCGACGGTAATCTCGATGGCAGCAGTGGATCGCTATCCAGCCCACAGGTTGTGAAACCAGTCCCGACACTCTCAATCAACGACGTGTCGGTTACTGAAGGAAACAGTGGGACGGCCAATCTAACTTTCACCGTCACACTTTCGGCAGCCAGCAATCTGACAGTTAGCGCCGGTTACGCCAGCGCGAACGGAACTGCCACTACTGCTGATAGCGACTACCAGTCAACGTCCGGCACAGTGACGTTCAATCCCGGGGACTTAACTAAGACTGTTACGATCCTGGTAAATGGGGATCAGAAGACTGAACCTGACGAGACGGTCTTCATCGTCCTGTCGAATCCCGTAAACGCCACGTTTAGCGATAGTCAGGGGACGGGGACGATTCTCAACGACGACACGCTGCAGTTGCTTCTCGACACGTCGGGACCAGATGCGAATCAGCTTGCGGCATTGGATTCATTGTTACTAATCAGAGATCCGTTCCGCGTCCAGAATACCGCGACCTGGTTTACTTCTGAGCCGAATACGCGCGTCATTCTGTTTGCGCTCGATCTACAGTTGAACTCCGGAGAAAGTCCATCGGTCGTCAAGGTTATTCTGGTCGATGGTAACGGTCAGACGCACGAAGTAGCGGCTGACGACGTGCGAACGATGCCTAACACGACGTTTACTCAAGTAACCTTCCGTCTGCCGGACGCGCTTGCGGCCGGGACTTGCCAGGCGATGATCAAGGTACACGACCGAATAAGTAACACCGGTACGTTTCGGATTGTTCCGTAGTTTGGAAGACCGAAACGAACTGTAGTCGGACAACTCTACGCCGCACTGTCTAAGGCGACGCGCGTTGATCCAGCCACGCGTTCCCCCGTGTTTTATCTCACGCTCTTAATTGCGTCTTAACACACGACTGAATTAACATTCGCCCGCGCATGACTGTGTTGTAAACCTGAGAGGTCCCATTGCTCGCCTGTCCCCAGACAATCCGAATATAGAGAGGAAATCATGAAGACCAAATCCCCCTTAGCCCTGTTGTGTATTCTGCTCCTGACCCTGTTCACCGCGACAGTTGCGGTCGCCCAGTCGCAAGCGACCACCGGCAACATCGAAGGTCGCGTCACTGACCCGAACGGCGCGGCCGTCCCAGGCGTAAACGTAACCGCTACGAATCAGGACACGGCATTCGAGAAAGCCGTCACTTCCGACGACGACGGAAATTTTCTGATTACGTTTCTGCCGCCGGGCAAGTACCGCGTGATCACTTCTGGCAGCCAGGGCTTTGCTTCAGCTGAATATCGAAATGTGATCGTCACGGTCGGCGGCAAGACGCCGCTTGATATTGACCTTCAGGTTGGCACCACGACGGCGATGGTTGACGTAGCGGCGCAGGGCCAGATCGTTGAGACGACGCGCACATCGGTTTCGTCTGTCATCAACGAGCGTGCAATCGAAAACCTGCCGGTCAACGGTCGCAACTTTCTCGACTTCGCTACCCTGACGCCGGGCGTGGTGCGTGAACCGACGCGCGCAGGCGACCTGTCGGTGGGCGGACAGAAGGGAACTCTCAACAGCCTGCAAGTCGACGGCGCCGACAACAACAACACCTTCTTTGGCCAGTCGTTCGGCCGCACCGGTACGCGCCCGCCGTACCAGTTTTCTGAAGAGTCGGTCCAGGAATTTCAGGTGAATCAGAACGGTTTTTCGGCTGAGTTCGGCCGCGCCGGCGGGGCGATCATCAACGTCGTCACCAAGTCCGGTACGAACGAATGGCATGGCAGTGCTTTCGAATTCTTCCGCGATGAGTCGCTGAATTCGAACACTCCTATTCTGACGGCGCGTGGAGCGAAGCGGCCCAAGTCCCAGATCAACCAGTTCGGTGGGACGCTCGGCGGACCGATCAAACGCGACCGGGCCTTCTTCTTCGGCGCTTTCGACGGTCAACGTTCGACAATCCCAAACGTTGTGGACGCGCCGAATTTCGCCGCCCAATCGGCCGCGATCCAGGCGCTGCTTTCGCCGAAGATGGGAACCTACAACATTGGTCGCGATCAGAACGTGTTCATGGTGAAGACAGACATTCGGTTGAATGACTCAAACCAACTGGTGTTTCGATTCAACCAGCAGAATTTCACCGGCAACAATAACGAAAATGGTGGCCCGCTCAGCGTTGAAGAGCACTCCGGCAACAGTGTGGCAAAGACCACAACATTCTCCGGTTCGTTGACTTCGACTCTTAGCAGCCGGGTAGTCAACGAGTTTCGTTTCCAGTTTGGCCGCGACCGCGAGCCGGGCACCGCTAATAGCGACGTAGTCGAGGCGCGCATTCAAACCGGCGGCGGCTTTTTGCAGTTGGGACGAAACAACTTCAGCCCGCGCGAAACCACAATTAAGCGTTGGCAGTTCATCGACACGCTTAGTTACACGCGCGGCGCGCACAGCTTGAAATTCGGGGCGGACTTGAACTTCGACAGGATATTCAACTTCTTCCCCGGTCTGTTCACCGGGCAATATACGTTCAACTCATATGCGCTTTTTGCCTCGAATACCCCGGCTTCGTACACACAAAATTTTGCGGGGCCGAATACTTCGGGTGGTACGACGAATCCGGACATGAGCGACTATGGATTCTTTGTTCAGGATGACTGGCGCGCTACGCCGAACCTGACGCTCAATTTCGGTCTGCGGTATGACTACCAGAAAATGGCCGACCCGACGGTGAACAATCCGAATGCGACGCTGGCAGCGCTGGGACTGAGCACGACGACGCCGGTGCGCGACGGCAACAACTTTTCGCCGCGATTCGGCTTCAGTTATGCCTTTGACGAGAAGACTGTGTTACGCGGCGGTTACGGAATTTTCTTTGGCCGCACGCCGGCCATCATGCTGGGGACATCGCACTCACAGAATGGAATTCAGGTTACCGGCGTAACACTGAATTGCACGCTCGTTCCGAATCCGTGCCCAACCTATCCGGCAATCTTCACGACACCACCGGCGGCCGGAGCACAGACGCCGAGTCTCTATCTGTTTGCGCGAGATTACGCGCAACCGTACGTCCAACAAGGCCGGCTCGGCATCGAGCGCGAACTGATGGCTAATACAAGCCTATCCGTGACGTGGATGTATTTCCGCGGTGTGCATCTTTCGCGCGCACGGGATATCAACCTGGGTGCACCGGTGGCGACGGTTGTAACCGATCCGGCGGGACAGACATTTACGGTTTTGCGCCATCCCGCAGCGCGACCGATAGCCGCGTTCACACGCATCACTCTGTTCGAGAGTACTGGAGACTCGCGTTACAACGGACTAGCAGTCGAGTTGAAGCGTCGCTTTGTACGCAATTTCCAGTTCATCGCCGCGTACACCGCCTCGAGCGCGAGGGACAACAAGCCGGAACAGACGATGGTGGTAGTCGGCACCGACGATATCAAAGGCTTGATGAACAACCAGGATATTAACGCGGACTGGGCGCGTAGCGACCTTGATATCCGTCACCGTCTTGTCTTCAGTCCTATTTACGAGGTTGGCCGAGTCGCGGAAGACAATGCGTTCGCCAGCGCGCTGCTTAGTCACTGGACGTTCTCAGGCATCATCACGCTCCAAAGTGGATTTGCTTATTCCGCTTTGATTGCCGGCGACGCAAATCGCGACGGTAATGCGGCGACAGATCGGGTCCCCGGCACCGCGCGTAATGCGTTCACCACACCTAGTATTTACGTGTTCGATACGCGGGTGACGAAGTCTCTCCGTTTCGGCGAGCGGTACAACCTGAGCTTCATCGCGGAAGCGTTCAATCTCTTCAACCGTTCGAACCTCGCGACCGTCAACACCGGCCGTTACGGCATTGCGAGTTCTTCAGCGATTGTCTTGACCAACCCCGCTGCCGCGACGCCGTTTGGTGGGCCGCGCACGTTTCTCGGCGAGCGACAGATTCAACTTGGGTTGCGGTTTCGGTTCTGAACCGGCCGTTAATCCCGGCATTTCAACAGGCGCCGTTCCTGTTTGAGCGGCGCCTGTTTTGTTTAGAAATGGACGTCTGAACGAAGGCGGCCGGCTTCACTTTTCCATCTGACCGGTGACGAGTTCTTTGAGCAGCGTGTCTTCAGGATCAATCTGAATTGAGATAGGAACTCTGCCGGTCCGAACTGTCGCGGTTGCGACTTTGCCTTTCGGAGAGAGGGTGAGAGAAGTTGTCTTGCCTTCGCTGGTAATCGTGACCGGAACTGGATCAGAGAATGGCGCACCGGCTTGCGTCTGCGTCAAGACGATCGTGACTGAGTTATTGCGATTGCGCATTTCGGTAGCTTGCGAAGACCATTCGTAAACCGGATGGCCGCTGCCGTAGATCCAGCGCGCGAAAAACGGGCGGAGATTCTTGCCCGAACTTTTTTCTAAGGCCGATCTCAAATCTTCGGTGGTTGCGTTACCTTCCCGATGGGCGTTGTAAAAGTTGCGGAGTCCGCGGAAGAATGCTTCATCGCCCAGTCGCTTGCGCAACATGTGCAGAACCCAGGCGCCCTTCTCGTAATTGTTCGGGTTCAGCAGCTGCATTAAGTTCTGGGTTTCCGTGTCGTGAATCGGCGCATTCCGCTTCTTCTCGTAGGCAAAGTAATCCTTCGCAGCATCACGCAGGTACTCGCGAAAGGCCTCCTCCCCATCATGCTTCTCGATGAACAGCGCGGCAAAGTACGTTGCGAAACCTTCACTCAACCACAGGTCGGCCCAGGTTGATTGCGTCACCGAATCTCCGAACCACTGATGGGCAATTTCGTGGGCGACGAGGCTTTCGAGACGCTGCGGGATGTCGAAACGCGCACTCATCTTTTCGTTTGGTTGCAGATTGAACATCGTGCTGGCGAAGACGATTGCGCTGGAGTTTTCCATCCCGCCAAACTGAGTCGCGCCAACGATCAGCGCCAGCTTCTCGTACGGATAGGGCGCGATCGTTTGACTGAAGTACGCGAGCGACGGCGCGGCGGGCGAGAATCCTTTCGGCGCGTATTCCGCGTCGCGATGCGGCACGTTGTAAAAGAGATTCGTGACGCTCTTGTCGGGTGATTCGATGATTGCGCCCTGGTTAACGGCCACGATCATGCAGTACGGCGGAATCGCTTTTCCTTCATCAAACTTCCAAAAAGAACTCGCACCGCTGCGAGTGACCATCGCGAGTTTTCCATTCGCGATCACGTGATAACGTGTGGGCGCCATCACGTTAAACGAAACAGCCGCCTTTGCCGACGGATGATCCAGCGATGGGATCCAGTGGTGCACGCGATCCGGCCAGTTGTCGCCAGTTGCGGAAGGCTTGCCGTCGCGATCATTCGCTAAAACCAGCCCGTCTTTCGGCCGGCCATGATAGCTAATCGCAATTTTCAATTCAGCGCCGTTCCGCGCGGCGGCAGGCAGCATCACGTCCAGCGTGTTTGACGTCCTTTGGTAACGCGCTGGCTTGCCGGCAAGTGTGACGGAAGTGATCGGCATTTCGCCGAAATCAAAATCTATTTTCGTGACGTTTGGTTTCAGCACCCGCAGCGTGACTTCGGTCTTTGCCGACGAAATCTCGGTCATTGCATCGTTGAAAGACAGCGAGACGTCATAATGAAGCGGGCGCCAGTTGGTGACCAGGCGTTCGCGGCGCTGTGCCGGAACAAGTGTGGCACAGCAAGCCAGAATTATCGCGGCGAAGAAAACGCGTGTTGCGCGCTGTGATCGCAGACAACTTCGAACAATTGTCATTCTATTTGTCATCGTATGCCCAGCATTAAGAGCGCCGAACGATCAGAGACGTGTCCGTCGCTGTCGCGCCAGTTCTGATAAGCGGCTTGTTCAGTCTCTGTCACCGGTCGATTGCCGAGCTTCGCCGCTGGCGTCCGCTCGAACGCGCGATCAGTCAACGCCATATGCGCGCGGCGCACGTGAAGCGATGACGCACTTAACAAAGCAGCTTCCGCGCTTTCCGGATCGGCGAAGAATTCTTCATAAGCCATCAAATGCCACACGCGAACCGTCTCATGCTCTTCAACGGCAATGACTCGCAATAATCCGAAGCCACTCTCGAGCTGAAAGATTAGATCATCGCCAGGCGCAAACGGTGCGTCCATTTAGGTCTCCTGCCGCTCAGATTAACAGAGAGCCAGTGTCAGTCGTAAGTGAATTCGTTGCCAAACGTGGAAATGCGAAACTACAATCCAGCCGTTGAGCCAATTCGATCCGAAGAAGAATTATTACGAGGTGTTGGGCGCTGAAGTTGGCGCTTCGCGCCGGGACATCGAACTTTTGTATCGGCGTCTGGCGCACAGACGACATCCGGATCGCGGAGGCTCAGAAGACGAAATGAAAGCGCTGAACGAAGCCTACGCTGTGCTGCACGATGCCGCGATGCGAAAGGATTACGACAAGCAGCGGACCCGACCGGTCGCGGCCGCGCCCTATATCAACACGGCGCCGCCCGCGCGAGAAGTTGGCGTGTATGGGCAGGCGTTAAATGCGCTGGCCTGTTTGGCGGCGGGCCTCATGTTGTTGCTGCTGGTTCGATTCAATGGACTTTGGTTTCTTTGGCCGCTGGGAATCCTCGCGGTGGGCGTGATGTTGTTCGGCGTTCTTATCGCCCACGCGGCGGTGAGGAACGCGCGCGAGTCGTTGCGCGCTTCACATCCCGTCCGCCGTTTTCGCGCGGTCCAGGAACTCGCGTTCTGGGCGATCGTCGCGGGCGCAGTGTACGGTCTTTACTTGATTCTCACCGCCGTGTGACGGACACTCCGCAGCAATGGTGACAGGTCTTGATGCGCTGTTCCTGGAAGTGAACAACCTCGAAGAGTCTGTGTCTTTTTATCGAGATCAACTTGGTTTCGTTTTGGAGTCGCACAACTCTGACGCTGAGCCGCCAATGGCCACAGTGCGCGCGCGCGCTTTGAAGATCAATTTAGTCCAACAACTCGAGACGATGTTGAAGCGCGGTCGCGGCGTTCACTTCGTGTTGGGTGTGGAGGACGTTGATGCGCTCTTCGCGAAAATATCTGCCGTCGATAATCGGGTTCCGTCACCACGCGATGAAGGCTGGGGTGGCAGGTTTATCAGCGTGCTTGATCCCGACAGTTATCGACTGGTGCTTGTTGAATGGAATGAATCAACCGAAGTGAGGTGAAGGAGATGGGCTATCAGCACGTTGAAAATCTTCTGATCAGGTTCCGTGGTCAGTCCGTGGACATCAAAACGATTTCCGGCGGAGTGTACGAAGGAATTATCGCAGATATTACGAATGATTATGTCGCCCTAAAAGTGCGTGGACAGGATGGTGAAACGGACAATGTCATCGTACTTTTGCACAGCATTGAATCCATTTTGCCGCGCGGTACGTCTTGATTTTGGGCCACTCACGCGTCATGCCATAACGCCATCTTAAGTGACGAAAAAAGTTTTGAAAAAAACGTATTCTTTGGGTTGCATCGAAAGAGTGAGTTGTGCATAATCATCGCGCGTCCGCCTCCCCGGTGGACGAAGTGGTCGCGTGGGGTGAGGACACGTGGCCTTAGGGTGGGGCTTGTGGGAGGGCCCCGCCCGCTTTTATTTTCAGGGCCTCTTAAATCTCGCGCGACTAATCACTTCAAACCAACAACTCATTTCAGTGGTTGACATTCAGTTTAAAGGGCATAACATACCGCAGGATAATCAGCCCCCGGGCCGCTTTATCTAAGGACAATGAAGCATCGAGCCACCAGCAGGTGAGCAACGCCACAGTCGGCGCTTTTTGAAGTTGCACGCTGTGGCATTTTTGCGCTCTTCAGTCGATTGCGGGTTCGCTACGGTTAGAGACGAATGGCCTCATTTAAGCGTTGGTTGGTCGGGAGTCCGATCAAGACAGCGCGCTTAACACACGAGAGACTCACCAAGAAGATCGCGCTCGCGATCTTCGCGTCAGACGCCCTCTCATCTACCGCCTACGCCACTGAACAAATACTTCTCGTGCTTGCGGCGGCATACATGGCCGCGCAGAAGGATTCTTTCGGAAAAGTTATCCCCATTTCGATTGCGATTAGCGCACTCCTGATCATTGTTGCGACTAGTTACCGGCAGACGATTCGCGCATACCCGTCCGGAGGCGGAGCGTTCATAGTTGCCAAAGAGAATCTCGGCACGACGCCGGGCTTGATCGCCGGCGCTTCACTGCTCATCGATTATTGTCTTACGGTTTCAGTTTCCACCTCGGCGGGAGTTGAAGCGATCACTTCAGCGATGGTGGGCACTCGTTTCGCCTGGTTACATGATCATCGAGTAGCCCTCTGCTTTTTCTTTATAACATTCATCATGCTGGCGAACTTGCGCGGCGTTCGCGAAGCTGGATCATTTTTCGCGGCGCCCAGCTATGCGTTCATCGTGAGTTTCCTCGGTCTGATTGGTTATGGGCTGATCAGTTACTACATAAGTCCCGACGTTGCTCCCATCCCCGATGATGCGAACATGAAGATCGCGGAGGGCTATGGCGTGCAACCGTTGGGGTTATTCCTGTTACTTGGCGCCTTCGCTAATGGTTGCGCCGCGCTCACTGGAATTGAGGCGATCTCAAACGGGGTCCAGGCGTTTAAGCAGCCAGAGTCGAAAAATGCTGCGATTACCCTGACATGGATGGCAGCTCTTCTCGTGACCATGTTTATCGGCGCGAGTGTGCTCGCCTACCTTTTCGGCGTACATCCGCAGCACCGTGAAACCGTTATTTCGCAAATTGCTCGCGCTGTTTTCACCGGGCCCGTTGGATGGTTCTATTACGTGGTGCAGGCAACTACCGCGGGAATCCTCATTCTGGCCGCCAATACATCGTTCTCCGGCTTTCCTCGCCTGGCCTCGTTGCTCGCAAAGGACCGCTTTCTGCCGCGCCAACTCGCCAATCTCGGAGACCGTCTCGTCTTTTCTAACGGTATCGTCGTGCTTGCAGTCTTTTCCGGCACGCTCGTCTGGGCGTTTGGCGCGGACACCAGCCGATTGATTCCCTTGTATGCCGTGGGCGTGTTTCTTGGCTTCACATTGTCACAGTCGGGCATGGTCATACATTGGTTGCGAGAAGGAAAGCAGCTTAAGACGATGCGTGCCGCAGTGGCGAGCGGCAATATCGGCAGCGGCGCGCAGATCGAGAAAAAGCGATCGACAGAAGTAATGCTGACTGGGAAACTCGACGCAAGCCGGTTGACCAAAGCGGGCGAAGAGCCAAAAACCCTCGCCGAGGTGGCCGCACTGGAAAAGAAATCGCATTGGCGAAAGTATCTTGCGATAAACGGTGTGGGCGCCATCTCGACCTTCCTCGTGCTCACTGTTTTCCTTGTTACGAAGTTCACGCACGGCGCATGGATCGTGGTTGTCTTGATTCCTCTGATGGTTTTCATGTTCAAGCGAATTCATCGTCATTACATTGAAGTCGCAGAGCAACTTTCAACCGAAGGTCTCAGTCAGCTTCGTCCGATTCACCATGAAGTGATCGTGCCCATCTCGGGAATTCATCGCGGTGTGATTGAGGCGCTTGAGTACGCAAAGTCGATCGCGCCCCATCACGTCACGGCTGTTTATGTGAACCTGGATGACGAGGCAGCGAAAAAGCTGCGCGAAAAGTGGCAACAGTGGGGCTCAGGCGTCAACCTGGTGGTCGTAGCTTCGCCATACCGCTCGCTTGCCAGACCTCTCTTGAACTACGTCGATCGGGTCAAACGCACCAAGAAAGGCGTGGTTACCATCGTGCTTCCGGAATTCGTTCCCGCCAAGTGGTGGCAGAACCTGCTGCACAATCAGAACACTCTGTTCCTGAAAGGCGCTCTGCTTTTTAAGAAAGGAATTGTAGTGACGAACGTGCCCTATCACCTCGAACACTAAACTCGTGTTTCAAGCGTTGGCGCTGAAAGCCTTACCGGCCAGGAAACATGCGCGGCAATAGACTGGACGTCCTTGTGAAGGATAGAAGGGAACTGTCGTTTGTTGCCCGCATTGAGCGCAGACTACGGTGACTTCGATCCGCTGCCGCACACCGGATGTGTGTGACGCAGAGACAGCCGCCAGTCGCTCGTTCTTTGCCTGCTTGCAAACCTTGCAACGCTTGGGCGGGTTCTTCAGTCCCTTATCGTGAAAAAATATTTGTTCGCCGGCAGTCCACAGAAAGCTCTCACCACAGTCGACGCACTTGAGGTTCTCATCGTGAAACTCAGACGACTGGGCGTCGCTGGTTGCGAGGACTTCGCTGTCTGACATACTGTCTCCTCCTCACATGGATCAACGCGGCGACCGGCAGGAGCGGGTGCGCACGAATGGATCACTTAACTGACGAGGAGGCCGAGAAAGACTAGATTGAATGCTGTCAGGTTTGAATAACGGGGCGAGCACTCAAAAACTGACGGCCACAGCGCGTGAAACTTATAACTAAGGCGCAATGCTGTCAAGCGTTTTTGCGGCGAAAATCATCGACTAAATTCGTTCAGTGAGAAGAGAAGAATGAGGATTCTGGTTATCGGCTCAGGCGGGCGCGAGCACACGCTGGTTTGGGCTCTTAAAAAGACGAGCACGCGGCCCACGGAAGTCTTTTGTGCGCCCGGCAACGCAGGGATCGCCGAAATTGCTCAATGCGTTGCGATTGGTGTGACGGACGTTGGCGCGCTTGCTGATTTTGCGCAACGCGAGCGGATCGAATTGACGATGGTCGGGCCGGAAGTGTCTCTCGCCGAAGGCGTCGTCGATGAATTCGAGCGTCGCGGACTGCGGATCGTCGGTCCCAGCAGGGAAGCGGCGCAACTGGAAACCAGTAAAGTGTTTGCAAAGGACTTCATGCAGCGTCATGGAATACCAACCGCGCGCTATCGCGTTGCAGCTTCCGTGAACGAGGCGATCGAGATTCTGAGAAGCGGCGAGTTAGGCGATGAAAGTTCACCCGTCGTCGTGAAGGCCGACGGATTGGCTGCGGGAAAAGGAGTCGTTGTCGCCCGCTCGCGCGATGAAGCGGAAAAGGCCCTGACTAATCTTGTCGCGCTGGGTTCAGCGGCAGAGCGCATCCTCATTGAAGAAGCACTGACCGGTCCGGAAGCCTCAGTCCTTCTGTTTTCCGACGGCAAGGACTTTCGCTTGATGCCGGCCGCGCGCGATCACAAGCGCGTCGGTGAAGGCGATACCGGACCGAACACCGGCGGCATGGGCTCGATCACCGACCCAAGTGTGATCGATCACCACACTTTGAAAACAGTCGTCCGTGAAATAGTCGACCCGACTCTGCGCGGCGCGCGCGAGGATGGTTTTCTTTTCCGTGGAATTCTCTTCATCGGCCTGATGCTGACGAGTGACGGACCGCGGGTGTTGGAATACAACGTGCGCTTTGGCGATCCAGAGACGCAAGCGATTCTCATAAGGCTTCAAACTGATCTCGCGACCATTTTCGAGGGGATCGTCGATCAGCGTCTCGGCGAGCTCGAAGTGCAATGGTCGAACGACTCGTCAGCATGCGTGGTTTTGGCGGCGCGGGGTTATCCGGGCAAACCGGAAACAGGAACGGCGATTGAAGGTCTCGACCGTGCTGCGCAACACGAGAACGTGAAAGTCTTTCATGCCGCTACGTCCCGCGGATCAAATGGCGAATGGCTGACGGCGGGTGGGCGCGTGCTTGGGTTGACGGCAACCGGCGAAACGCTCGACGCCGCCCTGTCCCGCTGCTACGCCGCCGTGGAGGATATTCACTGGGGCGGGATGCACTATCGCCGGGACATCGGCCGGCCGGCAGTCCCGAACGTGGCAGCCGGCGGTTAACTACTCAGCGCTTACTGCCCCCTGCTCACTGTCTGTTATACTCACCGCGAAAATCGGCCGGACTGCAACCGTTTGCGCGCCTATAACGTACAACCCAAGGCGCTATTGCGTGACTCGTGAAGTTAAACCGGCAAATCTGACCCTCTGGAGGATGAAAACATGGGACTGTGGACGAGACTAAAACGTTCAATGCGCGCGCTGTTTGGCGGCGCGATCGAGAGGACTGAGGATCCGGAACTCATTCTCCAGCAGACAATCCGTGACATGCGGGATCGCATTCCCGATCTGAATAATTCCGTTGCCCAGGTCATGGCGACCGAAAAGCTGCTCGCGAAGAACAAGGAGCGGCTGGAGGCGCAGGTGGTCGATCTTGATTCGAAGATTAAGGCGTCGATCAAGATGAGCCGCGATGATATCGCCACCGCCTACATCGGACAGCTGCAGCAGGCGCAGGTCGATTTGCAGAAAACCGTCCATCAGCATGAACACGCGCAACTCGCTTCGAAGCAGGCGCTGAAGGCCCGCGACAATTACATGCTCCAGATGCAACGGCGCACCGCCGAAGCGATGCAGCTGATCAATCAATCCAAGCAGGCAAAGCTGCAGGAGCAGTTGGCGCAGACGATGGCGTCCTTCCAACTTGGGGACGACGCCGGGACATTCGACGAGATGCGGGACAAGATTGACCGCCGTGCGGCTGCAGCCGAAGCCAAGATGCAGTTGGGCACATCCTCGGTCGATACTCAAATGCAGGAAATCGAGCGCGAGGCAATGGACATGCAGTTGCAGGACAAGCTGCTCTCCTACAAGAAGGAGATGGGTTTGCTGCCCGCCGGAACTGAGACAGGCTCGCCGCAGGCCTTGCCCGCACAGGGTGAAACCAGCCGTCAGCCCTAAGCCGTTTCCGAGCATCCAAACGTGACTGGCAGAAGCCCGACCGTGAGGGAGGGCGCAAGTTTCAGAACTAGTGCCAACGGAATCTCGTACGATAGATGGACTTGTCGAAGATCGATTTCCGATACGTTAAAGAGGCGTTCAAGGAGCCCCTCAATTTCTGGGGCATGGCAGGGTTCGCCGTCGCGGCCGCCTTTTTCGGGGATGTCACGCCTTTATTGATGGGTCTGGGCGGCGAAGCGGTTTATTTAACAGTAGTGCCAGCCAGTCCTTTCTACCGCCGTTATATTGAGCGTCGCGAGAAGCAGCGGCAGCATAAGCTGCGCGAAGCCCAACGGGAACAGCTTATCAAGGCACTTGACCCGCGCGAGCGCGAGGCGGTCGAGTACCTGCGGTGGATGAAAAACCAAATCTATTCGAATTACCGTAAGTTCACCAACAGCAAAGAGATTCCTTCCAACCTGGAAACGCTCGATCAACGCTGGGAAGACTTCGTGGATTTGCTCGACGTTTATCGCCGCCGGAGGCATCACCTTCGCTCAATCAATCGTCAGGCCGTTCAGAACCAGCTGAAGCAAGCTGAGCACGCCATCCAAACCGCCACCGACGATCGGCAGAAACGCATCCAGCAAGCCAACGCAGAAATTCTCAAGCGGCGCGTGGCGGCCTTTAACGATCTCGAGCGTTCAGTTCGCCTCGTTGAAGGGCAACTGCAGTCAATCGAGAACTTCTTCGGACTGGTCAATGATCAGGTGGTGACGTTGCCCACGCCTGAGCGCGTTTCGGCCTTGCACTTCGAACAGCTCAGCGATTCGATTGCGATGACCCGTCAAATGCTGGAAGAAACTGCGGACACTTTCGGCATGCTCGACAATCAAAACCGCGAACTGGACCTGCTCCTCTCTGGCGGCTCAAGGCAGTAGCCCGACCGTTAGGGAGGGCGTAGGCACGCATTGCTAGCGCCGCTAGGCGCGAAATATTTAGAGAACCAATCGCAAATTTGTGGTTCGCTCATCGTGAAGCGAGACTAACTTAGTCTCGTTTCGCGATGACATTTCTTTAGACGTTTGTTGCTATAAATATTCCGGTCCTATCGGACCGGGGTACTCAGAGCCGAAGCGTTCACCTCACGTTCGCTAACCTCGCCGCGGAACACGCTCACGAGTGCTCTTAATCGCCTGATTTGCGGCCACTTAACCCTCAAGTATTCCCTCAGAAAACCCACTCTATCGTGTTGAAAAAAAAAGTCACCACAACATATTGACATCCTGAAAACTCAGGAGTATAGTCCGTCCTGCTTCGGTTGTGACGGCTGGCGGCGGCGGCGGAAAGGGTCCCGAACCCAACTCCGCAGGGATTTTTAACTTCGCAAACCGACCGTAGTACCTGCAAAAAATCGAATCTTTTTTGGACGGCGATCTGCATCGTCGGTGGCGTTTTATTCCTCGAACTCAGGCTCGCGTGCGGTTCCCCGCGCGAGAAAGGTAAAATAGAAATGAAATCAGCGAGTGGCGCGAAGATGGAAAAAGTGTCGGAAAACGAAATCCTCCCGTCGAACGGTTCGCACGCCTCCGGCGTGCTGCATGCCGGAGGCATGCGTACCACTCTTCGCCGCGCGATTCAGCCGCAGGGTTTGAATGCGCGGAAGGTGGTTGGCAAACGTTACTCGCTGAAAGACGCCAAAGGAAACTCAATCGAAGAATGGGGCGACATCGTGGCCCGCGTCGTCGCGCACGTATCTGTCGCCGAGACCGATCCCGCTGAACGCGATCTGTTCTACAACACGATGTCGGACATCATGATGGCGCGCGAGTTCGTGCCGAACACGCCGTGCCTCGTCAACGCGGGCAAGCCGAACGGACAGCTCGCCGCGTGCTTTGTCCTCGACGTGCCCGATTCGATCGCCGGCATTATGAAGACGGCGACTGACGCCGCGATCATTCATCAGACTGGCGGCGGCACCGGCTTCACTTTTGAGAAGCTTCGTCCCAGCGGCTCGATGGTCAGCACCACACACGGCGTCGCCAGTGGTCCCGTGTCGTTCATGAACATCTTCAATACGACGACCGACACGGTGAAGCAGGGTGGCGTCCGTCGCGGCGCGAACATGGGCATGATGCGCGTCACGCATCCCGACGTGCTGCGTTTCATTCACGCGAAGAACGATCAGCACTCGCTGACGAACTTCAACATCTCAGTCAACGTTACCGACAAATTTCTTGAAGCGGTTGATAAGAACGAGTGGTATCAACTCGAGTTTGGCGGCGAGACATGGAACGATCCGGTATTCGATCCGGTCACGGGCCGCAACTATGTCGTCTATCGCCGGCCCGACGGCTCGACCGTCACGTTCCGCGACAAAGACTCATTTGAGACTGCCGATCTTTCCGACGCTTTGATTGAAGAGCCGCCGGCGCCGGGGTTCGTTTATGCGCCGGACATCTGGAATCGAATCATTTCCAGCGCCCACAAGTACGCCGAACCGGGCATCGCTTTCATCGACGAAGTGAATCGCCACAATCACATGATGAATTCGATGGGACCGATCATGGCGAGCAATCCCTGCGGCGAGCAGTTTCTGCACTTTGCGAATTCGTGCAACCTCGGCTCGATCGACGTGAACAAGTTCTACAATCGCGAAAACCGAGTGGATTGGGACCGGCTCGCCGAAGTCACGCATTGGACGACGCGTTTCCTCGATAACGTGATTGACACGTGCGCCTGGCCGCTTCCGGAAATCAACGACGTCGTGAAGCGCACGCGCCCGGTGGGCCTGGGCATCATGGGCTTTGCCGATCTCTGTTTAAATCTGAAGATTACTTACGGCTCACCCGCCTCAATCGATCTAATGGATGAGGTAATGGGATTTATTAGAAAGGAAGCCTGGGCTGAATCCTTGCGTCTCGGCGCCGAACGTGGTGTTTTCCCTGAGCTCGAAGCGAATCGCGACGCTTACGCGAACTTCCTTTACAACGACATTGGCATCTCACGCGAAGTTCCGCTCACCCCGCGCAACTATGAAGTTACGACGATTGCTCCTACGGGCACGATTTCCCTGGTTGCAGAGACGTCGTCGGGTGTTGAACCTAACTTCTCCTGGGCGTACGTGCGAAAGGACACTCTCGGCACGCGCACGTACGTTCATACCCTCGCTGCGCAAGCGCTTGGCATGGATGTAGATCAAACCGATCAGGCTTCGATCGATGCCGCCGCCGCGCACGTGGTTGAGCACGAGCACGAGCTGCCCGGCTATTTCATTTCCGCGATGTCGATCAGTGCAGAGCAGCACGTCCATGTGCTCGCCGCTGCGCAACGCAACGTCGATAACAGCGTATCGAAGACCTGCAACGGCGCAGTGAACGACACTATCGAGTCAGTCGATCATCTCTATCGTTTGGCGCGACAGCTCGGTTGCAAAGCCGTGAGTTATTACCGCGACGGCTCGCGCGAGAATCAGGTGCTGACTTCGATGAAGACTGAAACGAAGAGCGAGACGCCGACCGTCGTCACCACGACAACGATTATTGAGCCGACGCCAGTCTCCAACCTCCAGTCACAAGACTCTTCGGTTCTGACTGAAGGCCGCACTGAATCTGAAAACGAAGCTGCCGCGCGTCGTTTGGCGGAAGCGGAAGCAGCGGCGCGCAAGCAAGGAGCGATTCGGCTCGAGCGGCCGCGCGAACTTCGCGGCGCGACCTGGCGCATTCCGTTCGATGGACAGAACCTCTACGTCACGGTCAATCACGACGACGAGATGATTCAGGAAGTGTTTGCCACGGGTCCCATCAGTGGCGGTGTAGGCATGCTGGCTTCCAAGATGCTGCGTGGCGGATTCGACGCAGCGGAAGTCGCTTATAGCCTAAATAAGGTGACCGGCACGCACGCCGTCTGGTTCAACGAACGCCTGCTGACCTCACCGGAACAAGCCGTCGCCGAATGCCTCATGATCACCAACCGGCGCTTGAAGGGCCATCCCGATTCAGCGCGGGCTCTGAAGACTCAGTCGTCCTTCGGTACGCAGTCCTCTGGACTGCCTCTTCATTCCTCTGCGGTTGGTTCAGCCGACACCCAACACCCGACGCCTGACACCCGTCACGTGGTCGGCGCGATCATGTCCACGATGATCAGCACCTGCCCCGAATGCCACGGCCAACTAGAGCACGCGAGCGGCTGCGATTTCTGTCGGGATTGTGGGTACAGCAAGTGTAAGTAGCTGGCAGCGCGGGCATCCTGCCCGCATTGGCGCAGTAGCCCGACCGTGTGGGAGGGCGTGTCAGTACCGGGAGCGGTAGCGACCGGGTGAAGTCAGAACCGCCTGCGGTAGCGGGCGGGCAAGATATATCGATTATTAGGAGAGGATCAGAGAAGAAGATTTCAACAAGTGAGCAAGGGTAGTTTAGTTTCCGTCGTTCAGCAGTTTTCGAACTAGGCGAGAACTCACCTCGCGAATCACTGACCAGCTAGTTTTCCAGACTTCCGCTCAAAGCAGCCCAAGCCTTCAAAACCAACTCGGCCGTCGCGAGGAATCGCGGCGGTTTTTGTTTTGAAGATCAAAATAGGGAGAGAAGCATGGCAAGAAAAAGAATAGGAAGACGGATTACAGGACCAAACGGAGAAGCCTTCGAACTAAAAAGTCGATTGGGAAACGGTGCCTTCGGCGAAGTCTTCAAAGCTACGGGCGTCGAATCGAATGCCTATGTCGCTGTGAAGATGGTTCCGCCTAACAAGCTAAACGACCCGCAGGCATTAGCCGTGAGAACCGTCTTGAATGAAACAAAAGTCGAAATGCTTAAAGTCGATCATCCGAACGTTGTCCGCGTGCTGCATGTGGATGCTGGATCCGACGCCTCGCTAGGGCCCTATCTGATCATGGAATTTATTGCGGGCGGAAATCTTCAAAACCTAGTTGACGCTAAGCGTAGTAAATCAAGCCAATTCACTTTTGAAGAAGCTCTTTCGCTTATGCGCAGTATCGCGATGGGAGCCCAGGCTGTGAACGAGCACATGATCCATCGCGATATCAAACCCGACAACATCCTAATTGACAACGGTGGTGCTACACCTGTACCTAAGCTGGCCGATTTCGGGCTTGCTCGAATCGCTTCGGAATACACGCGCGCTGAAACGTTCAAAGGTATCCAGATGTTCTGGTACAAGGCTCCAGAAGTCTGGCGACAAGAGAAGAACACCTTCAAGATCGATGTCTATTCTGTTGGCCTTGTTTTCTACCAATTGTTAACGCTTGAACATCCTCTGATGCAGTTTGTTTCTCAACCGTATGACGCGGACAGGTGGCGCGAGGTTCACTTGACGACGCCGTGTCCGGATGTTCGATCGAAACGCGCCGACGTTCCATTAAACTTGGCAAAGTTGTTGTTGCGCATGGTCGACAAGTCCGCTGGCAATAGGCCTAACTGGGATGAAGTGATCTCCGACCTAACTTTGAAGCAGGCCGTTGCCGCGAGCGCAGTGCAGTTGAATTCTCACTTACTCGCCGCAGTCCAGAATCAAGCAAATGAGCGTTTTCGCGACGAGCAGAATCGCACGGCGAATGCGCTCGCACGCGAGAAGGAAATGGAACGCAAGCAAGCGAGACAGGAGGAGATAAAGCAATCAGGGCTTCGGATGCTCGCCCGCTTCGATGAAGTCATAGCGGCAATAAATGAACACGAGGCAACGTATCCCATCCAGATTCTCGGCGAAGGAACACTGAAGCGAGACTATGTGCTGTCAAACGGTCGCACACTTCACGTTGAGATCTTCGGGGGTGTTTCGGGCAAGCATCCACAAAACAGGTTGCTCGCCGCTGGCTATATTGGCGTTGAAGGCGGTCTGAGTGCGAATCTCATTCTCACCGGGCAACTAGACGATATTCCGTCAGCGCTCTGGTCAGCCATGGAGGTAACAGTGATGGCATTGATATACGGAGAAGCGCGACTGAAGTTATATCGGGAAGCTGGTTTGTCCGACTCCACGATCAGATACGCGGAGTTCATGAATGGAAATGAGCCCTGGCGTCGCGATAGCCCTTCGTACTTTGGCTTTAGAACCCCTAATCTTCTTATCAAGCATTTTGGTTTCCCGGGGATGGACGTCTACCAACTCCAAACGTCAGACTTAGATCGCGTATTCAATGACGTGTTAATGTTGGGAATCAGAATGCCGCGAAAGACCTGATTCCTGGGGCGCGCCGAAACGGCGCTTACCCCAGGCTATTTTGTTTCACGCCTTCACGTGATGACCCACCCGCTAACGCAGGTGGTTCCCACACTACCCGGTCGCTACCGCTCCCGGTACTGACACGCCCTTTGCTAACGGTCGGGCTAATGCCCCGAATTTGGAGTGCGCCGGCAGAGCGGAGCGGCGACGGCGCTTTAAATTAGCCTTAAGATCTTGTGGCGATCCAAAGCGGTGTCGCGCTGCGCTTGCCACCGCACTCCAAAAAGTGCTCCCAGCCGTTCGCCTCAGAAATCCGATCTGTCCTCGACTTACGTAATTTGGGTGTAGTCGATATCATCGTGAGGGTAGAGAGCTATGAATAGACGTTTTTTTATTTCATCTTCAGTTGCGGTTGGTGGGGTGGCTTTGTTAACACGGCTGCCGAGTTGGGCCCAACGCAACGAGTCTGGGTTTGTAAACGGGGAAAGGGTAAGCCCTGGATCGCCGATAGCGGGTGTGGCACCCGAGGGCGACGCGGCATCCAATAGTCCAAATTCAAGTATTCAAGACAAATCAAAATCAAAAGGAATCAAGAAAGTGATCAAGACAGATGCTGAGTGGAAAGCGCAATTAACGCCGGAGCAGTACAACGTCCTGCGGCAGAAGGGGACTGAGTACGCCGGCACGAGTCCTTACACCGACCTTCACGACAAGGGCACGTTCGAATGCGCGGGATGCGGGCTGCCGTTGTTCAGTTCGGAGCAAAAGTTTGATTCGGGTACGGGCTGGCCGAGTTTCTGGGCGCCGATCAAGAAAGAGAACGTGATCGAAGAAGTTGATAAGAGCCTGGGCATGACGCGCACGGAAGTTTTGTGCGCGCAGTGCGACGGTCATCTGGGACATTTGTTTGATGACGGACCAAAGCCCACCGGGTTGCGCTATTGCATGAATGGAGTGGCGCTCAAGTTTGTGAAGGGCTGAGCCGGCAATGCCTTCGCGTTAGTCCGTGAAACGGACGGCTGACAACACGCAGGGATTGCGAAGCAGGAGCCGGGGGTCAGGAGTCAGTAAGAACCTTATCAATGTTAGACACTTCTGCTATCCTCACGTCATGAGTTCCAATCTTGATCAACTCACCGCTGATGCGATGAAACTCCCGCTGAGAGATCGTGTGCAGCTCGCGCGACGACTTGTCTCAACGCTTGACGATGAAGTTGAAACGGGCACAGAAGAATTGTGGTTTGCTGAGGTTGAGCGGCGGCTTGAAGAACTTCACAGCGGGAGAGTGGAAGGAATCGATTCCGGCGAAGCCTTTCGCAGTGCGCGTGAAGCTTCCAAGCGATGAATTCGTTGGCAAGGCTCGTTCTCCGGTGCTATAAAGAATCCCATGGCCACGAATCCGAAATCCTTCGAAGGCATCTACAAGCACGGCAAGATTGAGTTGCTGGAAACTCCCGAAGATGTTGACGAGGCGCGCGTGATCGTGACGTTTGTGCCCGAAGGCTCAGTCGATCTTGCCGAGCGCGGCATTGACGAGTCCGACGCGGCCAACCTACGCGCACGTTTAGCAATGTTCGCAGAAGATTGGGAGCGACCTGAAATGGGAGCCTACGATGCCCTATAAGCGCGGCGACGTAGTGCTCGTTCTCTATCCTGATTCAAATCTCCGAACCGCGAAACGTCGTCCCGCCCTTGTAATTCAAGCCGACAATCTCGCCAGCGGGTTACCGCAGACAATCATCGGAATGATCACCAGCAATATGTCGCGTGCTGGACATCCTAGTCGAGTCACGTTGTTGCTGAATTCAGCAGAAGGCAAAGAAGCAGGCATCCTGATGGACTCGGTTGTGATGACTGATAACTTGGCAACCGTGCGCGAGAGTGAAGTCGATCGAAGGCTGGGAACGATTTCAGATATGACGCACATTGATGGAGCCTGGCGTCACACGCTGAGTCTTTAACACACGGTCATATCTCTTACGCCTCCGGGCGGACGAAGGTGCGTCTCTTCATTATTTAGTTCGATGAGCTAATTCAGTGGTGATTTCTCGTTCGACTTCTTCCCACGTTTTGCCTTCGTCCTGGCCGTCTCGATGCGCAGCTAATCTTTCGCTGATTATTTCTCGATGCCAACCAGGAACGGGAACGTGTTCGGGTCGAGCAGCAATGCGATCCCAGAGCGACTGCACGTAATCGATCTTGTCATCGATGGAGAGAGCATCGAACCCGGGCGGCGGAATTGGTAATGCTTGGGACATGACGCGATGGTAAATCCACGCAATGCGAAAGGCAAGAATCTGTCGGCCGCCAAAGCGGGCTCTCATTACTAATATTCACGTCAACCCAGGCTTGAAAGCCTGGGCTACGGTCAGTTGTCCGCGTAGCGGATAATCACACCCCTCCTCACGTGTTCCGAATCTATTTCCGACGCTTGAAATAATATGCCGGATCCGTTGCCGGGCCGGCGACCGAAACCAATTCCCAACCGTTGGCGCCGAGCTTGTCCAGATGTTGTTCGAGGACAAATGCCTCGCGAGCAAACGGCACGTTTGGCTCCTTACGCATGCGCGGGTTGTTCGTCGGAGTTAGGTTGGTTGTGCTCGGGCCGGCGACGGCCAAATATTCCCACTGTTCGGGCGCTGCGTTAGTTCTCGCATTGGCTTCTTCTTGTCCTCTCGTCCTGACAACCGCAAGCACGGCCACGGCCAGTACCAACGACACAGCCACTTTTAAGATACGGAACAAAGGTTCGTTCTTTTGACTCATTTGAAGTTCTCCTTTCAATTTCCGAGTCCGGTTCTCGGTGTGTCTGTGGTTTGGTTCTTAAAGACAAATTCACCACAGAGCCACGGAGTTGCACAGAGCCCCACAGAGATTCTGAAACCAGGACACTACCCAGACATATCCTGCCTTTGACATATACCTACTATTAGCGTAGGGTCGTAGTCGAACATAGTTCGAGCTTACTCTGCTCTCAGATCCTCTGGTCACTTTTCCAGTTCAACTGAATTCCACAGCTCATCCCAGTTAGAAAGCCAAGGCTTCTCTCTTCTGGTTCGTGTACACCTTGGCAAATTGGGAAGCTTTGGTAGCTTCTGTTGGTCCCACAGGGGAAAAGGTAAAGAAAAAATGTCTATGAAACTATATGTTGGTAATCTCGCGTTCGAAACGACGGGCGACGATCTGAAAACACTGTTCGCGGAAGCGGGCACAGTCGAAAGCGTCTCGTTGATTGAAGATCGCGAAACCGGTCGCTCACGCGGCTTCGGGTTTGTCGAAATGCAGACCAAAGAAGAAGGCACGGCGGCAGTTGAGAAATTCAACGGCACCGAGTTCGGCGGGCGCCCGCTTAAGGTCAATGAGGCCAAGCCGCGCGAAAATCGCACGCAGCGTTACAGCGGCGGCGCGAGCTACTAAGTAGCGGCCTACCGCTCTCACCAAGCCTCCGGCGTGATTTATCCGCCGGGGGCTTTTTGATTTTAAGTAGAGCTATAACGGGTGGCGTAGCTCAACAAACTCAACCGCTATCGCTCGATATTACCTAAGTGACTATCTTGACTTTGACGGTGACGCCATCGGGCAGAATCGTCACGTGCGTGTATTTCGTTTTGGTTTTGAGCGAGTATTTTACAGCAACAGTTTGCGGCGTCTGGATGACTGGTCCGCTGGGCGGCGTTACCACTTTACGAAGGAGCAGAATTGCCGGATTTATTCCTTGCGGCACCGCCTTTTTTAGCGTCACCTTGTACCCATGTTTCCGGAAGACGCATTTACCGGTCACGTGCAAGGTCGGAGTTCCTGGCGGCATCGTGTTTAGCCAAGCTTTCCAGGAACCACACTTACCGGTCACTGCTTTTGTCTTGCTAGCACCACCAGTCGTTTTCTTTTTTGCTGTTTTTTTAGCTGCCATGTGAGTTGTCTCCTTGCGCGGAAAAGTTGAAGTTGTGAGTTGCAGGAGTCACGTTCTCGGATACGACAACGTCCGTTTACAACTTTCGGGAAGTATTTGCAAGGGAAAACGCAATCCGGTTGGGAGTAAAAGAATAACGCTTTTTGGAGGTGCTACAATCTCTACAAAACTCGATCTAAGGGAGAAAGAACATGGCGAAACGCACAGCAAGCGCAGTTTGGACGGGCACGCTCAAAGAAGGGAGCGGCAAAGTAAAACTCGGTAGCGGAGCATTCGAAGGTCAGTATTCCTTTTCGTCGCGATTTGAAGAAGGCACGGGCACGAATCCCGAAGAGTTAATCGGCGCGGCGCATGCCGGATGCTTTTCGATGGCCCTGGCTGCTGGCCTGACGAAGGCCGGTCACAATCCGACGCGCATCAGCACGAATGCGAGCGTCAGTCTCGAGAAGGTTGGCGAAGGATTCAAGATCACGACGATAGAGCTCACCACTGAAGCCGAAGTGCCGGGCATTCATGAGCAGGCGTTCCTTGAGTTTGCCGAAGGCGCCAAGAAGAACTGTCCCGTGTCGCAGGCGCTCGCGGGTACTGAGATCAAATTGAATGCGACGCTGATCAAGAGCGCGGCAGCCTAAACTGAACGCGAATCAGTCCCGATAACTTCGGATCCGGTCAACTATCAAGAGTCGCTGATGCCCAGGACGCCCGTTCGCCGGTCCGTGTCTTGCCAGCCGATCTCTAGCGCGCGTGAGCATCTATCACACGGTCCATGACGGCGTTTATCCTGCCGGTACCGCCGCCGAAGCACGCGCACATGCTCATCATCTGTTCCTGGTCCTCCCAGCATGATAGCTGCTGTCCCGCCGGGCAGCTCGTCGCGCAGGTCGATTTGCTTTGCTGTCTGAGGGCGGTACGCGCACCGTCTTTCTTAACAGCGTTCATCGCGACTATCTTGCCGTCCTTGACCTGGGCAGTGTAGCTATCGGGCATTGATTTTTCATTCCAGCCAAGCGTAATCCACTCCAGGGTCGTCTGAGCTTTCATACGGTATTCAACCAATGATGAAACGCCTACCACTGTCATACTCAACGCGACAACGACCAGCAGTCTATTTTTCGGGTAGTTCATTAGCTGGTTCCTCCTGACTTACAGGTTCATTCGAAAGGCGACGGTCAATCGAAAATTAGCACACACCATCCAGGGCCTCAATTCAGCCTAATAATTCATTGACACCTTCCTGCCCTCGCCGATAGAGTCGCGTTCCCCCCAACAAGGCTTTCCCAAACTTTCCATTCAAAGGCGGCCCCTTGGCCCCCCCAAAAGGAGGACAGATGACTACGAAATTGGTGAGACGTAGCATAGTCGGCGGCTTGGCTGGTATCGCTCTGCTGGTTTTGGCGGTGCCGATTGCGAAGCTGGCGACGACGACCACTGCCGGTGTGCTCGAAGCTTGCATCAACTCGGGTAATGGAATGATGCGGTTAGTGGACGCAAGCACCGCCTGCCACAATAACGAAACGCGCGTCAGTTGGAATGAAGAAGGTCCGCCGGGACCGACCGGCCCAACTGGACCGACGGGCCCAACGGGTCCAACGGGTCCCACGGGTCCAACCGGCCCCACCGGTCCAACGGGCCCCACGGGACCGACCGGCCCCACCGGGCCAACGGGTCCAACCGGCCCAACGGGTCCTCCGGGGCCTGCGTCTGGTGGGCCGCCGTTCATTTGGGTTTGCACGCCCGCGCATCATGCGAATCAGGGTCCGGGTCACTTTTCCGGCGTCTACGTTTTCAATGGGAGCGGATCGACTGCCTTGGTGGCCGTAAACATTCTGGATAAGGATGGAAATAACCTGGCTGCCGCGCCAATTCCAGGATTGCCCGGGAACTTCTATCCGGGCAACGCAGGCGCAACCACGACGCCATTAGCAGCGGGAGCTACTCGGGTTGAGAGCTGGCTGTCCCCGGGAACCCAGAGCCCGACATGGGACGGTGTCACGAATACGTCATTCAGCGTCAGAGTCACCTCGGATCAACCAATCGGAGTCGGCGCGAATTTTTCGCACTTCGAACCGAGGCCGGTAGCCTGTGTTCAGGTGAAGTAGTTCGTCAACGGGATGAAACAAGGGAAAAGGCCTCGCGCGCAGCTGGGCCTTTTTTTATGATGGATACCGACAATTCGATTAAGCGTTCCGCAAGATTGCAAACGAGACGGCTGCGCTCCCATTTTGTCGGATATCGTCAATTACCTGCACGCTGCTCACCCGATATCGTGCTGAACGTTATCGTGCACAACAAAAATCGCGTGAAACTCGAAGCCACACTTATTGTCAGTCAATCGGCATGGCAATTGCCAAAGTCAATCGCGGAGGTTTCTATCAAATGAAGGCACATTATTTCAGTCAAACAATCGGGAGAGTCCTGGCGGCATTGTTGTTTGTAATCAGCATCGGATTCGTTTCGAGTTCAGCAGTTCAGGCACAGTGGTGGCCAAATGCTACTGGCCAGCGAGATCGCGATTATCGGCGTCAACAGGAGCGAGAAATGCAGCGCGACCGGGCACGTATGCGTAACGAGGAATGGCGGCGTCGCAACCGCAATCGGAACGACGATGACTGGCGTTATCGCGGCAATACCGGCTACGGCAACATTAGCCAGGCAGCGGTGAACCAAGGCTTGCAGGACGGCGTTTACACCGGCTCGCGCGATGCGCAGCGGGGTCAGAGCTACAATCCGCAGCGGTCGCATTTCTACAAAAACGGGCACGGCGATAATGGTGGCTACGGTCGTTATGGCAACAGCTACCAGTACCAGCAGGCTTATCGCCAGGGATTCCTGCGTGGATATGACCAGGGCTTTCGACAGTATGGCGGTTACAACCGAGGGCGTAATACCAACAATCGGTTCCCGTTCCCCTGGTAAGTGACTATCTCTCGTCCTTAACTCCGAGGCGGATCGCTGAATGTCAGCGGCCGCCTCCTCTTTTTTTACCCCGAACTTCCTTTTTATCCGAACCTCACGGAGAGCATTGAGACCGATCCGCCGTCGAAGCCTTCGACAGGAAAGGTTATTGAGTCTTCAGGTTGAGCTGCGCCGAGCACGTAGAGCAGAGGCAAGTAGTGATCAGGTGTCGGCACTGAAAGCAGCGCATCGCGGCCGAGCGATTCGTAATCAACGAGTGGCGCAAAGTTGCCGCTCATGATTAGTTCTCGAGCGCGCGTTTCGAATCGCACAGCCCAATCGAAAGGTTCGACATCGTGACGCCCCCAGGCATAGGTGTGCAGGTTGTGAACCAGATTACCGCTCCCGATAACGAGCACGCCTTCGTCACGCAACGGCGCCAGACGCTGTCCGAGTTCGTAATGAAATTCCGGTGGCTGAGTTTCGTCGATGCTGAGTTGCACGACGGGAATGTCTGCTTGCGGAAAGACGTGACAGAGAACAGACCACGTGCCGTGATCGAGTCTCCAGCCTTGATCCATCGCGACGGAACTTGGCGCGAGCAATTGCTCGACGCGATGAGCAAGCGCGGCGCTGCCGGCTGCCGGATATTGAACCTCGTAAAGCTGTCGCGGGAAGCCGCCGAAATCATGAATCGTGCGCGGCCGTGGCATCGCAGTCACCGCCGTCGCGGGAATGTACCAATGCGCTGAGACGCACAAGACAGCTTTCGGTTTTTGAATCGCTTGGCCGAGTCCCGCCCAGCCTGCGGTGTATGCGTTGCGTTGAATCGCATTCAGCGGATTGCCATGTCCAAAGAAGATGGTGGGAAGGCGTGAACTCATTAGAGCGATTGTAAGGCCGTCGAGTCGAGCGAGGTAGCCCCCACGAAGCTTAGATGAGGCTTACGAACGAAGTAAATACAATCGGTTTGTAAGGGTTTCTTATGCGAACTTTTATGCTCGCGAACTTGATGTAAGAACTCCAGCGTGCGGTTGAGCGTCTAAATAAGTAGCAAGGAGGTTAATCATGAAATCAAGATTTAGACGTCTATTAACTGCCCTAATACTTGGAATGACTTTGTTCGGCGGAATCGCGACTTTAGCGAGCGCAACAGTCCAGGCACAGCAACGCCGTCGTGTGATTATCGTGAGACGACCGATTCATCGGCCGTTCTGGAATCCGTGGCGACGGGCCGATCGGCTGGATCGCTTCCGCTATTCGCGATACGTCTTTGACGAGCCGGAAGAAGCTTTCAATCGAGGCTACAAAGACGGAGTTAAAGTCGGGCAGGGTGACGCCAAGAACCACCGGACCTACAAGCCCGAACGATCGCACTACTACGATGAGGCGGGCTTTGGGAATTACGGTGAGGTCTACCGGCAGGGCTTTGCTCGGGGTTATGGCGACGGATGGCGAACGCGCGAAGTCGGTTAAGACTCTGCGTTGACTTCGCCGAACTGTTGATCTCTTCAACTGAATGCCGCGGGGAAACTCGCGGCATTTGTTTTGTCTGAACCTCTTCGCACGAATGAGCGTAGAATGTACGGAAATAGTGGGAACGAAACATGTTCTGTCCTCAATGTGGAACCGAATCTCCGGCGGATCTGAAATTCTGCCGCACCTGTGGCGCGAACCTGCGTGTGATTGGCAAAGCTGTCACGCTCAGTGAGGCGATCGCGCGCAGCGACAGCGTGCCTTCGAAAATCAAGGACCTGGTCGCGAATCTGAAGATCGAAAAGGTCAGCGATGAAGTGGCGCGCGCCATGGAAAAGGTCAAGCAGGAGATCGCGCACACCGCCGAAGATCATCGTGACTGGCATCTTAATCACAGTAAGCCATTGGGCTTCAAGCGCAAGGAAAAGACCGCGGAGCAGCGTCGTGAAAAACACCTCGTGAGCGGCTCGATTAGTTTCTTCACGGGGATCGGTCTCTCTATCGTTTTGTATTTTGTCTCACACGCGTTGCTCGGCAAATTTCCGCCGGCTGACTTCGAAGGAAGGCCGTTTGATTTCGACTCACTCTTGCGAATCGCCTGGGTTATCGGCTTGCTGCCGACGTTCGCCGGCTTCGGACACATCATCGCCGGGCTAACGATTCGACGTCACCGGCCTGATGAGATTGTGGCGCCGGAAACGCCCTTGCGAATTGGCGAGCCTGCGGAACCGTCGTTTGCGCCAGCGCCGGCGTTCGCGTCGCAGCATGACGACGAGGCCGAGGTGTTCGGTCCACTTTCGGCGCCGCACAGTGTTACGGATCGAACAACAAACATCCTCGAACGCAAACTACGCGTCGGCCGGACGAACGAGCTGGAAAACGAGCGTTGATTTTCCCGCTCATTCCGGTTCTGGAATTCACATCGAGAATTTGGCAACCAAGGGTTTTGTCCACCGGAAAGCTCTTAATCTCGCAAACTTAAATAGGTTGAGACTCTACCCGCACGAACTTCTTGTTCGTCATGACTATTTTCAGGAAACTTCACACTCGGATTGAAATGAAATTGCCATAAAACGCATATTGAATTGATAGCGTGTGGCCTAATCATGTGTTTCCCATTTCGAACCAGTCATAAGGAGGCGAAAAGATGTCAGAAGCATCGGATATTGCGGTTGGACGTGTGATTGATAGATGGGTTGAAATTGAGGAGGGCGGTTATCAGCCTTCCGACCCCCTTCGAAATGTATGGGCGATCAGGCATCCCATGAGCCCGGCCTACGAGCCACACGGCATCGTAAGATTGATTGGCGAGATTCGAAGGGACCAGCTCCTGGGCCGTTGTCAGGTCGCGACCGACCTCGAGGCAGGTCATTTCGTCGCCGGAGGCTTCGTTCAGACAGTGCAGAATCTGCGGGACTGGGTCGATCCGTGCGCCTGATTTGCGATCGGGAATCCTCTTCTTTCTGAGACGTCAGAGACTTCCATCTTTTGAACCGGAGGAAACTATGCGATATAGATTCTTATTAGGCGTCGCAGCGATGCTTGTCCTTTCATATTTCTGTTGCCCGACGAGCGCACAAACTAAACCCACCCTCGCGGTTTCGGAAAACCGGCGCGAAATAAAGATTGATGCGCCGGGTGGTCAAAGTCTGCCGGCGGCATTTTCGCAGCGAGAAGCTGTACGCAGAGAAAACTACCAACTTCATGAAATCGAGCCGGCGGATCGTCCCGGCGAAGTTAGTGCTGACCGCTCGGGACTGTTGAGTCAACTTGGGTTGGGCTGCGAAGGCAACTCATGCAAACGTCTCACCATCGGGCTGAACTCCACCCTTCCCCCAAACCAGACTTTCGTTCTGCGAATCGACAAGTACTTCCCGGACACGAGCGCGGTTACGATCCGTTTCAGCACTTCAATGGCAAACGCGCCCGCGCCTACTGCCGCTGCCACTGTGGCAACGATCGGCAAGGGAGCAAACGCTTACGATCAACTGGATGAATTGACCCTTATCACCACGAATCCAGTGACGTTGGCATCCCCGTTGACGGTCAAGCGGATGTTCTTTCGACTTAAGGACGGAGTTGTAACTCCGGATCAGGAACTCTTTACGGCGACCAATACACCGCATCGGGGCGTCTATGAATTGCACCTCGATCGAAAGCTAGTAGAGGGTCAAACACATGTGCTGGTCATTGACGGAGGGATCAAGGACAGTGCCGGAAACAATGTTCGCGCTGAAGGGAAAGTGGAATTGGCGCCGCCGCCTAAAAAGCCTGAAGACCGGCGAATTGATATGAGTCTGGCGACGGTCGCCGCCGCCCGGCAGAAGGCCGTGTTTGATCTGACCACGACCTTTGTCCCGAAGCGGGTGCATCAGGTCGGCGACACGAATTGGCTTTGGGAGCCGAAATTGACGGTGGATATCGGTTTGCGCTCAACCAAATCCAGTAATTCCGTGGTCTTTGCGCCGCTGAACTTTCGAAACGTTTTTCTCGAGGATGTGTTCAAAGCCGAATTGCCTGGCGGCGGCCCACCGGTACTTGCGACCACCCAAGTGAAGGACAGAGCCGGGCGACGTGTAACCGGATGGGACACCTGGCAAGCAACGCCGTGGTACAAGCCTTCGGATGTCGAGTTCACAGTCGGACCTAAAGCCGAGTTTGACCGCAATTTCAAACGGAAGAATCTGCTCGGAGCCGTTCGATTTGATCTCAACTTTCACCGATGGCTCGGGACAATTGCCAGGAAGCGCCAGCTTTTGGAGGACAGTTATGGGAAACCGATCTCGAGTCAAATTGTCTTGAACTCTGGCTGGAGACTCGTGCCGTACATGGCCTTCGATTTCGGCGGGCATGTTAATAACGAGACCGTTAGCAAGAAGGGTAAGAGTGTATTCGTTCCGCGCCACAAGATTTTCCGAAGTTACGTGGGCTTTGTCGCCACGATAGAGTGGAATACCTTCGGCCTGCCGACGTCTCTAAATTTGGAGGAGTCCTGGGTTCACTTAGCCGCGCGCGAGACGATAGGGTTCACGACTGATTCCGGCGTCGAATTACGCCAGTTGCGCGGTTTTCATCCTCGGGGCAAAGCTACCTTGGACTTCGCGTTTGATCCCTCCAAACACTACACATTTAGTGTTGGCTACGAAAATGGTCGACTGGCTCCGAATTTCGAGTACCTGAACAAGCTGTCGGCGGGAATCAGAGTGGTGTACTAAGGCAGCAAAACCACCTCATCTCCTGGCGGCTGGCTCATCAAACGGACAGCCGCCAGTCAAATCGTCCGTTTCAGTTCTGGATTCGGCAACATTCTTGATTACCGCCAAGCCAATTTCCGCATCAAAAGAGCGATGCTCCTGACAAGACTTGCGGCTCGTTTGACACATCTGCTGTGTTAACGTATCAGTAAAGCGTGCACGAGTGCGCTGGCGGCGGCGTATCGAATGAGGAGATGGGGAAGCTAAAGAATTGGACTACACAACTCGCGAATTACTTAAGCGTTACGCAAAGCTGGCGACGGGCCAACCGTTCGCGCCGGTCTTGCTGAACATTCTGGTCACGTCGGTGTGCGACATGCGTTGCACGCATTGTTTCTTCACGGATGAACTGGACGATCGGCCGCGCAAGAAACTCCAGATGAAGGCGCAAGAGATTGATCGTATCGCGCAGACGCTGGGCGGCAATCTCGGCGTCTTGATTCTCGCCGGCGGCGAGCCTTTCACGCGCAAAGACCTGCCCGAGATCGTCAGCTCGTTCTATCGTCACAACAATCTGGAATCGGTTTACCTGATGTCGAATGGACAGATTCAGAAGCGAATCTTTCCCGACGTCACGCGTATCCTGGAAGAGTGCCCGAACCTGAACGTCACCGTCGCGATGGGCATCGACGGTTTGGAGCAGCAGCACGACAAGATTCGTCAGAAGCCCGGCTCGTGGCAGATTGCGATTGAAACTGCGCGCGAGCTGAAGGCGATGAAAAAGCAGTACCCGAAGCTCGACCTGCAAACCTGCACCTGCTTCATGCATTCGAATCAGGACACGATCTTCGAGTGGTACGAATTCCTCAAGCACGATCTGAAGCCGGACAAGGTCAACTTCAATTACATCCGGCCGCCCTCAGCCGATCCAATCGAACTCGACATCGATAAGTCGCGCTATGCAAAGCTCGCGCAGATGATTGACGACGACTCGCGTCACGCCGCCATCAAGAACAATTACGGCGGCAAAGCCGGTTACTTCAAAGCCGCGATCGACATTTACATGCACGGCTTGATTACGAAGACGCAGGAGACCCAGCAGGCGCAACTAACCTGCTATGCCGGAACTGCGGGCGCCGTGATTTACGATGAAGGCACTCTGTCATCGTGCGAGAACCTTGCGCCGATTGGAAACCTCCGCGATCACGACTGGAACTTTCAGGGACTGTGGCTGTCCGAAGCGATGAAGGCGCGTCGTAAACAAGCCGCCGACGGCTGCTTCTGCACGCATGAGTCGAACTGCTATTACCCGTCGTTGCCTTTCAATCCGAAGCACTTGATCCAGATCAAGAAGATCGAGCGCGAGATGAAAAAGGCGAGCAGGGAACTGGAGAAACGTGGTGCCGCCGAGCAGCCTGACGGAATTGCCGTGAATGTGTAGACGACTAAGTGGCACAGACTTCAGTCTGTGATTAGTTGAGAAAAGGAACACAGACTGAAGTCTGTGCCACTAAGTAACTTGATTCCAACCAATCCCAAAATTCTCATCCTTTCGTCCGACACCGGTGGCGGTCATCGCTCGGCGGCGGCGGCGATTGTCGCCGGCATTCAGTCGTTCGTGCACGGCGAGTCGTACGCGATTCGCACGATTCGCGCTGTCGAAGAATCCCATCATCTGGCGGCCAAGTTAGTCGGTGTTTACAACTGGCTGCTTCGTAACCGGCAGGGCTGGATGAAGTATTACTACTGGTTGATCAATCGGATTCGTCCGGATACGCGTGAGTTTTTCTACAAACGCACCGTCGGATACGTAGCAAGCCAGTTTGAGAAGTGGTGTCCGCACGTCGTGGTGAGCGTGCATCCGCTGACGCAGCACATGTTTGCGCGTGTGTTGAAGGAACTTGGGTTGGCGCATCGCATTCCGCTGGTCACAGTCGTCACCGATCCCTACTACGGATTTTGGAAGGGTTGGGCGTGCGATGACGTGACGCTTTATCTCGTCGCCACCGATGAAGCGCGCCGGCAGTTGATCGATTACGGGATCTCGCCCCACCGGATCAAGATTTCCGGCATGCCAGTGCATCCGAAGTTTGATTTTCCCGGCGAGCAGGCCGCGCAAACGGCGCGCATTGCTTTAGGTCTGAACCCGGACAAATTCACCGTTTTTGTGAACGCCGGGTGGGAAGGCGGCGGCAACATCCCGCTCATCTTCCGCGAACTCGTGCGCGGGGAACTCGACGTGCAGGCGATCTTTCTCGCCGGCCGAAACGAAGAACTCCGCGGCGAAGCCGAGCTAATCGCTTCCGAAGCAAAGTTCCCCGTGAAGGTCATCGGATACTCAGACGAAGTCGAAAAGCTGATGCGGGCTGCGAACGTGATGATTTCAAAACTCGGCGGTCTCACCACGTTTGAAGCTTTGTCGTGCCGGGTTCCAATCATTGCCGATTCGACTACTGAACCGATGCCGCAGGAAGCAGGGACGGCTGCGATGGTCGCTAAGAGCGGCGCCGCCGTAATGTTGCAGAACCCGTCGGATGTGGTGCCCGTGATTCGTCGTATGATTGATGATTCGAAGCACTACGCGTCGCTGCGCGCGGCCACGATCACGCTCGCGATTCCCAATGCGACCAAGCGAATTGTTGAAGAGATCGTTTCGTTGATTCCTGAGCAGGCGACTGCGAATGCTGAGGTGCTCACCGAACGCGCAGCCTGATGGTATGCACGCCTCTGGCGTGTACCGCAAGTTGATAACTTGCGGCGCAAGATAGCATCTTGCGCTACCCCCTTCTTGACTGTCGCGCTCCGTTCGCGGTTTAATCCCGTCGTTTCACAATCCGAACAACTTGAGACAATTAAGTGGCACAGACTTCAGTCTGTGGTTTCATCGCAAAATGATCACAGACTGAAGTCTGTGCCACAATGGTCAGCATGAGTCTTCTACTCGAAGGAAAACGAGCATTCATTACCGGTGGCACGCGCGGCATTGGCGCCGCGCTGTGCGAGGTGTTCGCGCGCGAAGGCGCGGACGTCGCATTCAGCTATAACTCGCGCGACGACTTGGCGGAGGAGATTAAAGGAGTTATTGAATCGCTCGGACGTAAAGCGAAATCATTCAAAGTCTCAGTCACCGACCGGTTCGGCATGAAGCATTTGACGCGCGAGCTGGTTCAGGAATGGGGCGGAATGGACATTCTCGTGAACAACGCGGCGATCAATCGCGGGGATAATTTCGCCACGACTACCGACCGCGCGTGGGATGAAGTGATCGGCACAAACGTGGGCAGCCTGTTTGCCGTCACCAAACCCATGTACAAGCAGATGATTCGCCAGCGGGCCGGCGCGATTCTCAACATCACTTCAATCGGTGCGATTCGCGCGCTCCCAACTGCTGTGCATTACGCAACTTCAAAGGCTGCCATGATTGGGTTCACCAAGTGTCTGTCGCGCGAGGCGGCGACGTTTGGAATCAAGGTCAATGCGATTGCGGCTGGAATCTTCGATACTGATCTGGCAAGCGCTTTGCCGGAGCGCTGGCTGCAAATGCACGAATTCTGGGTCGGGCGTCTGGGCAAGCCGATAGAGCTTGCTGAGTTCGCGGTGTTCATGTGCAGCGATCGTAATTCGTATATGAACGGCGAAGTTGTGATCGTCGATGGCGGGGCGGTGACGTAATCAGTGGGCAGTGGGCAGTGAGCGGTGGGCAGTAATCAGTGGGCAGTGGGCGGTGGGCAGTAATCAGTGGGCAGTAATCAGTGGGCAGTGAGCGGTGAGCGGGTGGGCGGTAAGCAACGGGCGTCGGTCACTGTTCTTTACTTGACCTCTCGATTTCCTCAACGCGCTTTTCCAGACCTCTAAGTGTTCTTACCATCTCTCCCAGGCGTCTGAACGCAGCAATCGATCTTAGCCAATCACGATTGTCGAAAGCCGGAATTCCGGAAATCATTTTGCCCGGCGGCACGTCGTGACTCGTAGCGCTCTTGGCGGTGAGCACGACGTCGTCGCCAATGGTGTTATGCCCGGCAACGCCGGCCTGCCCCGCGAGAATCACTCGATTGCCGATGACTGAACTTCCTGCCAGCCCAACTTGCGCGCACAGCAAACTGTCTTCGCCGACTGTGCATGAGTGACCAATCTGCACCAGGTTGTCGATTTTCGCGCCGCGTTTGATGCGGGTCTCGTCAGTCGATGATTTGTCGATGGTTGTGCCGGCGCCAATTTCCACATCGTCTTCGATCACCACGCGACCGACCTGCGGAATCTTGAGCCAGTGTCGCTCTTCATCTTTAGCGAACCCGAAACCGTCGCAGCCGATCACCGCGTTGTTATGAATGATGACGCGTCTGCCGATGATCGTGTTCTCGCGAATGGCGACGCCCGAATGAATTTCGCACTCATCGCCAACGCTAACGTTGTCGTAAATCGTCGCGTTCGCATGAATGCGCACTCCATCTCCGATGTGGGAGTTCTTGCCGACGACGGCGTTCGGCCCGACAAAGCATGCCGCGCCGATGGTCGCTGTCTCATCAATCACCGCTGAATCGTGAATCGCGGATTCAGCCGCGGGCCGTGGATGAAAGGCTATCAGCGCGCGAGTAAAAGCCAGATAAGGATCTTTCGCGCGCAGCACGGCGAGGTCCGCGCGCGTTACTTCAACCTCTTCGCCGACGAAAATTGCTGACGCGGCCGTCGCAGCTATCTTTGGCGTGTAACGCGGGTTGGAGAGAAACGTCACGTGGCCCGACTCAGCTTGATCGAGACCAGCGGCGCCGGTGATTTCAATTTCTTGATCATTCGACTGATGTTGGGCGCCAGTCAGGGCAGCCAGGTCGGCTAATTTCATGGCGGCGAGTTTAGATGATCGATGTTTGGACTACCAAATTCAGAGAGGTTTGGAGCAAACCAGATCCAATTCCCTCAAGCGGATTAGGGTCGTGATATCTACGGACGAAGAGGACAAGGAAAGTCTTTGATATGCTCCCGTTACTTCTCCTCAGATCTGAGAGCACGTAGCAATTTCGTGAACTCTGCTTGGAATTGATCGTGGTCTTTCCAATTCGAGAGGTCAGGGATGTAATACTCGCGCACCTCGACGGCAAGATCCTTCCCGCTGTCGGGGTCGAAACATTCCCAATTCCGAATCGCTTCAAAGTCAACTAACCTAAGTGGGAACAGCTTGCGGCGGTTTTCGTCACGTTCCGCTTTCTTGGCGCGGCGCAGTTCCGTCATAACCCATTCACTCTTCATGCTGTCCTCGGAGAGAACCAAGAGTAGCCTTTCATGGACCTGAATGGCGTGGAAGATTTGCTCGTGAAGCTTTTTGCCCCCCTCCATTTCCTCAGGGGCATACCATACCCGGAGATTCTCGCTACGCATCGCTGAGTATAATCGCTTGGCAAATTCTTCATCGCGATGGCTGTAGCTGATAAAGCATGAGTGAAATTGGATCGGTCGTACACTCGCAACAAGTGCAGGTATTTGTGTAATGAACTCTTCGGGCAAGCCAGCGCCCCAAAGAAAGGATTCCGGGATGTGACCGTGTGACTGATATAAAGTATCAACACCAATCGTTGAAGGACCTCGGTGAGTTACAGCTTTCAGTCCCTTGGTGGTGCTAAGGTCTGTATTTCCGAATCCGGTCCAGCCAACTATGGCCCGAGTCAAGTCCGTCCCGCTGACTTTTGAGCCGCTGAGGCTCGCCCTGGTGAGCAGTGCCTCGCACAAGACTGCCCCGCGGAGATCCGCCCCTGTTAGATCAGCCGCGCTGAGGTCTGCCCTGCTGAGATCCGCGTGGTTCAGCTTTGCCCTGCTGAGATCCGCCCCGCTAAGGTCTGCCTCACGCAGATCTGCCGCGCTGAGGTCGGCATCGATAAGATTTGCCCTTTTGAGACTTGCCCCATTTAGGTTTGCGCCGCTGAGGTCTGCCCCCAATAGATTCGTCTCATTGAGGTCTGCGCCGGCGAAGTCGGGCATGAGCTCTTCGGCGAAGGCTGCCTTGATCTTGGAATTTGTCTTTCGCCAGCCGTTCCAGAATTCTCCCCCTTTGCGTATTGCTTTCAGATGATTCTCGTTTGCCATGGCCCAACTCCTGTCTACAGGGCGGAAGTTGAAACAGGAAACCGTTTTGAACGGTTTCGACCTGTCCTTTGCGGTTCAGTCACCGCGCTAAAGCGCGGTGTGAATAAGAAACGACTCGCCGGACTACATCATGCTAATCGGATCAATTTCCAAACTCACATGCCGCAGATCGTGACCGGCGTCCTCAAGAGCTTTAAGAGCCAGGTCGATCACGGCGCGCATTTGTTTGCGGCTGCGCGATTTGACGAGTACGTGAAAACGAAACTCTGCGCGAAGTCGTGCTAGTGGCGCCGGCGCCGGGCCGAGCACGCGACACGTGCGGCTAGCATCAGCTTCAATCAAAGCCTTTTTCGCTGCTCCGGCCAATTCGTAAGCACGATTCGCGTCTTTGTGCCGCGTGAGCAGCAACGCGAGAGCCACGAAGGGTGGATACTGATGGTTGCGGCGGTGCCGGATTTCTTCGTTATAGAAGCCGACGTAATCCTGCGCGACCGCGTGCTTCAGAGCGTAATGATGCGGATGATAAGTCTGGATAAAAACGCGCCCGGGCCGATCGCCACGCCCCGCGCGGCCGGCGACCTGAGTTATCAACTGAAAGGTTCGTTCGGCAGCGCGAAAGTCGGGCAAGGCTAATCCTGCATCGACCGAAATTACCCCGACGAAAGTGACGTTCGGAAAATCGTGTCCCTTCGCCAGCATTTGCGTTCCTACAAGCATATCCAGCTTGCCTTTTTCAAAATCGAGCAGCGTTTGCTCAAATTCGCGCCGGCGAGATTTCGTGTCGCGATCGATGCGGCCGATCCGCAGTCGCGGAAAACGCTTTCGCAGAAGCTCTTCGATTTGCTCCGTGCCTTCGCCGACGTAGTAGATGTACTTGCTTTCGCACTGCGGGCACTGCGCCGGCGCGCGCTCGCGGTGATTGCAGTAGTGACAAACAAGCACCCGATCGCCGCGATGGAAAGTCAGGGTCACTTCACAATTGGGACACATGATCGACTCGCCACATGAGCGACAGAGAATGAAGCTCGAGTAGCCACGACGGTTCAGCAGAATGATCGACTGTTCACCCTTCGAGGGGGTTTGTTCAATCGCTTCGAGCAATTGATCGGAAAAGACGACCGGCTTCTTGTGACGCGCAAAGACATCGCGCATGTCAACGAGTTCAGCGGTCGCCAGGCGGCGTTCACCGATTCGATCCGGCAACTCGAGGTATTGATATTTGCCGGTCTGCGCATTGTGAAACGTTTCCAGCGAAGGCGTGGCCGACCCCAGCACAACCGCGGCTGATTCTCGCTGAGCGCGCACGATTGCGGTGTCGCGGGCGTTGTAGAACGGAGACTCTTCCTGCCGGTATGACGAGTCCTGCTCTTCGTCCACGATAATCAGTCCAAGATTCTTCACCGGCGCGAAGACAGCCGAGCGCGTCCCGAGAACCACACGCGCTTCGCCGGTGCGCAGTCGGGACCATTCGTCAAAACGTTCGCCGCGTGAGAGCGAAGAATGAAAGATCGCGATCTGATCGCCGAAATGCGCGCGCAGCCGACGCGACAAAATTGGCGTGAGCGAAATCTCGGGCACGAGCATCATCGCGCCACGACCGCTGTGCAGCGCCGCACGCATCGCGCGAATGTAAACCTCAGTTTTACCGCTGCCGGTGACGCCGTGTAGCAGGAAGGGTGAGAAGCCGCCGTTGCTGATGGCGGTCTCGATTGTTCGGAACGCCGCCTCCTGACGTGCTGTCAGTTTGAACTCTTCAGTTTCGGGAAGTTCCGCGAGCGCGAGTGGATCGCGACGAATGTCCTGCTCGAACTCTTCAACGACGCCTTTTTTCTTCAGCGTTGCGATGACCGAAGGGCTGATACCGGCGGTCTCAATCAATTCGCTTGCCGGCATTTGCTTGTTGTGGGTTCGAAGCGTGTCGATCGCCCGTTGTTGGGCGTCAGTTATCCGCTCGGTACGCGCGCGTCCGGCCTGCTTATTTGTCGATTTTTCCTCATGTCTCTGATCAGCGCGGGCGGCAGACGGGACGCCTGCGTACCGATCTTGAACCAGCCGAATCAACTTCTGTCGTTTGGCGCGAGTAGCAGTGGTGCGCGTGCGATCCACGCGCTCGATGAAGCCATCGGCCTCCAGCTCTCGCAGCCATTTCGGAATGCGCGCCGAGCCCATGCGCAGGCCGAACGCGTTGATTTCGGCTTCGCCTTCATCAGCGAGGATTTGAAGAGCTTTCTGTTTGGTCGATCCATCGTTCAGTGCCGCTATTGCTTCACGACCCTCCGGTGTTATCGAAACGACCTGCATGATTGAGGTGTTGATGCCGGCGGGAAGCGCCGCGCGCATGACTTCGCCCAAAGGCGCTGCGTAATACTCAGCGACCCAGCGCGCAAGCTCGACCACCTCCGCTGTCAGCGACGGTTCGACGTCGAGTAGCTCTTCAACTTCCTTGAGTTCAGATTCGATCAGGCTTGTGCCTTCACGGAGCTTCGGAAGGAGCGCGACGATGTAGCCCGTCATCGGCTTGTTTCCCAGTCGCACGACAACCCGCGAACCAACTCGCGCCGTTTGCCGCATTGTTGAGGGAAGGCGGTACGTAAACAGCTTCCGGAGATGGACGGGGAGCGCTACTTGTGCGAACTGTGAAGCGGATTCTTCCTGCGGAGCTGGAGCGGGCAAAGACATTTGTGCGGCAGGTTATCGCGGGAGCGAAACGATTCAAAGCGCACCTTAACCGCTTGCCGCTTTGTCGGAATTACCGTCGAGATATTCCATTACCTTCTTTAGGTCGTCCCACGTCTCGCGTTTCTTTGAAGGATCGCGCAGGAGATAAGCAGGATGGAAAGTTGGCATGACCTTGATGCCTTGATAGTCCCGGAACTGACCGCGCACGCTGCTGATTCCGGCCTTCACTTCAAGCAGATTTCGGAGCGCGGTATTGCCCATCACGACAATGACTTCGGGACGGACGGCGGCGATTTCGCGGAATAAGAACGGACGGCAGATGGCAGCTTCTTCCAACGTCGGTTGCCGGTTGCCCGGCGGCCGGCAGCGATTGACGTTGCCGATGATCACTTCTTCGCGCTTGAGGCCCATCGCTTCAATCATCTTTGTCAGCAACTGACCGGCGCGGCCGACAAACGGTTTGCCCTGGGCGTCTTCATCAGCGCCAGGAGCTTCGCCGACGAACATCAAACGCGCTTTTGGATTGCCGTGCGTGTTCACGACCTGCGTGCGCCCCGCGCACAGCGCGCATCGGGCGCAGTCGCCACCAATGTCGCGCCAGATGTCTTCTAGAGTTTCCGTTGACGCCGGCAACGACGGGCCGGGCGCGGCCAGTTCGCCGAAGAGGCTGTCAGGTGGCGGAGCGCTGACGCGCGCCGCGGTTGGATTCGTTCGGGCAAACAGAGTCGATTTTGTTGCAGGCGGAGCGGCATTTGGCGTCGCTTTGGCGATCTCGCGTGGCTCTTCGGCGTTTGCCAAAGCGGATTTACGCGGGGCTGAGGCTTTCAGCGTGGTAGGTTCTGCGCCTATCGTTTCTGCGCCGAGTTCGCCAAAGTAGCGGGCGTATTCTCGCGTTTGCTTCAACAGTTCGCTCAACTCTTTCGTTTGATCGGATGTCATTCTTTTTGTGCCGCAGCAGTGCGAGCGCTGCTTTGGCCTTCTCTCAATTTCAGAACTTCATCAAGGATGCGATGCGCAGCGTCTTCTTTCGGCATGAGCGGCAATTCTACAGTGTCGGGCCGGTCGCGAAATAGAATCGCGATAGCGTTGTTGGGAGAGTCAAATCCGCCACCGGCTTTTGAAACGTCGTTGGCCACGATCGCGTCAAGATCCTTGCTGATTAGTTTCTCCCAGGCGTTCTCGAGAAGATTTTCAGTTTCAGCAGCGAAGCCGATGATGAGTTGGCCCTGGCGGCGAGCGCCGGCGACCTCTCGCAAAATGTCGGGAGTGCGTTGAAGACTTAGCTCGAGTGTGTCTGCCGTCTTCTTCATCTTCTGAGCGGACGTGTCAGCGGACGCGTAGTCGGCCACGGCCGCGGCGGCAATAAAGATGGTCGCGTCGCCGGCGCGTTCGATTACGGCGCGATGCATCTCATTCGCAGTTGTTGTCTCGATGACGCCCACACCTGCCGGGGCAGCGACGCTGGTGACGCCGGAAACGACCGTCACTTCGGCTCCACGAGCGTGCGCTGCTTTTGCAATTGCGTATCCCATTCGACCGGATGATCGATTTGAAATGAAGCGCACCGGGTCGATTGGTTCGCGAGTGGCGCCGGCCGTGATCAGGATGCGCTCTCCCGCCAAATCGCCGGAGCGCCTCGAAGTCTGAAGCATGTCCAACGCCACCGCTACGATTCTCTCCGGTTCGCTCAGACGCCCGGGACCGATTGTGCCGCAGGCCATTTCGCCTTGATCAGGTTCAATGATCCGCACGCCGTCGGCACGGAGCTTCTCGATATTTCGTTGTGTCGCGGGGTGCTCCAACATCGTGGTGTTCATCGCCGGCGCGACGAGTACCGGCGCTGTGCACGCCAGGTAGGTGGACGTCAGGAAGTCGTCGGCTACACCGTTCGCGAACTTCGCCAGGATGTTGGCTGTTGCCGGGGCTACGATGAGCAGATCCACGGTTTGAGAGAATGTTATGTGGGCGATGGGATCCGGATTATCCGGAGCGTAGTCGTCAACCAGGACGTAAGACCCTGAGAGTGAACGAAAAGTCAGGGGCTGGATGAATTCGCAAGCGTGCCTGGTCATGGCCACGCGGACCTCGCAGCCGGCGCGTTGAAGGCCGCGAAGGACTTCAATCGCCTTATAAGCAGCTATTCCGCCGGTCACGCCGAGTGCGACGCGGTGCTTCCGGGGAGTCTCATCGCTTTCCATGTGAAATCGAAATGTAACACCGCCAAATTATGGGTGCAATATTGGTGGATTTTGCACGAGCGTATAATCGCGGTCGCAAACGAAACTGGCTTACCAAAGTTCCCTGAGCTAAAGTAACGCATACGCGTTCCAGTCGAACGGCTCGATCAGTGGGGGTGGACATCAATGGGTAACTTAACGCGAATCGTGTTGTTGGTTCTCGCGCTGGCAATGGCAGGTGGAGTTGCGCAATCACAGCGGGTGGATCAGTCCCAGTTCGGGCCCGTCGTGCAAGCCTACCTCGGTTACTTGCGTAATGAACAGGAAGTCGTTGACGACCGGGCGAGTCGGCACGAAATTTCCACGGACTACTACCGGCGCAATTCAAATCGTATTCGTGCGTTGCGGCAGATGGCCATCCGTTTGGTGACGAAATCCGGCAACGACTATGTGCCGGAACTCGAAGCAGTCGCTGCGGACGAGATGCGAATTCTGTTTGAAGATCCGCCGAGCCCGCGCACGCTCCGCGTCAGTCAAGTTGTAAAGAATACGTTTCGCTACCTGGGACCGGTAACTTCAGGAGAGGTCTTTTATGTCTTCGCGCGGCTCGACCCTTACGAGCAAGCGGCCTTGATTGAATCCGGAAACACCACGGAGGGGCCAATGAGTTCGTCATCCCCGGAGCCTTCAGCTGCTAAAGGCCAACGAGTCGGCGACATCTCGACGCGTCCGCGGCGCACCAGCCCGCGCTGATCGGCTCGTCTTCTGATCTTGCCGTTTCTGGTTTTTGCCTAGCCGCTGACCTGGAGGGCGAGGACACACAATCTTGACACCGCGAGGCCAAAAAGCCCTTTACAGCACCTATAGGCCGTGATATCGTGCGCCGAACCTAGTAATTCTGGGCTAAGTTTTAGAGTTTTCAACGAATTGCCTGTTGACAGGGGGGTTGGATTTCGTGTACAAAAGCCACTGATTCAGTGGTTTTATTACGCCACGAAAAAGCTTTCTTCAACAGAACTCAAGCGATAGCGACTCGGAATGTAAAAGAGTCAGCAGCGCGTTTTCTAAGGTATCTTGTCACTTCTACGGGAGGAAATGATGATTAGCAGAAATTGGAGCCGCAAGTCGATTGCATTTGCGGTCACAGTAGCCGTCCTCAGCGTCTACTCGATGGTAGCGCTGGCGAAACCCGGCGCACAGAAGAACTCCGGAGAACTTTCGGTTTCCGGCCAAGTCACCGTTAACGGTCAAGCGGCGATTTCGGGTGCGACAGTATTTTCCGACAGCGTCATTGCGACTGCGGCTAACAGTAGCGCGGTTGTGAGCCTCGGAAAACTTGGTCGCGTAGAATTATTGCCGAACACGAGCGTTAGGCTCAGCTTTACCGACGCCAGCATTTCAGGAAACCTGGACGCTGGTCGTCTGCAGGTTTCGACATTGGCCGGCACGTCGGCCATCGTCACCACCAAAGACGGCGCGGCTGTTGCCGACGCAAGTCAGGCGGCGAGCTTTATGGTCGATGTCGAGTGTGGAGATATGAGAGTCGCTGCTCAGGCTGGCTTGGTTGAGCTGCGAGCCGCTGGCAAGACGACGACTGTCGCTGCTGGAACGACTGAAACTGCGGGAACACCTCAACCCGGCACACGCTGCACCCGTCTAGCACGGCCCGGCATGCCTGGTATTGGTGGCGGCGCCTTGGCAGCTTTGTTACTCGCTGCTGGTGGTGCGATCGCGGCGGCGATTCTGGCCGGATCCTCAGAGAACAACGATCTGAGTTTCGACGGAGACGTTACCGTAATCAGTCCGACAAGATAGAGGACGCGAACAATCCTGCTGGTGGCGTGCCCGAGTGTGCGGCACTTGAGTGTAAACTGCGGGTCACGCGCTAAATGCGCGTGACCCGTATCTTTTGATCAAACAATATTCCTGAATGCACATCGCCGTAATTGGCTCTGGTTACGTAGGGCTTGTCACCGGAGCATGTTTCGCAGAATTCGGCGTTGACGTTGCGTGTGTTGACGTCGATGCTGACAAAATCGCCCAACTAAACCGCGGCCAGGCTCCCATTTACGAACCGGGTCTCGAGCCACTCATCCAAAAAAATCTTCACGCGGGACGACTGAGATTCACTACGGATCTCTATTCAGCCGTCGAACCTGCTTCTGTCGTGTTTCTCGCGGTCGGTACGCCACCAAAGACCGATGGCTCCGCCGATCTCAGCTTCGTCAATAAGGCAGCCATTGACGTAGCCAGGAACATTCGCAGTTACAAAGTCGTTGCGATGAAATCCACTGTCCCCGTGGGAACTGGCAAGCGATTGACGGAACTAATCAAAAACAATCTGCCATCGCCGGTGCCATTCAGCGTCGTTTCCAATCCAGAGTTCTTGCGCGAAGGCGCCGCGATCAGCGACTTTATGCGCCCCGATCGCGTCGTGATTGGCAGCGGCGACGAGCAAGCGACCGAGGTGATGCGGGAACTTTACCGGCCCCTGTATTTAATCGAAACGCCGTTTGTCATCACGTCCGTCGAAGGCGCCGAGTTAACTAAGTACGCTGCGAATGCCTTTCTTGCGACGAAGATTTCGTTCATCAACGAAATCGCCAACCTGTGCGAAAGAGTCGGCTGTGACGTTCACGACGTCGCCCGCGCTATCGGCATGGATCGGCGCATTGGCAGCAAGTTCTTGCACCCCGGGCCAGGCTTTGGTGGTTCCTGTTTCCCGAAAGACACGCGGGCGTTGTCGGTAATCGGTAGGGAGTACGACTCGCCTACGCGCATCGTCGATGCGGTGGTAGAGGTCAACGACCGGCAGCGTCTGGCGATGTTTCCTAAGATCGAAAAGCTGGTTGGCGGCGTGAAGGGTAAGCGAATCGTTGTCCTCGGCCTTAGCTTCAAGCCAGAGACTGACGACATGCGCGACGCTCCCTCAGTTGATATCATCCGGGCTTTGGTGGAAGCCGGGGCAACAGTCGTAGCGTACGATCCGGTCGCCCAACACGAGGCGGAAAAACTGCTGCCGGATATCGAGTTTGCGAAAGATGAGTACGCTGCTGCTACTGGCGCTGACGCGCTCGTGTTTCTCACTGAATGGAATCAATTTCGCGCGCTGGACATGGAGCGCATTCACGGCCTGATGAAGACCGCCAACATCGCCGATCTGCGAAATATTTACGAGCCTGCCGATATGCGTGAGCTGGGCTTCAATTACGCGGGAGTTGGACGCTAAGTAACTATGGCGCTCTCAGGAATAGCGCTGATCACTGGCGGCGCGGGCTTCGTCGGCTCGCACATCGCGACGGCGCTCGTTGACGCCGGCGCTCGCGTTCGAGTGGTCGACGACCTGTCGACCGGTTACCTCAAGAACCTTCGCCACATTGAATCCAGGATAGATTTTATTGAGGGAAGCGTTGGCGACGCGGCGATATTGGGGCGCGCGCTAAGCGATGTAGAGCTGGTCTTTCACGAGGCTGCGATCCCCTCGGTTCCACGGTCCGTGGATCGGCCGGTTGAATCTCATGATGCGTCAGTCAATGCTACGTTCGCATTGTTGCTGGCAGCTCGCGAGAAGAAAGTTCGGCGCGTGGTCTATGCGGCTTCCAGCTCGGCTTACGGCGATCAACCTGAGCTGCCGAAGCGCGAAGACATGAGGCCCGCTCCGCTTTCGCCCTACGCGGTCGGCAAACTGGTAGGCGAGTACTACGCTCAGGTCTTCACAAACGTCTACGGTCTGGAAACCGTTTCACTTCGGTACTTCAATGTCTTTGGGCCGCGTCAGGATCCTGGCTCGCAGTATTCCGGCGTCATTTCGCGTTTCATGAGTGCGCTGGTAAGCGGAGAGCAGCCGATCATCTACGGGGACGGCGGGCAATCGCGCGATTTCACCTTCGTATCAAACGTCGTCGATGCGAATTTGCGCGCGGCTGAATCACCCAACGCCGTCGGTAAGGTGATAAATGTCGCCAACGGCCGTCAGGTAACCCTGAACGAACTGCTTGAGATAATGAAGAGTGTCACCGGCAAATCGGCAGCGGCGGCGCACTATGAACCGGTCCGCGTGGGAGATGTGCGACACAGTCTCGCTGACATCTCGCTCGCGCAGTCCTTGCTCGGTTATGAGCCCAGGGTCGGGCTAGAAGAGGGCTTGCGCCTCACCCTGGATTGGTGGCTGCAAAGCGGTGGTCAATAACCCTGATCCCCACAAATAAAGTCCTTACGCGGCATGCTGGAAAAAGCGTGAAATTTTAGAAGATCAAGCCTATGAGAAAATGATTAATCTCCTTACGTCAGGTGCGATCGTCGGTGGAAAAAGATCGCCCAGTCAAGAATAAAGTCCTTACGCCAATTCCTCTCGGGGCTACATGAAGCCATACATGTACCAACCATCCAGAGTCTTTATCAATTCAAGATCTGCATTTGATAGTTTTTGCCATTGTCGTTTAATCAGTAGATTACTCCGCATACGTGAAATCCAAAACGCTATTGTTTCGGAAAAATCGATCGTCTTAAACTACATGGGTGTGATTGTTAAGACTATCAGGGGTCGATTTACGAAATCTGACGCTGTCTTGACCGTGAACCACACCTCTTCAACACCTCCTAATGTGGTTTGCTCTTGTTCCTCCCGATCCGTGCCAGAGGTTCCGCGGATTGAGTTATGGTGATCCAACTCAATCAGTGGACATGCTTGGTTTAGAATCATGTTCAACCCGGCTGCAAAAATCATGTCTGCAAATATCATTGCCTCACTAATCCGGAAGTGATATAAGGCGCAAGAGGAAGCGTGAATTGCAGTATTAATTGCATATGATTCGCTGGGCTTCCTCAAGCGGCGCAGCACTTCTCGCTGGTTTGCCCAGTCGAACCCCAACACAAAGGAGGCCACGTGAACATCCATCAATCCTCTCAGCGATTGCGTCGCTGGATTTGTCTGTGTCTCTCTTTAGTGTTGATAACTTCAATTATCACGCCGCCAGCTTTAGCGGAGGAGGTAGTGCGGGGTCTTTATGATCGATCAACAGAAGCTGCCAACAACCTCTGGCCCGCGGTCGACCGGTGGCTTAACAGCACAAAACGTTCTCAAGACCCAGTGAGCCGAGGTGTTAAACCGTCCTCGGCTGAATCTAAGGCTGAAAAAGAGGCGCGTTTGGCTCGGTTGGAAATCGAGGGAAGTAACCCGGTGATAGTGCAATCCCAAAAGCCAATTTGGTTCACGGCGCTACCTGTTGACAATGAGGGCTCACCAATACAAGGGCTTAAGCGGAATGGGAATCAAGTGACAAGCAAGTTCTATTCGTGCGGAAGGACGGACGCGCTATGGCCGGGAAACCCGGCACAGCAACAGTAACTGCGCGAGCTGGCTCTTTAAGATCTACAGTTCGCGTAGTGGTGACCGGCGGCAACGGTAAACGGTTCGGAGGAAAAAAGAGTCAGGATTCAATCAGGGGCTTGAGAGCTCAACAGAATCCTGACGACGAAACAAGTAATATCTCGGCGCAGAACCTCGACTTACGCAAGCATCACGCTGATCGAACCAACCCTGCAATTTTGTCTCCTGCACCAATGCGCAATCCCGGTGATGATCCGCTACCGGACGGTGAGACGAATTCGCTATATCAAGCCGCGAACGCTATTGGAGCTCCGCCGGGAAAGAGTCGAGCGGGTGCACCGAAACCGAGTTCTGCGCTCGCCGCAACGGAAAGCGCGAACAAAAATTTTCGGTTGGGACTCCCAATCGTTGGATTGCCTGGTCGCGGGTTAGACGCGTCGGTCGGTCTGACTTACAACAGCAATGTCTGGCACAAATCAACAAGCGGTTCCAGTACGTACATGACCTACGACGTTGACTCGAGTTGGCCGGCGACGGGCTGGAGGATCACTCTGGGTCAGATTGAGGATCAGGGGAGTGCCGGCTTTACTTTGACTGACATGGACGGCACTCGTCATGCGCTGGTTTATACCAGTGCTTACAATTATCACACGACTGACGGTTCCTTCATTCACTACTATGGTGGCAGCAATTGGGGCGTTCTCTATTATCCCGATGGAACATTTGCGTACTACGGCGCAGCTGGAGGTGGCTACCGTCTATACCCCACGGCGATCCAGGATCGCAACGGAAATTACATAGTAATCAGCTACGTTAGCGATGTGGGTCCTAAGATTTCCACGATTACCGATACTTTAGGTCGCTATATTCGTTTCTACTACGCGAGCAACGGTGATCTCGTAACCATCACTCAACCGGGTCTGGGAACTTCAGAACTGCAAACAACACGCTTCTATTATACGGACGTGAGCATTGGATCGGGATTGTACGCGTCCGGGATAAATGTAAATGGCCCTACATCAGTCCATACGCTGGAGTACATTTATCTGCCGACCAGTTCGGAATCGAGCGGAGCTCACACCGGCTACAAGTTTGATTACTCCCCCTATGGTATGGTGCGAGAAATCACAGAGTACCGGGGCATGACCGCGTCTTCAACGTCTACCAGCAGCCCCGGCACCGTTAGTACCAGCGGCGCTAGTGTGGCGGCTCGCACCACGTATGGTTATCCCACGTCAGCACAGGGCCTGACGGATGTGCCGACATTCGGAACGCGAACTGATGACTGGGCTGGCCGCACAACCAGCATGAATGGAGGCGCTCCTTATTACAGTTTCTCTACCAACGAATCGACGGGAGTTTCGACCGTCACGGCGCCGGATAACACGATCTATGAAACCCTTTCGATCGTAAACTCTGGTCAGTGGAACGACGGTTTGGTAAGCGACACTTACGTCAAAAACAGCTCTACGACCTTTCAGCCAACACATATGGATTGGGAATTGGATTCGAGCGGGCACAATCCACGCGTATACCAAATCCGAGCTACCGACACACCCGCAGGCCTTACTAGAGCTGCGGTATTGAGCTATACCAGCTACAACAATATATCGGCTGTGAGCGAGCGCGAGTTCACGAGCGACGGCTCAGTATCTTCAGCTGAACTGAGGCGAACAGAAACGACCTATATTACCTCGTCGTCATATATCAATCGCCATCTTCTTCATTTGCCTGCGACGGTTAAAGTCTTTCCTGGCGGTTCAAGTACGCCCGCCTCTCGAACTGATTACAACTACGATAATTATGGGACGTCACACGCCAACATGACGCCCCGTAACGACATCATCATGCACGATCCTGCTTTCGACCCATTTCAAGAAACGCAGGAGAATTGTTACTGGGAATGTCGTGAGTACGATTATTACTGGGTCAATTGCATTGATTGGCAATGGACCTGCACGTATTACAATCCTTACGATCCTGCAACTGATTATCGAGGTAATGTCACAAGCGTTACGACGTATTCCGATGCGGCGACTCCTGCCGGCGGAATCACGCATTCCTCAACATATGATATCGCCGGCAACGTAACCACTGCTGAGGCGGATTGCTGCCAGCTGAAGACAATCAGCTATACAGATAATCCGAATACTTATACTTATGCTTATCCGACGTCGGTTACGAACGGCAATCCGAACGGTCTCCACACCACGACTTCGGCGACATATAGCTTCAACACCGGACTCGTTGCGACGACGACCGATGAGAACAACCAAACAACGACTAACTATTACAACAGCGATTCATTGCGTCTCGAGCACGTAACTTACCCGAATAGTGGAGCCGCGTACTTTACCTACTCTGATGCGCTGACTGCTGATGCCGCGGGCCGGTACCTTTCGTACATAGAATCTCAGACGAAGTTTGACAACAACGACTCGGGCGGCGCGACGCGTTACCTAACTAGTCGACGCTATTTTGATGGGAGGGGCGCGGTGGCGCGCGTCATGCGAAATCAAACTGCATCAGATGGGTGGACAACTCAGGACGTGGAATACGACACGATGGGTCGCGTTTACCGCACAAGCAATCCGTATTTTGCGAGTAGTTACAGTTCGACGCCTCTTAGCAGTTCAAGCATGTTCTGGGCGACGACCACGTTCGATAACCTGGGTCGCGCGACACAAGTCAGCATGCCGCGCGGAGACAACGACAACTCACTGACGACGTCGGTGACGACAAGTTATGATGGCGCATATACAACTGTCACTGATCAGGCGGGCAAGGCGCGCCGCCAAAAAGTCGATGCTCTCGGCCGCATTATTCGTTTGGACGAACCAACCACTTCCGGATTGGGTAGTGTTGGTTCGCCGAATCAGGCAACTTATTACTATTATGACGTGCTCCACAACCTGGTTCGCATCTATCAAGGCTCGCAGGATCGCTATTACAAATATGACTCACTTTCCCGTCTGATCCGAGAACGGCAGGTTGAACAGGTCGCAAATTCGAACTACAACCTGAGCGATTCAATAACCGGCAACAGTTCCTGGACGCGCAAGCTGGAGTACAACAGCAGCGGCCTCGTGACGAATGCCTACGATGCTCGTGGCGTGCAAGCTACTTACAGTTATGACGGCCTAAACCGTCTTACACAAGTCAGTTATTCGGACTCGACGCCTACCGCGCATTACTATTATGACAACCAGACGCTGCCGACGGGGGCGCCAAGCGGCTCATCGTCGGACAATTACTCGCGGGGTTACTCAACCGGCCGGCTGGTCGCGATGACGTATGGGAGTGGGGCGACGGGTACTTATTTTGGGTATGACGTCACAGGCAGGGTAGTTCAACAGTTTCAGCTAACCGGATCGGGTCCCGCGAAATACAAACTGACCTACAGTTATAACTCTGGGGGACAGTTGACTGGTGAAACTTATCCGTCCGGGCGGAATTTGACTTACTCTTATGATGACGGTGCAAGAGTCGCCAGTGTGGGCGATGGCACGACTACATTTGCGCAGACTTTTCAATACGCGGCGCATGGTGGTCTTAAGTCGGAGACCTGGGGTAACACTGCAGTCCATAGCAGAGATTACAACCGCCGGTTCCAAGGCAGCCAGGTGAAGCTGACGATGGGCAGCAATGTACAGCAACAGTTTGACTACTTGTACGGTGACTTTAACTCCAGCACTGGCAACGTCGACACGTCGAAAAACAACGGCCAGGTCGGCAAGACAGTTGGGACAATTGGTTCGACCGCTCAGTGGCTGCAAGGCTTCCGCTATGACGAACTGGGAAGACTGGCGAATGTTTCCGAATACCAAGGCACCAGCATAAGTTCCCAGACCTACACGCAAAGTTACACTTACGATCGCTATGGGAATCGCTTCCAAAGTGCGAACTCAGCGCTTGGGTTGATTGCGATCAGTTCGTCGGAGATTGAGGGCTCTTCGAATCGCTTTATCAACACTGGATCGACGCCGACGACCTATGATGCGGCAGGCAATATCACGCAGGACAAAAAGTTTCGCGGCATGAACTACTCTTATGACGCGAATGGACGAATGACTAATGCTGACAGCGTCGACAACGACGGCTACGGTAGCTCCGTTTACGACTGTGGGGGCCTCCGGGTTCAGACAACCTCGAACTTCGGAACGCGTACGATGGTCTACGACATGTTTGGACAATTAGTCGCGGAATATAGCGGGACTAGTGGGGCTACGCTGGAACGAGAAAACATCTATCGCGGCGGCCAATTACTGGCGGTATATGAACCTGCGGCGAGTTGCTACAAGTCGGTTGCTGATTTCGTTGAAACCTTCTATCAAGGCTCACTGCACCGCTCGTACAATTCCTCAACGGATCCTAATTGGCCGAACACCTTGACTCAAGCTCAATCACAGGGATTCGGACAGTTAATTGCGGCAGCCCAAAGTTTAGGGACGTCCCTGTTTACCTCCACCGCATATAACTCGCAAAACCCGGACACTCCTGCAAACCGCCCACAATTCGTAACCGATCTGTATGCGGCATATCTTGGCCGCACTCCTGACACCGACGGCTACAACTATTGGTTGAGTGCGCTTAACAACGGGTCCACGCGCGATCAGGTGCGATTCGGATTCGCCTACAGCACGGAATTTCAGACTAACGTCAGTCGGTTGTGCGCCAACACGTCAAGTGCGACCGCCAGCATCAAGTACGTACTCTCTGACGTGCAAGGGACAACCCGTGCGGTCATGAATGACAACGGCACTTCAAGCACGGTAATTTCGCGACAGGATTTTTTACCGTTCGCAGAACCTATCTGGACGGGAGTTGGATTGCGCACTTCGTCGCAGGCTTACGGTTCCACGAATACCGTTCGCCAGAAGTACGGACTCACCGAACGCGATGACGCCACGGGTTTAGACCGTACGTGGTGGCGAAAATACGAAAGTTCCAGTGGTCGTTGGACGAGTCCCGACCTTCTGGGCGGCGACATCTGGAACCCCCAAAGCTTCCAGCGGTATAGCTATGCCGCGAATGACCCCGTAAACCTGATTGACCCCAGCGGATTGCTGCCGAATATTTGGCCTACGTTCGGCGCGGAATATGGTTGGGCGGCTGTCTCTTCAGGTTTTTGGGGTTGGGGTGATTTGATGAATCGTCCGCGTGGCCACGAAAACCCGATCGATACCTTAAATTGCCCGCCAGGTCATATTTGTTTTAAGGTTCCCATAGGGGATGGTTATTATGAACTTATTAATTTGGGCCTTCGGGATCCGTTTCTTGGATTCCATGGTGGGCGCTCCGTTTGTGTACGCATGGCAGATGACGCTCAGTCGACGTACGAAGCGACTAAAGAAGCGTACCCTAACGCGCGAGCAAGCTGGTTGTTACAAGAATTCAACAAGAGATATGGTCAGATTACCTTTGGTAGTTACTTTGCCGAAGGCCCGCTTGGATTTCTTAACACGCGGTCGTCGGGACGCAACAACGTGCTTGGCACGAGAAGTTATCAGGGCGATTCAGGGTTCCCCGACCAATTTAAAGACACTGTTAATCCGGGGGGAGATCAGGTCCATCACTTTGGAGCGTTCTTCAGCGCGGGCATAGCAGGTCATAAACTCATCCCCGATATCCACCGAGCAGACGACCGAGACGAGCAGGGAAATCAGGGCGATGTACGATTGGGAGATCAGTCGCGCCGTTTGGGCGACTACCTACGCAACAATCCCAACCAATTGAGCCGTATAGGCGAATTGATTAGGAAAATTATCTGCGCAGGAGGGAATATGCCATGAACTCCAACACAAGCCGTATAAGCCTATTCAAAGTCGCGCCGATTGACGTCGTCGCAGCCTTGATGGCGGGATTAGCCGCGGGCACGAGTATGTGCTTGTTAAACCTGATGTACCACCCGCCCGCCATACTCAGATATTCGAGATTCATTCTGTACGGTATTGTGCTGTATTGCCTGCCGCTTCTGATCGCAAGGGTGTCCCGCCACGCGGGCTTTGCCGTTCCCAGTTGGTTCTTTGTAGCAGTCTTAGGAAGCACGCTCTTTGCAATAGCGATACTTCTACCATCAGCGATGCAGGCATGGAATGATCCGCTTCGATTGGAACACACGCTTTCCAGTTTTGTATTCAACGAATTAAGCGCAGGGATTAGCTTGGTTTTCGTGCTAGTAGCGTTGACTGTTCCCATTGCCGCGTTAATCTACCATAGCAAGGAACTCAAAGAGGGACTTCAAAAGTGGCACGAGGGTCCCGAAACACTTTCTATTCTTCAAACCTCGGCCTCACGAAAATAGCCGTCGTTGTCCCAATTTCCTGAACCCAAGTATCCGCGTTGATTCCAAAACTTCGATCGAATTCAGAGTGCTTAAAGGTCGACTGGTGTAGCGTAAAGAGATTTGCGCAATGTGACTCCCGTCAACAGATTTACGTTACGTGTCGTGCCTGAAAGGAGAGACCGCCAGCTAATGTTTGCAAACACTCAAGCTGTCATGACATTTGACTAACCGGACTTCTCGAGAGGCTCACAGGGTTTTCAATGCACTTTATGTCGAACCTTAATTCAATGTAGTCCGATTCGGCGCTTGTCGCTCAAGTGTGGTCGGCTTGCTAACTCTTAGGCTGCGCAAGCTGCCGGTTCAAACCCGTTGTTTCATTTTCCGACTCTAATTCCCATTTTCCAACTTTAATTCCTATTTTCCGACTTTGATTCGGCTACACAGCCGCTGATCGCCCCAAATTAAGTCCTTACGCGGCAGGCCCGAAAATGCTCGTGAGTTTTGAAGATCATGCAAATGAGAAAAGAAGTAATGTTCTTACATCAATGATGATCTCTGGTAATAATAGAGCGATCAGCCATCAATTAAGTCCTTACGGGATAATCGTCGCCGCTCGGCACGGCAGGTGTAAGTGAGCTGATGAATGATGGTCCTTCAACTTAGACAACGACTTGCAAAGACTTCCGTTACTGCGCGTGCTTGAACCTCCTCCTCAAGGTCACGAGAAGCGTCGCCATACGGATCATTGAACACCCTTTACAACTTTGTGGCATTCATACAGAAGCGGCATGTCCGCCTCGCCTGTCAATGGACGCGCTTCCTGAAGAAGACGAAGTCGCCGTCGAGATGGCCCGCGCTGAAGAGACGATCATACTGTGGGGTTTGGCGTTTAGCAGCCGATCCTTTGGGTAGCATCTCTTTGTAAAAGAGGCTGTATGCCGTGAAGACGTTCGGCTCGACATCCTTCAAGGCGCTCAGGAAGGCGTTGGCGAAGATGGAGTGGCCGTTTCCCTCGTCGTCTATAACCGGCTCGTTGGTCCCGCTCGTGATAATCGTCCGAGACGTGCTGTACATGCTATCCCGCAGCTTACTTTCGCTCTCTGTCACGGAGGAGGTGCTGACGATCTGCCCTTTCACTAATTGCCCGGAGTAGCAACTATCCGAGATGATGAGGACGTGTTTAGCGTCCATCCCCCGCAGGTTGTCGCTAATATCGTCCGCACTGATCCAGTTCGTTGAGTCTGTACTCTTGGCGTCCACGGGATGCCAGTAGGCCTTTCTCATTTTCTCGACATAGTCGCCGTGCCCAGCGTAGTAGATGAGGAGGTTTGAGTCATCGCCGAGCTCGATCCTGTACTCGTTGATCGCTGCCATTATCTGCGCCCGGTCGGCGTCAAGCAGGAGCTTGGTTTTGAAGCCGTACTCTTCCCGTAGCACCTTCTCGACGGCCTTCGCGTCGTTGATGGAGGTTCTCAGTGGGCCAAGATGACGGTAGTCGTTGTTCCCGATGATGAGCGCGTGAAACTGCTTGGCGGGCATGCGCTCCCAGAGCCTTCTCTCGACCTCGGGCGCGAGCCCCGCGCCGTTCGAGGAGGTGGCGGCGACAGCGGCGGCGGGCGACGCCTGCGGCGAGTCGCCGAGCCGGGCCGCGATGAGGTCCGGGCGGTGATACTGCCTGTATTGCGACTCGTCGAAGAGCACGTTGCCCACGCGCCACCTCACGCCCCAGGCCCCGCCCTTGGAAGCGTCGTAGTAGCCGTCGGGGCTGAAGCTGATCCACTCAGCGCATTTCTCGCTACAGGTCTTGGACACGTAGGTGACGAGCAGCCTCCCGTCTTCCACCGACCAGAACTTTGTCGTCGCGTCTCCGCCCACGGAGACGAGGGTTCTACCGCCGCGCGCGAAGACGAACGAGCTCGCGCCGTTCGAGTGCCCACTGAACTCCCTTATCACGCTGCCGTCGCTCGCGCTGCGCAGGCGGATGGTGCCGTCCTCGCTCTGGGAGGCCAAAAGCTTTCCGTCGGGGCTGAGCGCGAGCGTCGTCCCGTACGCGCCGTCCCTCCTGGTAATGAGGGGCTCCTCAGACTTGACCGACCAGACCCTTATCAGCTTGTCGTCGTAGCCGACGAAGAAGGTGTCGCCGTCAGAGCCGAAAAGGATCGAGTTGACGGAGGGGGACTCTTCGCCGAGGGTGCGAATCAACGCCCCCCTGCGCACGTCCCAGAGGCTCAGTCCGGCGTAGTTGGGCTCGCGCCTCTGGAACCCTGCGAGCACGACGGCGTACGCGGCGGGGTGCCCGGGGCGGGTCGCCCCGAAGGCGACGTTTCCTTGCGGGGAGGAGATGTTGCCGCCGACGGCGAGCGTTCGGCCGTCGGGACTGAAGGCCAGTGAGGTGATGTAGACCCCAGGCTTCTGCTCCTGCGCGAACCCGGCAGGCATGAAGGATGCCGACGCGGCCGGAGCGCCGAGGCGCGGCACGGACAACCTCTTCACGGTCGAACCGCTCTGCGCGTCTATCAACTGGACGACGTTGCCCGCCCCGCCCGCGGCGAGCTGCCGCCCGTCGGCGCCGTATGCGACCGAAAGCAGCCCGTCGGCCGCGGCACCGAAGGTCTTAATCAAGGAGCCGTCCGAAGTAGACCAGACCTTACCGCCGCCTTTGGGGCTGACCGAGGCCAGCCGCTTCCCGTCGGGGCTGAAGGCCATGCCCGCCGGCTCGTCTTCCGTCTGCCACGGCAGGATACGGACGAGTTCGGCCCTCTCGACGTCAATGAGTTGTAAGCTCCGCCACGCGCTCCGGGCGATGAGCTTCCCGTCGCGGCTCACGGCGAGAGCCCCGGCCTCGTCCATGCCTCTGAGTGTGTTGTCTAGATGTTCGCCGCTGTTCGCGTCCCACACGAAAGCGATGGGGCTGCCCCCGTCTAACCCAGGGTTGGTGCAGGCGGTGACGATCCTCTTGCCGTCGGGGCTAATCGCCAATGAGCTGACGCCCGTAGACCACTCGGTCTGGATGGCGCGAATCAGCCGGCCGGTGTCGGGGTTCCTCAGTTCGAGCCGCGGTATCAGCTCGTTCGAATTCGCCCAATAGCCCACCGCGAGAATTTTTCCGTCGAGGCTGAAGTCGATGTCTTGCAGTCTCGCGGCCTCATCCGAAAACGTGAAGAGGGTGCGCAGAGCGCCCCGCTCCACGTCCCAGAGCGTCACAATTGAGTCGTAGGAGTCGTTAGAGCCGACAGTGACGAAAGTCCGGCCGTTAGGGTGGACGACCAGCTGGCTCGCGCCGTCGGGTGCGTCGAAGCTGCGCAGCAGCTTCCCGTCGGGTATCGTCCAGACGGTAATCTTCTTGCCGTTGTCCGTGACGAGCGCCTTCCCGTCGAGGGCAAAGCCCAGCGAATACACCTTGCGATTTCCACCGAACTCCTTTACCAAGTTTCCACCGCGCACGTCCCAAATCTTGATAGGGTTGGAGTGGTCATTGTCACCGATCGAGGCCAGCAGCCGGCCGTCGGGGCTGAAGGACATGGAGCAGACCCCTTTCGTCTCATTCCGCAGGTCGTGAACCAAGCGGCCGGTCTGCACCTGCCAGATTTTGAGTTCTTCGTACTCACACGTAGCCAGGAGCCGGCCGTCCGGGCTGAAACTCAACTCGGGGCTCCCCTCCGAGTGTCCCTCAAGGGTGTTGAGCAGGTAAAAGCTCTTCGTCTCCCAGAGCTTGACCATCCCGTCCCGGCCCGCGGTGGCGACGACCTTGCCGTCCGGGCTGTAGGCGACGTCGGACAGGCCGTCCGTGTGACCGTTCTGGACAACAAGCTTCGGGCGGTCGTCGTTCTGCGCGGCGGTGCCTGAGGCGGCAAAAATCATTGCCGCAAATAGCAACAACGCTGACAGGTATGTGCGGGGGAAAATCGTTATGAGGATCATTAAGGTTTCTCCTCAGGGATAAAGTAACATCACCTCAGCTGCTCGATAGTCACCTTCTCTCCGAGCTTTCGATAGAGATCGACGGCGCGAGTGAAACGTGAGTTGGCCTGCTCGGCGTCGTCGAGCGCTGAGTAAGAGCGGCCGAGTGCGGCGAGCGTGAGTGCCTGCCCTTCCAAATCCGTTTCGATCTGAGGCAGCTTCATCGCCTCCTCGTACTGCCTGACGGCCTCTGGGTGGAGTCCGGACGCGGCGTAAAGGTCGCCCAGGAGGCGCAGCACCGCCGGTTCCTTGAGCGTCTTCGTCAACCCCGTGAGCATCTCGATGGCCTCGGAAGAGAGCTCCTGCGATGCGTAGAGGTCTGCCACGACAAGCCGCTTCTGTGGCTCCGGCAGTTTTAGGAGGCGGGCGGCGGCCTCCGCGTCGCGTACGGCCTTGGCGTCCGTATCTGTGATTACGGTGAAGCCGAGGTGGGCGGTCTTCTCCTGCGCGGAGCTCTTTTTGCCGAACTGGACGACCGCCTTATAACTTTCGCCCCGAGCAAGTCCCGGCGCGTCCACTGGGTAATCAAGCTCGGTCCCCGTCACTCCCTCCCTGCGCCAAACCTGCTCGCCTGCTTCGGTGGTCATGATCACGGTATAGACGATAACCCCGCCGGGACGCGGCGAGGTGACTGGCGACCAGCGAATGATTGGGCGAGTCGTCAGAAGAAAACCCTTGCGCGGGGCCAAGACGAGGGGGAACTCCCCGCGGGTGGTGTCGTGTCCCCGCGTGCCAGGAATGAAGCCCCCGTTGTAGACGAGGCCGCGGGAGGGAGCGGTACAGGGGCAGCCTTGGCTCTGACCTGGCTTAAGGTCGTACGTCTTGCCGTCGGGGCAGTAGATCGCGGCTCTTGCGTCGGCGGCCAACGTGAGTACTTGGCCACGTCGTACAGTCATGCCAAGGGTCGCATCTGCAGCTTGTTCCGTCCGCCCTTGCTTCACGCGGAGCTTGCCGGGTGGGTTCGCTGGTTCAATGGAGATGACACGTCCGACCGTCGGGTCGGATTGGAACGCGAAGGTTGCGACCGCGTTATATGAAGATAGCACTGAGAGCCAAAGAGCAACTCGAGCCACCGACACGACATAGTGCAACGTCATTGTTACCCCCTTTCCCGCATTTTCTCCTGCGCATATGAGAACCAACTCGCCTCGACCTCGGTTTCCTGACCGGGGGTGTATGCTACGCAGTCGAACCACTCGTCTTCTGCGCCCCGCTTCCCCTGCGCTTCGAGCAGGTAGCCAAGCAGGCAGTGCGCTGCCGCCCCGTCCTTGCGCCGCGTGACCGCCGCGCGAAGGTCGTTCTCGGCCTGCTGGTAGTTTTTCAACTCGTAATTCGCCCACCCACGATTTTTGTAAAGCGAATACTCAAGATACTCGTCCCGAGGCGAATGGTCGAGCGCGTTGTTGAGTACCTGAAGCGCGTTGTGGTAGTCCTTGTTCTCGCCGCGCTTGAGCAGCAGCCGCGCTAGGTTGTTGTGCGCCTGCAGGAATTGGAAGTCGAGAATTATCGCCTTGCTGTACTCGTCGATGGCTTCGTCGTACTTGTGCAAATCCTCGTATGCGACTGCAAGCCCGTAGCGCGCCTGCGCGTAGTCCGCGTCAAAGCTGAGCGCGCGCCGGTAGTCGTACACGGCGGCCGTTATGTCGCGCCGTTCGACGGCGCGCGCGGCACGGTTGTTGTAGTATCTGGCGGCCAATGGGAGTGACAGCCTCGCGCCGAGCGCAAGGGCAAGCACGACAGCTGAGATTACCAGCCACCTCGCGGCGCGGAAATTCCTGTTGAACCCGAAGCCGGCCAGCAACCGTTCGACCCATTTTCGCCCGCCTTCAAAAAGTGCGAGCAGCGCCAGTGCAACTTGGATGGTAAGCAGTGGAACTTGGACCAAGTTTCTAACGATGTTCAATCGGTCCCCGCCGACGCTGAGGTACCTCTCGACAATGTCAGCCAGTAGGGTGACGGCGGCGGTTAGTATGAAGGCCGTCAGGATAATCAGTAAAACCCGGATCCGCTGCTGCCTCGCTTCCGGCGGGCGGTGGGGGGCAGACCGGCCCGGCCTTATCCGCTGCCTTTTGTTGTTCATATCACGAAGCCCTACGACTGGGAAACGTTCAAGTCTATTGCCACCCTGAACAAGACGAACTTCTCGCCACTGTTCCAACATGGCTCGGGCTAGAGCATCAAGAGGGGCAACGGCGTGGCGAAAGAACGAGGCCTTGGCCTACTCCTCACTATTGCGACCGCTTCCTGATGAACACGAAGACGCCGCTGTCGTGCCCGGAGTTGTAGAGCGGGTCGAACTGAGGCGTCTGCTCTGACTTCCCGGACACGGGGATACGTATGTATTCGTAGAACAATTCTTCCGCTGTGAAAATATCTGTCTCGAACGTCTGCAAGCCTTTTAGGAATGCGTTGGCGAAGACGGAGTGGCCGTTGCCGCTGTTGTCCTCAACCGGCTCGTTGCCACCGCTCGCGATTAGGGTACGAGAGGTGCCGAACATCATCTTGCGCAGATATCTCTCCCTCTCAGTGATCTTGTACGTTCCAACGATCTCACCTCTGGGTATTGCCCCCGAATAGCAACTATCCGATACAACAAGGACGTGCCTGGCATCCATCCCTTTAAGACTTATTGTGATGTCGTCAGCGCTAATCCACTCGGTAGCATCTCCCGGCGCGGCGTTGACGGGCCACCAGTATCCCTTCTTAACTCTATTGTCCAGGTAACCATGACCAGCATAATAAATAAGCAGGTTCGAATTAGCGTCCAACTCACGCTTGAACCTGTTGATCTCACCCATTATCTGCTCCCGGGTCCCGTCCTTGAGCAGTTTGGTTTGGAAGCCGAAGTCATCCGAGAGCATTTTAGCTACGTCCTCGGCGTCCTTCACCGCTGTCGTTAGAGACTTGGTGAACCGGTAGTTGTTGTTACCGATGACCAGAGCATAGAACTTCTTAGACGGCAACTGCCGACGCAGGCTGTCTTCCGCTGCAGCTTGGGAGCGGCCTAGTTCGGGAGTGGACTCTGGGCTTGGGCTGGTAACCGCAAGGGCGACACCAGGCCCGACTGCACTGCCAAGCCGCACTTTGACAATTTCGGGTTTGTTGAACTGGCGCTGGTATTGAGCCGCCCCATAGATTCTGTCGCCAGCACGCCATGTAACATATTGCGACGCCCCAGCCGAGCCATCGTAATATCCGTCGGGGGTGAGGGTGAGCCAATTGCCATCCTTGAACGAGATCAACGTGAGGAGCAATTTGCCATCGCCAGCTGACCAGAGGTTCGTCGTCCCATCTTCGCCGCCGGAGATCAGAGTTTTTCCGTCCGGGCCAAAAGCAACGGTGTCAACCGCGGACGTATGGGCCCTGAACTCTCTGATCAGGGCACCGTCGGCCGATTTCCTAAGACTGATTGTTCCGGCACTGGTCGAACTAGCCAGGAGCGTGCCGCTTGGATCAAGAGCGACAGACCGGACAGGGCTTCCCTCGTCGATGCGTCTGATTAGCTCGCCGGCGACCGACCAGAACTTTACTGCGTTCTCCTGGTTGCCGGTGATGAGGACTTTGCCGTCCGAGCTAAAGACGACAGAATTCACGCTCTGTTGCAGGTCCTTGATAGTGCGCAAATATGTGCCGCTAGCTACGTCCCAGACGTGCAGCGGCAAAAACGTATCGCCAGCAACCAACAGGTTGCCGTCGGGGCTAAATGCCACCGATAGGACGTAGCCGGGCCCACTGACGGGTCTCGCAAAATTCGCTTTGATGACGGGCGTACGAGAGGCTGCTCGGAAGTTGTCCGGTAGGACCAAGGACTTAATGAGGCTACCACTTTGGGTATTGAGAAGCTTGACCTGGATGTACTCACCTGCAGCGGCTAATAAGCGGCCATCGGGGCTAAACGCGATACACTGAAGGTGGTCGTCCTTTCCGCGGAAGGACCATAGCAACTGGCCGTTGGCGGTGGACCAGAGCCGGACTCCTTCCGCAGCACTCACAGAAGCTAACACAGTGCCGTCGCGGTTGAAGGCTAAATCAAGTACTGCGTCAGTGTGCCCTGAAAGCACGCGGAGCGGCTTACCGCTCCGTGTGTCCCAGAAGACTACCTTTCCGCCGCTGCCGACCGCGATGATTTTGCCGTTGGGACTGACTGCGAGCTTACCGCCCGACTCAGTGCTGGGCGCGAGCACGCCCAATAGTCTCCCGGTGTCACGACTCCATAGTTTTGCGATTGAATCACTGCCCCCGGTGATCAGGGTCTTCCCGTCCGGGCTAAAGCTGAGAGCGTTTACGTGTTCACCATCCTCTTCACTATCCACGCCAGGAACGACTCCCTCCAACTTGCTTATGAGTTGTCCGCTCGCGACGTCGCGTATTTCGACGCAGCGCGCGCTCGCACAATTGAATGCGAAGTTGCTAGAGTCTCTGCTGAAGGCCAGCACATTTGCTGGCCCCGGTAGGCTAATGGTGCGTATCGCGTGGCCCTGCATGTTCCACACCGTCACAACCTTATTACTTAAGGTCGCGAATGATGTACCGCCAGAAACGATGAACATTGCGTCCACATAGTCGGGAGTGTTAATGCTCTTGATTAAGTTTCCGGTAGGCAAAGACCATATTCTTATTGTCTTGTCGTTTCCTATTGAGATGAGGGCACGTCCTCGCAAAGCGAAGTCTGCGTCGCTGACCGCTGAGGAGTGTCCTTTTAGAGTATGTAATTGCCTGCCAGTCTCAACGTCCCAAATTCGCAGAGTGTTGTCTGAGACTTCTTGATAGAGGCCACCAGCTGTCGCTAGGGTCTTACCATCAGGACTGAACGCAACCGAGTTGACGCCGGAGTGATGACCAGGCAAACGACGAATTAATCTGCCACTCTGAACCTCCCAGATAACGACTTCGTTATTGTCACCGCACGACGCTAGTAGCTTGCTATCCGGACTGAAGTCGATTGCAGAAACTCCTCCCGAGTGCCCTTCAAGATCATTGAGTAGTTTTCTGCTTGTGGCGTTCCAGAGTTTGATCTTTTTGTCACCGCCAGCGGTGGCAATGAGGACGCCGTCGGGACTGTACGCGACATCGTTTACATCTTCATGATGCCCGGTCTGGATGAGCAACCTTGGGCTCGGGCGGAAGTCCTGCTGAGCAGTCGAAGGAATTGCAGCCAGGATCAAGAACCAGATGAGTAACGTCAGAGTTGCGGTCAGTTGACGAAAGACTTGGTGGGTAGCCATAGTCATTTTTGGTCATCCTATATGGGAAGAAGGTTGTAGCCGACATATGCGAGAGGTAATCCGTTACAACGGGTCTATTATTTGGCCTCGCACTTTCGTCCTGAGTCTAAATGGCGAGGTTAGAGCGATAATCGCACCGGCAATGTGATTTATACCATATGTCGGCTTCGTTTCTCCCAGTTAGCAAGACTCTGAGCGTGCGATTCTAACCGCGAAACACTAGTGAAATTTCCAGATCCGTGCCTTCGTTATTTTGAAAGTACATCGGCGGATTACAAAGAAGACCGCTTGAAAGAACGTCAAAAATCTTGCTTGTTTGAGGACGAACCATGAATCTGGTGTTTTGTTTAATCGTCTGTTGCGTTTTGGGCGGCGTTTACATAGGCTGCCCAGTCCAAATCAGCGGAGGACCTTCGAAAGTCAAAGGTGGCCTAAACCTCGCTGGCTCCAAGGTTTCTAAGACACCACAATACCGGGTCGAGACGGTCGCTACCGGTCTTGAAGTCCCGTGGGCCATCGCTTTCACCCCAGACGGTCGCATATTTCTTACGGAGAGACCGGGTCGAGTGCGGGTGATTGAGCAGGGAAAACTCCGCCCCGAACCACTCGCTACACTCCCGGACGTTGAGCCATCCGGCGAAAGCGGCCTGATGGACATCACCCTTCACCCGCGATTCAGCGAGAACCACTTGCTGTACCTCGTCTATGCCTACCATGACCAAACGCAGCGCGTCCGTGTAGTCCGCTTTCGCGAAGCTGACAATTTGCTAATAGATCGCAAGGTAATCATTGATAACATTCCCGCAGCTCGTTATCACGCCGGGAGCCGTCTCCGCTTCGGACCTGACGGAAAACTTTATGTCACAACTGGTGACGCGACCGATGGGCGTCTGGCGCAACGTCTCGACTCCCTCGCCGGAAAGACGCTGCGGTTGAATGACGACGGAAGCGTCCCGTCGGATAATCCGTTCGTAAGTCAAGTGAGCGCCCGTCGCGAAGTCTGGTCATACGGGCACCGAAACGCGCAGGGTTTAGCGTGGCAGCCGAGCACGAACCTTATGTTCCAAACCGAGCATGGCCCGTCACCAGGCTTCGACGGTCGTGAGGGTGGCGACGAAGTCAACGTAGTCGAGCGAGGCAAAAACTACGGCTGGAATAGGATCAGCCATCGGGAGACCCACTCGGGGATGGAGTCCCCTCTGCTCGAATATACACCGGCGGTTGCGCCCGCGAGTGCAATGTTCTATCTGGGAGCTGTGTTCCCGCTATTTCGAGGTGACCTCTTTTTCGGAACCCTGCGCGGCGAGTCGGTGATCCGAGTCCGGCTGGACGGTAGGCGTGTTATCAGTCAGGAACGGCTCTTTCAAGGAAGCTACGGCCGTATCCGCGAGGTGGCCGAAGCTCCCGATGGGACAATCTACTTCACAACATCGAACCGGGATGGTAGAGGAGTGCCGACAAAGGATGACGACCGAATTCTTCGCCTAGTGTCCGTGAAGTAGCCCACACATCTGCTGCGTTCTCCAACTGGATGTTATCGTTGAATATGAGTATAGAACTAGCTCGACGGTTTATTTTTGACGCTCGACGCAGCCACATGATGGAGGAATTGAAACAAGGCCACAATTTCAATCAGCTTGCTGGATGAGGTCGACGAGATGGGTGAGTTTTCCCGGCAGTTGATCCCTGATTTGATTGGGGCTATGAGGCGTGGTGTTTACTTTCCGACCAGTCCACTCGTTAGCATAATCGCGCGATTGAAAGCGACGAGTTGTTACATGCTGCGCTTGAACAGTATGAGGGCGAGTGATCACTCAACACTTTCGATCGCTGTACGTTGTTGGTTGCTGGTTTTCTGCAATTTCAGGACCCACTCCTGGAAGAACTGTTTCAAGTTTTTGAGAATGATGCTGAGCCCCGGCGATCTGCAATTGTGGAAGTGTAAGTATCCCTAGTTTAGGTCCACGCATAAGTAGAGACTTCGGGCATTTGGGTTAATAGATATTCCCTGGGCGTCAAGTCTCCCAGAGCATCGTGTGGCCGGTCTTCGTTGTACTCCTTGAGCCACGTTTCGGTCTGTTCACGCACCTCGTTCAAACTCTGAAATACATACATGTCGAGCACCGCCTGGCGGTAGCTACGATTGAATCTTTCAATGAAGCCATTCTGCATCGGTTTGCCCGGTTTGATGAACTCTAGTGTCACGTCATGCTGCTCGGCCCCTTCAGCCAGAGCCAGAGCGATGAACTCCGGACCATTGTCTAACCTGAGCTTGAGGGGATAGCCGCGGACAGCGGCTATCCGTTCAAGCTCGCGCACCACCCGCTCAGCCGTCAGGCTAAAGTCCACCGCGACCGCCAGCGCTTCGCGATTGAAGTCGTCGACCACATTGAAAGTCCGGAAGCGACGACCATCCCACAACGCATCGCTCATGAAGTCTGCTGACCAACATTCGTTCATGGCTTCAGGCACCGCCAACGGTGTCGGATTGCGCGTCGGCAATCGTCGCTTTCCTTTCCGCCGTTTGTTCAATTTCAGGCTGCAATACACGCGCTGCACCCGTTTTGTGATTCCACGGTCGTCCCTGCCGCCGGAGCCGCTTGTACAGCTTCGGGAATCCTTCCTCCGTTCGTCGATGTGCCAACTCCAAAAGCAGCTTGATAATCTCGTCGTCACGATTCGGTCGGCGCCGATAGCGATAGACCGATCTTCGCAAACTCACCGCCGCGCAAGCTCGCCGTTCGCTCAGCTTATGCTCGCGTCGCAGCTCCACCACCAACTCGCGTTTGACCGCCGGCGTTACAGCTTTTTTGCGATCACATCTTTCAGCGCACGATTCTCCAGCAACAAGTCAGCTGAGATCTGCTTTAACCGCCGGTTCTCGTCTTCCAGTTCTCGCAACCGTCGAATGTCAGCTGCTTCCATCCCACCATACTTCGACTTCCATTTGTAATAGGTCGCTTCGCTGACTTCCTGCTCACGACAAACGTCCTTGACCGCTCGTCCCGCCTCGACGGCGAGCCACGTTTCAGTGAAGGGCAGTCAGGACGGCGGTTGGGGCCTGATTCAAAACTTCAAGCGCGGTCGCCATTATCATGAGGCCGCTGATGCTTGGGCCGCAATTCACAAGAACCAAGACTTCTTGTATTGCCTGGTTCAATTTCAAGGTGTCGCATTAGGAGAGTGCCCGCGCGTGTATCTCGCGAGCGTTACCAACATTGCCAACCGGCACAAAGAATCTCGCAACGGATTAGGCGAGACAATCCTCTGGGAAAATTATTGCTACAAAAAAGGACTAGCCAAAGGATGCACCGATAAGATTCCCGACGAATGGCGCTTTTCCCTTGAACGTCTAAAACCGTTTCTTCCAGACTGATTCTTGAGGCAAGCCGATTTTATGAAGGCCAGCCGCCTTTTCTACGCAAAGCCTGCGCTCGACCACACGACTGTAATCCGACCATTCGACATAGATTGCCACAAGCTCAACGGTAACGAAGAGCCAAAGCGTGCGCCTGCAGGGAACCTTAGCAGTCGCGTAAGGACTCTATTGTTTAGGTAAGGACTTTATTTGTTATGTAAGCACTTTATTCGGGGCGATCAAACATCGCTGCTCGGGTTTAGTGGCCTGCTGACAGCTTGCCAATCAGCGAGAACATCGGCATGTACATCGAGATGACGATACCGCCGATGGTTACACCGAGAAATCCAATCAATGCCGGTTCCATCAGGGTCAACAGGTTCGCAATCGCGGCATCCACTTCCTGCTCGTAGAAATCAGCAATCTTCCCCAGCATCGAATCCAGCGCACCGGTTTGTTCGCCGATCCCTACCATCTGCGCAACCATGTGCGGAAATAGCTCGGACGAGCGCAACGGCTCAACAAAGCTCTTGCCCTGTTCTACGCCGTCGCGGATCTGAACGATCGCGGTTTCAACAACGACGTTCCCAGCCGTGCGTGCGGTAATGTCCAGCGATTGCAAAATCGGAACACCGGAAGAAAGCAGAGTCGACAGCGTCCGCGAAAAGCGAGCAATCGCAATCTTGAGAAAAATTGATCCGAGCACCGGCACTTTCAGGAGAATGGTGTCGATGACCTTCCGCCCCTTCGGCGTCCGGTGGTAGAGCTTCAGCCCAACTACGGACGCGATTATCGCTGCCAGGATGCAGAGCCCGCCCCAACCCGCGAGGAAGTTACTGAGGCCCACTACGATTCGCGTGGGCAGCGGCAGCGGCTCTCCCGGGCCTAACAGGCCGAGAAAGATATTTTGGAATTGCGGAATGACGACGACCATGATGACGGCGATGGCGACGATGGCCAGCAGAATCACGGCGACCGGATAGATAAGCGCCGAAACAACGTCGCGTTTCAACTTCACGATCTTTTCGATGAACGTAGAGAGTCGCTGCAGAATCAGATCCAGAATACCGCCGGTCTCGCCCGCTTCGACCATGTTCGAGTAGAGCTGATCGAACACTTTCGGATGACGAGTCATTGCGGCAGACAAGGTCGAACCTTCCTCGACGTCCTGGCGCACCTGGGCCAACACCTGCTGAAAATATTTGTTCTGCTGCTGCTGAGACAGAATGTCGAGACACTGCACGAGCGGCAGACCGGCGTCGATCATGACGGAGAATTGCCGGGTGAAGATCGCGAGATCTTTCGACTTCACTTTCTTACTGCCGGCCAATTTCGGAATGCCGATCTCGCGGCCCTTTTCTTTCACAGACATGAGCGTGATTTGCTCGCGTCGCAGCGCCTGGCGCAGCGCCTCGCGGTTGTCCGCCACGCGCTCGCCGGAAACAATCTCGTTCAGCCGGTTTTGGCCTTTGAAAACGTATGTTGGCATTTCCTAATGCTCCGTTCTGGGTGGTCGTTGTGGTTAACGCCGGGTGATGGGACGCTGGGCGTTGTAGCCCGCGGGAACTGGTGGCCTCATTGAGCCATTGCCGGTGTTCAATCCCGCACCTCGGTCGATCAGGTCGCGAAGCTCGTTCGAGTTCGACGAGGCCTGGAAAGCCATGTCCTTCGAGATGGCGCGTTTGTGAAATAGAGTGGCGAGGCTTTGGTTGAAAGTCTGCATCCCGTGAACGTCCTGCCCGGTCTGCATCATCGAATAGATCTGGTGGACCTTGTCCTCGCGAATCAGGTTTCTGATTGCCGAGTTGGGGATCAGAATTTCCATCGCCATCGCCCGGCCGGTGTTATCGGCACGCGGCAACAGCGACTGACAAAGGATGCCTTCGAGCGTTAGCGAAAGCTGAGCCCGAACCTGCGCCTGCTGCATTGCCGGAAACACGTCGATGATGCGGTTGATCGTCGAGGCTGCAGAATTCGTATGCAAGGTCGCAAATGTTAAGTGACCCGTCTCCGCAATTCTCAATGCGGACTCAATCGTCTCGAGATCGCGCATTTCACCGACCAGCACCACGTCAGGATCCTGACGCAACGCGGTTCGCAGCGCTTCTGGAAAACCCTTCGTGTCGGCGTTAACCTCGCGCTGGTTGACGATGCAACCCTTGTGGTTGTGGAGAAACTCGATCGGGTCTTCGATGGTGAGAATGTGTTCGTGACGTTCGCGATTGATCTTGTCGATCATCGCCGCAAGCGTCGTCGATTTGCCAGAGCCGGTCGGGCCGGTCACCAGAATCAAACCGCGCGGCTTCTTGCAGAGCTCCTGGACGACCTGCGGTAGCCCGAGGTCCTCAAACGACTTGATCTCGTAAGGAATGGCACGGAAGACAGCGCCCACGGCGCCCCGCTGATTGAACAGATTCGCGCGGAAACGCGAGAGGCCTTTGACGCCAAAGCTGAAGTCCAGCTCGAGGTTCTCTTCGAACCGGTGCTTCTGCGCATCGGTCAGCACAGAGTAGGCGAGCTGCTTCGTCTCTGACGACGTCAGCGGCCGGTACCCGTCGAGGGGGCGGATGGTTCCGTGAACGCGCACCAATGGCGGCGTGCCAGTGGTGACGTGCAAGTCCGAACCGCCCAGTTCAGACAGTTTGCGCAACAGCTCAGAGAGTGAGATTTGCGGAGGATTTTCCATGGGGTTTGTCTTCCTTCTTGAAGATTCGCCTACTTCTTCTTGGCCTGAAGTTCGGCCGGCGCGAACGCGCTGATGAACTTCTCAGCGTCGGCGGCCACTTTGTCGTTATTGCCGGCTGTGCGCGTCGTTAACGCGTAAACCTTGCCGTCAATTTCTGCGAAGTAAAAGTTCCAAACTTGGTCGGGTTTCCCGTTGGACGAAGGTGTTTGCGCGATTACCTCAAACACGCGACGCCCCGAAATCTCGCGCTGACGATCGTTCACGACCCAGCCGCCGGCACTGACCATGCGGTCGATGACGCTGCGTCTGAGTTCGGTGTGCGACGCCCCGCCAACCATTTTCTTTTGCTCGCGGCCAAAGGGTTGACTGCCTGTTGTCGGTGCGACCAGGGTCAATGTGGCGCTCGCCTCAGGCCCAGCCGCGGGAGCGATTCGAAAGCTCGAACCCGCGCCTGTCGAAGCCACCGGCGCCCAACCATTCGGCAGCGCCGCGTTGTTGGCCATCGCGGGAGCGGTGGGTAGCAGCGTCACGGTCGTCGGAATAGTCGCGTGGTTTCCTAAGACTTTCGGCTCGGTTGGCGCAATTCCATTTCGCCGGGCCAACATCACTGCACGCATCGCGCGCCGGCGAGCGAGCATTGCCTGACGACGCCGCAGCATTGCTCGATGGCGGCGCCACCACGCACGTGAATGCCGTCGTCGATGTGACGCAGAAGAAAACTGCGCGCGAAGATTATGGGCGGTTGAGCTGACCAAAGGGATCATCACAACCAGCGTTGCCAACAGACACAAACCAATTAGTGTGCGACGTAACATGTGCCTACTCCTTTCACGCCACGGTCTCGCGTACAACCTCTTCAACCGTGGTAACGCCACTCTTGATCTTTTGAAGGCCGGATTCACGAAGCGTGATCATTCCGTCCTCAATCGATTTCTTGCGCAATTCAAGCGCCGAAGCGCCGATCAAAATGAGCTCTCTGATTTCGTCGGTAATCTCCATCACTTCGTACAAACCGATGCGGCCCTTGTAGCCTGTGTCGTTACACGTCGGGCAACCGCGTCCTTTGTACGTCTTGACCGCCTTAGCTTCGTCAGGCGAGAAGCCGATTTCCACAAGAGCTTCAACCGGGGTGGGCTGTTCTTTCTTGCAGTCTTTGCAGATTCTGCGAATGAGTCGCTGCGCCTGGATAAGGTTGACGCTGGTGGCGACCAGGAACGGTTCGATACCCATGTTCATGAGGCGGGAGATAGTCGAGGGAGCATCGTTGGTGTGAAGTGTTGAGAGCACCAAGTGGCCAGTAAGCGCGGCCTTGATCGCGATCTCGGCCGTTTCAAAGTCACGGATTTCGCCGACGAGGATGATGTTTGGATCCTGACGCAGGAACGAACGAAGCGCGGCGGCGAAGTTAAGCCCGATCTGCTCTTTCATCTGCACCTGGTTGATACCCGGCAGATTGAACTCAACGGGGTCTTCCGCCGTCATGATGTTCGTATCGATCTTGTTCAACGACTGCAGAGCCGAATACAGAGTGTTCGTTTTTCCGCTTCCCGTTGGTCCCGTTACCAGCACCATGCCGTACGGCTTTGAAATGTTTCGCTGGAATTTGACGAGCGATTCCGGTTCAAAACCGAGGTTCGTCATGTCGAGCATCAGCTTCTCTTTGTCGAGCAAGCGAAGCACGACTTTTTCGCCGAACAATGTAGGCAGCGTCGAAACGCGAAAATCGAGTTCGCGCGAACGCGACTCGACTTTTACGCGAATCTTGATGCGGCCATCCTGCGGGAGTCGCTTTTCCGAGATGTCCAGCTTGGACATGATTTTGATACGCGAGATGAGAGCATCACGCATCTTCAAAGGCGGATGCATCACGTCATACAGCACACCGTCGATGCGGAAGCGTATGCGAAGTTCTTTTTCGTAAGGTTCAACGTGAATGTCCGACGCGCCGCGGCGCAGGGCATCGACGAGCAGAACGTTCACGAGGCGAACGACCGGCGCGTCCTCGCTCATCCGGGCGAGACTTGAAATATCTATCTCTTCGTTATCTTCAAGGACGTCAACTTCTTCCGCCAGCGAACTGTGATCGAAATCGAGAGTGTCCAGAGAAACCATGTCGGCATCGGAAAAGCCGTTTCCGTTCGGCATCACTTCGGCCGTGACCGAGGCCAACTCAATTTCACGCGTCGTGCTGTAATACTTCGAGATTGCCTGCTGCACACTTGCTTCAGCCACCACGACCGGCTCGACGTTCAGGCCTGTCATAAACTTGATGTCGTCCATCGCGAAGACATTGGTCGGATCGACCATGGCCAGGGTGAGGGTGGCGCCCACGCGAGACAAAGGCAGAACGGAATACTTTTGCGCGACTTCCTGCGGAATCAGCCGGAGGACCGAGTCGTCAATGTCGAACAGTTCGAGATTGACAGACGGAATGCCGTATTGCCGCGACAGAATGGCCGTGATGGTGTCGTCTGAAACCAGCCCGAGCTTCACAAGATTGAAGCCCAGTCGCCCGCCATGCTCTCGCTGATAATCGAGGGCCTGACGTAGGTGCTGGGGACTGATCAGATTCTCACGGACGAGAATTTCGCCGAGTTTGGCTGACATTTTGGTGCTTTTTGACTGGGGCTGCTACGTAACTGGTTGAAATTGGTGAGTTTCCGAACCCGAGAGGGGCGCAGTTATGGCAGAGATGCCATGCCGCCGATGCTAAACACCGTTGGCATTGGCAATCTTAACGTTCAACAGTGGGGCTGTCAACGAGTTTCTGAAGGGCGCAGGCCAGTCCTAAACTGTGTTCGTGGGAATAGCTGGACAAATGTTCGCCGATATTCGACAATGTTCGCGTTCATTCAAAGCGATAGGAGATGGATGATGCCGATCACAGCACGCCAGCGACGAATACTCGATTACATCTCGAACTACTTTGAAGCCAATCAGGAGCCACCCACGATGGTCGAAATCGGAAGGCAATTCGGAATGACGTCGTTGGCGAGCGTCCATAACGTCTTGTCGATTCTCGAGCGCGAAGGCTTCATTCGCAGGATTCCAAACGTGAGTCGCGGAATCGAACTCGTAAAGCAGGAAACCGACGAAAGTAATTTCGAGATACCTTTGCTGGGCATCGTCGCTGCCGGCGCACCGATAGAAGCAGTTCTAAATCAGGAAACGGTTTGCATTCCGCGCGACATGATGAAAAAGGGCCGCATGTTCGCCTTACGTGTGCGTGGTGATTCGATGATTGACGAACAGATTCGCGAAGACGATTTCATTATCTTGCAGTCGCAGCAAACCGCTGACAATGGCCAGACTGTAGTGGCGCTGATTGATGGTAGCGATGCAACCGTCAAGCGATTTTATAGTGGTAAAAATCACGTGCGGCTTGAAGCTGCAAATCCGCGATACAAACCAATTATTGTTCGGCCGCCTGAGCGATTACAGATTCAGGGAGTCGTGGTAGGCGTGATTCGAAAATATCAGCAATAAATCCCGACTTGCGGTCCGCACGTGTTCCGCGTGCTGCACGCCGGAGGCGGGCGTACCAACCTTTACCTGGTCTTTGAGAGGACGCCGGCGACGCGTTTGAGATCGTCAATGAATCGTCGCTTCTCAACGTGGCGGGTTTCGTCGTCAGGCGCACGTAGGATTGAAGAGGGATGAACTGTCGCCATGAGGTAAGGCGCCAGTGTTGACTCGATGAATTTACCGCGTTGCTTGCTGACTTTGAACCTCGATCCAAGCAGGGCCTGAGCTGCGGTCGCGCCGAGACAAACGATGACGTTTGGTTTCACCAGATTGATTTCGGCCTCCAGCCAGGGGCGGCACGCAGAGATCTCGCGCGCATTGGGCTTTTTGTGAATGCGGCGCTTGCCGCGGGGTTCCCATTTGAAATGTTTGACGACATTCGTGACGTAAGTTTTGCGGCGATCGATGCCGGCTTCCTCTAACGCATCGTTGAGCAAGCGGCCGGCGGGGCCGACAAACGGATGGCCGGTGAGGTCCTCCTCGTTTCCAGGTTGTTCGCCGACGAACATGACTTCGGCGTGGCGCGCGCCTTCGCCGAAAACAGTTTGCGTGCCGCGTTCCCAAAGGTCACAGCCTTTGCAGTCGGCAGCGGCTTCGCGGAAGGCTTTCAAGCTCTTCCGCTCCGGAAAAAAGTCGGCGGCTGAGGTTTCGGATTTGTCCCTGGCCATGAAAGTTTATTTTGCGACGCAGTTACAGTCGGTGCAAACATGAAAGTCGCGGTTACCAGGAAAGAACTTGAGTCGGCGCTGCACGATCGTTTCGGAGATGTTTTTGAACGTCACGAGCGAGTGTTGCCAGAGACATTGCCGACCGATATTGTCGAAATTGACAACGCATTAGGCGGATTCCCGCGGGGAGCAATCACAGAGATTCACGGGGCGCCGTCGTCCGGCCGAACCAGCCTGTTGCTTTCGGCGCTGGCGGCAGCAACTGCGCGCGAAGAAACCTGCGCGTTGATTGATTGCAACGACACATTCGATCTTTTATGCGCGGCAGAGGCCGGCATCGATTTCAAGCGGCTGCTTTGGGTCCGTTGTCAGAATAATCTTGAGCGCGCATTTAAAGCTGTGGATCTGGTATCGCATGCCGGAGGGTTTGGGTTTGTCGTCCTTAATCTGTGCGATGTGCCGGCGAAAGCCGTGCGCCGGATCGTTTCGTCCTGGTGGTTTCGGTTTCGGCGCGTGATTGAAAATACTCCTACGGTGCTACTTGTTCTAACACCGGTCGCAGCGGTGCGGTCATGTGCGGCTTTAGCTTTAGAGCTGAAGAAGGAAAGAGCAGTGTGGCCCAGCGCGGTGTTAGGCTCTGAAAGTTCCAACCGCGGTTTCTCAGTCATTTCGGAACAGGGGCGGCATCTTTCACTGGTGCGGCCATTGAATGCGGCCATGCGGGTTAACGGCGCGCCGACGCATTCTCATTTTCTGCAAGCCATGCAGATTCACGTCAATCGCGAACGGCCGCTGGACTTCCGCTCTGGAGTCATGCGATTTGAGCCCGCTACTCCTCTTGCGATGTTCGCGGATATTCGCTAATATTCGCTTCAGCCTAAGTTAATTCACGCGAAAAGAATGTGGTCATGTTTGCCTGCATTTATGGCCAAAGTGTCTCTAAATTCGAAGCTTCGGCATCTGCCGAGGCGGAGAAGACAACCTCTGTCCTGGTTGGTTTGGCCTTCGAATTTTCGCCTTTAGTGGAAGAAACGTCGGCGAACACAGTGCTGCTTGATATCGCCGGGCAGGGCCTTTTGTTTGGCGTTCCAAAAGCCGAAGAAGCATCAACCGATGAGATTGAAGCCGCGGGAAACCTGGCGAACGCGATCGCTCAGCGCGCCTCGGCACTCAATCTGAACATCAGTGTGGCAGTAGCTGTGAACCCCGATGTTGCCATTCACGCCGCGCGGTCCTTCAGCGGCGTAACCGTTGTTCCGAACGGCGGCGAACTTTCACACCTTCAAGCCCTCTCGATCAAAACCATCGATTGTTCGTTGGTTGAAATCGACGTGAAGCGTGCGCAGGAAATTCAGGAGACATTAGCGCTGTGGGGAATTCGCACGTTTGGCGATTTGGCGCGCTTGCCTTTGTCGGGAATCGCCGAACGTTTGGGGCAGGATGGCGTGCAGCTGCAAAAGCTGGCGCAAGGGAAAACTGATCGTCGTCTGAATCTGGTGCGACCGCCAATCGGTTTCGCGCAGTCCCTCGAATTAGAACATCCCGTCTGTGAGTTGGAACCGCTGTCTTTCATTCTTTCGCGTCTCTTGAATCAGCTCTGCGCGAACCTGCACGAGTATGCGTTGGCGACGAATGAATTGAAGATCGAATTTAAGTTAGAAGACAGGACTCAACATCAGCGCGCGATCACTCTGCCCGTGCCGATGCGGAACCCAAAGACACTTCTGCGTCTGTTGCTGTTTGATATTGAAGCTCGACCGCCGCAAGCCCCGGTCGTCATGGTCACCATCACCGCTGAACCCGTAAAACCGCGCGCGGCACAAACCGGGTTGTTTATTCCGCTGGCGCCTGAACCGGAGAAACTGGAAATCACTTTAGCGCGACTGGCAAAGCTGGTGGGCCTCGACAATGTTGGTTCGCCTGAGGTTTTGGATACGCATCGGCCTGATGCTTTTCGCATGAAGCGCTTCAAGCTGGACCTTTACCACAGAGGACACAGAGGAAGAAAAACGCAGGCCAGCCGCCAAGATCCACGCGCAAATCCGCAATCCGAAATCCGCAATTCGCAATTAGTCATGGGCTTCAGAATGTTTCGGCCGGCGTGGCGTGCGGAGGTGCAAACAGAATTCGGAAAACCGACGCGCGTCAGTGCGTGCAGCGCACAGTCAGCCGGAAGAGTTCGAGGTGTGGTGATCTGCGCCGGCGGCCCCTGGCGCGCGTCGGGAGAGTGGTGGCGTCAAGACGTTTGGGCCAGAGATGAATGGGACGTAGCCGTAATTGATCCGGCTGCACCCGAAATCGAGATCCTGTGTCGCGTCTATCGAGACTTAGCGAGCGAGCAATGGTTTGTTGCCGGAGTTTATGACTAGCAGTGGGCAGTGGGCAGTGAGCAGTGGGCAGTGAGCAGTGGGCAGTGGGCAGTGAGCAGTGAGCAGTGAGCAGTGAGCAGTGAGCAGTGAGTAGTGAGTAGTGAGTAGTGAGTAGTGAGTAGTGAGTAGTGAGTAGTGAGCGCAACAACACAATGCACAAACATATAAACAAAGAATCACAAATGCTGCCCACTGCGCACCGCCCTCTGCCCACCGCCCACAGCACACCGCCCACTGCTCACAGCACACTGCTCAACGCCCACTGCGCACAGCACACTGCTCAACGCCCACTGCTCACCGCCCACTGCTCACCGCCCACTGCGCACCGCCCACTGCACACTAATTATGTTGAGCTGCACGCGCGGTCGGCGTTCAGTTTTCTTCGCGGCGCTGCGACGCCTGAAGAATTAATCGCTGCGTGTGCTGAATTGAACATGCCGGCGATGGCGCTGTTGGATAACGATGGCGTTTACGGAGCGGCGCGATTTCATTTGGCGGCGCAGAAGGTTGGGATTAAAGCGCACATTGGCGCCGAGCTAACAGTCCAAAGTCCGAACGGAGTCCAAAGTCCAAAGTCCAAAGTCCAAGGTCTCAGAGCGAAAGACAACAATGGTCGAAAGGACGTTGGACATTGGACGTTGGACATTGGACAAGCGCGTTCGAGTCCCAGCAAAAATACGTTCACGCTCCCACTCCTGATTCGCAATCGCACCGGCTATCAAAATCTCTGTCGCCTGATCACTCTGATGAAGATGCGTGTGCCGAAGCATGCAAAGCCGGGTGAATGCGCGGTCACCCTCGACGAGTTGGCAGCGTATGCGGATGGATTGGTTTGTTTGACGGGCGTGGAGGATGGGCCGCTGTTTTCGGATGGTTCAGGCGTTGCCTGCGCAAGAGGCGGGCAACGCCCGCCGCTAAACATTCACGCGGCCGAGCGGCTCGTAGACATTTTCGGCCGTGAAAATGTCTATGCCGAGCTGCAACGTCACTTCAACCGGGCAGAAGAAGCGCGGAACCATGCGGTGATTGAAATTGCGCGCAAGCTGAAACTACCACTGTTGGCGACGAATGGCATCGGTTACGCGACGCGCGCGCAAAGGCAAGTGGCAGACGTCTTCACCTGCATTCGCAATCACGTGCGGCTGGAAACTGCCGGACGGCTGCTTTCGATCAATTCAGAACGGTTCGTGAAATCGCCCAAAGAAATGGCCGAGCTGTTTGCGGATTTGCCGGAAGCAATCGCCAACACAGTTGAGTTGTCTTCGCGCCTTGAGTTCACGCTAAAAGATCTGGGCTACGAATTTCCGAAGTATCCAGTGCCGGCGGACGAGACGATGACTTCATTTTTGCGTAAGCGGACTTACGAAGGCGCACACTTGCGATACGGCCGAAACGGCGAATTCGCACGCGCACAAAAACAGATCGAGCACGAATTAAAACTAATAGAGAAGCTGAAGCTTGAAGGTTATTTCCTGATCGTTTGGGACATCGTCGAATTCTGTAAGCATCAGGGAATTCTCATTCAGGGCCGCGGGTCGGCCGCGAACAGCGCGGTTTGCTACTCGCTTGGAATCACGGCCGTCGATCCGGTCGGCATGGAACTTCTATTTGAGCGATTTCTTTCGGAAGAGCGTGGCGAGTGGCCGGACATCGATCTGGATTTGCCGAGCGGCGACCAACGTGAACGCGCGATTCAATACGTTTACGAGCGCTACGGGAAACGTGGCGCGGCGATGACTGCGAACGTGATCACTTATCGCGGGCGTTCGGCGGCGCGCGAAGTCGGCAAGGTGCTCGGGTTCGATGATGAGACGCTCGGGCAGCTGTCCGGCCTGGTGCACACATGGGAATGGAAAGATCCGAAAGACACCACTGAGCGGCAATTCAAAGACGCCGGGCTCGATTTGCGCGATAAGCGCATCAAGAAGTTTTTTCAGCTTTACCTGGCGGTGCAGGATTTGCCGCGACACCTGGGCCAGCATTCCGGCGGCATGGTGATTTGTCAGGGGCAGCTTGATTCGGTGGTGCCGCTTGAGCCGGCGGCGATGCCGGGCCGCGTCGTGGTGCAATGGGACAAAGAAGACTGCGCCGACCTCGGCATTATCAAGGTCGATCTGCTCGGCCTCGGTATGATGGCGGTGCTTGAAGAGACGATTCAAATCATTCGCGACGATTACAAAGAAGAAGTTGATCTGGCACATCTGCCGCCGGACGACAAAGCTGTCTATGCGGCGCTGCAACAAGCCGACACGATTGGCATGTTTCAGATTGAAAGTCGCGCGCAGATGTCTTGTTTGCCGAGACTTCGGCCCCAGAAGTTTTACGACATCGTGGTGCAGGTTGCGATCATTCGGCCCGGGCCCATTGTCGGCAAAATGGTCAATCCGTACCTGGAGCGACGGCTCGGTCGCGCGCCCGTGAAGTACGCCCATCCCGACCTCGAACCGGTGCTAAAACGCACGTTGGGTGTGCCGCTGTTTCAGGAGCAACTGCTGCGGGTGGCGATGATCTGCGCAGATTTTACTGGCGGCGAAGCTGAAGAATTACGACGTGCGATGGGCTTCAAGCGTTCGGAGCAACGCATGAAAGACATTGAAACTAAACTGCGAGGTGGAATGACGAGGAAGGGAATCAGCGGAAAAGTTCAAGAGGAGATTATCGAACAGATCGCGTCATTCGCGCTGTACGGATTTCCGGAATCGCACGCCGCCAGCTTTGCTTTGATTGCTTATGCCAGCGCCTATCTCAAATGTCACTACCTGGCGGCGTTTACCGCAGCGACGCTCAACAATCAGCCGATGGGGTTCTATCAACCGTTTACGATCATCAAGGACGCGCAGCGGCATGGATTGAAGGTTCTGCCGGTAGATGTGACGAAGTCGAATTGGGAATGCACGCTCGAAGAGGGCGTTGGGGGTAGGGGGTTGGGGGTTGGATCCAAAGTCCAAAGTCCAAGGTCCAATGTCCAAAGTTCAACCTCAGCGAAACAGAGATTGGACCTTGGACCTTGGACTTTGGACAAAACCATCCTACACCCCACACCCCACACCCCACACCCAAGTCTTCGTCTCGGCCTGCTTTGCGTGAAAGGTTTGCGCGAAGAAGCCGGTCGCGCGATCGTGCGGGCCCGCGCTGCGCGGCCTTTCACCAGCATCGATGATTTGCATCTGCGCGCTCCGGAACTAAGAAAGGACGAGTTGCGCAAGCTGGCGGCGGTGGGGGCTTTGAATTTCATTCGAAGTCCAAAGTCCGAAGTCCGTCTAAGGCCCAACGTCCAAAGTCCAACGTCCAAAGTTCAACGTCCAAAGTCCAACGTCCAATGTCCAAAGTCGATTCAATCAAAACAGACATTGGACATTGGACATTGGACATTGGACGAAGACACGGACGTTGAACATTGGACGTTGGACCCGCCCCATCGTCGCGACGCGCTTTGGCAGGTCGAGCGCGTAGCGCGCGAGCCGGGGTCGCTCTATAAAAAGTTGGAAGAGACCGGTGGGTCACCGCTGCAAGCGATGACGTTGAATGAAAGATTGAACGCTGACTTGCGCGGCACGGGCATCACGATCGGCCGGCATCCGATGGCGCATCAACGCGCATGGCTGGACACGATGCAGGTCATTACTGCGGCCCAGTTGCGGACCATGCGCAACGGCAATCGAGTGAAGGTTGCCGGTTGGGTAATTGTGCGACAGCGTCCGGGAACGGCCAAAGGATTCGTATTTCTAAGCCTGGAAGATGAAACGGGGATCGCAAACATCATCGTGAATCCGCAACTCTTTGATGGGAACCGGCTCGCGCTGGTGAACTATCCGTTTCTCTTGATCGAAGGGATTTTGCAGCATCAGGACAATGTTATCTCCGTGAAGGCTAGACGCATCGAGCCTTTGCAGATGAAGGTTGAAGGGCCCGCTTCACATGACTTTCATTAAGTACGCACGCCTCTGGCGTGCTTTTAGTTTCGCGAATAAGGAGCACGCCAGAGGCGTGCGTACCCGCGTCACAAAAAAAGAGGCGGGCATTGCCCGCCTCTTAAACTTCAGATCCAGTCTTACGTTACGGCCGTCGGCGTGGAGGTCTTGAGGCGGGCTTTTCCGCCTGCACGTTCTGTTGACTCTTCAAAGCCTCGAGCACCGCTTTCGCATCGGCTTTGAACTTATGCGCGTCCGGCGCCTTGTCAACGAATTGCTGCAGGTAATTCGCAGCCTGCTGGTACATCGCTTTAGCCTCGTCCTTCTTGCCTTCGCCTTCCTTTAACGCGCCAAAGTTGAAAAGAATCAGACCCATGTTCGACAGGGCCTCTGGGTCGTCAGGTTTTGCCGCGAGGATCTTCTCGTATTCAACTTTTGCCTTGTCGTAAGCGCCGGCGTCAAAAAGCATCTGGGCCAAGTCGTACTGGGCCTTGTTTTTCTTGACTGCGTCAGGTTCAGCAGCCATGTACTCGTGGTAAGCCGTTCCCGCGTCATCCGCCTTCGACGTATCCACCTTCGTGGTGAACAGGCGCATCGACTCAGCGCGCGCGGTTAGCGCGTAATACTTATTGGCTTCGTACTGCTTCAACTCGGCTGGATCCGTAGGCGGCGTGACCTTCTTGAGCAACTCCACGGCCTGACTAGATGCCTCGGCGGAAGCCTTGAAATCTGCCTTCGCTGTTTCCATGCCGGAAGTCTTGGCGGCTGCATCAGTGGACTGCACTGCCGCGTTGAACTTATCGACCGCGCGTATCCGCAGCGCGACGGACTTATTCGTCAGCAACGACGGAATTCCCGGGTGCGCCGGATCCGCGGCGATGCCCGTGTCGTATTGCCGAATCGCCTCGTCGTAATTCTTCGCCGTCAGCGCAGTATTTCCCGCGCGGAAGGAATCGCCAATCACCTGATTTGCGTTTTCAATCTTCTTGTTCGTCTCGATGACTTCGGCGTTCTTTTTTTCCATTTCCTCGCGCTTCGCCCTGTCGGCTGCGCTCTCGCCGCTACCGGCCGCTGCGGTTTCCGATCCACCGCCGCCACCGGCCTTCGCTTGCTCTTCAGTGAAGCGCTGGCCATTTCCCGGAGTCATGACAAGCTCGAAGTCGATGTCGCGGCCGACCTTCACACCGCCACGGACAGCGGGGGCCGCATTCGGCGCACTCACTGCAATGACGTACGTGCCGATGTACGGCAAGCCGGCGTAAACAAACTCGCCGTTCTTGTTGGCCTTGCTCGGGAATTTGCCGGGCAAGTCGGTGCGGTAAACATCGACTTGCGCGCCGGCGGCGGGGACCTTCGTGCCGTCGGCCTGCTGGATAAACACATGGCCCCGAAGTTGGCCAACTTGAGCTGACGCGCCGACGGCCGCCAGAAGCAAAACCGCGGAAGCGATAATCGAATACAAATAGCGACGCATGTAAGTTCCTCCAAAAAATCTGCTGCTGGTGTGAACAGCCGACATTAAGATGCCTTTGATTTGCAACAAGTTGTAGCGGAAACCCGCCTTAAAGTTAATTAGCTAAACCCGTGCTGTCAAGCATACGGAATTGGATCGCTTACACCGGCTTCGCGAAAAGCGCGCAGGCGTAGAGCACACGAATCACAACGCCCGCAAGCATGGTCCTCAGCGCGGTAGCAGGACCATGTAAGGTGCAACGGTGCGTTCAATTCCACGCCACGTCTCACTATGTCGGATTTCCGCAGGTGTATGACCGGCGTCACAATCGCAACGCGGGTTTCGGGCTTTGTTCCCGCGTCGATGGAGCGTTGAAAGGCCTCGTAAAACTCGGGCCGGCAATCCGGATAACCTGAAGAATCTTCAGCCACGGCGCCGATGTAGATACGTTCAGCGCCGATGACTTCAGCCCAACTTGTGGCAATCGACAACAAATGTGAATTGCGAAAAGGCACGTAGCTGGTTGGGATTTCGCTCGAAGTAAGATTTGCTTCGCTCACCGGGATGTTTTCATCGGTCAGGGAAGAGCCGCCGATAGACTTCAGATATTCGATCGAGACAGCGAGCCGCTTCTTTACGTGGTAGCTGTCGGCCAGGTCTTCGAAAGCCCGGCGCTCACGCGCCTCGGTTGGCTGTCCATACGAGACGTGAAGGAACGCCAATTCTTCGTTCTCTTCGTTGGCGATCGCGGCCGTGACACACGAATCCATGCCGCCTGAGACGAGGCAGACCGCTAAGGCGGAAGGATGAAGGCGGAAGGATGAAGCGGCCTCTTCATCGATCGATTGAATTGTCTCGCTGCTACCACCCATGCGTGCAAATCATTTTCCATTTGTCATTTGACATTTATCATTTGCCATTTCAGTCGCGATTCGTCGTTGTCAATTGAGTCTCGGCCGCCCAATGAAAAATGGCCAATGAAAAATGATATGGAAAATGTTCTTTCATACTCCCTTAACATCCGGCCCCCAAATGTACTTGTGAAGCTGCAGTTGCATGCGCACGTTCAATCCGCTGTCGGTGATCCACTTAGCCAGGTCCTGCAAGTTCACCAGCCCCCATGCCGGGGAAATCAGAATTGCCTTCGTTCGACTCTCAAGCTCGTATTGTTCGATGGTCTTCTTTGCGAACTCCCAATCCGACGCGTCGGCGATGACGAATTTGACTTCGTCTCGATCCGCCCGCAAGCGCTCAAGATTTGACCAATCGTTCCGTTCGGCTTCACCCGAAGCCGGGCACTTTATATCGAGGATGACCTTGGCGCGTTCATCAACATCCGCAGTCGAAACATAGCCGCCGGTTTCAATCAAGACTTCGTATTCTTCATCGCAAAACTGTCGAATGAGGTCAAGCGCCTCGCGCTGCGCCAACGGCTCACCGCCGGTGACTTCCACCAGGCGGCAGCCAAAGTCGCGCACCTTTTGCATGATCTGTTCAATCGTGAAATGGTCGCCGCCGGTGAATGTGTACTCGCTGTCACACCAAGTGCAACGCATCGGGCAGCCGGTCAGCCGCACGAACGTGCAGGGGCGGCCGGCGTGCGTTGACTCGCCCTGGATCGAGTGGAAAATCTCGGTAACTCTGAGCATTTTCCAGATTCTAGATACTAGATTTGTGATTGTCGATTTCGTGTCGGCCAACCGCAGCCGCCCGGCTTCATCAAACTGGCGGGCAAACGATTCGGCCGGACGCGTCTAAAGATCGTGATAGCATGGCCCGAGCCCTCGAAGAACACGCGATTTTGAGTAACAGTCAGACCCGAATTGATGAAGTAATTGGCACCGGCGCGCAGCGCCTGGTTGAACGTGCGGACAACTCGCGGCGGCTCGACGCGGCCGCGCTGATCCAGCGCGTGCGGGCAACTGTCGAAAAATACGTTCTCAAACACGAGCCCCAGGCACCGGCCGAACAGATCGCTTCGTTCATCGACAGCTTACATGCGGACGATCTGTGTCTGGTCATTGCTTGCCAGCGCGGTGATCAATCCGCGTGGAGTGAACTGGTCGAAGGCTACGGCACGACCGTGAAATCCGCCGCGCGCGGAGCGAGTCCGAACGCTGAAATGGCGGAGGATTTAGCCCAGTCTATCTGGGCTGAACTGCACGGCCTTAAGGTTCGTGATGACGGGCAACCGGCAGGCAAGTTGGCGTACTACTCAGGCGCTGGTTCGCTGGGCGGGTGGCTGCGCGCGGTGGTCGGACAGCTGGCAATCGATCGCCACCGACGCGAAGCGCGCATGGTTCACACGGAAGAAGATGCGGAGCTGGATCGGCTTTCACGTGAGAGTGAAAAGGAATCTCCGGATGGCCGGGCCTTCCATTCGATGACGACACCAGAAGACGAGCTGGTGACGAACCTTGCGTCCGCCGCGGTTGAGAAGGCGTTCGCCCGCGCGTTGGGTGAGCTGGAAGATGAGGATCGTTTGCTTGTGAAGCTCTACTATTTTGATGGACTGCGCCTGCGCGAGGCCGGTGCGGTGCTCGGCGTGCACGAAGCCACCGCGAGTCGCAGACTGACGCGAATTCACGGTGATGTGCGCAAACGCGTCGAGACGCTCTTGATGAAAGAACATGGCTGGACGCAGACGGAAGCGGCGCGCTCGCTGTCGCAAATCGCTGCCACGCTGCAAATGGATGTCGAGCCGCTGCTCGCCGCGCCAGCCGCAACCATGGTTGAATCTTCTGAGACCGGAGGCGACTCGGTCGCTGTTTAGGACCGAGACCGCAAGATTGAGCGAAGTCGAGCGTTCAATGATTTAGGGAATATAGGCGACGGCCGCGTCGCAATGTTTTGAGAATGAACGATAAAGACATGGATGTGCTGATTGGACGCTACGCAAAGGGCGCGGCGAAGGGCACCCCTGTCGAGCATCCTGACGCGGACGAGTTGAATGCCTTTGCGGAGGGTGCGCTTCCTCCGGCAGCCCGGCAGCGTTATTTGTCGCATTTCGCCGACTGCGATGACTGTCGAAAACTGGTGAGTCAACTGGCGGTGACGACCGGGGCCGGCGTGGAAGCTCGCATTCCGGCTTCCGAGCCCGCGGCTGAACCATGGTGGAAAAAACTCAGTTCAGTGTTCGCGATTCCGACTTTGCGCTATGCCGCATTCGCTGTCGTGTTGTTGGCCGTCGGTGGAATTGCTTTTCTGGCATGGCGCCAACCGGCGCAGCGAAATGCTGAGATGGTCGCGCAGAACCAACCGCAGACCAATCCGGTGGAAGCCGTGAAGCCGGAGACGAGTCCGGCAAACGCAGAAGGTCGCGAACAAGAAACGCAACGGTTCGCCGACAGCGCGATCCCGCAGCCGACTGTTTCGTCGACGCCCGATCAGAACAGATCTGGGTTGACGACATTGAGTCCGCCGCCGCCTCCAAAACCGGCGGACGTGCTTGCCGCGAAAGAAGCTGCGCCTGTCGTGGGGGGCGCTGGTCGCGCGGACGACGCACCGCGCGCGCAGTCATCTCCGTCATACGCGCCCGCGCCAACGACCGAAGGGTATAGTGTTTACGATCGCTCGCGCGAACAACCGAAGGTCGGCGCAAGTCCCGGCGGGCCGCGCCGCAACGAATCGTCCGACAAGTACAAGACGATTGACCGTGCGGAGTCAGGGGACTTTGCCAAAGGTCGCGATGAAGATCGCAACCGGACAGCGGCGAACCAGCCTGCAAGTCAAAACAAGCAGGATGATTCAAGGCGCGAGCGGACTGAATCCCAAGTTGTCACCGTCAGTCCCAAGAGTGTTGGAGAATTGCCAGCCGAGGCGCGCAAGTCAGCGGCGACCCGCTCAACTTCCGAAGAAGCAGAGCAGACGCGTTCGGTCGGCGGCCGCAAGTTCAAGCGCCAGGGAAACGCCTGGGTCGATTCCAAACTAAAGTCATCAATGTCCGTTCGAACTGTCGGTCGCGGTTCGGAGGAGTTCGACAAACTCGATTCCGGCCTGCGTTCGATTGCCCGACAACTCAGCGGTGAAATCGTCGTGGTTTGGAAGGGCAAGGCCTACCGAATTCGGTAAATCGTAAATCCTAAATCGTAAATAGCCCTGAACTGTTCGCGGGCCGTGGTCGTACCTATTCGCGAAGCAGTTGTGCAGTGTCCTAATTTGCTTTTCTCTCTGCCGCTCTGTGGTTCTCGGTGTCTCTGTGGTGCTAGTGCTTAGAGAAGCATTCACACAGAGACACTGAGGCTTCACAGAGTTCCACAGAGATTCTGAAATTAGGACGCTACCAGGCAGTTGCTGAAGCTTTTCTATTTACGATTCGCGATTTACTATTCACGCGATGTTTTGCCCTTCCTGCGGAACTGAAAGCACCGGCCTTAAATACTGCAACCGTTGCGGTGCGAACCTCGGCTCGCTCAGTGCGCCGACGGAAATCGTCCAGGTTAATCTGACCAAGCCCGCTTTAATTATTGGCGGCATTCTCGCGGTCCTGACATTGGGCGGTTTCGCTCTGCTGGTAATAGGTGCGGGGATGTTGGCTACCGTGACGCAGGCAGTGGACCCGCTGATTGCCCTGATCTTCATGGGCATAGTTACGATTCTAGTGGCCGATATTCTTCTGATTCGGCAGCTCTCGAAAATAGTTTCGGCGGCATTGAAATCCGATCACACCGGGAGACCTCAACAAAGTATCGCGACCGAACCCGCGCCGCAGTTCTCACGTGTAAACACCGCGCCTTTCCTTCCTGCGTCGAGCGTTACTGAAAACACGACCCGCTTTCTGGAGAGTGACTATCGCGCTCCCGTCGAACCACCGCCGGTCGAAAAACAAAAGACCTAGTTGCTCGCGCGAACGGTTGCGAGCGCCAATCGTCATTGATAGAGTTCGTCGCGTTCTTAGCCTTAACTCTAAAAACTTGAGGTACAAACGTATGCGGCTGTTCCTGGAGAAGCGTGCACTTTTTCTGTTGGCTCCGATGATGATTGGAATAGTGTGCACCGCTGGGTACAGCCAGCGCCGCTCCGCGCCAGTACGTGGCAATCCCGACATTCCGAAAATCGTTGCAGAAATGAGTGCTCGTCGCATTGAAGCGAGCATTCGCAAACTCGTGAGTTTCGGCACGCGGAACACGCTTTCCGAACAGAACGATCCCAATCGTGGGATTGGGGCGGCGCGCGATTGGCTGTACGCAGAGTTTCAGAAAGCGGCGGCGGAATCAGGCGGGCGCATGACGATCGAGAAGCAGAGTTACGAACAGCCGCGGGCAGCGCGAGTTCCCCAACCAACCATAGTCACGAACGTCGTGGCGACTCTGAAAGGGACGCAACCTGAATCGACGAGTCGCGTTTACGTTGTCAGCGGCCATTACGATTCAATGTGCAGCAGTGCGACCGACGCGAAGTGCGACGCGCCCGGCGCAAATGATGATGCATCGGGAACCGCTGCCGTGCTCGAGATGGCGCGCGTGATGGCTAAATACAGATTCGACGCGACCATAATTTTCATGGCCGTCGCCGGCGAAGAGCAGAGCCTTTTGGGTGCGACTTACTTTGCCGACCAGGCGAAGAAAAACAATATGGACATCGAAGCGATGTTCACCAACGACATTGTCGGCAACACGCTCGGCGGCAATGGCGTGCGCGATCGTCGCACGCTGCGGGTGTTCTCGGAAGGGGTGCCGTCGAATGAGACTCAGCAAGAGGCGACGACGCGACGCAGCGTCGGTGGCGAAAACGATTCACAGTCGCGACAGCTCGCGCGCTTCATCAAGGAAGTCACCGAACGCTACGTGCCGGCCATGAAAGTAATGATGATTTATCGCAGGGATCGATACGGTCGTGGCGGAGATCATCAACCGTTTCTGGAACGCGGTTATGCCGCGGTTCGTTTCACTGAACCGAACGAGGACTATCGTCATCAGCATCAGAACATCCGCATCGAGAACGGAATTCAGTACGGCGACCTGCCCCAGTTCGTGGACTTCGATTACGTCGCGAACGTCGCGCGAGTGAACGCGGCCTCACTCGCGATGTTGGCGTCGGCGCCCGCCCGGCCCAAGAACGTGACCATGACCACTGGCCTTTCAAACGATACAGACCTGAAGTGGGAGGCCAACAAAGAACCGGACGTGGCGGGCTATGAAGTTGTCTGGCGCGACACGACGGCCGCGACCTGGACGAACTCGCGACCGGTCGGAAACGTCATGACTTACACCTTGAAGGGCATGTCGAAAGACAACTATTTCTTCGGCGTGCGCGCTGTCGATAGGCAAGGGAATCGCAGCCCGGTGAGCTATCCGCGACCCGCCAGCCGTAATCAACCTGCGAATCGTTCGAGTGCAAGCGAAGGGGTTAACCCTCATCTTGCTCGCTTGTTTTTCACCACTCTTATCTCAGGGCCGCTCACGAGGAACCGCTGCTTGTAGAACCCCCGATCACCTAGCCATTGACTCACGGTCAATTCCTGACGTATCTTCCGCCTCAACGAAGGAATTTTCAAGGCTGTCTCCTCCGGGCTGCCTCATGACAACTCGCCGGCTCAGCCAAGAAAACTTGACGCTTAATTGACTTTTAGGCTCACAGCCTGCGGGATCCAACATCCTTCGGCTGGGCCGAGTAGCCCGGCAGCGAACATGGATTGAAGGCTGAATTAACCTTATGTCTCTGCCTGGAGACCCAGAGGTGATTTCCCGCAGTATCACACGACGCAAAGGGGGTCTACCTAACTCATGATCACCCAACATCCCCTCCCCGTAAGGTACGTGCTCTATACTCACTACCCTGAGGGCCACGACTTTAAAAAACACACTGTTGATAACACGCCACCTTCCAAGCTTGACGGCGTTAAGGATTTGGTAGCCCATCTTAAGGGGTTGCAAGGACTTCTCACGTGGCCCGGTTTCGAAGGATTGCTCGTCTTATTTTACGCGCCCGGTCTTGCCAAGTGTTTAGAGCTTATTGAAAGCAGAAAGAGTGCAAACGAGCTGTTGCAGGAATGCAAAGAACTTAAATTCGCCAGAGCGGTAGACACCTACCTCCAAAACTTAATGAGGGAGGAATACAAAGAACTCGTACCACGGTTGCGCTTTGTAACTGCCCTCGATTTACATCAGGTTTTTGGGCGCATAAGGAATTCCGAACTAGCCGGTTATCTCAGTTCCTGGATAGTCGGAGATGCCGGTCGAGGCACATACGATTCGCCGAAGATCGTGGAAGCAATAGTGCGTTTGCGCCTGCTGGGCTCAGGCGTGCCTGTCTTCCGTGTGGATCACGACGTCCTGTTTCGAAAGGACAGAAACTGTGATAAGAAAAACCTCGAGTTCTCCAGTACCATAGGTTCGTGCCTGAGGGCCTACCAACTGAGAAGAGATTCACCGAACCTCTCAAGTTTTATCTTCTCAGCTTCCTACGACTATCAATCCCTCAACGAGCGGGATAAAGCGGATGATTTACAAGTTTGGAGCCAGGCTTTTGCCACCCGCGTATTCCCCGCGCTTATTGCGAACGAAACGTGCATAGGTGAAGCGCTTGATGACATCGCAGAAAAGCGGAAGTCGGTGGATAAAGCGTGGGGCGATTACGCTGCCCAATCATTCCGGCCATCGCTGGCGCGCAAGTTCTTCGGATTCGGTCATGAAGGCTTGCAGATTTCCAAGATAAGTGGCATTGCCTCGATAGGCGCTCATCCGATGGCTTCGGTAATTTCCGGAGCAATGCTCTATATGAGCGACGGGGCGATACTCGATCTCCCGCCATTTAGTAATTTTGGTCTGAATGTCAGCTGGATTGATGATCACCTCAAGTACTGCTTGCACCGTGAGCTGCGCCACTTAAGCCCGCTTAAACAAAGAGCCGCTGAAAGGGAGAAGAGAACTGACCCGCTGCTAACCTACTCAAAACTGGATAGGGTGATTGTCGAAAAGGCTGGGCGTAAGATTGAAGAGAACTTCCCCAAGTACATCTTTGATATTTACCTTCCCACCTTGCTGCGGGGAACGATCATGGATGCATGGATTACACCTGATCCGCTCTTAAAGTACCGGCCCGAAGAGCTGTCACCAGAGGATTGTGCTGTGCTCGATAAGATTTCCAGGGAGGGGCGATCCAATGCCGTATTACCATCCGCGCTGCGAAACGCCTTGGAAAAATGCGATCTGGTTAGGGCTGAGTGGATTGCCTTAGAGAATGACCTCACCAGAATCGCTCTGGAGAGGATAAATGAAGTTCGGAGGCAGTGGATGAACTTAACCGAGGACGGCTCAGAAACCTTTGCATCTGTATGGGCCAAGGGGGAAGCAAAATCACGTTTTCCGAATCTCGATCTGAAATATCGGGGGATTCCTGATCCCTCCAAGGTGCACGGTATGAAAGAGATTTCAGATCCGACATTCCTGGATCAGCCTCTGATGGGAGATCTTGATAAGCTGGTTAAGGATGCCCTGGATTACATTAAGTGGACGCTCAAGTGGCCCACGATTGTTCAAGTGGTCCGCTCTATTGAGCAGGGGACTCTCAGAACCGATCTCAATTTTGATCCGGAACGCGAAGATCGGGCTTGATGCCGAAACATACATCGAGGGTCGTGAGACTCTTGCCCACGGAAGTTGCAGCCCAAGGATGCAGCAACAGGATCCAGAATCACGATCAGCTGAATTCCCAGGCCGCTAAACTTTTGTGAGAAGTTGAGTACGGGCTTCTTATGCATAAAGCGTACATGTTCAAGAGAAATGTTCCGTTTGAGATGGGGAACATAGGTCAAGCAACCCCGGTATCAATCGATACAGACTACGGGACTCTCAAGCTAGCCGGTAGATATGAACTGCTCCGTTGTACCTATGTCCATTGTCTGGAGCCGGTAAGGCCTGTGCGCAAGGAAGGCTCGAAAGAGGTTAGCCACTTCGCTCATCGCCCTTTGACACCAAAGTCGCCTCGTTTGGAAGATGGGTCGCCAGCTTGCCCGTATCGCACTGTCTCAGGGCCACATACCCCCGATGGATCCGATCGCCTCCGCGATAGCGATCTTAGAAATATCAGAAAGATCATTGAAAGCGAGCTGTACCATGTACTGCTGCGCAAACTTTCCGTACGACCCGGCGTCACTATTACCATTAGTAACCCTCACGACCGCGAGCCACGAATTCAGATCGATGGTCTGGCGCGCCCATTATTGATCCTGTCAATAGCGCCCCATGAAGAAAACCTATGGAGGGATCCCTTTGATGGTACCGTGCAAGAAAGGCAAGTTCTGTTTTTTATCTCGAGCATTGATATTCCTCAGCTAGCGCGAGCTAAAGAGGAGATAAATCGTAAGTTATTGGCAAAGTCTTCTACCATCACGATCTTTCTTCCGGCTGCCGAGGGAGAGGACTACACCTTTGCTATTGTGGACAAGCTTTCATCCGGACAGAATGCGCCGGCCTCCGGTGATTCGCTCGATCAATTAGACCTGATCGACGTTGACTATAAAAAGTTGTTCGCCATGGAACGGAAGCCTGAATTGCTCTTTATCAAGACCTCCGAGAAGAGTCCGATTGAATACATCACAAAGCAGCTTCAGGACAATCAATCGCCGCTCGCAAGAAAGCTGCTCCAATTATTCGCCAAGCGTCTTCTGGTTGACAGCACCAGGAATCACAAAATTGCATTTGATGAAGACTTCTTAGAAGCACGGCAGTTTTTCCGAGTCTGTAATACGTTTCCCAAAAAGGAACATTTGATCGGTTACGAGGAAGTTCAACAAATAATGACCAACGGGAGCATTCACGCTCTGATTAAAGAGCCACCATTGTGGTCGCTCTACGGACAATTGTTATTTCAAGCCATCGAAGCTCTGCGTAACTCCATAAAGGGTGGTGAGGATGAGCACCGTAACCTGGCGCAACAGTGGGCGACGGAGTGCAAAGAAATGCAGAACTCGATCGCAAATCTTGAAGCGGAGAGTCGCAATCTGGAACAACAACTGGACCAGCAGAGTAAGAAATACGAGAAAGAGAGCAAAGAAAAACAGGAAACCATACGAAAACTTGAAGCCAGCAGCCGCGATCTAGAACAACAGCTGGAGAAACGGCGTAGGGAATCTGAGGAAGCGAGCAAACAACAGCACGCCTCCATCACAGAGCTTTCAGCGAACAGCCGACGCCTGGGACTTCAGTTGGCGGAGAAGCTGAGAGAATATGAGAATGAGAGTGCTCGCCGGAAACAATTCGAAGACGAGCTTAAAGCGCGGACGGGGCAACTTGCAAAAACAAATATGGCGAAAGAGGAAATCGACGGACGATTGCGCGCAAAAGAGAAGGAGTTCGATGCAGAGCAAGGACGGCGACAAAAGCTTGAAGATGCTTTCGAAAAGTTAAGAAAGGTTCCGCTATCGCGTCTCATATTCAAATACTATGAGATTGAGGTGGATTAGCTTGATTTGGCGTGCTCGCCGTAGCCAAGGGAATCGCAGCCCGGTGACGTATCCGCGTCCGGCGCCGCGAACTCAGCCGACGCCGCGCCCGAGCCCCGCTCAGCCGTAGGGATGCGGATTTACTCAACCAAAACAGGTTTTGTAGCGTCTAAGGACACGTAACCGATAAACACTCGTTTCTAAAGACCGATTCAGAAAGTCACCAAAATGAATCAGAAAAAGCCCGGTACGCAATCATCACTTCTCAAACGCGTAACTGCCTTAACGTCAGCACTGGCGCTGCTGATCACAAGCTTTGCCGCCGTCAGCGGCCAAAGCATGAAGCCAAAATCGACGGCTAAGGCGGGCAAGCTCAGCGAAGAGCAGCGCATCGTGCACGTCCTGAACCGCCTCGGATTTGGCGCGCGGCCGGGTGATGTTGAGCGCGTGAAAGCAATCGGGCTCGATAAGTATATTGAGCAACAACTGAACCCTGAGAAAATTGACGACTCAGCGACGGAAGCCAAGCTGCAAAATCTGACGGCGCTTCGCATGACGACGCCTGAGTTGTACGAGAAGTATCCGCAGCCGAATCAGTTGCTGCGCGCGCTGCAACAGCGCGGAGCGTTGCCGCAGGATCTGGCAGCCGCTCGCGAAAATCGACAGCAGAATGGCGCGAACAATCAGAATTCAAATCAACCGAAAGCGGGCGAGTCGAAAACGGGTGAATCGATGTCCGGCGAGATGCAGGGACCGCCGAGCAATCAACCGAACCCAAATGCTGACGCGAACCCGATGAACAATGCCCAGTATCGCCGCGCCGTTTACGCTTACTTCAAAGAGAACAACTTGCGTCCGCCGCAGTTCATCACGGGCGAGCTTCAGATGTCTCGCATTCTGCGCGCGACCTACAGCGAGAGGCAATTGCAGGAAGTCCTGGTCGATTTTTGGACAAACCATTTCAACGTGTTCGCGAATAAGGGCGCCGATCGGTGGTTATTGATTTCTTACGATCGCGACACGATTCGGCCGCACACGATGGGCAAGTTCCAGGACTTGCTGCGAGCCACCGCCGAAAGCCCGGCGATGCTTTTCTATCTCGACAATTTTCAAAGCGTGTCACCGAATGCTCAACAGCAACAGCGACCCGCTCAGATGCAGCGGCCTAACCAGACACGGCGTATCGATCAACCGCTGCTCACGATGTCGAACAATCCGCAGCAACAAATGCCGCAGCAGACACAAGGTCCACGCCGCGGCATCAACGAGAATTACGCGCGCGAACTGATGGAGTTGCACACGCTGGGCGTTGACGGCGGCTACACGCAGAAAGATGTGCAGGAAGTCGCGCGCTGTTTTACCGGATGGACTATCTTCGCCCCGCGCGGAGCGGGTGCGGCCGCCGCACAACTCACGAATGCAGGCGGCCGCCGCGCTGAAAGGCTGCGCGAGAATGCGGGTAAGTTCTATTTCAATCCGCGCACGCACGACGATGGCGAGAAGATCGTGCTCGGCCACAAGATTCCGGCCGGCGGGGGCGCCAAAGACGGATTAATGGTGCTGGAGATCTTGGCGCGCCATCCCTCGACGGCGAGGTTCATCGCGACGAAGCTCGCGCGCCGATTCGTTTCAGACGAGCCGCCAAAATCGCTGGTCGATCGCGTCGCGCAGACTTACACCAGGACTGATGGCGACATTCGCGAGATGCTGCGCACGATTTTCCTCTCGCCTGAATTCAATTCGTCTGAGGCGTATCGCGCGAAGATCAAGCGGCCTTTCGAGCTGGCCATCAGCGCCGTGCGCACCTTGGGCGCCGACACGAATGGCGGCCCGCAATTTCATCAGTGGATTACACGCATGGGCCAACCGCTCTACGGCTTTCAAACGCCGAACGGTTACTCGGATGTGGCCGAGGATTGGGTGAACACAGGCGCGCTGCTTGAGCGGATGAACTTTGCGCTCGCGCTGGCGAGCAATCGCATTCCCGGAACGCGGGCCGATCTGTCTCGCTTCGTTGGGGACATGGCTAAGGACAAAACGATCGATAAGGAGAAGCTGCTTGATCGATTTGTGACGTTGATTGCGGGCGGTGAGATCTCGGTTAAGACCAGAGAGAGTTTGCTGAAGCAGCTTAACGATCAAATCACGGTTCCCGCGATGCCGGCAGTACAGACCGCGTCATTAAAGATTCCGCAGAACCCGTTTGAAGAAGGGTTCCAGCGCGGCAACTTCCCCGGGCCCGGCGGTGGACAACAGAACCAACAACAGCAGCAGCGGCAACAGGGCGCGAACTCCAATGCCGGTGCAATTGATAATCCGGTGGTGAAGATTGCCGGGCTGCTACTGGGTTCGCCGGAGTTTCAGCGGCAGTAAAGCGTGCTCAGTGCTTTGTACTTAGTACTTAGTACTTTGTACTTGGTGCTTTGTACTTAGTGCTTCGCATCTGAGTTGTATTTTGAAGAGAGCAGCTACTTTGAATAAACGTCAAAGTACAAAGCACAAAGATCAAAGTACAAACAGCGTCGATTCAGGTAGGTTCAAGAAGATGAATAGAAGATACTTTCTCAAGTCAGGCAGCATCGCGTTGGCGTCATTCGGGGCGATGACGGCCACGCCGTCGTTTTTGCGACGCGCGCTGGCGCAAGCGATCGAGAAAACCGGACGGCGCAAGACGTTAATCGCGATTTTTCAGCGAGGCGCAGTTGACGGGCTGAACATGGTCGTTCCGTTCGGCGAGAGCGCGTACTACGATCTGCGTCCGAACATCGCTATCCCGAAACCGAATGGCAGCGCGGAAGCGGCCATCAACCTGGACAGTTTCTTTGGGCTGCATCCCTCGATGCAATCGTTCAAGTCGCTGTGGGATTCAAAGCGGCTCGCGATCGTGCACGCGTCGGGCTCGCCCGATAACACGCGTTCGCATTTCGATGCGCAGGACTACATGGAGTCCGGTACGCCGGGGGTGAAGTCTACGCGCGATGGCTGGCTGAATCGCTACCTGCAGGTGAAGACCGACTCGAAGTCCCTGTTCCGCGGGGTCGCGATGACGCAGCAGATGCCCCGCGCGATGCAGGGGCGCGCCGCGGCGATCGCAATGTCGAATCTCGCCGACTTTCGTATTCGCGCCGGCCAGACATCGGCGTCGGTGCAAGGCGGCTTTGAAGAGATTTACGATCAGGCGGTCAACGACTCGTTGCACGGCACGGGCAAAGAGACGTTCGAAGCGATCAACTTTCTGAAGCAGGTGAATCCCGCGCAGTACAAACCCGAGAATGGCGCGAACTATCCGGCCAACGGTTTCGGCAACGCGCTGCGGCAGACTGCGCAGTTGATCAAGGCCGGCGTCGGATTAGAGGTCGCCTTCACGGAAGCCGGCGGCTGGGACACGCACGTGAATCAGGGAAACCAGCAGGGGCAGTTGAGCAACTTGCTGCGGAATTTCAGCTCGGCGATTGCGGCGCTGCACACAGACCTTGGTCAGCGGATGGATGACGTAGTGATCCTTTCGATGTCTGAGTTCGGCCGCACCGTGCGCGAGAACGGCAACCGCGGCACCGATCACGGGCACGCGAATGCGATGTTCATTTTGGGTAACAGCGTACGCGGCGGGAAAGTCTACGGCGAGTGGCCCGGTCTTAAATCAAATCAGCTTTATGAAGGCCGCGATCTGGCGCTCACGACAGACTTTCGCGACGTATTCGGCGAGATCGCTCAGAAGCACCTCGGCGCGGCAGATCTCAAAGCAGTCTTTCCGGGTTACGCGGGAACGAAATTCCGCGGCGTGCTGAGTTAGGACTAGCCGGGAAACGGGGCTGAATCTGGGGCAGCGCTTACGATGCGCTGCCCTTTTTTTTTGCGCCGCGAGAGCGGTGAATCTTTCCGATGGATCAAAATGTTGACAGGGGTGAAGCTTTGGAATATGCTTCGCGCCCCTCGCAGCACTAGTTTTCGGAACACCGAAGACCTTAACCTTTTCGGCTGAATTTCTTACGAGCCTCTGCTTCCTTGCACACTCGCTGAAACAAGCCCTGCGGAATTGGAATTCCTGATCTAACCATGATCTGAAAGATTCCAGGACCGCAGTTTAACCACTCACTATCTCATGGGCTCGTCCCTATTCTGGGAGGACACGATGAAAAAGATCGTCATGACCGTAACGTTAGGGCTGTTACTCTCAGTTTCAGTATCCGCTGGGCAGATATACGGCACCTTGAAGGAAGATGGGCGACCGGTTCCAGCGAACCTCGAGATCGAAGTTAACTGCAGCGGTCAACAATCCAAGGGGAAGACCGACAGCTATGGGGCCTATAGCCTAAAAGTGGGAAATGGAAAGTGTGAGTTCAAACTTTACTATAAAGGCTGGAAAGGCCGGAACGGCGAGTACCAGTTCCCAAAGGTCGTCATATATTCATCCAACAATCGTTTGAGATACGACTTTGAGCTTGTACCGGTGAACGGCGTTTATGAGCTACGGAGGAAGTAACTATGGATACCCCCACGTCTAAAGAACCCGACACTGTCGAGACCTCACAGACCGAGCAGAAAGTCTCGACCATCGTCAAAGATAAATCCACGACTGTCGAGAGGTCGGAGACCGAGCAGAAAGTCTCGACCCTCGTCAAAGATAAATCCTGGCTGGATATTTTTCTTAGCTTTGCTAGCGCGCTTGGCACAGCTTTGGCTGTAGCTCTCGCAGGCATTATCGGTTCAATGTATCTCGCAAGTTATCAGGAAAAAGAGACCAACCTTCGAGTTTACACGGAGCTGATGAGCAAGCGCGAAGAAGCTGACACGTCGCTGCGAAAAGAAATGTTCAATTCGATCATCGCAAATTTTCTCAAGCGGGAAACCAATGAAGACCCCGCCAAGGAAGTGCTGAACCTGGAATTGCTGGCTTACAACTTTCATGACTCTCTGGATCTGGCGCCACTCTTCAAAGACGTCCACAAGAGACTGGATGAAAAACGGAAGCTGTACAAGAACAAATTCAGTGAAAACCCGGAGCAAAACGAGGAATTGACTGAAGACCCGGAGCAGAACAAGAAATTGAGCCAAGACGAGAAGCGAAACGAAATCTACCTCAATCGATTGAACAAAGTGGCCAGGGATGTCACAGCCAAACAGACTGCGATGCTCGAGGAAGCAGGGGGGAAGCTCGATGGCACTGTCGTGTTTGAGGAATTGAAGAGCCAACCCGGCGGGTTGACGGTTATGGACGAATTAATATCGTTGGAAGGCAGCGACCCGCAAGGTAAGGTAACGGCGATCAACCAGAAGATCAGGATCGAAGTGCTCGCGGTTAGCCTCGAAAAGAAAGAACTAGAGGTTCGATTAATTTCCACGAATTCTCAGAACATCGACGAGCGCAGAGCAGCGTTCACAGTGAACTATTTCGATTTCCCGATGATCGATAACGTTCGTCTTCCTCAGGGATTTCGTGGTGCGATCGTGCTCAAAGAGTTCAATCAGAACTTTGCTGAGTTCACCTTTGTTTACTTTCCGAGTTCCCGCGCCAGCCTTAAGGAGAAGCCTTACTACGACGAAATCCTTTACAACCTGCAACGTTAACGCGCTAGTCGAGAATCCTCCCGCGCCCGTAATGCAGCTGTATGCCGCACGACAAATTTAAGGAAGGTAGAGGGCGGAGCAAATAAGTTCCGCGGCGTGCTTGGCTGGCATTACGCGAATTTCAAATAAGTATTCAGAACAAGTGCGATTGCAGGGTGGGGCCGCTTTTCATCCCTTTAAGCCAGCAAACTTTTCAATGTGACCGTCGCTCGACGCGGGTTTTCGTTTTAGCTCTTCCGCTTTCCCGTGTAAACGCCCGCGAAATTGAAGCTGTTGTCGTCGTACGTGCCGATGCCGTTCCAGAAACTTGCGCCGTGGAAGTTTTCCGCTTTCGCATAACGCACGCGGAACTTGCCCGGGCCATCGCCCACGATAATCAATTCGTCGCCCTTGCTGCCCGGCGGGCCGTAATCGATCAGCCCGTCCTTTTCCGAGTTACTAATCAGTGTCGGAGAGGCATTCCACGTGTTGTCATCGACTCTGGTGATGACCAGCTCCCACACCCGCGGACCTTCGTTGGCGATCCAGGTGCCGCTCAAGTCTCTGGTCCCGGTGGAGGCGTTCGAAGTCTTCGAATCGGTGGTGGTCATCGTACCGCTCGACGGATTTCCGGCAGTGGCTGGTTGGTTCGCCGATTTCTTGGAACAGGCGAAGCAGGTGAGCAGCAGAAGCGTTAGGACGATAGCTCTCTTCATGTGTTGTCCTCAGTGTTCGTGGAAAAGCGAGGCAGCTTATACAAGAGGCAGGTTTGTTGCGTCAAATCCCCCGAGTTTCGGTTACCGCTGTGCAACAAGCCACTCTCGGGAGTTCGGTCTTTCCCCTCCCCGTAAACGGGGAGGGGTTAGGGGTGGGGTTGGTCGCGGCCGACCTCTCCCCCAACCCCTCTCCGCTTGCGGAGAGGGGTGCCAAAACAGGTGCTGCTCTTCAAAGAGCCGGAATATCTGCGCTCATCTGCGTGAATCCGCGGCTAATCACTTCACCACAGCAACAATTCTCAGCGGCCCGCCACTGCCGCCACCGATCTTCATCGGCAGTGCGATCACGAGAAAATCTTTCGCCGGCAGCGCGCTCATGTCGCCAACGTTTTCAAACGCGGGAATGTTCTTCGCGAAGAGAATCTGATGGCTCTCAAACAAAGTTGATTGGCCGTAGTCGATGCTGGGCGTATCGAGTCCAATCGCTTTGATCGATTTGTTCAGCGTCAGCCAGCGCGCCGCATCAGGATGCAGGCCGGGGAAGTGAAGCTTCGCAACCGCGCCGGCGCCCCGCTCGTCCGTGCCCATATATTTCACACGATCGGGCCAGTGCTTTGCGAAACCGGTTCGCAACAGGACGATCGCGCCATTTGGAATCGGTCCGTGCTGCGATTCCCACGCAGTAAAGTCGGCCACCGTGACCTGGTAATCGCGATTCGCTTGACTCTGTTTCGTCACGTCAAGGACGATCCCGCTGCCGATCAGCTGCTGAACCGGAATCTGATCGACGGTGTGCGAACTGACGGCGAAATGTTTCGGCGCGTCAATGTGCGTACCGCCGTGTTCGGGCCCGCAGAACTTGTTAGCGGCGTAGTAGAAGCCTTGCGGAGTAGTTCCATCGAAGCCCTTCTCGAATTTAAACCCGTCTTCCGTCGGCCAGTAAATTGTTTGCGCATCGAACGGATGGGACAGATCGATGATCTTTGCGCCGGCGAGATCAATCTTCGCAGCTGGTTCAGTTTGGGTTTGAGTACAACCCGCGGCCAGACAACAGACAAAGATGAGCAAGTAAGCTTTCTTCATTTTGGATCCTCGCTATCTCGTTCGAACTTATTGCGGAGCAGATTATTCACGCCAAGGCGCCAGGGCGCAAAGGCGCAAAGGTACGCAAAGTGTGACAACGCTGCTGGCGCGGTTCGCTCGATTCGGTTTATCCTGCGAATGATCTGATTCCAACTAAACATCCGAGGCTCACTTCATGAACTCGCGCCGTCGCCGACTACTAATCAAATCGTTGAGTGTCTTATTTGCCGTCACGTCGCTGCTGGCGCCCAGTATTGCCCAGCGACGACAGTCACCCGAGTCGGTGACTTACGATCCAAAACTGATCTCCGAAATCAAGGCGATTCAGAAAGCGGCGCTCGAAAGCGATTACGCGTACCGGCAGCTTGCGCATCTGTCGAACAACATTGGCGCTCGGCTGAGCGGCTCGCCGCAAGCGCAAAAAGCGGTCGAATACACGGCGGCCGAGCTTCGCAAACTGGGTCTCGAAGTGAAACTTGAAAAGGTGATGGTGCCGCACTGGGTGCGCGGCGAAGAGACCGGCGCGCTGGTCGAATATCCGCACATGGCGCCGGGAACCACGCAGAAGGTTGTGCTGACGGCGCTCGGCGGCAGCGTCGCTACGCCGGCGAACGGACTGACTGCTGAAGTTGTGGTCGTGAACAACTTTGACGAGTTGACGGCGCTTGGCCGCCGACGTGTCGAAGGAAAGATTGTTCTATTCAATGCAAAGTTCGATCAGCGTTTGGCGGACAACGGCCTTTCGGGCCCAGCTTACGGTCAATCGGTGATCTATCGCGGAACCGGCGCGAGTGCGGCCGCGAGGCTCGGTGCGGTTGCAGCGCTAAACCGTTCGTCCGGAGGCGCTGATTACCGGCTGCCGCACACGGGTGCAATGCGCTATGCGGACGATGCCCCAAAGATTCCGGCGGCTTCGGTAACGGCTGAGGATGCCGACATGATGGCTGACCTCGCGTCGCAGGGACGCGTGCGTATGCGTTTGGTGCTGACGCCCCAGACACTGCCGGACGCGATCAGCTACAACGTCGTGGCGGATTTGAAAGGCAGCCAACATCCGGAACAAATCGTGATCGTCTCAGGCCATTTGGATTCGTGGGACCTGGGCACGGGTGCGATCGACGACGGCGCCGGCTGCGTCATGGCGATGCAGACTGTGCAGTTGCTTAAGCAGTTGCGTCTGCGGCCGAAACGCACGATTCGTGTCGTGCTTTGGATGAACGAGGAAAATGGTCTGATGGGCGCGCGCACTTACGCGAACGATCACAAGAACGAGATGGCGAACCACTTTGCCGCCCTCGAAGCCGACGCCGGAGCGGGCCGGCCGTTGGGTTTTTACGCTGCGGGCAAACCTGAGATTCTCACACTGCTTCAGCCGCTGGCGACGATTCTGCAAACGCAGGGTGCGGGCGTGACGCGTTTGGTGGATGACACGGGCGCGGACATTAGTGTCCTCACCCCGTTTGGCGTGCCGACGTTCGCGCCGCTTCAGGACACGCGCACTTACTTTCATTACCATCACACGGCGGCTGACACGCTCGACAAAGTCAATCCGCGCGACCTGCAGGAGAACTGTGCCGTGGTCGCTACGCTGATTTACACGCTCGCATCGATGCCGCAACAGTTGCCGCGCTGATTTGGAGTGCGGTGGCAGATTTGGAGTGCGCCGGCTTCGATGGCGCTTTGGATTTCAGTTGGGCACTCAATCGCCACGGGTTAGTGAGAGAACGCGGGCGGCGCGCTTTCGTCTTGTGAATGTCGGATAGGCAACCACCATCCAAAGCGCCGTCGTCGTCCCGACAAGTCGGAACTTTGCCGGCGCACTCCAAATCTGCCGGCGCACTCCAAATCGGCGCCTTCCAAATTCTTCACTTCGATTCGATCGACTCGACCAACCTCGAAGCGATGCGCCAGGCCAAAAGCGGTGCGAGCGAGGGTCTTTGCATTATCGCGCGCGAGCAGACTCGCGGACGTGGCCGGCTGGATCGAAGCTGGCACTCGCCAAAAGACGCCGGTCTTTATCTCAGCATTGTTCTCCGGCCCAAGTTTGATTTGGCACGCTGGCCGCTGATCAGTTTAGCGGCGGCTCTGGCTGTTCATGACGCAATATTCAGAGTCTGCGATTTGAAAGTCGACATCAAATGGCCGAATGACATCTGCGTGCGTGATCGGAAGCTGTGCGGCATTCTCGCCGAGACCGTTGAGACGGAAATTGGGTTGGCCGCGATCGTCGGCATCGGAATAAATCTCTACGATGAGAACTTTCCGGCCGAGTTGGAACCGCACGCGACGTCACTTCGATCAGTGACCGGTAGTGATGTCGATCGCGATCATCTGGTCAACGAGCTTTCAAAGGCATTGAGTGAACGCTACGAAATGCTCAACAGCGGTAGCGGGGACGAGCACACTATTCGTGAGTGGTGCGCAAACTCTTCGTATGCATTTGGCCGAATGGTTCGCGTGTCGCTTGGCGATGAGAATCTCGTCGGCGTAACCCGTGGGCTGGAAAGCGACGGTGCGCTGCGCATAGAAACCGCTGATGGTAAGTTAAGGTCGGCGCGCGCCGGTGATGTAACAGCTCTACGCGCGCATCCCAGTGATAATAGTTGAACTCGCTGATGCAAAGTAAGCGCATAGTCATCTCAACCTTCGGCTCGTTCGGCGACATCCATCCGTACATCGCCATCGCGCTCGAGTTGAAAGCGCGCGGGCATCGCCCTCTGATTGCCACCTCTGAAGTCTATCGCGAGAAGATGGAGACGGCCGGAATCGAGTTCCATCCCGTACGGCCTGACGTGCCTTCTTACGACGACACGCCGGAAATACGAGCGCTGATCGAGAAATTGATGGACCAGAAGCAGGGCCCGGCGGCGATCGGCGACTTAATCCTTCCGCATCTGCGCGACATTTATTCCGATCTCGACGCGGCGACAAAGGACGCGGAATTACTGCTGACCCATCCGCTACCGTTTGTGGGAACGATGATCGCTGAGAAGAAGCGTCTGCCCTGGGTCTCGAGCGTGCTCGCGCCGGCCACTTTTCTTTCAGTTTACGATCCGCTCGTGCCGCCGCAGTGGCCCTGGCTTTTTCATTTCATGAACCTGAGTCCGTGGGTGGGGCGCGGCGTGATGGCGCTCGCGAGGATCAAACTCGATAAGCTGGCGAAGCCGATTTATGACATGCGCAGCGATCTCGGATTGCCGCGTGGCGGGCAGCCGTTGTTCGAAGGGCAGCATTCGCCGACGAAGGTTTTGGCGTTGTATTCGAAGCTGCTGGGAGCACCGCAACCCGACTGGCCGGCGAACAGCATGATCACCGGTTTTCCGTTTTACGATCGCCGCGATTACTTTGGCGAAACCGCGATGCCGCCAGGCTTGACGGAATTCCTTGATGCCGGCCCACCACCGATTGTTTTCACGCTCGGCTCTTCAGCGTTTTGGGTTGCGCGAGATTTCTATCGCGACTCAATGACCGCGGCCGCAGCGCTGGGCAGGCGGGCAGTGCTTCTGATTGGCCATCAGCCAAATCTGCCGGCTTCTTTACCTGACGGAGTCGCCGCGTTCGAGTACGCGCCCTTCAGTGAGGTTTTGCCGCGCGCGTGTGCCGTCGTTCATCAGGGCGGCGTCGGCACAACCGGCCAGGCTATGCGCTCAGGCAAGCCGGTTTTGATCGTGCCGCATGCGCACGATCAGTTTGATAACGCCGCGCGGGTGGCGAGATTAGGTTGTGCCCGCTCCTTGCCGCGTCCGCGTTACAACGCAAAGACCGCGACGTCAGAACTGCGAATGCTGCTTGACGATCCGAGTTACAGCGAAGCAGCTAAGAAGGTTGGCGAAGCAGTGAGTCAGGAAGACGGCACAAGCGTGGCGGCGGATGAGATTGAAAAGGTGTTGAGGAATTAGGATGGACCGCCGACCTCCGGCCCTCACCAGTTTTCCGGCCCGTACTCGAGGATCGAAACTGCATTCCCATCGGGATCTCGGAACGAGACAACTTGTGCAAATCCATGGTCGGTCGGTCCCGTCACCTTCACGCCCTCGGCGGACAGCCGTTTGGCCACCGCCTTCACGTTTGAGCTGCTGAAGCAAATGACCGGGCTTCGGGCGTTCTTTGTCGGCACGCCGGGCCAATCCTTTGCCGGATGGATGGCAAAGTGAACGTCACCGAGCGAGTAGCCGTAATGCAATGGCGTTCCGTCGTGTACTTCCTCTTCAAGCGGCAGTCCCAGAGTTGCTTTGTAGAATTCGCAGAGTTTTTTTGCGTTTGGACTGATGAGCAGGATGGCGGTTACATCATCGATCAAGTTCCGCGGACGGCGCTTGCGTGTCGTGGTCTTTTTGCTGGTCATCCCGCGCTTCTGAGTCATCGCCTTTTCCTAACTGCTGAAGAGGTCCTCCCGGACTACCGGCTCGCCTTGATGTCGTAGGCCCACAGTGTCCCGGAATCCCGAATGTAAAGTCGTCCATTAGCGATCACCGGATGAGCATACGCCGTGTCCGAATACGGCGCCCCCTGGTTAGATTTCGGCTGAGCCGGAGGAGTGAAGCGGCCCTTCTCGCGATAGCCTTCGGCGGTGGCCTCCACCAACCCGACATCTCCCTTCCAGGCGTGAACATATAAAAGCCCATCGGCATAGGCCAGCGAAGACCGGCCGAGACTCTCGGCCTTCCACATCACCTTTCCCGTTGTGAACTGAACGGCAACTACCGTCTGCTCCGCGGGATCACTGCCATACAGGTAGTCACCGACCAGCACCGCTCCGCCAAAACCGTTCGGCAGGCCGCGCTCAAGGTAGACCTGTTCGGCCGCGACTCCTTTACCGTCGGGCTTCAAACGGACGAGTCCGCCGCCGATGGAAAGTGCTCCCGCGTACACCAATCCGTCACGCGCGACTGGCGTGAAAACCTGCGCCGGCCCTTTGACGACTTCCTTGTAGCGCCAGAGGAACTCACCGGTCTTCGCATCAACTCCAACGACGCCCTGGCTCAAAAAATTCACGTATTGTTTGCGACCGCCCCCGTGCACGACAATCGCCGACGCATAGCCCGCCGGGTCGCCACCGGGAATCGCCGATTTCCAAATCACTGCGCCGGTCTTTTTGTTCAGCGCCGCCATCGTGGCCTGCGCGCCGCCGGGCGTGACGACCACGACGTCACCATCAACCAGCGGAGACTCTGCATACGCCCATTCATGCGGCTGGCCGCCGAAATCTTTCCGGAGGCTCTTCTGCCATTGAATCTTGCCGCTCTTCGCCTCGAGGCAAGCGAGGTCACCATCCGAGCCGAGAGCGTAGATGAAATTGCCGTCAACGGTAGGAGTGGATCGGGCCTTCGGATATTTCGGGTTCTGATCCGGATTGCCTACATTGCCAATGCGCGTGGTCCAGATAACTTTTCCATCCTGAGTTGAGAGAGCCTGAACAAACTCATTCTCCATCCCGCGATTGCTCACCAAATAAATTCGCGTTCCGACCACCGATGGGCCTGAAAAGCCGTCCCCAATATCGTTGACCTGCCAAAGCAATTTCGGGCCGCCCGCGGGCCATTGCTTAAGGAGACCGGTCTCTGACGAGACGCCATTCCGTTCCGGACCTCGCCATTGGGGCCAGTCGGAAGGTGAAGCAGCCAGGTTGGCAGCCGTCGTGAAGCATACGGCCAGGACGAATAAAGAGAGCGATGTAGTGGTGACGAATAATCGTGATTTCATCTCAGTTGCAAATACCTTCCGCGGCTCGCGTTCGATAGGATTCGTTACAATCATGGAGTGTCTTAATTTGCGTTTTCTTTGCTAGTTTCTTAGCGGGCTTAGCGCCTTTGCGTGAGTTGCTGCTTGCAAAAGATGCAGGTTCACGCAAAGACGCCAAGTCGCAAGGAACGCAAAGGGAAATTCGGACACCACCCGTGATCTTGTGACGTTGAGCATTACGACGCAAAAGTGGTTGATGTTCACTCCAGTTCCGCATCCTCCGACTGATTTTGGAGCTTAGCGTCGAGAGTTGACGCGGCGGGCGCTTTGCCTCTCCGAGCCCACGCTTTAGACGAGTCGGCGTTACGAGAGTGCCAGAAAGGATGCGTGTTCATCTGCGGCGAATCCCTCAATCGCGACGAAGTGTCTTCGCAAGCAATGTTCGACGTCCGAAGTAGAACAATTGCCCCAATCGCACCCACACAACTTTGGGAGGATAGCCGAAGACAAAACTGCGTTGATGCATGTCCGAATCCTTCGAACAAATGATTAGGCCGTTGTCTGCAGCGTATTTCCAAACCAATGGGTCATCCGCGGCTTTCAGCCCAACGTCGCGAACATGAATCGAATCGGGAAAGAGATCGTTAAGTAACCGAACGAGCTGCGGGGATAGATTCTCGTCAAAGAGCAGCTTCATGCGGCCGGCACAGTGATTAGTTTTCGTTCGCGATCAGCCGCAAAAGCAATGCAGGCCTTAAGGTCGTCGCGCGTGAGGTCTGGGAAGTCTGCGAGGATTTGATCCTCCGTCATATCGGAAGCCAGATATTCTAAGACCTCATAGACGGTGATTCGCAGACCGCGGACACAAGGCTTGCGGCCCCGTTTGTTCGGGTCGATGGTGATGTAATCCCGATAATCCATGTGCTGAGATTATGGCCGATCAATTATTCGGGTCAAGAGCACGAGAGGCGTACCATCTGATCTAGGCCGATACGCGTGCAGTTGGGTTGCGCCTTAGCCTCCGCGCGATGCGAAACGCCAACACGCAGGCGATCGCGCTGCCAGGCAACACGACTGCACAAGTTACGACGGCGAGTCCCTTGACGGCCTCAGGTGGTGCGAAAGTTGGATCCTGTGTCGCCCCCGGCAAGTACGGAGGTATCGCATTGAGGTTGAAAAAGAACCACGCCGCAGCGTAGCTCAACACGAACGCCGCCAGCGCTGCGTAAGTCAGCACCGCACGGTAGCGCATGGTGCTTCGCTGAAGGAACTCTGCCGCCAGCCAGCCAGCTATCGCCGGCGGAACCCAGAAACCGACAAGGACGATGAGGCTCGGGAGTCGATCAGGAATCAGGAGTGCTAAAGCGATTGAGTTCATTATGAAGCCTCCGAAGTGGGACGACCTGACGATTGGTTACGGGCGGCGCGTTTTTCAAGTTACTGCGTTTCGTCGTCAGAGTCGCGCGTTCGGCCAGCGAACACCGCGTGATCAAGGAATGTGAGCAAGAAACCGAAGACTAATCCTTGAAGAGCGGCCATAAAGAAGTTCCCTGACAAACCAGAAAACACGATTTCCACGAGGAGCATGATTCCGATGGCTATTGGACATTCGACGCACAGACGTTTCCAAAAGGACAAGTCCTGCCAAAGATGAATCAAACCTCTGCCCATCGCATCACGTCTTGCGCAGGCTCATACTATCCGTACTTGGCTTGATAATACTCCTTCTTCCGCATTATCTTCGCCCGTCCTGCTAATATCACTGAACCCATGCTACTGGTAATCGACATTGGTAACACGAACACGTCGCTGGGCGTGTTTGACGGCGAGAACCTTCTGACGCATTGGCGTCTGACGACCGCGCGTTCGCGCACGGTTGATGAGTGGGGTGTGCACGCGCGAAATCTTTTTGCGCTCGGCGATCTGGATTTCAAATCAATTAGCGGGATAGCGATTGCTTCGGTCGTGCCGCCGGTTAACTTCACTTTGAAGCGGATGGCCGAAACTTACTTTCATCTGACGCCGATGTTCATCGACGACACGATCGATACAGGCGTTCCGATTCTCTACGAGCCGCCGTCAGACGTCGGCGCCGATCGAATCGTCGATGCCGTCGCAGCCATTCACAAATACGGCAAGCCCTGTATTGTCGTGGATTTCGGCACGGCAACCACTTTCGATGCGATCAATGCAAACGGGGAGTACCTTGGCGGCGTCATCACGCCGGGCATCACGATTTCTTCCGACGCTTTATTTGAGCGCGCCGCGAAGTTGCCGCGTGTCGAAATTAAACGTCCACAGAAAGTAATCGGTTCAGCGACTGTCGAAGCGATGCAATCCGGCCTTTATCACGGTTACGTTGGCCTCGTCGATGGCATTCTGAAAAAGATGATTGACGAATTGGGCCGTTCGCCGCGGGTGATTGCGACCGGTGGCCTCGCGCCGTTAATTGCGCGCGGCTCAAAGTTCATTCAGGAAGTTGACGAGACATTGACGCTGGAAGGCTTGAGGTTGGTTTATGAACGGGCAGCGAGTCCAAAGTCCAAAGCCCAAAGTCCAAAGTCCGCAGAGTAACGGCTTCGCTTTCGACCTTGGACGTTGGACATTGGACATTAGACCTTGAACTACTTTTCCTACTTCTCAGAAATCGAAGACACTTTCATTCGCCGCCGCGGCAAGCACTTGATGCTTAGCCCAATCGACTGGGCTTTGATCGAAAGCTGGAAAGAACGCGGCGTGCCGCTGCACGTCGCGGTGCGCGGCATCGAACACTCTTTCGATTCGTACGAGTCAAAGAAGCACAAGCGCACCGTCAAAACACTTCTGTACTGTCAGGAAGAGGTCGAGGCGCAGTACGCAGAATGGCTTGAATCCAGGGTAGGCAGCCACGAACCTGCCGACGAGACGTCCGCGCTCCCAGCGGACACGTCCCCGTTTTCGCGCGACGCGATCCTCGATCACCTCACCCGATCGCTCGACGAAGTCCGTCAGCTTGCGCAAGATCGAAAACAGGAAGACTCGTTTGGCGAAGCATTAACTCGCGCGGTGGCTTTGTTGACTGAGATCCGCGACGACTATTCGAGCAGCGCAAGTCCCAACACGCGCAAGCTGGAAGAATCTTTAACGGGGATCGATCGTTTGCTCGATGACTCGATTCGCGCCGTCGTCAAGGAGACTGAATTCGCCTCGATTCTTTCTGAGATCGATTCGCAGATAAAGCCTTACAAACGCCACATGGACAAGCCTACGTTTGAGCAAACGCGGGACAATCTTTTGCGCAAACGCCTGCGCGACCACTTTGGCGTCCCGCGGTTGAGTCTCTTTTATCTCTAGTCCGTCGCCATCACGGGAAAACTCTTGAGTGCCGGCCGGAAACGGAGTATCGTTCGCGCGCTTTAGATCGTCCGAGCCCCGAGAAGTCGGGATAGCGGCGGTTGAACTTCCAAGGGAAACATTTTCCCAACTCCCGCTATCCCGATAGCTCGGGATTCTGACAAAAGCTGTCCTCAGGAGAAGACCCTCTTGGCTTACACCCCAAATGACGAGGCGCCTGCCGAGCGTCCATTGAAAGCCTACGCATTCGACCCGTCACAGGGACGCAACCTCGGCAATTACATGACGGTCAACGTTCGCAACGAGGCGGCCGGTGATCCGCCGACGGTCTTATTGCCGGGGCCGGTCGGCAAGTACCTGGCGGTGATCGATTACGACGCTAGTAACAACGTCTATTACGAGCCCGTTGATCTCGACGATCCGGCGTTGTTGTTGCGTGGCGGTCTCGATCCAAGCGAATCGGATCCACGCTTTCATCAACAGATGGTTTACGCGGTTGCCAGTGAAACCATTCGCCGTTTCGAACTCGCGTTGGGACGCCGGATACGTTGGGGCTTTCGCGGCGGAAGGAAAGACGATCCGTTTCGCGGCAAGTTGCGCATCCTGCCGCACGCGATGCAGGAAGCGAATGCGTATTACGATCGCGATCTGCGCGCGCTCGTTTTTGGTTACTTTCCGGCTTCGGAAACCGATCCGGGCACGAACCTTCCGGGGCAGACTGTCTTCACATGTCTGTCGCACGACATCATCGCGCACGAAACGGCGCACGCCTTGATTGACGGTCAGCGCGAGTTCTTTCTCGAACCGACCGGGCCCGACACGCCGGCCTTTCACGAAGGCTTTGCCGACATCATCGCGCTGTTCCAGCACTTCAGTTACAAAGAAGCACTTTTGGAAGTCATTCAGAAGTTGGGCGGACAGATTTATCGAAGCCGTATCGGCCCGAATGTGCAGCCCGAAGGCGGACGTCCGGTGATTCAGGACGAGTTGTCGAAATCAAATCCGCTGGTTGAATTGGCGCAGCAATTTGGCGAGGCGCTCGGCACGCGCGCGGCCCTGCGACAAGCTCTCGGTACGCCGCCGAATTCGGACGCGCTAAAGACTCTGTTCGAGTCACACGATCGCGGCGCGATCCTCGTCGCGGCGGTATTCGATGCGTACTTTACGATCTACATGCGGCGGACGCGCGACCTGATGCGCATCGCGCAAAGCTCCGGCTCAGCCACGACTCCGGGAAACCTGCATCACGATTTAGCGAATCGTCTGGCGGGTGAAGCGGCTAAAGCAGCGCAGCACTTCGCGAACATTTGCATTCGCGCGCTCGACTACTGTCCGCCGATCGACATTAATTTCGGCGACTTTCTGCGCGCGATGATTACCGCGGATTACGACCTCGTGCCCGGTGACCGCCACGGCTACCGCGAGGCGCTGATCGAGGCGTTTCGCTTGCGCGGAATTTGTCCGTCGGGCGTCACGTCCTATGCCGAAGAATCGCTGCGCTGGTGCGGGCCCGAGGTGATGAAGGGCATTACGCCCGCGCTCTGCTCCGGCTTGCAATTCAATATTCCGAATCCCACGACGCCTCAACAGCAACGACACAATGCCAGAACGTTGAGTCGCTTCGGGAAAGCCAATGCAAAAGCTCTCGGGCTGAATCCGAATAAGCCAGTCCAGGCATTCTCGTTCCACGCGATCCACCGGGTGGCCCCGGACGGCGGCTTGAAGGTTGAAATGATCGCCGAGCTAATGCAGCAGATGGACGTAGCGCTCGACCCGGACGACAAGGATTCGGACGTTTTCACGTTTCGTGGCGGCACGACCGTGATTCTCACCGACAAAGGCGAAGTGCGCTACGCCATTCAAAAGAACCTCGGGGAAGACAAGAAGGACAACCGGCGTTTGAAGCGTCAGCGCGACTACTATCAAAATTCAATGGCGAGCATGGCGATGGCGGCCTATGACTCCGCAGAGATGCAAAATTTCCTTCCACGCCGCGGGCGAAAGCGGTCGATGAATTTCAGCATGGTCCACAGGGGGTACTGAGAAGTGGCGAAAAAAAAGAAAACCAGGGAGCCGGCTAAGACCATTGCCTTTGGCAAGAACACGATCCGCGTGCGGATGTACCGGGTTGGTTTTGGAGATTGCTTTCTGCTTTCGTTGCCGGTCGCAGACGCCGATGCCAACGGCGACACACATCGGCACGTGCTGATCGATTGCGGAGTACATTTCAAGGGCGATTTGAAGATGATGGATCGCGCCGTCGATCACATCGCCGAAACGACAAAGCGAAAGCTCGCGATTGTGATCGCGACACACTCGCATCAGGACCACATCTCAGGCTTCAGCAATGAGTTTTCCAGCTTTGAAATCGGCGAAGTGTGGATGCCCTGGTGCGAAGACCTCCGCGACAAACAGGCGGTGAAGCTCCAGAAGAAGCATGTAGCTCTGACCGAGCGGCTGCGGCTGCACTTCGACGCTGAGGCGCGGCGCGCGCCCGTGAACAAAACGCGAGCCGCGGCCATGGCTGCGGTGGCAAATCTGGTGCAGAACAAGACGGCAATGACGCTCCTGCGCGCAGGCTTCAACGTCAATGCACAAGTCCGCTATCTGAACGCCAGTGACTTTCTGAGAAACGCCGGCGGTATTACCGGATTGTCGGTCAATATTTTGGGACCGCCGCGTGATGAAAAGTTTCTCGCGAAGATGGATCCGCCGGCGGGCCAGAGTTATCTGCGCATGGATGGCGGCCAATCGAATCGAATGGACGCCGTGCAACCGTTCGCCGGCCGGTGGCGATTGAAGCCTACCGACCCCGCGTTCAACGACAAGAGACTCTCGCACCTTAAACTTTCAGACGAGGAAGCTAAGAAGCTTCAAAAAGAGTTGGGGTCCCCGTCGCTGAACTCTCTCGCATTTGCGTTGGATCAAGCGAAGAACAACACAAGCCTCGTCACACTTTTTACTTTTCGCGGCCAGCAACTGCTTTTTCCGGGCGATGCACAATGGGGGAACTGGAAGTTCTGGCTCGACAAGGACGACGCCGAGGCGATCCTATCCGGCGTTACGTTTTTCAAAATTGCGCATCACGGCAGTCACAATGCCACGCCGCGCGACGCACTTGAGAAGATGTCCAAGGGCAAGTTCGCCGCGATGGTTTCCACGCAGAATGTGCCTTGGGATTCCATTCCGCGGATGCCTTTGATGGATCGACTGGGCGAGATGACAATGAACCGCGTCGTCCGCAGCGACTCGCTGAAACTGGCCGGCACGAGCGGCGCGCCGAAGGGGCCGGAGCTGGCTGAGGTGCCGAAGGGATTTGTGCAGGGCGAGTTTTGGTACGACTATTTGGTTAAGCTGAAATAGCGGCGCGTCCGAATGGAGCAGAGAAACGCAACCGATGAAACCTTCGAAGTTGTCATCGAAAGAATTCTTCCGGGTGGACTGGGCCTCGCCCACGCCAACAGCCGGACGGTTATGGTTGCGCTCGTTGCGCCGGGCGATCGCGTGCGGGTGCGCGTCGATCGGGTAAAGGGAAACGTCGCCTTTGCTTCAATCATCGAAGTTCTTGAGCCCGCGCCCGTTCGTGTCGAGCCGCCTTGCCCTTACTTCGGCCGCTGTGGCGGCTGTAACTTCCAACAGTTAAGCTACGCGGCACAACTTGCCGCGAAAATCGAAATCATCCGTGATTGTCTGCGGCGTCTCGGTGGTATCGAAGACATTCCGGGATTTGAAATCACCCCAGCGCCGAACGAGTGGCACTATCGCGCGCGCGCACAGTGGCAATACGCTTCGGTTCGCCGGTGGCTTGGGTATTTTGAAGCGAACTCGCGTGACGTGTGTGACGTTGCCGAGTGTGCCGTGCTCGTGCCCGAGCTTCAGCACAAACTCGAAGGGTTGCGCGAGCAGATGACGCAAGGCGAGTTGCCTGACGACGCGCGCTACTTTCGCGCGGTCGTTGGTGACGAAAGCGTTTCGGTTGCGGCTGACGTCAGCGGACGGGGCGCCGGCGTGGCCGACATCACCCGCACCATTCGCGGCGAGCGTTATCACCTGAACGCGAACAGTTTCTTTCAGACGAACCTCGATCTCGTGCCCGCTCTGATCGACTCAGCGTTGGGAGACGTGCGAGGCGAAACGGCAGTTGAACTCTATTCGGGCGTTGGGTTGTTCACTGTGCCACTCGCGCGTCGATTCACGAACGTGATCGCGGTGGAAGACGACTCCGCGGCGAGTGAGTTCGCGCGCCGCAACCTTACCGATGCGGGTTTGAGCAATACGGAGGTGGTTAATGAGGATGTGGCCGATTGGCTGGAGAATTTGGAGTGCGGCGGCAAAGCGCAGCGGCGACGGCGCTTTGGATCGGTTGAACAGTCTGTTAACGACGACCCGATCCAAAGCGCCGTAGAGGCCGGCGCACTCCAAAAAGCCGCACTCCAAATAGACTTCTTTCTGCTCGATCCGCCACGCACCGGCGCTGAGTCGCGCGTCATCTCGGGCATTGTCCGGTTGAAACCGAAGCGCATCTGCTACGTCTCCTGCGATCCGGCCACGCTCGCGCGCGACTTGAAGAAGCTAATCGCCGGCGGCTACTCGATTGGTTCGATTCAGGCTTTCGACATGTTTCCGCAGACGCATCACGTCGAGACTGTTGTTCACCTCACTGGTTGAGGACGTCCATGTTGACTCTCCCACGACCTCGATTTGTTAGTGCTCCCCTACTGTCGCTGGCGGTGGCAGTGTGCGGCGGGATAATTGTTCAGCACTACGCAAAGCTCAACAGTCGATCACTTGCGATCGTGCTGGTCGTCGCAGTCGCCGCATCGATCATCTGTCTGCTGTCGCTCAAGCGTGGGAAAGTGTTCGCGTCCACGCTCTCCCTGCTTATCGCATTCTTCTGCACCGGGATTGTGATGGTGCGTTCAACCGACCTTCCGCCGGCCGCGAATCGTATTTCGACGATGTACGACCAGGGCGCCATCGCGCCCGGTGACCCGGTCGAAATGGTGGGCGTCGTTATCGGCGAACCTGAACCTGCGCCGCAGAGTTTTTATCTGACCATGCGTGTCGAGCGAGTGGCGTTCAAGGCAAGTGAACGTGACGCATCGGGCACTGTCTTGCTTCTCGTTCAAGCACCAACCGAAAAGCTTAAGCAGGAATACGACGCGCTGGCATTGCATCACGGCGCGCGTCTGCGAGTCATGACGAAGCTGGATCGCGAAGATGACTTTCGTAATCCGGGGGTCTCGCAATTCACCGAATATCTGGAGCGCAAAGGCTACGATGCGACCGGAACGATCAAGAGTCCGCTACTCGTTGAGCGCATGGACGACGAACGCGTGTTCTTGCCGCTCGCCTGGGTTTACAGCTGGCGTGCCCGCATGCAGAAAGAATTTCGGCAAAGATTCTCGGCAGAGACGGCCGGCGTTCTCAATGCTGCACTGCTGGGCAACCCTCACAACATTTCAGCCCGGGCGGCGGAACGGTTTCGCGAGGGTGGCACGTTTCACATCCTGGTAATCAGCGGACTGCAAATCGCATTCATCGCCGGGGTGGCAATTCTGATCGTGCGACGGATAACTCAACAGAAGCTGCTTCAATTTCTAATGGCCGCGCTGTTTCTATGGGCATACGCAATCGCAGTTGGCGCCGAGGCTTCAGTTACCAGGGCGGCACTGATGTTCACGCTAGCCGCTTTTGCTCCGGTCGTGGCGCGGCGGGCGAATTCGCTGAACACGGTCGCGGGCGCCGGTTTGGTGCTGCTCGTTCTGAATCCACACGATCTGTTTGATCCTTCGTTCCAACTAACTTTTCTATCGGTTGTTGCCATCATCTGTGTGACGCTGCCGTTGCTGGAAAACATGCGGCGCGTCGGCGCCTGGCGGCCGACGATGGTCACGCCGTACCCTCCGCAGTGTTCGGCGTGGTTGAAGGCATTATCCGAAGCGCTGTTCTGGAGCGAACGCGAATGGCGCGCAGAAATCGCCGCGTCAAACATCAAGTACCGTCTGTTCAAGACTCCGATTGCCGCCAAGCTGGAACGCTGGCGGATTCAGAAGATCCTGCGTTACGCGCTGTCGGCCATCGTTATTTCAGCGAGTGTGCAGATTGTTCTGTTGCCGTTGATGATTGTGTACTTTCATCGCGTATCAATCGCGTCGCTTCTATTGAACATCTTCGTGGGCGTCCTGATGGCTGTCCTGGCATTGACCGCTTTGGTTGCCGTGCTCGTCTCGCAGGTCAGCACGATGCTGGGCGGCCTGTTGGTCGTGTTTGCTGAAAAGACGAACTGGTTGATGACTCATTCGGTCGATCCGCTCTCGGTTTTGGGACTTGCTTCACTGCGGCTGCCACATTACAGCGGATTGGCGGCGGGCACCTACGCGGTGTACTTCATCCTGCTCGCGGCTTTAATTGGCTCAATGTCGAAATGGAATCCGCTGCGGTCTCACGCCGCGTCGACCGCGCTTAACCCGCGAATGGTGCGGACAGCGACTATCGGCTTCGCAGTCACTCTGCTCGTTGTTATTGTCCACCCGTTCAGCGCGGCGCAACCTGATGGGCGACTGCGCGTTGAGTTTCTTGACGTCGGGCAGGGCGATAGCGCGCTAATCACGACGCCGGACGGGACCACCATTCTGATCGACGGCGGTGGCCAGCCAAACTTAAGCTGGACAAACGGTGAAGATGGAGAGCCGACATTTGAACGTGACACGCGCAGCATCGGTGAACGCGTTGTTTCGCAGTATCTATGGTCGCGAGGTTTGGATCGCGTCGATTATCTCATCGCGACGCATGCCGACGCAGATCACCTAGACGGTCTCAACGACATCGCCCGCAATTTCAAAGTCCGCGGCGCCATTGTTGCGCGCGCGCCGTCCAATGACTCGGAGTTCGCAAAGTTTGCGCGGACGTTGAACCACGCCCGCGTGCCCCTGGGAATTGTTGGCGCCGGTGATGTGATTCAAGTTGGAAACGTTTTGATAGACGTCCTGTGGCCGCGACCGATTCAGACTGCCGACTCACCTTCGCGTAACAATGATTCACTCGTGCTGCGCGTTCGTTTTGGCGAGAAATCATTCCTGTTTACTGCTGACATTGAAAAGGAAGCTGAAGCCGCACTCGTCAAAACCGGAGTAGGTCTGAAAACGGATGTCGTGAAGGTCCCTCATCACGGGAGCAAGACGTCTTCGACGGGACCGTTCATCGCCGCCGCGCAACCTCCGCTCGCGATCATTTCAGTTGGCCGCCATTCGATCTTTGGTCATCCCCACAGAGAAGTTGTCGAACGCTGGCGGGCGAGTGGCGCACAGATCATGACCACTGGAGAGAAGGGAACGATTAGTGTGGTTACTGATGGTCGCCAGCTCTCCTTAACTACTTATGTAAGGTAGCGTAAGCGTTGACCGCGCCCAGAGAGGGGGATATCGTGTCGGCGTTATGAGCAACGACAAGCGAAACACTGACGATGCTGATTGGCAGGCTGCGGCTTACGAACAATTCGTACGCGATGACGCAGATGCTGACTTGGTTTATGAAGAAGAATGGGCTGCGGAAGTTGAACGGCGTCAGGCTGAAGTTGAGAGCGGAAAGGCTAGCTTCCTGTCCGGCCCTAAAACGCTAGTTAGACTCAAATCGGAGTTTCAATAACTCAAACAAAATCCGGTTCGGCCGGCGTGTAAGATTCGATGGTCGAACTGCCCAGCTTGTAAGTCTTCAAAACTCCCAAAGGCGGGGCATAGATGTGGATGGTGACGAGGTCGCGACCTGAGACGTCGGGATTTCCGAGCTGATGAATGTCGGGAATCTCTGAGCCGGTCAGTCCGCCAGCGCGCAGCTCGCGATGTGACGCGTACTGCAAACCTTTGTCGGTATCGTACGCAAAGGTTGTTTCCCACATGATTCCTCTGTGCACAAACACTGCGCCGTGCGAGCCGTTGTGATCGTGAATCGGCGTCCGCTGTCCCGGCTTCCAGCACAATACCAGCATCTCAACAAAATCATTCTTCATCACGCGATGCCGTGAGTAGTTGCCGGCTTTGAAACCGAGGTACGGCGCCACTTCTTCCCGCGACATGTCGGTGCCTTCAACCAGCCGATAGACTTCGGCCAGCGCAGGGACTGCGGTCATTGATTCAAGCGCTTCGGCTAAAGCTTTGAAGGTGAGGCGACAGTCGGGATCCGCGGGTTTCGTTTCGGTTGCTTCGATCGCTTGCACGATAGTTACGGTTATAGACGGCGCTACCAGCCGAGTCAAGCTATTGTCAGTACCCGGAGCGGTAGCGATGGGATCAGGCCTCCAAGTTAATTTGAATCTGCGATCCGGTCGCTACCGCTCTCGGTTCTGACGCGCTAAGCCAACAGAATCCGCAGATCACGAACGTTGGTTCCCGTAGGACCCGTGGTGATGGCATCGCCAAGCGCGACAAAGAACGAATACGAATCGCTCCGACTTAGAAAGTCCTGCGCGTCAAGACCGATTTTCTTCGCGCGCTCAATTGTGGTGCTGTCGACGATCGCTCCCGCCGCCGGACTGTTTCCGTCAGTACCGTCAGTTCCCGCACAGAGCGCGACGAACTCACCGAATTGTCCCGAGTTTTCGTCGGCAGCGATCGCCAGGCGCAAAGCTGTCTCGAGATTTCGGCCACCCAGACCATCACCGCGTACAGGGCAAGCGAATTCGCCGCCGGAGATGAGGCAAACATCTCCGGCATTACTCGCTTTTAGTCCGCCAAGGCGCGACAGAAGCTTCTCAACGCCAAGCTCGATCGGCTCGTCGGAGATATCGCGCGCGATTTCGACGGTTAATCCGCTCTTACGCGCCGCAGTTGCTGCTGATTCCAGGGCGGTGTCGTTGTCGAGCAGGACGAAATACGGATGGTCGGTAGGCGTTGAAGGCTCAGATGTCTCTGAACGTTCAATCGCACGCATGATCGAAGAAGGCATCAGATCGCTAAGGCCATAACGCGCGACGACTTCGGCCGCCGAGGGCGCGTCCCGCGGCGGAGGCAAGGTGGGACCTGAAGCGACGTTGTGCTCATCGCCGCGCGGCACGTCGGACACAATCAAAGTTACTTGCAGAGAGTTCGGCGCACGCGCGGCGAGCCGGCCTCCTTTTACAGCAGAAAAGGCCCGCCGCACCGCGTTGACTTCGCCGATCGACGCCCCGCAACTCACCAACGTTTGGTTTGCCGCGCGCAGGTCTTTCAGCGTGATTTCTTTGCTGATCGGGGCTTCCAGCATCGCCGATCCCCCGCCGGAAATCAGAACGATTACGAAACCACGATCCAGGTTCGCACGATCGAGCAACGCGAACGCGGCTTCCGCGGCGGCGAGACTCGCTTCGTTCGGCAGTGGATGACCGCCTTCGAAGCACCGCCAACGGTTGCTTAAGTTCCGCCCGCCAACATTCCCCGCAGGCGCGGCAATCACGCCTTCGGATAATTGGTCGCCAAGAACGTTCTTGAGGGCGACCGCCATGGCCGACGCGGCTTTTCCAGCCGCGATGGAATAAACTCGGGAACCTTCTGACAGTTGGAAGGAATCTTCACAAACACTCAGTCGCAAGCCGTCGATACGGATTGCATTCTTAACCGCTGTGGCGGCATCAACTGCTCGCAACGCTTGATCGAAGATTGAGCGTGCCACCCGCCGCAGATGCATGAGATTGGCCATGTCTGCGACTCATTCTACCGTGACTAAGTGGCGGACCGCGCGAAAACGCGTCTCGCTGATCCCGCGCACCATCATCAGGTGTTCGGCGCGGCGGAACGGCCCGTATTTCTCGCGATGCTCCACGATTCGTTCCGCGAGACCTCTACCGATTGCGGGAAGCGCTTCGAGTTCTTTCGCAGAAGCAGTGTTGATATTGATTTTCGGCGCGGTTAAAGAGTTTGACGAAAATTGCTCCGGCGGCGTCGAGGCGTGGGGTGCGGTCGCACGTGAACGTTTGGCGCACGAAGTGACGGCAAGTGAAGCGAACAGGAGAAGCGACAGGATGAATCGGTGCATTAGGAGTCACGCGAGTCAAGGTTTTTGACTCGTTGCTCGGATTTATAATTGCGAGTTTAAGCGACGTCAATGCGAACCGAACCGTCCCGCTTGATAAGCGCCACCTGCGAGTGCAATTTGCTGGAAGTGTTACAACTCGGAAACTTGTGACGCTCAAGTGTGCGATCTTCACAAGGTTATCCACAGAAAATGTGGAACAACAGGGCGGAACATTAGCCCGACCCTTAGAGAGGGCTCCGAATTGCGCGCTCGATGAGCCCTCCCTGACGGCCGGGCTAGTGCCCCGGATTCACTGTCCCCACGAATTCGCGGAAGTGCTCGAGGACTCGCGACCTAACAGCCATTTCTCCGCAACGCCGGTCTCGTCCCGGCGAGTATGGCCCCGAATCTGCCGCTGCGACACCCATTCATCGTACGAATCATCGTAGCCAAAGTAGCGAACCAGATAGCGCGAACCGCGCGCGCCGATGATTCGGCCTTTGTACATTTCGCCCTCTGATCGAACGACGACCCGCCGGCCAATCGCAGGGTTTGAGGACTCGGTCGCCGGCGCCAGAACCATGTCTGTCGGAAATCCGCGGCTGGCAAAGGAAGATTCCTGTTCTTCGGCAAACTTCATGTCGCGCCGCTCGTTCTCGACAAGTTCGCCCAGCGAAATCTTCCGGTCGCCGTTCAGGTCGGCATACGATGTTCCGCGCAAAGAAGCCAACAACATCTCGGTGAACGTCCAGTTCTCGGTTGACGCTTCGTCAGCCGTCGCCGACGTGACGCACGCGTAAGAAATTTCTGAGTTCAAGCTGCGCGCATCCTGCGCCAACGCGCCGGAATAGCAGCAGTCCGCGGTGAGAAAGACGCGTGAGCCATGGAACCCCCAGTTGATGTCCCTCACGATTGACCGCGTAGACCAGCCGGAGACCCGTTCGCTTGCGTCGTACGTCGCGAAAAGCGTTTCGCGCTCGTCTTCTGACTTGTAGCCGTGACCGGTAAAGTAAACGAAAAGGAAATCGCCTTCGCGAGTTTGTGAAAGCATCTCAGAGAATTCGGTCCGCACGCGGCGAATCGTCGCCTGCTCATCGCGCAGAAAGACGAGCTGATTTGCCGGCACGCCTGCGCCGCGGAAGAACTCTGCCAGTTGCGCATCACGCCGGTTAAGTTGCGGAAAAGGCTTAAACGTCTCGGAGTCTTTCCATTTCAGGATGCCGACGATGAAAACCCAGGTTCGTTTCGGCTCCCAATCGCGGCGTCCAAGCGTGTCAGTACCGACAGCGGACCGGGGTCCCCGCGCGGGCAGCCCGCGTGGGGTGGTGGATGCGACCGGATCAAGAGGCGCCTTACTAATTGCGAGCGAACTGGATCCGAGTACGCACGCGAACAGGAATGAAGCAACGAACGCTGACTTGATCAGCCGGCTCTTGATTGAAGGTTTCATGATTCTTACGCCCAACTTTGTGAACAGGTCAGGTTTAGGAATCAGGAGAGAGTCCCGCCTGTGAGGACGAGACGCAGAGTTGATCAAGTTTTGCGTTGCTAAGCGACGGCGACTGGCCATGGAACTATTTGGGCCAGATGGTGACCAAATCTGCAATCGGGCCCGCCAGCAGCGGTCCTAAAATCGCGAGCACGCGGGGCGCAGTTTCCTTAAAAGAAAAGGTCAGGCCAGCTTTATCCAGGGTTTCTTTTTGGTTATCGGCCGGCTGTCCCTGTTGCTGTACGAGGAACTTAGCGCGCCGTTGGAGAATATAAGCCGCAGGCAGATAAACTGCTGCAGTTATTAATGTGTAAAAGCCGCCGGTCGTCGATATTACACCGGTGTTGAGGGTCTGAACTGCCTCCACGGCTCCTGGCGAAACGAAAGAAAGGGCCCACTGGGTTACTACGCTCATTCTTACAATACCAATCACCAGCAAGAGTGTTCCCACATACAAGACTATTCGCTCCGCCTGCATCTGGCTAGCAATACCAGCTAGCCGGAGGCGGAGATCGCTCTCGTCAGCAGGTTGCGACGAAAGGTTCGAAGATGTATCTCTGGGAAAAAGCGCCACGCAGCCGGCGAATACGAGAGAGAACGATGCGGCATATAAAATCGAGTTGAACAGTCGCATAACTCCGTAAATCGTTGCGATTCCCGCTTCTCCTCGTCTGATCGTGTCCTTGAGCACCGTTCCCATAATTGGCATGAACGCGTCCGGAAAAAAATAGAGCGCTCCGCCGATAACCAAGGGAAGGAACACCGAAAACGTGACGACGGCTGGCAACTTGAGTTTCAACGGTGATGCCGAGATCAAAATGTAGGAGGCGGCAAATGCAACCAGACAGAGGATCAAAGAGACAGCTGACAGGAAAACCCAAATCAACCGATTACTGTATCGGGCCGCCATGACTTTTCGGGCCTTACCCTCCTCTTCGGGGGTTGGCTTTACAATCTGACCATTCTCAACCGGCTTTGAGGTGTCGAATGCATAAACGTAGCTGGTGATAATAGCCTGGCACTTAATGAAGGGGACTCTGCATTGAACAAACAAGATCAGGAATATCGTGTAGAACACGACGAGCAATGATGTCATTGCTAACGGTGCAAAGGCCGATCGCTTGCGATTGAACCACGGTTGGGTCATGTAAGGAACAGAGACGTTGAATGGTAAGGAGCCATTTCAAACGCTCTCGGTTTTGACTAGTCAACTTCCTGCTCGTCCCAATCAGCCACGATCTCAAACGCGCGACCGAGCACGGGACGTGGACGCGCGCCGTCGGCTTGCCCAATCAGGCCTTCGCGTTCCATCTGATCCAGGACGGCGGCCGCCCGGCCGTAACCGATGCGCAGGCGGCGCTGCAGGACGGAAGTCGAGGCACGCTTCATCTCAACACAGATGCGCAACGCGTCTTCGAAGAGTTCATCACGTTCACCGCCGGAGTCGTCGAGACCCATCGCCTCTTCTTCGGATTGCGTGATGCTTTCGTCGTACTCAGGCTGCCATTGCGCCTTGATGTGCGTAACGATTTTGTTGATTTCCGATTCATCAACATACGCGCCATGGACGCGCAGCAGTCGCGACGATCCAGGCGGCAGGAACAGCATGTCGCCCCGCCCGAGTAAGTGTTCCGCGCCATTCGTGTCGAGAATTGTCCGCGAATCGACTTTGGAAGAAACGCGATACGAAATGCGGGAAGGGAAGTTGGCTTTGATCAATCCGGTGATGACATCGACGGACGGCCGCTGCGTAGCCAGCACCAGGTGAATGCCGATAGCGCGTGCCATTTGAGCAAGCCGCGTGATCGACTCTTCGACCTCGTGACCCGAGGCCATCATCAGATCGGCCAACTCGTCGATGATGATGACGATGTACGGCAGAGGCTTCCACGGCTCGCCCGCCTCATCAAAATCTTTCGCTGTGTTACGTTTGGCGATCTCAGCGTTGTAGCCGTCGATGTTGCGGACGCCCCAGCCGGCAAGTTGTTTGTAGCGGCGCTCCATCTCGGCCACGGCCCAACGTAGCGCGCGCGCGGCTTGTTTCGGATCGACGATGATCGGCGTCGCGAGATGCGGGATGTCTTCGTACAGTCCAAGTTCAAGCCGCTTCGGATCAATCAGAATTAGCTTCACTTCATCCGGTCGCGCGCGATAAAGAATAGATACGAGCAGGGAATTGACACCTACTGACTTACCCGCTCCGGTCGTACCAGCGATCAAAAGGTGCGGCATGCGCGCCAAGTCGCTCACGTAATTCAATCCGTCGATAGTTTTCCCGAGCGCAATCGTCAGTTTTGAAGTTGATTCGCGAAAGGCGCGCGACTCGATAACTTCGCGCAGAAAAATTGTTTCGCGGCGCGGATTCGGAACCTCGATGCCAACGTGCGGCTTGCCCGGCATGCGATCGATGCGAATCGACTCGGCTTTCAAAGCGAGACAGAGGTCGTCAACCAGGCCGGTCACGCGGGAATACTTCACGCCGGGATCGGGTTTGAATTCATAGGTCGTAACGACGGGCCCTGGACAGATGAATTTAATTTGGCCGGTTACGTTGAACTCGCGGCATTTCTCGGCAAGCTTCGTGGCCATGCCGAGCAGTTCATCGTCGGCTTGTTCGCGACGCATCTGCGCCTCGTTAAGGAATTCGAGCGCAGGAAGTTGATAATCCGACTTGGCTTTGGCGCTAACCTTCCGGCTTTCAAACGGCAGACTGCCGCTGGCCGGGGATTCAGTCTTACGCTTGACCGCCGCCTCACGCAGCATCTCTGAGACGACCGCAGTTTCGGCGGCCGGGGTGGCTTTACCGCGAAACAGGCCGCGTTTGGCCGGTGCCGTTGCCGCGCCCGCCGCCGCGACCATGGCTTTTCCGCTCGTTGAGGCAGCGAACGATTCGAAGGCGGACGCGATCTCGGCGCTTTCCGGTGCGCTGCGAGCCTGGGAAATCGGTTGACCCTCGCTGTTTACGACCTGGGGTCCGGTCAACGCGCCGTCTCCGTTTGGACCCGCGGCTTCGATCTTTTGCTGGCGGAGCAACTCGCGGTTCGCGCGGCGCGCCAAACGCCATCCTTTGAATCTAATTGGAAGCGATCGCAGGGAACCGAATCTTTCGCCAAGCGACTGGCCGGCATTCGCAAAAGAAAAGTTAGTTGCCAGCAGGATGCCCGTTGCCGCGATTGCCGTCAGCAGAATCGCGGCGCCGATGGTGTTCAGCCCCGCGACCAGCGCGCGCGCGATCAGGACCCCGATTAGGCCACCGGCGTTGAAGCTGGCATCGAAGAATGGATGAATGCTCGCGAGCGTCAGCAATGCCGCCGCGGAAAGGACGACGATCGTCAGCCCCAACAAACGATACATCGGCGCATTGATGCGCTTCGTGCGGAACCTGCGCCAGGCGGCCGCGAGAATAAGAAACGGAATCAGATATGCGGCGAGGCCGATTGACTGAAACAAAGCCGCCGCGACATTCGCGCCTACCGTTCCAATCCAGTTGCGCGCACTGGCTTCACCGGCGGCATTCCAGGAAGGATCGTTTGGATTATACGAAGCGAGACACAGCCCGAGCAGCAGCGCCGCGGCGACCAGCGCGATCACGATGATCTCGTTTAGCCGCGAGCGCTCCGGCGCGGGTTCGATTTCAATGTCAGTTGGAATTGCGGCCATATGGAATCAGTGGGCAGTGAGCGGTGGGCAGTGAGCAGAAAAAAACACCTACTCATCACCTATTACTCATTACTCATCACCTATTACTCATTACTCATCACTCATTACTCATCACTCATTACTCAGCCCGCATCACTGTGATTCGCTTGTTATACGGCCAACACGTATTTCGCAAGGTCGCTAATGCGACCGGCTGTTTCCGGTCGAATGCGCGCGGCTTGATTGACGGCCGGTGCAGCATCTCGGCGAACATAGGCCCCCTGGATTGAACGCCGCGCCTCACCGGCGCGGTTCGCCGAGTGTCCATGCCAGACCGAACCATTGTAGATAATGATTGAGCCTGCCGCGCCACACGCCAGCACCTGGCGATCGTAGTTCGCAGAAGTATCTCGCGGGAAGTCGACGGGCATAGAGGCCCATTCGTGTGATCCCGGCACAAACCGCGTGGCGCCGTTGTCCGGACGAAAATCATCTACCATCAGGATGAACCCCACTAACGGCTGGTCAGACGCTTCGCGCTGAATGTCCACGTGAAGTTCTTGCGCCTGTGCGTAGGGCCGCACCGTCCGGGCATGCATTGAACTGAGTCTGAATGGTTGACCGATGATTCGACAACAGGCTTCCAGGAGTGGTGCGTACACATACAGCCAATCGAACTCCGGGCCGCGATTGACGAAGTCATTAATGCGCGTGGTCGAACGACCTGTGTGGATGTCGTCCACGGACGCGCCGGCTACGGCTGAATCGTAGGCCGCGGGCAATTTCGCCAAACTGTCGGTCGTCAAAGGTCCGGGAATGACGGCAAAGCCCGCCTCGCGCAGGTCTTGAACAGCACTCGCCGGCAGCGCGCGGCCTGCCTCGATTAGACTAAACCAATCGTCCATAGCACTGCTTTCGGCTGCCTAACGTCAGAAGTGAACGGGCGGCGCGAAAAAGGATGATTGGGAAGGATGAGGCGGAAAAATTCCGCGTTCTTAGTACCAATTTCATCCTTCCGCCTTCATCCTTGCTTTCTGCGCTCGGGTCCAACGAGTTGTTTAGGCAACATCCGTGGCTACACATGAGGTGTGCCAAGCAGATAGCCGTCCATTGATTGCCTCCCAGGACGAATCGAAAAATCACCGTAACAGAGTTTCCTGAGAATAGAGTCAGGTCGCGCGTACCAACTCGCCCAGCTCAGAGGGGAGTCTCCATTCATATCCTTGGCGTCGATCGTTGCACCGGCATTCAGAAGAAGCTGGATGGTGTCCTCGGTGCCAAAGGCAGCGGCCCGATGAAGGGGCGTCTCGGCCTTCGTTCGGCAATCTCGCATGAAGGAACCCGTTTCAATCGACGGCTTGGTGATGCGATTTGGATTCGCACCAGCCGCCAGTAACACCTTGATAATCAGATCGCGGGCAAGACGATTGGTCGTGCACAACGCAGCGTGCAGTGGGGTTTCTCCCGTGTCCGGAGCCGCATGATTCACATCGGCGCCGTTCTCAATAAGAAACTGGACCAGGCGCCAGTGTCCATGAAACGACGCGCCGTTCAGGTCGAAATTGTGCCCAAGCGCTTCCAACGATTCGCCTTTAGTAAGCAAAAACCGGATAGCACTGACATCACCGTAGTACGCGCACCAGTGGATTAAAGATACTCCATCTTTGTCCTTCGAGTTTGGCGCATGGCCTTCAGATAGGTAATCGAACACCAAGTCGGTGCGTCCATCTGCAATTCGCTCAAGCATATTGGCCTCTAAAATTCCGTTCTAATCGGCCCAACGTCGAAGTTAACCGGGCGGCGTAATTGTTTCGGGCATTATTTCTTGTAGCTCTTCCAATCCACGTCACATCTGGCCAGTCCGCGACTCTTTGTGAAGTAGATTTTCTTGTCGGCCAGTCCCTCGCTGTCCGTAAAATACACTTTCACGTCAGCCAACCCCTCACTATTCTCGAAGTACCACTTCGCGTTACCGTCGGCCAGGCCCCTGCTGCTTTCCACGTAGATGATGCAATCAGCCAGTCCTTCGCTTTTGGTCACGTAGATCTTAACGTCTGCCAGCCCTTCGCTGGTTGTCTTGTACACCTTGATCGCGCCCGCGGGAGCTGCTGCCAGCAGGCTCAGCGTTGCGCCCAGAATCCACAACTTCCTTCGCATCGTCTTGCTCCTTTTAACCAGTCGTTATGCGACGCACCCGGCGGCGCGGTCGCGTCGCCCGGCTCTCGCAATCCGGAAGAACTTACCCCTTGTTAGCGGCAGCCTCTGCATCCTTCAGCATCTTATCGAGTGAGACTCCTGGAATCAGCTTGCCGTTAACGATTACTGCATTAATCCTCTTTGTGTTGCTGATGTTCTCTAGTGGGTTTGCTTCCAGTAGCACCAGATCAGCTTTTTTCCCCGTCTCTACTGTTCCAACCGTGTCGATCAAACCAAGGTAGATTGCCGGATTGCGGGTGGCGGTTTGCAGCGCCTCCATCGGGCTGAGACCGGACTGCACAAAGAGCTCCAACTCATCATGCAGGCTGAAGCCCGGAACCACATACATCACCAATGCATCCGATGCGGCCAACATCTTCACCCCGGCTCGGTGCATCGCTCCTATTAACTCCAGTCGCTTTTCAAACAGCATCTTGCCGAGCGCAGCAGCGTTAGCTGGTCTATTCTTCAACCGAAAATCATCGTTGTTCTTCCAGGAGTCTCTTAATTCGCGACGCACATACTTGAGGCGCGGGTCATTAGTGAAGTTGCTATCATCTAAAAATGCTCCCACCCGGGCCACTACCAGAGTTGGCGCTTGCCATGTGCCATTCCTGGCAAAGCGCGCAAACAGTGCCGCGGCCTTTTCCTGGCTGTAGGTTTCGAGGGCCCTGGAGTATGTTTCGTTAAGTGCACGCACCAGAGAAGCTCTCATCTGGTCGGTATCTTTTGCATCTTTTATCGATGCTTCAATGATCTTCTTCAGCTCTGGCTCCTCCGCTGAACAGGCGACCAAAACCCCGTCGAGGTGTTCAATGCTTTTCTGCCCCGCATCCGAAGCCTCCGATGCAGTTACTGATATGGGTACGTGCCCGGCAAATGGAATCCCACGTTTCTTTGCTTCATCCGCGAGAGCAAAATAGGCGGGGCGTGGGACTAATGAGTAGACCTTAACAAAATCCGCGCCTCTATCTTTGACGGACGCCACTGTTTGTCTGGCACTAGCCTCATCAGAAATCGACATTGAACGCTCGGGCCATATTGGCATAGGCCCATCTACGATTGGACCTCCAATAACCCGCGGGCCTACCAGCTTGCCGTCGTTAATATCTTTTTGAAGCTGCTTCAAAAACCCCAGGTCCGCAGCCATATCACGAACACCAGTGACGCCATTGGCAATGAACATTGGGAAGAATCTTTCAGGTAAGGTCTTCACTGCCGTGTGCACGTGCATGTCCCATAAGCCCGGAATCAAGAACTTGCCTTTACCATCGACGACGTGAGCATTCTTCGGTATGGCAACTTCTCCAGTTTTAGCAATCTCCGTGATTCGATCCCCTGTGATTATCACGGTCATGTTGGGCTTGGCTGGGGCGCCAGTCGCATCAATTACCGTCACGTCCGATATGGCCAGGATATTTTGCTGGAGCTTCTGTTGTGACGACGCGGCAGGCAAAGCCAGTGAGATCAAAAGCAGAGCTATCGTTAAGGTTGTTTTCATCTGAGTTTTCTTTTCACCGGGTAGGAGCGTGTCAGAACCGAGAGCGGTAGCGACCGGATCGACACGCAACCTGACCTAAGGCCAACGCTTCAAGACCGCTCTGAATTTTAAGGTCTCTTCATCATCCGGTCGCATCCACCACCCCACGCGGGCTGCCCGCGCGGGGACCCCGGTCCGCTCTCGGTTCTGACACGGCTCCAACGAAATAGTAACCGCGAATTGTTGGCCGATCATGACAATAATTTGAACCGGCGCCGAAGATCCAACCCCGGCACAGAGTCTGTGGGATTTGTATTATTGCCTCCGCCTGGTCAGAGTGAGCCCGCGTAACGATATTGCCGTCGCGCACGGAAAACAACATGTTCATGCCAGCCAACTTTGACGCCGTCGCGAGTGCCAGGAGATTGACACGTGGGCGGCCCGTGATATTTACCCCGACCATTAGAGTCACCCCTCCAATCGCGCGAGGGGGGCGAACGAATCTTGGCAGTTTACGGATGAATTCAACCCCTCGCTCTAAATTCAGGCAAAACTAAAAGCAGATAGAAAGAAAGGAATCCCTTTCATGAGTTTTAGCAAAACCCTCGTTACGATACTTCTGTTGGTTGCCGTGTCGATGCTGACTGTAGTCGGACCATCCACGGTCTCCACCCATGCCGGGACGTCTGCGGCCGCCGACAACGCCGAAGCCCCGCGCTACAGCGCTGAGCTTGACCTGCTGCGCCAGCAGTTGGCGGCAAGTGGTACCGCCGGCGTCGAACTGGCGCAGGCCGAGTATTTCACGAACGCCGATGGCTACAACGCCGCTACTTCGCAGACGATCATCGCCAGTGACCGCACCCACTTGATCAACTCGCAGTTCGTCGAAAATGACCCGCGGCGCGGCGGAACGTCCAACATCACATATGTCGTCGATCAGAGCGACGGCAGCGTGCTGTCAATCACGCCGAGCGGCGTCGTTGTCCTGCCTAACTCGGCGACCGAGCCGGCCATCGATCAGAGCATGGCGACGTGGGGCGCGGTCAACTGCAACGGCCCGGGAGTCGTCAAGGTCGCCGACTCCGGCGGCAACATCGACCTCATTGACAACCTCGTGCTCGGCGGCCCGGTCGGTTCGCCGACCGCCGACGTGACACACGCCGGCTGGCTCACCTCGCCATTCTTCAATGCTATCGCCCCTGGCGGCGCGAGTTTCATCCTTGGCGTCACCTTCACCTTCATCTTCGTCGGTCCGGGCGGCCCGACCGATATCGACAACAACGGTCTGGCTGACGTTGCCTTCCGGGAGATTTACTACAACCGCGGCTTTGGCTGGGGGACAAACGGCTTAGCGCCCAACGTGGATGTCCAATCGGTCGCCACGCACGAGGCCGGGCACGCCTTTGGCCTCGGCCACTTCGGCAAGGTCTTTCTGACCAAGAAGGGCACCACCATAGACGACATCAAGTATGCGCCCCGCGCCATGATGAATGCCGTCTACGTCTCGTCTTTCCGCGAGCTGACCGGCACCGATAACGGTTCGTTCTGCCACATCTGGGCTAACTCGCATTAATAGGTACGGCGACCGTGCCGAAAAGCAAGGATGAAGGACGGGGATGAAGGATGAAACTCCAGCGATGCAGGTTCCAATTCATCCGCCCGCCTTCATCCTTCGCTTTTCACGCTGCGTGCTCGTCTTCACTCGCCGGCTGTTCGATCCGCAGGCTGGGTCTCAACGGCGACGCCGTGTTTGAAGACCATCTCACCACCCAGCCATCCGGAGATGCTGATCAAGATTACGCCTAGAACTGAGAGCGCCAGTGGAATTGTATGGCTCCCGCTGACGAGGCCTGCGCCGCTGGTCGTGCGCAAGTAGAAGCTTCCCGCGAAAACCAACAATGCAATGACGTTGAGCCGCGCATGCCAGTTAGCGAGCTTCACCACCGCCTTATCTGTGAGCGACATCCAGTCAATCAGTCCTGGCACGGCCGCGACTGCAGCTCCGATGATGCCGGCTAACAAGGCGTAGAAGGCGATGTAATCTTTCCACACGAGATTGCCACGCCAGAGATAGATCACGTCAGCGACAAGTGAGAAGACCCAGAGAGCGATCGGAAATGGAATGATCATCGGATGAACCGGATGTCCACCGATGCTTGCAGGACTTGCCATGTTGACTCCTTTCGGTTGTTAACTCGCCTTGATTCGGATAAACCAACGTGGATTGTTGGCGTCGACGAGTCGCAAAGCGACGACAGAGTGTAGCCCCGAGCGGGGTCCCCACGCGAGCATCTCGCGTGGGGTGCTTGTGCGAGCCGGAGCGAGCGTAACCCGGGGATCGCGTCCTCATAAAGATCCCAAGCCCGCGAAGCGGGCGACAGGGTTGCGGTTTTCGAAATCCCGGAATTATTGCGACCCTACAGGGCGCGAAAATTTCTTCCAACCTGATCCAGGGGTGGCGCTCCAAGCACCCCAGCGGAGATGCTCCGCCGGGGACCCCACGCTGCGGTCGCTTACCCGTGGCTACCATCTGTAACCGCTACGCGGTTGGTTGAGCAGCAACGTCAGAGCTGATTAAACAGCGCGATTCTTATCACTGACCGCGGGAAAGAACAAGAAGTAATGCCTTGGCCAATTAAGAAGCGGTAAGCACGCGGCCAGCGTTTAAGACACGAGCTTGACTCATTTCGCGAAAGGCATCATTTTGCGAATGCGAATTATCATGCGCGCAAACAATCCAAAGATTCTGATTCCCGTCGCACTGGCGATCGGTGCGTTGGCGCTCGGTCTCACGCTCTTCACCGGGGGAAAGCCTTATTCCGCAAACCCTGACGATGTCCGAACACAGTTTAATAGCGATAAGGGCAAAGTACGTTTGCTAATGCTCTTGTCGCCTACTTGAATCGCCTGTCTTCGGGGGGCCTCCGAAGTCCAGGAAAAAGTTTTGGATAACGTTAAGGATCAGGATGTCGCTGTGTATGCGGTCTGGTTGCCAATCCTGGGAATTGACAGCAAGGCCAGTTTACCGACGGCCACTAATAGATTTTCCGATCCGAGAGTCCGCCAGTATTGGGACCGTGAAGCGAAACTAGGTCACGCCTATTCTCCGATTCTGAAGACAGATGAAGTTGTGTGGGATGTCTATATGGTCTTTGATCGTGATGCCGAATGGAAAGACACGCCTCCCGCCCCGGTTTACATCATGGACAAGATCGGCCTTGAAGTCGCTAAACCATTGGACGGAGTCGAACTGGCAAACGAGATTTCTAGACTTCGTAATTCGACTCAGCCTTCCCGTTGATCTCTCCCGTTAGCGCCGTTATCCGCTCGCAGATGATAGGGCACGCTAATCACAATTACGTTCGGCTTGAACAGCAAGGCGCCTTTCAGCATCAGCGAGGTCTGATTGTGCAGCAAGTGATGCCACCAGCGCGCGGGCACGAATTCCGGCAGCACCACCGTGACGAGCTTTTGTGGATGAAGTTTCAAACGGCGATCGACGTAACGAACAAGCGGCGCGACTAAGGAACGATACGGCGAGGCTATGACTACCAACTCAATGCCTTCGACAAAGCCACCCCATTTTGCACGTAGCTTTTGCGTCGCCTCTTCGTCGAGGTTGATATAGAGCGCAGTTACGTGACCGCCGCTCGCAATCGTCTTTGCGTATTCGAGCGCTTGCAACACGCCGCGATGAATCCCGGAAATGGGCACGATCACTTCGTGCCGCACGGCCTGAACTTTCGGAAAGCCCTCTGTGGTTAGCTGCGCCGCGATGTCCATGTAGTGACGGTGAATCGCGCGAAACAGTCCCACCAAGAGCGGAATAATGATAACGACGATCCATGCGCCATGCATGAACTTCGTGATCACCAAAACGATTAGAACGACGAGAGTGGCCGTTCCGCCCAGGCCGTTGATTGCGAGCGATTTCTTCCAGTGGCGCGCGACTCTTAGTTCTCCGGTCCGAGATGCGTTTGAGACGGAACTATTCTCCGGGGCCGGCGATTCTTTCAGCTTGCGCCCGGCTTTCAGCCAGTGAATTACCATTCCGCTCTGCGACAGGGTGAACGATAGAAAGACTCCGACGGCGTAAAGCGGAATCAACCGGCTGGTATCGCCGCCGAATGCGACGACCAGCAGCCCGGAAAAGATCGCCAGAATGATGATGCCGTTTGAGAAAACAAGCTTGTCGCCGCGCGTCGCAAACTGCCGCGGCAGGAATCGATCCCGCGCAAGCAAACTCGCGAGGCGGGGAAAGTCGGCGAACGATGTATTGGCTGCGAGAACCAGAATCAACGCCGTCGTTCCCTGAATGATGTAGTAGAACCAACCCATCGGACCGACAAAGATCGTCCGTGCGAATTGCGAGATCACGGTTTCGCTCTCGCGCGGATGTACGTGATACAGATACGACATGACACTGGTGCCGATGAACATCACCGCCAGCAGCGCGGCCATCCATGCCAGCGTCGTTGCCGCATTCTTTGATTCAGGCTGCTTGAACGCGGGAATGCCGTTCGAGATCGCTTCTGTTCCGGTGAGCGCGACGCTGCCGTTTGCGAACGCCCCCAGAAGCAGAAACCACGTCAGCGGTTGCAGGTCATAGCCTTCCGCCAGCTTTAAGTCCTCTGGTGCAGGCACAACTGTGCCGGGATTCAGGTAGTAGTTGATTAGTCCGTAGCCAATCATGAAAAGGAAACTGATCACGAACGAATAAGTTGGCCCGGCAAAGAGCGCGCCTGATTCGCGTACGCCGCGTAAATTGGCTAGCGCGATGAGCCCGATCAGCACAAGACAGATAAACACCCGGTGATCTTCAAGCCACGCCAGGCGCGTTCCCTGTGCTGCTGACGTAATCGCGGCGACGCCCGCGGAAATCGACACCGAAACGGTCAGCACGTAATCGACCAGCAACGCGGCCCCGGCGACAAGTCCCGGCATCGTCCCGAGATTGTTTTTGGCGACGATGTACGCACCGCCGCCCGACGGATAAGCAAAGATTGTCTGGCGATAACTGACGGCGACGATCACCAGGACGACCACGATTGCGAACGTGATCGGCACGACATAACTGAATGCGTTCCTGCCCCCGAACGCGAATGCGACCGCCAGCACCAGAAGGATTTCTTCTGTCGCATAAGCTGTTGACGAAAGTGCATCTGAAGCGAAGACGGCGAGACCGGTCTTCTTCGTCAGCCGTTCGTGGGCAGCCTGGGCGGTCTTTTTCGCCTTGCCGACCAGTAGACGTTTGAGTGTGTACGACATAAGAAGACAGAAATCAGAAGTCAGAGGTCAGAAGTCAGATCTTTCCCAACGAAGTGCGAGCATCACTTCTTCGCAGTCCAAACACTCAACGGCGAGTTGGTTTCCGTCAGGGCAGCCATCATGCCTCGTGACGTAGTCCGCGAGGTGTCGTTCGGCGCAGCAGATCCAGAAGGAACTTGAACTTTGAATGTGACCGCGCGTGCGAAAGGCAGTGTCCGCGATCAACTGATTCCCGATCTCAGTGTTGATTACACATTCAGCGCCATCCGGATCGCGCACGAGAAAGCAAAGCCTTCCATCCGCCGGTGCGGGTGAGCCATCAGCCTCCCATCGCCGCACAATCGCAAAGCCGTTCTCTGTCAGGAATTCAATGGGTCGAGCGAAGTTCTCGGCATCATTCAAGCCCACGCCTTCACGGGCGTTTGTCGCGCACCGGACATACTCGCTTAACTCCGCAAAGCGCGCGGTTAAGTCTCCGATACGCTGAACTAACTCTTCGGGAATCGATTGTTCGCTTGCTGCACGCACTTTCACTGGCAACTCCTGAATTGCCAGCTTGAGGGTAGAGCGTCAGGCGTAAGGATGGAGTAAGAGGTTTATAAAAAGTTCGTAAGGAGATCGCGTGGCGCAGACTTCAGTCTGTGTTGTGGAACCTTGGAATCACAGACTGAAGTCTGTGCCACTTACTCAGAATTGAATCGATAGCCAACCCAGGGCTCGGTAAGAATGAAGCGAGGATTTGAAGGATCGCGCTCGATCTTCTTGCGGAGCTGGCCGATAAAAACGCGCAGATATTCATGCTGGCCGGTGTAATCGCCGCCCCATACGGCTCCGAGCAGCGCACGATGCGTCAGCACCTTACCTGCATTGCGCATCAGGTACGCTAACAGATCGAATTCTTTTGGTGTGAGGTGTACTTCATTTCCGCCGCGAGTGACGACATGCGCGTCCAGGTCGATTCGAAATTCACCGGCTTCCAGTATCTGCGTTTGCGCGTCAGCCGCAGGTTGTCGGCGCAATGCGGCGCGAATGCGTGCTAGCAGTTCGTCCATGCCAAAAGGCTTTGTTACGTAATCGTCAGCGCCGGCGTCAAGTGCCTCGACCTTAGAATTTTCTTCACCTCGAACCGACAAAACGATGATCGGCACGTCTGAGATTTCACGTAAGCGGCGACACAGTTCGAGTCCACCCATGTTTGGCATTGCGAGATCGGTAATCACAAGGGAAGGCGTCCAGTCATGAAAAGTCTGCATCGCGAATTCACCGTCGCCGGCGATGCGCACCTCATAGCCCTTTGACGTAAGGCTCCGCATCAACACACGCGTGAGTTGCGGCTCGTCATCAACTACCAGGATGTGTGGTTTGGTTTCGGTCATGAAGTAGAGAGTGCCGTAGGCACGAAATGTTTATAGACCAAAGGCTGTTAGATTGTCTTTTCGATTGAGAGAATTCCGATTTCTCGGAATTCTCTCAATCGAGTAGTCAAAGTGCCACAGGGTTTTATAAGCATTTCGCCGCTCCGCGGCTAGGGCGGGCAGTAGCCCGCCTCTAAACGATCTGAACCAAGAACATGTTGTCGCGCTAAGCCCTCACCCCAACCCTCTACCAGAGGGAGAGGGAGTACTGATCGGCAACTCGATCACGAACCTGGCGCCAGTTCCATTCTCTGCGTCCTCGACCCAGATGCGCCCATGGTGAGCTTCCACAATGCCACGTGCGATCGCCAGGCCAAGGCCGCTGCCTGCGGGATTCCGGTCTGAGATGTCGCCATCGCGCATGGCGCGAAAGAACTTTTCGAAAACGCGTTCCCGTACCTCCGCCCGAATTCCCGGACCGCTGTCTTCCACACTGATTACAATCGCGTCCTTGGCCGTCTGTCTCCCTCGTATGGTGATGCGGGATTCCGGCGGAGAGTACTTCGCAGCATTGTCGATCAAAGTGTAGATGGCTTGTGAAACTGCGTGCTCATCAATGTGCACGAGTGGCAAATCATCAATCCAAACTTCCATGCGATGCGTGCGGGTGCGAGGTTCGGCCCGTTTCAAAGCGATCGCAACCACGTCCTCGAGCGAAGCCGCTTGTAGTTGCAAGCGCATGTCGCCTGCATCAATGCGCGCCAGTTTCGTCAGGCCTTCGACAAAGTGATCGAGGCGGTCAGCCTCTTCATCAATCACTTGCAGCATTTCTTTGCGGCTATCGTTGTCGAGTTGCGAGTTGGTTTTATTGCGCTCCGCCGCGACCAGATCGTCGAGCATCGCCGTGGCTGAGGCTTTGATCGAAGTCAGGGGCGTGCGGAAGTCGTGCGTGACGGCATCCAGCAACGCCGACTTCAAACGTTCGCTCTGCTTCAATGCCTGCGCTTGAGTCGATCGCTCAAACGAATCCTGCAACTCGTGGTAGAGACGTTCGACTTCGATTCTGGAACTCTCGGCCTCGGCCGCGCGGCGTTTGGCTCTCGCCGAAAGTTGCCCGACGGCGATTGAAGAGATGAAAAACACAGCGAGCGCGAACCAGTTCTGCGGATCGCCGATCCTGAAAGTGTGAAAAGGCGGCAGGAAGAAAAAATTAAAACCCAATACGCCCAGGACGGAAGCCAGCAACGCGGGCGCGCTGCCCCACAAGATTGCGATAAAAACAATCAGCAGCAGGTAAGTAAACCCTACTGTGGTGGAATTAATGTACGAGCGCAGGACAAACAGTAACGAGGTCAGGACTGCAATACTAGTCGCGGCCCAAAAATAGCCCGACCACCCTCGATGCAGGGACACGCTGGACACGGCGATTATTGTAGAGGAATTTTGCCGATGATTCGCGCCGGCTCAAGCTTGATGAGTTTTTATCACTTCTTAATAACTCAGAATCGCTTCCAGGGCCGCGTCGCCGTTTCTCCGATAGGCGGCGAAGGTCGGCGGCACATAAATCTGTGGCGCAATCCAGGTGCGTTCGTCCTGTGGATACGAACTTTGCCAGTACAAGTGCGAAACGTTCGCCATGATTCTGCTGTAAGGCAACACGAACGGATCTTCTTCACCCACGAAGTTGGGACTTGAGCCGGTTGGTTCGCCAACGAAAATCGCGTTCGTGTCGCGGTCAAAGTAGGTGGCGGCGTTTTGGGCGGCGGAATAGGTTCGTCGGCCGATGATGATGAAGAGTTTTCCGCGTCTATTAATCTTCTCGTTTTTAATCACGCCCTGTAAGAGCGGCCGCAGCAGCAGAGTGTTACCGCCGTTGTTCCAGCGCATATCGACGACCAGCTTTTCCACTTCCTTTTCGTTGATGAATTTGAAAAGCCTTTCTGAGAATGCGGCGAGCGACTCCTTCGGATCGTTTCGGACGCTGTTGAATTGAAAATAGACTGTTTTGTTTTCCGGAAGATATTCAAACCAATACGGCGTGGCCGCATTTTTTAGATAGAGCGGAACCGGCGTTCCAAGAGTCTGCGACAAATTCACCCAGGCGGGCGGATTCGGTTTCACGTTCCAGATGTTCGGGTGCGTCATGTCCGTGGTGAGAATGACGGTGCGGTCTTTGCCGTCCATCCCGCGCAACACGAGTTCGACTTTATCGGGGTGGGGAATTGCGCCGGCCGCGTGCAGCAAAGGCAGATGCCGCATCCGGTAAGGCGCAATTTGCTTAATCCAAATTTTGTTGTCCTCACTCGAAGCCGCGTGCAGGGTTTCGACGATCTCGTTCACCGTCTTGCCGTCGAACTTCATAACCTGCGCACCGAGCAAGTCTTTATGTTTCGGATCAGCGGCGACGATAAATAAACCCTCTTCGAACAGGTAGAAGAGCACCGGGACCGTTGCGGCCCATTCTGCTCGCGCGGTCGTCGGGCCGAGCAAGCCCGAGTGGCCGTCGCCGACCTTTCGCATCAGGCGCATCATTTCGATGGCAATCTGCGCATCGCTTAGTTTCGGGATTCCGTCATGAATCTTCTTCACCTGCGCGTCGAATTTAGGTTCCGTGCCGATCCGTGGAAACAGGTTCCAACCTCGCCGTTTGATTTCGCGCACGAGAAATTGCAAGTCCGTCCGCCAGCCTTCGTCGCGCGTCATCCCTTTGGTATCGATCAGTCCGACGAGGTTTTGAAAACGCACGTCGCCGTGCAAAGACTGCAAGTCGGTGTCGGTCTGTGCGTGCTGGAGGCTCGGGAATTTCATCGCCAAAGCCTTTTCGAGCCATTTGATCGCCAACTCTTTTTCGCCGAGAAGCGCAAAATTGCAGGCGATGTTGTAAGCAGCATTCGCAGGTTGGCCCGCCCCGAGCTCGATTTGTTTTTCGTAAGCCGGAATCGATTTGCGGTAGTCCCTGGCGTTGTAATAAGCGGTGCCCATCCGTTCCCAAAAACGACCGTTAACGGGATTGGCTTTTACAATTTGCTCCCACAAGGTCGCAGCTTCGGCCCACTGTTGTGCCTGCATCCTGGCTTCAGCCAGCGCCAGCGTTTCGGCGAAGGTTTGCGTCGGCAGTTTCTGGGCTGGCGCTGTCTCCAAACCCAGTGAAGCAGGAGCGAACGTGAAAGCCAGCGCGATTAAAATCGACTTGAAAGAGTTGGTTGGACGATACATATGGGCTCCTTTAACGACCGGATGACTTGTTGCTAGCTCAAAAAGCTTTGGCCAAGCTGTATCCGAGCCAGACCAACACTAAACACAGAGCATTCGACGCGACGACATTGACTAAAGCGAGAAACACTTGGCCGTCTCTCAGCAAGGTAAAGGTTTGTAGGCCGTAGGATGAAAAGGTGGTGAAGCCGCCTAATACTCCAATAAAGACAACGGTTCGAACTGTGGGCGATGTAAGGTTCCGGTCGTAAAAAAAGTAGAAGAGGAAACCGATTAGAAAACAGCCGAGAGCATTAACTGCGAGGGTGCCAAGCGGGAAAGTTTCGCCGTAGCGTTTAGCGATGAGATCGCCGAGCCAGTAGCGGAAAATCGTGCCAACGAAGCCTCCTAGACCAACAAACAAAAGCCGTGTCACGCAATTTGTCCTTTCATCATGCTAGGTCAGGATCAGCTTTATTCCCGCCACGATCAAGACCAGTCCAAGCAAGCGGCGAATGTTCGCGCTGGCAAGACGTTTACTCCCAAACTCAGCCCCGATAAAGCCACCGAGGATAGCCGCCGGCGCAAGGACAAAGATAAAACTGGGAAGTGATCCGATACTTGAGACGTTGCCAAGCAGGCCAGAAATGGAGTTGGCGAGAATAAAAGCTGCGGACACTCCGGCGGTTTGTCTGGTCTTGGCCCAGCCCATAAGGAGCAATAACGGGGACAGGAAGATTCCGCCCCCTGTGCCCGTCAGTCCTGCCAGCATTCCGATTACAGCTCCGCAAAGCAGTCCAGCCCAAAGGGGAATATGCCTGATGTCCGCCTGCTCGGTCGCCTTGCGCGCAATGCGAAACAGCTTGTAGGCAGCAAAGAGCAAGATCACGCCAACGAGGGTTTTATACCAGTGGCCGGGAAGGGTTATGTAACCACCTAAAAATGCAAAGGGAATAGAGGCTAGAGCGAAAGGCCAAAGCAACCGAAACGAGAAGCAGCCAGCTCGGTAATACTTCACCGTCGCAATGCTGGCAACCAGAATGTTGAGCGTCAGGGCGGTCGGCTTCATCACGGCAGCTGAAACGCCGAGAAGCGCCATCGCTGCAAGATAACCGGATGCGCCCGCGTGACCGACAGAGGAATATAAAAGCGCACCGGCGAAAATGAGAACGGCGAGAATGGCAACAGTCAACGGAGTCATGCTTTAAGCTTCGCAGCTTAATCGACACTCACCCTACGAGCAATTCCCGCAACGTCCAAACCTATTCGCGGTTGGGTTGGGAGGCCAATCCGCAATGAAGTAAGTCAGCTTGAACCCTCGACGATGGCTATCTCTTCAGGCGTCAGCTCGTAGAGTTCATAGAAAAGGTTGTCGATTTGGCGGTCGAGCGTGGCGCACTTGCTGTCGTAGAAAGTCTTGTCGCGCTCAGTGCGCGCGGAGGCGAAGTCTAAGCCGCTACAATTTCCACTTGGGCAGAATAACCTAGTTGCTGAAGCAAGCGCTCACAGTCATCCCACTCGAGACCAAAAGCACGAACGTCGGCGAGACCCAACCGCGAAACGACCGTCTTCAAGACATCTATGTCGCGCTCGTCAAACTCACCCTCCATCATCGCGCCTTCGGCCCAGTCAACCAACTGAGAGAGAGAGAGTTCGTGGTGAAGATAGCTAGCAATTCTCTCGGCAACTGTCTGTCTCGTAATCAACATGGATCAATCGCGAGTTGACGGGTAGGCGCTCTTACTTCCCGCGGCTCCGGCGAATCTTTTCGGCGATCTGTGCGGCAGTTTCTCCCGGCAGAACATGTTCGCGCTCCTGAGTGTAATCGCCATTGCCGCGTTCATACATCTGCAAGAAGCGGATCAACCCCGTAGGGCCGAGTTCGCGCGCTAACACTTCCAGGCCAATACTGCGAATCTCTTCCTGACTGAGGTCCTGAGTATTCATACCCATCACGATCTCCTTCGCACCCATTCTAACGGATTGGCAACCTGAACTCGAATGTCGTCAGCAAACCGGGCGGCACGCTTCAATAGCTTATCGTCAGTCGTAAGGAAGACGGCCACTCCGGCACTTTCGGCGCACGCCAAGTGCAGGGCGTCAAGGCCTGTAAATCCCATTAGCTCAAGTTCACCGGCTCGCGCGTCCTCGTCACCGCCCGCCGAGACTCTGATTCCAGCGTAAGCGGCTAGTAGCATCGCTTTGAGAGCGCGTTCGGGATCAGAATTCTGGGCGATCTCGTATTCAATAACTTCGCTTCCAACCCAGACGAGTTCACCAGCTTCGACTTGAGCCAGGATGAGTTTCACCGCTTCGGCTTCGAGGTGGACGCGTGCTTGGCGCTGATCATCGAAAGAGCGTTGAAGGCAGCATACGTCCAGGTAGATTCTGAGAACTTCGTTGCTCATATCATTTCGCCCTGGCGGTTGCTCCTTCAACAATTGCAATCTCTTCGGGTGTCAGCTCGTAGAGTTCATAGACAAGATTGTCGATTTGGCGGTCGAGCGTGGCGCACTTGTGGGGCAGTAGCCCAAGCGTCAGCGCGGGCGTTGGTCGATCAGTGTAGTAGGTCATAAGGTAAACGCCCTCCCTCACGGTCGGGCTACTGCCCCGATCCTTCGACGATGGCGATCTCTTCGGGTGTCAGCTCGTAGAGTTCATAGACAAGATTGTCGATTTGGCGGTCGAGCGTCGCGCATTTGCTTTCATAGAAAGTCTTGTCACGCTCAGTGCGCGCGGACGTGAGCTGCTGCTTCGCTTCGAGCATTTGATCGACGAGTTGAACCATGCGGTCATGGCGCTCTCGATCTTTATTTTCCGAAGAGTTAATAGTGCGAACCGGGAAGCCTTCAAGGTATTGACCAAAAAACCGCAAGTAGATTTCGTTCTTACCTTCAAGGCCCGCACAAACGACTGAAAAATAGAATCGGCCAACGTTCAAATTGAGCAGAGCGAGGAGATATGGGTCTCGCCGGGGGATAAAGTAGGTCGTGTTTGACCCGTAGGAGCCAGTTGCGTCTGGAGCAAAGCGCGGTGTCGTTGCGATGTCTGGAAACATTATCTTTTCGGCGTCCAGTAAGGGTGCGAAAGCCAGTTGCGGTTGTTGAAGCTCATACCAAGCTTGCTTTGTGGCACGCTTCTCTAAGCGTTGTTTGAATGGACGCAAGTGGGCTTCGATTGCTGGAAACTTCTTAATCTTTATGCCGTGATATGTGTAAATCAGGAACATGTTTTTGTGGTCGATGTAATATCGACGCACATCCCGTCCATTCAGAAATGGCTTAATTATCTGTTCAGCGTCCGGGTTCTTTCCAATGATTTCCGCGTGCTTCGCAGCGTCAATGACAAATGCTTCCGTGAGACCGGACTTAACTCCCATGCAAATTTGTCCATTGCAATAGTCGCCTAACCTTAGGCCGCGAGCTTTCAACTTGCCGAAAAGATCATCCCTGTCGCGCTTCATGAAATTCCAAACCGGCTGTGAGAGCGACGCGGAATCAACTTCGTATTCGAGTCCTGTGATAGCTATTTCTACTGAAAGGAGCCCTGCTTCAACTGTGGCAAAGATCGCGGGCGGAATTGGCGGCGAGTAGACGAGCGATTTGTCCGCACCTCCGTCTCGCGAAGTAAGCAAAATAACAGTTCGGACAGTTGCTCCTTTGAAGACAGGCAAACCCGCAAAATCAACAATTCTGTGTACGCGCGTCTTCTGCTTCAACAGGTCTCGCAAAGGCGCGCCATAATTCGCCCGCAGAAACTTATTTGAAACGATAACGCCGTAACGTCCACGGGGTTTGATTAATTCGTTGCCGCGCTCGATGAAATACGCGTAAAGGTCCGAGCGCTCATCGTGTGATTCATAATTCGCCTTCAGATAGTTCTTAATGTCTTTGAAGACCTCCATTCGAATGTAAGGCGGATTGCCAACAATCGCATCAAACCCGCCGCGCTTCATCACTTCGGGGAACGCATCTTCGAAGTTCATAGGATTAAGGTTCCGCTCTTCGCCTGAATCGAACAGTTTCCCTTCGAGAATGTCCCACCCAATCAGCGAGTTTCCGCAGACAATGTTCTTGCTCAACGAAGGTAACAGCGCCGCGTGCAACGCTCGTTGGTGCGCTTTTGCCGAGGCAATCGTCTCATCCTCAAGCAGCTTTAGATAAAGCGATAGCTGCGCGACTTCAACCGCTTGCGTATCGATGTCCACGCCGTAGATGTTGTTCAGCAAAATCTGCCGCTTCTGCAAGAGAGAAAGCTGAAGCGTGCCGTCCTCTTTCGGAATGCAAATCCGGGCTTTGAGTGCCATTTCGCGGATCTTCTTCGTGCGGTTGAAGTAGGCGGTGTGATATCGCAGCAGCGTGTCGTAGACGCCAAGAAGGAACGAGCCGCTGCCGCAGGCGATGTCGGCAAAGCGCATTTCCTGAATCTGCGCGGGAGTCTTTCCTTCGATCAGCTTGCCGACCGTATTCTCGACGATATAGCGAACGATGTATTCGGGCGTGTAATAGACGCCGCCGGCTTTGCGCACCTCCGGCTTGTCTTCAACCCGCGCTAGCTTGGCGGTTGCGACGATGACTTTGCCGAGAAAGCGTTCATAGATGCTGCCAAGAATGTGAATCGGGATCGCGTTGAAGTCGTAGGGGGACTCGCGATGCGAAAGGCTCCTGCTGATTTTGTCGAAAACTCTCTCGTCGGCCTTGAACTTGGGACCGTCGAGCAGGCTGTGCTCTTTGAAGATGATGCCGTTGTAAACGCGATCCAAACGGCGAGAAGTCGCAATGAAATTGTCCCAGGACTTACCTTTCCTGTGCAGGTCTTCAATAAGCTGATCCGATTCGATGAGTTTGTCTTCAAGAAAACGCATGAAGACTAGGCGATCAAGCGTGCGCTGGGTGACCTCGGTCAACGCGGCGCTGTCCAATTCAGGATTCTTTCGTTTATAACCCCGCGCTAATTCTTCGCGGAAGACGTCGAGTTCCTGCAGAAACGATTCGTCGATACTCTGGTGCTCGTCCGTCGCGACGCCGCGCGCGGCCCGCTTACGCGAAATCTTCGGCAGGCCTTTCGCGTACTCTTGAATCGATCCGTCGTCTACTTTTTGTCGAGAGAAAAGATAGTAGATAGTGCGGAAACTCTGCTCGTTCGCATAATCGGTGTAGTGATATTTCAGAACGGCGTGACCGAGAGCCGTGTTGATGTCCGGCTTATAGCGACAGTCGAGCACGCGCATCTCCTCAAAATCGTGAAGGACCGAAATCGGGACGTGACTGTTCCAGCCGTAGCGGATGGTTTGAAAATAGTAGAGCGGAGTGTCCAGACCTACGCGCGGCTTTTTAGCCTCGACAAAGAACTGAACGTCGCGAAAATTTGAAGAGTAGAAGGCGTAGTCGGCCCGCTTGCGAAATTCGCTGGTCGCAACCGCACGCTCAACCTTTGCGCGCTGCTTGTATGGATCCGTTTCTTCCTCGCTATTAATGTCCCAGCCAAGCGCAATCCAGAATTTGTCGATAAAATCCTTGCGCGCTTCAGCTTCCTGATACGCGGAACCGGTATAGAAGGCCTCGTTCTCTTTGAAGGTATTGACGAGTTCTCTTATCCGCGCAAATGCTTCATCGAAGGTTTGTGGGATGGGCATCGCGCGACACTATAGCAAAACTTCAGGCCTGGCCGAGTGCCGAAGCTGTTATGCTTCGCCGAAATAATATGACTGTCACTGCTGTCGCTGAATTTCGTAACGCTGAATGAACGTTCTTAAGCCACCATGTGACGAAGGCGTCATTGCTTCTGGCAAAGCCGCCTCCGCGTGTCAGGAAAAGCGTCGCCGGTGGATTCTGGCGGCGACGATCCTCGGCTCCAGCATGAGCTTCATCGACGGCACGGTCGTGAATGTGGCCCTGCCGGCCTTGCAGCGCGAACTGAATGCGTCGGCGACTGACGTGCAGTGGGTCGTCGAAGCCTACGCGCTTTTCCTGGCCGCGTTGTTATTGCTGGGAGGTTCGCTGGGAGATCTCTTCGGCCGGCGGCTGATTTATGCGATCGGAGTTGCGGTCTTTGCGCTCGCGTCGATCTGGTGCGGTGTGGCGCCGAACGTTCAGCACTTGATCATCGCTCGGGCGATTCAGGGCGTCGGCGGCGCGCTGCTGGTTCCCGGAAGCCTCGCAATTATCAGCGCGTCATTTCCGGAAAAGGATCGCGGACAAGCGATCGGCACCTGGTCAGGCGCGACGGCGATCACGACCGCGCTCGGCCCGGTCCTGGGCGGTTGGCTAATCGAACAGGTTTCATGGCGCGCAGTTTTCTTCTTGAACCTGCCGCTGGCTCTGTTGGTGCTGTTGTTGGTCTTCCGTTTTGTTCCTGAGAGCCGCGACGAAGAAGATGCAGGCAAGTTGGATTTGCTGGGAGCCGCGCTGGCGACGATTGGTCTCGGCGCGGTCGTCTATGGATTGATCGAGTCAGCGACCTTCGGTTTTCGCAGTCCCGTCGTGCTCATCGCGTTGATCGGCGGCGCACTTGTTCTCATCGCATTCGTCGTGGTCGAGGCGCGTCGCCGCTATCCGATGATGCCGCTCTCGCTCTTCCGTGCGCGAGAGTTTGCCGGCGCGAACCTTTTGACGTTGTTTCTTTACGCAGCACTCGCGGGCACGCTTTTTTTCCTGCCGTTAAATCTGATTCAGGTTCAGGGCTACAGTGCCACCGCTGCAGGGGCGGCGATCCTGCCGTTCATTCTGATCATGTTTCTGCTGTCGCGTTGGTCGGGCGGATTGATTAAGCGTTATGGCTCGCGTCTGCCGTTGGTGATCGGCCCGCTGATCGTGGCCGTCGGATTCGCGCTGTTTCTCAGACCGGGTGTGGGTGGAAGTTACTGGACGACGTTTTTCCCGGCCGTTGTTGTGCTCGGTCTCGGCATGGCGGTGAGCGTCGCGCCGCTCACTACCACGGTCATGAATTCAGTCAGCGAGAGTCGCGCGGGCATCGCGTCAGGAATTAACAATGCTGTCTCACGAACAGCCGGCCTGCTGTCGATTGCCGTGCTGGGCGTGGTGATGTTTCAGAGTTTCAATGCTTGCCTGGATGAGCATCTCGCACAGATGCTGATTTCTTCGGAAGTGCGCCGGACGATCGACACCGAAAGAATCAAGCTGGCTGCGCTGGAGTTACCGTCAAAGGTGAGCGAGGAAACGCGGACCGCCTTCAAGCAAACAGTGAACGATTGTTTCGTTTACGGATTTCGACGCGTGATGCTGATCGGTATTGTCCTGGCGCTGGCAAGCTCGCTCACCGCATTCATAATGCTGCGCGGACGTCACTGACGCTTCCAACTTAACTCGATCTCGACCTCTTCCTCTTCGCCACGTCGCTCATACTCGAACTCGATGGTTGCATAAGGCGGGACTGAGATGCGCTGCCCGGCGATTTGTATCTCAAAACTCGTCCCCTCTTCCAGGGCGTCGGCCAGGCGCCGCAATTTGGCCACTATCTCTTTATTTGAGTAGGACTTTTCGACGTCCTTGTCATTCCCCATAATCATCTCCGTTGGAATAGCCTGATTTTCTCTTACGCCGTCACCACCGACGCGCGCTTACTTGTTCTTCTTCTTAGCGCCGCTTCGCATCAGGAGGAAGTTTTCGACTGGTTGCGCTAGCGCGAGAATGCTCAGCGCGAGGAGGGTGACTATCAAGCCGACGCCGACCGCGCCGAGGCCGACGGTGATTCCGATCGCGGCGGTCATCCAGATGCCGGCAGCGGTAGTTAGTCCCTTTATTTCCTCTTCGCCTTCCAGCTTCAAAATCGCGCCCGCCCCGATGAAACCTATGCCCGTGACGAGGCCCTGAATCACACGCGACACGGCGTCGAATTGCATTCCGACACTGGAACAGGTAATCACGAAGACTGCAGTGCCGAGGCAAACCATCATGTGGGTGCGGAAGCCGGCCGCCTTGCCGGAGCGTTCACGCTGAATGCCGATGATCCCGCCGAGGATCATCGCCGCCAGCAGACGAATCGCGACGCGCAAAAGATGCTGGCGGTCCTGGAGGCCGTGGGTGAGTTCTTGCCAGAGAGTTTCCATTTCAAAAAAAGCGATGAGTAATGAGTAATGAGTAATGAGTGATGAGTAATGAGTAATGAGTGATGAGTGAAATGCGATTAGGCTGAAGCCTTTCTCTTTTCTACAGCCACTCGTAAGCCTCCGATGACTTGACCAACTTCCGTCGCAGTAGACATCAATTCCGAGAATTGAGACTGTGACAGGTAATTAGCATCAAAGGCACTCATCACTATTTTCACGCGCCGCCGTAGAGTCCCTCGATCAAATCCGCGTAGCGGTCGTCGATCACGTTGCGTTTCACTTTGAGCGTCGGCGTCATTTCGCCGTTGTCGATTGAGAACTCGTTGGGCAGGAGCGCGACGCGACGCACGCGCTCGTAATCCGCCAGGTGCGCAGTGATCTTCGTGACGTCGAGTTGCACCATCTTTACGGCCGCCGGTTGCTTCGCGATCTCTTCGTTGGTTGCGGCGAGGGTCTCACCCGCGTCACGCAGACTGCCCTTCAAAGCTTCCCAGTCCGGAACGATTAAAGCCGCCGGATACTTACGACTCGAGCCGACGACCACAACCTGATTCACGAACTCGCTTTGCTTCAGAAGACTTTCGAGCTGTTGCGGCGCGATGTACTTGCCGTTGGAAAGCTTGAATAGATCCTTTTTGCGATCGGTGATGAAGATATGCCCGGCGTCATCGATGTGACCCACGTCGCCGGTCGCGAACCATTCGTCCTGCATCACCGCCAGCGTTGCTTCGGGATGACCATAGTAGCCGCGCATCACGTTCGGCCCACGCACCAGAATTTCGCCGTCTTCGGCAAGCTCGACTTCGATCCCTTTAAACGGTTTGCCGATCGAGCCGACGCGGTTGTCTTCGGGCCGGTTCGCACAAACGATGCAGGTTTCGGTCATGCCATAGCCCTGAAGAATCTTGATGCCGGCGCCGAGAAACGAATACGAAAGCGTCGGTGACAGCGGCGCGCCGCCTGAGACGAAGTAGCGCAGGCGTCCACCGATGCCTTCACGCCATTTCGTGAACACTAAACGATCGGCGACCGCGTGTTTCGCGCGCAAAGAGAGCGGCACGCGCTTCCGCTTGTCTTCAAGTTCGGCGACGCGCTGACCCACGGCGAGCGACCATTCGAAAATCTTTGCTTTCGCTCCGCCCGCGGACATGCCCTTTTTGATGATGCGGTGATAGACCTTCTCAAACAGGCGCGGCACCGCCGTCATGATCGTGGGGCGAACTTCGCGCAGAAATTCACCAACTTGATCAAAAGAAGCGGCGTAATGCACGGCGACGCCCATGCACGCAAAGACGTAAAAAACCGTGCGCTCAAAAATGTGGGACAGCGGCAGGACTGAGAGCGAAACGTCGCTGGCAGAGATCGGCAGACCGGTCGTGATCGAACGCACGTTGGCGATGAAGTTGTCGTGCGTCAACATCACGCCTTTCGGCTCGCCCGTGGTGCCGGACGTGTAGATGATGGTAGCGAGATCGTCGGGCCGCCCACGCCCGATCAGTCTGTCGAAAGCGTCGAGGTCCTGGCGATCGATTTGAGCTCCGCGGCCTTCGACCGATTCAAGGGCGACGCCGCCACTGACGCCGGCGACGGACTTCGGATCGAAGATCACGACGTCTTTCAGAGTATCCACGCCGTCGAATCCCTCGCGCGCGTGTTTCAGAATTCGACCGCCTGAAATCAAAAGTGCGCGCGCGCCTGAGTCTTCGAGGATGAAGCGAATTTGATCGGGAGCTTGGGTCGTGTAGATCGGCACCACGACGGCGCCGGCGCTGAGCACCGCGAGATCAGCGATCGACCACTCAGGTCGATTCTCAGAGATCAGGCCCACCCGATCGCCGGGCTGAATGCCTAAGTCCGCGAGCCCGAGGGCGATGTGTCGCACGCGCCGGACAAACTCGTCCGAAGAAACGCGCACCCAATCGCCGCCGCGTTTCTCGCTGACGGTATTCGGCTTGTTATGGCGCGTGATGGCTTCAAGACAGAGACTCGGCAACGTGTCCACTTTGGGTTCCGACGTTTGCCCACCGACCTCTGTTTTCCGGAGTGTCGCCGCTGACATCAATCTGAACTTCTGCGTTGATTCGAGGGAAAGAGCGACAAAAGACTACAACGTCTATCGTCGAAGTTACAATTCCGCCGCCGCCGGCTCCCTAACTGCGCCGTCTCTCGGTGCTGATTCAGAAGCCCCGGCGTGACGTGATGAGCGCCGTTTTCGTTTGCGGCCCGGCTGATAGGTCGTGTTGATGCGGGTATCCTGCGTCGCGATCGCGGCGAGGACCACAAACAGGAGCGCATTCGCCGTCGTGTGCAGCGGAAAGTCGAAAAAGCTGTGTACCAGCGCGGCAAAGCACCCGGCGAGCGCGCCGGTGGTGACTGCCCGCCGGAACGGATCGTGGGTCTCGCGGCGCGCGAACCCGCGGCGAAACAGAATAAAGATGAAGGCCAGGCCCAGGATGGCGCCGATGAGCCCCGCGTCCGACAAGGTCTGCAAATAATCGTTGTGCGCCTGCTCAAGGCGGTAGAGACCGTTGCGCGTGTCATAGCGCGTGTAGATGGCGCCGAACGATCCCAGGCCTGAACCGATCAGCGGGTAAGCTTTGATTACGTCGAGTGTTACTCGCCAAAAATGCGCGCGGCCTGTCGTTGGATCTTCGGCGATCGGCGTGCCGAGGAAACGCGTGAAGACTTCGGGACCGCTTAACAACAACGCGCCGCCGATTAGCACCACGACGACGGCCACCGCGATTGCACCGCGAAGCGCCGCGGCGCGAATTTTCTTTGTTCGCGACTGTTCCTTTTTCTTGCCCCAGCCAAAGCTCGCCGTCACCAGCAGGACAAATATCTGAGCGCCCAGAGCGATCGTGCCCCCGCGCGAATTCGTCGCGAGCAGGGCCATTGCCATCACGACGGCCGCGAACGCATACAGCGGGCGCTTGTAGTTTTCGACCGCGCCTGAAATCAGCAGCGCAAAGGGGATGGCAACCGCCATCAACATGAAGCCGGCGAAATGATGGCGATTGATGAACGGGCCGAAAGCGGTGCTCTGCCCAATTTGGCGGTACCAGTAAACGCGCGTGCCGTCGCTGGTGAACGACTGCGTCAGTCCAAAGATCGCCAGAACAAATCCGAAGATAGTGATGGTCCTGACGAGCGCCCTCAATCGTCGCGGACTGTCCACAAAGAGAGAGGTGGCGGCAAAATAGATCAACAAGGCAGCGACCTGGAGGATGACCAAACGTGTAGAGTAGGGATCGAGCGACAGCGATCGCACGGGCGAGAGCGGCAGCCCTGCCGGGTCGTGTGTCCGCAACGGCAACAGCTGAAACAATCCCAGCAGCACCATTCCAACCAGCGGCCACTGCAGCGGATTAACGGGCACTAAAACCGAGCGCAAGATGACGGCGTCAACCGCCCAAAGCAGGACCAGTACGAGCGCGCTGAACGTGAAGAGAGCCAGCGCCCAGTTGTGCACCGTTCCGTACGCAAGGGTCGCCACCACAATCGCCACGCAGATGGTCACGAATACCAACCGGCTAGCGAGCGTGTGCCGTCGCCTAACGGGCGGCGGAGCGGGTTTCCTGACCTGCGCCTGCAGGGGCAGTTCTTCCCGGACCACCACTGGTGCGTTGGAGAATGAAGTCGTCATACCAGACAGTTCCAAAAATCGGACAGACATCGCCGACCGGGCAGGGAGGGCAGCCGATTATCATGATGATGCCGTCGCCTTCCTTTGTCCTGAAATCAATTGAGTATTTTTGCCAGCCGTGCGTGCCGGTCGGAAGCCCCGCAGAACCCACTAAGGCCTGGCTGGTTTGGCCGTCCATGATGACGACGACCGGCGTACTGGCGCTGTTAAGCTTGTCCGTGCGAGCATAAAATTCCAGGCGGTACTGCGTGTTGGGTTGAACAACCATCGTTTGCGACGCGTTGATGCGCTCAGGGCGGTTCGCCGCACTCAAAACAATCTGCAGGCTGCGCCGGCCACCGTGTGCTTCGTCACTGAGTGAAAGTTGCGCCTGAACGCTTGAGCCAATCGTCCAGCCGAACGGCCGCGTTACGGGCAGCGTGATCAGCCCCTCGAAGTCGCCGTTCGAAAAGACTTCCGGATCAGGCACGGCGTCGCGTGGTTCGACGTCGCGGTGTACTTCCAGCGCCGCGCGAAACTGTTTCGCATCGAGCAGGGTCTTGCGCAGGCTTCGTCCGGCGGGCACGATTTTCGCGCGCACATCGGGAGTCAGGGTCTTCCACAATCGCACCGCATCGTCGTACTGCTTCAGGCCCACGAGATACACGGCAAAAATAACGCGCACATTCGGGTCCTTGCATGCTTCGGTGGCGATGCGGTCGACGTCGCCGTCGTACGCCTGCCAGGCGAGGTTGATCACCTGCGGCCAAAGCTCCGGGTTCGCCTCAGCCGCGCGAAAAAGATGTGCGAAAGCCTCTTCAAATCGGTTCGACCGCAGCAGCAAGTTGCCTATTCGCCAGTGCGGGTGATAGTAGTTCGGAGCCAGGAAAATGGCGCGACGCAAAGCCTTTTCAGCATCCGCGCGATCGCCGGTCATTTCAAGAGCGCGTCCAAGCTCTTCCCAGAAGCGAAAATCATTTGGTGAAAGCCGCACCGCGATTTCGAACTCGCGCCGCGTCTCCTGCATGTTGTTCTCGGTAAACTCGCGCCGCACCGCCGCGCCCAACTGCCAATGAACGAAGGGATCGTCCGGCGCCCAGCGCGCGGCCACGCGTGCGAGTTCCAGGTTCGGAGGTTCGCCGGTGGTGGCGACTTCAGAAACCGTGGCGCCGACCTGCCATCGCAGACAAAACCAGCCGACGAGAATTGCCAGCAGCACCGGAATAAGCACCAGCAGTCTGGCAGCTCCAGGTAAGCGGATTTCAATGCTGGCCGGGGAACTTGTGAGGGACATGCGGTGTTCAGGCGTGTGAATCGCCGTTTCGCGTCGCAAACGGCATGGTCGACAGCTCTTGCTCGCCAATGCTTTCAATTCGGATGGCCATGCGTTTCAGTTCGATGTTTTGCGCTTCGCACTCGCGCAGAATTTCGTTGATACGTTCCTCCGTAATGCTGGGACTCGAAATCACGATTTGCTCGATCTTTTGATGCGTGACAATCCGGTGCAGCATGCCGTTGCCGCCAAAGACCGGTAACCCATGAATCACTTTGCCACGCTTATTCGGATCGTCGTCCATGAACCCGACCGGTTGGCATTGCAGTTCGCGATTATTGAGCAGCTCCCGCAAAAGCAATTCGCCCGCGTCGCCCGCACCGTAAATCAGCGCGCGCCGGCTACCGGTCGCGGCGCCGGCCGGCAAAAGTTGCCGGAACAAACGAAAAGCCATGCGGCTGCCCGCCAGCATCATCAGCATCACCATCGCGTCAACGACAAAGACGGCGCGCGAGAATCCTTCAAAACGAAACTTGAAGAGGATGATGGTCATGCTGACGACTGAGCCGGCCGCGACCGCCTTTGCGAACACCACCAGGTCATCAATGCCGGTGTAGCGCCATATGCCGCGATAAACGCCGAAGAAGAGAAACGCCGCCAGCCGCACCACGACGACTATCGGCAGCGTTCGCAGGAACAGCGTCCGGGCCGCGCTGTCTGAGAATCCCTGAATGGTCAAAGTGTATGCGGCCCAGTAAGCGAGAATGATGAGGCCGACATCCATCAGCACTTCGAAGATTCGGCGCTTGTACGAAAAGTCGATCAGAAAACCAAACAGTGGCTTTTCGCGCGCGGCCACCGCTTGCGCTTCTTCGTCATAAGCTTTAACACCCGCGAGATACACGCCCAGCAGCGTCAGCACAATGATGAAGCCGAACAAAAGCGCGATGCTGACGTCCGGCCTGAACGCGCGTACGGCCACCGCCAGCAGCCCCGAAACCGCCGCGAGCCCGTAAAGCATCCACACCGCCCGGCGCTCTGACATGCCCAAAGCCACCAGTCGATGTGAGGTGTGATCGCGCCCACCTTGCGACGCCGCGCGTCCCGAAAGCTTGCGCAGGATCGTGACGAACGTCGTATCAAAAATAGGAATGAACAGAACCAGGATCGGAACCGCGAGCACTGGCAGGAAACTTCGCGACCGCCCGCCGGAAAGATTCACCAGCGCAGTGCTGGCGAGGAAGAACCCTATGAACATCGACCCGCAGTCACCCATGAAAATCGACGCGGGCGTCGAGTTGAAAACCAAAAAGCCAAGCAGCGCCGCGGTGAATACCGCCATCATGATCGCTTCGATGGGTTGTCCGCCGGCGATAAAGTTCAAAGTGAGAAAGCCTGACGCAATTGCGGCAATCCCGGTCGCCAACCCGTCCATGTTGTCGAGCAGGTTGATCGCGTTGGTGATGCCGATGAGCCAGAAAATCGTGATCGCGGTGTTCACGGATGCGGATCGCGTCCAGGGCAACGTCAGTCCGTAATTCACGACCGCGGCCGCCCCAACAATTTGACCGATCAACTTTTGATAAGGCTTTGTATGAATCAGGTCATCGACCAGGCCCACGAAAAACAGAAAGCTGCTGACGGTGATAATCACCCAGGTGTGCGCCGTGTGCGGCAGAAAAAAGATGTAGGTGATCAGAACGCTCAACCAGATGGCCACGCCGCCCATCATTGCGGTGGGTTTCTTGTGCCACCGATCAGTCTTGGGTTTGGCGACCAGCCCGAAATGCCGCGCGGCCAGGCGCACGACCGGCGTCAGCGCCAGGGCCAGCGCAAACGAAACCACGGGCGGAACCAGGGTTGAGAAGTTCAGCGAAATCATCTCGGATCAGAGAAAAAGGAGGTTATTCCGGATTTGAACTCGTCGATGGTAAAAGCTATTCGATTGGGCCAGCAAAGGCAAGTCGCAAGCTGTGGCGGACGCGCCGTAAGTAGCCATCGAACGGCCATAGGTAAGACGGATCATCTCGGCACGCCGCGGATGATCTTCGATCAGACTGGGTCATACGCAGTCCAGAGTTTGATCTGCGTTAACGGATTTGGCGCCGAGCGAGAAAACCGATGAAACCTCACGCTTGCGTCGGCATCGCGTTGCGAGAAATCTGTCCACTGTGAAAATCGATGACCGACTTTAGGATGCCATCCAGTTCCATCGCGGGTTTGAAGCCGACCAGCTTGTTCACCTTTGAGATGTCGGGGATGCGGCGCGGCATGTCTTCGAATCCTTCTTCATAAGCCTCATCGTATGGGACAAACACAATCTCGGATTCCGAATTGGCAAGTTCTTTCACCCGCTTGGCGAGGTCGACAATCGAGATTTCCTGGTTAGAACCGACGTTGAAAACTTCGCCGACCGCGGCGTCGGTGTCCATCAGCTTCATGAGCCCGCCGACGACGTCACCGACGTGGCAGAAGCAGCGCGATTGTTTGCCGCTGCCGTACACGGTGATCGGCCGGCCGGCCAGCGCCTGCTTTACGAACGTCGGGATCACCATGCCGTACTGACCCGTTTGTCGCGGGCCGACCGTGTTGAAGAGACGAACAACGGTCGTCGGTAATTTCTTTTCGCGCCAGTAAGCCAGCGCCAGAAACTCGTCGATTGCTTTCGAGCACGCGTAGCTCCAACGGCCTTTGGTGGTCGCGCCCATCACCAGATTGCCGTCTTCGCGAAAAGGAATCTCTGCGCTCAAGCCGTAAACTTCCGAAGTTGAAGCGATCAGGACTTTCTTCTTTTTCTTGTTCGCCAGCGAGAGGACGACTTCAGTGCCGTGCACGTTTGTCTCGATGGTGCGCACGGGACTTTCGACGATCAGTTTTACGCCAACGGCGGCGGCGAGATGAAAAATCACATCACATTGATCGACCAGCTCGGCGGTGACCGGCTGGTTGGCCACGTTGTCGATCGTGTAGTGAAAACGCGGATGCTCTTTGAGATGGCGAATGTTTTCAATGCTGCCGGTCGAGAGGTCGTCGATGACGTAGACCTCGTCGCCCCGCTGTAAGTACGCGTCGGACAAGTGTGAGCCGATGAAACCGGCGCCGCCTGTAATCAGAACTCGCAAATGATAGCTCCCTTCAATTCGCGCCAGTCTAACATGACCGCTGGCGCCTTCCGGTCTTTAGTGCTGCGGCTATACCGCTTTTGCTTTGAGAAGTTGATCGTACAGATTTGATATATCGCTAATGAGGCGCTCTTTCGCATAATTACGAGCCACAAATTCACGCCCCCGCCGGCCGAGTTCCTTTCGCAAACCCTCATCCTGAACCAATCTGGTCAGGCCTGCGGCGAAGCCCTCCACGTCGCCACTCTGCGCGAAAATTCCGCGCTCACCGACGGTGTAGCCGTCACCGTCCGCGAGCTTTGCGCCGAGCAAATCGACTACGCCGCCGACGTCTGTCGCGACCACCGGACGCTCGTTAGCCATCGCTTCAATCAGCGTGAGTGGCGTTCCTTCGTTGTGGCTGGTGAGCGCGACCACGTCGAGCGCCGGATAAAAAAAATCCGGATCTTCACGCGTGCCAAGGAAGACGACATCGTCGGCCAGCCCGAGTTCGCGCGCTTGCGCTTCGAGAGAGCGGCGCAGGTGGCCATCTCCGATAATGACAAAGCGCAGGCGCGGCCGATTTGCTGCAGCTCGATTGAGTTCCTTCACCCGCGCCGCCACGAGCAGGAACACCGCGTGGTTCTTGATTTCAGTCAGCCGTCCGACAATTCCGATGAGCAGTTCCTCCTCCGACGCGCTTAGTTCCTCCCGCAAACGGCTGCGCTTTCCCTGAGAGTCGGAGAATAGACTTAAGTCGAGGCCGAGCGGAACGACCGCGTATTGTTCAGGTGTTCCGACACGGAAGTCTTCGTTTATTTCGCGTCGCTGCTGCTCGCTCACAACGATAATTCGATCGGTGACAAGGCGGGCCAGCGCGCGCTCAATCGCGAGGAAGAGTTTTGTCTTTGCGGGGCCGTAGTAGCTGTGAAAAACGTGGCCGTGATACGTGTGAACAAAACGGCAAGCGCGCGGCTTTCCCATCAGCGCCGCCGGCGTGAGCCAACGATACAGCAGTCCCGCGACACGGCCGACAGTTCCCGCCTTCGCGGTGTGCGTGTGAACGATGTCGGGTCGCTCGCGCAACATCAGGCGGAAAAGTTTCCAGCTCGCCAGCGCATCGCCCAGAGAAATCTCGCGACTCATTTGCGGGATCACGTGGGGGATTACGCCGGCAGACCGCGCAAAGTATGTCATGTCGTCTTCACCCGGCGGCACCACCCCGGTCACGAGCATCGTGTCGTAACCGTTTGCGCGCAGGCCGTCAGTCAACCACACAACGTGCCGCGCCGGCCCACCCACGTTTAGACGCGCAATAATTCGGAGAATCTTCAAAACAGTAGGCAGTGAGCGTAGGCAGTGAGCAGTGGGCGGTGGGCAGTGAACAGTTCGGCCGGCTCGGGTATTTGGCGCTCGGCTTTTCTTGTTCTTTACACGTCCAAAAGCGGGGTCTGCTTCTTACTGCTCCCTGCCACCGCCCACTGCCCACTGCTCACTGCTCACTGCTAGTCGTCCATGCGGAAGATCGTGTCCGGATCATCCTCATGTCTGATCTCGTCAATTGTTTCCTGGCGGCGGTCGCCCATGTAAAGACGGTTCGGACAATTGATGACTATGCCGTCCGTTGCGCCGACGTTTTGATACGCGTGAACAACGCCCTTCGGTATGACGACAGACTGCGGATTGTCCTGTCCAACCACGAGGGTCATCACTGCCTGATACGTTGAGGAATCAGTACGGTTGTCCCACATGCGCAACTTAAAATTAGACGGGCCGATGAAGCAAAACATGTCCGACTGATCGACGTGTTCGTGCGGCCCGCGCGTCGCGCCCGGCTTTGCCGAAGAGATGTACGCCATCACCGGATAGAATTCCGGCGGCAACTCGTCGTGACGAAACAGCTCGCTTAACCACCCGCGCCGGTCGTCGAATTTGCGAAGCGGCCGGACGATGACCTCATTGATATCGCCTTGATAGAAAGTTTCAGAAGTTCGCGCTGGCTTCTGCTGCATGTGCTAGTTCCATGTGGTTGGCGCCGGTTTCGGCGACCAGACTCGAAGCGTGCAAGAGACTTTCGAAAGTTCCCGCGTCGCTCCACCAGCCTTCTAGTTCATCCCAGGTCATTTTGCCGCGCGAGATGTATGCGTTGTTCACGTCGGTGATCTCAAGCTCGCCGCGGCCGGACGGCTTGAGTGTGCGAATAATGTTAAAGACTGCGCTGTCGTACATGTAGATACCGATCACTGCGTACTCAGATTTTGGCTGCTTTGGTTTTTCGTCAATTCGCACGACCCGCTGCCCGTCAAGCTCAGGTACGCCGAAGCGTTGCGGATCGGTAACCTTTTTCACCAGAATTTTGGCCCCGCCGCCTTGTGCGCGGTACGCATCAGCCACCGCGCGAATGTTTCCCTGAATGATATTATCGCCGAGCACCACGCAAATTGAATCGTCGCCGGCGAAATGTTCTACCAGCGAGAGCGCGGCCGCGATGCCGCCTTCGCCATCCTGGTGCGTGTAGTTCAGCTGTTTCAATCCAAATGCTTTGCCCTGGCCGAGCAACTTCAAAAAATCTTCGGCGGAATTCCCGCCGGTGACAATCATGATGTCCGTAATACCAGCGTTGACCAACGTCTGGATCGGAAAATAGATCATCGGCTGGTTAAAAACCGGCAATAAGTGCTTGTTAGTCACGGCGGTCAACGGCCGCAGACGACTACCTAAACCACCTGCTAAAACCACACCTTTCAACTAACACCACCTCCAAATGAGCTCGGGTCTTTGGACCAGGTCTTTGGCCTGGTTGGAAATCACACTGCATGGCGTCTAAAAACCGAAGACCAGACCAAAAAACAACTAATCGATAAATCGCTGAAACCATAGTTCAAGCATCAACAGTGACCAAAGTCGATGAGAGTGGTCAACTTTGTTCTCAGTGTGTTCGTCGACCATGCGTCGAACTCTTTCCGGCTGAAACAGTCCGCGTACCAGGGCTTTATCGGAAAGCAACGTCTCGCGCAGAAACGGTTGCATTGCGCCGCGGAACCAATAACCGATCGGAACGCCGAAGCCCATCTTCTTGCGCGTGAGATTCTCGGCGGGCACAAGCTGTGTCAGCACGCGCTTGAGCAAATACTTTGTCGTCAGCCGCCGCAGCTTCATTTTTTCCGGCAAGCTGGCGGCAAACTCCATCAGCGTGTGATCAAGAAAAGGTGAGCGAGCTTCGAGAGAAACCGACATGCTAGCGATATCCATCTTCACGAGCAAGTCATTCGGCAGATAGGTCATGGTGTCGGTTAGCAGCGCCGCATCGACGATGCCGGCGCCGTTCGCTTTCGCAAACCAGGGCGCAATGATCCCGGCACTGCTGAATTTGGCGGTCTCGTTGCGAAAACTGTCTGAGTAAAGATTCAGTTTGGCGCTTTCATCGAAAGCGCTGATCCAGCGCAAGTACCTTTCGATGGGTGACAGCGCCGCGGCTGCTACAAATCGTTTCGCTTTGCGCTGGGTGGCAAAGCCCGGCAGCGCGTTCACGAGACCGCTGACACTGCTACGCACCGCGCTGGGCAGTGCCGCATAGCTCTGCGCCAGATTCATCGCCGCGTGCCGCTCGTAACCCGCAAAGCATTCGTCGCCACCATCTCCGTTCAGCGCCACGGTTACGTAACGGCGTGTTTCGCGGGACACGTAGTAGCTGGGAATGGCCGATGAATCAGCGAACGGCTCGCCGTAATGCTCGACCAGCGTCGGCAGGATTTCCATCGCGTCAGGACGCACCACGAACTCGTGATGATCGGCGCCTACGTGCTCAGCCAGGCGCCGCGCATGATGAAGCTCACTGAAATCCTGCTCCTCAAACCCGATGGAAAATGTCTTAACCTGCTCAGACGACTCCTGGGCCATCAGCGCCACCACGGCACTTGAATCGATCCCGCCAGAAAGAAACGCCCCAAGCGGGACCTCAGACATAAGACGAATCCGCACGGCCTCGCGGAGAAGTTCGATCGCGCGTTCGCCGGCTTCGGCTTCACTGATCGACAGCTTGTTTGAAAAATCGAGCTGCCAATAACGCTCGATCTTAATCTCACCTCGACGCCATAAGAGCCAGTGCCCGGCCTCGAGCTTTCGAATAGCGCGATAAGCGGTCAGCGGCGCGGGCACGCAGATAAATGACAGGTAGTGATGGATTGCTTCGAAATCGACGTCGCGACTTACATCCGGGTGGAGAACCAGAGCGCTGAACTCGGAAGCGAAAATGAGTTGACCAGGTGTCGCTGCGTACAGCAAAGGTTTTTTGCCGACGCGATCGCGCGCCAGAAAGAGAGACTGCTCGCGTTCGTCCCAGATGGCGAATGCAAACATCCCGCGGAGATGTTTGGGACAATCGGTTCCGTATTGATCGTAGGCGGCGATGACCGCTTCGGTGTCGCTGTTGGTGTAAAAGACGTGTCCGAGTTTTTCCAGCTGTTCGCGCAGCTCGCGGTAGTTGTAAATCTCACCGTTGAAGATCAGCCATTTCGTGCGATCGCGATTATGAATTGGCTGCTGGCCGCTCTTTAGATCAATGATCGCCAGGCGCCGCATCGCCAAACCCGCGCCGTCGCAAAAGTAGAACCCATCCTCATCCGGTCCGCGGTGACGGATCGCTTCGTTCATTCGCTCGAGTAAGGGCCGATCGATGGGAGCGCTGTCAGCGCGAACAATTCCTGCGATGCCACACACGTTATTTGCTCAACTTGCCTTGCTTGCTTTCAAAATAGACGGGAGTTGCCTGGGCGATTATCCGTCATCCGCTGCGGGATGGCTCTTTTATCAGGCGCCGCGGAATACGGACAGAGGCGGCGCGCAACTCTTCGGCGTTGCGCTTCCGTTTCTCTTCCCGTTTTTCTTTCATCAGCACAGCGCCCACCGCGACAAAGATAAAATAGAAAACCAGAACTTGCGCGCGCTGTCGATACGCCGTACCGACGTTTCCCTGAAAAACTGAGTAAGCCAGAGTCAGCATTGAAGTGAAAATCAAAATGGGGGACATCTGTCGCAGACGATATTTGATCGAAAACCAGATCCCCAGGATCAAAAGTGGAAACGCGGCCCACCAAATCACCATTTCCGGCAGCGTCAAGCTTTGGCGCAACGAACCCAATTGCCACGGAAACGGCGCGAACAGCAGATAAACCATTCCCATTGGAATTGTAGTCAGTGCCCCCGTGGCCGTCGAAACGTCCACGTCTCTGCCAAAACCCGATTGGGCCGATCTCGCCGCATCATGACGGGTGCGCTGAAGCTGTTCAAAGTCGGCGTACGATTCGACTTGAATATTGGCGTATCTGGTAACCCCAAAATATGTCAGGGATAGAGCGAGCAGAACTACTACCACCAATTGACGGGCCAGGCTTTGCACGGTCACTTCGCGCATGCCAATTACGAAGGCGGCCACCACGGCTACCAATAGCATGTAGAAAACATAAAAGCGGAAAGCCAGCACACCCAGCAACGAGAAAACGAGTACCGCTATCCACGGCCCGCTAAGTTTTTGTCCGAGCTTGATTGTCGCGAGGATGGTGAGCGCCAAAAACAGCACGATGGGCCCGTCCTTTAGCCCCTGCGAAGACCATAAAACGAGCGATGGATAAAAGCCGACTGCAATACCGGCCACCTCGGCGACTCGGCGATTGTTGAAAACCTGTTTGGCGGCCAAAAAGATCACAGGGGCCGTGGCCGCGCCCAGCACTGCATTCACGAACTGAACCGCAAGCATGTTTCGTCCGAGCATGCCGTAAATAACCGCAACCATGGACACCATTCCCCACCCTGAGCGGTAACTCTTGCCCACGAAGCGATCAACGTTTAGTTGAGCAAACTTATCGCCACTCCAGGCGAGCAATTGCTGCTGGCCGGTAAAATCGTAAGTCCAGGCATCACCCCCGAAAAAGTCCTGCGCGTTTACGGCAAATATCGCGGCCCCGATCATGATTCGGATCAGGAGCGCCAACAGAAACAGCTTTAAAAGATAGGCGCCGTGGGACGGCTCGCGCCGGATAATTACCCCGACAATTGCGGCCAGAAGGCCACACAGCAGCAGAGCGGAACCACAGTGAAACACTGTCACCGGTCCGTACTGAGACGCATAGGGAGCGGCCAAAGTCGGCACAAACAGCAGGATTGCAACCGAAATCACGAAAGCGAGGAATGCAATAACGCCATTCATGGGATTAGGATAAGACGCCTAGATATCATCGGGCAAATCCGGCCTCGTCTTCCTTTCGATCAGGAACTTGTCGTCAGCATTGAGCTCTTTTATGCGCTTGGCCGGCACGCCTGCGATTAACCAGCCTTCACCATCCACGCTCGTGGTTACTACCGCGCCTATCCCGACGATGCATCGTGACGGAATGGCACTGCCGGGGGCCATGCGAATCTCTGAGCCGACGTAAGCAAAATCGCCCACGCTGATCGGAAGAGTTCGCTGGCGGTTATGGGTCCAGAGTGAAGAGTTGCGCCCACCGATGATCGTACGCCGTCCAATCGTGACTCGATCGGTAAAGTCAATCTTGTGCCCGGTCGTGATAATGCTTCCCGGTCCGAGCAAGAAACGCGGATCAATCGGGTTCACCACCTCAGGTTCAGGGATCGAGTTTATTTCATTCAGCCGCAGCAGTTCGGCATACCGTCCGAGGTTTACTTCTTCTCCACCGCGAATGATATTCAGGTGCCCGATCCGTACGTGGTCTCCGCACGTTAGTTTCTGCACGCCGATTATCAGATTCAGATGACCGATCTTTGTATCGTCACCGATTTCGCCGTCGCGCGCTTCGACAATGCTTAATCCAATCCGCACTCGTTTGCCGATCCGGTAGCCAAAGAACAGCCGGTAGCACGGCCGCTTTAAAAACGACGGAAGGAAAGCGAGTAGTCCGAGGACGAACAAACGGAATTTACCTGGACGGTGCATGGAGAATCGGCTTTTAGAGGTTCCTAATCGGAAACTGTTTATCGGACAAGTTGACGCGTTTCCAGTTCGGCGGTGGCCTTACTCACCTGATCCTCAGGTGTTTGCTCGCGCACCCACTTTAGTAACTCGGGAATTCCCATTTCGAGTGTGACTCGCGGCGCATAGCCGATCCGCTGCCGAGCCCGCGAGATGTCCGCCACGCAATGGCGAATGTCACCCTCGCGATAGCGCGACACAATTTCGGGCGAGATGTTTTTGCCTAGTCCTTCCGCCAGAAGACCGGCAATTTGCCGCACCGAGGTCGGTACGCCAGTGCCGATGTTAACGACCTGGTAATCCGCGCCGTCTGTTTCAAGGGCGAGCAGGTTGGCCTGCACGATGTCGCTGACGTGCACAAAGTCTCGCGTCTGTTCGCCATCCTCGAAGATCACCGGAGGCTGATCGTTCAGCAGTCGCGCTGAGAAAATCGCGCAGACACCCGTGTAAGGATTCGACAAGGCCTGCCGCGGGCCGTACACATTAAAATAACGAAGTGCAACCGTCGGAATTCGGTATGCCCGTCCTACGACAAGGCAAAACTGCTCTTGATCCTGTTTAGTGATTGCGTATACCGAAGTCGGATGCAACGGCTTGTCCTCGCGAGTCGGCGCCGGCATAAGCTGCGAACTGCAATTGTGACACTCCATCTCCCAACGGCGTTCCGACAACTGCGTTTCCGGGCGCAGGTGAGGATACACCGTGCCGCACCTGGCACAGGTGTAAGCACCCTCGCCGTAGATTGACATCGAAGAGGCTACAACCAGTTTCCTGATACGATCCTTGTATCGAAGAAGAGTCTGTAAAAGGACTCCGGTGCCCAGGTCGTTCGCGCGCACGTAGCGATCAATTTCATACATCGATTGACCGACACCAACTTCGGCCGCCTGATGAAAGACCGCATCCACGTCCTTCAGGGCGCGATCGACTGTTTGTTGATCGCACACATCGCCGTGAATAAATTCCGCTTCCGGATTCACGTGTTGTGGCGAACCGTTGCTGTGGACCTGCGGAACCAGCAAATCAAGGACGCGCACCCGGTGGCCCTGCTCGATCAGTGCGTCGGTAAGATGCGACCCAATAAAGCCTGCGCCTCCGGTGACCAGAATGTTCAACTTTTCCAATGCTTATCTCGCGGAAAGATTTGGATCAAAACTCGGTAGCAGTACGAGTCAGAGCAGGCTTTTTGGCCCAAATTGTCATGTACACGCCGGCGCCGCGCTGTTTGCCGAGCCAGTTAATGGCCCGTGCAGCGTTGAATTCAAGCCGCTTCGCCAGGCTCATGTCCTCGGCCGGCACGGTCACCGTTCCACCCATGGAAAGCTCGATTAAATCAAATCCGACCCGGGTTAACAAATGCCTCAAAGATTTCGGGTTAAAGCCCTGGACGTGGTACGGGGGGAAAGTCGGCGCCAGATTCAGCACCCAGTCGCGGCCCCGCGCGCGCATGTATACATTGCCCGCTTGCATGTAGAGACCATCCTCGTTGGGCGCATCAAAATAGAAGACGCCGTTGGGCTTGAGCACGCGCGATACTTCAGTCAGCGTGTTGAACGGCTCGTACAGATGTTCGATGACGCCGTTCATGATCACCGCGTCGAACGAGGCGTCGGCGAACTTCATCTGCTCTAAGGTGCCAAGTCGGGCCTCGACGCCGAAATTCTTGCGCGCCCATTCGACATACTCGGGCGAAGGATCAAGTCCGACGCATTCCCAACCGGCTTCGCGCGCCGCCCACAGCAACTCGCCGCGACCACAGCCGATATCCAGAATATTTCCGCGCCGCCCCAGCCGGGATTCGATGCCGCTTATCAATTGCCGGCTGTTCTGTTTCTTTTGCTCGAGATCGTGAGCGCTGAAATAAGATTCGGTATCGGCGTAGATTTCCTCGACGCCCTCTTTGGGAAACGGCATCGGATGCGGATAGAGGTGCGTGCATGAGTCACAACGGACGATCTCGATGCGAACGCCGAGGCGGTTGCGGTGGGCCGCGCCGCCGCGCCAGCCCACATGTGAGCGCGTAGTGCCGCCGCAGGCAGCGCACGGCATCTCGCGAAGCTCGAACTGAGGCGTTTGTCCCACGTTAAGCTAATGCCGCTTTGAAAGCCCCAATAATTTTTTCGGTGTTCCCAGCCAGGGTGTACTGATAAGCAGATTCGGCCGCCGCCCGCGACATGCGACGGCGCAACCCGGAATCCTGAATCAGCCTTTTCAGGTATTCGACCCATTCATCATCGGAATTGGCCAGAAATCCGGTCACGCCGTGCTGAATCACTTCGGGGTTTGAACCGAGTGGCGTGGCCACGGTGGGAATTCCCAACGCCAGGTATTGCGCCGTCTTCATGTAGAACTTCCACTTGTTCCATTCATTGAGAGGTAACGGCACCATTCCCACCTGCATCTTTCGCAGGTCCTCAACTTCAGTTTCGGCGCTCCACGGTTGCGCCGTGTAGTTCACTCCCGGCAGATTGAAATCAGTGCCGCCGATTAGATGCACGCGATGCGCTACTTGTTCAGCGAGGCGGCGGAGCGCTCCCGAGATAACTTGAATGTTCTTCACCGTCGTCGGACTTCCGCTCCAGCCGATGCAGACTTCGCCGGGTTGCGACTCAACCAACTCAGGCCGATAAACATATCGTCGCGTGTCGACCACGCTGGGAACTTGCCAAATGTTTTGATTGAACTGCGAAACGTAGCTGCGAATCTGCGTAGAGTTGACCATCACGACCTTTGCCAGGCGGCAGATGTCGGCAATCTTTCCAAAGAATTTCAGGTAGGACCACAATCCGTTTGAGGGACTGCGATAAGGCACAAACAGCGGGTCATCCAGCTGATAAATTATGGGGAGGCCGCGCCGGGCGATTTTCTTTTCGAAGAATGCGGGGCCCAGCAATGCTGCTTCGCGATAGACAAAAACGGCGTCATAGTCGTCGAGATTATCGACCACCTCCATTCGATCGCGATAGGCCTTCACCATCTCGGCGGCTTTTTGAAACTGATGCCCGGGTGCGTACAGAATCTCGTGCAGACGCTCAGTCTCAAACGGCGCCCAATGCAGATTTATCCCCGCGGGCTTTAGAACATCCTCCCAAAGCTCAATGCTGCCTCGCTGACCGGGAGCAAAACCGGCGCGATTGGGGACTAACGTTAGAACTTCCATCGTCAAATTGGGGCAGATGCGGCCCGCACTGCTCGGTCGTGGAACAACCGCTCGTACAAACGCCGATAGCGCACGCTGCCAACAGTTTCCAAGTTGAATTCAGCGTGGGCCGTGGCGCGGCAACGCGCGCGGATTGTTTCGTCGGCGAGCAGCGCATCCAACTGCTCCAAAGCGCGGCCATAACTTGCCTCGTTGAATTCGCTGATCAATATGCCAACGCCATGAGTTGTAAGCAACTCGTCAACGTCGCCGACGCCGGTATTGGCAATCACCGGCAGGCCCGCGGCCAGGTATTCCGCGATCTTGGTCGGCGACGAAGACTGCTTTGAATAACACGCCTTGATGAACGAAATGGCCGCGTCGGCCGCGGAAAGATGTCGCGGGACATCTGCGGGCGCGACCGTGCCGACAAAAAAATCCGCTTCAGCAATTCCGCGCGCGCGCAATTGTTCAGTCACCGTTTCGCGCGGACTCTGCGTCAGAATCAGCGAAAAAGTTCGGGCATCGCGGCGATGAGCCGCGGCGAGGAACCCCGCCATTTCGTCAGTGAGGTACCAGCCCCCGAACGAGCCGACGTAAGCAATGACCCGCCGGCCGTGCAACTTAAGCTCCTCACGGATTGCATTCCGCGCGTCGGCGCCGGCGGCTTCGAACCTGGCGAGGTCAACACAGCACGGAATCAATTCAATGGGGCGGCCGCTTTCATCGGTGTCGGTCCGGCCCGGGAACAGAATCTCTCGCGCTTTGCTGGTCAGCACGACGAAAGCGTCGGCAGTTAGGAACAAATGGCGTTCGACCCGTTTCAAGCCTCGATACAAGTACCCATTGGCAGGCCACACACCTGCGTCGGTGTACTCTTCGGGCATGAACCCGCGAATATCAAAAATCAATCGGGCGTTACGAATCCTTCTGGCGAGGGCGCACATCAACGCCGGCACATGATTCCGCGCATGCAGGACATTGACCTGCTCACGTTTCATCAGTCGTGCTATCCGCAATGTTCCCGCCGCGACGTCAAAGAGGGTCGCGGGCAATGTCGGCCGCTTGTGATACTTCAACCAGTGCCAACTGATCCCCTCTGCCGCCAACGTCTGCGTCTGCTCATGTAACTCTTCAGCGCTCCAACGCTTTTCGAATTGAGGTTCGAAAGTTAGCAGACTGACGCGGACGCCGCCCGCGACCAAAGCCCGCAGGTACGGGAGCACCTGAGTCTGGACCAGAGGCTCGCGGAGACCGAAGTAACACACGTACAACGTGCTTACGTTCGTGTTACTTTCTTTCCCTGGACCGTCGATCCTCATTGGATTTGTTTACTTCGTGCGTAAATCGCTCCACGCATCACGCACTAACCACGCAGTAGATCCAATCGCCACCGATAAATCGATAACAGTCAGGATCGCCATTATCACGACCAATCGCGCCATGTTGCGCGCCGGGTTCGCCGGATAGGTCGTGCGGTTGCGCAGGATAGATTTCGCGGCCCGGGCCATCATCATCCCGAGCCATAAACCTGCCGGAACCACCAGCCACCACCAGCCTGCGAAGACCGCCGGCGCTGCAAAGAGAAGCAAGAAAGCGTAGCGCTTGAAGATCGCCAATTGCCACTCTCGCCACAACCCCGCGCGAATGTTGTGGCGCGCATACGTGGTAAATCGCCTGAATGTGCGCCACAGATTTGGTTGCAGGTTCCAGTGCACGATTGCATCCGGCGCGTACGCGACGCGAAAACCGGCAGCTTCGACCTTACGCATGAACAGCAAGTCTTCGGCCGAGCGCAAATCCTCCGGAAAGCCGCCAACTTCTTTAAAGACTCTGCGGTCGATTAACGTTGAGGCGATGGATCCGAACCGGCCAAGCATTCCATCGATTTCTTGTGGCGCCGGCACGTAAGCGATCGACGCGCACTCTTTGAAAAAGGTATCCGTCACCGGCTCATACGAGCCAAAAACGAGGTCTGCCATTTCCTGCTCAGCTTTGATCGCCAGCTTCTCCAGCCAATTTGGCTCGGGTCTTATCCCGCCATCAATGAACGCGATCCAATCGCATCGGGAATTCCCCACGCCGACGTTTCGCCCCTTACCAGGCAGGGCGCGTTTCTCGCGCAACAGTTTTGCCGGGGCTCCCGCGGCAATCAGTTGCTCGACAATGTCTGTAGTGCCATCGGTTGAACCGCCGTCAGTAATCACGATTTCCGTCGGGAGCAGAGTCTGATTCATGAGACCTTCGATCAGCGTCCGGACTGAACTCGCTTCGTTGAGAACCGGCACGACGACGCTGATTCCAGAGACTCTCGAAGGTGTGCTGTCTTGCATTCCGGAGGATTAGGCTGGAGCGGAGGCCGCGGCACTAATAAGTTTAAAGTTCCCGCTTTCCTTAATCGAGTGCTGGGCGGCTTCCAGGATTCTGACGACGCGTAAGCCGGCCTCGCCGTCCGTCAAAGGCTTGCGACGGCTGCGAATTGAATCGAGAAACTCGGCGACGACGTGGTGCAACGCCTCGGTCGCGTCGAGCTTCGGCGCCCAGACGTCGCCGGTGCGGTAACTGACCAGGGTTTGATAATCAGCTTCGCGATCACCGATCCGATTCGCCGTCACGCCTTTGTCGTAAACGCGCACCTTCTCAGTCGGTTCGATGTCGTCGTAGAGAATCATCTTGCGCGCGCCGGCGATCAGCGTGCGGCGAATCTTCACCGGAGCCAACCAGTTGAAATGGAAGTGCGCGATGAAATCGTCAGCGAACTTCATCACGAGATACGCGATGTTTTCGATGCCGGGTTCAATGTGACAACTGCCCAGCGCGCTGACGCCGATCGGCTGCCGCTCGATCAGGTAATCCATGATTGAAAGGTCATGCGGCGCCAGATCCCAGAGCACGTTGATGTCTCGCTGAAACAAACCGAGGTTGATGCGTACCGAATCGAAATACAACAAGTCGCCCAGTTCGCCACTCGTCAGCAGTTCTTTTATCTTGCGCACGGCGCCCGTGTAAACGAACGTATGATCGATCATCAGCGCGAGACGATTTTGCTCAGCCAAGGCGATCAGCTCTTCCGCTTCACGAGCAGTCGATGTCAGCGGCTTTTCTACCAGCACGTGCTTGCCCGCGAGCAACGCTGCTTTCGTGATTGGGTAATGAGTGGCCACCGGCGTGACCACAGCGATCGCATCAAGCTGGCGATCGGCCAGCAGCTTTTGATAGTCGTTAGTGGTACGCGCGGCCGGGTAGCGACGGCCCATCGCGTTGAGACGCGCCTCGTCCGTGTCACAGATCCAGCGAATCTCCGCCGCCTCGTTCTCGGCAAAATTCCGCAGCAGATTCGGCCCCCAATAACCGCAGCCGATCACGCCAATGGTTGTCGCTGACACGGGTAGAGAGGATAGCTTTCATCGAGGGAAAAGGGAATTAGCTAGTAAGTTGCGATCTGTGGCGATTGAGGTGCCAGTTTTGTCACCTCAAAATTAGCTGACGCGTTAGGAGATCGAGGGGATATCACAAATTGTGACATCTCAACTTTGAAATTCTCGAAGCGGGTGCTCGGGACCCGTCTAACTTTGAGGTCACAAATTGTGACCTCCAATTTCTTAAGAGTCGGATTAAGTTAGTAATGATTTGTTACATGGTTTCTTGTCGAAGGCTTCCACTATTATGTCGCTGAAACGCTCATGACAGGAACGATCCTCATTCCCGCCGAAAGAATTGAACGCACGATTTATTTGATTCGCGGCGAGAAAGTGATGCTGGATCGCGATCTGGCAGAACTTTATGGCGTTGAGACGAGGATAGTGAATCGAGCAGTGAAAAGGAATCTGAACCGTTTTCCTGAAGATTTCATGTTTCAGCTTCGGCCGAAGAAGCTGCCGGTTTGAGGTTCCAAAATGGAACCTCAAAGAAAGGTAGCGGTGGGCGACGTTATCTTCCTTACGCTTTCACAGAACAGGGTGTGGCCATGCTGTCGAGCGTTCTTCGCAGCACCCGTGCCGTCCAGGTCAACATTGAAATCATGCGCGCGTTTGTCAGACTGCGACAGATGCTCGCGTCGAATGCTGATCTCTCACGCCGGCTGGACGAACTCGAAAGTAAGTACGACCGCCAGTTCAAGATTGTGTTCGACGCCATCCGAGAACTCATGAAACCCGTTACCGCCACGCGCAAGCAAATTGGTTTTCGAACGTCGCAATAACGAAATTGATCAGACTTAAGACTGGACCACCGCCGCAGGAACGCGAGGAGATCACAATTTGTGACATCATCTCCGACGCTGCTTGTTAAGAACCTTGGTTGGCGTGCTGACCTGCCAGCACCCGCGCGGTGAACTCAGCGAGGTCACGAAAGATTGCTTCGATGCCCGCTTCTTTTTCTTCTGCCGGTGATCGCAAATGATGATCGACACGCGCCGAGATGGCCTGTAGCTCGGCCTGGTCGGCGTAAGGAGCGAGATGGGCGAACAACATCTCGTGCGCGCGTTTTCGTTCCATGACTTCCAGACCGTCGAGCATCTGGCGATGCGGCGTGCCTTCCCAAATGGGCAGGATCATCGCTTCGCGCAGCCAACGTTCCGCCGGGTACTCGGAAAGCACGCCGATGCCGCCATGAACTTCTATGTTCCACTTCGCAAACTGCACAGCCATTTCCGCCGTCCAGTACTTCGCCAGATGAGTGACCAGCCGAAACAGGTGATAGCGGTCCGAATAGCGCGGCGTCTCCTGCCATACCTCGTCCAGCAGGCGCATCGTTTCCCACATCACCGCGCGCGCGTGACGTAGCTGCGTGATGCGCTCTTCGAACTGCCGGCGCAGCAGCGGATGCTCAATGATTGGTTTGCCGAACGCGACTCGCTGTTCTGCGAAGGTGAGCGCGTCCGCCAGTGCGCGTTGGGCCAGGGCGACGCTGCCGACGATATTGCCAACCCGTGAGAGGTTCAACGACTCGAGAATGAGATAGATTCCCGATTCAGCCTGACCGAGGAGATAAGCTTCACTGTCGCGCAGCTCGACTTCACCGGTGGGAACTGAGCGGGTACCGATCTTCGGCTTTAAGCGACGAATGAAATAGTTGAGCTCGCCGTCGTCGCGATACCTCGGCACGAGAAACAGCGCGACTCCCTGCACATTCTTTGCGGCGCCTGCGGGACGCGCAGCGACAATCGCCAACTCTGCGCCGACATTGCTGGCGAAATATTTGTCGCCGGTGAGAAGCCACTGCACCGCTCCCTCCCTGACGGTCGGGTTTCTGCGGGCAACGGTCTCGACATTCGCACCAAGATCCGAACCACCTTTCACTTCCGTCATCCACGTCGCGCCTTGCCAGTTACTTCCGTCACGACGCAAAAGCTGCGGAAGAAATTTTTCCTGTAACTCCGGCGTCCCATACTTCCTGATTGGAACAGTTGTCGACAAAGAAACGATATAAGGGCAGCCAAGGCCGGCGTCGAAAAAGCAGGTCACGTAATCGATCAGGTAATGCATCCGGAGCGAGTCGCCCTCGAATGCGCGCCAGACTGCTCCCGTCTCGTAACCTCGTTTGAGCATCTTCCAGTAGTCCGGCGGGAAAAGGATCTCGTCCGTCCGCTTGCCGAACAGATCGAACATGCGCAGGCCCGGCGTTCCTGAGCGGTCCACCGCTTCAGAAATGGCGACGCCTTCGGCAAGCCACCACGATTCGTAATCCTGCAAGAGCCGGGCGGTGTCGTGATCAATCAGGTTGCCCAGGAATGTCAGAGGTGATTTGAGAGATTGCAGATCACGCGCATTGATCATGGCTCGCGTATATTGATCCGTAACGCGCGTCGATGTCGAGCCGACACGAGTTGGATAAGTCAACGGAATAACTTGATAAGAATGCGCATCGTCGAAGAGTCACGGGGACTCTTATGTTGAGTGCGGCACGCATAAGCCACGCCTTACTTTCCGCGCCGGTACAGTTAAGAATGGAGGGGTGCATGGGAAGTTAGTTTTCCAACCGTGAGATGGAAGAGCGCCGGCTAATTCATTCTCGGGGTAGTAATCATGAGGCTGCGCCAGGCGTTCTTGATTAGCCTCAATCGGCCGCAAAGCACTTAAAACAAGCACTTTCCGGCTGTGAAATTAATTCGCGGCACACGCGGGCGAAGGTTCCGGTATACTTCCGATGGTCGACCCCCTGGGGTAAGGAGCCATTGGGGGTTCGGCGCCGATGCTAAAAAAGTTGCTTGACGGCTACGGCTCCGAAGGATATTCTCGCCCCCGTTTTTCCAGTCTTTCGTAGGCGACGGGTTGCTGCTCGCACCTCGTACCAAGCAACCCCAGACGCTGAAAATAATCGGATTCGCAGGTTCTCAGAACCTGCCAGTACTATGGCTTCACGCATCCCTTTGGCTGAGGGTATCCGGCGCTGTTCCATCTCACGATAGGAAAACTAACTCCCGATGCATCCCACCATTGATAGTTCTATCGCCGTACTCCGATCAAGGCGACACCACCCACAAATCGAAATCTTGAATCGCCACCGCGCCAGAATCCGATCGATGTTCTTTATCATTGCCTTCGCCACCGTCGTGGCGGCTGTAGTTATGTATGTTGCACAACGAAGACTCAATGGCGTTGGGGAGAGCGAAAATCGCGCTCCGCAGCCGACCTTTCGAAACATTTCCATTGCCGATGGAACTACCGCTGAGGGATTTGAGTTCTCGGTTCATCACTACAAGGCGTGGGACTGTGTGGCAGTGTCAGAGCAGGTAATCTCTTTTCCATCTGACGCGCGCGCAGAAAACGAACTTCGGAAAAAGGCTGCTACAGCATCTGAGGTCCTGGAACACGTCCCGGAGAAAGACGTCCACGGAAATGTGGTTGGCGAACGTTACGTGATGAAGTTCGTCGGCTCTGGGCAGGCGGGGGGATACGCCGCGATCGTTCTAAGCAGAAAGTCTGATTTGATATCTATAACTTCGACTTCATTAACGCACATCCTGGAATTTGAGAAAGCGTCAGGTCGCGATGACCGGCGCGCATCTTTTCCCGGGCTCGATTCTGTGAAGAACGTAACGTTCAGGGGTTCAGGCGCCACGACGGGCGTCACGACCGAAGGAGTTCGCTTCGCGCGGGAAGAGTTTACGTCGTCGGACTGTGAAAAAGTGACGACGCAGACCTGGTATTTTGAATCTGCCGAAAAGGCTCAGCAGGCGCTCGAAAGATCTCTCAAGAATGCCACTGGGATTTCGGAACGAGGCGATAAAGTTAACTCAGCAGGCCAGCGCGTGGGAATGCGCGCCGTTGCCTATTTTGAGGCTGACCCGAAGTCGGCATACATTGAGATCACCAACATCCTTTGGACGGATGGCGCCGAGTTGCACTCGATTGAAGGTGGTTACGTTTACGCCCTCGAATTTGAAAGCCGCGGTGGGACGGCTAGTTCGAAGTTGGCCGCGCCAACCGCAACACATTTCGGCCGAAACCGCGAGACTAGGTGGTAAAAGAAAGTTCAGTCAGCTTTTCAGACGCCCGCAACTCTTCGATTAATTCTCAATGGAACGAACTCCTATGAGCGCTAGTGACAGTTCTGTTGGGAACCGATCCAAGCTCTCTTCAGCCAATTTCCCGACAGCCAAAGTCATTGCCCTTGGGAGCTCACTCATTGTTTTTGCGCTGAGCTATCTCGCGGCGGTGAGCAACTCATTCCTGCCTGACCGATGGCGAGTGGGGTGTTGCGGGAAAGAGTTTTGGTGGGGGCCCGTCGGCGCCTCAATCGTTCTCGTTGCGGCCGCACTGTTGTTGCGGCTCAAAACTGCTTGGGGTTATTTTTTTTCTGCCTTTCTCGGTATTTGGGTTTTCTGCGCGTCGTTCAGCGCGGCGCTTTCGCGTTGGTTCGAGTATTTTGCGGTTAACAAAACTTACGCGTTTCAACAGGCGTTGCTTCCGATATATCGTCCGCTAGCTCTGGTAGTATCGCTTTACATCGTGACGATTTCAGTGCGACGTCTCTTTCGCTTGAGTCCCAGGTAATCTCCCAAAGGAATCTCAATTATTTTGATCTGCTACGCTTGCTTTCAGTGTCACGGTTCGTCAGGTTTGTCACCGCCGTTTGAAACCTTTTCTCTCCCGCACGCAGTCTACGAGCATCTTGCCTGCCAAGTCTTTCTTGCCATTATGTCTTTCCGGTATGTCGTACCCCTTACCCGTAATAACATCCAGCGAATGCCCTAGTTCATGCACCTGGTTCATCAGCATCCACATTGGCGAGTTATCATGACCAGTATAGTTTCTCCGCGGTGTGCTCCGTATGGTCAGACCTCTAATCGGGCCAGACGTAGGTTCGCCTGGCAACTCAAGGGAGTTATTTTTTCTGGTCAACCACGCCTTCGAGTAGTGCGTGATATTCTCTATAGTGAACGTCGCCGTCCCATCGGGTCCGTTTGGGATGCTTGGAAAGACGCTTCGGCCCTTGCCCTTAAAGCTGCCATTGTAGTCCGAACGACTCTCATTGAAGCTAATTAGCGTCACCCCAAAAAGTTCCTCGGTGCAGTCATTCAAAACCTTACGATCGACGTAGGGACCGCCCTTTGGTCGCGGGCCGAGGTGTCCCTCCTGAGGGACAACTAGCGATCCCAACACGCCCCACGACGATGATCCGTAGATCGGAGTCGTCACGGCGGGCAACGGGTTCCAACGTAAATCAGCGTCGTAATCTCCCTCCCAGACGCTTGTGCCAACTCCATTGAGGTAACGGGTTTCTGTGAAAGGGCGACCGAACCTTGAGCCAGAGTACCGATAGCCAACCACCCTGGATGATTCTCGCGCCGCCATCTCAACCAAGCCCAGCGAGCTGCCGTGCGTCACGCCACCCAGCCGTTGCGCGAACTCGTCAACGGTTACCGGCATCCCATCAACCGAATAACCTACGCCCGGGTTGCTGGGATCAAACATTCTTGGATACGGCAACAAAGATCCCACAGGTTCTTCGACCGGTGGATTCCAGGTTAGCGGCGGCGCAAGTCCTGCATCCGCTCCCACGGGATCAAATTCCTGCGGGTAGGTTTCATCCGAGCCGCCGGCCGTTTCGCCGATTACATCGCCCGACGCCATCGTAGCGCGATAACTGACGTTACTTGGGTCGCGATGTTCCCACTCAACCGAATCGATCCCGACACCAGTGGCCTTTATCTGCGTCGCCAGGACCCCATCGCCGGCATGGACAAACGTGCGCCGCTTCGTGCCGTCTGCGTTCAGTTCCGTGACGACCGCACTACCCAGCACGCTGCTACGAAGATAGTAAGTAATCTTCTTACTCTCCCAGGTCCAGGTTTGTTCGTTGTGTTGCCATTGTTCTGACCTGATGCGTCTGCCGTCACCATCGAACTTTTGCTCAGTGGAAACATTGCCGTTGTCGCCAAACGAGACCACGTTTGTTGCCGCGTCATAGTTGTAGACGAGGTCCGGACTCACCAGCACACGGCCATCCGCATCGTAATTCCAACCCGCTCCGGTATTGCGGTTATTCTCATGCTGCTGAGCAAGGGAGGTAAGCTCATTCCAATAATGCGTCGTGCGCGCGGTGACGCGGTTCAGCGGATCATAACCAAAGCTCTCGTTGTAAGGTCGATCCGTTCCGTTGACTGATTGGCCGCCGCGGGCTTCGATGCCGGTAAGTGCCGTGGAAATTCGTGCCACGTGGTCGTAAGCATAGGAGCGATCGAATCTGTCGTTCCTGAAATCCTGAGAATATCGAAGCCGCCCGTCGTCGTAATATTGATACTCCTTCGTCATCACGTTAGGAACATCAAAGCGAGTCGTTTGCAGCCGAGAGTTATACTGAACCGTCAGCGCGCGGCTATTGCCGTAACTGAGACCTTTGATGGCGCCCCACGCTCGATATTGTGCATTGACCGCATATTGGGTCACGCCGCCAAACGCCGACCCGGTCACACTGTTGAGCCTTCCCGCGGCATCAAAGCTGTAATTCATAGTCGAGTTACTTGGATCAGTCAGGCTGGTCAACGCACCCGCCAGGTTATAGCCATAGCTCAGCGAATATGAACCGGACAATCCGTTCAAAGTCTTCGTTTCGGATTGTAGTCGCGACAGCGAATCGAAAGAATAAGTTGACGAGCCTGAGCCATCGGTCATGGAAGTCCGATTCCCCGCCGCGTCATAACCGAACGTCATGTTCGGCGTGGGCGTGATGCCCGTCGGAGCGGAATAATTGATCGCCGTGACGAGATGGCGGCTGTTATAGCCGTAGCTTGCGCTCGCGCCCCGAGCATCGGTTACTGATTGAATCGTGTCGTCGTTGTTGTAACTGTAGACCGTGGCGGTACCGGCGTTCTGCTGTGGCGCATGTGTCGATTGAAGGCGGCCATAACCGTCGAAAGTTATCGTCGTGTCTTGATAAGCGCCGCCGCCGTTTTCCGCGCCCGCCCATTGGCGAGTTAGAGTGACTTGATCGCGCGCGTTCAGAGTGTTCGTCGTGGTTGAGTAAACTGAACTGTCCCAATTCAGGATTTCTGTTTTCCATTGGCGGCCGAGCACGTCCGCATAAACTTTCTGCTGCCGGTTCATCTCATCGGTAAGCGTCACGACTTCACCACCGGCGCAGCCGCACCCGCTGTAGGCGGCCGTCTGGTAAGTGCCATCCATGTTGTAAGTCTTCAGTGGACGTCCTTGCCAGTCGTATTCGGTCGGATTGTTCCATTGCCATCCGGTGGCATCGTCACCGATCGGCACCCAGGCGTGGTCGATCTCAGTCCAATTGGTTTGCTGCCGAATCCGCCCCATGATGTCGTAGCTCATCAATTGTCCGCGATACCAGCCGGTGCTATTGGGGTGATTCCCCGAGGCGGCGTAAGTGCGCCCATGACCATCCAGGATTTCGCAGGAATACGCGTCGTCGGCAACTGCGTTCACAGACCAGAAGCTCTGGACATAGTACGGCCCGTAAACGAAACGCGTGTAGGCCCCGGTGTTCACCGTCGTCACACGTTCGAGTCGAGCCGCGCTGTCATACGTGAAAGTTTGAATCAGGCCGTTGGGCTGATTCTGCGGCGGCGGGCCTTCAATGCGTGTCTTCGAGCCAAAGTCGTAGCGATATCGCAGCGCTGATGAAAATCCGTCCGCGTCAGTTACCGTAGTCGGATAGGCAAACGTCGAAAAGGGCCGAGGATCGTCGAGGTTTACGCCATCCGTTGAGAATGAATCCGTGTAGCTGAATTGATTCGCGTGTCCCGCCGGGTCGGTGGTCGCGACCACCAAACCTGCCGCGTTGTAATTCATGTAGCTGGTCAGCGCTTTGGCAGGATCGACGATGGTGGTCATGTCCGTCGTGTCCCAGCGCGAAACTGAAGTGACGTTGCCCCGCACAGTGAACGAGCCGTGGTAAGTCTGATCATGCATCGTGGCGGTGTTGGCTTGCGAACTGAGCCGTGCCGGATCGTCGTAACCGTAAGTGACTTTTGCTTGAAAACCGCCAGCGTCCATCAGGTGCATGGCCGACACGAGTCCGATGATGCGTCGATCTAGATAAGCCTGATTCAAGTTGTAGTCGGTGTAAGTCCGTCGAATTTCAGTCGTGCCGTTGGCGGCGTACTCGGTCACGAAGTAAGGCAGTCCGAACTGCGCATAGGCAGCCACACTGTAGTCAATCGTCGCGCGCCGCCGATTGCCGCTTACGTCATAAACATTCGTCTCGGTGACGCGCGGATTGGTGAGATAGCCCCCGTTCGGGTTGTCCTGCGTCCAAGTGGTCGTGGTTTTCTTTTGCCACAGGTTCGAGTTTGCGTCGCCGACCGTGGCGTAACTGCGCGTCTCGGTACTTAATCCGCCCTGCCAACTGCTGCCGTAGTATTCCTTGTGGACGGTGCCGTCAGGCAGAGTCATCCGGCAGCCAGAGTCTGCATCATGAGTGTAAGCGGTCACGACCTCATTGGGTACGCCGTTAACGCCCGTCCATTGTTCAGCCCAGTCGCGGCGCTCGGTCAGGCGCGGACAGTCAGTCGCGCTGTTGGGCGCAACATAAGTGGTGTATCGCCGCAAATGATCATCCGAAGCGTGATAACGAATCCTTGAGACCATGGCGTAGCTGTTGTTGTACTCGAAGTTATGACGCGAGCCGTCCGGCAAGCCGACCTGCGTCAGCACGGGAATCGAAGTTGAGTTTGGGCCGAGGTTGCTCAAACCCGGAAAGTTATTGCCGACGGAAGCTGTGCCCCAGCCAAACGTCGCCCATTCGTGCGTCTGACTGCCCCACGTCTGCGTGATGGACTGAAGGTTCGCGTTGCCGTCGTAACTGAAAGTCAGAACGCGCCCAAGCGTATCGGTGACGGTCTCCAGTTCGCCCCAACTCTTATAGGTTGCCGTAATGAAGTTGCCGTTGCGATCGGTGATCTTGCTGCAGCGCAAGCCGCCGGCGACGACGATATAGTTCATTCGCGATCCGCCGGTCGGCCGCAGCGTCATCGTGCCGTCGAGATTGTCCGTAAGCTGTAAGTAGCTTGAATCTTTTGACTCATAAACGGTCGAAGTCCCAACTTGACGCAACTCCACGCGTGCGCTCGACGGCGTGACTAGCAAATAGAAGTTGGCGTTAGTCTGACCGTTCGAGTAAGGCCCTTCAATGACGGGAAATCCGATCCTGAATCCGGGCGCAATCGAACCTTGATCGAGATCGAAATCAAGGTAATTACCAGAGCGCGTCCAGACCAGCGAGTTGTAAGATAGCGCGAGACTCAAATCCAAACCTCGGCCCGGCAAAGAAATCAGCGGCAAATTCCAATTGAAGTTGTTTGACAACAGGTCTTCGCCGCCAGTGCCGGTGCGGTTGAGCGGGTCGAGGCGCGCGATGGCAAACTCGGAAGCGGCGCCGCCACTGCCACCAACCAAATTTCCGCTGATCACCACATTCGATTGAGTGCCGCCGTTGTGATAAAGCCCGGCATCCACGAGCAAAGGATATGTGGGCACGACCGCGCTGGTGTAAACGAGAGTCCCGTTCTTGCGGTACTTCACCACCCCGCCTTCAATCGCCACCCTAAACACATCTGAGGTCGTGTAACTGCTCACCACTCCCCGATTCACGCCCGACTCGAAGACGTAAAGATTCCCATCCGAATTGGGCAGCAGCGCGAACTGCATGCTGGTGTAGTCCTGGTTCGCGTCCGTGTGGCTGAGCGCCACCATGCCTGTAAGCAAGGAGGTGACGCTGAACTCGACATAGCCATCGCCGGACACAATCGACCGGGTCGACGCTGCGCCCGCATTCCCCCAGGCCGTAGCCGCCGTCTTCGTCAGACTGTTTCCCGACGCCGTGGCCCCAACCACGTTCGTCCACACAACATTCTCAGTCGTGCCGCCGCTCAGGTTACCGCTGATCACTACATTCGATTGAGTGCCGCCATTGTGATAAAGCCCGGCGTCAACCAACAATGGATAGGTGGGTGCTACCGTGCTGCTGTAAACCAATGTCCCGTTCTTGCGGTACTTCACCACGCCGCCTTCAACCGCGACTCGAAAGCGGTCTGCCGTCGAATAAGTGCTCACAACTCCGCGATTAAGGCCAGACTCAAAGACGTAAAGATTCCCATCCGAATTGGGCAGCAGCGCGAACTGCATGCTGGTGTAGTCCTGGTTCGCGTCCGTGTGGCTGAGCGCCACCATCCCAGTAAGCAGCGAGGTGACGCTGAACTCGACATAGCCATCGCCGGACACAATCGACCGGGTCGACGCTGCGCCCGCATTCCCCCAAGCGGTGCCCGCCGTCTTCGTCAGACTGTTTCCCGACGCCGTGGCCCCAACCACATTCGTCCACACAACATTCTCAGTAGCGCCCTCCGATTGAACTGTGGCAAGGCTGCGCGCGTGATGTGAGCGTAATGCGGGTTGATATGGCCTGCCCGTCTGATCCAGGCCGATTCGACTTTCACGGCGAGCGGAGTCCCGCATCGGTTCATAACTGCCATTGTTCGCCCTCGGCCTCATCCTCGTCCCCGGGAGAAGTTGAAACTCCTTGCGACGTGACCGCATCGTGGACGGAATCGGACGCGCTGCTTCTACTCGCGCTGGCTGATTGCGGGTTGCTTCGGCAGTGATGCGCAGTTCGTCCAGATTGGGCAGGTTCGCCGCCGGCGCGCCTACGCGTGGCGACAAAGGCGTTACCCGACGCTCTTGACCGCGACTCTGCTGGCCTTGCGAATTAGCACCCGCGTTCAATCTGCGGCCGCTGACCCTTTGCAGCGGCGAAAGAGCTAGAGATGCAAGGAGGAGAGTTAGACTAACGGTGATGCTAATCGACCGAACAAATGTCGTCGGCGACAAGCGAAGGCTTGTACAAAGACGGAGGGGTCGAGCGCGTTTCATGAGGGAACGCTCCTTTTTTGTGTGGAAAGAGGCCTTTTGCAGCGCCGGTTAACTGCGTGGCTGAGAGTTCGCGAGTTCCTTGAGGAAAGCCCGTGGAAGATCAGCCTTTGGAATCGCCCTGGCTCGAAGACTTGCTGGTTTAAGTAACCTCGATACTTCGCGAGGGTTGAGAATGATGAACGGCGGCGGACTCTACCCCAAATTCCCGCGTGATGTCAATAGAGTTTTTCGACTTGCGTCGTCCCTAATTTCTGACTGCATCGGCCACGGCCCGCTGCTGATCATCGGTTAACTCAGCGAACATCGGCAGCGACAGCACGCGCTCAGCAAGCCGCTCGGTGACCGGCAGGTCGCCGGCTTTATAACCGAGCGACGCATACGCAGCTTGCAGGTGGATCGGAATTGGATAGTGGACGCCGCTTTGAATACCGCGCGCGGCCAGGCGCTGCTGTATGTCGTCGCGGTTGTCACATTGGACCGCGTAGACATGATAGACGTGGCGCGCGTATTCCATCTCGCGCGGCACCTTTAGGGTTGAGTCAGTAAGGGCCTCGCTGTAGACGACCGCGCGCGCACGCCGCTGATTATTCCAGTCGTCCAGGTGCGGGAGCTTCACGTTGAGCACCGCTGCCTGAATCTCTTCCATGCGAAAGTTGTAGCCGACAATCGCGTGCGCGTACTTGCTGGTCGATCCGTGATCGCGCAGCAGGCGCAAACGCGCCGCCAACTCTTCATCGTTGGTGACGATCGTGCCCGCCTCGCCGTAAGCGCCGAGATTCTTGCTGGGATAGAAGCTGAAGCAGCCGGCGTCGCCGAGCGCGCCCACGCGCTTACCTTTGTACTCGGCGCCGTGCGCCTGCGCCGCATCCTCGATCACGTACAGGTCGTGACGCTCAGCGAGCGCCAGGATTGGATCCAGATCAACAGACTGGCCGTAAAGGTGCACGGGAATGATGGCACGTGTGCGCGACGTGATGGCTTTTTCGACGCCGGCCGCGGTGATCGTGTAAGAAACCGGATCGATATCGACAAAGACCGGCGTCGCTCCGAGAACCGAGACCGCCTCAGCCGTAGCGAAAAAGGTAAATGAAGGCACGATGACTTCGTCGCCCTCCCCGATGCCGCACGCCATCAGCGCCAATTGCAACGCCGCAGTGCCGCTGTTCACGCCGATGCAGAAACCCGCGCTGACGTATTCAGCGAATGATTTTTCGAAGGCCGCCACCTCGCGACCCATAATGAACGTCGTGTTCTCGATCACCCGGGCAATGGCCGCGTCCACTTCCGGCTTTATGGTTTGGTACTGAGCTTTAAGATCGACGAACGGAACCGCAGGATGGGGGCTTTCGGATTTCGAATTGCGAATTTGGTCTGAACTAGGTGCGAATGGTTTTGACATAGTTGGTTGCAATAAAAAGATTTCAATCCGAATTCGGCATCAGCGGTCCCCAAGTTGACGCGCCGGATTGCCGGCCACGGTGGCGCCCGCCGGAACGTCTTTCGAAACGACCGCACCCGCGCCGATGATCGCGCCCTCGCCAATAGTGACTCCGCACAAAATGGTTGCGTGACTGCCGATGCTGGCCCTGGATCGCACCAGGGTTGGCACTACTTTCCAATCAACGTCGGTTTGTAGGGCGCCGCTTTCAGTCGTCGCGCGCGGATATTTGTCGTTGATGAAAACTACGCCATGGCCGATGAAAACTTCGTCCTCGACCGTAACGCCTTCGCAGATAAAGCTATGCGAGGAAACTTTGCAGTTGCGGCCTACGCGGGCGCCTTTTTGAATCTCGACGAACGAGCCGATGCTCGAGCCGTCGCCGATCTCGCAGCCGTAGAGATTAACGAAGTGATGGATTTTGACGTCGCGGCCGAGCTTGACGTCAGGCGCGATTACACAGGACTGTCCCGGCATGAAACAGAAACGAAAAGTCGAGGATCAGCGGGCGGAAGTAGCCGCGCTCGCATCACCTTCGTCCTCAGAGGTGTAGTACTCGCTTTGATAATAAGACGAGTAATAACCGGCGCCGTAGTACGCGTGCGAATCAGCTTTCACGTTGTTCAGCACGACGCCAAAGATGGTCGCGCCCACGTCCATCAACTGTTGTTTAGCGCGCCGCACTACTGCGCGCGAGCTGCGTCCGCTATGCACGACCAGAATCACGCCGTCCACAAACGTCGAAAGAATGGAAGCATCAGTAAATGAAATGGCCGGCGGCGAATCGACGATGATGTGTGCAAACCTCTCCGATAAATTCTGCAGCAGGTTGCGCATCTCCTCGGATCCCAAAAGTTCGGCCGGATTGGGCGGGACGGGTCCGGAAGTCAACAGCTTTAGGTTCGGGACTTCCGGGTGGTTTTGCAGAATGTCTTCAATGGGACATTCGCCGGAAAGAAAATTCGTCAGCCCGCGCGTATTCGATAGATTAAAGTTCGCGTGCATCCGTGGCCGCCTGAGATCGCAATCGATGATTAGAACCTCAGCGCCGGTTTGGGCCAGCATGAAAGCGGTGTTTACCGCGGTCGTCGTCTTCCCTTCGGACGGCTGACTTGAAGTGACCAGAATCGTCCGCGGAGGATTGCCGGCGGATGACAGCAACAGCGAGGTCCGCAAATGGCGATAAGCTTCGGCCATCGGCGAGCGCGCGTCGTTCACCAGGGCCAAGGCGGTTGACGCGTGTTGGGCCTCTGCAGGCGCCAAACGGCCTTTCTCGCTTCGAGCTGCGGGTATCAATGCCAGAGCGGGCAAGTGAATGTAGCGATCAATGTCATCCATCGACTTCACACTGTCGTCGAGGAAGTCGAGGAGGAACGCCAGGCCTACGCCAGCCATCAGCGAAAGCAAGAACGCGATGATGATGCTGCGCAAGCGCGCCGGGCCGACTGGCGCGTGGGGCACGCGACTCTTGGAGGCGATCGAAACGTTCGTGCCGCCATCGCTCGAGGTCGCACTCAACTCGCGCCGCTTTTGCAGTAGCGTGTTCAGATACTGCTCGTCCGTAGCCAACTGTTGCGTCATCGCCGCCAGGTCGATTTCGGCTTTCGTTTGTGCGGTCGTCTTGCCGTGCTGACGTTCGTAAGCGCGCAGCAGGCTTTTCTCCTGGGCCTGTGCTGCCTGCAGACGCTTTTTCATTGAGGTCAAAACTTGCGCCGGCGCCTTTTTCAATTGCACTTCGGTGGAGGCGATCTGCGCGTCGATCTTCTTTACCTCGGGCCATTCCTTTGTGTAAATCTGAAGTAGTGCTTCCCGTTTTTCCTGAAGGTCGGCCAGTTTTTCCCGGTACTTTCGAATCAACTCGTCCCCCTGGACAGCCGGGTTCGTAAAGGGATCCTCAGCATCCTTTGCCGCATCGTAAGCAGCTTCGAGATTGCGACGCTGATTTTCAGCATCGAGCAATTGCTGGCTGTAGCCCTGTTCGCGCAGGGCTTCGAGATTAGTTGAAGTTGCGGTAAGCGGCAGATTGTTGGCCTTAGCGAAATTAAAACGTAAGTCGCGCGCGGTCTTGACCTTCTCCTGATAAGTTGCGATTTCGCGCGCCAAAGCAAGTTCAGCTTTACTCATGCCAAGTTCCTGACGCTCGACGTTGTTCTGAACGAACACCTCGGCGAGCGTGTCGGCAATTCGCTTAGCCAGCTCAGGATTGGTATGGAGAAAACTAATGACGACGAGATTGGTTTTTTCGACTGGTTCAATATTTTCGGCGGCAATGATGGCGTCTTCGTAAGGTTCTAACGCGGCCATCTGTTCGGCCGTAAGCTGCATTTCGGCCATGCGACGCTCGCCGATCGGATCAGGCTCCGCGTTTGCACCCTGGGCCGACGCCAGTTTGGTTTTCTCGCGTCCGAGCAGTCGCTTAAGAGAAGAAAATACTCCGCTATTAGCCTGGCCACCCAAAAACTCGGGATTCTTGTGCAGGTCGAGTGTCAGCACTACCTGTCTCGCGAGATTTGGATTCGCCAACAGCCTGAGTTGCGTGCCCCAGAAGTTTGGGTCGGTTTGGTTGATGACCAACGCGGTGCCGCTTTGCAGGATGCTGCCTTGCTTGGGCTCGATCCGAATTGTAGTGCTGCCCTGATAGATCGAGGGTTCGCGATACGCCTGGATGGTCACCAGCGAGGTGATCACGAGCACCAGGCTCAAAATGAGCCATTTCCGCTTCAGAATAACGTGGAGATATTCGCGGACATTTGTCTCGGACTGATTGCCGTACCGGCTGTACTTTCCATACGCGCGGCCCTGGGCAATCTCTGCCAGTGAGGTTTCTGCATCGCGCCCGGGTCGTACCGGGAGCAGGCGTTCATCTTGGGTCATATTGCTAAATCCTGCTTCTTAGAGCTCGGGAACTGGACGATCATAATAACAGACCATTTCACCGAGGCAAGCCGAAAACGGCGGCGTCCGAGAAACCTGCGACAGTAGCTCTGACAAGCCGTTACCGCGTCGGTGAGGCGGCGGCCGTGGGTGGTGTGTCGGTCGCTGATTGTGATGTAACAAAGTCTTCCAGGGCTGCTTGCCAGTCCCGCAAAGGCGCCAGGCCAATGGCTTCCGAGAGCAAACATCTCAGGCGTGAGTTTCGGGGCCGGGGCGCCGGCCTGTTGAGTTCAGCCAACGTGGTTGACTGCAATAGAGAGGGATCTATGCCGCCGATCTCCAGCGCCGTTCGAGCAAACGTTTCAAAGCTGACGCCTTCTCCCGCGTTCACGACGTGATAGATGCCCGGCAAGTCGAGCTCGGCGAGTTCGCGAAGCCTCCTGGCGAGGTCGGGCGCATAGGTCGGCGTGCCGGTCATATCTGAGAGCACTCGCAAGCGCTCTCCACGACGAGCGCGATCCAAAACTGTGCTGAGAAAGTTGTTGCCACCGGCGCCGAAAATGTATCCGCTCCGAACTACGATCGTGCGCGCGTATGCGGTTTGCGCGCGACGTTCGCCTTCCAATTTGAAGTGGCCATAGGTGCTAATCGGATTAGGGTGATCGCGTTGAGTGTAAAAGCCGTCCCTCGCCCCATCGAAAACGTAGTCAGTGGAGACGGTGATCAGTACAGCTTTGATATCGCGGCAAATAGCAGCAAGGACTTGAGGGCCGAGCGCGTTCGCGCGCTCTGCGCGATTGGGATCAGCTTCGCATCCATCAACGTCGGTCCACGCGGCACAGTTAATGACAACATCAGGCTTCAAGTCGCCAAGACTCTTCACCGCCGATGTGTCGGTGATGTCCAGCGCGCGGTGATCGAACGTATTCACCTCATCGCCGTGCCCGGTGCAATGCTTCGTGACCGCACGGCCCAACATGCCTCCTGCACCGGTAACCGCGACCTTCAATGTGCGCCCGCCTCCATTCCGTATTGGCGTGCGTAGTAGTCGCGATATGCGCCGCTGCGGACGCGATCAATCCACGCTGTGTTGTCACGATACCACTCGATCGTTTTGCACAAGCCGCTCTCCCATGTCTCGCGCGGCTGCCAGCCAACCTCACTTTCGATCAAGGAAGGATCGATCGCATAACGGCGATCATGACCCGGACGATCCTTCACAAACTGAATGAGCGAGTGTGGTTTGCCAAGCGCATCAAGGACGTTGTGCGCCACCTCGATGTTTCGCCGCTCATTGCGGGCGCCGATGTTGTAGGTCGCGCCGGAACGACTACGCTGGAGCAACTGAAGAATTGCTCGGCAGTGGTCGTCTACGTAAATCCAGTCGCGGACGTTCAGACCGTCACCGTAAACAGGAATTGCTTCATCGTGAAAAGCGTTCGCCAGCATCAGCGGCAGGAACTTCTCCGGAAACTGGCGTGGGCCATAGTTGTTCCCGCAACGTGTGATGACTGTGTCCAGGCCAAAAGTGTGATTGGCCGCACGCACCAGGTGTTCGGCTGCAGCCTTTGACGCCGCGTAAGGACTGTTCGGCCGAAACGGCGACGCTTCAGTAAAAAACGCCGTCTCGGTTTCGGGAAGGCTGCCCATGACTTCGTCGGTTGAAACCTGGATGAAACGCTTTACGCGACGTTCGCGCGCGGCATCAAGCAGTACCTGTGTCCCAAGCACATTCGTCGTTATAAACTCGGGCGCTGAATGAATGCTGCGATCGACGTGCGATTCCGCCGCAAAATTTACGATCGCGTCCACGTCATCATTGAGAGCCGCAAGCACGCCATTGCGATCGCAGATATCTCCCTTGATGAACTCATGTCTGCCCTCGTCCACGCCGTCCAGGTTCTCGAGATTGCCGGCGTAGGTCAGCGCGTCGAAATTGACGACTTTGCACGATGGCAGCTCTTCCAGAACCAGCCGCACGAATGCCGAACCAATGAAGCCGGCGCCGCCGGTAACAAAGAGCTTCTTCAAACCGTTTTGCGTAGTTATTTCGTATACCTCCGCGGCATCGAAGGACTGAGGTCGTGCGTGATAGTAACATTGAGCGCACTGCCCGCGCTTGCCGACGGCTAACCAAGCCGCCTGCTTGTTTCCAATTTGCGCGCCAACGCGTGAGTCCTGGCCCGATCTGGAATGCTTTGCAATTTCCGCATCAGCACGGTAATTTGACGACCATGAGGATTCTGGTGACCGGCGGCGCGGGCTTTCTCGGATCGCATCTATGCGACCGGTTGATTCAAGATGGCCACGAAGTACTTTGTCTTGACAACTTCTTCACCGGCCGGCGTGAAAACGTGATGCACCTGCTCGACGAGCACAGGTTCGAACTGGTTCGTCACGATGTCACCGAACCCGTCCTTCTCGAAGTCGATCAGATCTACAATCTCGCTTGCCCCGCTTCACCAGTTCACTACCAATACAATCCAGTGAAGACCGTGAAGACGAATGTCATGGGCACGATCAACATGCTGGGACTAGCCAAGCGTGTGCGCGCCCGAATCCTGCAAGCGTCAACCTCCGAAGTCTATGGCGATCCGGAAGTTCATCCGCAGCCCGAAAGCTACTGGGGGAATGTGAATCCGATTGGCATTCGCAGTTGTTACGACGAGGGAAAGCGTCTGGCCGAAACGTTGATGATGGATTATCACCGTCAGAACCACGTGGATACCCGCATCGTGCGCATCTTCAACACCTATGGACCGCGCATGCTGGAGAATGACGGTCGCGTCATCTCGAATTTCATCGTGCAGGCGCTGCGCGGAGAGGAACTGACAATTTACGGCGATGGCACGCAGACTCGCTCGTTCTGTTACGTCGATGATTTGATTGAAGGCATGGTGCGACTAATGAATGTCGAGGAGGGTTCCCACTCTTCGATCAATGTGCATGACCCGGTAAACATTGGTAACGCCAATGAATTCACTATGCGTGAACTTGCGGAAGAGGTGGCGCGCGCTACGGGCGTCGCATCGCAGGTGCTTTACTGCGCGCTGCCCGCGGACGATCCGCGGCAACGTCGTCCGGACTTGACGCGCGCCAAAGGGTTGCTCGAGTGGTCGCCGAAGGTGCAGTTGGCAGAAGGCTTGAAGCGCACGGTGGCATACTTCCGGGAATCCCTGGCCAGGAATGCGGAAGCTCGTCCCATGTTGCGAGCGGAAGGTGCCTGATTTCAATTCCGACCGCCCAGTACGGGCAAACGTAAGATGGCAGAAACTCTCGGAACACTTGCGGACAAGCTGACGACGGTCCAACTAAAACTTTGGCATACTGACGATCCTGAGCGTACGCGCAGCCTGGAAGTGCAACAGAAGCAACTTCAGGAGGAGATCAATGAGTTCGTGTCGGCCGCGCTAACCGGCGAAATTCCTATCGAAAAACTAACTTTCTCCGCGAACAAGGTCTATAAAAAGGAAGGCAATGTCGTCCCTGAATTTCAGGGAAGCATCGGAGAAATGTTCGCGCAACTCGCGGCTGTGAACTGCCGGCTGTGGCACGTGCAGGAAAGAGTGTACGAGTTCGAGCAGGTACCCATGGAGCAAAAGGACGGGGTGATAAAAGAATTGGCCATCGTAAATCTTGAGCGCAATAAATGTATCGATAGGCTCGACGAAGAGTTTCAGCGGTCTTGTCGAAGCGCGCAGAAATCCTCTGCAGCTTAGCGTACGAGGCTTGTCACCATCGTCCCTCACGCGGTGATCACCGCATGACCAAAGCAAAAACGATCTCCGCTTGAACCAAATCGCGCTCGAACGTTAGCGAACCTAGCGTTAAGTTTTGCAGCCGAACAACAGCTCCAGTTCGGGTGACTCCTTTGCCGTGCGCAAAAATCTCACTCTGCAAACGTCTTCGGTTTCTGGTTGCAAAAAGCGTTACATAAAAAATTTTGTCAGGGTGGCATAACCCGTCAAGTTGACGCACTAAGAAAGAAAAAAACTCTTGACGGCCAACCGAACTCGGATTAGAGTACGCGTCCTCAGTTCGGACCGACAAGGAAACCAAGGTGCCGCAATCCGTAACGTAGGCTAAATCTCTAATACAAACTGAGTGCCTCTTACGCGAGCTTTGTACGTCGCCGCATTTCACAACAACGGAGTATCAAGATGAATAGCTCAGCCGCCCCCCGCTACCGCCGCGTCTTTAATTGTTCAATTCTAATCGCAGTTCTTGTTCTTGCGATCGCGGTCTTGGCAGTGCCGCTATTTTCTGCCCAGTCCGGCTCGGTTGGCGCCAATAAGAGTTCCGACCGTCAGACGAAGCGCGTCGACTTTGCCTCGCGGAATACGCCGTGGTCATCTCGCTGGCCGGCAGGGTTTATGGCGAGCCTGAGCTTGGACATTCCGACGATAGCGACGTACGAAGACGGCTGCACTACTCTCCAAGACAGCTTTACATTGACAGACACAATCTGCGCGAAGGCCAACAGTGATTTTACTGGCACTCGATATATCCATTTCGTGGATTCACAAGGCGGCGTGGTCCAAACCAGCCCGATCACGTCGACCAATCCGAGCGCCGACTATGTTTCCACCGAGGCAGGAACCTTCAGAGTTTACCTTTCGGATGGAGATGGTCTGATCGCCAAATCAGATTTTACAGTCAGCGACCCGGAGAATCCAAAAGTCGATCTTTACGTTTTCAAGTACAACCGGGACGGGGACGTAACGAGCGGCAACCCGACCTCTTACCAAATTGTCGTTGTGAATAATGGCCCTGACGCGGCCAGCAGCGTTGTGTTGACTGACGCAGTACCCGCTAATCTAACCTATGTTTCATCGGGCCAGGATTCTGGCCCAACATTTACGGAGGATGGGACAACACCGACGACAACCTGGTCGATCGCAAGTCTGCCCGCCGGCACTGAGGCAAGATTTACCATCACCTACACCGTAAGCGGAGCGGCGGGTACAGTTATCTCCAATACGGCAACCATTACCACTACGACAGAAGAAACCCATCCTGAGGATAACTCGTCGACGACGTTCGACACGGTGTCTTCAGGCGGCGGCACACAAGAATGCAGTCTTGACTGTCCCAACGACATAGTGACAACCGCGACGGTTCATGGCGAAAATGGCGGCGCCAACGTTACTTTCACGGCGCCGGAAGGTAGCGGAACCTGTGGAGCAATTACTAGCAATCCGGCTTCCGGATCGTTCTTCCCGGTGGGTACAACCACGGTTACCAGCACATCTGCGACGGGCGGTGGATTCTGCACCTTCACGGTCACAGTTGTTGATAGCGATGCACCGACTATCACCTGTCCGTCAAACATTACCGTCACGGCTAACGAAGGTCAGGGCCAGGCGTTTGTGCCGGATCCAGATGGCAGTTCCTCGAGCGTTGGCTCGCCAACGACCACCGGAGACGCGCCATTAGAGGTTACCGGCAGCCGCGAAGACGGCGAAGCACTAATTAGCTCGTATCCGCTTGGGACGACAGAGATCACCTGGATAGCCACTGATCCTGCTGGTCGCCAAGCCACTTGCACCCAGCTCATTACGGTGGCGCCGGAAACGGTCTTGACTATCACCTGCCCGGCAAACGTGACCGTCAGCTCTCCATCCGGTTGCGATCCCGCAACGGCGAACCCCGGCACGCCTACAACAAATTCGGAGACTGCCACGGTACTCGGAAGGCGAAGCGACAATCTGGCGTATAGCAACACTGCGGAATTTAACGATCCTTACCCGATTGGGACGACGACTATCGAGTGGACCGCTACCGACACGGATACTCAATCAGCGTCTTGCAACCAGACCGTTACCGTAACTGGCGACGATACTACGCCACCGACGCTGAACGTGCCGCCGAGCATCACGACGAGCACCAGTGAGTGTTCCGTCTTGATCGACGAAGAGAACTTCAACGCAACCGCTGAGGACGACGGAGCTTGCGGTTCTACAGTCAATATCAGCCGCACAGGCATTCCGAGGGTTCCTTGCCCGGCTCCGGGAGATCCGGGTCGCACCTGCGAGAGCTTCGTGTTCCCGACGGGCACCACCGTCGTAACGTACACGGCCACCGATGCATCGGGGAACAGCACGTCAGGCACTCAGACCGTAACGGTTAACGAGAATCCGAACCAGCCGCCGACCATCACGGCTCCCGACGATCTGACTGTGAACACGGGACCGGGAGCTACTTCGTGCGGTGTGTTTGTAGGCGACGCTACGCTCGGAACGGCTACCGCCAATGACAACTGTCCAGGGTTTGTCGTAACGCGCACGGGCGTTCCCGCCGGCAATAACTTCCCGGTCGGAACCACCACCATCACTTATCGAGTGACTGACCGGGTCGGCAACTTCACCGAAGACACGCAGACGGTGACGGTCATCGACAACACGCCGCCGGTGATTTCATGTCCGGCTAATATCACTCAGAACACTGACCCCGGAGTATGCTCGGCGACTGTTAATGTGGGAACGGCGACGGCCACGGACAACTGCGATAGCAACCCGACAATCGTCGGCACTCGCAGTGATAGTCAGCCGCTCAATGCTCCTTACCCGAAGGGAACAACGACTATTACCTGGACGGCGACGGACCACGCAAGTCCAACTCCGAACCAGTCGAGCTGCGTGCAGACGATCACGGTGGAAGACAACGAGGCGCCGGTTATCACCACCACCGGGCTGACTCCGATACTGTGGCCGGCGAATCACGCGTATCACACCTTCAATGTCGCTACTTTTGTAATTGGTGCTAGTGACAACTGCGACTCGCTCTCAGTAAGCGACGTGACTATCCAGAAAGTCACCAGTGACGAAACTGAAGAGGGCGGCGGCGACGGCAACACCTTAAACGACATAATAATCGCAGCCGATTGCAAGTCGTTCCAGGTGCGCGCTGAACGCCGGAATTCTGCCGACGGTCGGGTGTACACCGTCACCTTCCAGGTGACGGACTCCGAAGGAAACGTTGGCACAAAGACGTCCAAGATCCACGTGCCCAAGAATCTGGGCGTGCCGGTGGTAGACAGCGGGCCGAACTACACAGTCAACAGTACGTGTATTTTGCCTTAACTGAAGGACAGTAACCGGGTGCGGGCGTCTCGGGACGCCCGCATCAGCTCAATGGCATTTTTTGATAGGAGTTCGTCATGAAAAGCTCAAAAAGCTATCGTAACACTCGCGGCTTGATCATCCTGGTTGCGCTGCTGGCGTTAGCGGCCTTGCCACTGATCTCCAGCGCGCGAACAGCAGCGACCTCAGTCAACATTGTGAATAACTCGAGCAGAGAGCTTCGCAATGTTTATCTTTCGCACGTCAATGTTGATGACTGGACCGGCAACCAGTTAGGGAACGCAACTATACCCGCCGGCCAGTCGTTTACGCTCAGCAACGTCGCGTGCGACCAGCAGCAGGTCAAGGTCATTGCCGAAGATGAGGACGGCTGTTTTCTTTCGACCGTCATTACCTGCGGCGACAGCGCTGTTTGGACAGTCACCAACGCCACAACGCGTGATTGTGGAAACTAGAATTTGATTTTGTACGCATTCATCAAGGAGTTTGATGAACAACAATTCTCATTTATCAACTCGGGAATACTCGGCGCAACAGTGGCCGGAACAGATCCGTGTTCTACTGGCGGCCATCCCCAACTTTCAACTTGAAAAAGGAGACACCAAATGAACAAGTTTCGGTTCACAGTTAAGCTTGTAGTAATCGCGACCTTCCTGCTCGCGTTTGCTTCTATCGCCCAGGCGCAGGCGACGCGCACCTGGGTATCCGGCGTCGGCGACGACGTCAACCCGTGCAGCCGCACCGCTCCCTGCAAAACGTATGCGGGCGCGATTTCCAAGACGGCAAAGGACGGCGAGATCAGCACCCTCGATCCCGGCGGCTTCGGCACAGTAACCATTACGAAGTCGATCACCATCAACGGTGGCAACGGCGGTCAGGGCTATGGTTCGATTCTTTCCGCTCTTGCTCCCAGTGGCGTCACCATCAACATCACCGACGTGAACGACATCAGGAAGACCGTTCGCCTCGACTGGCTCAATATCAACGGGGCCAGCACTGGCACTGACGGCGTTCGCTTCATCGCCGGGATCGCGCTCTTCATGGAGAACTGTGTGATTGATGGCGTCGTCGGCGACGGTGTCGAAGTTAGCGGCGTCGGCCTGGCAGCCGTCAATCAACTCCACATGCGCAACGTTAGCATCAGAAACGCTGCAGAAGGCGTGCGGATCAATAACTCGGGTACAAACGCGACTCAGCTGACGATGGACTACGTCAAAATCGCCAAGGCTACGAACTGTCTCAACGCCGGAAACGGCACGCGAGGTCAGGTTTCGAACAGCACGTTCGCGTCATGCACAGGTTCCGGCGTTACTGCTACCGAAGGCACGAGCCCAACGACTTTTGCCGTTAACGACAGCAGCGTTACCTCAAGCGGTACCGGCGTTAACACCGGCGCTGGCTCAGAGGTGCTGATTGCCAGGGTCGTAATCACCGGCAACGGAACCGCGCTGGGATTAGGTGGCTTGGTACACACAGGCGGGAACAATACAATAGGAAGCAACGGGTCGAACACCGCCCCGAACGGCACATTGTTCCAGCAGAACTAAAACAGCCGAGATCGGTAAGGTACTAGTCTCTTCATCGCCACGCTTGCGCTGGCATGAAGAGACTAGTCGTTTTTGGGCGCTTATTTCCGGCGGCGCCTGGATCATTAAGCGGGGCGAGATAGATACTTCCGTTGAATTTGTAGGTGCTCTCAAGAGCAGAGCAAGGCCGTGGCAAACTGGAGTGAAAGGATTTCTGGCGCGGCGCTTGACTAGCTTTAGATGTGCGGTTAGGCTTTTGAAGCAACGATCTGAAGTACGCGCAGAGATTGTCCTCTCTTTTGAGTTTGTCGGACGATGCCACTGAATCTGTTCTAAAGGATCCAAAAGCCACACTTGAACCCAAATTGAATGAGCTCTACACCTGTTGAAGGCGCGCTTGCGCGGAAACCAGTCATCACAACTGAATCTGATTCTTCCTTTCAGCGAAAGCCCGTTGAAACGCCATTTGTTTTGCCGGCCGAGCCACTGGTCGTAATTAAACCTTCGAAGAGTTGGGCGCCCCTTAATCTTTCCGACTTATGGCCCTACCGGGAATTGCTTTATTTTCTGATATGGCGTGACGTGAAAGTTCGGTACAAGCAAACCGCGTTAGGCGTCGTCTGGGTAGTCTTACAACCACTGCTGACAACGGTCATCTTCACAATCTTCCTCGGCAAACTGGCGCGCGTCCCTTCGGATAATCTTCCTTACGCGCTTTTTGTTTATGCTGCAATGGTGATGTGGACGTTTTTTTCAAGCGCCGTTTCCAGTAGCGCATTTAGCCTGGTGGGCAACGCCAACTTAATTACAAAAGTTTACTTCCCCCGAATGATCATTCCGGGTGCGGCTGTGGGGGCGCGAATAATTGATTTTGGAATCAGCTTTGTTATGTTGGCGATGCTGATGATCTATTACCGCGTGGCAATTACAAAAATGATTCTTTTCCTCCCGTTGTTTATCATGTTAGTGGTCTTGCTGGGGTTGGGATTGGGAGTGTGGGCCTCTGCGCTTAACGTCAAGTACCGCGACGTCGGCATGGTTCTGCCGGTGATGATTCAGCTATGGATGTTTGCCTCGCCGGTTGTCTATCCGTCGAGTCTCGTGCCCGGTAAATACAAATGGCTTTATGACCTCAATCCGATGGTCGGAATACTCGAAGGCTTTCGGGCTTCACTGTTTGGTTTGGAGATGAATTGGCGCGCCTTAACAATCTCAATCGTGTTCACAGTCATCCTGTTGGTTTGGTCGTTATATGCTTTTCGTCGTACGGAGAAGGCCTTCGCTGATGTCGTGTAGTTCATGAAACCAATTATTAGCGCCCACCAGGTAAGCAAGCAATATCGGATTGGCAGTCGGCAGGAATCTCAGACGACTCTGCGTGAAGCTATTTCCGGAACGCTCCGTTCTCCGCTCGCCCGATTAAGAAAACGTCGAGACAACATATTGTGGGCGCTTCGAGACGTCAGCTTTGATGTAATGCCAGGCGACGTTTTGGGTGTTATCGGCCGCAATGGAGCGGGCAAATCGACACTCTTGAAAGTGCTCTCTCGCATTACAGAGCCGACGGCTGGGCGCATCGAGATCTACGGCCGGATTGCCAGCTTGCTTGAAGTTGGCACCGGATTTCACCCGGAACTAACCGGACGAGAGAACATTTATCTCAACGGGGCCATCCTCGGGATGAAACGAACTGAGATTGACCGCAAGTTTGATGAAATTGTAGCCTTTGCTGAGATTGAGAGATTTCTGGATACCCCGGTCAAACACTATTCAAGCGGCATGTATGTGCGCCTGGCTTTTGCCGTGGCCGCGCACTTAGAGCCTGACATTCTGGTCATAGATGAAGTTTTGGCGGTGGGCGATGCGGCGTTCCAGAGCAAATGCCTTGGGAAGATGGGAGAGGTTGCGAAACACGGAAGGACGGTAGTATTCGTTAGTCACTACATGGGCGCGGTCACTCAATTGTGTGACAAAGCCCTCCTCCTTGAGCAAGGTGCCATCGTAAAGCAAGGCGATACAGAACGCGTGATTGAGTGTTATGTGAACCGAGTTTCATCAGGAGGCGACGGTGCGTTTACGGCAGACGCACACACCGACAAAGACATAGTCATCGCCGGAGTTCAATCACTGGATTCTGACGGCAATCCGAAAAGTTTCTTTAATCACAAAGAACCAATCGTGATAGCTGTTACTTGTAAGATAAATCGATGGCTTTCCAATTCGGTAATGGGATTTTTTGTCAGGGACCACAGAGGACGGAAAATATTCACTACTAAAAATCCTGAATGGAGTCAGTTGGGGCAGAATAATAAAGAGATTCAGGTAACAGCGACCTTACCATTGGCCTTACTAGTGCCCGGAAAATATATGTTCACCTTCGCCGTAACGCTGCCAAACACAGGAGTTGTTGATTGGGTGGAAGATGTCTTACCTATTACGATAGTCGACGGCGGGTCAGATTTCTACATGAATGAGGGCGGAGATTATGGCTGTGTCTTTGCCGAATGTGACTGGAGGTCTTGATTTGTTTACTTCACTCAAGCGAAAGATCATGGCAGCGAGGAGTGAAGAGCTCAACTCGCCACTAGACGGTAAGCAGCGTGCCGACAGTAACTCAAAATTGGCATTGTTTGAGACTTCTCTAGGCAAGTACTATCTACCCACCGATCGTCCAACCGACATTATCATTAAAGAAATGCAGGCGGGCCGAGTGTTTGAACCGGAGATTGTTGACATCGCCAGGCAATACATTGCGCGCGGGTCAACGGTGCTCGATGTCGGAGCGAACTTCGGTCAGATGACGCTATTGTTTTCAGAGCTTGTGGGGAACAAAGGTCACGTTTTTTCGTTTGAGGCCGATGACTTCATCTGCGAGGTACTGAAAAAGAATATCGCCGTCAATAATCGCCAGAACATCACCCCAATTTGTAAGGCTGTTTACAACACTTGTGGGGGAACCATGTACTATCCTGTTCCGGACTTTCAACGCTTCGATTCGTATGGTTCATATGGCGTGGATCCCAACGCCGAAGCGGGCCGAACAGTTACAACGATAACGATTGATAGTCTGAACATTCAGGATCGTATCAGTTTCATGAAGGTGGACGTGCAAGGAAGCGACCTATTTGCGTTACAAGGCTCAGTCGAGACAATCAAAAGGCATCAGATGCCGATCATTTTTGAATACGAAGCCCTTTTTCAGGATGAATTTCACACTTCATTGGAAGAGTATCTCCAATTCGTGAAGGCCATTAATTACAAAGTGGCGCAGATTATCGGGGTCAATTACTTGATAGTGCCTGAACGAGTGGTTGATCCTTCTTCGTAGCACACAAATGCATTTAATCCATAGAACTACATGCCGCGTGTGCGGTTCCCCGGCGCTGACTCCGGTAATCGATCTTGGCGACCAGCATTTGCAGGGATCGTTCGTAAAGCCGGGAAAAGAAATGCCGCCCATGCGCAAGATCCCTACCCGTCTCGTGCGCTGCGATTTGTTAAGAAACGAGACTGGGTGCGGCCTGCTGCAAATGGAACATACCGTCCCACCCGAAGTGCTTTACTCGGCCTACTGGTATCGTTCCGGCACCAACAACACAATGCGTCAGCACTTGAAGGGTATCGCCGAGGAAGCAACCGCGCTGTTGGGAAAGCCGGAAGGTCGCGTTCTGGACATCGGTTGTAACGACGGCACGCTGCTCGGCTTTTATGAAAGTCGAGTCGAGAAGTTCGGTGTCGATCCTTCGGATGTGGCCCAGGAAATTAAGGGCGATATTAAGGTCATCCAGGACATCTTTCCCTCTGAAGAGTTGGTGAAGAGTTTGCGGGGACCGTGCGACATCATAACTTCCATCGCGATGTTTTATGATCTCGAAAACCCAATTGCGTTCACGCGGGCAATTAAAGATATTCTGGCTCCTGAAGGCGTCTGGATTTTCGAGATGTCGTACATGCCAACCATGCTCAGGATGACCTCGTACGACACCATTTGCCACGAACATTTGGAGTATTACAGTCTCGCGGTCATCGAATACATCCTGAAACAGGCGGGCATGAAGGTTTTTAACGTCTCGCAAAATTCAATAAATGGCGGGAGTCTGCGCTGCTATGCCACACACGGAAATAATTTCAAGTACAAGAACGATGAGTGGATCCAGAACGTCAAGGCGACGCGGCAGGAAGAATTCGATCTCGAATTGGACACCGATAAGCCATATAAGAATTTTCAAGAGCGCATCAATATTCATCGAGAGGAACTTACTTTATTATTAAAAGGGCTGAAGAAAGAAGGAAAGAAAATTCACATCTACGGAGCATCGACTAAAGGAAACACAATTTTACAATGGTGTGGCATTGACAATCGGATCATTGACTGCGCGGCCGAGCGCAATCCCGATAAGTATGGCGCCTATACGCTGGGTACTGATATCCCGATCGTCAGCGAGGCGGAATCACGAGCCATGAATCCCGATTATTACCTCGTCTTGCCGTGGCACTTCAAAGAAGAGTTCATCGAACGCGAAAAAGAAATGATCAAGAACGGGACCGGCTTGATTTTCCCATTGCCAACCATTGAAGTGGTCAAACAGGAAATTGGTGCATCTGCAGTATAGTTGATCTTCACTACCTACGGCTTCATCACGTGCTCCGCCGCGAGAGTACACGACGGAATTCACTATCCATTAATTTGAGGCGCTTGAAGATCGAGGAGTACCAGATTCTTGAGCAACGATGTGAAACGCAACTGGAATAGACTGTCCCCATTGACTACGTTGGCGACGGGCTGGATTATTCAGAACGAGGATTGCTATCAATGAGTTCCACAAGTTCAGTGGCCAAGTTAAGATCGAGGCTAAGGTTGCGAAGCAGGATAAAGCAATTACCCGAATGGTTTGCGTCGCTGCGTAAAGCTGAAGCTCAAGATCGAGAGATGTTGATAAGACCGGGACAACAAAAGACGGGCGGCATCCTGATTGTGTCTCATGCCGAAAAACAATGCGGTATTCATGAATATGGTTTGAACATTGCAGCGGCTCTCGAGAAATCATCGCGATATTCCTTCGCATATGCCGAATGCTCGAATGAAAAGGAGCTGCGCCGGGCGGTCAAACAAATAAAACCCTCTGCGATTATTTATAACTATTATCCGGCTACCATGCCGTGGCTGACCAGCCAAATGGTGCGACGCTACAAGGTCGCATCATTGGGAATCATGCATGAGGTGACACAAGAAGAAGCTGACAGAGCGACCCGGGAAATGTTTGATTATCATTTGGGACCTGATCCAACGCTGGTCGAGAACAATCCGATCCTTTTTAAGACTCGCCGTTTGATTCCTACATATCATAGTCGCCCCCCGGTTCCGGACGTGGTGACTATCGGCAGCTTTGGCTTTGGCTTTGGCGGCAAGGGTTTTGAGCACTTAATCGAGACCGTTCACCGTGAATTCGACGAAGCTAGAATCGCACTGCATCTGCCCTTCAACGGTGTCGTCAGTTCACAGCTCCAGGAGCGCGCCATGGCCAGCATTAAGAAAAGCGCAGAGCGCATTTCGAAGCCGGGCATAAAGCTCGTGATTACTCGTGACTTTCTTAGCAAGAGTCAGTTACTCGATTTTTTGGCAAGTAACACTCTCAACGCCTTTTTCTACGACACGGGTAAACACCTGGGAATTTCCAGCGCCATCGAGCATGCCCTCGCCGTTCGACGGCCGATGGCCATCACGAAATGTGGAATGTTCCGGCATGTATTCTCGGCATATCCTTCGATCTGTATTGAGGATTCGAGTTTAAGTAGGATCATCGAAAACGGTGTCACCCCGCTGGAACCTTTTTACGAGGAGTGGAGCGAAGCAAACTTTATTTTGGATTACGAGCGAATTCTCGATGAAGTATTTGAAAGAGAAAGCAAGACTACTTCTGCACGTAAAGTCAGGCTTGCGTTAACTTAGATAAATTTTTCAGCCAAAAATGATATCCACTAAAGCACAGTCGGGAACCCAAAAAACACCTGTCTTGTTCGTCAGCTATGAGGAGCGACAATGCGGAGTATATCAGTATGGCAAGAATCTACTCGGCGCGCTTCAGAAATCCGATAAATATCGATTTGATTACGCAGGTATCAGAAACCTTGAAGACATTGATTCGCATGCTAATAATTCAGACTACGCCGCGATTATCTATAACTATCATCCCCTGACGTTGACCTTTATAAAACCCGAATTGCCACGGCGGTACAAACAGGTCAACATCGCGGTAATGCACGAAATGACGCAGGCAGAGGCTGACCGGATGCCAGACAAGTTTTTCCAGCACTATGTCATGAGCGATCCGACCCTGATAGAAAACAATCCGGCCGTATTCAAGACGGGAAGGTTGATTCTTCCTTATACCAACGGAAAAGAGCCTCCGGATGTCACCACGATAGGGACTTTCGGTTTTTCTCTTTCCAGCAAGGGATACCAGCGACTGGTTGACATGGTTCAGAATGAGTTCGATGACGCGATTATTAGAATTCATGTTCCTTCAAATGGAATCATAGATGCGGACGGGTCCAGCGCCCGTCAGCAAATTCAGGAGTGCCAGCGAAGAATCAGAAAGCCGGGAATCAGGATACAGGCATCGCACGAGTTTCTCTCTCACCAAGCTATGTTGGATCTTCTGGCGGGGAACACGATCAACGCTTTTTTATATGATTACCTGGACGTTTCCAGTCTCTCCAGCTCCCCCGACTATGCGCTGGCAGTTCGGCGTCCAATCGTGATTAGCAAATGCGTGATGTTTAGGCATCTGCAATCGTTGGATCCTCCCATCACCATCGAAGATTCGAGCCTAAAAGAGTTAGTCAAAAACGGGATTGAGCCTTTTTCGCATCTTTATCAACTGTGGAACGAGAAGAATGTTCTGCGTGAGTACGAGAATATCCTGGATAAAACTTTGGACCCGAGCACCTCATCTGAATTCCAGGCCCGGCTGAGTAAGAATGATACTGAGATTCACGTGATTTCGGATTTCGACTATAAGAAGTTAAACCGTCGATATAACAGTAGAAGAAACTTCGTAAAGCGCCGAATACATCAAGCGTTAACGAAGCGTGCGATAAGGGCCGCGCGGGCGACACCGCCGGCCGACGCCCCACGAGCAAAGGGCGTAAAGAGATTCAATCGAATCCTGGACAATCAAGCACGAGTGCAATATGCACCGGTGATCAGGCAGCTTTACTCGCTGGCTCCTGAAATAATGGTCTCAAAGATCCCCGCGGCAAACGTTCAGCAGGCATTTGTTTTTGATACGGTAAGAAAATTCGCCGCGTCTTTTCCGTCCCCGAAGATTCTATGTGTCGGCAGTTACGATGATTCAGCAGCCGCAAGTTTGAAGAAGCTGGGTTATTCGATTGAGGAGATCGATCCCGAGGTGAACGGTCTCGATTTGAACACGTTCTTTCATTTGCCCTCAACTATCAAGAGCAGCTACGACATAATCCTGTCAACATCTGTTTTAGAACATGTGCCCGACGATGAATTGTTTATGGGGCAGATTGCGGAACTACTAGCCCCATCCGGCGTTGGCATACTAACCTGCGATTATAACAATCTACACACACCCCAGGATCCCGTTATCCCGGGAGACTATCGGTTCTATACTCAGAAGGATTTGATATCCAGGATCCTGCCGTCAATCAAAGGCTGTTCTCTTGTGGATGTGCCGCAGTGGGAATGTCTTAACCCTGATTTCATGTTTTACGGGTATCGCTATACATTCGCGACGCTTGTCTTTCAAAAAGATAGATGAACATCAGAGTTGCGTATGATGTCTCGATTCTAAGCGAGAGGGGAATGCAGCGGTCGCGACAATTTACCTGGAAGCGCTGTGCCTACGAAACGATGGAAGAGTATCGGGTTGCTATTAGCGAAAGTCGGCGGGAGCGTTGTGATATCTAAATACGGCGCGCCGCGGATTCGCCTCAAGGATTGAGCAGAATGAAAATCGTGATCTGGTGCCCGTACGTTAGTGTCGGCGGAGGTGTTCGCCTGTTGCAACAGTTGGCGCCCGCCATCGCGCGACATCCCGAAATCGAATTGGCGCGGCTCGCCATTGTAGGGGGAAAAGTAGAGAACGCGAGTGAGATGTTTCGAGGACTGGAACTTTTCCAACTTTCTGAGAGGCGTGAACGTGGCGCTAGATCATGGCTTGAACGCGAGGGGCGGATCTTTGGAATTAAAGGCACCGGCAGGCTCAAAGCGGCGGCCCGCAATCGGCTGTTCGGCACGGAGGCCCCAAACTCATGGCAGCACGAACAGTTGAGACAGGCCGCGCAAGACTGCGACCTCATTTACTGTTTCTGGCCACACCGCGTTGAGTGCCCGCAGGTCGACAAACCTATCGCGTGCACTTACCAAGACTGCACCTTAATCGATTTTCCCGAAATGTTGGGCGGCCTGGAAGCCAAAAGGCTTAAAGACATAACCGCGACTTGGTTACAGGGATCGACCGTGATCCTCAGTTCTCAGGCGACGAAGGACAACCTCACGCGGCTGTTCGGTCGACAGTGCGAATCAGCACCCATTATCCATCACGCGATCTTGCCGGAGGACAATGAGGTTCGGAGCGATCAGCACACTGAGCTCCTCGAAAAACTGCCACGTGATTACGTTGTTTTTCCTGCGCACCCGTCGTCGAGTAAAAATCACCACACTCTTTTGGTCGCGTGGACGCGCTTCGAACGGCGCCGAGAAAACCCGTTGGTTCTCTTCGGTCCGCACACTGAGTTACTGAAACGTCAGCCGGACGACAATGAGGTCGCTTACAACTGGGGTATTTTGAGGCTACTGGGCCAAATAACGCGCGATCAATTAAGGCTAGGCGAGGACTTCTACGTCCTTGGAAATGTTGGCGACAAGGACGTGCTGCCGCTTATTAGAAATGCAAAAGCTTTGATCATGCCAACGCTGGCTGAGGGTGGCGGCAGCTATCCGGTGGAGGAGGCTTTAGCCGTCGGCACTCCAGTGCTCTGCTCCGACATCCCCGTGATGCGAGAGCATTTGCGCAGCCGTACCGCGAAGATCGCGTGGTTCGATCCTAACTCGGCTGACTCTATCCATAGTGCACTCGATGCCCTGTTTGATAATTACGACACCTACAAGGAGTCAGCCATCCGCGGGGCCAGCGATCCGCGGCCGACGTGGGACGACATCGCCACGCAATATGTTCAGGTTTTCAAGGAGCTATTAACGTGAGTGATCATGTGCGGGAAAGGGAATCCAGCGGTAGGTCGCTCAGCTTCCGAGAAATCGGGCCAAAAGACTTTGAAGTTCTGGCGCGCTTTCTTGAGGAGAACAACGTTTCCTCAATCATCAGGACCTTCAACCCGTTTCCGATGAACTCGGAGACTGCGAAGAGGATCGCATGCCTGCCGCGCCGCGACCGCTACTACGGGGGCTTTCTAAACGATCGTTTCATCGGCCTCTCAATGCTTCGCGGCTGGGACGAGGGCTATGCGGTACCGAGTTTCGGGATCATGGTCGATCACCGCTTCCACGGCATGGGCACTGGAGGGCGCATGCTGGATTACACGATCGATGAGGCCGTCCGGATCGGCTGTCACCGTGTCAGGCTGTCAGTCTTTGCCAGCAACCGCCGGGCGGTGAGACTGTACCTTTCCAAAGGCTTCGTCGAAGAAAGCCGCGAGTCCGTTCTTCTCTCAAATGAACCGGACGAGAGGATTATCATGTTTAAGGAGATTTCTTGATTAGATGACGTCATTCATTCCCGTCGCAGCGCCGGCATTGGTCGGTAAGGAAAGAGAATATGTGCTGGACTGTTTAGAGTCCACGTGGATTTCCTCCACCGGCAAATATATCGAACGCTTCGAAACTGCTTTTGCGGAATTTTGTGGGGTCAAACATGCGTTAGCAGTTAGCAATGGAACTTTGGCACTGCACCTCGCTTTGTTGGGTTTGGGAGTCGGGCCCGGCGACGAGGTCATCCTCCCGACTCTTACGTATGTCGCCAGTGCCAACGCCGTCGCCTATTGCGGCGCGCGTCCCGTCCTGGTGGATTCAGAACCGGATACGTGGAACATGAACCCTGATCTGCTCATCGATCACGTGACGCCAAAGACGAAAGGCATCCTTGTTGTTCATCTCTATGGCCACCCGACGAACATGGATCCCGTTACGACGCTCGCCCGCGAGCGTGGCCTGTTCATCATCGAAGACGCCGCAGAGGCGCACGGGGCTGAGTATAAGAACCGGCGCGTCGGCTCGATCGGCGATGTCGCCACATTCAGCTTCTATGGGAATAAGATCGTTACTACGGGTGAAGGCGGGATGGTGGTGACTAATAATGACGAGTTGGCCCGAAAGATGAGGCAGCTCAAAGGCCAAGGGCAGGACCCGGAGCGCCGTTACTGGTTCCCGGTGATGGGCTATAACTATCGCATGACGAACGTGGCCGCGGCCATCGGCCTCGCCCAAATGGAGAAGATCGACTGGCACATGGCTCGTAGGCGGGAGAACGCCGAGTGGTATAAAACGTACCTCGCGCAAAACCCGCAATTCACGCTTTCGCCAGAGGCGGCGTGGGCGCGCAACGCCTACTGGATCAATTGCGTAGTTCTCAGCAAAGATTTCCCTCTCGACCGCGATGCGGTGATGGAGGAATTGGCCCAGGCCGGTATCGAGAGCCGCCCGTTTTTCTATCCGATGCACGCTCTTCCTATGTATCGGGCTCCAGCGTCAGGCTTCCCGGTCGCTGAGGGGTTGGCGTCAAGGGGGATCAATTTGCCGTCGTCGGCGACATTAACCGAACAGGATGTGGCCTACATCTGTGACGCGCTTAACGGGCTTAGCATGAGCGCATGACCATCAGACTTGCCTATGACATATCCCTGTTAGGCCACTACTTCGATCGGGCCGACTCCAAGACCGGTGTCGCTAGGACTTTCGAAGAACTGTTGCTGCAACTTTCGAACCGGGATGACGTTGAGTTGACGGCCATGGCTTTATGTGGCCAAGAGTTAAACGAAACCGACCCGGTACAAAACTCAATCCAATCGTACCTCTATTTTAAGGCCAATCACGAGCGGATACGTGGCACCTTCGCGCCCACATTCAAAAGCCGCCTGGGTTTAACGAGGCTCTATCAGGAGGTCTTCAGCGCCTGCTACGCGGAAGACCTCCGGGGGGCCACGAGTGACAATCTGAAGTCAATCCTCAGACGGAGGGCGCGCGGCATTCTTTACCGCCTGCACTATACCTACGGAATCGATCAGCTTGGGTGGGCGTTCGATTGCAAAAAATATGACGTTTATCACTCCTCTTTTTTTGGCCTGCCGCCAGAAAGCCTGACGAGAGGTGTCGCCAGGGTACTGACCATTTATGATCTGATTCCGATTTCGGCGCGCGACTTAGTTGCGCCGCACATGACCCTTTATACGCAGCGGTTGTTCAAAACGATCAATATTGAATCTGATTGGGTCACATGCATCTCCGAGCACACGAAAAATGAGTTTTGCGAGTACATTGGGATGTCCCCCGACCGCGTCTTCGTTACGCCGCTGGCAGCTTCAGCGGCGTTCCGACCGATCGAAGATGCAGGTGAGATCGCGGTAATACGACAGCGTTACGGAATACCTGATGGAAATTACTTCCTGAGTTTGGCAGCGCCACAGCCGCGGAAAAATCTTGCCCACCTGATACGCTGCTTTTTTCGGTTGTTGGAAGAGCAACCTGGCCTCGACGTGAAACTCGTGCTTGCCGGTTCAAAGAGTCAGGGCTGGATGTATGACGAGGTGTTTGAAGCGGCAGCCGCTGCGCCGAAGTATCGCGACCGGGTCGCGTTCACCGGGTTCGTGGCGGACGAGGATTTGGCTGCGCTCTATAGTGGTGCGCTGGGCTTCATTTTTCCGTCGCTGTACGAAGGGTTTGGTCTGCCACCGTTGGAAGCGATGGCCTGTGGCACGCCGGTCATCAGTTCCGACGCAACGGCGTTGCCGGAAGTAGTGGGCGGCGCGGGCCTGATGGTAAAACCAACGGACGAAGACGCGCTCTGCGAAGCGATGTTGAACCTTTTGAATGACTCTCGACTGCGACAGGAGTTAAGGCGAAAAGGGCTGGAGAGAGCGTCTGAATTCAGTTGGCAGAGATGCGCGGCTGAGACGGTTAATGTGTACCGGACTGCGGTGAGCGAATGATTGCACTTAAAAACGCGTGAACCGTCGGTAGCTGACATGCTGTGAAGGCACGCGGTTGGCGGATGGCTTCTGTTAACGTTGAAGATCGGTATTTACAATCAGCCTTCAAGCGGCGGCATCGGCGGCTCTGAGAGCGTGGCAGCTTTTCTGGCTGAAGCGTTGGCCGGCGAGCACCAGGTCGACCTTTTGCATCACATCGGCGGCCTCTCCGCCGACGTGCTCGAGGGCGCCCTCGGTGCAAACCTGCGCGGCGTACAGCTGTGCTACGTGGAGCCGGAATACGGAGACCGAACGCCCTACTTCCGTAACCCCTGGCGTCGTTACCAGTCCGCTCGCGACTGGTACGCCGGGCTCAGCGAGCCGTACGACCTTTTCATCGCCATCGTGCATTTCACACCTCCATTTTGCCATGCGAGGAACGGCGCGCTGATCGTGCTCTTCCCGTTTGATACCGCCGATCACATTCGACCACCGGCTGAGCTCGCCACCTTGCCTGCTTACCGGCGTCAGTTGGAGCTTTGGTATCAAAGGTGGGTGTGGCAGAAACGCATGTCCAGTTACGCTGTGAAGACTGCGATCTCAAACTTTTCGCATTTGTGGACCCGACGGCGGTGGGCGGTTGATTGCGAAATAGTCTACCCTCCGGTCGCGAGCGACTTTCAGCAGGCTGTGAAATCCAAAATCGTGTTGAGTGTGGGTCGATTTGCCCTGGAAGGCGAGGGCCATACAAAGCGGCAACCGGAGATGCTCACCAGCTTCCGCGAAATGGCCGAGGCCGGCACGAGCGGCGGTTGGCAATACTATTGCGCCGGCGGACTCCGAGATACACCGCGGCATCAGGAGTTTTTCAGGACCTTGTTTTCGATGGCATCGGCGACGCAGGCGCACGTGATCGCGAATGCCAGGCGCGAGGAATTGAAGGGCCTCTTCGCGCGCGCCAGCATTTTTTGGCATGCAGCCGGGTATGGCGAAGACGAGCAGGCCACTCCAGAGTTGGCCGAGCATTTCGGTATCTCAACAGTAGAGGCGATGGCCGCCGGCTGCGTTCCGGTTGTCATTAACAAGGGCGGACAATCGGAAATCGTTCAGCACGGCCTGAGCGGTTTTTTGTGGAACACGCTCGATGAACTGAAGGAGTACACCGCGCTGTTGATATCTGACGAGGCGCTGCGTAAAAAGATGTCGGAAGCGGCACGTGAACGCGCGCAGCTTTTTGAGAAACAAAACTCTCTCAACCAGCACATGTCGCTATTGCAGCCGCTTCTCTCATGAAAGTCCTGGAAATCCTGCCGCTCACACTTCGGGTCGTTAGGGGGATATACTCATCGAGCCGGACATTAGAATCATGAACAAGGAGATCGTTTAAATGAAAGCGTTGATTACCGGCATTACGGGCCAGGACGGCAGCCACCTCGCCGAACATTTGCTCGGGCTGGGTTACGAAGTGCATGGCTTGGTTCGCCGCGTCGGTTTGGAAGATCCGGCCCACAGGTTCCGCCGTATTGCCCACATCCTCGAGCGAATCACGCTCCACCCAGCGAGCCTCGAGAGTTATCCGAGTATCTTCAGCATCATGGGTCGTCATGAGTTCGACGAGTGTTACCACCTGGCAGCGCAGTCATTCGTGGCGGAAAGTTTCGCAGACGGATTCTCAACCCTGAATATCAATATCAACGGTACGCATTACATGTTGGCCGCTCTCCGCGAATTGCAGCCGCGCTGTCACTTCTATTTCGCCGGCTCATCTGAGATGTTCGGCAAGGTTCGCGAAGTGCCGCAGCGAGAGATGACGCCCTTTCACCCGCGCTCGCCGTACGGCATCAGCAAAGTGGCCGGCTTTGATCTAACCCGCAACTACCGCGAAGCATATGGAATGTTCTGTAGTGGCGGAATCCTGTTTAACCATGAGGGGCCGCGGCGAGGATTCGAGTTCGTGACCCGCAAAATCACGAGCACGGTGGCGAAGATTAAACTTAACCTCGAGTCTGAACTTCGTCTGGGAAACCTCGACGCAAAGCGGGACTGGGGACACGCGGCGGATTATGTGCGCGCGATGCACTTGATGCTGCAGCAGCCCGAACCGGACGATTACGTCGTCGCGACAGGCGAGACGCACTCTGTCCGTGAGTTCTGTGAACTCGCGTTCGCTGAAGTTGGTCTGGACTATCGCGACTTTGTGAAGATAGACGAACGGTTTCAGCGCCCCGCCGAGGTCGACCTGCTGATCGGCGATGCGTCGAAAGCGCGCAAAGAATTGGGCTGGAGCCCGCGCTACTCTTTTACTGACCTGGTCAAAGAGATGGTGCGGTCCGATTTGGAGGCTATGACCGCGACCCAGGGCTTTTCTGCGCAGACGGCTTCTCACTCGTGAGACGGCGACCTCGCGGCCAAGGTCATCCTTCGCTAAGGCCGCAACCCAACTGATGGACGTTTCGATCGCGATCTGCACCTATAATCACAGCGAGAGTCTCCGCCTGACCCTCGAAACCCTTGGGCGAGTCCATGTGCCTGACAATCTGCCTTGTGAGCTTCTCATCATCGATAACGCCTCGACCGACTCGACCGCCGAACTGATAAACAATTACAAGTTGGAGAATAAAATTCCGGTTCGTTACGTTTATGAATCGCGTCAAGGACAGTCCTTCGCCCGCAATGCGGCACTCAAAGCAGCGCGCGGGCGCATCATCATGTTCACAGACGACGACGTGCGCCCTCCCGTGGACTGGATCGAGGGGATGTGCGGACCGCTGGTTGCTGGTTCAGCCCACGCCGTCGCGGGCGGCGTGCAAATCGCCCCGCACCTATCGCGCCCATGGATGGATTGGATGCACAAGGCCTGGTTGGCCTCCACCGATTGCCTTACTGCGGCCGATCCCGAATACATGGTCGGCGCCAACATGGCCTTCTCCAGGGAGGTTCTTGCGAAGGTGCCCGCGTTCGACACTGAGTTGGGTCCCGGGGCGCTGGGCTTCCACGACGAGTCGCTCTTCACGTTCCAACTGAAGCGGGCGGGCTACAAGGTGGTCTCGGCCTTCGGTGTGACAGTCGAGCATCATTTCGACGAATGCAGGCTGCTGCGCACCAGTTTCTTCGAGACTGCGCGTAAGATGGGTCGTTCGAGCGCCTACTTGGCCCATCATTGGGAGCACGAAGAGATTCGCCGCCCCCGCGTTGCGCTCGCGCTGGCCCAACTGAGACTGGCAAAATGGCGCGTGCAGCGGGGGCGCGAATGTCTGAGCCCGGAAGGGATGCCGCAGTGGGAGATGTTTTTGCTCAAGCAGGTACATTTTCACCGGCAGTACTTGGTAGAGCGGCGTCGGCAGCACAACTATGAGAGACACGGCTTGGTTGAACTGACCGACCGGCCTGACTCTATCCCATGTCTGAGAGAGCAATAAGTAAGTCGCCGTTGGTGAGTGTCGTGATGCCCGCGTATAACGCCGCGCGGCACATCGCGGAGTCCATCGAGTCCGTGCGCGAGCAGACCTTCGAAGACTGGGAGCTGATCGTCGTTGACGACGGCTCAACCGACGACACGCGGATTATCGTCGAAACTTATGCCGCACGCGAAGCGCGCCTGCGTTGCTTCCAAAGGCCGAACGGCGGGCCAGCCGCTGCGCGCAACACCGGGCTTCGCGAAGCGCGTGGCACCCTCGTCGCCTTCCTGGACGCCGACGACCTGTGGCTGTCCGGCAAGCTCGAAGCACAGCTCGCCCTGTTGGAAGAGAAGGACGTGGACCTGGTCTACACCGACGGCGATATCTTCTCCGACGAGGCGACGCAGTCGCCTGACGAGCGCTTTCATATCGTCGCTGGCGAGACGCGCGGCGTAGAGATGTTCCGTACACTCTTCGCGTCGAACCACATCGGCACGCTGTCTGTGCTCGTGAAGAGAGAGGCGCTCGATGCGGTCGGGCTCTTCGACGAGAATCTCGTAGGCGGGATCTGCGAGGACTACGACCTCTGGCTGAGACTAGCGCGCAACGGCGCGAGCTTCTATGGGATTGCGGAGAAGCTTGTCAAGTATCGCCGTCACGCTGCCTCGACCACACACACGCCCAGCAAGCTGTTCGCCGCGATGCTAGCCGTGCTGAAGAAGCACGGCCGCGACCCGGCGCTCGACGAAAAAGTGGTTAAGACAAGAATCCGGAACCTTTACCGCGCCCTGGCCGAGGCGCTTGTCAGGGAGGGTAAGGTGGCCCAGGCCGGGCGATGTCTGGAAGAGTTCGCCGCGTGGGACGGGACCGTCGTGACACGCGCCCAGAGGTTCGTCTTGAAGGTCTGGCCGCGGAGCTTCAACTTTATCAGTAGAGAGTTCCTGTTCAGGATTGAGTGGCACCTCAACAGCGGTCCGGGCCGCTGAAGCCCATGACTCGGCGCGGACGGAGTATGCATATCGTCGTCGTAGATTCGACCATCACCACGCCGCCCACGGGGGGAGCACATACGTTCCTAGTTGAATTGTGCACAGCTCTCGTTGGGCGTGGTCACCGCGTCACGCTCGTCACCGAGCCGGGCCCGGATCAGTCGCTGACCAATACTATGCAGATGGCGTGTGTCGAAGTTATTGACGCCATGTGGCGTTCAGTAGACTTGCCAGAGGAACGAGCCGCTCGCCTGGCGGCGTGGGTCAACGGCAACCGCGCCGATGTTTACGTTGTTTCTGTGTCGCCGGATGCTGGATGGCTGGCGGTGCCACTGCTGGAATCGCGTGTCGGAACGGTATCGGTGACGCATAGCGACGGGCCGACTTTCTACGAACCACTCAAGCACTACAGCGACTTCGTCGATTGCGCCGTGGGCGTTAGCCAGGAGACGGCGCGCAAGATTGTTTCGTACTGCGGCGTGCCGACCGCACGCGCGCACCATATACCGTACGGAGTCGGATCGCTGACACCTGCGGAAGCTGAGGCGCGCATACGCAACGCCGCATCACGCGTCGACCCACTTCGCGTCGCTTACGTCGGAAGACTCGTGCAGAGTCAAAAACGCGTGCTTGACCTTGTGCCGCTCGCGGAGGAGATGCGGCGGCGCGGTGTGAAGTTTGAGCTGCATGTGATCGGCGAAGGCCCCGAGCGTCGGCAACTGGAAAAGGGTTTCGCCGCGGCCGGACTCAACAGCCAGGTTACGTTCTGGGGATGGCTGCGCTCGAACGATGTTAAGCGCCGGTTGCAGGAGCTGGACGTTCTGGTGCTGTTGTCTGAGCTTGAGGGGTTGCCGGTGGCCATGCTCGAAGCGATGGGACACGGCGTCGTGCCGGTCGTGACGAGGATTGAGAGTGGCGCGGCAGAGCTGGTAAGCGAGGGCGTCAACGGCTTCCTAGTGAACGTGGGCGACTTCGCTACCTTCGCGGACCGTTTCGCCGAATTGGAACGCGACCGCGCGCGTCTCGCCACGATGAGTCAAGCCGCTTGGGAAACAAGTCGGGCCTATACCGTCGAGCGCATGGTTGAGCGCTATCTCGAACTCTTCAACGAAATTAGGAGCGGCGACTCTACGCGCCCGCGCGTAGCGTCAGGCTATCCGGTAATGCGATCTTGCGTTTCGCCGTATCCGTTCTGGCTGCGGAAAATCAAGCGCCGGGTGCTGGTCGCAACTGGTCGCGGGCATTATTGAGGATTCGGACCAAGCCGTATCTGGACTGCTGGCAAAGATCTAAGATGATGAATCAATCACCGCTGTCGCCATTACTCTTCAATGGCAGACTTGACGTGAAACCATGACGAACGAACGTCAGCCGAATAATTCCTCGCCTGATCACCCGGCAGCACCGTCACAACCGACACTGAATGTTCGTGCGAAGATCGTGGCGTACCGAATCGCCGGCGGGCTGGGCCGGGTAACCCGCGGCCTGTTAAGTAAGCTGCCTTTTCTTTCCCGAATGCTGAATGTGCCCACGGGCCGCATCTCGTCTTTGCGGAAATGGGTCGAAGACTATCGCCGGAGAGTGCCGTGGGATCAAAGACGGACTGCGGCGCACTATCGCAGAGTTCGCCGGCCGATGCGGGCTTCGGCATCTGCGCCACCTCGCTCCCTCGTTCCCAACGATGTGCCGGCCGTCGTTTGGCTTCGTGATTACGACATTCATCACGAGTTGTTTCTCGCGTCAATCCCGCACGCACGCGTGCTAGGACCCAATGGCGTTGTTATTACTCCGGATGACAAGATCGCCGAGGAATCTGCGTGGATAGGCGACGGATGGCTCGAGCAGGATCGCGCCCGCCGCGCACTCCACCTTCCCAAGCCGGAAGCACTCGAAGGTCATTACTTCACGATTGCGAGTTTTGATTCTCAAGGGTACGCCCACTGGATTCTCGACGCGCTGCCACGTTTGTCTTTGCTTCGCTATGCCACGCCGCAAACTAAGGTGATTGTTTCGCAACTGGCGGCGCAATGGCAGCGAGACAGCCTGACGCACTTAGGTCTGAATCTTGATGAGCTGGTTGTCCTCGGTAACCGCCATTTGGCTCTCGAGCTTCTTCACGTGCCGAGCTACATCGGTCAGCCGGGTCGCATTCATCCCTCGGCCGTAAATTGGCTGCGAAAAAAGTTTCTAACCGGTGAACAGTCACTTGAAGCCGGCAAGCGCCTATACCTTACGCGGCGGGGTGGACGCCGGCACGTCATAAACGAGGATGAGTTGGAACCGATCCTTCGACGTTTCGATTTTGAGATTATTAATTCGGGTGAATTCTCATTCGCGGACCAGATTGAACTATTCAGTCGCGCGGAGGCGATTGCCGGACCGCACGGGGCAGCACTTACAAACAGCGTGTTTGCGCCTGCCGCATGCAAGATCTTCGAGCTGTTCGCTCCCACATGCGTGCGGCCGATGTATTACCAGCTCGCTTCAGTGATTGGGCAATCCTATTGGTATTTAGTTGGACGGGAAAATTCAGATGCACGCGAAACTGATCGTGGTTTTGACAACATGTGGATCAGTCCTGAAGAATTTGAACGCACGCTGAGCGACATGTTTTCGTAGGGCATAACGTCTCGCGCCAGCTTATTACAAATGCTCGCCGCGGTGGGACGGAGCCGCTAAGACATATGAGGTTGAGCGACTTAACTGGTTACATATATCGCGGACTAGTCATGGCCCGGCACCCCGAAGCCATCGGTCTTAAGCGGCGGGGCATCGATTACGAGCATTATCGCAACCTGCGGCGGCGGTGGTTGCTGGATGCTGACATCAGGACCATCTTCGACATCGGCGCGAACACGGGCCAGTTCGCGCGTCTGGCGAACGCGGTGTGGCCGAACGCGGCGCTTTACTCGTTCGAGCCATTACCTGAATGCTTCGAAAGTTTGAAAAGTGCTTTACCGCCCAACGGAAATTTTCACCCAATGAACTGCGCGCTTGGCGCTGCTGAAGGAACGTTACAGTTCTACCGCGCGGCGCATTCCCCGTCGTCGTCTTTCCTGCCGATGACTGAGCTACACAAGCAGGCGTTCCCGGAAAGCAGTGGCGGACAGGACTCGCGGCCCCTGACCATTGCCGTTAAAACGCTCGACAGCGTCGCGCAGAGCCTGCCGATTCAGAATAACGTCCTGATTAAAATCGACGTCCAGGGCTATGAAGCCAACGTGCTGGCTGGTGGCGCCGAGACTGTGAAGCGCGCAGTCGCGGTGATTACGGAGACTTCGTTTCGGAAGCTTTACGAAGGTCAACCGCTGTTTGATGATATTTATCTGAAAATGAAAGAGCTTGGCTTTGAATTCCAAGGCAACCTGGAACAGATGGTCAGCCCCGCGGACGGGACGGTTGTGCAGGCGGACAGCATCTTCGTCCGGCGAGATGGAAGCTAAGTACCGACGGCGTGCACGCGCTCGCGGGTTGCGTCCACGATCTCTTCGAGAATTCGCTTCATGTTGTAGTCGTACTTCCAATTCGGATAATCGCTCTGAAATCTTCGCACGTCGCTGATCCACCAAATGTGATCGCCGGAGCGCGCCTCGTCCGACAGCGTGTATTGCAGCTTTTTGCCGGTGAGGGCTTCGGTATGGGCAATCGCTTCGAGCATCGAACAGTTGCTGTGACGCGAGCCGCCAATGTTGTAAACCGCACCCGGAATCGGTTTTTGAAAGTACTCCCAAAACGCGGTCACCAGGTCGTACGAATGAATGTTGTCGCGAACCTGTTTTCCTTTGTAGCCGAAGATCGTGTAAGGCCTTTCCATCACCGCACACTTCACAAGGTAAGCCAGAAATCCGTGCAGCTCGGCGCCTGAGTGGGCGGGCCCGGTGAGGCAGCCACCGCGAAACGTGCCGGTTTTCAACCCGAAGTAACGGCCGTATTCCTGCGTCAGCACATCCGCCGCAACTTTACTGGCGCCGAATAGACTGTGCTTTGACTCGTCTATCGTCATCTTCTCGTCGATGCCGAATTCAGAGTACGGATGACTTTCGTCAATCTCCCAGCGCGTTTCCTTTTCTTCGAGCGGCAGAAAGTTCGGCGTGTCGCCATAGACCTTGTTGGTGGAAGTGAAAATGAAAGCTGCGTCCGGTGCAAACTGCCTCGTGGCTTCCAGCATGACGAGCGTGCCGTTGGCATTGACGGTAAAGTCCGTCGTGGGCTCGCGTGCCGCCCAATCATGACTGGGCTGAGAGGCCGTGTGGACGATTAGGCTAATCGAGTTTCCCAGATCTGAAAACAGCTTGTTGATGGCGGGTTCGTCGCGGATATCGAGAGCGTGATGGGTGTAGTGCTTCAGCTCTTTTCTAAGCTGCTCCGTGTTCCATGCCGTCGACGCTTCGGGTCCAAAAAAATACGCGCGCATGTCGTTGTCGATACCGACAATCTCCAGGCCCTTTTCGTGAAGAAACCTTGCAGTTTCACTGCCAATCAAGCCAGACGAACCTGTAATAACCGCAACCGACATTCAACAGACCTTTCCTGAAAACTCCGCGTTTGAAATCAATTTTTGCTCGCAGTGGACTTCAAATGTAGCACACTTTGTGCGCCGAAACTCATGTAGTACTATGCGTGCAGAAGTTGAATGAGCAGCACCAAAACCACCTCGTCCACTACCCAACCCCTCGTTTCGGTCGTCACGCCAGCTTACAATCAGGCGGCGTTTCTGCGAGATACGATCGAGAGTGTCTTGTCGCAGGATTACCCGGCGATTGAACATCAGATCATCGATGATGGCTCGACCGACGAGACGCCGCAGATCCTTGCCGAATACGAAGGTCGCGCATGGATTGAGCGGCATGAGAATCGTGGCCAGACACCGACAATTAACAAAGGGTGGGAGCGCGCGAAGGGTGACATCCTGACATGGTTGAACTCGGACGATACGTTTCTTCCGGGCGCCGTCACGGCGGCCGTGGAGTATTTTGAGAAGAATCCGGATGTGGGAATTGTGTTCGGCGACACGCTCTTTACTGACGAGCACGGATCGCCTTTGGATCGATCGCCGGATCGTTCAACTTTTAGTTATGAGTCGTTTGTCCGCGATTGCGAGAATCCCATCCCGCAGCCGTCTGCGTTTATTCGGCGCAGCGTGATCGAGGATGTTGGGATGCTCGATCCCGAGTTCTATTACTTCATGGACTGGGATTTCTGGCTGCGCGCCGGGGTTAACCATCGTATCGAGTACGTTCCCGAGTTGTGGTCCACGTACCGGCTGCATTCCGAGTCGAAGACAGTAGCGCAAGCGAACAAAGCCGCGCCTGAATTAGAGTATATGTACAAGAAATTCTTTGCCGATCCAGACCTGCCACCACGAATTCGCGCGCTGGAAAGACAGGCGATGGTCAATATGCTGTTTACGACGGCCGGTTACTATCTGACAGCTGAGAACCGAAAAGCTGCCGCGCAGACGGGATGGCGCGCGCTCCGCCAGGCGCCGAGTATGTTCTTCCGTCCGTCATTGATGCATAAGCTCATTTACTCTCTGTACGGCGGCAGCTCGCTGTACGAAAAGAGTCGCAACACCTACCACCGGGCGCGTGCCGGCGTCGCCGGCTAATCAGATTTGGCTACAAGCCGGATGCATTTCCACCTAATCGGAATCTGCGGGACTGCGATGGCTTCGCTTGCGGGGATGCTGCAAGCGCGCGGTCACAAGGTGACTGGATCCGATGAGCATGTCTACCCGCCCATGTCCACGATGCTCGAAAGTTTGGGCATTCCGATCATGCGCGGATACAGGGCGGAGCATTTGTATGTCTCCCCTCTCCGCGAGCGGAGAGGGGTTGGGGGAGAGGTGGACAGCGCCGTCAACCCCTCCCCTGACCCCTCACCGCTTGCGGGGAGGGGAATCCCCGATTGCGTCGTGGTGGGTAACGCGATTCCACGTGGCAATCCGGAACTCGAAGAGGTTTTGCAGCGACGGATCGTCTATCGATCTCAAGCCGAAGTCGTGAAAGAAGAGTTTATTCGCGGCCGGCGGTCTCTTGTGATTGCCGGCACGCACGGCAAGACGACGACGACGAGCCTGGCCGCCTGGGTAATCGATCAATGCGGACTGAATCCGTCGTTTCTCGTGGGCGGCGTGGTGCAAAATTTCGGCGTTAGCTTCCGCGTCTGCGAAAGCGACTACTTCATCATCGAAGGCGATGAGTACGATACGGCCTATTTCGACAAAGGTCCGAAGTTTATGCACTACCTGCCCGAAATCGCGGTGGTAAACAATATCGAATTCGATCATGCGGACATTTACAAGGATCTCGATGCGGTGAAGCTCGCATTCCGGCGGCTCATGAATCTGGTGCCCGCCAACGGAAGATTGATTGCCGGCTGGGACAGCCCGCACGTGCGTGAGGTCGTCGCGTCCTTTGGTGAGAAGCTCTTCACCCGTCTGGAAACGTTTGGGACCTGTGACGATGCGAAGTGGCAGGCGCGCGACATTCGTTACGCCGACGGCATGACGCACTTCAAAGTGTTCCGTGAGGGAGCCGCGTGGGCCGAGTTTCAAACGCCGATAATCGGTGAGTTCAATGTCCGAAACTGCCTGGCCGTGATCATCGCCGCCGATGCCTGGGGAGCAGACCGCCAAGTAATTGGGACCGCGCTCGCGACTTTTCAGAGTGTGCGACGTCGCTGCGAAGTGCGCGGCGAAGTAAACGGCGTCACCGTCATCGACGACTTTGCGCATCATCCCACGGCCGTGCGCGAGACGCTGGCCGCGCTGCGCACGAAGTACGCCGGCCGCCGCCTGGTGGCTGTGTTCGAGCCACGCTCACGCACGTCCTGCCACGCAACCTTTCAGAACCTTTACGTTGACGCCTTCGCGCCGGCTGATTACGTGATCGTCTCGCGCGTTTACGATGCGCAGCGCGCCGCGGAAATGGGCGGCGTCCTCGACATTGAAAAGCTGATCGAAGATGTGGCGGCGACAGGCAAACCGTCCCACGCAATCACTGAGGTCGATGACATCGTCGCGCAGCTGCGGAGAGAAGTTCGCTCAGGCGATGTGATCGCGGTCATGTCGAACGGCGGGTTCGGTGGCATTCACGAGAAGTTGCTCGAGGCGCTGCGCGAACTCCGACGATAATTGTGAAACCATTGCCGTTGTTGCACGATGGGTAAATAAAGACGTGCAGAGGTTCCGATGAACATCAACCAGCTACTTAGTTCACTGCTAGCACTCCCAAAGGAAGTTGAGTGGGTAGAGTTTAAGCATAACAATGAAAAGCCGGAGGACATCGGCGAATATCTCTCAGCTCTAGCCAATTCAGCGGCACTTCATGGAAAGGAAGGTGGATATTTGGTGTGGGGTATTGAAGACGCTACCCATCGTGTCGTAGGCACCTCAGCCAATCCGCGATCACGGAAGATCGGCAATGAAGAATTAGAAAATTGGCTCGCTCATAACCTTTCTCCAAGAGTAGATTTTCGCTTTCATGAAATCGACCATGAAGGTCATCGATTAATCCTTCTGCGAGTTCAGCCAGCGTTAGCTTCGCCAGTATCATTCAGAGGAACAGAGTGGATTCGCGTCGGAGGCGTAAAGAAGAAGCTTAGGGAACATCCAGGAAAGGAAAAAGAACTTTGGCAGGCATTGGCACGACTCGTTTTCGAAACCGGCATAGCCTTGGAAGAAGTTAGCGGCGATGCTGTTCTCAAGTACCTGAACTACCCAAAATATTTTGAGCTCTCGGGTCAGCGTCTTCCGGACAATCGCTCGGGCATTCTTGAACGGCTTCGGGTTGATCGTTTGATCACCAATCGCTCTGCGGATGTATTCGACATTACTAATCTTGGCGCAGTTTTGTTTGCGAACCAGTTGTCCGACTTCGGGACTCTGTCACGTAAAGCGTTTCGAGTAGTAAGGTATGAAGGGACGAGCCGTGTGGAGACTGAGTATGAGAAGCCCGGAATCAAAGGCTACGCCGCAGGCTTCGAAGGATTGGTCGGTTACATTAATGACCGCGTCCCGCGAAACGAAGTATTAGGCCAGGCCTTCGACGTGAGGTTCGCATGTATCCCGAGCGCGCTATTCGCGAGTTAGTCGCGAACGCCATGATCCACCAAGATTTTGGAATTTCTGGAACTGGGCCAATGGTAGAAATCTTTGACGATCGATTAGAGATTAGCAATCCAGGTATACCGCTCATCGATCCGCTGAGGTTCATTGATCATGCGCCACGCTCCCGAAATGAAATCCTCGCTGATCTCATGAGGCGCTTGGGAATATGTGAAGAACGTGGCAGTGGATTCGACAAGGTCGTATTTGAGGCAGAGGTGTTTCAACTACCGGCACCGGACATTCGTCTAGACTCGACCCACACTCGAGTCATTCTCTTCGCGCATCAGAAACTTTCAGAAATGGATCGCAAGGATAAGGTGCGCTCATGTTATCAGCATTGTGCTTTGCTTTACGTTTCTAACAAGCGAATGACCAATTCAACTCTGAGGTCTCGCTTCAATATTTCGGAAGAAGAGTATTTTGTGGCCTCTCGCATTATTCGGGACACTCTAAACGCGCGTCTCATCAAGCCGGAGGACCCTGAGAGTAAATCGAGGAAGCATGCGCGCTATGTACCTTTTTGGGCATAATTCTTATGTGCTGGTCATGTGCAAGTCAAAGGAAAATAGAGGAGTTTTCCCATCCACGGGGACCATCTATCAAGACTTTACCGGTTGTAGTCATATGCGGCTTATGTGCATTCGAGCCTAGATAGCCCGCCTGTTGCAAAATCTTCTACCTCACTGCCCTCCCGACAATTCTCCAGTTGTTTGATGGCTCCGTCGGAATCTTCTTATTCCGCTCGCTACAGTGGTGATGGGGTGGCGCTTAGGAGAGGGAGGGGGCTCCGTCTTACCTGTCGCGTGTAGAAGCGGAATCTTTCGGGGCGCCAAGTTGCTCCAGCCGTTGCCGAGAGCCGACGGCTGCCGGGTGTTGTTCGCCGTAGCTGCGCGCATAAAACTCATGGGTTTTTATCAACACCGTTCGGGCTTCTGCGTCACGTTTCATCGCGATCAGAGCTTCGCTTAGCAGAACCGTCGAATATTTTTCTCTCTCGGGCAGGTCATTGAACACCTTGAGCGCATCTCGCAGATTGGCGGCCGCGCGTGCCGTGCGGTTGGTTCGGGCGTGAACCAGGCTCGACACGATCAGCCCTCTCAAGTGGTATTGAGATTTGAGTAGGTTGATCCGTTGCAGCAGGTCGAGCGCGGATGCGGCTTCTCGTTCAGCGTCGGCGTATGCGCCCTGCATGCAGTGAACCTCGGCGAGTTTAAGCAGGAGATCAATGTGGAGCGGGTGGGTTTCAATCTGGGTCTGTCGTGAAATGTCGAACGCTTCGCGGTAAAGCGTTTCGGCTCGCGCATACTCGCCTTTGGAAATGGACAGAGTCCCGAGAGCCTCCAGCGTTCCAGCTGACAACATCCTGCCGTTCGGCATTCGGCTCAAGTTGGCGAGCGCCGTCTGCTGGTAAGTTTCGGCCTGACCTAGGTCCCCCCGCGCTGCATAAATGAAGCCGAGCATGTTGAGCAGTCCGTTTGTCAGCACGTGCATGTCGCCGTATCTCTGCCGCGCTAGTTCCAGGCCTTCACGCGCCGCTTGTTCTGCGGCCTCCGTCTCGCCCGCGCCATTCAAAGAACCGGCCAGGTCTGCCAGGAGGTATGGGACATTGGCGTTGTTCGGATCAACCGCGCGGAATATTTCGAGCGCCTGACGAAAAAGCGGATTGGCAGCAGCGAGGTCACCGCTGGCAAACTGCGACGCTGCCAGGTAATACAAAGCCTCAGCGACTTCCGGGTGGCGCTCGCCGTAGAGCCCTCGATAAGCGTCCACGGCAGCGCGAAAGTGCATCTGGGCCGGCGCATGCTGGCCGAGCGAAAGATAGGTGGTGCCGATGGTGTGGTGCAGCTCGGCACGAATCTCCGGCTGGTCTTTAAAATCCGTATCAATGCGGCGGCCCGCCTGCTCAAGGACGTCCACGACGCGGACCTCGCCGCGCTGACCGAAACCTGACGAATACCAGTTTGGATTGGCCGACGCAAAGATGGATTGAAGAAAGGCATTGACGCGCTCGGCTTTGGCCGCTTCGATGCGCGCCCGGTCACGTTGCTCGGCGGCAATTCGCGCTGCATTAGTCGCTCGTCTCGCCTGCCAGACAGTGGCGATGACGCCGCCGATGAGTGTCAACAAAACAATGGCCGCCGCCACTACGCCGATCTTATTTCGCTTTAAGAACTTCCCCGCGCGGTAAGAGAAAGAGTCCTTCTGAGCGCGGACCGGCAAACCATCCAGATACCGCTGCACGTCTTCGGCCAACTGCACCGCTGAAGCGTAGCGGCGCACAGGATCTTCGCGCCGCGCCATCGCAACGATATTTTCCAACTCGACGCTTGCGATTTTTTTGTCCGGCGAGCGCTTTGTTTCGCGCAAGAGATCGCGGAGCAGAATGCCCAGCGAGTACACATCCGAAGCCGTAGTGATTTGTTCGCCACTGACCTGTTCCGGCGAAGCGTATTCGAGCGTGAAGGCGCGCATTTCGGTGCGCGTGTGCTCGCCCGTCTGCTCTTCGTCAATCAGCTTGGCGATGCCGAAGTCTAAAAGCTTCGGCACGCTGTCTTTTGCGACCAGGATGTTCGAAGGCTTAATGTCGCGATGCACGACCAGGTGCTGGTGCGCGTATGAGACGCCGCGGCAGACTTCGAGAAATAATTTCAGCCTTTCGCGGGTTGAGAGTTTCCGTTCCTGGCAGTAGTGGTCAATGCGCGCGCCTTCTACATATTCCATCACCAGATAGGGCTCGCCGTCATCGGAAACGCCGCCGTCCATCAAGCGCGCGATGTTCGGATGATTGAGCGAGGCGAGTATCTGGCGTTCGCGGCGAAAGCGACGCTTGAGTTCCGTGTCGGCGAAGCTGCGGCGAACGACCTTGAGCGCGACCTGATGCTCGAACTCACCGTCGGCGCGCTCGGCCAGGAAGACCGTGCCCATGCCGCCGCGACCGATCTCGCGAATGATGCGATAGTTTCCAACTGTCTGCCCGGCCCGATCGTCACGCTCCTGGTCAAAAAAATCCGCCGAGAAGGCGAGCGCCGGAGCGCCGAGAAACCCGTTCGCGCCCGCCTCACAGGCGAGCAGGGATTCGACTTCGCGGCGCAGGTCGGGCTGGTCCGCGCCGACCGAGTCGAGGAACCGTTGCCGCTCGCCGGGTTCAAGCTCCAGCGCAGCATCCAACAGTTCGTCGATCTTGGACCACTCTTCGTTTTGCATTGCTGAACTCAGACGCGTGATTCGTGAGTAAAAAGTGACAGGGTAAAGCCGTGAATCGTAAATCGTGAATAGTAAATGGGTGAATTCAACTTTCGAACGCAATCGTTTTCGCTCCGGCGGAGCGAGATGTTTAAGCTATGCGGCTTTTAATCTACTTACCATTTACGATTCACTATTTACGTCATTTGAGAGTTCGCGATAGAGCCACAGCCGCGCTTTCTTCCAGTCGCGCAGCACGGTGCGCGCGGTGACGCCGAGGACTTCGGCGATCTCCTCATCGTTCAGCCCGCCGAAAAAACGCATCTCGACAACCCTGCATTTGCGTTCGTCGAATTGCGCCAGTCTTTCCAGGGCTTCGTCGAGCGCGAGGAAATCCGCGGCGCGCTGTTCGAGGGGGACTTGTACATCGTCGATTGAGAGCCGGATCGCCCCACCGCCGCGCTTTTCGGCTGCGTGAGCGCGGGCATGATCGATCAGTACGCGCCGCATCATCCTCGACGCGACCCCGTAAAAGTGCGAGCGGTTCTGCCAGTTGACGCGGGTCTGGTCAACCAGACGGACGTAAGCCTCATGGACCAGGGCCGTCGGCTGCAAGGTGTGATCGCCGCGTTCCTGGACGAGGAATGAGCGTGCCAGCCGCCGCAATTCGTCATAGACGAAGGGCATCAGGCGTTCCTGGGCCTTAGGGTCGCCGCCGCTCCAGTCGTGCAGGATTTGCGTGACTTCGTGTTGCGGCTCTTCGGCCATCGAGGGTTAGCCTCCCATATCGCTCGCGCATTCTATCTCGGAAACCGCGTCCCATAAAAATTTCCCTTCATGTCATGTTTCGTTCGCGTTTCCCGCGTATACCAGCGAAAGGAGAAAACAGTGAATCCGAATTCGCCTTACCAGAATCAACCTCACGCCCGGCAGCCACGGATGACCCAGTACCAGATCATTGACGAGCAGCACGAGGGGCTGGTCGTCGCGACCTTCGCGCACCCGAGCGGGTGGCGGGCGGGCAGCAAGGTTATGTGGAACATGCAGCACACCAACCAGCCGGCGCAGGTCTACGCCGTGGCCTTCAACCCCGAGGGCGTCGAGTTTTTCGAGTTCCTCCCGATGCAGAGGTTTTTCTGGCTCGAAGGCGATTACGGAAACGTACCCATCGGGCAGAACGCATACGGACTCGTGCGTATGCCGCCGAGGCCCGCGATAGACGCGCTGGCCGGCCTGGTGATCCCGCATTTCCGCGGCGACCGGCAGAACCTGCGCGTCGTGGGCGCGCACCCGGTGGCGAACCTCTGGCAGGCCACCAACGACCCGCCGCCACAGTACCAAGCCGAGGGCGTCGTGGCGCGCGTTGAATACGAGGAGCAGGGGCGCACCATCGAGGAGGAGTTTTACGGCGTGTGTCACTGGGTCCCGGCGACGGGTGGCGCGTTGAACTGGGGCTTCGGGCGTCTCTTCTGCTTCCGCGCCGACCGCGGGCAGCTCGACGCGATGCGCGAGACGTTCTGGCAGATCGCCGGCTCGCTGCAACCCGACCCGCGGTGGACGCAGCTCTGCGCACAAGTCGCGCAGCAGCTAATGTCGGGCGCGGTCGCGCACTACGAGGGCATCGTCAATGGAATCCGCAGGGACAGCGATATGTACCGCCGGAAACTGGCCCACGACGATCAGCTCAGAAACCAGCGCACGGCACAAGTCTACGAGAGTATCGAGCGGGAGAGGCAGCAGCGAATCCACGAACGGTCGCAGAACCAATACACCGTGCATGACGCCCGCGGCGACGCGCTGATGGGGCGCACCCCCTACGAAGACCCGAACAGCGGGCCGGGCATCTACCATTACGAGAGCAGCTCCCACCAGTATGTCTGGACGGACAATCTGGGGAATTACTACTCGACCAACGATCCGATGGACGACCCGAACCGAAGCCAGAACGGTTACTGGGTTCAGGCGACGCCGGTCAAACCCAACCCCTAAGTTTCGGTGAGACGTTCGAGGGTCGATCCTCGACGCCATATGTCAGTTTCCGGAGCGCCGTTTCGCGTGTGTGAATAGAGGCAGAACTCAAACACTCCCACGACAAAAAAAGATTCGAGTCGCCCCGTGGACGTTACGGACGAAACGTTTTCAAAGAGAGCTAACCCACCATGAAAACTTCCTACACATATAACGGCCGTGCGCTGGTCCTGCTTTCCGCCGTAGGTCTGGCCAGCATCCTCGCGTTGATCGCCGATCGAGACATGCCTGTGCACGGCTCAAAAGCTCAGTCAGACCGGAAACCAATTGAATCCTCAATCGCGCGGCTCACGTCCAAACAGAAACGCGAGGCATACGGGCAAATCCCGATGAGCTTCGAAAGCAAATCAGGGACAAACCGAAAAATCGGTTAACTTCCTCGCGCGTGGTGCAGGCTACACACTCTTTTTGAAGCCTAACGAAGCGGTCTTTGCGTTGCGAGATTCGAATTGCAAGCCCCGAAACGAAAAAGGCGCGAACAATTCGGTCGAAACTGCCGCGCCAGATCCGGTGCCCAGTCGACTGTTTGCAGCTTGCAGTTCGCAAAAGGCCCTTCGCATGAAACTCTTGGGGAGCGACTCGGGGGCAAAAGGGAAAGCGTCGGATGAACTGCCGAGTAAAGTTAACTACTTAATCGGCAACGATCGCCGGAAATATCGGACGAACATCTCGACCTTTGGCCGTGTGCGCTACGACGAAGTTTATCCCGGTATCGATCTCGTTTACTACGGTAACCAACGTCAGCTCGAATACGACTTTCTTATAGCGCCCGGAAGTCACGCGCGCTCGATCAAGCTAAGATTCGACGGCGCGGACAGAATCGAAGTGGATGCAGCGGGCGACTTGCTGCTTACGCTTGGCGAGACAGTCATGCGGCAACCGAAGCCTTTCGTTTATCAGGAAGTGGCGGGCGCGCGGCGCTCGGTCGAGGGCAGCTACGTGCTCGGTGAAGGCGGGCGCGTCGGCTTCGCGGTTGGCGAATATGATGTTTCGCTCCCGCTCGTCATCGATCCCGTCATCGTCTATTCCACCTACCTCGGCGGCAGCGGCAACGACGCGGCTCGCGACATCGCGTTGGACTCCTCAGGCAATGCCTACATCTGCGGCGAGACCCCCTCGACCACTTCCCCACGGCCAACGCCTTCGACGCCACATTCAACACCGGCAACGACCCGGCGGACGACGACGCCTTCGTCACGAAGCTGAACGCGGCGGGCACGGCCCTCGTCTACTCCACCTACCTCGGCGGCACCGGCAGCGACGTTAACCTTTCCGGTGACGACGTGTGTACCGGGATCGCGGTGGATTCCTCCGGCAACGCGTACCTTGCTGGGGAGACTCGGTCGACGAACTTTCCCCTGGCCAACGCCTTCGACGCCACGTTCGCCGGCCTTTTTGAAGGCTTCCTGACAAAGCTCAACCCGGCCGGCTCAGCGCTCGTCTACTCGACCTATATCGGCGGCGACTCCTTCGACTCGGCCACCAGTGTCGCGGTGGATTCCTCCAACAACCCCTACGTCGCGGGGCGCACCACCTCGTCGAACTTCCCCACGCTTAATCCCATCCAGGCCACGTTCGCCGGCGGCGGCAGCGACGCCTTCATCATGAAGTTCAACGCGGCCGGCTCGGCACTCGTGTATTCCACCTACCTCGGCGGCGGAGGCGGCAATGGTTTCGATGCCGCCTTCGGTCTCGCGTTAGATCCGGCCAACAACGCTTACATCACCGGATCGCGCTGGACACGACACTGGCAGACGGCCAAGCGTGAACGTGAACCCACCCGCTGACGCAGGCGGTTCTGACCTCATTGCGCGCCTACGATTCGCCAGTTGTTTGAGGGAGTGGTCGGAATTCGCTTGCTGCGTTCAACCCAATCGATGATCAATTCGCGCACTTCTTCGCTCGAGCGATAAACCACCGGCGCGTTCTTGAACATCGTGAAGCCGCCACCGCCGTTCACGCGATAGTTGTTCGTAACCACGCGCAATTTCTGCGTTAGCGACAACGGCTGTCCTTTGAACTTGAGATTCTGAATTCGCTCGCCGAATGGCTTCGTAAGATCGAGGTCGTATGTCACTCCCTCTGCCATGTCAAAGTTGTATCCCGGGATGCGGGTATCAACCAATTCAGTCAGACTCTTCCCGGCCTGATACTCCTTGAAATATCGCGCCGAATGTTCCAACGCGTCTTTCACCTGCTGGCCGGTCAATTCTAAAGTCACGAGCGTGTTCTCGTATTCGTAGAGGCTCGCAATCTCACGAACCGTCACTGCGCCTTTCGAGATTCGGGCTTCGGTATTGAAACAGGCGGCCATTGAAACGTCAGCTTTGCCGGCCTCGAGCTGCACTCGATGAATCAAGTCGATGATGGCTGTGTCCTGGGCCCGGCAGCCCTGCGCCGTCAGTTCCTTGTCTGATTCGCCGATCGTCTTCCCGAGCCACGCCTGGGTTTCGTCGTGATAAGGCTGACCGAGTTTCGCGGTCTCCGGATCGACCTCTGTCTTTTCGGTGACTGGAATTGTTCGCGACGACTTGGCCAGCACGTGCCAACGGTTATCGATGCTGCTCTTTTCCAGATACAGATCAACGCGCGCAAGGTGACTCGCCCAACGATTGGCCTGCGTCAGCAGCACGCCCTCGTTGAAGTAGCCCGACGTCCGCTGATTCGGAATGTCCATGTAAGTTTTGATGACGTCGTTGTTCACTATGAGCGAAGGCACGTCGCGATGCGTGTGGCCCATCAGGATTACATCGACGCCGGCCACCTGACGCGCAATGGCGAGCGCGGCATTCTCGTTTGGCATTTGCGAAGGGCTGCGCGAGCCCGTGCGCACGTCTTCTTCAACGCCCATGTGCATCGCGACTACAACGACATCCGCTTTTCCTTCATTGCGCAGGAGCGGTACCCACTTCTTCGCTTCGCTGACCGTTTCGCGAAACTCGAGGTCTTCGTAGTTCGGCGCGTTCTCCCAATTCGGAATCCCGGGCGTCGTCAGACCGAGAATGGCAATGCGCACGCCCTGGACTTCTTTGATGATGTAAGGCTTGTGGTAATTCGACGGATCTCCTTTAACTTTGGTGTTGTAGGTGTTCGCTGAGAGCCAGGGGAAGCTTGCTTCGCTGCGGGCCTTCTCGAGGACTTTCAATCCGAAGTTGTACTCGTGATTGCCGACCGCCATCGCATCGTATTTCAGCGCGCTCATGGTGAGCATCATCGGGTCGGGCGGCTTGTTGTTCCGGCGGTTATGAATGTAAGCGAGCGCCGTCCCCTGAATCGTGTCGCCTGAATCAATCAGCAGCAGGTCCGGATTATTCTTCCGCGCGTCCTTGACCAGCGTTCCCACCTTCGCGATCCCGACGTTGTCGTACTTATTCGTGTAGTAGTCGATCGGAAAAATGCGACCGTGCATGTCTGTTGTGCTGAGGATGACGACGTGCGCGCGTTGCGGAGCCTGGGTCTGACCGTGGCCAAATGGCGCGACGGCTACAACGACAGCTACAACTCCGAGCAGGAAGAGCTTGATTCGTCTGTCGCTGCCGTTTTTAATCAAGTGTCGTGACATGGTTCCTCATCCATTCAGTCAGTTCTGCCAAATAGAGCGAGCCCGAGTCTACTTCGTTTACCATTTCAACGACTTCAGCAGTTGTGGCGACAATTTCGCTACCATTTATTTGCAGAAAGTGATCAGTTAAGTGAGTCGCCGTTCGTTTGTTACCGCCAACCCAGGGATGATTCTTAATTAACCCGTAACAAAGGCTCGCAGCCTGTGAGGCTAAATCGGCCTGTTCGTACTCTGCGGCGTGTCGTGGCCGAGCCAGTGAAGATTGCAGGAGAGCACGATCGAATATTCCAAACCGCGTTTTCGCCAAGCGCCCGCATTAACTCGATATGATGAAGTATCGCTTCGGTGTAGGTGAGATACTTGACTGGATCAGTCTCCAAGTCGCTTCATCTCCGCGAATGCCTCGCCAAATTTTTCAACGCTTCGCGCGACGCTGTTCTTGATTTCGTCGCTCACCGGTGGAAGTACTTCCGCAGAGACTCCGTCCTGGCTCAGGTAAATAACCAGCGACGACCCTTCGGCAACATTCGCCTCCCGGGCCATCTCCGCGGTCAAGGGAATCACCCATCCGTGTTCGGTTTTAGTTGGAGTCAGCGTCTCAGCCATTGCTTCTTGATGCCAAGTTTACCACAGCAAACAGGGGACTATCGTTTCGCGTCAGTGCACGGAAGCGTCACAGCGCCGGCGCCCGGTACTCCCGAATAGACTTCTGCCGCCGTGTACCCACGAACGCAACTCGTATAATGCAGCGGAAAGCGCTCGCGCACCTGCTTCATCTTCTCCTGGTTCTCAAAGTACGTACGGCCGCGTTGCAGAATGAAATATGCCGGCGCTTGATTTGGAACCGTGAAATCGGGATCCGAAAGTACGCGTGACTGCAAATCACTGCGGCCAAACTTTTCCGTATAGTAACGGACTACACCCGGCGTCTCGGTGACGACCATCGCGTTGGCCGGCGCGTTCGCGCAAACGAATTGAATCGCCTCTCTCAGGCCGTCGTCGTAAAACTCATCGTGCGGAAAGAAGTAGGCCGTGTAGCGATCTCCGATCACGTTTGAGTAAAGCGCGTAATGCGGGGCGCTGGCGTACGCCGTGAAGGCCGGCACAAAAACCACCAGGAGCAACAACAAGCCCGTCGCCGCCGCGGTCACGCCGCCTTTCGCATTCCATTTTTGGAACGCGGACGATGCCCAGCGAATCAGAAACACAATTCCGACTGCCGCCGCCATATAAAGAAAAGGCATTAGCGAAAGTAAATATCGCGGCCACTTTGCGCCCATCAGCGAGTAGGGAACGATCCAAAACAGGATCATGAACAAGACGAAACCATAGCTGGGCTTCCGCCAATGACGGAGGCTCACGATGAACCCGATGATCGATGTCGCCAGTACCGCCAGAGGAACTTTGATCGCGAGGAACAAAAGATAAAAGTAAACCGGGGTGGCCCAGAAGGGCGATCGCGAAATGTTGTTCTTGTACAGGCTGTCGCCCATCAGGTAGCCGGTGTGCGTCAGCAGCCTTTCTCCCGAGTATGCATTCAGATAGTTCCACACCTTCGGCAAAAAGATCGCCGGATTCGCGATCACGAACGCGACCCCCATGATGATGAAAAAGCTGAGTGGCGTTTTCCAGCGCGGCTCCTCCGGCTTTGGCTGACGCACACTGTAATTGTGGTGATACAGCATGTTCAGCCCGAGATAGTGCGGGAAATATTTTGACGCCATCATCAGGCCGAAGCTGACCGCGCTCAGGTTCCGCAAGCGCCCCAACAGTTTGTTGTTAGTCCGGTCGACTTTTTTCGCCTCAATGAAAAGATAAAATGCGAACAGCATGAGGAAGACCATCAGCGTGTCTTCTTTGCCGATACGGTTGTAGGTGATGGCGGTGACACCGAATGACCACAGCGCCGATGCCCATAATCCCGTGCTGAGATCGAACAGGGCCGCCGTCAAAAGGCACAAAGGAATCGCGGTGAGCGCGCCGAACAAAGCGTTGGGTAATCGCAAAGCGGCTTCGTCGGAAACGGCCTGGCTGGTCAGCGAATTCCACGCGCGTGCGCCGCGAAGCGCCACATAGATCATCAGCTTCATCAGCATCGGGTGCTCGGCATTCGCGGTAAAGTCGCCGCGATCGTATGCCCGTGCGGCTTCGACTTTGTTTATTTCATCCTCGGCGAACCCAACCGCGCCCAGCCCTTTCAAACGCAGGCCCGCGCCGATAACGATCATCAGTGCTAACGCGATGACCGCAGTTTTCTGCCACGACACGGCAAAGCCACCGCTGTGAACCGCACCGATCGCCTGCGACGAAGGCAGCGTGTCACCTTTAGCTGAATTTACACCGGCAACTGACATTGAATTAGCTGGATTGGCTTGCAGGGTTTGCGGAAACCCCAAGTTTGGCTTCCTTGGCCAGCGCCTGTTCGGCATCCCGAGCGATGGCTCGCAGCGACAAACCGCGTTGCAGCAGGAGTATCATACCCGTTGCCGCCCAAAACACATCACGCGCTTTGCGAACGATCGCGAGCGTCACACCGGTCACCTCTGCAAATTGCAGTACCTTTGAAACTCGGCCGGTGCCTGCTTCATCGACACCCATGCGTAACGGGATGAATTTGAACGCCACCGTGATCACACGATTAACCGACTCGAGAATGAACGCCGTCAGGAAAGTTGGAGGCTGGTTTGGACTGATAAAGCTAAGCACCACGTAGATTTCGGTTACGCCCGCCAGGTGGAAACACGCTTCGAGCAAGATGATCGGAAAAAATCGCGATTGGTTGCGACGATAGAATCCGTAGATACGTTCTTCGATCGACTGGGTCTTCTCAATCCACTTGGCATCCAGACCGCGCCGGTGCAGGAGCCCCGCGGTTCCGCTTATGAACCTCAAGCGCTTGAAAATGAGCGAGGCCCCCAGGGCGATGACAAACACGATTACGACCAGTGTGACGATGCTGATGATTCGCAAGCCCTTCGTCACGTTGAAACTCAAAAGCAGCGCCGTCATGCCTGAGAAGATGAATAACGCCACCGACAGTGCGTAGAAAGTATTTTCGATTGCCAGCGCTGAGATGCCGGCGGTCAAAGGCACCCGATCGCGAATCAATGCCGGCTTTGCAGGTTCGGAAACCAGGAATCCTGCGAAGGGAATGACGTTCCCCATTGCGTCGCCCATGATGCGCGCGCGGATGGCATCGCGAAAGCGGAGCCGGTAAGGAGCTTCCATGCAGAGCGTCCACGCGATCGAGCGCACGATCTGCCGAATCGAAGAGATTGCGATCACCAGCACGAAGCCGGCGCCGAGCCGCGAAATTCCCTCGAGGATCTGACCAACGCCCGCCTTCCGCACGAAATAGGCAAACAGGGCAATTCCGGCTAAGAAGGCGATGATGCCAAACGGAGTCAGGCCTTTCTTGCCGGGTCTTTTGAGCGAATCTTTCGTCATTGATTTGAACTGCTAATCACAAAATAGATGATTGCGAAAGGTATGTCCAAACAAACGGCATTCCGCCAATAGGAAGCCTTGTAGAACGAATAAGCGAGCGCCGCACGCTGCGGATCGTCGGAAAAATCAGACATTTGAGTGGCACAGACTTCAGTCTGTGATTAACCCGAGCATCCACAGACTGAAGTCTGTGCCACTTCCGATTTTGCGTTTTGAGTCAGCGGTTGATTATCATGTCGATTCAATCGTCATTCCTTTTTCCGCGATCCGATCGTTATGACTAAAACCCAAACTGCAATCGAAGAGTCCTTTGCGCGTCCGCTGACAACGCTGTCGGAAGACGAACAGATGTTCCGCGACAGCGTGCGCGAGTTCGCGGAAGGCGAAATCCGCAAGCGTGTTGAAAAGATGGACGAGCAGGGCCAGATGGATGCCGACCTGATCCAGCAGTGTTTCGACCTGGGCCTGATGGGCATTGAGACACCTGAGGAGTTTGGCGGCGCGGGCGGATCGTTCTTTCAGGCGATTCTCGCGGTTGAGGAGCTGTCACGCGTCGATGCATCCGTTGGCGTGCTGGTCGACGTGCAGAACACCCTGGTGAACAACGCCCTCATTCGCTGGGGTAAGGCTGAGCAGAAGAAAAAATATCTATCGCAGTTGGCCGCGGAACAAGTTGGCGCGTACGCGTTGAGCGAAGCCGGATCGGGTTCTGACGCCTTCGCGATGCAGACGCGCGCGGTCGATGGCGGCGATCACTTCGTCGTGAACGGCCGAAAGCTTTGGATCACGAACGGCAAAGAGGCCGGGATCTTTGTGCTCTTCGCGAATGCGAATCCCGAGGCTGGTTATCGCGGTATCACGGCTTTCATTGTTGAGAAGACCACCGAAGGGTTCTCAGTCGGCAAGAAGGAAAACAAACTTGGCATTCGCGCTTCATCGACAACTGAACTGATTCTGGAAGACTGCAAGGTGCCGAAGGAAAACGTGCTCGGCGAAATCGGCAAGGGCTACAAAGTTTCGATCGAGACGCTGAATGAAGGCCGCATCGGCATCGGCGCGCAGATGATTGGATTGGCGCGGGGCGCGCTCGAGGCGGCGCTCGCTTATACCAAAGAGCGCCAGCAATTCGGGAAGAGCATCAGCGAATTTCAGGGCGTCCAGTTTCAATTGGCCGACATGGCCACTGAACTGGAAGCGGCGCGCTTGATGGTTTACAACGCGGCGCGCATGAAAGACGCCGGTCAGAATTTTGTTAAAGAGGCCGCGATGGCCAAGCTGTTTTCATCGCGCGCCGCGGAACAAATCACGTCAAAGGCGATCGAGCTGTATGGCGGCTACGGCTATGTGAAGGATTATCCCGTCGAGAAGTACTGGCGCGATTCGAAGATCGGCGCGATTTACGAGGGCACCTCGAACATGCAATTGCAGACGATCGCAAAATTGATAATCAAGAATTGATTCATTGGTTCATTGGCTCATTGATCCATTGATTCATTGAAGAAGTCCCCCATCGAGATAGCCGTGACGAACCAAATGGAGCCAAGCGATTCAATGAACCAATGAATCAATGAGCAAATGAATCAATGACGCAATGAATCAATGAGTAAATGAATCAATGACGCAATCCCGTATTCAAGTCTTCGAACAGATGCTTTCCAGCGACCCGAACAATACGATGGTGTTGTTCGGCCTGGCGAAGGAATACGAAAAGGGCGGCGATGACCCGAAGGTGATCGAAACACTCGAACGTTATCTCGCCGCGGCCGACGACCAGGGGAACGCCTACGGCATGCTGGCGCGCGCGTACGAGCGCAGCAAACAAAAGGATAAGGCCCGCGAGTCCTATCAACGTGGAGTCGATGCGGCGACGCGCCACGGTCACCCGGGCATGGCCCAGGAGTATCGTGAGATTTTAGAAGAGTCTTAGTGGCACAGACTTTAGTCTGTGATGCCTTCATGACCGGACGTTGAGACACCACAGACTGAAGTCTGTGCCACAAAAAAAATCATGAGCGACACGAAAGTTCTAAGACTAGTAAAAAAATCCGAAGGCAAATTGCCCGAAGGCGCTTTCACCGCGAAGGCCGTGGCCCGTCCGGAACCGCGACCCGTTCCCGCGCCTGAGCCGAAACCGGCTCGCGGACGGCGACATCACCGGCGCGAACGTGACCGTGAGCGGCCTCGCGAACTGCCACAGCTCAGCCCCGAACAGATGGTCAATATCTTCCGCACGATGTACCTATCGCGGAAGCTGGATGACAAAGAAATCCAGATGAAGGGGCAGAACCGGATCTTCTTTCAAATCAGCGGCGCGGGTCATGAAGCGATTCTGACGGCGGCGGCGATGTGTCTGAAGCCCGGCTACGACTGGTTCTATCCGTACTATCGCGATCGCGCGCTGTGTTTGGGTTTGGGTATGACGCCGCTCGAGATGCTTCTGGAAAGCGTCGGCGCCGAAGCCGATCCTAATTCGCACGGGCGCCAGATGCCGTCGCACTGGGGACACAAGAAGCTCAACATCGTGTCGCAGTCCTCGCCCACGGGCACGCAACTCTTGCAGGCGGTTGGCTGTGCGGAAGCTGCTTACCGGGTCAAGCTTGTCAAAGAACTGAAAAAAGCGGTTAAGAACTTCCGCAATGATGAAGTTGCTTACGTCTCGCTTGGCGATGGCACCTCGAGCGAAGGCGAGTTTTGGGAAGCGCTCAACACGGCGTGCAATCTGAAGCTGCCGGTTGTGTTCCTGCTGGAAGACAACGGCTACGCGATCAGCGTTCCCGTCGAGGTACAAACCGCGGGCGGCGATATTTCGAAATTGGTTTCAGGTTTTCCGAATCTTTACCGGCAAAGAGTCGATGGCACTGATCCGGTCGAGTCCTACGCCGCCATGCGGCGCGCCGTGGATAATTGCCGGAAGAACCGCGGGCCTTCTTTCGTTCATGCGAAAGTCATCAGGCCGTATTCGCATTCGCTGTCCGATGACGAGAAGCTTTATCGCGCCGATGAAGAGCGCACATCAGACGCCGAACGCGATCCAATCAAGAAGTTCGGCGCGCGGATAATCGACGAAGGCATCATTGATCAGGACAGCCTGCAGACGATCAAGGATGAAATCGATCGCGAGGTAACTGAAGCCGCCGACGCAGCGCTCGCCAGTCCGCAGCCCGCGCCTGAGACCGCGACCCTTTACGTTTACTCGCCCGATGTCGATCCGACTTCTGCCCAGTTCGACACCGAAGACAAAGTCGAACTCAGCGGCAATCCCGGCACAATGGTCGATCTCATCAACCGTTGCCTGCACACCGAGATGAAGCGCGACCCGCGCATTGTCGTGTTCGGCGAAGACGTCGCCGACTGTTCGCGCGAACAGTCTCTCGACAAGGTGAAAGGAAAAGGCGGCGTCTTCAAAGTCACCGCGAACTTGCAACGCGAGTTTGGCAGTGCGCGCGTCTTCAATTCACCGCTCGCGGAAGCCAACATCGTCGGCCGCGCGATCGGCATGGCGACACGCGGTTTGAAGCCGGTCGTGGAGATTCAGTTCTTCGACTACATCTGGCCGGCGTTCCACCAGATTCGCAACGAATTGGCCGTCATGCGCTGGCGCTCGGCCAACGATTTTTCGTCGCCAATGGTTATGCGCGTTCCCGTCGGTGGATACTTGAAGGGCGGCGCGATTTATCACTCGCAGTCGGGCGTGTCTTTGTTCACGCAGATCCCCGGCTTGCGCGTCGTTTATCCTTCGAACGCGCTGGATGCGAACGGATTGCTGCGCACGTCGATCCGTTGCGATGACCCGGTAATCTTTCTCGAGCACAAGCATCTTTATCGGCAGGCCTACAACAAGTCGCCTTATCCCGGCGAAGACTTTATGGTTCCATTCGGCAAGGCGAAGACCGTGCGCGAGGGAACTAACGTTTCGATCATCACCTACGGCGCGCTCGTGCAGCGTTCGGTGGTCGCGGCCAAGGAAGCCGAGAAGCAGGGAATCAGCGTCGAGATAATCGACCTGCGCAGTCTGAGTCCGTACGACTGGAACGCGATTGCCGAATCCGTGAAGAAAACTTCGCGTGTAATCGTCGCGCACGAAGATTCTGTGTCGTGGGGTTACGGCGCCGAGATCGCGGCGCGGATTTCCAAAGAGCTCTTCGAATATCTCGACGCGCCTGTCCACCGCGTGGGCGCGCTCGACACGTTCGTCGCTTACGCACCGCAATTGGAAGACGCGATCCTGCCGCAGGCGGCGGACGTGCTGAAGGCGATTACGGACGTAACCAGTTATTGACCTTCCGACTGTGCCCTAAGAATGGTGAGCGATGCTCCTACACAATATGATCTTGAGAGTCGATGGATCACGCCAGAAGGCATTCCTGACATAGCTTACCGATTCAGCGATCTCGTTCAGATCAAGTCGGGTGAATACTCCGGACAGACCGGGGAGATCATCGCCCTGATTTCGGTTCAGCCGGAACCTGTCTACGGCGTCATTCTTCCGCCCAACGAAAAGTTTGTAATCGTTCCAGAACAGGAACTGGTCCCAACTGGTTCAAACGCTGGGCGAAAACTGGTCGTGCGGCCGCCCGGAGAATTACCTCGCGGCATGGACCCCAGGACCCCGGTGAACGGTTCTTCACCCCACTAAGGGTGAGATGTTTATAGACCTCCGGTCCCTTTAGACACCAAAGCTCGTTTAGGAGCGCAATGTGGTTCATCAAACAAACATTTCGCTCCTAACGGAGCTCGGGGATATTTAGTCGCTCGGTGCTATAAACATCTCGCTCCTAAGCGGAGCGAAAAACCTACGCAATGAAACCCCGCTTCTTCAAAACTCCTTCCGCCTTTCGCAAGTGGCTTGCCGCCAATCACGACAAAGCTAAAGAACTCCTGGTTGGGTTCTACAAGAAAGGCTCCGGCAAGCCGAGCATCACGTGGCCTGAATCTGTCGATGAAGCCCTGTGCTTCGGATGGATTGACGGCGTCCGCAAGAGAATCGATGACGAGAGTTACATGATTCGGTTTTCGCCGCGGAAGCCGGAAAGCATCTGGAGTGCCGTCAACATTCGCAACGTCGAGCGGCTAAACAAGGAAAAGCGAATGCAGCCGCCCGGATTGAAAGCGTTCGCGGCCCGCAAGGAATACCGTTCGGGCATCTACGCGTACGAACAGCGGCCGGCAGAACTCGTCGAGCCCTACGCGTCACAATTCCGTCGCCACAAAGCCGCGTGGAAATTCTTTCAAGCTCAACCGCCTTACTATCGCAAGACTCTGACCTGGTGGATCGTCAGTGCGAAGCAGGAAGAGACACGACTGAAGCGACTCGAAAAGCTGATCGAAATCTCCGCCCAAGGAAAAAGGATGCTGTGACGCATGCGCAAAGTCACCCTTGGGCTGGCTAACAGCCTCGACAATTTCATCGCCCGCAAAGACGGCGGTTCCGACTGGCTTCACTGGAGTAACGAAGTCGCTGAGATTAGCGCCAGGTTCATGAAGACTGTCGATGTCCTTGTGATGGGCCGGAAGACTTATGAGGTGATGCTGGCCGCTGGTGAAACGTCTTACCCCGGCGCTACCAATTACGTTTTCACGCGCTCGGCGAAGAAAGCTGCCGCGTTGAGAAAGAGAGTCGGCAAGAAAGCGAATGTTCAAATAGTCTCAGACGACGCGGCCACCTTCGTCGGACAACTGAAAAGCACAAAGGGAAAGGGCATAGTAGTCTTCGGCGGCGGCGAGCTGGCGAGTAATTTGTTCAACGCCGATCTGATCGACGAAGTTGTCCTCAACGTCCATCCGGTAATTCTCGGCTCAGGCATTCCGCTATTTCCCAAAATCGAGCGCCAAATCAACCTCGAATTGTTTGAAGAGAAGCGGCTGAAGAATGGCTGCATAGTGCTTTCATACCGTATTCAGCGCTGAACCCCTTCCGAACAGACGCGAACGGTAAATCTGTACGCTTCACTCCGTCGGACTCCCAAAAAACACAGCTTTTACGGTGCTGACGGCGAGATTGTGTCGGCACGTTGATTGCGACTGTTTAGACTGCAAACACACGAGACCACTAATCCCGACACAACGGAAACCATGGTTTTTAATCCTTAAGGAGGAATTTTATGAGCAAACGTCTGATTGCAGTGTTCGCGGGAGCGCTGCTCTTACTCTCGCTGGCCGCGACGAGTTTCGGCCAGGTCCCAACCACGACTGTAACCAAAAAAGTCGAAGCAATTCAGAACCCAGATGGGACATTCACCATTGTCGAGTATCCAGTCGGCAAGGAAACGGTCGTCACTCTGACGCCTGTAAGTGTGAAAGGCGCAACCGGAACGGCGACCATTTTGCGCGCCGCCGATGGAACCACAATCAAAGTTAATATGACCGGCTTACCAACTGATGTAGCCGCGCTGAATCTCTACGCCGTCGATCCAACCGGAGCCGTAACATTGCTCGGTCCGATTGCCGTTGCAAACGGCGCCGGCACATTCACCACGACGACACCGTTGTCGCGCTTCATGTTGATTAGTTCACCTGAAGCTGCGCTGGCGGCGTATGACGCGAACACTCAAGTCCATTTCCGCAGCTCCGTGCCCACAGGCTTATCGGTGATTCCGCTAAGTGGGCCGGTGGGTGAGACCGTTGCGGCAACCGTCGCGCCAACTACTGACTACGCGGTGCCGATGCTCGGCATTCCGACGTTCAAGAAAGGCGATGACACAAAACTGAAGGTGAACTTTGCCGGCGCGCTTTCGGGTGCGCGTGCAAACATCTTCATCGAACCCAGGAAGAACGACACGACTCAGGTCAAAGTTCGTTTTCACGATCTGAAAGAAGCGCCCTCGGGAATGGCCTACATTCTTTGGGCGGTTTCACCTGACGGCCAATTCCAGAATCTCGGATCGGTCGTGAACCTCAAAGACAAACACGAAGCAGAAGTTAATTCTGCGGTGGCCTACCCGGATTTCGGCCTGTTCATAACCACCGAACCGGTTGCCGCGGATCTCAAAACGATCATCAAGCCAGGTGGTAGCCGTGTTGGTTTCATTGAGATCATTCCTTAACCAAATCACATTCGCAGACCCTTCGGCCGCCGCAAGGCGGCCTCTTTTTTTAAGTACGGCAAGTTGTTAACTTGCGTGATTGGGCGCAAGTTGCCAACTTGCGCTACAACCACGGAACACTCGCCGATGGCGCTTCGTATAAGTGACGCAAGCCAAAAGATGGCGAAAAAAGGCCCAAAGTAGAAAGGTCTCAAAAGTGTTGAGATGAAAGAAGCGACGGACGTATTAAAAATTGTGGGAATGATTTTGCTGGCGCTGTTTGTGCTGGCCGTGGGGGTGCCGCTGGTTCTGGCGGCGGCTGGTGTGGCCCTTGGCGTTCTCGGGTTCCTGGTTGGTTTGGCGGTGGCGCTGATTAAGATAGCGGTGGTAGTAGCGATTATTTACTTAATTATTGTTGGACTTCGCGCGGTTCTAAAGTGATCGTGTATCTCTTCTTTTGTATGCAAATCTGCTTGACTCCCACGTCATGATGGCGCAATCATTGCGACCTGCAATGATGACCCACGAACAAAGACTAGATCGGCTTGAGCGAATTGCGAAATTATTCGTCAAAGCAGGTCTGCGCGCGCGCAGCAATATGCGCCGACTTGATGAGAAGATTGGCATACTCATCGATGCGCAAATTAAAGGTGAGGATCGCGCCGCTGAATTAAACGAAAAGATGAAAACGATGCAGATGCGAAGTGACGAGAGATTTAGAATAACCGACGAGCGTCTGGCGAAATCTGATGAACGATTTGCAAAGTTCGAAAGTCAAACAGATCAAACGCTCAAGATACTTATGGAAATTATGAGAGAACTGCGCAACGGAAACTCGAAGGCGGAAGCAATCACACGTTGAACCTGAAATTCACTACATCTCCCTCCTGCATGATGTAGTCTTTCCCTTCCAATCTGGTTAATCCCTTTTCCTTGGCTGCTGGGTACGATCCGGCACGCATCAGATCCTCGTAGCCGACGATCTCGGCGCGGATAAAACCGCGCGCGATGTCGGAATGAATTGCTCCGGCAGCATCCTGAGCGCGCGAGCCCTGCGCTATGGTCCACGCGCGCGCCTCTTTTTCTCCGGCCGTCAGGAAAGACATCAAGCCCAGGACCCGATACGCGCTCCTGATCAGCTGATCGACACCACTGCTTTTGACGCCAAGCGACTCGAGATACTCGGTTCGTTCTGAAGGCGATAGATCGACGAGGTCAGCTTCGAGCTGGGCGCAAATGACAACGCACTCAGCTCCTTCGCTGTCAGCTATCTCGCGCATGGCTCTTACATGTTCGTTCTCGTCGGGCGCGTTCAGGGTGGCCTCGGCAACATTCGCCGCGTATATCGTTGGCTTCATCGTCAGCAGGAAAAAGTTTCGAGCGATGACGCGTTCTTCGTCGCTGAGAGAGACACTTCGTGCCGGCTTGAATTCTTCCAATACCGGCTGCAGTTTGTCGAGAACTTCAAGTTCGGCCTTGGCGGTCTTGTCGCCGCCCTTAACCGTTTTCTGTACCCGCTCCCGGCGTCGCTCAACTGTGGAAAGATCGGCCAGGGCAAGCTCGATCTGAATTGTCTCAATGTCGCGCCTCGCATTAATCGAGTCCTCGACGTGTACTACCGTTTCGTCTTCAAAACAGCGCACGACATGGATCATGGTGTCCGTTTCACGGATGGCGTGAAGGAATTGGTTGCCCATGCCTTCGCCCTGCGATGAGCCCCGCACCAGCCCGGCAATATCAACGAACTCGACACTGGCCGGCACGATCACTTCCGTCTTCACTAGTTTGGCAAGGGGTGCGAGGCGCTCGTCGGGAACGGCGACTACGCCGACGTTGGGTTTGCTGGTGGAAAAAGCATAATTGGCAATCAAGGCAGACGACTGGGCTGTCACCGCATTGAAGAGCGTTGTCTTACCGACGTTGGGCAGTCCTACCATTCCAGCGCGAAGCATAATCTCGATTAACAATACTATACGATCAAACTAAAATCAGTCTGTCCGTGTGAAATGTTCCGAAACAAAAAACCGCCGGACGAGAAGAGCTCTCGACCGGCGATTTTCTTTGACAGTCAGAAACGGCTATTGAATTTTTTGCATGGTGATTGTGATCGTTGGTTCGGCGCCGGCAGTGCGACTATACGAAACCCAGTAACCAGCTTTTGGATACCTCACAACCTTGTGAATCGAACCGTCAGCTTTCGCCTCAGCCTCAGCGCCGAGCACAGCTTTCGCTGACGGAACTCCGTTCGCGCCAGTCATGTAGTCAATCGCGATGGCGCTGACTGCGCCCTTCTCGTAATAGATCTGCACGGCTTCGTTGTCATTGAACAAGTAGAAGTCCTGCTCTGCGCTTTTCTCCTTTGGCGAGCCAAGCTTCTTGCGCGCATCCTCGGCCGCCATGCCGATCTTGACGCCGCGAAACTGAAAACCATTTTCGTCCCGCGTAGCGATGCCGCCTTTTGAACCCTGCGCCGCCGCGATTGACGCAGTACAAAGCAAAACGATTACGACACAACTGAAGAGAACCACTCTCTTAAGTTGATTGGAAATGGGCCTGAGGGAAACGCGAAACATCTTTGCTCCTCCTTACGTGGTTGCCGTGCTAGAAAAACGCGGCGGAAAGTAATCACGGTCGTAGCCTTCAGGGTTCTGTGGGCTGACCGACTGTGCGTTGTGGATGACATTATGCCACCGTCGAACGCCAAGTCAACTGGTTTTCGACGCCGCGCCGCCAGGCGTTTCTGGCCATTGACTGCGGCAGGTTTTGGGCTCAGCAGGCAATAAGGTATTCTCGAAATTTCGCAGTACATACTGAAGGAGTTTCGGTCGATGAAAAACCTTAATTTGACGCAGGTTGCGCTGGTCTCGGCGCTGGTCGCTATGGGGGCCGTAAGCTGTACGCCGAGCGAAAATACGAACACGACAACGACCACCACGGTCATCGCCACGCCGGCACCCACGCCTGACACCAATGCGATCGTCGCGGAAATCACTAAAATTGAGAACGACTTTCCCCGCATAATTCGCGAAAAGGACGCGGCAGCCGTACGGCGTGTGGAAGCTGACGACCTAATGGTTGTTTATCCGGACGGTACCGCCGGAAGCAAGGAACAGGATGTTAAAGACATCGAGGCCGGCATGATGTCTTTCGACGCGTGGGACATTTCAGAAATGAAAGTGAACGTCCTCAACAATGACACGGCGGTGGCGTCCTTTTTGATCACGGTCACGAAGGGAAAGATTACCGCGCCCGACGGCAGAACAAAGGATGTCAGCGGCAAGTATCGCGTCATTGACACCTTCGCGCGCCGAAATGCTCAGTGGCAACTGGTAGCTTCGGGCGTGACTCCTCTTTCCAAGGAAGCGGCCGCCGCCGCGTCGGCTTCACCAAAAGCGTCTCCGGCGGCAACGGCATCGCCGGGAACGAAGCCTTCACCCGCGCCGAGAGTTTCACCGACGCGGAGACCGCCACCGCCACCGGCGTCGCCTACTAACAATCAATAAACACCAGTAAAGGACACGGAGACACGGAGACACGGAGACGCGGAGAAGTCGTCCCCGGGTCCCCCCTCTCCTCGTCCCCGCGGCTCTCCTTCAAGGCGTTGACGCCGTCTCAGTTTTGTTATAGAAGCATCACGCACCTAACCCATTCCGGAGGTAAAGCTTATGAAGAAACTGATTGTGGGCGTGTGTTTTCTCGTGCTGTTGGCTGCCTGCCAACCAGTGGCGAACGAGAACACGGCGAACGCCAACAAGACACCCGAGACAAAGGCCGTTGCGCCGCCGTCTGAAGCCGACATAATCGCGAAGGAGAAAGCGGCTTGGGACGCGTTCAAGCGTAAAGACGCGGACGCTTTTAAGAAGCTGTTGGCGTCGGACTACCTCGGGATAAGCGGCAGCGGCGTGACGGATGTAACCGCGACAGTGGCCGCCATGAACGACGTCGCGCTTTCTGATTTAACCTTTGCTGATTGGAAGATGACGCAGATCGACAAAGACCTGGTGCTCTTGACATACACCACTACGCAGAAGGGCACATACAAGGGCGAGGCATTTCCTGAAGGACCATATCGTCACGCCGCCGCTTGGATAAATCGTAATGGTGAATGGTTAGGGATCTACTTCCAGGAGACGGCTGTGTCCAAGGTTCCGCCTCCGCCTCCACCAGCCTCGAAGCCGACAGCAGCAACCGCATCACCTGCAGCTTCACCGGCTAAAGTCGAGACAAGCGATGACGTCATCGCCAACGAGAAACTTGTTTGGGACTTATTCAGGACCAAAAACTTTGAAGCGTTCCAGACGCTGCTCGCGCCCGAGTTCATGGAAATTGAACCGACCGGCGTTTACGACAAAGTTGGATCGGTCAAAGAGTTATCACAGATGGATGCTTCGCAATTTGAACAGGGCGATTGGAAAGCTGTGAAGTTCGATGATGACGCCGCGCTGGTGACTTACACGGTCACGATGAAGGGACCAAAGCCCGAGAAGTACTACCACGCAACCATCTGGGCCAAGCGAGACGGGAAGTGGCTGGGGTTCCATCATCAGGGAACACCGGCAGCTCCGGCGCCTGGCGCATCGCCTTCGCCGGTGAAAGAAGATGTAAAAAAGAAAATGTAACTGAGAAACGAACGAGTTTATGGGAGGGCGCCTAAACCAGGGTCGCCCTCTTTTTTTTGCTGGAACTCAAGCCCAGATTCCGGGAATTGTCGCTGCACAGGAAGGGCATTGCCCGTTTGGCGTGACGTTCATCTGGCGAATCAAGTAGCCGTACCGCTCCACTAAAAGCGCGTCACAGTCGGGGCAATAGGTATTTTCCCAACGTCCGACTCTGCCGGGCAGATTGCCGGCATAGATGTAACGCAAGCCGGCCTCACGCCCAATCTCGCACGCGCGAATCAACTGTTCAGCTGTCGTGTTCGCGTTTTCCTGCATGTGATAGTCCTGATGAAATGCGGTCACATGCCATGGGATATCCGGTGAAACCGACGCGATGAAATCCGCCGCGTGCCGCAGTTCGTCTTCCGAATCATTGAATCCGGGAATGACCAGCGTCACGATCTCTTCCCAGAAGCCCCGCTCGTGGACCATCTTCACGGTGTCGAGGATGTTATCGACAACGCCACCGAGACTGCGGTAACTGCGATCGCTCATCGACTTCAGATCGATCTTGTAACAGTCAGTCCAGGGCCGCAGGTAATCAAGCACCTGCGGAGTCGCATTGCCGTTTGAAATGAATGCGGTGCGGAAGCCTTCGGGCCGGGCTTTCTGGAAAACCTCGACCGCCCATTCAGCCGTGATCAGCGGCTCGTTGTAACTGGATCCGACCATTGACGCGCCATACGCTTTGGCCATCGTCACTAAACGATCCGCGGTAACCGCATTCGGCATCGACACGGCTGCATCATCACGAAGCGCCTGCGACGTCAGCCAGTTCTGACAATACGCGCAGTGCAGGTCGCACCCGAGCATTCCGAAAGTCAGCGTGTCAGAGCCAGGCAAGCAATGAAAGAAAGGCTTCTTCTCCGTTGGATCGCAGGCGAGGGCAGCAACATAATTCATCGGCACGCGCAGATGACCGCCCTCGTTAAAGCGGACTTTACAGATGCCGCGCTTGCCGTCCTTGATCAAACAGCGATGGCCGCACGCGTAGCACTTCAGCGCGTCCTTATCGAGATGCTCCGTCAACTCAGGCGCGCCTTCGCCGGTCAACTCATCTAAAACTTCGGCGAGCGAAGCTTGTGTCTTTGTGAGTGGCATTGCTTAGAACTACTCAGTTTCCAGGAAGTTCTTTGAAATTATACGCTTTGATGCGAGAACAGGCCGCATTGCCGGTCCGCAGGTGTTGCCGTGTTAGAATCAGTCAGGTGATCAGCATGAACGTTGCGCTAGAAGAACAGCTCGTAGCGACCCTGCCAGTCAACATCGATCCTGAGATAATGAGCGGGACCCCGGTGTTCGAGGGTACGCGTGTGCCAATTGACGCGCTAATCAACAATCTCGCTGATGGCGTGTCGCTCGACGAATTTTTGCAGTATTTGCCAACGGTCACGAGGGAACAGGCGCTGGCGATAATTCGGTTTCCGTTGGAGACGCTAAAGATGCTCGAATCGGCCGGTGAGAATCCTCCGTGATGAAGGTGTGCCTGATATTATTCAGAAACGCTTCTCTCATCGATCGATCGCGACCGTCCAGGAACTCGGCTAGCGAGGATTGAAGAATGGCGCTCTGTTGGATCGAATGGCTGACCGTTTTGAGCTGATAATCACCACGGATAAGAACCTCCCGTTTCAGCAGAATTTAGCCAAACGGCAAATCGCTGCGATCGTCCTTCCCTCTAACAGAGTCCGAATTGTGAAGCCTCTACTCGGCGACCTTGAGTCCATTATTGCCATAATTCGTCCCGGTGAAGCGGTTGATTTGGAACAGAAATAACTGACAATCATGATCATCGAACAAATCACCGTCACTGCATTTCAGCAACACACGCGCGTACTCGGTTGCGAGAAGACCAGGCGCGCGATCTGCATCGACCCCGGCGACGATTCCGACGCGATCGTCGAAGCGATCGACAAACACGGCTTTGAGCTTCAGGCGATTGCCTGCACACATGCTCATCTGGATCACATCGGCGGAGTGGCCGGGCTGAAGAAAAGAAAGCCGAACGCGAACGTTATCATTCACGCGGCGGATGAGTTCATCTACGATGCTCTGCCGCAGCAACCGGCTTGGATCGGCATTCCGGAATCACAATTCGCCGCTTATGGCTTTGATTTCGAGCAGCCGCCGCGCGTTGATGAATACTTTAAGGATGGTCAGACTTACGAGGTAGGCGAACTGAGTTTCCAGATCATTCATTGTCCCGGTCATACGCCGGGACACGTTGTTCTGTTTGAGCCCAACGAGCGAAAGGTGTTCGTCGGCGACTGTTTGTTTGCCGGCTCAATTGGCAGAACAGATTTGCCCGGCGGCTCGACCGAACAACTGATGGATTCGCTCTTCAACAAAATCCTGCCGCTCGGCGACGACGTCGAAGTTCATTCGGGTCACGGCCCGGTGACGACCATCGGAGAAGAACGCCGCACGAATCCGTTTCTCACCGGCGTTTATTCGATTGGTAGCAGTGGCCGGCTGTAGGACTGGAGCGCAACCGTCCCGGTTGCAGATGCTTCAGTTGTAGGCAAGCGAGGACGCTTGCGCTCCAGTCGAAAACAGCTACGGCTTCTCAACAATATCTTTCTTCTGCGTCGCCACAAACGCCATCAACTCGTCCTTTTCGGCCTGAGGCACTTTGTACTTGTCCATCGCGGCCACCAGGTGTTTAGCAGCCGCGTCCCAATCGGCTTCGGTAATTCCCAAGCCAGTGTGCGTGGTCTTCATATCACGGCCAACGTACTCGCATGGCCCGCCCGCGGCCTTACAAAACTGATCCAAAATGTGCTGACGCAGACGCTTCTGTGAATCGACGCTGAAACCGGAAAAGAATTTCGCAAATTTAGGATCGGTGGCCAAACGCTTAATGAAATCGTCGACTACCAGCGCGAGCGCGTCATAACCACCAACCCGCGCGTACAACGACTTCTTTTCTTGTGCGCCATGCATAGCAGCCACTGACGCAGGGGTCGATGTTTGGGGCGCCTGCGCGACGGCGACTGCGGCGATGGCCATTAACAAACAGAAGGTTAGAGCAATTCTCTTCGTCATGATTCTCACCTCGTGATTGGAGTAAAAAGTTATGTTGCTCCCTTCTCCCTTTAGGAGAAGGGCTGGGGATGAGGGCTTGAGGCGTACAGCTCGTTAAACCCGCACCCTACCCTCTCCCAGAGGGAGAGGGGGAAAGCCGAAGGCGGCCAGACCGTTCGGGCCTCGCCGCCTTGATAGTTTTCAACCCGGTGTTCGGAAAGTTAATTCGGCAGCAGCACCGCGTTAACTACGTGTATCACACCATTGGACTGATAGACGTTCGCAGTGGTGACGGTCGATGTGCCGCCTTTTGCATCTCGCAGGACGATGTTATCACCATCCATCATCGCCGTGAGAGTGCCACCGCTCACAGTTTTTAACGACGCCTTACCGTTACCCTTCTTGATGAGCTTTGCTAAAGCCTTCGAATCGTACTTGCCGGCCAGGACGTGGTACGTCAGAACTTTGGTCAGCATCGACTTGTTCTCGGCCTTAAGCAGCGTGTCCACCGTTCCCGCCGGTAGCTGATCAAAAGCGGCGTTGGTTGGCGCAAAGACCGTGAAAGGTCCCGCACTGTTAAGCGTATCAACCAGCCCCGCTGCTTTCACCGCGGCAACCAGAGTGGTGTGGTCAGCAGAATTTACGGCGTTGGCAACAATTGTCTTGCTCGGATACATTGCCGCACCGCCCACCATTGGGTTCTCTTTCATCATCTGCGCGGAAGCGTTTGCACTCACCAGCGCAATTCCCGCAACTGCAAACAGAATGGCGTAAAGCCTTTTCATCTTTTGGTCTCCTCTTTTTGACTTCGAATTTGGAACTTCTGAAGGCTATACGGGAGTGAGGGCGGGATCGGATTTAGTCCGCTGAGCTTTTTTGAAAGACGAATTCAGCCTGCGGAGCAGGCGCCAGCATAAAGCCTGGGGCGTAAGCCGCAGGTAAACGAACCAGCAGAGGGGCAGAGCCCGCGGAGCGGGCGACAGACGTTTGCGCTTTCGCCCGCTCCGCGGGCTCGTCCTCTTACGACGACCCGTCTCTGGAGTTTCGCTTCGCTCCACCCCAGGCTTTATGCCGACGTCCGCTCCGCGGACTGAGAATTCATGAAGCAGGACTGGCGAGATAAATTGGGCCGGTGGGAGAGGCCGATCCCTTCTCGGGCTCAAGCGTAATTGCAACGACCGCGTTCTCACGCGCTGCCGCGGGCATTTCGTCCATCATCATCGCCTTTCCCGCTGCATCTACCGTGAAAGTCTTGCCGGGCATCGGCGACTGACCTTTAGGAATGAACCACACTTCATAAGCCATGCCCGGTGGGGCCATAGGCAGTCCCTCAGTCATCAGCATGCCGCGTCCAGTTTTCTGGTCGTAAACAAAAGTTGCGCGCGCGGACTGTGCAGTCTGCGTTCCTGCCAAGTCCATCGTCTTCATGCCGGGGGACCGAAGGAATTCAAGCGCCTCCCGCTGACGCGCAAGTGCTTGACGTTCACGACTAAGCTCACTGTTCTGCTGATCGAGTTGCTGCGAAAGCCGCGCGACTTCCTGTCGCGATTGGGTGTCGCGCCGCCAGAACACGCCAACGCCAACAAGCAAAGCAATGAAAGCAATCGCCGCCGCGAGCCTTAAAAGATTTGGCCAGGGACTCGAAGATACGCGTGGTCTAAACTCTATTACCGATGCGGAAGGTTCAGCGGAAGCCTGGCGACCGCGGGCCTCGCTCCGAACCTGATTCAAAATACGCTCGCGAACTTCAGCCCGCGGCGCGGCGGCCGTCGAAGCGTGCGCCAGCAAACCTGCAGCGTCGCGCATCTCGGCCAACTCTGCGCGACAGTCGGAACAACTCTCCAGATGTTCCTCGAGCTGGCGCCGGTCCGGAGCGTCCAACGCATCCAGCGCATACAGAGTCAGCAACTCTTCGTATTCCTGATGTGCCATCATCTATAGTCCGCGTGAATCCTGGCGCAGAACTTCTCGTAGTTTCATAAGTCCCGCCCGCATCCGTGTCTTCACGGTACCCAAAGGATCGCCGAGCCGTGCGGCAATTTCACTTTGGGTGAGACCCTCAAAGTAAGCCAGAAAGAGCGTTCGTTTCTGCTCCTCGGGCAACTCCATCAATGCTTTCCGCACAATTTTCCCTTGCTCTGATTTGACTGCTTCTTTGGCAGCATCACCAGCCTGGTCCTCTGCGGAATGCGCTACCACCTCTTCCGCGGTTCTCGCCCGGCTACCAAGAGCACGCAGACGATCCAGGGCGCGACTACGCGCGATGGTAACCAGCCAGGTGAACGCGCGCCCGCGCCCCGCGTCAAAGTCTCCGGCCCGTCGCCAAACCTGCAAAAACGTCTCTTGAAGCACGTCCTCCGCCTCCTGGCGGTCATGTAATATACGTAGGATTAGGCTAAAGAGGATTAGCCTGTAGCGATCATAGATAGACGCCAACGCTTGTTCATCGCCGCGCGAGACCGCGGCGAGCAGTTCGTTGTCGGAAATCTCTGATGGCTGGGCGTGCAAGGACTGGGACCCCGGGCTTATTGATTTGGCGCCGAAATAGCCGGACTCAATCTCACCGATGCGCCTTCGCGGTTTGTCCGTACACGTAGACGCCGGTTAGTCGCACTCGCGTCCGACGAGTATGTGATCGTGTAGGCGGTGCGCAGTTGGGCAACCACATCGTCGTACGCTTTCTGCAATTCCTCGAGACGCTTGATCGAGTAGAACACGCCGCCCGAAACATGCGCGAGTTTCTGTCCTTCTTCCGCGGCGCGCGTCGTAATTGTCAGGTAACGCGTTCGCATCGGATCGACCGTGAGTGTCGGTTTCGGCACGCTAGCTTCCGGGATCAGACCCGAGGGCACGTACAGCGGGTAAATCAGCGCGCCCGATTCGATCGTAGCTTCCAGGATTGCGGGGAACGGCACGAAAGATCTGTTGTCATCGCCGTCAGAGAGAATCACGATCGCGGTGCGCTCGCCGCGCAGAGGCTTCAACGTGTGCACCAGCGAGTACCCGAGCGCGTCGAAAAGCGCGGTTGCCCCACCGGCATCGAAATCGTCGAGCTTCTTCGAAAGCAGGCTCCGATCCGTCGTGAAATCCGAAATTATCTGAATGTCGTCGCGGAAGCCGATGATCGCGATCCGATCCTGCGGACTGGCCGTGTTCAGAAAGTCGCGCGCGGCTTTGCGAATGAAATCGATCCGTTCTTCGACGCTCCCGGAAACATCCAGCAGAAGAATCAGATTGAAAGGCTCAGTCGCCGGCGTGACGTCTACGACTTTTCGTTCCGCGCTGGCTTCGGTAACAGTGAAATCACTTGTGCGCAGGCCGGCGATCGCGCGGCCGTTCCGATCTGTCACGCTGGCAGTCACCCGCACGAGTTGCGGCGCTACGCGAGTCGCGACTTCTCCCGGCGGCCGCACTGTGACCAGCGATGGTTCTTCGCGCGGTGGCGGCAGCGTGCTGGCGTAATCACCGAACAGACGCGGGCTGACTTTGCGAATGGCGTCGATCAAAGGGCCGTCGCCGCTGCGCACGATGGCTCTTGCGGCTTCCGTCAGCGGACGCTCGCGCAGATCATTCGGCGCCATGCTCGGATCGACGTTCAGCAGGATCACGCCGCGCTGCGTCGTCAAATTCAACTGCACGAGCTTTTCTTTAGCAGCCTTCTTTTCGTCGTCCGACTTTTTTCCGTTTTCGTCTGCCGGATCGTCCGGGAGTTGATTCGGAGCGCCATCTGCGTCAGCTTCCGCCGCGGGGAGTTCGTTCTTCTTGTCTTTGTTTTTCTTTGCACCCGCGCCCAGTTTGCCTGAGATCGAATACGATCCAGCCCGACCCTCCTTAACTTTTGGCAGTTCGACGTCGCTCAGGAAACGTGGGCGGCTTGCCTGCCAGAGGAACTTGAACTTCACGTCATCCAACGGCACGTCGGCGTGAATTGTGCCGGTGTTCGTGGTCACCTCGGCCAGGGCCAGATTGCCGATGACGTCAACCATTCCGCTTTCGCTTTCGATTTTCACGCGAGTGCGGGCCGGGACGCGCACGGTCACGTCGATGCGATCCTGAGCAGGCCGGTCGCGCACGGTAATTTCGCCGCCTGAGATGCTGACGTCGCGACGCTCGATTGGTGCACCGGGCGAAGTTGCTTGCAGCAGAGGCTTTAGTTCCTCGTCGTCTGAAGCGATGACGGAAACGCGGCCGTTGCGGTTCTTAATTGTCAGCGTAGATTTGGCGCCAATGTTGAGTTCCTTCTCGTAGGTCTGGGCGTGGGCCGGCTGAACCGCAGGAAGCAGCAGCGTCGAGGCGATAACGACTACGAAGATGCAGTGGAAAAGCTTTCGCAAAAAGCCGGGAGAAAACACCGGGTGGAAAAACATAGCGCCTGATCTTGCCTTTGGATGTACGAACGGTCAAGTGCGTGGCTCGGTCTCATTCACACCTGGCTTCAGCGAGGTGTGCGCGATGTTCACTTCATAATTAGCCGTTTGAACGGCTTTGGGAAAGAAACCGTTGAAAACGGTAAACAAGGTTGGAAACGTCGCTGTGTCACCTCGCTAAAGCGAGTTGTGAATGACAGTTGGAACGCGCTCACTCAACCAGTTTGGAGTTTCTGCTAGAATGGCGACCCATCTGATGGTCGCGAAGAGATTTCAATCGTTCTCGGATTTCTGGCCGTACTATCTGAACGAGCACAGCAAACCGTTGACGCGCGCGCTGCATGCCGTTGGGTCATTCACCGGCATCGCACTCCTGATTCTGTTCATCGCGATTGGCAAGTGGTGGCTGTTTCCTCTGGCGTTCGTCCCGGGTTACGGGTTCGCCTGGATTGGGCATTTCTTTGTTGAGAAGAACCGGCCCGCGACCTTCACGTATCCGCTTTGGTCATTCATGGGTGATTGGAAGATGCTGGCGCTGATGCTGACGGGGAAATTGAAATGAGTCCCATGGGTCACATGCGCCCCATTGGTCCCATGTGACATATGAGACGTCTGCGACGCAGGGGACGTATGCGCGAATCTAAATCCCAACGCCAGGCTCGCACTCAGGAGATCATCAAGCTGCTCAAACGCGCGCATCCTGACGCGAAATGCGCGCTCAATCACTCGAACGCTTTCGAACTCTTAATCGCGACGATTCTTTCCGCCCAGTGCACCGACGAACGCGTCAACATAGTTACCGCCGATCTGTTTCGCAAATACCGCAAGCCCGAAGACTATCTGAAAGTCCGCGACACTGAGCTGCAACAAGACATCAAGACCACCGGGTTCTTTCGGAACAAGACCAAGTCAATTCAGGGCGCGTGCAAAGTTCTGATCGAAGAGTTTGGCGGCGAGGTGCCGCGGACGATGGAAGAGTTGTTACGCGTGCCTGGGGCTGCGCGTAAGACCTCGAACGTGGTTTTGGGCGTTGCTTACGGGATCGCGGAAGGCGTCGTCGTTGATACGCACGTCAGCCGGCTATCTCAACGGCTGAAACTCACTCGTCAAAAAGATCCGGTCAAGATCGAAAAAGACCTCATGCAGCTGGTGCCGAAGAAGGATTGGATCATCTTTTCGCATCTGCTGATTTTTCACGGCCGCAGGGTTTGCAAAGCACGGCGGCCGTTGTGTGAAGAATGCGCGGTCGAAAAACTGTGTCCGTCGTCGATGCTGAAAACGGGCAAGGTGCCGCCGTAAACCAAATGGTTGCGGTAGTCTAAGTCAATCTCACTCACTTCTCGTGGGCGCGCAACAAGCCAGCGCATAATATTGACAATCCACTAGCGTGGGATTAACGTCCGGGGTGTTTGACTGGCTGAATTCTCACGAGCCAGGCAGCCAGCCCTGCTCACTCGCTAGATCCAGCCCAATTGATCAGGCCCAGTCGTTCTATTCTTAGTCTTTTGTTTGCGGCTGACTATCGATGAGAGTCATCAGGGCAAGAACTTCTTGGAGTACTCGGAAAAGACAATTCCTGTTATGTCTAGCTCGTGATCTGCGTTCAGTTAACATCAACGCCAGAAGTACAACCGACAACGGCACGATCAGATTTTTGGCCAGGATTCCAGATGGCACGACGGACGGGATTTCGAAGTACATGGAGTTAACTCGATCGGCACAACTTCGTGCCGCGAGATCATTTATTGACCGAGTTGAGCGATCCGGGATGAAGAGACTTTTTATCTCTGGAGCTGATCTGAGAATTGAAAGCATCTCGCCGAGAATTCACATCTGTCGCACGGATGAAGACTTTGAGATATTCAGGTATTGCGGTCTTTTACAGTCAGTTCCGAGCGGACAAAGAATTGGCCGGCGGATTAGCGCCTTGGTATACGACGATTCGCAACGTGACCAAAGAACCGTGATGGGGGCAATCGGCTTAGCAAGCAGTATGTATACGCTAGGTTGCAGAGACACTTATCTTGGTTGGGTCGGCCGGGATTCCAAGAACCTTAAGGAGACGGGATTGAAGCGCATCATGGACCTGGCGCTTTGTGTGTCTGTGCCACCGTATTCGTTTCTCCTCGGGGGCAAGCTCATGGCTTTGCTGGCAATGACAGATCCTTTTAGAAAAGAATTTCGGAGAAAGTACGGAGCCCCGTTGCTGGGCGTGGGCACTTCATGCGCCACTGGCTTACATTGCCCCATATTCAATCGCATTATGGTGCGACCTGGCGGTCTGTATCGCCATATTGGTGAGACTGTGGGCTACACTATATCTTTTTTTAGCGCAGATACGATGCGTGCGGCTCGCCTATTGGCATCTTCTCAAGGCGGGGTCCGACAGGGAGAGTTTTCCTTGAGACCGATGCGAATACTGAACCAGGCATTGAGAGTGTGTGACCTGCCTTACGAACCCTTGGCACGTTTGGGTCTTCAAAAAGCTATTTATTTTGGGGTGCTTTCCGAAAAAGCCCTCAGCCGCCTCAAAACGGGTGGCGAGGCAGCTCCGAAAGATAAACTGTCCACATCCGACGCAATCGAATATTGGAAAGTTGTTCTGTTAAGCAAGAGGGCACAACACGCTGAAACTCTAGCACGGCTTAGATCCTTTACTACTGAACAGCTCAGGCCTGGTGAAAAGATGGAACCATGAAGGAGGCCCACGATGTTTTCAGATAAAACGCGTTTCTGGGTCATTTTCGATACGAGCACTAGGCGCGAATACTATCTTGATGTGCACAATCTTTTGGCGTTGCCCGCCGGCGCAACGTTGAGATATGAATACCGAGAAAAGTATTTGTCCACAGCCGCCAAGTTTGCCGCGGAGCATGCGGAATCCGCGCCCGCTCTTGTTTTGCTCGTCTATGGTCAATGGAAGCAGTACGTGAAAGGTGATATACGGCACGGTGGCTTACCCGCCGGCGGCACTGCCAAGCCGTCCCCGCCTTTTGGCGAAATGCTTTGGGTGCCCACGAGACTCGCGGAAATGCAACTGACCCCTTCGCCGGAAGCCGCAAACTACTTTTTTGACTTCAAACTGTTGGGATATCCCAACGTCGACCAAACAGCTCTGACACAGATACTGACTCCCCTGGCCGCCGCCGCTGAGGTTCCTTTTGACAAATGGGTGACGCTTTCAAATGACCTAACGGCGTTCGAATCGCTGCAACGGGGAGGGGAAAGCGAGAACTGGCAGGCCATAGTTGATAAATTGGGAACTCCGCCGTCCCAGTTTGCCGGCGATTCATTTTTCCGGCTTACCGGATCGTACCGTGGCTTAATAGGTCGACCGATAGCTCCAACATACATCGAAGACAAACAGACGAGGGGAGCCTCGGTTGAAGTTCGCCAAGTGGAGGCAGTCTATGACGTCTACGAAAACGAAACTTTTTCGGTTGAAGTGATTAGCGCCAGTCCGCCACCTTCAAAAGCCCGAGATGACAGAGCAGAAAGCTACCTCAACATTGAAAGTGCTGAGAACGGCCCACTTCAAATTGAGGGGAACAAGTCCGTACGTCTTCGTCAATACACTCGCGAAGGACTCAAAATCAGAGCTAAACGATACGACGAGTTGGATGAAAAAGCCGCGATACTTACTTTCAGCGCCGACAAAGGCGCCGATGCCTGGCCGTTGGGCGCAAGCTTCGATCAGAACTTCAGGATCAGTAAGCGCCCGGCCAAGGTTTGGGTCGCCTTGGTGACCGGAACGGTGGCGGCCGTCTTGTTGTTGTTCGTCGTTAAGTTATGGGACAAGAATCCCACTGTGGGTATTATCTTCGGTACAATTGCCATACTCTTGGCAATCATGACCGGCTTGCTGCTTACGGGGAGAATCGGGTTCAAACTCTAGCCGACGTCAGAGCGAAAGAGAACTTCGCTTATTACGAAGGAAAGGGACAGAATGTCAATCGTAAACCGCAACATCACCTATCGGGGCAGAATCAAGATTTCCACTGAAGATCTGGAATGGGCAAAAATCGGAAGGAAGAAATGCACAATCCGCATGGGCCTGGCCAGCGTGGTGGGTGACACGATCGAACTTACTGATGGACATGAGAGGATTACCGCACGAATCTCAAGCGTGGACCCCACTCGACGCTACGGCAACCTCAACGACGAAGACGCGGCGATGGAAGGCTTTGATTCATATCAGGCGCTCGAAGCAGATTTGAGCAAATTCTATGGAAGAATCGACCCCATGCAGCCAATGACGATAATTTATTTCAATGTCGGCGAATAGAATTGATCTCGGGAATGACCATTTGTTAGGATTTCCGGTGAAGTAAATCGTCATGAGAGGCTTATTGATTAGAAGTCCCTGGATCGAGCAGATCTTGGCGGGCAGGAAATCCTGGGAGATTCGTGGAACCAACACGAATGTGCGAGGTCACATTGCTCTTATCCGGAGTGGCTCAGGCAAGATCGTTGGCACCTGCGATTTGGTCGATGTAATCGGTCCACTGACCCTGTCAGACATTCAGGACAACGCGTCGATCTCCGGGTCAGACGCTGCGGAATTTAAGAGCCTGCCGTACCAGAAGACTTATGCCTGGGTCCTCAAGAACCCGGAGCCTCTCGAGGAACCCATCCCGTACAAGCATCCATCGGGCGCGATCATTTGGGTAAGACTCCCCGATGTGGAACTAAGCACCGATGACCCTGACTCATCAACCGACGAAGCTCACCAACTGAACCTCTTTTCGTTGGAATCGCAGCAACCTTAGGTTTTTCGCCACCTTTCCGTCGAAACAGTTCCCGGTCAAGAAGGAAGTCAAGTTTGCTCCAGGCGCGCACTTGTACACGGGATAACTAGGGCGCTTCGGCGTCAACGGCTTAAACTTCTTCAAAGCTTCCATTGCCAACTTAATCACGGCGCGCAAGAAAAGCTAAACGGCGGATCGCGCACGACTAACGAGGTATTTCTTTTTGGTCTGAGGCATAATCAGACCCGTGCCCGGAACTGAGATCCCATTCACAGAAAGCGGCAAAGGCATCCCCGTAGTTTTGCTGCACGGCTATCCGTTCGACAAATCAATGTGGAGCGAGCAGCTTGAGGCGATCACTGCCGCAGGCTTTCGCGCGATTGCACCTGATCTACGAGGCCTGGGCGAGACTGTGGCACCGACTTTAGTCGGTGAGTCTGCTGAGGAAGCCCACAGACTGAAGTCTGGGCCACTCTCTACGATGGCTGATATGGCGCGCGACGTTGCGGCGTTGCTCGATCATCTGCGCGTGGAGCAAGCCGTTGTTTGCGGGCTTTCGATGGGCGGCTACGTTGCCTTCGAATTCGCGTATCTGTTCCCGACGCGGGTCCTCGGCTTAGTCCTGGCCGGAACACGGGCACCGGCCGACAATGAAAAGGAGAAAGCGGGACGCGAACAGCAAGTGCAGACGATGCTTCGCGCCGGGATGGTGCCGATCAGTATTGCCACGTTACCCAAACTGCTCGCGCCGCGGACACTCGCCGAGAAGCCGGACGTCGTCAAGCGTGTTCGCACAATGATTACGAGATCCGATCCGAACGGCGCGGCGGCGGCGCAACGTGGGATGGCGGCGCGTCGCGATTACACGGACGACCTGGCGAAGATTAATGTACCGACCTTAATCATCGTCGGCCGTGAAGACTCAATCCGGCCAGTCGCGGACGCCGAATTCATGCACCGAGGCATTCGCGAATCGCGTCTCGAAATTATCGAAGACGCAGCGCACATGACGAATATGGAACAGCCTGAGATTTTCAATAAAGCGCTATCCGGATTTCTCGCGAAATTGATCCATTGACTCATTTGTTCATTGAATCAATGAAACAATGACGCGATGAATCAATCGAAGAAGTTCACCATCGAAGAGCGCGTCCGCTGGGGCGACGTTGACGCTGCGGGAATTGTTTTCTACGGCTCGTACATTCGTTTCTTTGAGATCGCCGAGACTGAATTGTTTCGCGCGGTTCGGCTGCCGTACGGCAAGGTCTTCGATGAACTAAACATTTGGCTGCCGCGCGTGCATTTAGAGTGCGATTTTCATCGCGCGGCGCAGATGGATGACCTGCTCGAAGTCAGCGTTTACGTGGCCAGGATAGGCAAGAGTTCGCTGCGTTTGAATTTCGAAGTGCGGAAGAAGAATGAAGCCGGCGAGATCGAAGAGAAGCTGATGGCCACCGCGCATTTTGTACTCGTCGCAACCGATCGCGAGAACCTGAAACCCCTTCCCGTTCCGGACGATCTGCGGCGCGCGCTCGGGCCCTACTTGTCAGTACCGCCTGCGTAAGCAGGTGGGTCAAGCCGTCAATCCTCAATTAACCTTTAACCCACCCACTTACGCGGGTGGTTCTGACTTTCAACCGGAAGTCCTTCAATCAAGTGATCTATTCCCAGCCAAAAAGCCCAGGCGTGATGGTAGAACGCCAGCGGAAAGCCGACGGCCACCACAAATAGAATCGTCAGCATTGGCTGATCACCAAACCTCGCGAGGAGTAAGGCGAAATACATCACGAGAATAAACATTTCGGTGGCGACCACGTTCGCCATAATCGCGCCGACAAAGAATCCCTCTTCGCGTTTAAAGAGCGCGCTGCAAACGTCGCATCGATGCTTTACGTGAAAAGGCCGCTGCACGAGCGAGGCACGACCGCAAACTGGGCATTGCAGTTTAAGGCAACGCGCCAGTGTGAGAAAGATTTCGCGCCGCGCTGTTGTCATATTGAAATTCTTTAGTGAGTACTCGGATACAAGCCCGCGAAGCGGGTAACAGCATAGAGCCTGGGGTGAAGCGAAGCGAAACCCCAGGGGGAGTTAAGGCCAGGTGAAGAGCACGCGGAGCGTGCGGAAGCGGATCATTCGCAAGAGGCGTGCGTTCTCAAATATTCCTACCGACTATCGCCCGCTTCGCGGGCTAAAATGAGATCTCCTGAGTTCCCTGGGGTTCGCTTCGCTTCACCCCAGGCTTTATGCTCTCGCCGCGCTTCGCGGGCTTCAAACTCTCATTCGCCCAACGCCGCATACTTGAACAGCCTGAACCGGTACGTCTGCGTGTCGCGAATATTCTTGGCGACCACGCCGTGCAGATCGTCTCTCCAGACCGCGTATTGATCGATGAATCGATCGCTGCCCGCTTTGTCGCCCTGATATTGCACGTCAAGGACTTTCTGCAGAAGCTTGCCCGCCACGTCATGGTACTTGTCGTAGTGAATCCGCATCAGACCCGTGCGCGCATCAAAACTCAGCAGCCCGTTCTCGAGAAAGAAATTCCACTGCATCAACTGCATCGTCTGGTACGGCTGGTCGCGCCGCGGTTTGTTGTTTTGCAGCACGCGCAGGATGCCGCCGGCGTAAACGCTGCGCAGTTGTGCCTCAGTGTAATAACCCTGCTTTCGCAAAGCTTCGGCCACGAACAGCGAAACCAGATCCGCCTTCATCTCTTCCATGGTGTTCCCGTTGTCCTGCAAAGCCTCGTCGAGGTCGCGATTGTCTTTTGTGCGATCGACGCCGAGATAATGGCCGACTTCGTGCCACAGAGTGCGATAGAAGTTGCCGTCGTTAGTCAGTGCTTTGGCCTGTTCTTCACCGACCGCCGCCGCGAGAGTTCGGTTCGTACTCTCGAAAATATTCGGATCGCGCATGATGTTCGCGCGCAGAAGGATCGTGCGTCCGTAGCGCCGCGCGAGATAACTTTCGTTCGGCAAGATCGTGGCCGTGTTGCCGCCGCGCGTCTGGCCAAAATCCGCAATCACGTCGTAGACGCCGACCGGAATGTCTTCGCGGACCTTCTTGTGATGTTCGTACGGCAACGAGTCTTCCAGCGCCTGCAAACCCTTCATCGCCTGTCGCAGCGCCGTCGTCTCCTGTGGCCGCGTCGCCAACAAACTGACGCCAAAGAAAGTCTTCACCCCGTACAGTTCGTCGTCGTACGTCTCGTATGATCCGATTTGCGCGTTGATGTTCTTGAAACGACCGGTCACCCATGCCGCGTCGCCTGATTCATAATCGTCGGACAGCAAATCGCGCGCGCGGTTCCGCAGGAACCTCGCAAACTCTTCGTCGTCTTTTTCAAGAAGTTCTGCCGCTTCGTTGAGCAGGCCGTGAGCTTTCATTAACTGGTCCGCGTACGCGACGGAATACGGCACGGCGTAGAATCCCCATTGCGAGGCGCCAAGCTGCGCGCGAAAGACATGCCGCCGCTTTTCAATTTGAAGTCTTTCCAATTCGCCGCGCAGCCCGGGATGCAGAGTGTCCAGCACCGGGTACTGTCGTAGTTTGGCGAGATCTTCAGCCAGGCTCTTCTGTATCCCGGCGCGGACTACGCCGCGAAGATCCATGAGTTTCTCACGCTGATCGGGATGGCTCGCGAGGAACGCCTCGATCTCTTCTTTCTTCACGCCCCAGGGATACACATTCTTTCCCGGCACGGTCGGCTCGACAGGCAGGAACGGCTCACGCTTGTTTTCGAGCGTGGTTGCGATCGGTCCCTGAGCCAATCGATAAAGAGTGAGCAGATTTTCCGTGGGCGCGGGATTGCCGACCCGCATGTGCAACTGGAAAAGCTTTTCATAAGCGCTTAACGCCTGCGCGTGCCGCTGATCTTCGTACAGCTTCTGAAAGATTTCGCCGACTGCGAGTAACTTCCGGACCGCTAGTTTTTCACCCGCGGAAAAACGCGAAAGATCCGGCGCCAGCCGAATCGTCTGCGTCTTTTCAATGATCGGCTGGCTTTTTTCGTGCGGCCAGTATCCGGCTGGCCAGGGCGTCTGTGTCTTTCTTCCCGGTCGCGGTTGAGATGGCGTAATCACAAACAGGCTGGCAACGATGAGAAGCGCGGCTACTCTAGTAAACATTGTTCACTCCGATATTTTGAATGTGTGTCGAGTATAACGTCAGCAGCAGTAAACTCGGAATTCGGTAACCGATTGAGCGCGGCCACGTTCCAAAGGAGAGATAAATCTTCCCGCAACGAATCGCAGTTACGCTACACTGCTTTTAGTGTCCGCTGACCAAACCTCAGACGATCCCGTCGTGCAATCGATCATCTCCGATTCGGCGCCGCCAGCAGCGCGGATGGCGGCGGCTCGCGGTCTGTTCCCGCTGACGCAAGCGGATTTGCTCGAGGTGCTGGTGCACCTGCGCAACGATTCTGACGCTGCAGTCGCGCAAGCGGCGCAGGCAACGCTTGACGAACAATCCGCCCCAGACATTTTGGCTGTTGCGAAATCCGCTGACGCGCCCGCGTCAGTCCTCGGTTACCTGGCGGGTAAAAACAACGCCGATCGCGAATTGCACGAATCGATCGCGACGCATGCGAACACTCCTGACGCCGCCATCGCATTGCTCGCGGGTTCCAGCACGCACGGCTCAGTAATCGAACTGATCACACTGAATCAGCAGCGCCTGATCCGCGCCCCGGAAATTATCGATGCGATTCTTCAGAATGCGGCCCGCACCGCCGAGGCGGAACGGCGCGCCAAAGAGACCCAACGCGAATTCTTTGAGAAAGAACGTGGCGCCCGGCAAATCGCCGAGGAGCTGCGGGCCCGGGGTAATAATGCTGCCGCCGAATTCTTCGAGTCGGCAGAGCTGGCTCCTTTGGATGGTGAGTTGTCAGCCGATGACGCCTGGCTGCTGGCGCAGCACCTTGAAGTTTCGGATGAGGACATCGACGACAGTTGGCTCGCGCGCGAACGGCTCGAAGAGTTGCTCGTCGAAGCAGCCGAACAGACAACGGCAAACGCGCAGGCGGTGCTCAATGCGGAGCGTCTTGACGCCGGCGAGATCGCGCCTGAACGCATCTCGCTGATTCGACGTCTCATGTTCATGACGGTGAAAGATCGCGTGAAGTTTGCGTTAAAGGGTGATCGCGAAGCGCGCGGCATTCTCATTCGTGACTCAAACCGGGTCGTCGCCACCGCGGTCATTCACAACCCACGCATTAGCGATAAAGAAATTGAGAACATTGCCAGCATGCGAACGGTTGCCGATGAAGTGCTGCGGATGATCGGCATGAACCGCGCCTGGACGCGCTCGTATCCCATCATTCATAACCTGGCACGCAATCCGCGAACGCCGATGGCCACGGCGATTCAAATCCTGCCGCGCATTCAGATGAAGGATCTTAGTGCGCTCTCAGAGAATCGGAACATTTCGGAGGGTGTTCGCCGGCAGGCCTATCGGCTGGTTCAGACCCGAAAAGGTAAGTAACGACTCGTGCCCCAGCCTGTCACAGACCTGTCACATTTTTATGGAATTTAGCTTGACTAGGGTTTGGAATGGGTATAGATTGCGCCTTAAGCCGAGTCAAGCTTCAGGTATTTGACAGTGTGATAACGCAACGACGGTCGTGTGCTGAGGCAAAGCGAAAGCGGCGGTTTTTTTATTCGTACCTCGCCGTGGACTTATCTCGCCCGTCAATGCACCTCGTAGTACAGGATCGGACGTGAGTGACGATTCTCAAGTCTTTTGCTTTGTCACCCCTGTAATACCCGAACCTACCCGGAAGTCGACGCCCTGCCAGTTCGCAAGATTGGCGGGGCGCTTTTCTGTTTGCCGCTCGTCCGACGATTCAGGCAAGATTCCAAACCGTGAAAGCTATCAGCACTCGAAAGCTGTGCATCGCCGTCGGCGTGGCATTGTTGTTTGTGGCTTCATGCTCGCGCGCGCCGCAACCCGCGCCGCCACAGATTGATCAGCAAGCTTATGCGAAAGAGCTCGACGAGTGGCGTGCGAAGCGACTCGCAAGTCTCACCAGCGAGAGCGGCTGGCTCTCGTTGATTGGATTGTTTTGGCTGAAGGAAGGGAAGAACACTTTTGGCAGCGACGCGTCGAACGATATTGTTGTGCCGAAAGTCCCCCCACGCGCAGGCGAGTTTGTGCTGGCCAATGGCGTCGTCACCTTTCAGACGCCGCACATAAAAAAGTTCATCGTTGACGACGCGCCGATTTCTTCAGTCGAACTAAAAAACGATCTTGAGGAAAATCCGACGATTGTGCGGGCCGGTTCATTGACCCTTCAGATCATCAAGCGCGAAGACAAGCTCGGCCTGCGCGTCAAGGACAGAGACGATCCTGATCGAGCCGGCTTCCGCGGACTTGAATACTTTCCCACCGATCCGAAGTGGCGTATCGAAGCGCGCTTTGAACCCTACAATCCGCCGCGTCCTATTCCGATCCTGAACGTGCTGAACATGGAGACGGATGAACCGTCGCCCGGCGCGGTTGCGTTCGAAGTTGGCGGCAAGACCTATCGGCTGGACGCGATTACAGAGAAAGGGAATCCGCAGTTCTTCATGATTTTCGCGGATGCCACGCGCGGCAAAGAGACTTATGGCGCCGGCCGGTATCTCTACATCGATCCACCGGACGCGAACAATCGTATCGTGATCGATTTCAACAAGGCTTACAGTCCACCCTGCGCATTCACGAACTACGCCACTTGCCCGCTGCCGCCCCAGCAGAACATTCTGCCGGTGGCGGTTGAGGCCGGCGAGAAATTCAGAGGCCACTAGCCCGCGGCTTCTTCCCGCGCCATGGTTTGTAAAAAGTTGTGAATTGTTCGGCCAAATTCGCCGCTAGTCTTGCCGAGTCGTGCGCCGCGGTGGATAATGCGCGCACAAATTTCACTTTCTAAGGAGTGCCCGCGATGATTTCTCTTAAACGATTGTCTCTCTTGATGGCGACGTTTGCGTTCACACTCGCGTCCGTTGTGACCGCATTCGCGCAACAGCCACCGGTTACGGTTAAGCCAATTCGCCCGAGCCAAAAGGCCAGCGTCATGCAGACGTTCGGGGTGACGGACGTGACCATTACCTACAGTCGTCCTGGCGTTAAAGGCCGGAAGATTTGGGGCGACCCGCCGGCCGGGATGGAATCGCGCGCGCCCGGTGAGGCCACTCTCGACAATCAGAACGAGCGCAAGCCCGGCGAACCGATCGTTCCGTATAACCACATCTGGCGCGCGGGTGCGAACGAAGCGACGCTGTTTCAAGTGACTGACGACGTCTCGATCAATGGCCAACCGTTGAAGGCGGGGTCATACAGTCTGCACACGATCCCGGGCAAGGACGAGTGGACGATCATCTTTAATAGTGATCCCGGGCAGTGGGGCAGCTTCAACTACGACAGCAAGAAGGACGTGCTCCGCGTGAAGACAAAGCCGGAGGCGGCGGCCGACAGTCAGGAATGGTTGGGGTACAGCATTGAGCCGGTCGGTCCGAGTTCGGCAAAGGTCGTTCTTCGATGGGAAAAAATAAGCGTTCCTTTCACGGTCGAGGTGAAAGACGTCAAAGCCTTATGGCGCGCGAAGGCCGACGCACTGATCGCCGCGAACCCGACTAATGAGCTGTTGACGCGACAAGTGGCGTTGACTTACCTCGGTGACAAGAATTACGACGAGGCGCTGAAGTTCATCGATCAGTCGATCAAAACCAAAGAGACGTTTCAGAACCTGTCGTCCAAGGCAAACATTCTTTGGGCCGCCGGCAGAAAAGACGAAGCGATAACTGTGGCCGACGCTGCCATCGCCAAAGGCAAAGCAGACAAAGCAAACACGGCCGCCTTTGAAAAGCGCGTCGCTGACATGAAGGCCGGTAAGCTTTAGGGATCGCAGAGATCTCATTCACACCTCGCTTAAGCGAGGTGTTGCAGATCCGGGTTAGTTTTCAGCCGTTTCAACGGGTTCCAGCCGGAAACCGTTGAAACGGTTTCTGTTTGTGTTCTCAGCGGTTGAGCCACCTTGCTAAAGCAAGGTGTGAATGAGAGCTCCTCTGAAACTTCAATCTCACTCAATCCGTAAAAAGCTGTATTCTTTGGGCGGTTTTTATGCCTTTTCTTGAAGCACTAAGACTGGCGCTCGCCGCGATTCTCGGGCACAAACTGCGGTCGTTTCTCACCTTGCTCGGTGTGATTTTTGGCGTGGCGACGGTGATCGTGGTGGTATCGCTCGTCGAAGGCTTCAATCACTATGTCGATGAGAAGATCGCCGATATCGGGACGAACGCTTTCGCGGTGAGAAAGTTTTCGATTGATGATTTCTCAAGTGTGGCGGCGCTCAACGCGGCGCGCCGTCGCAACAAAGACATCCGCCTGGAAGATGTCGAAGCACTGCGCGCTCGCGGTGGCGCGATTGGCGATGTGGGCGCGAAAGCCGAGGTGCTCGGGGACATTAAATATGCCTCGACCACACTGTCACGCGTGCGCATCAGCGCCACCACCGCGAACATTGCCGACATCGAACGGATCGACGCCGGTACCGGCCGCTACTTCAACAAAGGCGAGGACGATACACGCAAGAGAGTGTGCTTTATCGGCGCTGACGTGGCCGAGAAATTATTTCCGCGATCTGAGCCGCTGGGACAAACCATTCGCATGGACGGTCACGCCTTCCAGGTAATCGGCGTGGGCAAAGCCCTCGGCTCGGTCTTTGGCCAGCCGCGCGACATGTATGTGGCCGTTCCGCTCTCAACTTTTCTCTCGCTTTACGGTTCGCGCCGCTCGCTGGGCATCATCGCCACGGCCACCAGCGAAGAGACGTATCAGCACGCGATCGACGAAGCGCGCACGGTGATGCGGATTCGCCGGCGGCTGGGGCCGAACGAAAAGGACAATTTCGGCATCATTACGCCTTCGGCAATCAACGAGCTGCGCGACAAGATTTTCGGGACGATTCAAGTCGCAGCCATCGGCGTCACCTCGATTTCGCTGGTCGTCGGCGGCATCGTCATCATGAACATCATGCTGGTGAGCGTGACCGAGCGCACAAAGGAAATCGGTTTGCGCAAGAGCATTGGCGCACGACGCGGCGACATTTTGAAGCAGTTCCTGGCGGAATCGACGATGCTCTCGCTGTTCGGCGGCGCGATCGGGATCAGCATCGCGTACGCGCTGGCGAAACTGGTAGCCATGGTCACGCCTGTGCCGACGTCTTTACCGCTGGGGGCAGTGACCGCCGCATTGGTTGTTTCGGCGAGCGTCGGATTGGCGTCGGGAGTCTATCCTGCGTGGCGCGCGGCGCGGCTGGATCCGATTGAAGCGCTCAGGGCAGAAACGTAAAAACGGTCAGTTGTCAGTAGTCCGTTGTTAGTTGCTACCGACGACTGACGACTGACGACTGACCACTGACGACTGACGACTGACCACTGACGACTGACAACTGACGACGGACGTGAAACTCTTCAACTCCGACATTTGGGAAAATCTTTGGATGGCGCTCGACACGTTGCGTCAGCACAAGCTGCGCTCGCTGCTGACGATTCTCGGCGTCGTCATCGGCACGATGACCGTGATTGTGATCGCGGCCTTCGTTTCCGGCATCGACACGCGCGTCTCAAAAGAGATCGAAGGGTTCGGTACCAATTCCATTTACATCTACCGATTCGATCCCGGCTTCAACTTCAATCCGACGCAGGAAGAGCGGCAGCGCAAGCCGATATCGTACGAAGACACGATGGCAATTCAAACCGAATGCCCTTCAGTAGCGCATGCGGCTGCGTTCATGTCGCCGGTTGATTTCTTTGGCGGCAGCTTTACCCCACGTGTGCACGTGCGCTACCGCGACATTGAAATGACGAATGCGTCGGTCCAGGGCGCGTCGCCGGCTTACTTCAGAATGGGCGTCACGAACATCGCCGAAGGCCGCTACTTCACTGAGGAAGACAACGCGCGGCACGCAAGCGTTGTCGTGATCGGCCCCGATGTCGCGAATACTCTGTTTCCTTTTTCCAATGCGATTGATCAAAGCGTCACTATCAACGGCCGGTTGTATCGCGTCATCGGCGTGCTGACGGCACGCGACGTGTTTCTCACGGGCGGTGAAGATCCGAACAACGAAAACAAAGCCGTCTACATGCCTTACCTAACGTTGCGAAAACTCTATCCCGACGTTAACGACAATTTCGTCATGGCGCAGGCGCGGCCCGGCATGATGAATGAAGCCGTGGAAGAGGTGCGGGACCTGCTGCGCCGCCGGCGAAAGGTAGCGTTCGGCGCGCCGGACAATTTCGGTATCTCGACTTCCGAACAGATCATCACGCAATTTAAAGCAATTACGGGTGGCGTGTTCGCTTTGATGGTAGCGATCTCAAGTGTGGGGTTGTTAATCGGCGGAATCGGTGTCATGAACATCATGCTGGTCAGCGTGACTGAGCGCACCCGGGAAATCGGTGTGCGCAAAGCCATCGGCGCGCGCCGCCGCGACATCATCGTTCAGTTTTTGATCGAAGCAGCGACGCTGACAGGACTTGGCGGGTTGGTCGGAATTCTGTTCGGCTCAGGCATCGCGCTGCTAATCAAAACGATCATGCCTACCTACATTCCGCTCTGGGCGCCGATCGTCGGCTTCGTTGTTTCTGTCGGACTGGGCGTCGGATTCGGACTGTGGCCCGCCTGGAAAGCAGCGCGGCTGAATCCGATCGAGGCGCTCCGGTTTGAGTGACGCACGCATCAAGGCGAGTCCGGAACACATTCCAATTCACCTAGGTTAATTTTTTCCAATACAAGACCGCGAGAGAAGGCTAGTGTCGGGATCGCTTTTTCGCTAAGGTACGCACGCCTCCGGCGTGCTGCATGCCCGGAGGCATGCGTACCGACGCTTCAAGTTCGAGGTGATTTATGAAACTGAATATTGTGGCAGCGCTCGTACTTCTCATCGGCGCATTTGCGTATCAGGCGCCGAACGCGAGCGGACCGGCTAAAACTAAAGCCGGCGAGCTGAAAATTGCTTACAACGTGAATATTGGTGGCGGCGATTACGAAATCTTTGTGATGAATCTTGACGGCACTGGGCAAAGGAACATCACCAATTCCAAAAGTGTCGACTGGGTTTACTATGCCTATCGAGACAAGCTTTACTTCGTCTCGGACCGGGACTCTACGCGGCGCAAATACTTTCTTTACGAAATGGATGGGGACGGCGGCAACGTTCGGAAGATTAGCAACTTTATAGTGGAAGATTCGTGGGTTAGCAGTCGTAAGAACGCCACCGAGTTTGTCGTTTCGTCGGGTAAAGACGGCAAGCGTCACGAGCTTTACTTGATCGATCGCAACGGCAAAGAGTTGAAACGTCTCACTAACGATGACATCTATGACAACGACCCGGCATTCTCTCCCAACGGCAAACAGATTGTGTTTCGTTCAAAGCGCAGTGAATATGACGAGTTGTGGATCATGGATGACAACGGCGCGAACCTTCGCCGGCTGACTTACTATCCGAAGGATGAAAAAGACACTGACAAGAATGCCTTTCACGCCTCCGCGCCCTTCTGGGAGCCGAACCGCAACATAATTTCCTTCGCTTCAAAGCGACAAGCCAACTACAGCATCTTTACGATCAAGCCGGATGGCTCCGGACTAAAACAACTGACGAGTGGCAAGTTGGATGAGGTGTGGCACGCGTGGTCACCTGACGGAAAATGGATCACCTACGACGGCACCGACGAGCAGGGAAACTATGATATCTATCTGATGCGATCCGATGGCGCCGGAGTGAAGCGACTGACCAGCGAGAAGCGCTCTGAAATGGCCCCGGTGTTCGTGAGAGCTTCATCTTAATGACGCCGATCCACTCCGCGGCTGAACCCGATCAGGGTGCTCTGGTTTGAGTGAGCTATCTTTTCGGATTAGCTTCGGCCTTTGCTTTTTTAATCACCTCGAGGATCTTTTCGGCGAGCATCGGCGCCGCTTCGTTGCTGTCAAAGGCAGTCACTTTGCCGGTCGCCAGAATGATCCCCGTGCTCCGATCGAGCATCTCGTAGGTAAAGGTGTAGGTAAAGAGCGGCCGATCGATTTCAATGAAGATGTCGGCGACATCCCGCTTGGCCCAACCATCGACAATCGCCAGTTGCAACCTCTCCATGTTGGCGTGATTGCGCAGCGCATTCTGCAACTGCACCTCTTCAAAGAATTTGGTGTCAGAAGAGATGAAGAGCGTGCGCGCGCGAGCCAGTACTGTTTTGGGATTTGTCGCGGCGATTCTTGCGGATTCCGCGGCGGCAAGCTTTTCTTCAGCCGCTTTCCGCAGTTCCTTTTCCTTCATTTCGTTGGCCACGCGCTCCTCGACTGTGAAGGCCGGGAGCACAGTCACCTTAATCTCCTGCGCAGGACTTTGTGCGAGTCCAATCGTGCCAAAACTGCTCAACATCGCGAACAATATCGTAAGTTTGCCAATGCTCTTTTTACTCATCGATCAGGTTCCTCCGGTATAGAATGACGTTGCGCTACTCGTGGGCAATGGCTATGCCGTTTATATTTCTCACGAAAAACTGATCCGCGCCCGTACACGCTACGCGACCGCGGACCAGTTGGAGCATTATTGCTGCACCGTTATGAACCGAGGTTATCGTCCGGTTGGTTCACTAATTGTTTTTGGATTGCTGCCTGAATCCGATTGAGGCTTTACGGTTCCGAGTAACAAGAATGATTCGTTACACGATTTCGCTGCTCGTAACAGTGTTAGCGTTATTCATGGCGCCGCACAAATATTCACGTGAGCCGGCGCCCGATCAGTGCCCAATCGTTGCTGTAACTTGCCCCGATGTAATTAATGACTCTCAGGTCACATTTACCGCGAATGTAGTAGTTGGCACGCCGAGTTACGAGCCGACGTACACTTGGAGCGTTAAAGGCGGGAGGATCACTCGCGGCCCAGGCACGAGTTCGATCGACGTTAGGATTTTCCCAAGCGAGAACTCAGTTGCGGCCACCGTTGAAATAGGCAACTTTCCGAAAGTGTGCCGTAACAAGGCTGAATGTGCTGTAAGAGTAGTACCTGCGGGATATCCGACGGAATGGTGGGAGTCAATCGAAGAGCGATTCAAGTTCGATTGGGAGATCCTGCCGCAAGCAGCTAAACCCGACGAAGTTATTCTCTCGAAACGCAACGAACTTGGTTTACTTTCAAATTTCGCGGCGACGCCGTTCACATTTCATGGCAAACGGTACGCGAGCTTAGAAGGCTTCTGGCAAGCGATGTTGTATCCCGAGGGGCCGAAGGATCCACGCGCGAAGTTTCCCGGCCTCAAGTGGAAATACACTCGCGATCAGGTGGCGCAGATGACTGCGTTCGAGGCCAAGCGTGCCGGCGACCTGGCGGAAGAGAATATGCGGAGAATGAAAATCGAGTGGGTCAGTTTTGCAGGAAGACGTTTCGCATACCGGCCGAAACAAGCCGGACGACATTATCGGCTTATTGTCGCGGCCACCCGGGCCAAGGTTACCCAAAATCCCGAGGTGAAGAAGGTGCTCCTCCAGACCGGCGACTTGATCCTGCGGCCGGATCATCATCAAGAGCCCAACGCACCAGCAGCCTGGCGCTACTTTGAAATCCTCATGAACATCCGAAAGGAACTACAACGAAGCGGGAAGTGAGTTCATCCCATTCCCGCAAGACGGTTCCCGTTTCTCCGTTCAACCTAAGATGAGACTTCGAAATGTTCTGGTCGCAGCTTCTTTGTTGGTCTGCTGCGCTTCAACCATCGCGCAGAAGCGGCGTTCTACACCACCGGATTCTGCATCGCTGCGGGCGAGTTTCCTGGCTGCTTTCGGAAACGATTTTGAGCTCGTGACGGACGGGATCACTCCGCGCACGAACGAGCAAGGCGGCGGGATGTACTGGCTGGCTTATGTGAAGGCCCGGCAACCGGGCTATTTCACTTTGCAATACAGCTTCAAACGTGACGACAAGCACTATTCGCACGAGGAGCGTGAAATACATGTCACTGTCGCGCCGAAGGGGTGTCGCCGTGGGCCACCGTCGTCGGGCGTCTATCCCAGATTCTGCATGGGCGACACGATCATCGTGCCGGTATTGGTCTCGGGAGTTAGCAGTCATGAGTTCAAGTTAACGAAACAAGCTGCGGCAGCGGCCGAAGACTGGCGAACGTTTGACGAGAAGTACCCTGAGTCTCGCGATCACGTGTTGGACAAAACGCCGGTGACGAATCCATCTGAGAGTTTGCGATACGTCGGTCGCCGCGCGCACAAAATGCTGCACCGAAGACCGGGTTACACGCTTCAGTTGTTCGCTGACTTTGAAGCAGTGAAACCGGGAAAGTTTAACTTGCTGGTCAGCTCGTCTGCTTACAGCGGGCGGGCCGATAAGACTCCTGCCGGAAGCATTCCGATCATCGTGGTGGACCGCAGCACCCCGCTAACACTGATTGCCGGGCGCGAAGAGGTCAGAGGATTCACGATGGGGCACAACGGGCAGGAATACGTTTCGTCGACCAGCGGCAATAGTTACATGACGAGCGTGATTATCCTGCAACCGGGCGATCGGATTTCCGTTTTGTATCTCAGCGCCCGGCGCGATCCGCTGTTTGAGAGGCAGGGGTACACTCGTCCCGGTGGAGTCGATCCCGCCGAGGCAACGGCGCCGGCAATCAGCGTCCATCCATTTGCGCTTGAGACGAAGTATGACTTTGGCGCGTGGTTGGCAGATTACTTGCCGTAGCTGGCTATGCGTCATACGCCTGTTCCGCGGCGGCTATGCCGTCCCATGAAGGACCTTTGAAAAATGATGGGCTACGCCAGATTTAAGGACGTAGCCCTGAGCACGACCGAATCTAGTCGACAAGAGGAGAGGCCGTTGCAGCTTGGTCCCAACGCCCCTCCAAATAGACCTCCGCAGTTACGGCTGGCTGAGGAGGAACACATCCCAGGCCCAGCGGCCGACTTTCTTGTGTTTCGCGTCGTCGACTTTGGCGCGATACTTGAATTGATTGCCGAACTCGTCCGTTCGCTTCGACTCCTTGTAATCGAGTGAGATTGAGTCCACGCCTAGCGCTGGCAGCGTATGCAATTCCGATGATTCGGAGATGCCGTTGTGATTCGCGTCCTGCCAGAGACGTAACTGCGAGAAAATTGCGTCACGCAGATCGATCTGACCGTCAGAATTGCCACCGTTGATTCGTTTATCGTATTCGGCCAACGCCAGAAACCCGTTCTTACGCTCCCCGGGTCCCGGCCGCGGCTGCGGCGTGGAATTACCAAACAATTCTGTTCCATCTGTAATTGCACCATCGCCGTTGCGATCCAGTGCAAGCCACGCATCATCTGAAGATGCTGATGTCCACGACCACGTTTCCGTGGCGCCATCGGCATCCAAATCGAAGTTCACGCCCGTGCCGGGTCCGGTAAGTGAAAACCCGTTACCAGCAACATCGATTACGACGGGACTGTTACAACTCCCGCCACTAGTAGCGCAGCAGCATTGACATGAATCCCAAGTCTCGCCGGAGTTACAAGCCTGCATCTCACAATTGGGGCTCCACGGATCCATGTCAGGCGGATTACCTGTACCCCCGGTATTCCCACTGAAACCGGTGTCGCCTTGGCCGCCAGTTGATCCAGGAGCGCCTGCAAAGCCGGGATCGCCGTCGGCACCCGGACTTCCACATTCAGTTGCGCCTCCGCCGTCACCTAACGCACCGCCGCGGCCTCCCGCCCAGCCCGTTTCGGGTCTGGCACCTCCGTCGCCTCCGGCGCCTCCGGTTCCCGGACTTCCGGGAGCTCCGCCGTACCTGTTAACAGTTATCGAATAGCTGCCACAAGTTGGATAACTAACGTAAACATAGCCAGCATCGCCGCCGTCACCCGCTCTGCCCCCGACGCCGCCAGTACCTCCCTGCCCGCCATTTCCACCTTGGCCCCCGTTTCCACCATTCCCTGAACCGCCTAACACACAGGAGCAATTCGCACCGTTTCCGCCGTCACCTCCATGTCCGCCGTTGCCTCCTTTTCCGCCCTTGCCACCGGTACCGCCATTTCCTCCCTGGCCCCCGGTTGAGTTAATGGTGTAAGAAGACGAGGGAGGAATACCGACGTAGTAATAAATCGCTGGAGCAGTTCCGCCGGTCCCTCCTGGTCCTCCAGAGCCCCCGGTGTCACCAGTCGCTCCGTTTTGTCCATTCTGTCCGTTGACTCCCCAAATTGGGCCAGGGTCACACGTCCCGTCCGCTCCGGCATTGCCACTATTGCCAGCGGCGCCCGGAAGGCCTTCATTACCTGGCAGTCCATTGCTGCCGGTAGACCCAGTGCTATTCGCCCCCTGAATGAAACTGGCGGGAATGATTTTGGCGTTTCCGGTTGTTCTCACCTGCTGGCTTCGCAACCAATCTTCTCGACCCAAGCCACGTATGTCGATAGTGATACTACCGCCTTGAATGGTGGGCAAAGGTGATCTGCCTCCGGACTTTGACCAGCCTGCCTTAACAAACTGGGCGCTGGCGCGGCGGGAAGCGATTTCAAAAGAGGTGCCGAGAACTCCCTGTTCGTTCATCGGATATACATAAAGGTTAAAAGTGCCTTTGATGACCGCGTCACGTCCTTCAAAAATCAGATTGTCGACGAGAATTACTGTGTCGCCGGTTAACTCGACTTTTTCCGGAAGGTAAAGCGTTTCGGCGATATGAACACCCTTCAAGCGGCTGGGGCCACGTCGTGTTTCTTTGAATTCAGGCACGTAGTTCTGGAGGGTTGTCCTAAGAGTTTTGGGCCAATCCTGAGTCAGCAGGATCTCGGGATCAAATGGGACATTTTTCTCGATGAGAAGCCGCCTTGCTGTCTCAAATTTCGCGCGTTTCTTTTCCAGTCTGTCCCGTTGATTCTCTTGTTGCGCGTCCTGAACTCCGGGTGGAATTGTAAATGCCGTCTTACGATGATCAGTCAAAGCAGAAATGAATGGGAAAGCTGCAAGGGCCAAACCGAGCGTTAACAGTACCGCAGTGTTTTTCATAAGTCCTCTCTTTCCTGGGTTTGTTGGGTCTCGGGGAAGCGAGTGCGAGAGATTCGCACTCGGTAAATGGTGGTTTTCTGGTGGACGGATAAACCAACCGCAACAATGTGCGCAAGAGCGGAAAGATTCTTGACCTAACAGCTAATTATGGCAATAATCCGATTGGCTCATTTTCATAGCCCGTTTGGTTCAAGCCCCGCCTCATCCGTTTCTGGTGCGAGTCACATAATCGTGTCGCTTAGACGAGTGATCTGTCTTGTTTTAAGCGTTAGAACTATCTCCTCGGGGATGACCATGATCTCCAAACAGATTTGCCGTTTGGTTGACGGAACCGCAGATCCAGCCTTCGCCGTTGACGCGACTGGATCAATTACAGCGTGGAACAAAGCTGCGACCGAAGTGTTTGGCTTGGCTGCATCGGCCGCTATCGGTCGACGCTGTCACGAGGTGCTTCGAGGTTCGGACGAGATGGGGCTGGTTTGCCCCGAAAGATGTGGGATTCACCGAGCCATATTGGACAACCGCCCGGTGGCAAATGTTGACTTGCAGTTTGAGACCCGGATGGGCAAGAAATGGTGCAATGTTTCGGTGCTAATCACGGACAGCATCCTCGACGGTTCGCGTTGCGCTATTCATATTGCCCGGCCGCAAGAACTGCACAAACGATTGGAACGGGCCGCCACCGAATTTGTTCTTGCTCAACGTCAATTGGTACAGCACGGAGCGACGAACAACCCTTACGAGCCGTGGGCCGCCCTCCGCGAAACTCTCACCTCCCGGGAAATTGCGATTCTTAATTGCCTGGCCAGAGGCCAAAGTACGAATTCGATCGCCGACGAATTTCACATCAGTCCGGCCACGGTCAGAAATCACGTCAAGAACGTTCTTCGAAAGCTCGACGCTCATACCAGGCTTCAGGCGATCCGGCGTGCCCAAGTCGCTGGATTACTTTGAAAACAGATCCGGTAAGCCGGTCATCGAAACTAACAGTTTGAAGTCACCCTACCTTCCTTGCGACGGGACGACGGTTCTATAACTGGCAAATCTTTGTGGAACGCATTGGCACCGCTCGCTACCGCTCGCGGTTCTTTAATCCGAATTCCTCAAACCTCTGGTTAGCAATCCGATACTTCTGCCAATCTTTATAGTCGAAGTGCCACCACTCAGGCGCGTAGACGGTGAAACCCTCCGCCTCCATCGCTTTGCGCAGCAGGTCGCGATGCCAGCGCTGCAATGAAGTGCCGCCGGGATAATCCGAATGAGCCCGCTCGGTCGTCTCGTCATACGTCGCAACCATCTCGACCGGTCTGCCGGTTTTCAAGTGGTAGAGCGTGAGGTCAACCGCACAGCCGCGATTGTGACGCGAGCCCCGTGAGGGATCAGCTACAAAAAGCTTCTTGTCCTCAGGCACTGCATCCCAGAAAACCTTGGTTACATACCACGGCCGGTACGCATCGTGGATCAGCAATCCATAGCCTTGCTGTTTCAATTTGCGATGGGCGCGCACCAGGGCTTCGGCCGCGGGTCTCTGCATGAACGCCCGCGCCTGCGTATAGAACTTTGTGCCCAGGAAATTGTTCGTCGTCGCGTAACGAACCTCGAGACGAATCGTCGCATCAAGTTTTCGCAATTCAACCAGGTCGGTGTGAAGGAAGTCGCCGGTCTCCAGCGGTGGTTGCGCAACCAGGGCTTCTTTCATCAACTCCGCGATCGGCCGGACGGGTTTGATGCGGAGTTGATTGCCGGATTCCGGTTCGATGTTCCGTCGTTTGAGAACGATCGCATCGACGGCTGCTTGAGTAGCCCGCCCGGTTCGATCACGTTCGAATGTTAAATCCTGCTCAGCGTGAGGCCCTGGAGCTGAAAACTTGAAAGTGTTTCGATTGATTTCCTCGAGAACGTCAAACTCTTGCGACCGCTTGAACAACGCGCACAGTCGACCGTCTTTCTCCAGAACGATCACGATTTCATCGTCAGGCCCGTACTCGCCGATTAGTCCGCGCCAGCGTGCAGGGGCGGCTGATGGTTTTGTCGTCGCTAAGACAGTCTGGCTGAAGACTTGTAGAGGAGATGTCGCGAGTGATGTGAGCCACGCGAGGCAGACCACGATAGCCAACAGAATTTGTCGCAGCCAAGCCGGTTGGGTATCGGAGAATCGCATGTGGCGATTATAGATGAGGTCAGTACCGGGAGCGGTAGCGACCGGGTTCATTAGGTGGACGAAGTCGCAACCGGATTGAAGCAGTCAACCAGCCTGCGAAGCAGGCGGCAGATAGTAGCCC
>JBASRE010000043.1:0-34621 GCA_049273695.1 Pyrinomonadaceae bacterium
GCATGAAAGTCGACGCCGCAATATACTCTGTAGTCCATAGCAGGTGTCTCCTTTCGGTTTTATGTCACCCGCCAGTCTAATCCACTGACGGAAAAACCAGGGGCACCTGCTTCATCCCATCAAAGGATCGCAAAGGCAGAATTAGACTCAGATCTCACTGCCAAAAACCGTTCAGGCCGTGTTAGGCTCGCGCCGGATGGAACCTGAGCGCGATCGACAACCAGCGAAACTTGTAACGATCTTCTGCGACGGCTCGAGCCTCGGCAATGGCCGCGATGTGGCGCGCGCGGCGGGAGTGGCGTTGCTCGGCTTCAAAGGTCTTTGGCGCGCGTTTGGAATTTACCTGGGCAAAGCTACCAATCAACAGGCGGAGATAGCGGCCGCCGCGCTGGGCCTGGAAGCCCTGAAAGAACCCTGCCGCGTGCGTCTGCACACGGATTCGAAATACGTCGTTGAGACGATGAGCGGCCGCTTCCGCCGCAAAGCGAATCACGATTGGTGGAAGCGTCTGGACGAAGCCGCCGAGCGTCATCAGGTTGAGTGGCAGTGGTCTCAGGGCCACGTCGGCCATGTGATCCAGGAAGCGGCCGACAAAGCGGCGCGCAAGATCGCAGCGCTCGGCCACGTCGAACCCGCCGTGTTGCAGGACGCGGTGGACAAGATCGGCGTCATCGAGCCGGAAGAGGCCGATGAAGAGCAATTGTTCTGAGGGTTCTTCCCAACCGCGTAGCGGTTTCAGATAGTAGCCAGGGGTAAGCGACCGCAGGTCGCGCACCCCTGGTCCGGTAACCACAACATTCTGCGCCCTGAAGGGGCGCAAGAAAATCAATATCGGCGGCGTAGCGACCAACAGCAAGAAGTCTGTGTCTCGCTTTCCATCGCCTCCGAATCTATAATTGGCGCTAATCCCAGGCGTCACTTACAGCTCCAAACGTGAACGGACTATCGACAAAAATTATCTCGGCTTGTTTCATCGCGGTCATCCTCTTTGCAGGGGCGGCGGGGACACGAGCCCAATCCGCCGATCGGGGATGGGAATGGCAAAACCCTCTGCCGCAGGGCAACGCAATCGCGGCCATCAGATTTGCCAAAGATCAGCGCCACGGTTGGGCGGTCGGATCCGACGGAGTAATTCTCTACACAACTGACGGCGGCTTTTCCTGGGCCAGCCAGCGCACCCGTATTGTTACGACGCTGAGCGGACTGCACGTTTTCGATCGCCGCCGGGCGATTGCGGTCGGCGCGCGCGGCACTGTGCTACGCACTACGAACGGTGGCAAGCGTTGGACGCAAGTTCCGGCGCCGACGAAGGATCATCTGTACGCGGTAACGTTCGCCTCTGACGATCCGGCGCGCGGATGGGCCGTCGGAACTTACGGCGCCGTGGTCGCAACGACGGACGGAGGCGTGACCTGGTCGTCACAACTCACCGCGACGCGCGCGCACCTCTTTTCGGTTTCATTCACCAACAAGATTGTCGGATTGGCAGCCGGCGAACGCGGCACGATTCTACGCACGTCCGACGGCGGAAAGAATTGGAAAGAATCAGTGCGGGTGGGCGCGCAGCCTTTGACCGGCGTCACGTTCATTACTGCTGAACGCACCATCGCTGTCGGTTACGGTGGCCGCGTGTTGTTGAGTGAGGACGGCGGCAGGACATGGGAACCTTTGGACATCGGCATGAAAGGCGATCTGCTGTCGGTCTATTTTTCCGATGAAAAGAACGGCTGGATCGCCGCTGACAACGGCGTCGTATTGAGCACCGGTAACGGGGGCAAGCTCTGGATTCCGGCGAGCATCCGCACGAACCCGCGCCTCGTCACGATTTATTTCTCAGACGCGAACACGGGATGGGCCGCCGGCGGTGACGGTCTGGTCGTGCGCAGCGACGACGGCGGACTGGGTTGGGAGCGTCTGACGGAAGGCGGACGCGACGACATCGCGGACATTTTCTTTGTGAACGACTCGCGCGGTTGGGCCGTTGGCGCGCGCGGAAAAATTCTGGCGACTTCGTCAGGCGGAAAAAGCTGGACAGTAAGACCGTCGGGAACGCGCGAGCGGCTGAACGCGGTTACCTTCACCGACGCGGCCAACGGTTGGATCGCCGGCGATCACGGCACAATTCTGCGAACGTCGAACAGCGGGATTGTGTGGCAGAAACAGGAAACCGGAATTCCGGAAGACCTCACCGGCATCTGGTTCGTTTCTCCGAAACTCGGTTGGGTAGTCGGCGCCCGCGGCACGATCATGCGCACCGAAGACGGCGGCGAAACGTGGCAGGGGCAGCCTTCGAAGAGCCGGGCCTGGCTGGAAGACGTGACCTTCTTTGACGCGAAACGTGGAGTCGTCGTCGGCTCAGGCGGCACAATTATTCGCACTGAAGACGGCGGCGAATCCTGGAAGCACATCGATCTCAACTTGAAAGAGTGGCTGTACTCGATCGCGTTCGCCGACGACAAAACCGGCTATGCGGTGGGTGAAAAAGGAATCATCCTGCGCACTGATGACGGCGGCTTGAAATGGAAGGATCAGGAGAGCGGTGTCTCGAGTAACCTGTTCGCGGTCTCAGTCGCTTCGCGTGACGACGCGATGGTCGCCGGTGATCACGGCCTCGTGCTAGCGACAAAAGACGGAGGCGTCGCGTGGGCTTCCCAACCGACGATCACCAGCACCTCGTTGTTTGCGGTGGCATATCACGGCGGGTCGGACACCTGGATTGCGGGCCGCGGCGGGGCGATCCTGCGACGGACCACTTCACTCGCGACGGTTAGTCTTCCCACTCCCAAGTTGCCGCCACTGATGCGCAACCGGACAAAAGTAAAGCTTGAAGATCCGGAAGGCGATCCGGACGACATTCCTCGCGCCGTCAGGCCGCAGCTGAAACCGCAGAAGCCTTGAAAATCTAAGCGGTATGAGTCAGGTCATTTTAGTTGCAGTACTTATGATTTCGAGCAGCGTAGCCAGCGCGCAACAGGCGAGCTCGCTGCCGCTCGGTTGGGACTTAAGTTATTCCTTTCTGCTGGATGCGAATGGGGTTGGCCAGGATGAGTGGTTACGTAAATGGGTGGGGCCCAGTTATCAATCTCCCGCAAAGAAATGGATTACAGATTGGAATAAGGAACCAATAAGATCGTGTGTCCTGCTCGAGTTTCCAGCGCCTCACGCGGGAGAACGAATTATAATGTGGCTGGTTCGTACGGATAACCAGGCCTACTACTACGAACGTGCAGAAGGGAACCCGCTTTACCCAGACGACAAACCCCCACGCGAGGCAAAAGAGGCACTCGACTCACAGGCGTACGATAAATTTTTCGATACTGTTTCGAGTTGGCAACAGTTACCGCGGGTAAAACCCGAAGACACTCCAAAAGGAGCTATCACCGGCTACCAAGCCCTTCTTAGCTTGTACAGCGCGGCCAATTCTCGACAGTTGCTTCTGACAAACCAGGATTTTGCAATTTACACCAAGGATTTTCAGTCATGAAAACCAGGCCGATTCTACGAAGCGCTTTTCATCATTCCCAGGTTTAGAAGGCTGAATCGTTCAATTATTATCGACGGCATCCCACGCGCGGTGGGACCCGACAAGAAACCACAGAAGCCTTAGCGGTACGCATGCCTCCGGCATGCTGCACGCCAGCGGCGTGCGTACCTGCTTCTCACGCCGCTTTCGTCAATCTTTGCACCGTTCGCAGAAATCGATTGATGTCGATTGGCTTGGTCAAGTGATCGGCGAAGCCTTCGGCTTGGGCCCGGGTGATGTCGTGGGAACGACCGTAACCGGTCAAGGCCAGGGCCGGCAAATTCTCGCCTTTGGCCAGTCCACGGATTTGCTTCAGCAACTGATAACCATCCATTTCCGGCATCGAGATGTCAGAGATGATCAGATCAAAACTGCGCTCACCGGCGATTTGCAGCGCTTCCTTGCCGCTACCGGCTGACTCAACCCGCGCGCCTTCCAGCGTCAGGAGTTTGGTCAGCATGTCGATCGTGTCGCGCGAGTCATCCACAATCAAAATCGATTTGCCCTTGAGGAGCTCGGGTGAGGTCGCAGCGTTCGCCATCACGATCCGGTGCTGCGTCTCATACAGGGGAACGGTGACGGTAAACGTTGTTCCCTGACCAAGGCCTTTTGAATCGACACTCACATGGCCGCGATGTAATTCGGCAAGCTGTTTCACCAACGCTAAACCGATACCCAGACCACCCTGCCGGCGCACACTGCTGGCATCGCCCTGCCGGAAAATCTCGAAGACATGCGGCAGGAAATCGCTTCCGATGCCCTGGCCCGTATCAGAGACGGTAAACTCCGCCATATTGAACGCGCGCCCCACTCCGATACTCACCTGGCCGCCGGCGGGCGTGAACTTAACCGCATTGTTCAAAAGGTTCCAGGCAATCTGGCCGAGGCGAATCGGATCTCCTTCAACCACTACGTCAAGTTCGATCGCCACTTCCAGCGAGATGTCTTTGGCGTTTGCTTCATCGCGCACAGTGTCGATGGCGTCGGTTAAGATCGTCGAAAGCGACACGGGCTGGAATTCCAGCGAGAGCTTGCCCATCTGCAGTCGCGACAGGTCCAGCAGATCAGAAACCAGGCGCGTTTGCGCCAGGGCGTTACGCCGGATCGTCTCAGCAGCTTTGACCACCAGCTCGTTGTGGCGCGTTTCCTTACTGCGCAGCAGGATTTCCGCATAGCCGACGACGGCGTTAAGCGGATTGCGCAACTCGTGCGAGAGGGTCGCGAGAAATTCATCTTTCAGCCGGTTGGCTGCTTCAGCATCGGCGCGTGCTTCGTGCTCGCGGGCGAGAAGTTCATCGCGCTCGGCCTCAGTCTTCTTACGTTCAGTAATGTCTCGGGCAATCTTTGACGCGCCGACGACCACGCCATCCTGGTCTTTGATCGGAGAAATGGTGAGCGCCACATCGATTAGACTTCCATCTTTGCGTTGTCGCACGGTTTCGAAATGATCCACGCGCTCGCCGCGGCAGATTCGTTCGATAATCAAGCTTTCCTCGTTCAGGCGATCCTGCGGCAGCAGCAAGGTGATGTGCCGGCCGATGACCTCGTCGGCTGCGTAGCCAAACACTCGCGAGGCGCCTTCATTCCAACTTTGAATGATGCCGTCCAGATTTTTACTGACGATTGCATCGTCTGAGGATTCGACGATGGAAGCGAGATGCCGCCGCACGATTTCGGTCGCGTCGCGCAAGCGTCTGGCTTCGGCTGATTCAATTTCAAAAAGGCGCGCATTCTGTAACGCGATCGCCGCTTGATCTGCGAGCGCCGACAGTTGCCACTCTTCGTCGGCGTCAAGGGCGTGCCGGCGGACCACGGCGAGCATTCCGTTGACGGCGTTGGTGGCGATTACCGGCACGGAAACCATCGCCTCGTCCGGCGTCACAGCGAGCGCTTCGTGCAGCTTCCGCACCGCGTCTTCATCCATCGAGGCGGAAAACTCCGCGGCGAATTCCGGCGGAGTTCCGCGCGCGGCCCGCACGCGCAGAATCCCATCTTTGTCGACCAGCAGCAGTACGCAGGCCCTGCCCTCGACCAGTTGCAGCGCGCTCTCGACGATGATGCCGAGGACCTGGTCGAAATTAAGCGAGGTGGTAATCGCCCGGTTGATTTCGGCGAGTCGCCCGGAAGGAGTTTTCTTTGCAGGGCCCGACTTGTCCATGCGATGTCCTTACTACCGAATCGCCTCGATCACGAGACCTTCATTGGTAATGTGAATTTCGTGTTCGTGACTATCGTGTGCGCTGCCGCGAGTCTTGATAATTCGCAGCGTCCGTTTCAGATCGGGGCCCGATTGATATCTGAGCAGGAGGAGGTTGTCACTCATGTTCGAAACCTGTTGGTCGCTAATACCGTGAGCTTCGAAAAGATGCGTGAGTTCGTAAGTCATGAAACAGGTTACGTTTTCGACGGCGAACCATTGGGTCAGGGCATAAATCACATTCGAGAATCTCTGCCGATCGACGCTGATCCGCTCCAGGTCGCCCAGGGCATCAATCACCACCCGCTTCACTTTGCCGCTGCGAATCCGCTCAAACAGCCGCGCGGCGATGCTGTCCAACTGCATCTCGACCGGCGACTGGTACATTATTTCAAAGCCGTCGTTAATAAGTTTTTCAACCGGCATTTTCATGTTTCGCATTACCCGGGTGAGTTGGGTGGGGTTTTCCTGAAAGCCGAGATAAATTCCCGGCTCGCCTTTGCTCACGCCGGCCCGGAGAAACTCCAGCGCCATGATCGTCTTTCCCGATCCCGGCGGACCCGCCACCAAGGTGGTGGTGCCGCGCCAGAAGCCCTCGGCAATCATTTCGTCCAAACCCTGAATGCCGGTATTGACGCGCTCAGGCCGCACCGTGTAATTCGGCACGATCGGCGGCGTAAGTAACCGCGGAAAGAGTTCCAGACCATCGGACGTGATGGAAAACGCATGCAAGCCCGGGGTGGATTTCGAAGCCCGCAACTTTTCAACGCGCAGAAATCTTTCCTCGCGCACATTCGTCGCCAGCTTGAGCATTTGGATCACGACATCGCCGATTGCGAACTCCGGCAGTTCGGTCATCATTGCTTCTGAGTACTCGCCAATCAAAAAACTGGTGCACTCATAGGTTGACAGGACCGTGGCCAGATCAAATATGAGGTTGCGACGCTGCGGTTGCTCAATCAACTCGTTGAGTGCCTTAAACGAATCGATAAAGACGAATCTTGCGTGACGCGCGGTGAGTAGATCAGTCACGATCTCGGGCAACTTCTCGATTCCCTGCTCGCGCAACATCAGGCCCAGGTCTTCATAGAGGACCGAAGTGCCGACCTTCTCTTGATCAAAGAACTTATAACGCTGCCCGTGCATGATGAATTTTTCCAGCGGCTCAGACATCGTGGTCAGATACAGTGCGGGCGCATCGACCGTCGCGTTGTGAAAGGCAATCTGCTCGGCAAGGATGGTTTTTCCGGTGCCCGGAGCTCCCATAATGACGCTGATCGTATTCTTCGGAATGCCGCCGTACAGCACTTCATCCAAACCGGCGCATCCAGTTTTTATCTTGTCCGCCATTAATTTTGCTCTCCGGCCGCCGCCTGGTGGCCCATTTCTTCGATCAGCTTCGTGACCGTTTCGATCAGACGTTCTTCATGTAACGGTTTAATCAGAAACGCGTCCGCGCCTGCTTCGCGCGCCCGTTCTTCAGCGTGCAGGTGGCTGAAGATCAGCACCTTCATGTCCTGCGTTACCGGATCGGACTTGAGCTGGCGGCAAAGGCTCAAGCCATCGAGCTTCGGCACCAACACTTCCGTAACCAGGATTGTCGGGCGTAGCTCGCGTGCGCGCGCCAACGCTGTGACACCGTCGGCAGCGAACTCAACGCCGTAGCCTGCCTGTTCCAGAAAAAATTTCTCTAGTCGCTGAACGAGCGGATTCCGCTCAACTACCAGAATCAGCGCATTCCTGTCCGCACGTGTGTTCATCATCGAGTCTGGAAAGACACGAACGCTCTTCAAAATGGGGACCGATAAAAGGGGAACCGACTTCTAAGGGGAACCGGAGAATTGGCTGTCAGGGAAAGTGCTGTAGGTTTTTATAACAAACCGAGCACGCAGATACAAGGTGGTGTTTTGAAATGTACGCACGCCTCTGGCGTGCAGCATGCCCGGAGGCATGCGTACCAAGTTAGATCCCCTGAAACTCTTCAGATGGCCGCGGGCCAGTGTACAATTGTTAGGGATTGCCGCGCAGTGCGCTCACTTTAGCCACGCATATGACACCAAAAACGGAACAAGCGAAATCCGGCGTTCGAACCGAAACGGATTCGATGGGCGCGATCGAAGTGTCCGCCGATAAGTATTGGGGCGCGCAGACTGAGCGTAGCCTGCTGCACTTCGACATCGGCGACGACGTCATGCCGCGCGAGATGATTCGCGCGCTGGGCCTCCTGAAGAAAGCCTGCGCGCTGGTGAACCAGGATCTCGGAAAGCTCTCGGCCGACAAAGCCAAGCTAATCGTGCAGGCGTGCGATGAAGTGATCGAAGGCAAGCTCGATGAGCATTTTCCTCTGCGCGTCTGGCAGACCGGCTCAGGCACGCAGACAAACATGAATGCCAACGAAGTGATCTCGAACCGGGCGATCGAGATTGCCGGCGGCGTCCTCGGCAGCAAGAAACCAATTCATCCGAACGATGACGTGAACATGTCACAGTCGTCGAACGACACGTTTCCCACCGCGATGCACATTGCGGCTGCCGAACAGATGAATAGGTTGGTGCCGCGGGTTCGAGAAATTAAGAGTGCCATTGATGCGAAGGCGAAAGTGTTTAAAGACGTGGTGAAGATTGGCCGCACGCATCTTCAGGACGCCACGCCTCTGACTGTCGGACAGGAGATGTCCGGCTGGGCGAGTTTGATTGAGCGCGACATTGATCGAATGAATGCGACGTTGCCTGGACTGTACGATCTGGCTATTGGCGGCACGGCGGTAGGCACGGGCTTGAACGCCCATCCCGAGTTTGGTGAACGTGCGGCAAAGAAGATCGCGGAACTCGCCGGCCTGCCGTTCAAATCGCATCCCAACAAATTCGCGGCGCTGTCGGCGCACGATGAAATTGTCTTCTGCAGCGGCGCGTTGAAAACACTGGCCGCGTCGTTGATGAAGATTGCCAACGACATCCGTTGGCTGGCATCGGGGCCGCGCTGCGGGCTGGGCGAATTGATCCTGCCTGAGAATGAACCTGGCTCATCGATCATGCCCGGCAAGGTTAATCCGACGCAGAGCGAAGCCATGACGATGGTTGCCGTGCAGGTGATGGGCAACGACACGGCGATCGGCATCGCCGGCTCGCAAGGTCACTTTGAGCTAAACGTCTTCAAGCCCGTCATCATTCACAATCTGCTGCACTCGATTCGTCTGATTCACGACGCGTCGCACGGCTTTGTCGAATACTGCATCAACGGAATCGAATTGAACCGTGAACGCATCGATGAAAACTTGCGCGATTCGCTGATGCTCGTGACCGCGCTGAACGAACACATCGGTTACGACAACGCCGCGAAGATTGCCAAGCACGCGCACAAGAAAGGCATCAGCCTGCGCGCATCAGCGATCGAGCTTGGCTTGCTGACGGGTGAACAGTTCGACGAGTGGGTGAAGCCCGAAGAGATGACGCATCCTTGAAGTGGTCCAAGGTCTAACGTCCAAAGTCCAAAGGCCGCGTGCTTGAATTAGCTCGAGCAGCAGGTTGAACGTTTCACGTTGGACGTTGGTCGTTGGACTTTGGACTTTGGACTTTGGACATAAGACGCCGTCCACCTGACTTTCCTTGCGCCAACCCCTATAATCCCACCCAACCCCTTTAACCCTCTGAGGTGTTTCGGAACGCTGATATGTCTGGCGGATCGTTCGATCAATTCTTTCGCGATACTGGCGACTTGCGTCATCGGCGCCCGTCGGGACGGCTGTGGAACCCGGCGGCGGACGTTTACCGCACCCAGGATGGTTGGCTGGTGAAGCTTGATCTGGCCGGCGTCAGGGCCGACGACATTCAGATCACGCTTGATGGCGACCTGCTGCGCGTGAGCGGCCTGCGCCGTGACGGTTTCTGCGGCGAAGGCATTTCGCATTATCAGCTTGAGATTACTTACAGCCGTTTCGAGAAGCTGATCCAATTCCCCTGTTCGATCGAAAAAGCAACCGTCGAGCGTGACTATCGCGATGGCTTGCTGCTCTTACACCTCTACGAAAACGAAGAATGCCGCGAAGAACTGAAAAGCCGCGCCGCGCGTCGATGATCGATTAATCAATGGCTGAAGAAAAAGACAACCCGAAGGAATCGACCGCCGTAGAGAACAAATCTACCGCTGACACGGTACCAGAATCTATTGTTGACCCGGCGCAGAAACTGGGCGCAGAGCCTTTCGAAATCCCGGTACTCCCGCTGCAAAACACCACGTTGTTTCCGGAAACGATGGTGCCGCTGGCCGCCGGACGTCCCGCCTCAATGGCCGCGGTCGAGGCCGCGCTCGCCAGCGAAGAAAAACTGCTCGCGTGCATCAGCGTGCGGCCTGAGAAAACTTCGGAAGAAGATGCCAAATCTGAAGACCTCTTCGAAGTCGGTACGCTCGTCATGATCAAACGCATGGAGCGAGTCGAAGACACGCTCCACATGATCGTCCAGGGGACCGATCGCATTCGCGTACTGGATTGGGCGCAGAAAGAGCCGTTCTTGCGCGCGCGTGTGCAGATCTTGCCGGAGCTGCAAACGATAAAAACCGACGAAGTCGAAGCGGCCACGCGCAACGTAAAGGCTTTAATTCAGCAAGCGCTGGCATACCTGCCGCAGGTGCCGCCCGAAGTTCGGCTGGTGGTGTTGGGCGCCGACGATCCGGTGAAGCTCGCTTACTTCCTTGGTTCGATTCTCAGTCTCGGCGTTGATAAAGAGCAGCAGATGCTCGAGGCGAACACGGTCGACGACTTGATTCACCTGGCGCACGATTTTCTCGCCCGCGAAGTCGAAATCATCCGCTTACGTTCGAAGATCGCCAGCGAAGCGCAGACCGAAATGGACAAGGCGCAAAAGGACTACGTGCTGCGCCAGCAGATGAAGGCAATTCAGAAAGAGCTGGGCGAAGGCGAAGGTGGCGAAGCAGCCGAAGCCGAGCAGCTGCGCGAGCGCCTGGCGAAGGCAGACTTGCCTGACGACGTGCGCAAGGAAGCCGAACGCGAGTTGAGCCGGATGGAGAAGCTTCCATCGATGGCGCCCGATTATCACGTCATTCGCACGTACCTGGACTTTATTCTCGAGCTGCCTTGGCGCCTTTCGTCGGAAGACAAACTCGATCTGAACGAAGCGCAGAAGATTCTCGACGAAGACCATTACGACATCGAAGACATCAAAGAACGCATCCTTGAATTCCTTGCGGTGCGCAAACTGCGCCCTGACGCGAAGAGTCCGATCCTATGCTTCGTGGGCCCGCCGGGCGTCGGCAAAACAAGTCTCGGGCGGTCGATCGCACGGGCCATGGATCGAAAGTTTGAGCGGATCAGTTTGGGCGGCGTGCGTGATGAAGCCGAGTTGCGCGGGCACCGGCGCACTTATGTCGGCGCGATGCCGGGACGGATTATTCAGTCCATTCGCCGCGCGGGGGTGAACAATCCGGTGATGATGCTGGACGAGATCGACAAGCTCGGCGCCGACTATCGCGGCGATCCATCCGCGGCCTTGCTTGAAATTCTCGACCCGGAACAGAACAACACGTTCACGGATCACTATCTTGATCTGCCGTTCGATCTGACGAAGGTTTTCTTTATCGCCACCGCGAACCAGCTCGGACCGATTCCGCCACCGTTGCGCGATCGCATGGAAGTGGTCCAGCTTGCGGGTTACAGCGATCGCGAAAAACTCGAAATTGCGAAGCGCTACCTCTTGCCGCGGCAAGTTCGCGAGAACGGCGTAACTCCGGAACAGCTTGAAATCACGGATGGAGCGATCAGTGTAATCGCAACGCGCTACACGCGCGAAGCGGGCGTGCGCCAGCTCGAGCGAAACATCGGTCGCGTCGCGCGCAAGGTCGCGTTGAAGATTGCCAAAGGCGAGACAGAGAAGATTGTCGTGGAAGCCGACGACATCAAAGAATTTCTTGGCGGGCCCAAGTTCTATCCGGAAGAAGCGCGCAAAGAACTGCCCGCGGGCGTCGCGACCGGCATGGCCTGGACCGAGATGGGTGGCGAGATCCTGTTCATTGAAGCCAACCTCCTGCCGGGTGGCAGAGGCTTCACCATCACCGGGCAGCTGGGCGACGTGATGCAGGAATCCGCGCGCGCCGCACAGTCTTATCTTTGGTCGCACGCCGACCAGTTCGGAATTCCTCTCGAGATGTTCAAAGAGTACGGCGTGCACCTGCACGTGCCGGCGGGTGCAATTCGCAAAGATGGCCCATCAGCAGGCGTGACGATCACCGCGGCGCTGGCGTCGCTCTACACCGGCCGGCGCGTTCGTCCTGACACGGCGATGACGGGTGAGATTACTTTGTCGGGATTGATCTTCCCGGTCGGCGGAGTGAAAGAAAAAGTCCTGGCCGCGCATCGCGCCGGCATTCACCGAATCCTGCTTCCCGCCCGCAACGAATCCGATCTGGAAGACATTCCCGAAGACGTACGCCGCGAATTGGAAGTTGTGCCGCTGAATCGAATCAATGAAGTCATGGACGCGGCGCTTGAGAAATTCGTCGCGAATCCACCACCACCGCTGCCGCCGCCCGACAGTCGCCGCGCACACGACCCAGAACCGCTGCCGCTGATGGCGAAAGAGCGTTAGGCGATGATTAAGCGGGAAGCGCGAGAATTTTAAAACACCCAGTCCGCGTAGCGGACGTCAGCATAAAGCCTGGGGCGTCAGCCCCAGGAACTTGTCAAAATAGGGTTCAGAGCCCGCGAAGCGGGCGACACACGAGCTAACATCAGAATCCCTCGAATCACCAGCTGCCGCCCGCTTCGCGGGCTTGGACGAGGCGCGCATGTTCAACCTGGGGTTTCGCTTCGCTCCACCCCAGGCTTTATGCTAACGCCTGCTCCGCAGGCTAAGTATTAATTTCAGGTGAACGTCATGACTGCTCGAACAATCACGTTGATGGTTTCAATTCTGCTGATGGGGATCCTGCTCGGCGGGATTGTTTATTCACATCTCGTCTATTTTCCCGTTTATCTTTCGGCGCTGCCTGACTCAGCGGTGTTGGTGAACGGCCCTTATGCCCTGCACGAGGACAAATTCTGGCTGCTGATTCATCCCCTCGCGATTCTCTCGCTCATCATCTCGCTGGCGTTGAATTGGAAAATACGCGCGCGGCGAAAACTAATCGCGATTACCCTGACGGTGTATGCCGTCGTACTTGTCGTAACCCAATTGTTTTTTCTTCCTGAGCTAAGGGCATTTCAGAACAGCCCGAACTTAAATGTTTCGCCGGCCGAGTGGTTTGCGCGCGGACAGCGCTGGCAGTATTTGAGTTGGGTACGCGGAACCTTTATGGGGTTGATTATCATTCCGCTGTTGGTCGCGTTGCGCGTACGTGAGGATTAGGCTGACAGGAAGTAGAAACCCGACCGTCAGGAGGCGATTTATGAGATCTCAAATTTGAGATCTGAAATTTCAAGCACCCTCCCTAACGGCCAGGTTTCCGACTTCTCGATCTATTCGATCGTTTCTTTCAGACGGTCGAGCGCGTCACTCCAGTACTTCTTCATCTTCGCTCCCGCCTTCGCGTCTTTCAGCTTGCCATGCTGCGCCACAACCTGACACTTGCCGGCGCCCTTGGAAAGAAACGCCGCGGCCACGCTTGAATCATCTTCCCACGTGATGCGCAGAGTTTTGTTCGTCGTCGCTTTGCGGATCGTAAAGTTCGCCGGCAGCCACTTCTTGCGCGTCTTCTCATCGGTCCAGGCTTTATAAGCTTTCGCGACCGGCGCGTCGATCGTGCGACTGATGCTGATTTCAAACCCGCCCGGCTTCTCATGCGGCTCGCGCAAGCCGCGCGCCTGCTCGTACGTGACGGCGACCATCTGGGTCCACCACGGTCGCACGTCATGCTTGTCGCGCAGGTGCGCAACAATATCCTGATGCGTCATTTTCTTCCCGCCGGCAGCGTCGAGATGTTTGAACCAGCGCGACCAGGTTTTGCCCGTCTTTGCTTCAACGGCTTCGTCACTCATTCGAGGTTTGATTTCAGTTGCCATAGGTTGTTTTAGGAAAAGTCCAAGGTCCAACGTCCAGAGTCCAAAGTCCGTTAGCGCCGGAGACATTGGACTTTGGACGTTGGACTCCGGACCATGATTACGCGTCCCTCTCGTACGCAGTCTTCAGCCACTTTTTCACTTCGTCGTCAATATCTTTTAACGAAGTAATCTCAAATCGGTGCGTGATGCGATCTTTTTTAGCGAAGCCACCCGTGTCGATTAGCCGCTTCGGCGTTTTCTTCGTGTCGCCGAGCGCGAGGCCAAAATCGATGCGCGTCTGCGTTGTCGGTTTGATCTGCGCGAACACGTGGTTGCGATAGAGGGGCACAATCGTTTGGCAGGGACACGCCTTCACGTCTTTGCCCACCGCCAATCCGAGCTTCAGCAGCGCGTTGTAGATCGGCCGCAAGTGCGCCTTCTTTCCGGCGAACATTTCTTCGACGTATTTTTCCGCCGCCTTTAAGTATTCATCCGGATCGCCAACCTCTTCGCCTTTGCCGCCTGATCGTTCGGCCAGCCACCAGGCGGTGTTGGTTCCCAAACCAAGTCCATTCTTCAACCAGTCGCGACGCGCTTGCTCAGTCGGTGGGCCGTCCTTCTTGATGTACTTCAACCATTCTTCGAGCGTGCGTCCGGTTTTCTCTTTTAATTGCGCAATCCACCTCTGCGTCATGGCAACGCCGGGATGCACGCCGTAGATTGATTTCGTTTTTGTCGCTTGAGCAGCCTTAGGCATTTGTCTTTCCTTCGGTACGCATGCCTCCCGGCATGCTCTTGTGGTACGCATGCGTCCCGGCATGCTCTTGTGGTACGCATGCCTCCCGGCATGCTCTTGTGGTACGCATGCCTCCGGCATGCTCTTGATCGGAGATCTGCACGCCGGAGGCGTGCGCACCCTGCACGCCAGAGGCGTGCGTACCCCTTTCTATGCAGCGGCTGTTCGACCGCGCGCAAACTTTGCGATGACCAGCCCAGCCAGAATCCAGCCCACTACGATGGCCACAAATTCGATCAGAACGAAAGCCGTGCTGAAGCTCCACCAAACCCACTGGTCCATTTTGCCGCCGACGAAGATCAGCACGCCGCACAGCACGACGAAGAGGACCCTTTGCCCATAAGAAAGTCCGCCAGTGTTCGACAATAGAAACGTCGCGATCAGCGCGCTGACAAGCTGAATTAAGAACTGGATTGCCAGTAACACCGGGAATGGACGCATCGGTCCCAGCCGTATCGCCGCAAACATCATCGGCCCGCGCATCACTTTCTCTCCCAACGCATCAGCCTGTTCCGCGGTCAGCCCAGGTCGGTGCGGATTGGGCAGGATGTAGTTTCCCGGCTGCGTCGCGTTGGCTGTGATTGCCGCTTCCACCGCGGCTTCGTTTGCGAAACTGCGCAGCGGCTCGCCCGGCCAGGGGATCGCCGTCCAGGCAATCGCACCCCAAACGAACAGAACGATCGCGCCGAGCACGGTTGCCAGAATGTTTTGCTTGGACATCTCAGTTCTCCTTTCGCCGAACGAATGATTTATGAGGAAACTGCTTGTGCCTCTTTGTCCTGACCGACGCTAAACCAATTGCCCGAGTTGTCTTTCATGACCGTCGCGGTTCCCCATGATTGAGTACTTGGCGGTCCCTTGAACTCAACGCCCTTGGCTTTAAGTTCTTCGTAAGTCTTGTGGATATCGTCGGTCTCGAAAACTCCGCCGCCAAGGACGCCCTTCTCCATTAATGCTTTCAATTGCGCCGCCGATTCTTCATCCAAAATGTATCCCGGTTTCGGCTCCATCAGAATGATCTCAAAGCCGGGTTGAGACGGAATTCTCATTGTCAGCCAGCGAAAGTCATCGCCGACCATCGCATCGGTGTCGACTTCAAAGCCGAGTTTGTCCCGATAGAACTCCAGCGCCTCCTGCTGGTTTCTGACCCAAACCGTTGCATGTGACATTCTCGTAATCATGTTTGTTAGTCTCCTTCGCAGGATTCGCGATGGAGCATACAGATTTCAGCGAAGATTGGCTTCTCGAAAATTGCTGAAATGCGCCTCAAAAGGCTGAAAGTTCATGCTCTGAACGTTCCACCTGTTATTCACACCGGGCTTCAGCCCGGTGATCCACAGCCGCTAAGGTAAAGGAACCGTTTCAACGGTTTCTCTAGGTGCAGACGCAACTGGATTATGATCAAGCTCTCGGTTGGTTGAGAGGTGGAAACCGTTAAAACGGTTTCACGGATCTCTTCCTGACAAAGTCACCGGGCTGAAGCCCCGGTGTGAATGAGAGACTTGGAACTCTCTGACTTTGAGGCAAAGCGTTCCGACAGATGATTTCTAGTCCTTCACGCCCAGCCCGTACATGTCGAGAAAACAGGTCGGAATTTTGCTCTGGGCCTCGCGCTGTCGCTGGCGATAGTTCACCGGAGCATCTCCGACGCGCTGGCGAAAAAGCGTGCTGAATGAGCCGAGGCTCTGAAAGCCTACTTCGAAGCACACGTCGGTCACCGTCAACCGCCGGTGTCTGAGTAACTCCTTGGCCTTTTCAATCCGCCGGTCAATCAGATACTGGTGTGGAGTGGTCGCAAACTCTTCGCGAAACAGGCGGAGAAAGTGATAGCGGGAAAGGCATGCTTCACGAGAAATCTCATCCAGATCGATCGGTTCGTGATAGCGCTCGTTGATGAAGGCGCGGGCGCGACAGAGTCGCTCGTGAACTTCGCTTCCAACTTTGGCTTTAGCCTCAGACATTTTGCGAGCGGATTCTACTGCGGGATAGTCCAATGTCCAATGTCCAATGTCCAATTCAACGCCCGCAGTCGGAATCAGTTTCGGTCTTTGGACTTTGGACTTCGGTCTTTGGACTTTGGACTTTGGACTTTGGACTTTGGACTTTGGACTTTGGACCCGGACTTTGGACTTTGGACTTTGGGCTTTGGATTTTGGACTTTGGACTTTGGACTTTGGACTTTGGACTTTGGACTTTGGACTTTGGACTTTGGACTTTGGACTTTGGACTTTGGACCCGGATATTGGACTAGCGGCCTGGGTTGTACCAGTAACGCGCGGCCAGCTTCTCGTCGTTCCAATTCCGGGTGACGACGTTTTTGAAAGCGTGCGCGAGCATCTTGAAGTAATGCCAGTCGCCGAATTGATCGAACTTGCGCGCCGACGATAGCGCCTTGGCTTTCGTAACTCGCACTAATTTTTGACCGCGGGACCGTCCCAGGCGGCGCAGTGTCCACGGCAGGAAAAAATCTTCGGCATAGAGACGCGATTCGTCATAACCGCCCACTGCTTCAAAGTCCTCACGGCGGCAGAACGAAAGGCCGATGTCCCAGCCGCTCACCCAGGACATGGGCAGGAACATGTAGTGCGTGATGAGTAATGCAACAGACTTTCTTTCCAGCACGGTGCCGGTCACGCCCCACACGTAATGTCCGGTGCTCATCACGCGTTCGATCTCGTTAAAGGTGTTTGGATAAATTGCTGAGTCCGCGTCGATGAAACAAAGAATCTCTCCCGAAGCGGCGCGTGCGCCACCGTTTCTCGCTGCGGCGATGCGGCGCTTCGCAACATGCACCACGCGCCCGCCGTGTTGGTGTGCGACTTCCGCCGTCCCGTCTGTGGAATCGTTATCAGCGACAACCATTTCAATCTGATCGCGCCCGCCGGAATAGTTCGACGCCGCGACCTTGATCGACTCAAGCAGTCGCGGCAAGAATTTCTCTTCGTTGTAGGCGGGGATGATTACGGAAAATCTCATGGTTAGTCTGCTGCAGATATTGATTCAGTGACTCATTGACTCATTGACTCATTGATTCATTGATTCATTGATTCAATGGAACCACCGCGCGATCGGTCGTCTCCAATCCTTTATCGATAATCGCGAAGGCCTCGCGCATTTCGGCTTCAGTGATACAGAGCGGAGGATTCGTAAAGAAAGTATTCCAGCGCACGAACGTGTAGAGACCTGCTTCACGGAAATACTTCCCGAGCGCCTGCATCTCGGGCGAAGACCCGTTGAACGGCGCCATTGGCTCAAGCGTTTCCTGGTTCCGCACCAGCTCAACGATGCCGAAGAGACCGATGCTGCGCGTCGCTCCCACCGAAGGATGACGGGCTTTGAGATCGTCGAGCAGACCGCTCATCACGACGCCCATCTTCCGCGCTTTATCGATCAACTGATCGTCTTCATAGACTGCGATCGTTGCTAAAGCCGCCGCGCAGCCAAGTGGATGACTGTTGTAAGTGAGTCCACCGTAAAAAACATTCTTCGCAAAGTGATCCGCAATTTCTCGCCGCATGCCCACCGCGCCTAGTTGCACGTAAGCGCTGGTCAGGCCTTTTGCCATTGATAGTAGATCGGGTTTCACCTTCCAGTGATCGACTGCGAACCATTCGCCGGTGCGGCCGAAGCCCGACATTACTTCGTCGGCAATCAGGAGGATGCCGTACTTGTCGCACAAAGCGCGCAGGCCCTGCAGGTAACCATCCGGTGGAATGAGAATTCCGTTAGTCCCCGTCACCGGTTCGACAATAATCGCGGCGATCGTGTTCGCGCCTTCGAGCTGGATTGTCTCTTCAGTGCGCGCGAGCACTTCTTCGGCTGTCTCTTCTCGCTTGTTTACGCCGTGGTAGAAATCGGGGATGCGAAAGACCCCGGGAATACCGGGCTCGGCCGCCCAGCGTCGCGGATCGCCGGTCAGCGTCAACGCGCCGGCCGTGCCGCCGTGATACGAGCGGTAACGCGCGCCAATTTTGTGGCGTCCGGTGAACAGACGCGCGATCCGAATCGCGTTCTCGTTCGCTTCGGCCCCGCCATTGGTGAAGAAAAAAGTGTCAATGTCGCCCGGCGCTAACTCGGCAAGTTTTGCCGCCAGCCGCCCGCGCACGTCTGTGGCCATAAAAGGATTAGCGTAGGGCAGAACCTCCGCCTGCTCTTTAATGGCGCGAACCACGCGCTCGTCGCCGTGGCCGATGTTCACGCACATCAATTGGCTGTTGAAGTCGATGTAGCGCTTGCCTTCCGGCGTCCAGAAATAGATGCCCTTGGCCCGGGCCATCGGAATCGGATCGACGGCGGCTTGTGCGGACCACTCGAAGAGTGTGTGGCGGCGACAGAGTTCGACAATCTCCTCGCCGGTCAGGTCTTCAGTTGCAACGGTCATAGTAGCGAGATGCTATTAGAAAGTTGGGAGCGGAGCAATTCTGGATGAGGAAAATCAATGGAGTCCGCGAAGCGGCTGTCAGCATAAAGCCTGGGGCGCAAGCCCCAGGAAAGAATCGCAATGAAATCCCCAGCCCGCGGAGCGGGCGACAGCGGAAACGAGGATTTGATTCTGTCGCCCGCTTCGCGGGCTCTCGAACCTTTTACGATTTGTTTCCTGGGGCTTACGCCCCAGGCTTTATGCTGACGTCCGCTTCGCGGACTCTATCTACTCCAGCCGATAGTTCGGGGCTTCTTTGGTGATCACGACGTCGTGCACGTGCGATTCGCGCAGGCCGGCGGCGGTCACGCGCAGGAAGCGAGTCTTCTCCTGGAACTCCCGGATGTTGTGACAGCCGGTGTAGCCCATGCCTGATCGTAAGCCGCCCACCAGTTGCGTCACCATTTCGGCAAGCGTGCCGCGATAAGGAACGCGGCCTTCGATCCCTTCGGGGACGAGTTTCGATTCCGTCTCAATTCGCTCTTGTGAGTAACGATCGCGCGAGCCTTCGCGCATCGCGCCGATCGAGCCCATGCCGCGATACATCTTGAAACTGCGGCCCTGGTAAAGAATTACTTCGCCCGGCGCCTCTTCTGTGCCGGCGAAGAGCGAGCCGATCATCACGACGTCCGCGCCGGCGGCGATAGCTTTCGCCATGTCACCCGAAAATTTTACGCCGCCATCGGAAATGATCGATACGCCGGTTCCGCGCGCCGCTTCAACCGCCGATTGAATCGCCGAGATTTGCGGCACGCCCGCGCCGGTGACTACACGCGTCGTGCAAATTGAGCCGGGGCCGATCCCGACTTTCACGGCGTCAACACCCGCATCGATGAGTTCGCGAGTGCCTTCGCCGGTGCCGACATTGCCGGCCACCAATTGTGTATCCGGATGACGACGCTTGATTTCGCGCACCGCTTCAATCACGCGCAAGGAGTGTCCATGGGCCGTGTCGATGACTAAACAATCAACGCGGGCTTCAACCAGCGCCGACGCGCGTTCCTCATAGTCGCCCGTTGCACCAATCGCCGCCGCGACACGCAAACGCCCGAGATCATCTTTCGCGGCCGTCGGGTACTTAATCGCCTTCTGAATGTCTTTGACGGTGATCAGGCCTTTCAAGTGCTTGTCATCATCGATCACCAGAAGTTTCTCAATCCGATGCTCCTGCAAAACCGCCTTGGCTTGATCGAGCGTAGTGCCGACGGGCACAGTCACGAGCGGCTGCGGCGTCATCACTTCTGAAACCGGCAAATCGAATCGCGTCTCGAACCGCAGATCGCGATTGGTGATTATCCCGACGAGGTGTCCGTCTTCATCGACGACGGGTACGCCGCTAATGTGATAGCGCTCCATCACGTTGAGCGCTTCGCGCACCGGCCGATCCTGAGGAATCGTTACCGGATCGACAATCATGCCGGATTCCGAACGCTTCACTTTGTCGACTTCTTCGGCCTGGCGTTCGATGCTCAGGTTCTTGTGCATCACACCGATGCCACCCTGCTGCGCGATCGCAATCGCCAGCGACGCCTCAGTCACCGTGTCCATGGCGGCCGAGCACAGCGGAATGTTCAAACGAATGCCGCGCGTGAATTGGGTTGACGTGTCGGTTTCGGTCGGCAGCACGTCGGAACGCGCCGGCACCAGCAACACGTCATCGAATGTCAGTCCCTCAGCAACATTTTCCGTAATCATATTTTCTTCAAAATTACTCCCTCGAATTCATTTCTCAAAGTTGCGGACCTGTCAGCAGAGTGACGTGTCAGTACCCGGAGCGGTAGCGACGGGATCAAAAAGCGAGTTGAATGCTTGATCCACCTCGCTACCGCTCCGGGTACTGACAAAGGCCATCCGAGCCATGACAACGCCACGGCAAAACAAAAATGCCCGCGACTCGCGGGCAACTGCCGTTCTGGTTTGAACCACACACGCGCGGCACACTGCGCACTTGCGCAGAGCTTTTCCGCCTCGCGTCTAAACATTGACGCCGTGCTGTTCCTCCTTTACCGGCATATCCGTGGTGGGCGTCGCGCCGCGGTTCTGGCCGGCCACACTCTTTTGATAGAAATACAATCCGCCCCAAACCGCCAGCGACAGCAGCGCCAGGATAACAATTGCCAGCAACAGCGTCTTCATCGGTGAACGACCCTGGTGCCCGCCGTCGTCGGTATAGACCATCGACCGCTGCTTTGGCGGTTCGTCTTCCGACTGGCCGTGCTCGCGCATCGTATTCCCGTACTCTTCAATCGCCTTGTCTTCGTCATAGCCGACGAACTTCGCGTACGCGCGGATGAAGCTGCGATTGAAGATTCCTCCAGGCAAACGACGATAGTCATCGGTTTCGATGGCCTCGAGATAGCGCATGGAGATCCGGGTGTGCTCCGAGATATCGCGCAGAGCAATGCCCCGCGTCTCGCGTTCGAGTCGCAGCTTTTCTCCGATGCCAGTTGCCATCTTAATCGACCAGAACAGAAGCCGAATTACCTGCGTGGGGGATTGTGAACCCTCGAATCATTCGCGCCCTTGGCTCGTTCTCACGCCCCGTTCACAAGCGGACGTGTTTCTTGGCGCGCACTATAACCCCCGGTCAAAAAGGTGTCAAATATTTGCTGATTTTATGGGAATGCCTCTCTTGATTCTTGACGCGCGGGGTGGTAGCTTGAGGTGCAATCGGGTTTCTTTTTAACTTCTAAAATTTCAAAGTGAGGATGCAGAAATGCCCCTTGAAGCACTCGGAATGGTCGAGACCAAAGGCTTCGTCGGCGCGGTTGAAGCGGCCGATGCCATGGTCAAAGCGGCGAACGTGACACTGTTGGGCAAGGAATACATCGGCGCCGGTTATGTGACTGTATTCGTGCGCGGCGATGTTGGCGCAGTCAAAGCAGCCACGGACGCCGGCGCAGCAGCCGCGCGGCGAGTTGGTGAATTGATTAGTGTACACGTGATTCCGCGCCCGCACGGAGAAGTCGAACGCGTGCTGCCGGTCGGCGGCCGCGCCGGTTACAGCCCGGACGAGCAGGCACAACTCAGCGGCGGCGCGCGCGGACAGTTGGGCCAGGGCGACGCCGGCCGCTCGTTGACGTCGCGCGAAGGCGCAAGAGAACGAGCAAAGTAACTAATTCGAGCTTTGAACTTGGAACTTTGTTCTTGGCGAAAAGATAAATCGCGAGTTCAAAGTACTAAGCACAAAGCTCTAAGCTCAGGAGTTTTGTGTCATGTCGGCTGACAAAGATCTTATTTCCGTCCAGCAGGCGCGTGACCTTGTCGAAGCTGCTCACCGCGCGCAAACGGAAATCGCGCGCTTCGATCAAGCGAAAATCGACCGTATCTGTGAAGCCATGTCCCGGGCCGCTCTGCGCGAGTCGGCGCGCGTCGCGGCGATGGCGGTCGAAGAAACTGGTTACGGCGTCGCCGAAGACAAGCAGGAAAAGAATCGTTTTGCCGCTGAAGACGTCTGGAACTATTTTAAGAACCTGCGCACGGTCGGCGTCGTCAGCGAGACGAAAGACGTTGTCGAGATAGCCAGTCCGCGCGGGGTGGTCGCCGGCATCATTCCCTCGACCAATCCCACTTCAACCGCCATCTTTAAAATCCTGATTTCGATCAAGTCGCGGAATGCGATCGTGATGTCGCCGCATCCGTCGGCCGCGCGCTGCATCAACGAAACCGCTAAAGCCATGCGCGAGGCAGGCGTGAAAGAAGGCCTGCCGGCGGATGCGATCGGCTGCATGACCACGGCGACCATCGAAGGCACCGAAGGATTGATGAAGCACAAGCGAACCGCGGTGATTCTCGCCACCGGCGGAATCGGCCTGGTGCGCGCCGCCTATTCGTCAGGCAAACCCGCATTCGGTGTCGGACCAGGCAACGTGCCCGTGTTCATCGAAAGGTCGGCCGACGTTCCCAAAGCGGTGCAGGACATCTTCACCGGCAAATGTTTTGACAATGGAACGATTTGCGCCTCCGAGCAGGCGATCGTCGTTGACGCACCCATCGAAATGGCCGCGCGCGAGCAATTCAAACTACAAGGCGGGTACTTCGTAAATCAGTCGGAAGCGGATTTGCTCGGGAAAATTGTGTCCACGCCACAACGCAGTCTGAACCCTCAAATCGTCGGCAGGTCAGTTGAGGTCATCGCGAAGATGGCCGGCATCACCGTGCCGCCGGGAACGCGCTGTCTGCTCGCCGATGTCGGCGGCGTGGGCCGCGACTTCCCGCTGTCGATGGAAAAGCTTTCGCCGATTCTCGCGTTCTACGTTGAAGACGGTCTTGAGCGCGGCGCGGCGCGCTGCAATGAAGTCCTGCATTACGGCGGCATGGGTCACACGGCGGGCATACACACGCGTTCGCGAGAAGCGGCGGTGCGCTACGGCGGAGAGATGCCGGCGTCGCGCATTACCGTCAACACGCCGACGACGCATGGCGCGATTGGATTTTCCACCGCGCTGCCGCCGTCAATGACACTGGGCTGCGGATCTTGGGGCGGCAACGTGACTTCAGACAACGTTTCGCCTTTGCACTTGATGGACATCAAACGCGTCGCGTTTGAAGTGCGTCCGGTTAAGAGCAAGCGGCCGGCAGTCGCGACTCAATCAACCGCGGCGATGCCGGCCCAACCTGCCGCATCACGTCCCGCGGTCACGGCTTCGACGTCTGGCCAGGCGGGCGCGCCGAAAGTCAGTCGCGAAGAAATTTCCGCCATCGTCGATCGCTTTCTGGCAAATCGTCAGCCCGAACCATCGGCATCGCCTTTGCCGCCACCGCCACCGTCTCAGCCTGCCGCATCGTCGCCGCGTCCGGTTCAGGCAAGCAGTCCGTCAGAAGCTGCGAGCAATGGACGCAAGGCTGCTGACTTTGTAAGCGAAGACGACGTCAAGCGCGCGATTCAGAAAGGCGAGAAGATTTACGTCGGACCGAAAACGATCATCACGCCCTCCGCGCGTGACATCGGCGAGCCGGCAGAGGTGTTTGCTAAAGCCTAACCTGTCAGTTGTCCGTTGTCAGTTGCAACGGAGATCCACTGACAACTGACCACTGACAACTGACATGTTCTTAGGCAAAGTCATCGGCACAGTTTGGTCAACGAAGAAGACGCCTGACCTCGAGGGCGTCCGTTTTCTGATTGTTCATCCTTACGATCTGGATCGCGAACCGACGAAGAATGTTGTGGTCGTGGCGGATAGCCTCGGCGCGGGAACCGGCGAAGTCGTCATTTGCGCATACGGCAAGGCGGCCCGTTCGGCGATTGGCAATCAGGACATGTCGATCGAAGCCGCCGTGGTAGGCATTGTCGATCGAGTCGATCTGACGGATGCTAAATCCGAAGAACTGCGCGAAGCGGCGCGAGAGCTCGCCCGCGACAACGGAAGACCTTGACGAGAGGCTAGAGGTTAGAGACTGGAGACTAGAGGACAGACCATAAGGGTCGGCGCGAGGTAATTTCTAGTCTCTAGCCTCTAGTCTCCAGCCTCTATTTTTTGCGATGCCTAACGAAGAGCTGATCTATCGCATCACTCGAGCCATCTACGACCGCCTCGGCGCGGACGCGGACGAGAGCATCGTCGAGCAGCTCGTCACGGATATTTATCGCGAAGTTGAGCCGCAGTTGCGCAACGGGAGCACGCCGGCGCCGTCATTCACACCTACCGGCGTGTCGGGGCAGCCTTCCCCCGCGGGAGGATCCGCTGAGCGGCTAATCATTTCGGTGTTCGGCGTCGATCATCCGGGCATCGTTGCCGGTGTGTCACAGATTTTGGCTGAGGCCGGCTGCAGCATCGTCGATATCAATCAAACGGTCGTGCAGGGAAAATTCGCGATGGTCATCATCGCCAACACGTCGCGATCAAAGTCGTCCGTCAGCGAATTGAAAGAGCGCTTTCGCACGCAGGGTGAAAAATTGGGCGTCCGCATCTATGCGCAGCGCGAAGACTTGTTCAATGCGATGCATCGCATCTGACGTGCTTTGATCTTTGTGCTTTGTGCTTTGTCTTGCCGCTGCACGGTGAATCTGAGCGCGCTGCGTTGGATGGCGAACAAAGGACAAAGCACTAAGCACCAAGCACGATTTTTCATGGTCCCGGAAATCTCACATCGCTGTCCATCGTGCGGCGCGTCAGTGCGCGACCGCGGTGCACTGTTCTGTCCGGAGTGTGGAAAGCCTCTTTCCGCCAAGCCAAAAGCGAGGGAAGCCAGCGACTCACCTGATTCTTCAACCAAGCCTGAAGCGGGAGAAATTGTCGAGGTCCCTCCGGCTTCATCAGTGAACGAAGCACCGGCGCCGGCACCTACCGAATCGGTAGAGGCTGCGACGACCTCGTCAGCGGCGACCGACATGAAAGACGACTTGAGCGTTCCACCCGCCCACCGGCGCGGCGAAAAGACTCGCGAGCGTTTGCATCGCGCCTCTGAAGTCGCTCGCGGCGTCGGGCGCGGCGTAATCGAAGAACCGGCAAAGCGCGTCGAAAAGATTCGGCAGGCGTCGACCGTGGTTATCGAAGAAGCTTCGTATGATCCAAGCCTGCGTTTTGTGCTGGTCGCGTTGGGGTTGTTCGTCGTGTTTGTCGTCCTGCTGGTATTGAGTAAGGTGATGGGATAGAGCAGATGTCAGATGCTAGATGTTAGGCCACGCTGCTTCCTAACATCTAACATCTAACAACTAGAATCTGCCTTCGATGGAATACACGCAAACAGAAATCCTGCAAACGATCGCGATGACCGAGATGGAACATCTCGATATTCGCACGGTCACGCTCAGCCTCAGTTTGCGGGATTGCGCAACCGATTCGATCGAGACTACCGCGGCGCGCGCACGGGAAAAGATCGAACGGACTGCTGGACGACTCGTAAGCACGGTCGATGAAATCGGCGACGAAATTGGTATTCGCATCGCCAACAAACGCATTGCCGTGACGCCCATTTCAATTTTGACTGAAGCCGCGCGCGGCAACCCGGTAGATTTGGCGCGGGCGATTGACGAATCAGCGCGCGTCGTCGGCGTTGATTTCATCGGCGGCTACTCGGCGTTGGTGCACAAAGGCTTTACACGTAACGAGAGTGATTTTCTGGATTCGATTCCGGAAGCTCTTTCGGTAACCGAACGGCTATGCGGGTCGGTGAATGCGGCCACGACTCGCGCCGGCATCAACATGGATGCGGTCGCTCGTGTCGGTCGATTGATAAAAGATGCCGCCGAGCGCACCCGCGATCAGTTCGGTATTGCTTGCGCAAAGTTCGTCTGCTTCGCGAATGCCGTCGAAGACAATCCGTTCATGGCGGGCGCGTTTCACGGCGTCGGCGAGCCGGAAGCGGCGCTGAATGTTGGGGTGTCGGGTCCTGGAGTCGTCAACTACGCGGTCAGCCGGGCTGAACCGGGCCTGCCTTTGCACGAACTCGCCGACGTCATCAAGAAGCTTTCATTCAAACTCGCGCGCGCGGGCGAACTGGTCGGACGTGAAGCAGCGCGGCGGCTGGGCATTCCGTTCGGCATTATCGATTTGTCCCTGGCGCCGACGCCGGTGCCCGGCGATTCGGTCGCGAACATCATCGAAGCGATGGGCTTCGAGCGCGCCGGCACCCACGGCACCACGGCCGCGCTTGCGTTGCTGACTGACGCAGTAAAGAAGGGCGGCGCGATGGCCAGCAGTTCAGTCGGCGGCATGAGCGGTGCCTTCATTCCTGTCTCGGAAGATGCCGGGATGATCGAAGCGGCGCGCGTGGGCGCGTTGAGTTTGGACAAACTCGAAGCCTGGACCAGTGTCTGCTCAGTCGGCATCGACATGGTTGCCGTGCCGGGCTCGACTTCAGCCGAAACGATCGCCGCGATCATCGCGGACGAAATGGCCGTCGGCGTAATGAACAACAAGACGACTGCGGTGCGAATTATTCCTGTGCCCGGCAAAGACGTCGGCGACATGGTTGAGTTTGGCGGTCTGCTCGGCGCCGCGCCCATCATGCCGGTCAATCGCTTCTCGTCCGAGCAATTCATTCGGCGTGGCGGCAGGATCCCTGCGCCAATACAATCGTTGCGAAACTAATCGCACGCCACGAACAGATTTGGCAAACGACTCACCGGCAAACCACGGTAACGAGATTACAACACCGTCCTTGCAATGATCTTGTTGACACGCTCGCCGGTCGGTGTATATTAGCGGCCTCAATTTTTCAACGAAGACTATCGAGAACCAAATTGATCGCTCGGCGGTCTTCACGGTTTTTCATCGTTCCACTCAAGGAGGCTAAGATGGTAGCGAAGAAAACAGTTCCAAAGGCTAGCGTCGCAAGACCTTTCATCTTCAGAAAGGAATGGGTTTTTGACGAGGTGCCACCATGGGTCATTCTCGACAAGACCGCCCAAACCAAGATCAAGCAGCTCAAGGACCAATTCATCAAAGAAGTAAATGCGGCTATCGCCAAGGGTCAACGGTAATCACCTAAGCTGATTTCTCAGCCCGATCTTTTGGCACCAGCCATTACGACGGGGTCCGATGGTTTAGCTCGGGAGGATCTATGCGCCAGCCTATCCCGCTATCCGTGATCCAGAGTCCGGGAACCGACGAGCGTGAACGCGACACTTCGCGTCCCGTCATGCTCGTCGGTTTTCAGCATCAGGGCAACCTGGGTCTCGGATATCTGGCCGCCGTCCTGCGCCAGCATGGTTATTCCGTACACGTGGTGGACATCGAGCAACCGCCGTCGGAAATCCTGAAGATTGCGCAGGAAATCAACCCGATCCTGATCGGCTTTTCGCTGATCTTCCAGTTTTTTATCGATCGCTATGCGGCGTTACTTTACGTACTGCGTGCCAATGGCATCGATTGCCACTTCACGATGGGAGGTCACTTTCCCAGCCTAAGTTATCAGCAAACTCTGGAACTGGTTCCGGAACTTGATAGCGTTGTCCGCTTCGAGGGCGAGATGACCCTGCTCGAGATGGCCGACGCCATCAGTGTCGGCAAGGACTGGCACGACATTCATGGACTCGTGTATCTGCGCGATCAGGAGGTGATCAAGACACCCGCGCGCGCGCTGGTCGAAGACCTCGACCGGTTACCGTATCCCGAACGCAACTACGAACCGGAAGCCGTGCTCGGCCGGAGCATCATGCCGATCATCGCCAGCCGCGGCTGCGCGCGCACCTGTTCGTTCTGCTCGATCCACACTTTCTATCGCGCGGCGCCCGGAAAAATTGTGCGCACGCGTAAGCCCGCGGAAGTCGTTAAAGAGATGAAGATGCTGCACGAAGAACTTGGCATCACCATTTTTCTCTTCCAGGATGATGACTTCCCTTTGTTTGGCACCGTCTGGCGCCGATGGGCCAATGAGTTCGTCAACGAACTGCATCGCAGCGGACTACCTGAAAAAGTCATTTGGAAAATGAACTGCCGCGCCGACGCCGTCGACCGCGATCTTTTCATCCGAATGAAGGAAGCAGGCCTCTACTTCGTTTACATGGGGCTCGAATCCGGCAGCGAGCAGGGACTGGAGACTCTGCACAAACAGATCACCGTCGACCAAAACCTCAGGGCGGTGGAGATCCTCAAGAGCATCGACTTGATGTGGGAATACGGGTTCATGCTCCTTGATCCGTCGAGCACTTTCGAGTCAGTGCGCCAAAACCTGGCATTCCTTCGTACGATCCTTGCGGATGGCTGTCTGCCGGTAACTTTCTGTCGCATGCTGCCCTACGACGGAACGCCCATAAAGGATGAGTTGGTGCGCACGGGACGGCTGCGCGGAGACGTCTGTAGTCCGGATTACGATTTTCTGGATTCGCGGCTCGCCGATTTTTATGAGGGACTCACCAACGTCGTGAGCCTTCAGGGCTGGATTCATGGCCTCGAGGCGGTAACGCTTCAACTGTCCACGGCCTGGCACGAAGTAGCGATATTGAAACGACTTTTTCCAGAGCTGCCTGCTATGTCCGAGTACGCAGCCACGCTTCGCGGGATTACCAAGAAGAGCAACGATCTTTTGCTGACGGTGGTGGAAGATCTTTCTTATGTGTATTCGGATGGCCGCGAGAACCGCTGGGATCCGGAAGTCATCGAAGCCAGCCGCCGGCAGGTGCTCGACGATTTGATAACAGAGCGCGATGCGTTTGTGGTCGAGAATCAGGACCTGCTGCTTGAAGCGCTTCGCCAGGAAAGCACCGTGCCCGTAACGGCGCCGCCCGCCGTCGTCGTGGCGACCGCTTGAAAACTGCTGCGAACTACAGCACAGTTTCTCTCTAAACAACCTCGCTCATGGTCCGTTACTTACGAAAAGTTTGTTTCGTTGCTACTGCCGCGTGCTTTCTGCTGATCATTGCTGCAGATGGCATTGCACAGAAACCGCGATCGAAACCTGACCTGAGTGGCACCTGGCTGCTGGACGCAAAGAAGAGTAACAGCGTCGGCCTGACCAGCCGCCCGGACTTACCCATCAAGATTTCGCATCAGGATCCTGAACTGCGCATCACGCTGACATCTGAATCAAACGGCCAAGTGGTTGAGCGCCAATCTGCCTATTTCACTGATGGACGTGGCGAAGAAAATCAGGCGACAACCATGCTGACGTTGAATCCAGGCGGGCCCCCGCGCGATCCTCAAAAAACCAAGTCCACAACTCGCTGGAGCGGCAACAAGATCGTGACTCGCTCGTTGCTACAACTACAGGCCGGCGGTCGCGTGGTAGAATTCGAGCTCGTCGATGAATGGAAGCTTTCCTCTGACGGAAAAACTTTGACGCAAACGACCAGGACGGTGTATTTGCACTCGTCGGGCGGCGCTTTCATACCGGCGATGGCGCCGGACAAGAAGCGGGTTTACAATCGCGTCTGATTTCACGAGGACAACTATGGAACGAGAAGCCCTGGGATTGATTGAATGTCGCGGCCTGGTCGCGATGATTGAAGCCGCCGACGCGGCCGTCAAAGCCGCCAACGTAACTTTAGTCGGTTGGGAGAAAATCGATGCGGGTCTGGTGACAGCGATTGTGCGCGGCGAAGTCGGCGCCGTGAAAGCGGCGGTCGATGCCGGCGCGGCGGCCGGCCGCAGAGTCGGGGAAGTGTTGAGCACGCACGTCATTCCGCGGCCGCACTCGAACATTGATGAGGCGATCCCGGTGCTCCACACCGGCGAAACGACACGGAAAAAAATCAGCGGCTCAGTTCCACCGAGAAAATGATCTGGAGCGCGGCGCAGTGACGCTTTGGATTTTCGTTCTTGAAAATTATCATCCTCGACTAAATTGAACACTGTCGCAGACGGATCCAAAGCGCCGTCGCCGCTTCGCTTTGCCGGCGCACTCCAAATTATTGTCGCCTTCCTGACACTCTCGCTTCCCGCGGTTGCGCAAGCCCAACAACCTTTCACGGTCGACGACGCGGACGTCACTGAGAAGCACAAGTTTCAGCTTCAGATCAGCCACGAATTTGCCATCCTCCCTCGTTCGGCACATCCCAGTCTTCGGCAAAACACAACCGTCTTTGTCTTGAACTATGGCTTGCTGCGCGACGTCGAGATTGGCGTGGACTATCCGCTCATCGTCATTTCGAATGCAGCCGGAACGACACCGCCGATCAAGGGCTTCGGCGATCTCAACTTTCATGTCAAATACAATTTCTTGAAAGAACGTGAGGGTAAGCGCCGGCCGGCGCTAACGGTTTCATTCGCCATGGAAGTGCCAACCGGCGACGCGCCCAAGGGTCTGGGTTCGGGACTATTGGATTACTCAGTGAACGGAGTCCTGCAAAAGTCGCTCACCACAAAAACTACACTCCGGGCCAACGGCGGCATCGTGTTCGCCGGCAACACCAGTACAGGATTTTCCGGAATCCGGACGCGCGGACGCGTCTTCACGGCGGGTGTTTCTTTGGTCCGGCAATTCACACCGAAGTTGAATCTCGGCGTCGAGTTGACCGGCGCCGCCTCGAACAATCTGATTCTGGGAGCGGGCCAGGTGCAGACGCAGTTCGGCGGAAACTATCAGTTGACTGAGAAGATGTCGCTCGATTTTGGTGTGCTCGCGGGCAAGTTCAACAACCCGCGTGCGGGAGCGCGGATCGGCATCTCGATTGATTTCTGATCGGTCTCGGCCTCAATCAGCAGGACAAGGACAGCGTCAATCCTCGAGAAATCTTCTACCGTAAAGCGGTTGGCCGGCCAGGCTGGCGCGAAAAGCGAAAACGGCCATAGCCACGAAGATGATCAAACCCAGCAGAAAGCCCGTGGCGTACCATGATGTGATGTTCGCCGTCACCGGAAATTGAATGTACAGGTGGACAGAAAAGATCGAGGCCAGCATCGCGAGCAGTCCGTAACGATAAAGAGCAATCGTGATCAAGCCGCCGGTAACCGAGGCATTGAACCAGTTAAACAACGCGCCGCCACCAAGCAATGACAAGGCCGCAGTGAAAACCAGGCCACCAATAATAAAGGCAAGCCAGTCACGGCGGAGAAGCAAGGCCAACAAGAGAACGAAAACTACAAACTGAAACCCGAAAACTAAAGGGCTCGACAGTTGACTGGCGAAGGCCTCGACAAAATTGGCGATGCCCAGTTGCTTTACTCCGGGCTCATAGCCAGGTTTCGGCATCCTGTCAGCCCACCGGCTATGCACGAAAAAGAAAAGCAACTGCCAAAGAGCCATCCCCATGCCGAGGGTCATGCCAATCAACATGTCCCGTCCGACCAGCGGATCGCGGAAATCTCCCGACAGCAAACGGGTCCACGAAATAATACGGTGCGGCCACCGGCGTCGCACTAACGGCTCCAGCGCGATGTAAACTACCCAGAAGAATACGGCCGCAAACACCGCGTCCTGTAAAGGGTTCAGCACCACGGCGAACTCTTCAAGGGTGGGAATGTGATGCGCGGAAACCAGCCTCGAAACTGAAGCGAGAATGAAAACGAAAATGGCCAGGCGCAACGCGCCTTTCCGATCCCCGCGGCCCAAACGAAGGTTCTTTACGGCCAGGAGAAGACTTCCGAGAAGCACCAGCACAAACACGCTTACCATGATGGCGAGGAGGGCCTTGAAAGGTCGCGACATACGCGAAGGGTCCTGACGTTCCGGCCGTGTCCAGGGATTGACGACCTCAAAATGCACCGGCTTGCCGCGATAGCTGGCCGCTTCGATGCGAATCGGAATCGTCGCTTGCTCGGGATAGACACCTTCCCAAGCCAAACGACTGTCGTTTTGATAGAGCGGCGCCCACTGAGAAGCAGTTGGTTTGAATTTGCTGATATCCAGGCCGGCGGCCGTGAAGAGTTTAGGCCAAAGATCAGTTTCGAGTTTCGCGCTTCGAGTTTTGAGTTTCGCGTTTCGAGTTTCGAGTTGGATCGAACTCGAACTGCTTGCCGTTTGACCAACGCTTGAGTCAGCAATTGATTTTGGCGAACTCGGAACTCGAAACTCGGAACTCGAAACTGAGCTTTGCTCGGAACTCGGAACTGAATCGACTGGATCTATTTGCGGTGGTACAGAGTAAAACTCCAGCAAGCGGCCACGGGTGTCGAGTTTCACCCCGCTCATTCCGGATACGATCGGCGCCGGGTTCGTCCAGGCGCTTCGAAAAAAGTCCACGCCTGACAAATAACCCGGGCTCTGCCGGTACCAGTAAAAAACTGCAGCGGGTTGACCGTCCTTCAGATCCTGCCATCGATCTGGTCGCGGGTCGGCGCGAGTAATGTATTCCAGAGCGCCATGGTCGGCGTCGAATTGATGCATGTAGTCGGTGGCGGCGGTCGAAACTTCCGCCTGGCGAAGCACCTCGCGCGCGTTCTCGCGCAACACCTCGGGCGGCTTTTCGAGCGGCACATATCCGTACAGAAGCTTCTTGTCGGCAAAGAAAACGACGAGAGCCAGAATCACCATGAGCGATGCAAACAACGACAACGCTTTGGTTGGACGCAACGCGCCTTCTTTAGGCGCAGCGGCAACCATCTCGGGTGAAGGCGTCTCGCCGGCAGCTAGCGCCGCCGCAAGCGGATCACCTCCGGGAAGAGCGGCCGCAACTTGAAGGGCGGTGGCTGGCCGTTGCGCCGGAACTTTCCGCAGACATCGATCGATGACGCCTTCGATTGCCGGGTCGAGATCCTTAATGATCTCGGAAGGCAAAGTCGGCGTGGTGTCGCTTCGTCTTAACTTAACCAACTCGCCAAGCGTCGGCGCCTCAAACGCGCGCTTGCCGGTAAAGAGTTCGTAGAGCACCAGCCCGAGCGAATAGATGTCACTCCTGACTGTGACCGGCTCGCCTTCGAGTTGTTCAGGCGCCATGTAAGCGGGCGTACCCGCGTGCTTCTCGTCCTCGTGAAACTCTTCCGCCAGACCGGCCAGACCAAAATCCGTGATCCGTGCATTGCCGTGCTCGTCGATCATCACGTTCGACGGTTTCAGATCGCGATGCAGCACGCCTGCTTCATGCGCGGCCGCTAAACCTGCGCACATTTGCCGCGCGATTTGAATTGCCTTGTCCTGCGGCAAACGGCCAATGCGACGCAACAGCGACGAAAGTTCCTCGCCTTTGATGAACTCCATCGAGAGGAAATGACGGCTATCAACCTCGCCGATGTCGTAAACGCGGCAAACATTTTTATGAGAGACCTGCCGCGCGACTCGGACTTCGCGGTGAAAGCGAGCGAGCGCGGCGCCGTCGCTCAGCAGGTGCTCGGGAAGAAATTTAAGCGCGACAGGTTGGCCGAGTTTCAAGTCATCTGCGCGGTAGACTTCACCCATGCCGCCTTTGCCGAGCAGGCCGACGATGCGATAGCGCTCGGCCATGATGGTGCCGGGTACGAACCGGGCATCATCAATTGAGCCAAAGGATTGACTGTCGGATCGCTTTTCGGCGGATTTGTCGGAAGGCGATTTCTCGAGCCGCTGCGTCGCATCATCAAACGAAAAGCCACACGCGGGACAGAAGCTTGTTTCGGTGGGAATCTGTTTTTGGCAGCTGGGGCACTTCACGGCGGCGGATTGTATCGCAAAACGCCGGAACCCAAACAGAGATGGTAGTCGTTACGGGATGAGGTTAGTGCGGAGTCGCAGCAGCTGGCACGTTGCCGCCGCCTGGTTTCAGGTGCCCAAGCGTCGATTTAATCTTCCCGAGCAGCAACTCCAGATCGAGCGGCTTGGCTAACACTTCGTTGCACCCGGCGGCCAGGGCATCCTGCTTGACGTCGTAAGTACCGTACGCAGTAATCGCAAAAATAGGCGTGCGCGAAAACGCTTGCCGCTCACGAAGCTGGCGCGTGGCTTCGACGCCGTCGAGTTCAGGCATCGCCAGATCCATCAAGATCAAATCCGGATGCGAGCGGTTCGCTTGCAGCACGCCCTCTTTGCCGTCTTCGGCTTCGACGACTTTGAAACCCTTCGCCCGTAACCAGGCGGAAAGCAGCGTGCGATTGTCCTGATAATCGTCAACGACCAGAATTGTGGAAGCAGTTTGTGGAATCATGTTAGCGCCCTTCCAGAATCGGAAACCTCCGACACCGAGCGATCCAATCAGTTAGGTTTAAAACATAGCTTGTCTAAATGGTCAGGACATGACGGCGAGTTGGCGATTACTTTGCGGTTAGCTTGCGGCCATGGGCATCGGGTAGGAGGCGGAGTCACCTCCGCCGTCCTCCCACACCACCGTACGTACGGTTCCGTATACGGCGGTTCATGAAGTCCGCTGAAGACGAAGCCTTTGATCCCGCAGCGACAAGAGTTCA
>JBASRE010000059.1:0-287969 GCA_049273695.1 Pyrinomonadaceae bacterium
TCCCGATGTTCACGTGCGGCTTGCTGCGATCAAATTTCTCTTTGCTCATCTGTTTGTATCTGTCCCATCCGTCCCATTCGTCCTCTCTGTCCCATAGGACTTATGGGACCAATGAGACCATTGGGACCAATCTACTTACTTGCTACGCCCTGAACTTTCGCGATTACTTCTTCGGCAATATTTCGCGGCGCTTGATCGTAGCGCTCAAAGTGCATCGTCGAAGTCGCGCGACCCTGCGTTGCCGAACGCAGGTCGGTCGTGTAACCAAACATTTCGGACAGCGGCACGTACGCCGTGATGACCTGCGCGCCACCCGGTCGCGGTTCCATCTTTTCGATCTGGCCACGACGACGGTTCAAGTCGCCGTTGACCGCGCCCATGTAATCTTCAGGCGTCACCACTTCAACGCGCATGATCGGTTCGAGCAAAACCGGCTTGGCCTTCTTGACCGCGTTCTGGAACGCCAGCGAACCCGCGATATGAAACGAGCGCTCATCGGAATCGACTTCATGGAATCCGCCATCGACCAGGCGCACTTTGATATCGACCAGCTCGTAGCCAGCGAGATAACCGCGCTCCATCGCGTCGCGCACGCCGGCCTCAGTCGGCTTAATAAACTCGCGCGGAATCGCGCCGCCAGTAATCTCGTTTTCGAAGACAAAGCCTTCGCCCGGCGCCGGTTCGACTTCGATCTCAACGTGCGCGTACTGTCCGCGGCCACCCGTCTGCTTCTTGAAGACTTCTTTGCCGGGCGCGGCGAGGGTAATCGTCTCGCGATAAGCGACCTGCGGCTTGCCGACGTTGGCTTCCACGCCGAACTCGCGTTTCATGCGATCGACAATAATCTCGAGGTGCAGCTCGCCCATGCCGGCGATGATCGTCTGCCCGGTTTCGTGGTCGGTCGATACATTGAATGAAGGATCTTCCTGCGCCAGACGTCCGAGCGCCACACCCAACTTGTCCTGATCGGCGCGCGTCTTCGGCTCAACCGCGACGCGAATAACCGGCGCGGGAAACTCGATGGCCTCAAGAATGATCGGCTTGTTCTCGTCACAAACCGTATCGCCGGTGGTGACTTGCTTCATGCCGCCAATGGCAATGATTTCGCCGGCGCTCGCGGCTTCAATATCTTCACGCTTGTTCGCGTGCATGCGCATCAGCCGGCCGACACGTTCCTTCGTGTCTTTCGCCGAGTTGTACGCGTACGAACCCGACTTGATCGTGCCGCTGTAAATGCGCACGAACGAAAGCTGGCCGAGGTGCTTGTCGGCCATAATCTTGAAAACCAGGCCGCTGAACGGCGCAGTCGCATCAGGCGGACGCGTTTCTTTTTGAGCGTTCTTCGGATTGACGCCTTCGACCGGCGGGATGTCGAGCGGCGACGGCATATAGTCAACGACTGCGTCGAGTAGCGTCTGCACGCCTTTGTTCTTGAATGCCGAACCCGTTACGACCGGGACCAACCGCAGCTCGAGCGTTCCTTTGCGCAGCGCTTTGCGAATCTCGTCTTCAGTGATCGGCTGCGCTTCGACGTACTTGTGCATCAAGTCGTCATCAACCATCGCAACCGCTTCAATCAACTTTTCACGTGCGGCGGCAGCTTCTTCTTTCAGCTCGGCCGGAATTTCGACCTCTTCGTACTTCGCGCCTTTTGATTCGTCGTTCCAGACCAGCCCCTTCATCGTAATGATGTCGACGACGCCTTTGAACTGATCTTCATGTCCGATCGGAATTTGGAGAGCGACGGGATTTGCGCCCAGGCGGGTAATAATCGAATCGAATGAGCGCTGGAACGAAGCGCCGGCGCGATCGAGCTTGTTAATAAAACAAATACGCGGGACGCCATATTTGTCTGCCTGACGCCAAACGGTCTCGGACTGGGGCTCGACTCCGGCGACGCCATCGAACACGGCGACTGCCCCGTCAAGGACGCGCAGGCTGCGCTCAACTTCCATCGTGAAATCTACGTGGCCCGGCGTGTCGATGATGTTGATGCGATGATCGACACCGTTCCGCTCCCAGAAACACGTCGTCGCCGCGCTGGTGATGGTGATACCGCGCTCCTGTTCCTGCTCCATCCAGTCCATGGTCGCCGTGCCCTCGTGCACCTCGCCGATTTTGTGCGAGACGCCCGTGTAATAAAGGACACGTTCCGTGGTGGTGGTCTTACCGGCATCGATGTGCGCCATGATGCCGATATTCCGGAACAGATTTAGATCGTCGTGCTTAGCCATCTAACTATGCGGTACGCACGCTTCCAGCGTGCTGTGGTGGCACGCCGGAGGCGTGCGAACCGCTTTACCACTTGTAATGAGCAAACGCTTTATTCGCATCGGCCATGCGATGCGTATCTTCCTTCTTCTTTACTGCGTTGCCGCGATTGTTTGCAGCATCAAGTAACTCAGCCGCCAAACGATCGGTCATCGTCTTTTCGCCGCGACTGCGCGCATAAGCGACAATCCAGCGAATTGCCAGCGCGCCACGCCTTTCCTGGTGGACCTCAACCGGCACCTGATAAGTAGATCCGCCGACGCGCCGCGATTTCACTTCGACCGTGGGTCTGACGTTTTCAATCGCGCGCTTGAAGACTTTCAAGGGCTCGTCGCCGGCTTTATCGCCCACTTGCCGCAGGGCATCATAAAACGTGCGTTCGGCCAGCGAGCGCTTGCCGCCCCACATGATCCCGTTGATGAACTTCGTCACCAGCGGACTGTTGTAGACCGGATCGGGAAGAACAGCTCTTCGCTCTGCAACTCTGCGTCTCGGCATCGGTTACTTCGCGCCTCCCTTTGGACGTTTGGCGCCGTACTTCGAACGGCTCTTCTTGCGATCGCTGACGCCGACGGAATCCAGCGTGCCGCGAATCACGTGATAGCGAACGCCCGGCAAATCCTTGACGCGCCCGCCACGAATCAAAACGATCGAGTGCTCCTGCAAATTGTGGCCGACGCCGGGAATGTACGTCGTGACCTCAATGCCGTTGGTCAGACGAACGCGCGCGACTTTGCGCAGCGCGGAGTTCGGTTTCTTCGGCGTCTGGGTATAGACGCGAGTGCATACGCCGCGTTTCTGCGGCGAACTCTGCAGCGCCGGGCTGGCCGTCTTGTATTTGACCGCCTGGCGTCCTTTACGAACTAGTTGGTTAATCGTCGGCATCTTTACCTGTTTCTCAAACTCGATCCCGGGCGCGTAAAGCGCAAAAAGGGCCGCAGCCTGCCTCTTTCCGGAACGTGTCCGGCAGTCAGCGCAGACAAACTGGCCTGCTACAGATTTAGTTAAGGGACGTTCTGATTTCGCTTTTAGGCGGGCGCGGATTTGGCTTCCCAGTAGCCCAAAATTAGCCGAAGCTTTTCTGTAGCGTCGCGGCACCAGGCGGGGCCGTTTGCCGCGTTCGCATCGTGAAGGATGCGAGCTTTACGCCACAATAATTAACGACCGATGCCACGCATCGAGCCGGGCAACGCCTCCGCACCGACAGAACCAGTTACAGCGTTGCACTAGAGGAAATCGGAAACTTAGTCCGAAACGGGAAACTATAGAGGCGCGCACTTTTGATGTCAAGCGCGCCAGAGCCGCATCTGGGGGATGCACTTCCAGAGAGTACCGCAGGTAACCGGCAAGTGGGATTACGTGCAGGACCTGCTTTGATGACTAGTGCAACAGGGCGGGAATCAGGATGGCAAGCTCAATTCCGTCGGTCGGAAAATCGGATCTCAGCTTCTCGATAGGCCGTGACAAAAGCACCATTCTGGATGGCCGGCAAAAACACCTGTTGGAACTGGGCCCTGACTACGCTTTCATCAAGTCCCAGTTTCAGTCGTTTTATGATCTTGACCTCGCCCACTGAACCGTCGGCCCTATACTCAACTACAAAGCCAACCGTTCCGACTATCTTATGCGTCCGCACGAGGCGCGCAAGTTCAGGGTAAACTACATTTCCCGACTCTAACACCTGCGGTTGTCTGTCCTTTAAAGGAATTCGATAACGCTTTTGCAGACCCTCAGCCAATAACTGAAAGAATTTCGATCGGGTTTTTTCGCCACCATTCTTTTGAAGGTCATTGCCCGTCTTTCGAACCTTTTTCCACCACTCTGCCTCCTCTGGCGTCGACGGCTCTGTTCCTTCCGGAATCTCTTCATAATTTTTCAGGGTAACTGACGTCCCTGACGAGGTTCGTGTGGTAACTACAGTTTTTTTGCTCTGGGCTGAAACGCGAACGCCCGGAGAGGGGAAAGCGGCAAGTGCGATTATCACAAGGCAAACTGAGACCGCCAACTTTGGAAACCTCATGTGAGCCTTCCTTTCAAAAACGCGGTGGCAAAATTCCTGGGTACGGCGCGCGAGCTTGACGCGGAGACCGCCAGGCGACAGCCATCTAATGTCCAATATCCACCTTGGGGCCGATACTAGTAGCAGGCCTCCTGTTGGATTACAAAGTGCTCATTGCCTCCTCCGCCACCTGAACAGCCGCCGCACTCATAGTGGCAATGCCTATGCTCGACGCCGTCTTCGATCCAATGCAGGCTATACACAAGCAGACAATTGCACCCAATACTTTCGGGAGGGGGACACTCGCTTTCGGCTCTAACCACCGGAATGTTCAGTTGAATCAGGCTGAAAGCAATCGCTGCAGCCAGTACCCCAACCCCAATCGAATTCCAGATTATCCTTTTCATATTCTTTGTCCTCTCGAGTTCAAAAGCTAAACATGATGCCGCCGGATGTGGGTTATTAACGAACCGTCATTTCACTTCGTCCACACCAGAGATGCCAAAGTATTCCTCCACTTCCTGTTTCGACTGTCGGTTGAAGGCTCCGGGCCAGACCTTTTCTACTTTGCCAGTGTTGTCTATCACGATGGTTAAGGGCGAGAGAGAGAGTTTGTAAGCCGCTCTGGTTTCCGCGTCGATGTCGATTAGCGTTTCCAACTTGAGTCCGTTCGACGCCAGGAACGAACTACTCCCAACAGCGTCACCTAGACTCACTCCAAATACTTGATACTGATTCCGAACAGAAGCTTCGATAATTTTTCTCCAGTGAGGAACCGTGCGCTCGCAAGCGGTACATTGCGGTGAAAACACAAACAGCACGGTCTTAGGGCGAGATCCGTAGTCGACAACTTGTCTTTGGTCGGACAGAGACTTAGCGGCGAGGCTGGTGAGTTTCTGGCCTGGCTTCAAAATTTCCGGCTGGTCGCGCGCGATAAATGCTTTTAGATCGCGATTTTGCTTGATAAGCAGCGCGTTCGTAACGACAAGACCGACAATCAGTATTACGAATAAACCTCGGCGCAGGTATGATCTGAGTTTGCGAGGTTGCGTCGAATGGGGGCTCGCGTTGGCCGAGAACATAACCAGCCTTCCTTACGCCGGTCTGCGTTCTTCAATGGGTGTCCGACCGGCACGGAATGGAGCGAGGTTGGCGAACCTTATCATCCGAGACAAGGGCTGTCAACGGCTTTTCTAATGCAGGGATCTTCGCTCAGGACAAGGACTTAATTAGGTACACGATCCCAGTGATCGCGCCGCCGACGATAGCCAGCAACAAGACGACCAGCGCGGCCACAACCAGCTTGAACTTTAGGTAACGGTTCTTGCTCGGCGGCGAGAGCGAACTCTGCGGAAAATACGGCGGTGGTGTGTAAGTAGCCATGGCTGATTAGGTCAGTACCACCTGCGGTAACGGGTGGGTGATCGTTAAGTATCCATCCTACCGGGAGAACCCGCGTTCGCAAAGGCGCGGTGAACGAACGCTCAATCACCACTAACTGTAGCGACAGCGGGAATGCGTGCCAGTACCGCTCGGGTACTGACACAAATAAGCCGCAGGTGGTACTGACCGCATTCTACGGGCTCGGCTTTGAATTTGAATTGGCGTTCGCGTTAGCGTTCTGCTGCTTCCGAAGCATCTCCTCGTTGTGCTTCCTCCCTTGCCGTATGCGTTGTGCCCCTTCCTTCGCTTCCTCCAATCCCTCGGTCGCGCGGTAATCCTCAGGCTGAAGTTCCAGCGCCTTCTCAAATGCGCCAATCGCTTCGGTATAGCGCGCCAGTTTGTTCAAAGAGCTTCCGAGCTGGTACCAGGTCTCCTCATCATCCGCCTTTATCTGCGTCGCCTGACGATAAGCGCGCACGGCATCTTCATCGCGATGCAGAAAGTTGTACGCCTCGCCTAAGTAGAAGTAGCCGGCGCTGTCTTTTGAATCGTTCTGAATTCTTTTCTTGAAAAGCTCAATGGCCTTCTTGTACTGCTCTTCGGCCTCATCCTTCTTCCCCAGGGCCGCCAGGGACATGCCCAGACGAAGGTGGGCCTCGGCATGATTCGGGTCGAGTTGGATTGCCTGTTTGAGTACTTCCAACGCGCGCTCGTCTTCGTCGTTCTTGTAAAGCTCGCGCGCCTGATCGACCAAAGACTGCGCCTGTCGTTTGGTCTCCTCAGGATTCGCTGGGTTTGTTGATGAATTGGAGTTCGCGTTGCCGCTGTTCGCTCGTTTGCGACACGCGCCCGCGCTGAACGTCACCAGTAAAACAACAAAGAGGACGAGCGATGCTCTCGGGGAGAGGCGAATAAATGATGCTCCAGCCATGAACCCGCACCTATCTACGCGAATCGTCTTTGCGAGTCAAATAGCCGGCTGCTGGTTGTCTTAGTCTGAAGTGGTTTAAGCCGCAAAAAAAAGAAAGCGCAAGCTACCTTGCGCTTCGGTATAAATAGAATGAGCGCTGCAACGTGGGGGTCGCAGCGCCCATCCATTTTCGTGGTTACTGTCCTCACCCCAGCAACCACTTGAGACGGAGGATCCACCAACCGTCTCTCTTGCCCCGCAATATACACCGCAACGATTGTGCCGCGCAATAGAGTTTTTTGGACAGAGAAAACGCTTGGAAATACATTACATTTTGCTGGGCCAGCGACATCATCTGCGTCCAACTGTGCAACTCTTTCACAGCCCCGTCTGTAAATTTTTCTCGATCGAAAAAACCTATGGGCTGTGAGGAGAGTCCACTTACGAGATGTGAGCTGAGTCCACTTACGAATCGCTCGCGAGGCCGATCTCTTTCTGAATGGCTGCGGCGAGGCTTTGCGCACTCTGAGTTACTTCGGATTCGGTGGGACCCTCGATCATGACGCGTGCCAGCGCCTCAGTTCCCGAGTAGCGAAGCAATAACCGGCCACGATCACCCAGTGTTTGTTGAATTTCGCTTGCCAGGCGCTGTACGGAGGCCAGTTCCTCGAAGGGGCGCTTTTCCCGAACCCGAACATTTACCAAAACCTGCGGATATCGCTGAATTCCCTGTGTGAGGTCCCCGAGCGACTGTTGTTTTTCAACGATTGTGCGGAGCAGCATGAGCGTCGTGATAATCCCATCGCCGGCGAGGCTCACTTTAGGAAAAATGATGTGTCCCGACTGTTCACCGCCAAGCGTCGCGCCCCTGCGCAAGAGTTCCTCCAGAACATACTTGTCGCCCACGTCGGTGCGCACAAGATTAATGCCCTGTGAACGAAGCGCGATCTCTAGTCCGATGTTGCTCATCACGGTGGCAACGACTTTGTCGCCCGACAGTTCGCCGCGCGCTTTCAAATAGTTCGCCAGCACCCAAAGCGTTGCGTCACCATCAACGAACTTTCCGGTCGCATCGACGAACAGAGCGCGATCCGCATCGCCATCGAACGCGACGCCAAGATCGGAACCCTCCGCGACCACACGCTCCTGCAAGCTTTCGATATGAAGCGATCCGGCGTTCAGATTGATGTTTCGTCCGTCCGGCGTGTTGTTGAAAGCAATCGGATTCGCACCCAGGCGACGAAAGACTTCGGGCGCGATCTCGGAAGCGGCACCGTTCGCGCAGTCAACAACGATCTTTAGATTCGCTAACGAAAGGTCGTGACCAATCTCGTCCGTCAAAAACTTGATGTATTGCGTCCGCAACTCTTCGGATCGATCAGAATCGTCAGGCTTGGCTTCGCCGCCGCGAGCGGGTGTCTCCGAATTCTTTATCGAGTCCTGGATGTCCGACTCGATCAGCCGTTCCGTCGCGTCATCCAGCTTCCTTCCCGAGGCCTCGAAAACTTTGATCCCGTTGTCTTGAAATGGATTGTGAGAAGCGCTGATTACGATGCCTGCAGCTGTCGGCAGAGTGCGCGCGAGAAACGCGACGCCCGGAGTCGTGATCACGCCGGCGGACTCGATTTCAGCGCCGGCTTCTCGCGCTCCGGAGATCAAAGCAGCTTCAATCCATCCGCCCGATTCGCGAGTGTCACGCCCAACGACGATTTTTGCCGCACTCCCTTTTCGCTCTGCCAAACGCGTGGCCAGCGAGCGGCCGATGACGTAAACGGTCGCCGCATCGAGCGGAAACTTTCCGGCTTCGCCACGAATCCCGTCAGTCCCAAAAAGTTTTTTCATTAAACAAATTTCACCACTGAGGACACAGAGGGAAGAAAGCTAAGGGCAAAGAGCTAAGGGCATAGAGTGCTTACCAGTCAACGTCCTGGATGCGTTACCCTTGGCACTTGCCGCTTCGCTCTTTGCCTGTTGTCTTTCTTCTGCGTCCTCGGTGGTTGAATCCTCTGCCGCAGAAAGCCGATCAGATCGTACCGCTCATCGATTACAGCCACCGCGCCGACGCCGTTGCGCTGCATTAACTCGCGCGCCGAAGCCATCGTCGCCGAGGACGGCACAAACATCGACGCATTGACCGGGCGCATCACTTCGCGCGCGCGTCGCGTCCGCCACTGTTCGCGCGGCACCTTTTTAAGATCGTCGAGCATCAGGATGCCGAGCAGCTTCCGATCACGCGCCACGGGAAAGGTCGCCTGACGATGTAACGGCAGAAGCTCATCGATAAAACTCTGCACTGTTGAGTCCGGCTCGACAGCAACCGGAACTGTCATGGCATCGCGCACCGTCGCGGGTTCGCGCGCGCCTTTGACGACGCTGGTCGCGGCGCCCAAAAGAAACACGCCGACCATGACCGCCCAAAGTCCCATAAAGTAGGCGCGAAACGTGGGCGCGACCACCATGTAAATTCCAAAGGCGATCAGGATCAGCGCAATCAACTGTCCACAGAAGCCCGCAATCCGCGTCGCCTCGCGCATGTTGCCGGTGCGCTTCCAAACGATTGCGCGCAAGACGCGGCCGCCGTCGAGCGGATAACCCGGAAACAAATTGAAGATCGCGAGCAGAAGATTGCCGGCAGCCACAAAGAAGAAAAGATAGATCGCGAAGTAAAGCTCCAGCCGCGTCGAGACCCACAACGCCCCAAATGCAATCATCGAAAACAGAAAGCTCGCCGCCGGGCCGGCCACTGCAATCCTAAATTCGGCGCGCGGACTTTCAGGTTGAGTGCGTAGTCGCGCCAGGCCGCCGAAGGGATGCAAAACAATTTCTTCGATCGCGATTCCCTCGATGCGGGCCATCAACGCGTGGGACAACTCATGTCCGAAAACCGAGACGAACAATGCCAGCGTCGTTACGATCCCGAGGACCCAGGCCATGAACTCGCCGGTCGGCGGGAGGAGCACGACGCCAAGCTGCATCCAGCGATTGCGCACGTTCACGGCAATCAACGCCACGCTCACCGCGAACACAGCGAACCACCGATAGTCGATTCGGACGGGAATACCGTAGACCCGCGCGATCAGAATTTGACGTTTGAAGAAATCGCGGAAGGCCATGATGCGGCAAAGTGCAAAGTGGTAAGCGCTAAAAAAGCAACGAGCAAAGCGCTAATGGCAAAGAGTTCAGATTGCTAAGCGCAAAGCGCCAAGTGCAAAGGTTAGATGCTGATCTTCTCAGGGAGTTCCAGTTTGCCGGGTCTAGCTCTTTGCGCTTCGCACTTCGCCCTTTGCTCTTTGCCGCTACGTCCCCGTCGCCTTTTGCCACTGGACATCGAACAGCGGGACGGGTTGTTCGCGGTTCTTGACGTTGATCGCGTCACGCGGGGTGAGTTCGTATCGCGATTTCGCGGCTTTGGCGGTCGCTTCACTGACCAGAATCTGTCCGCCTTTGGCATTCGATTCGAGCCGTGAAGCCGTGTTTACTGCATCACCGATCGCGGTATATTCCGACCGCCGGTCAGAGCCGATGTAGCCAACCGTTACGTCGCCGGTGTGCAATCCGATGCCGATCCCAATTTCCTGAAAACCTTCCTCGCGAAGTTCGGTGTTGATGCTGATCATCCGTCGCTGCATGGCCACCGCCGCCGCCAACGCATTCGCCGCGTCTTTAGGAGTCGTCGTGGGGGCGCCGAACAGCGCCATCAATCCATCACCGAGATACTTATCCAGCGTTCCGCCATGCGCAAAGATGATGTCCGTCATTGCTGAGAAGTAGCGATTGAGTAAATCAACGATCTTTTCCGGCGCCGCATGTTCAGAGATCCGCGTGAAGCCGCGAATGTCGGCGAACAGGATTGTAATCGTTTGCGTGACGCCACCGAGTTTGAATGACTCGGGGTTTTCCAGCATCTGCTTGACGACGTACTCGGGCAAAAACCGGCTATAGTTCGCGCGCGCCACTTCTTCTTTTGCCAGACGTTCGTGCGCGCGTACGTTCTCGACCGCGATCGCAGTTTGCGCGGCGACGGCGCTGATCAACTCAAGGTCGTCGGGCTTGAATGCGGAAAACGGATCAAGACGATCGGCATACAAGGCGCCGTGAACGCCTGACTCGGTAAACAGCGGCGCGCAAATCGTCGAGCGCACGCCTTGCGAAACAATCGAATCGACGCCCGCGAACTGTTCTTCGGCGGCGGCGTCCTGCGACAGCAGCGCCACGCGGTCTTTCATTACTTTGCGCGTAATGGTACGGCCGATGGTCATCTTCTTGGCGTACGCTTCGAGTTTTTCGTCACGCGCGCGCGTGGCGATGGGAAACAGTTTCGCCTCGTCGGCGTTTTGTTCCGTCACCAAACCGTCGGCAAGCAGCGCGACCACCCGATCCGCGGGCGTCGATCGGAAGATGATGTCGGTGGCCATCTTGAAAATCCGATCGAGGTCGAAACCCGAGCCCAGCGCTTTGCTCATCTCGTAGAGCTCGGCGAGGATGTTCGCCTTTCTTTGTAACTGCTCGAGGACTTTGTCGCGCGCGGTTGACGTTGACGGAAGCTTTCCGGAGTCAGCCTGCTGCCGCAGCACGGTGCTGAGCACATCTTTTGCCGACATTAAAAGCTGAGTGTGGCCGAGCGGCTTGTCGTCGTAACTCAGATCGGCGGTGCGCTCTTCCTTTGGCTGTTCGAACTTGATCGTGCTGGCGCCAATCGTGACGCGATCACCGTTCTTCAGCACGTGCTCGAACTTCTGTTCGCCGTTGATGAAGATCTTGTTCGCGCTGCGATTAATCTGGCCGTTGACGTAAACGCCATCGATGATCACGAACGAACCATCGTCGGCGGGCCGGATGTGCGCGTGGTGACGCGATGCGCGCGGATCGTCCAGGACAATTTGATTATCGGGCGCGCGCCCGATGTTGCACGTAAGTTTCGGCGCCAGACTGTGCTCCGACTGGCGACCGCTTGCGTCTGTGATCTTTAGAAGAGCCATCGTATCGAACTCGATATTGCCGAAGAGCGAAGCCGATTCTACAAGCAAACACTCGTCAATCCTAGCAACACTTTTGGGCTCAGATTTTTCTTGCCGTTCATCAGAGACAGTGGGATGATGACGCCCTGAAACGGCTCTAACCCTCGCAAAGGACGCAGGACCCCATGCCGCTCAAACGACTCTCGCTTACGTTTGCAGGCGCACTCGCCGGGTTGCTTCTGCTCGTACCGCTCTCGGCCCAAGCGCAAACTGCGCCCGCGGGCGCGAAACCAACCGCGACAATTTCGGGCAGAGTCACCTTGAACGAAAAAGGCGCTCCCGACATTTTGGTCGCGGCTCAAGTGTTGGATCGACCTTTTCAGCAGCACGCCGCGCGCGCGAAGTCCGATGCGAACGGGCGCTATCGCTTAACGGGATTGCCGGCGGGTCAATATCAGATTACGGCGATCGCTCCCGCGTTAGCGCCTGAGCAAGCCGGATCCTCGGGTGCGATGAACCGCATTGGTAAAACCCTGGTGCTGGCGCCGGGCGAAGAAGCTGACGACGTCGACATAAAACTTGTCCAGGGCGGCGTGATTACGGGCCGCGTTACGGACGCGGACGGCAAGCCGGCGATCGAAGAACGAATCAATTTGCAGATGGTCGATCAAGCCGGCAACGTGAACAACCAGGCCAACATTCAGATGTGGAACTATCAAATGAGCCAGACGGACGACCGTGGCATTTATCGGATCTACGGTCTGTCAGCGGGGCGTTATCGCGTCAGTGTTGGCTCAGCTGAGGGTGGTTTCATGGGGGGAAAACGCACCTACTACGCGGTAACTTTCTACGGCAACACGACCGACGCAGCCAAAGCTTCAGTCGTAGAATTGCAAGACGGTACCGAGGCCGCCAACATCGACATCCGCCTCGGCCGGGCCGCGAACACTTTTGTCGCCAGCGGCCGCATCGTCGATGCTGAGAATGGCCAGCCGATTCCCAACCTTCGCTTGATGTACGGCCCCGCAAAACCTAACCAACCTTTCTATGGCTACTACGTCGGTTCGGCGAGCGGCACACGCGGTGAGTTTCGGCTGGAGGGCCTCGAGCCCGGCCGGTACGGCGTGTCGATATCGGCATCTTTCGAGTCTTCCGCGCATTACGCCGACACGATGTTCTTTGAGATCGTTGACGCCGACGTCACCAATCTTGAAGTGAAGGCGACGCGCGGTCAGACGTTGAGTGGGGTTGTTGTCTTTGAAGGCAGTCGCGCGAAAGAACTGCAACAAAATGTCGGAATTCTAAGAGTTGGCGCCAACGTTAGTTCGCCGACAACTCCGGGGAACTCAACAAACAGTTCTGCAGCGATTGCCGCGGATGGGAGCTTTCAGCTTTCCGGCGTTCGGCCGGGCAAGGCGCGCTTATATGTCGGTGCAATGTCGACTTCAGCGCTGCGCGGCGTAACGGTACTACGCGCAGAACGCGGTGGCGTAGATGTCACCCAGAACCTTGAGGTCCAAGCGGGTGAATCGATCACCGACCTGCGCATTGTGGCTTCGCTCGGCGCCGGCAGCGTTCGCGGTACCGTCAGATTTGTTGGTGGCGACCTGCCGCCAAACCTCCGCATGTTTGTGAGCCTGCGACGCGAGGGAGCGCCTCAAGCCGGTGGGGGCATGGTGGATGCGCGCGGCCGTTTTCTGATTGGCAGTCTGACGAGCGGCACATACGAGGTGGTGCTCAACATGAATTACATCCCACCTCCACCAGGAGGAGCGCGGCCGATTAAACCGCAGACTCAGACGATTAGCGTGTCAGATGGCGTCGAAACTCAGGTTGATTTCATCGTCGACTTAACGCCGAAGGAAGGTGGCCCGTGATCACTCTGCGAAAACTGTTGGCTGCTTTCATCGCGCTTCAGGCTCTCGCTGTCGCAATCCAGGCGCAGGCGCCGGAAACGAGCTCAACTAATAAAACCGGCGTTATCACGGGAATCGTCACCTCTTCAGCCGGAGATCTTCCCGCGAACACGACCGTTTACGCATCGCCGCTGGGCGCTTCCGTTCCGCCGCACAGCGCGGTTATCAACAGCGACGGCGCGTTCCGGCTCGAAAACCTGGAGATTGGTGTTTACCGCGTCTGGGCCCTGGCGTCGGGCTTCGTCGTCGACCCGCAAAGCATTTCACCAGAAACGCGCGGCATTTATCACACAGGTGATTCAGTCGCACTGACTTTGAGAAAGGGTGGAGTCATCACCGGCCGGGTACTCAAGAGTACTGGCGCGCCGGTTATCGCGGCGACTGTCCGCGCTTTTCGCGTTCGCGATGAAAACGGCAAACCAACGGAGGGAACCGGCGCGGTCTCCGAGCGAATGACTGACGATCGCGGTGTGTATCGCATGTACACTTTGCTACCGGGAACCTACATAGTTTCAGCCGGCGGCATGACCAGGTTCTTTGGCGGCTACATGACAACCGCGTATGACCAGGACACGCCGACGTACGCGCCTTCAGCTACCCGCGACACGGCCCAGGAAGTGGTCGTGCGCAGCGGTGACGAAGCGACCGCCGACATTCAGTATCGCGGCGAGCCGGGCCACGCCATCAGCGGAACGGTGTCTGGTCTCACACCCGCGCAAGGAGGGATGACTTCCGGCGGAACCGTAACCCTCACGGACGTAAAAACGCGAACGATGCTGATGGGCGCGCAGGCCTCGGCCTTCACTGACCACACCTTCGTTTTTTACGGGCTGCCCGACGGCGAATACGAATTGGTGGCGCAACAGTTTGCGCAAACACGCGACGTCAGAGCGTCTGAGCCGAAACGCTTCAAGGTGCAGGGCGCCGACATCACGGGGGTGAATCTCGCCCTTGCTCCGCTTTCCGCGATCACCGGCCGGGTGATTCTCGACAGCAGCTCTCAGGCGGATTGTGTGAAGCGACGGGCGACAGCTTTTCAAGAGACAGTCGTCAGCGCCCGGCGGCAAAAGCGGCCAACGAAGTCGGGCGCCCCGGAAGATGCCCTGGCCGAGGGGGTGCCGCTAAACTCGCTCGAGCAAAACGCCGAAGACGTGCCCGACGCGAAAGGTGACTTCATATTGCGCAATCTTCGCGCGGGCACTTATCGATTAAACCTCCAACTTCCAAGTGCCGCGTGGTACCTCCGGTCGGTGGCGCTCGGCGCGAACACGAAGGCGACAGATTGGAAAGTAATCAGCGATGGCGTCAACGTGAAGCAATCGGTGTCCGGGCTCACCGTAACGATCAGCGAAGGCGCCGCCGGCCTACGCGGCCGCATAACCGTCGCCGAAGGAGAGCGATTACCGTCACGGACGGTTGTCTATCTGGTTCCCGCCGAGAAAGAAAACGCGACGAATCTGCTCAGGTATTTCGAAGCGCGCGTGGAAACTGACGGAGCCTTTAACATCCGTAACGTTGTGCCTGGTGACTATTTGATTCACGCGCGGGCCGCGGAGGGCGATACACCGAGAATCATTTCGATCCGCGAAGATCTCGAACTGAGGACGGCCGTCACCCGTGACGCCGAGAAAGCAAAGCAGAGTGTGGCGCTGAAAGCGTGCGAGCGCCTCGAGAACTACGAATTTGCCTACCCGACGCCAACTAAACCGTAACCTGCTCGCCCTCGAGTTGCGGATCGAGACTGACATCCATTTCCCCCACATCCTCATCGAACCGTTCCGAAGTAGCACAGACTTCAGTCTGTGATTTCCACGGAGAAATACAGACTAAAGTCTGTGCCACATCCGCTGAGTGCGCTCTGTGACTCAGCAGACCGTATGCTAGAGTGTTTTTTGAATCCCTCTTACAGTTTCGCGCGTATTAGCGCATTAATGCGGCAGGTCAAAGCCTATTTCGCACAGGACGGAATTTAACGTGAAACGAATTCTTCTCGCTTTCAGCATCGTGTTGGCAATGGTCGGGCAGATCGTCGCACGACCACACTTTCCCAGTCTCGCGCCGCCCCAGCAAGGTCAAGGCGCGCAGGCAAAAACGACAGCCAAACCGGCCTCGGACATCAACAGCCGCGTACTGCCAAACGGATTGGAAGTGGTCACGCTCGAAGATCACTCCGTGCCGCTGGTGACGATTGAGCTGGCGGTGCGCAACGGTTCATTCACTGAGCCGCCTGAGCTGAACGGACTGTCACATCTTTACGAGCACATGTTCTTCAAGGCGAACCGCGCCATCGCGAACGCCGAACAGTATCTCCAGAAGATCGGCCAGCTCGGCATCGCATACAACGCGACGACACGCGAAGAAGTCGTGCATTACTACTTCACGACCACCAGTCCAAATCTGCGCACCGCGATGAATTTCATGCGCGATGCGTCGCGTTATCCGCTATTCGACAAAGGCGAGTTCGAGCGCGAACGCCAGGTCGTCATCGGCGAAATCGATCGCAACGAGTCGAATCCGTACTATTACCTGAACCTCGAGATGACGAACCGGCTCTACTACAAATATCCCAGCCGGAAAAATCCGTTGGGAAATCGGCAGACGGTTTCAGCCGCCACGACTGACATGATGCGTCTGATTCAGTCGCGCTACTACGTGCCTAATAATTCGGCGCTGATCGTGACCGGCGACGTTCAATTCGATGAGGTTTTCAAACTGGCGCAGGAGCTTTTCGGTGATTGGCCGCGCCGCGAGCGTGACCCGTTCGTGGAATTCCCGATGGTCGAGCATCCGGCCCTCGCCAAAAGCGAAGGCGCCGTCGTGCAGCAACCCGTACAGAACGTCATCATCAACATCGGCTGGCACGGCCCATCAACCGTCAAAGACAATCCCGGCACGTACGCCGCCGACGTCTTCTCGTTCATCCTGACGCAGCCGAACTCGCGCTTTCAGCGCAACCTGGTGGACAGCGGTCTGGTCGCCGGCGTCACCATCGGCTATCTGACGCAACGCAACGTCGGACCAATTCAAATCATCGCGCAGACGACCCCCGACAAAACCCGCGCCGCGATCAAAGCGATCTATAACGAAGTCGCGCACTTCAACGACAAGGATTATTTCACCGACGAACAGTTGGAAAGCGCCAAGGCGCTGCTTGAAGCTGACGACTTGTACTCGCGCGAGAAGTTGAGCGAATACGCGCATACGCTGAGCTTCTGGTGGTCTTCGACAGGTCTGGATTATTTCCGCGGCTATCTGCCGGCCCTGCGTCGCACTTCGCGCACCGACATCAACCGTTACGTCACCACCTATATTCAGGGCAAGCCCCACATTGGGCTGGCGCTCATTTCCGCGGAAGCGCAACAGCAGGTGAAGCTAACACCGGACGAATTGATTGGGCAGTAGCGAAACGCATCTGACATTTGAGATTTGACATATGTCATTTGGAAATTCGCCACGCGAGTGAAATTTTGACTAACAGAATCAGAAGCTTATGAGAAATTCAGACACAAAATTTGTAAATGTCAGATGTCAAATGCCAAATGTCAGATTGTTTTTGCTAGGGCTAGTATTGGTCGGCAGCGCTCTGCTACCCGCAGCCGCCGCATTCGCGCAGGCACCGCCGCCGACAATAACGCAGCAGCCACCAGCCGCTCCCCAATCAAATGATCTGCAGAGTCTGATCACGCGGCAGGCTTCGCTCGTCACCGAATTTGAAGTTAACGGCCTGAAAGTTTTGTTCAAGCGTCGCGAAGGCGGCCAGAGCGTCGCCGCCGGCCTGTTTATCAAAGGCGGATCGCGCAATATCACGGCTTCAAACGCAGGCGTGGAAAACCTGATGCTGCAAGTCGCCACCGAAGCCAGCGCCGGCTATCCACGCGAACGTCTGCGTTCAGAACTGGCGCGCACCGGGACCGTTATCACTTCGAGCGACAACTATGATTATTCCGTGCTGTCGATGACCTCGACGCGCACCAACTTCGACAGCATGTGGACCGTATTCACGGACATCGCGCTGCGCCCCGCCTTTACAAAAGAAGATTTCGATTTGGCAAAGACGCGCGCGCTGGCCTCCCTCGCCGATGATTCGGACGATCCGGACACGTACCTGCAAAGACTGCAGGAGCACACCGCTTATGCCGGTCATCCTTACCTGAATCGTCCCGAAGGCACCGTTGAATCCGTTTCGCGGCTGACCCTCGAAGACATCCGGCGCTATCACCAGCAAGTAATGGAAACGTCGCGGCTGCTGCTCGTCGTCGTCGGCGATCTCAACGTAAATCAACTGCGTCAGCAGATCACAAATTCGTTCGGCAAACTCCCGCGCGGAAGCTATCGCGCCGATTCGGTGCCGCAACTTTCGTTTAACTCGCCGACCGTCAATGTCACTGAGCGCTCTTTGCCGACAAACTATGTGCAGGGGTTGTTCGCCGCGCCGCCGCTGACTTCACCGGATATTTATCCGATGGAGATTGCGTCGGCGATGCTGCGTGACCGCGTGTTTGAAGAAGTACGCGTTAAGCGAAACCTTTCGTACGCGCCCAGCGCATTTCTATCCAGCCAGGCGGCGAACGTGGGCGGGATCTACGTGAGCGCGGTCGATGCTAACCAGGCCGTGCGCGTGATGCTCGATGAGATTCGGCGACTGCAGACACAGCCGCTCGATCAAACCGACATCACGGGCGTCGTCTCGCAATACCTGACGTCGTATTACCTGGGGCAAGAGACCAACGCGGCGCAGGCTGCGAACCTTGCTGAGTGGGAGTTGATCGGCGGCGGCTGGCGAAATTCATTCGAGACGATCGCCAAGCTTCGTTCCGTTGCACCAGCCGACGTGCAGCGCGTCGCGCAGAAGTACATGCGTAACATTCGCTTCGTCGTGCTCGGCAATCCAACCCAAATCGACAAGAACATTTTCACCGGCCAGGCGGGAATCTGACTTTAAAGTAGCGTCCTGTTTTTCCTTTGCGATCCTTTGCGACTTTGCGTCTTTGCGTGAATTGGCTTTTTGGAACAAGGCTGGTTCACGCAAAGGCGCTAAGACGCACAGCAGTTCGACCTTAAGTTTTTTTAAAAATGAAGTTGTTCAAATCGAGCCTCACGACCTTACTAATCGTGTGCACGCTGGTGATGTCGCCGCCGGCGATTGCGACGGCGCAACGTCGTTCATCGCCCGTGATGTACACCGGAAAGCTTTTCTTCTTCGAACAGTTCGTTAAGAACCAGATGGAGAAGGACAAGATTCCAGGACTCACAATCGGCTTCATCAAGGACAATCAGACGTGGATCAAGGGTTTCGGTTATGCGGATCTGGAAAAGAAAGTCCCGGCAACTGCCGAGTCCGCTTATCGCTTGGCGTCTGTGACGAAAACGATGACCGGAACGGCCATCATGCAGTTGGTCGAGCGTGGAAAGCTCAAACTCGACGAAGAGATTCAGACCTACGTTCCCCACTCCGAAACAGAAATGGCCGGTGACCATCAGGCAACTGCTATTGCATTTGGGCGGTGGCCAGACCGGATCGGGAATTGGGCCTGACGCGGTTACGCCGCGGGAAGTCGTCGCTCGAATTTCCAAATATCCGATCAAAAACGAGCCCGGCGTTAAGTTCGATTACCAAACCAGCGGTTACAACTTGCTGGGCGCGGCGATAGAAGAAGTTTCGGGCAAATCTTTCGACGAATACTTGCGCGAAAATATCTGGACGCCCCTCGGCATGAAAGATACGCGCATAGACAGCGCGAAGTTAACGGTTCCCAACCGTGTCGAGCGCTATGAATTAGTAAATGGTGAAATCAAGAAAGCGCCGTACATAGATGTCAGCTCAAGGTTCGCGGGCGGCGGCGTGATCGGGACCGTGCCGGACATGCTGCGCTGGGCCCACAACCTCGAGCGGAGCGGAATCCTTTCACGCGCATCGCTCGACCTGATGTTCACGCCCGTCGCGGATAAGCGTGGACGGTACGTCGGGATCGATGACGGCACGTGGTACTACACCCTCGGCTGGCAGGTATTCCCCGTCAATGGTCAATACGTTTTCTACAACGACGGCGGGCAAACCGGGACAAACACAATGGTCCTGCACATCCCGGCGCAGAATCTGACGATCGCCTTTGCGTGTAATCGACAGGACATCGATCGAATGCCCTACGTGAAGGCGCTTTATGAAGCTGTGACCGACAAGCCGTGGGACATTTCGGCAAACACGAAAGATAAGAACGACGGCGCCGTCCTTCGTGGAATGACCGACACGTTCAACTACGGTTTATTCCATTTCGACCGCACGAAACAAGTTATGGGGACGGACGCGTCCGACGTGGCAAAAGCCTTCGTCTATTTCAATAAGACCGTGAACCGTGATTCGTTGCGAGCTGATTTTGACGCGACGCTCACTGCAATTAACGATGGGCGTCATGCGGTCGCCGACTCAGCCTTTATCAAGGTCGGGTCACATATGGCGCATGCGCTAACCAAAAAGAACGGCCGCGAACGGATGGTGAGTTATCACACGACCGGCGCGATTCCTTTCTTTGCGGATTACATCGCGATGTACAAAGCGAATCCTCGCTATCCGGCTGAGTTGAGATTCAACGAAGCTTTTGAAAAGCTCGTGGGCAAATGGAATCAGGATTGGGCCAGCACGTGGAACGACTACACTCGTCGTTTTAATTTTACCGCCGGCTCAGATCTGAAAAATATCGAGGAGAATCTCAAGCCGCTCTTTGCGGGCGCGGAAGTCTATCCGAACCTGCTCAACCAACTTCTCGATCTGCGCCTTACGTTCGCGGCCAAAAAGGATTGGGAATCTGCCGCCACGACCGCCAGAATCGCCGCCGACTTGTATCCGCAGTCCGATCGAGCAAACGTCTTCCACGCAATTAGCCTCACGATGGTCGGCAAGAAAGACGAAGCGCGCAATGCTCTGCGCAAGGCTGTGGCGATTAGCTCAAAGGGCATTGCCAGTACCGGAGCCTTCAATCAAATCGCGTTGGCGATAGCCGGCACCGACAAGCCCGGCGCGGCGATCGATTGGCTTTTAAATGCGACGGAGATCTATCCGAATGACGCAAATCTGTTTGGGACGCTCGGCGATCTCTATGACACGACCGGACAATCCGAACGGGCGATCGAGAGCTATCGGAAAGCACTCGCCATCGATCCTGCGCTCGAAAAAGCGAAGGCCGGATTGAAGAAACAGAAACAGTAGGCTTTAACTATTCAGAAAACTTGAGCAGCTCGGGCCCTTTCATTTTCATTCCGGCGTTGACCGGAGAGTACGAAGTCGCTCTGGCCTCACAAAAAGCATCGGGAACACTTCTCGTAGCGCCAGCCAAGGGAACGAAGATGCCGGCACACCAGCTCGAACCTAAGCATGCCACGGTTGCAAAGGCCGGTCTTCAACCCAGCAGGATCGGCCGACTTTGTGTGGGTTCGGTGATTAAGTGAAAAGGGAGAGCTCCGATCGGATATAGATCGCGTGTGCTTCGATGGCGCACCGCAGTTTTTAACGATTGAAAGGAATTGGAGGAACAGGTGTTAGTCAGCCTTGCGATTTGCGTTGGTCAGTTCGCTTCGCAGCAAGAGTTATCGCAAATTTGTTGGGGTGTGTCGACGGTGAAAACGATGGGTTGCCTAGGTTGGGCTTCGATCGCCGGCTGCGGGAGTAGTAGTCTTAATCCAGGTCATACAATTTCACTTTCCTTTCGGCTGGAGTTGCCAAGTCTACTCTGAAACACCAGGTAATAAATCGGAATCCCCAGCGCCACAACACCTGCCCCAAGAAATGATTGTTTGGGATTGTTGGTCGCAAGCAGGATCAGTAACAAGATGGCGAGGAATAAGAAAACAATGGGCGTGGCGGGATAGCCCGGAGTCACAAATGTAATCCTGGGTGGCCGACCGCGTCGCAGCACAAATAGCGCCACCACTGTCAGCACAATAAAGACGACAACGACAAAGATGAAATACGAGATTATCTGATTGAAACTGCCTAGTGCCACCAGCAACGAAGCGAGTACGGCCTGCAAAGCGACCGCACGTGTGGGGGTCCCGAATCGCGGATGGATCGATGCCGCCGTTGCAAAGAATAAGCGATCGCGGGCCATTGCAAAATAGACTCGGGGCGCTGACATCATGATTGCACCCAGGCTACTTAAAACTGCAATCGATACGATTGCCGAGAAGACCTGGCCACCAGCGCTTCCAAATAAAACCTCTCCGGCCTGCGTTGCAAACGTCTCGCCAGACGAAACGGCGTCGAGCGGGACCAAGTAAAGAAACACTGCGCTTGTCAGAACATAGACCAGCGTGACAATCAGCACACCGTAAATCAGCGCCCGGGGCAAAGTGCGGGCCGGCTCGCGCGCTTCGCCCGCAAGCTTAGTTAAATCCCACCATCCACCAAATGAGAAGAAGGCCGCCACGATTCCGCCAGCCAGGGCCGCAGGGAGCGGAGCCGAAAGCGCCCGGCGCTCGATCAAAGGGACAAAGTTTGACCAACTACCGAGTTGAAAACCAAAGCCCCAAAGCAAGAGAAAGAGCAGCAAGCCGAGCTTGAGAATGGTTAGCCAACGCATAAGCCACCCGCTTAGTCGGACCCCGCGAATGTTGACAGCAGCAAGCGAGAGGATTGTGGCAATTGCCAGGACTTTGATCCCAATAGGTGAAAGATCGAAAACGTAGCCCGCATAACTTGCCATGCCGACGGCGAGTGCCGCTGTCAGACCTGGATCCATCACCAGGAACGCCATCCATCCGTACAAGAAGGCGAGTAATGGCCCATAAGCTTCACGTAGATAAACATAGCCGCCCCCAGCCTCTGGATATCTCGCTGCCAATTCTCCATAACAAAGAGCGCCACAAACAGCCATGGCGCCCATTACGAGCCAGACCAACAACAACAAAAGCGGCGAGCCCAGCGATTTGGCCATCCCAGCCGGCGTGAGAAAAATACCGACACCGACGACTTCACCGACTACCAGGGCAGTGGCCGTGCGCAGGCCGATGTGTCGTTTTAGTTGGTGCGAAAATGGCAATAAGTGTTTGCTAATACAGTCAGCCGCCAACGCTGGCGCCGAAACACAGTTCGAACCGAGCGAGTAGGGTTAGTAGATTACCCGTAGATCCCCCCTCTGAGAAACGCTAGCTGGCGGTGTGCCGACGAGCGCGTTCCGTCACGCCCGGTTTCCAGAACCAACGGTGTCGCAATAAACTACTGTAAAGCAGCAATTACTCCGTGATTTGCGAGTCTACTACTTTCATCAAAACCCACTCGTACGCCAGCCGCAGTAACGCCCGCCCGGAAAGCCGTATTAGCACCCGTCTGAGTAGTACCTTGCGACCACGGCGCTCTAACAGTCCTCAAGGTTATCTTCTCGATGCTCTTTGGCTCCAATTTCATTGAGCCGACATCGAGGGTTTTTTCCGCGCCATCGGTAGTCCGAGTAAACGTGAAAAGGCCGTACGCCACAAACTCGGAGTCGAACGTTCCTCCCTTTTCACCGCGCCTGCTTATTGTCATAGTCCCTTGGGACTTCGCGCTGGGTGATAATCCTAATTTTACGTTCCACTGTTGCCATTCTTTTCCGACTTGAACACTTATAGGCCGTGTGCTTTCGAGCGACAGGGCTGCCAATTCTATCGGCACGCTGGATCGACCAGCTCTCGAGAAGGTCGCAGCTTTCTGTCGTTCCACAACCGTGTCTGCGTCGCCTGTTTTCTGATCCCTAAAGGAGCCAAGCGGCACACCCTTAAAACGAACAACGCCTGAAAATGGACGTGATCCTTTATCAAAGAAATCAGCGGGGATTGTAAATTCCTCGCCAAACCGAAATCGAGTGGAGCCTTCGACCGTTTTGAGAAGGTCATAGCCTGCTGGAACCTCGAGATCCCTTCCATAGTCTTTTGTCTGGCCCGCGGCGGGCCGAAAATCGAAACCAACAGCGAACACAGCGATCAGCATTATCGCTAAGCTGCAGCACCGGCCTTTGTGCAGCATCCTGGCTGTATAGTTTGTGGTGTGACTTCGTGTCATATTTTCCTCCTTCTTTGTGAGTGCGCGAGGTCTGGCCAAAGGCAGTGAGTTTCTGTCATCCCAGTCCTCAGGAGCTTCCTAACCTCTTGAGACAGCCTCAAAGTGGTCTTTGCCCCGTCAATCGGACGTCGCCTTGCGAAGCATCCATCTCCTCAACGCTGGTCCCGTAAGCAATTCATTAATCCTAAGGTAAGTCGGGAATTCCCGCTTCTCCCAGATTGCTCTCTTTTTTGGAATTTCGGAGGCAAGTTCAAGTAGGGCCCACGGCATTACTACTGCCAGTTGGCGAACACAATTCAGCCTGAAACGCCGGCCACGGAAAGGAATCTCTTTACCAAGCCGGCCCGCTGGGCATTGCTCTCAGAAAGTATCGTCCTTCGGATGACATTTGTTTGCGACCCGAACATGAGGAGGCAACGTTACATCATGCCTTAATTGGGATGCGGCAAGCTCACATGCATCATTAGATCGGTTGCGGGCCGCAGCGTAAGCAGTGGAATCGGAACGATGTCGCGATCGGTCGCGAGCGTTAGGGAACACCTTTGCGTGATCATTATCAGAATTAGCTGTGCTTCAAGTAATGCCATGTTCTTCCCGACGCAGGAGCGGGGTCCTGCCCCAAACGGGATATAAACATCGGGATCACGACCGTTGTTCACGATATCGTTAAAGCGTTCCGGCAAAAATTCCCTGGGACGATTCCAGTGGCTCGGATGCCGTTGCAACGCATATGGACTAATGATTACGTCGGCCCCAGAGGGAATCGGGAAGCCGGCGATGACATCAGCCTGGATTGCTTTTCGAGGAATTAGCCATACGGCAGGATAAAGCCTCATGGTCTCGCGCAGCACCAGATTGGCATACGTCAACTTCCCCAGGTCGGACTTGTCGGGTCGGCGGCCTTGCAAGGTGACGTTACACTCCCGCTTCAATTTCTTCTCCGCGAGTGGGTTCATTGCGATCAGATACCAAGCCCACGCAAGCGTACACGCCGTAGTCTCATGTCCGGCAAGCAAGATAGTCATGATCTCGTCGCGCAGTTGCTTGTCACTCATGCCCGCGCCATTTTCATCTCTGGCGCGAAGTAGTTCCGACAGCAGGTCAGGTGCTTCGTCAGATGAGCGGCGCCGGCTGGCAATCAGGCCCTGCACGACTTCGTCCAGATCTTTCAGTGCATTGGAGAATCGAAGATTGCGGGGCGTGGGCAGCCGCGCGGTAAAAGCGAATAGAGCGGTCATCCGGTGAATCGCATATTCAGTCGCGATGCCGAAAGCTCTTTCCACTGTCTCGGCCCGGTACGCAAAGTCTGCACCGAAAAGGCACCTGACCAGTATGTCCAGGGTCAGACGCGACATCTCAGAAAAAATGTTGATCGGGCTCTTGCGCTCCTGTTTCAGATCCCAACGACCGAACATAGCTTCGATGGCGGAAATAATTGCCGCTGCATATCCGTCTACACTGGCTGGTTCGAAAGCTGGGCGGGCCATTCGCCGCTGGCGCTGCCAAACCAAACCTTCACTTGTTAAGAGCCCATCACCAATCAGCGGTTTCGCTTGCGTAAGCCCAACGCCTTTCCTGTAATTTCTATAATTATCGCGGAGTACTCGTCTAACGCCTGCCGGGCAGTTTACGAAGTAGATCCGTTTCGGCCCCATCCGAAACACTACAACGTCGCCAAAGGCTTGTAACTTTTCCAGAAAGCCGAGACGGTCCCGCTTAACATCCAGCAGGCTACCAAGAAACGGAAGACCCCGAGGTCCCGAAGGGATTTCACCAGCACTACGAGGGGACTCCGGCGTTCCGGCTCGAATTCCATCAACGGTGTGGGGACAAGTTTTCGCCATAATGCCCACGTGTTACCCCGTGGGCAACACAGCGCGCTCTCAGCCAGATAACGCGGCACAGCGAGCGAGATCAAAACGGCGGCGCGAGTTGCTCTCAGGCTTCCGACACGTGTCTACGTCCCTTAATCTACTAATCCCCGTGCTTCAAGTGTATGAAGCACGGGGACTCGATGCGACCTAATTTACGTTGAGCTCTCTCACCGCTTCTTAAGCCTGCTGTTTTGGAGGAAAGGCATCTCGTTGACAAAGTAGCTCGGCAACCCCGTGAGTCCAGCCGGCAAATTCATCTCGGCAAAAGATACAAGGGTCGTACCTGCCTTGTCATTGCAGTCGATCGGCAAAATTCGCAACTGGATCATGCCACCCTGCTTGAAGAACGATGCCGGCGGGTTTTGCGTGAAGGCCATTTCGCCTCTGTCTGTCATCGCGACTCCGACATCCATAATATCATCAGTGCCGAACAGCGAAATCGTCGGCGCTAGTTCAGTGCGCGTGTCAGCCGCTGGTGGAATTGTCAGAAACTTGTGGCCTTTGGGCCTCCCCTTATGTTGTCGGATGATCGTCTTGTTGTTTGCCCGCACATCAAAAATCACATCAAACTGAATCGTGGCGGGAAAGTCCTTTTTCTTTGTTTCAGAAATGATATTACTTACCGGTTGCTCTACATCCTGGGACAAAATATACAAGATGTCTTGTTTCAGGGCCTTGGACCAAGCCGTGGCCGTCCATGCCAGGGCGATGAAATCGACTTGACGAAATCCATCGCTATTTGTGTACGCCTTCCCTCTTTCAATCAGCATGCGGCCCTGGAAATTTAGCGTTTCAAGCAGAACTTCTTCCTTATTCACTACTTGAAATAAATTGACGGCCACCTCGTGGTGGATGATGTCGATCCCCGGTCCCGGAAATCGAAGATTGTCGTGACCATCCATCATTTTCTCTTTAGAGTTTATTGGCATGGCTGTTTTCTCTCCTTAGTAGTTTTGGCCGCTAACTCTACTTCATCACCGCCCGCCGTTCTTCTTCCAACTTGCTAATAGTCCCTCATGTTTGTTGTCATCCAACCAGGCAACGGACGTGGCAAATATCGGTTCCCGGAGAGAAGCTCTAGTGCGACACAAGAACATTTGAAGCTGTTTCAGCAGCTTGAATGCTTGGACGCAAACACACCACCCCTCAGAACTTAAGTCCGCGCTCCTTTGTTGACTTGAGATCTTCAGGGTGGCGGTCCGCTCACCATTTGTCGATGTCCAGCAAGCTAGATAAACGATACCAGGAGTTCTTCCGATGCACATGCACAAGCAACGGGTATCACGCGTACTCCGCGGACCTCTAAAGTCTTCCGCAGATTGAATACATCGCCTGCTTTAGGCGGAAACGCGCTAATCGAGCCGATCGCGACGCCACTCAGGCCGGTAAGCGTACCCTGCGGCGTCTCTACATCATAGCGCATTCCAAACCTGAGTTTGGCCGGGAAATCGTCTTTAGCGGAAGACTTGCCGGCTGTGACGAAGCTCTTGGGCTGGGCGGCATCCTTGCTGAGTCTGAACTCCACTTTGCCTCCCAGCATCTTCGACTTGCCCGTCGCCACCCACTCTCCGACTTGAACATCAACCTGGCGCTTTTTGCTCCCGTTGGTGTAGGCATTGCCGGTGTCGATTTTCATTTTGGCTTTCATGACCAGCAATTCCGATTGATTCCCTTTTATTAACAGAAATATCGGCGCTGATGTGATTTGGAATTTACCCGCTTTTGGAAAGCCTTTAGCGTTAGCCATCTGTTTCTGTGCTCCTTTGGTTTAATTCCTTGAAGACGAATAACACGAGGTGAGGAATCGCGGGCTTGCGAATGGGAACTCACTTCATCGTATGATGGTTTCCAATCTTCGCCGCGATGTTGCTTGCACCAGTTGAAGCACCTTCCTGACGTGAAATTCTCTCGAAGTGCGTCCAAAGCTAACACAAAAGGAGTATGCCTAACTTCTTCAGGATTGCTCTTTTGAAGTATGCCGCTGACTCGGGTAACGAAACTGAGAGTGTTGTGCCCGGTTCCAGCCTACTTACTGGGCCAAATTACCTTTTTCAATTGATTCACGAGGTGGAAACACTAGGCCCAAAACTGCCGCCCTTCCTTCTTTCAAATTGCGCCTTATTCACCTGACGTTCGGGAATAAATCGCTATTTAATGTTGCGAGCAGGAACGGTAGAGAAATAAGAATCGGCGGATCGGTGCTCTGCATTGGTCGTAGCCTCATTTCTACGGAAGTGGCCGATCGACCCGCGTGCACTGTCACCGGCCGGCTTCCCGCCGCCACCAGCAGCGACGAAGAATTCGGCACGAGAAAAGCGAGCGGATTATTTGTTTGCGGAAAGGCCGCGGCGAAAAGAAAGTGTTTACCATCAGTTACCGGGCCAATGTGAAATGGGCCGGCTGAGGTCAAAACCGTTCCGCCACTGGGATAACTTTGGGGTATTGACGTGGCAAAGCATCCCAGGAAGACTATTCCTTCAAAACCACTCGGCGTTATGAGTTGTCCGGTAACGCATTTCCCGGGCGAGAAAAAATCTGGATCGGCGCTACACCACGTTTCCAGAAGAGAGCTGTTAAATCTTCCTGCCAGTTCGCGAAAACTGCGCGGCGAGAGCCCTACCAACTCCGTAAACCGCGAAGTAAAGGTACCGATGCTGTTGTAACCAACTTCATAACAAATGTCGGTCACGCTCAGCGAAGTTGTCAGGAGAAGCCGTTTGGCTGCCTCAATCCGCAGGGCGTAGAGAAATTGAACCGCGGGTATGCCGGTAGTCTGGTGGAAGATGCGATCAAAATGAAAAGGACTAAGACAAGCGATCCGCGCCATCTCTGAAAGAGAAAACGGATCGGCCAGATGGGCACGCATTTCCAGAATGACGCGCTCGACCGCCTGACGATGCGAGGCGCTGGTGTTGCGCTCGCTGAGTGAAAGATTGGCTTCCGTCTGCATATTAAAGGTCCGAAGTTAGAGTGTTGTTCTGGTTCTAAATCTCTCGCGTGAACGGCTGCGTCGGGAATCACCCCAAGTCAGATCCGGTTTCCAGAAACGGCTCCAAAGCTTCACGCAAGACCGGAGGGATAGGAACTGGCGATGTCTGGTCACGTTCTCTTTGCATGCAAGCTATTTCTTGCTCCCCGCGCGCCACCAATTCCTCAGCTGCTCCGTTCACTCGCCAGTATTCGAACCGCATCGTAATGCGGTTCTGCCTCAACGCTCCCAAACGCATGCGAATAATGATCTCGTCAAATGCCGACAGTTCCGCGAGGTACTCGCATGAAACATTCACCGTAGCCAGAGCGAATCCCTTGTCGAACTCAGTTAAAATCCCGGGCGCGTGATCGCGCAAAAACATCTCGCGGCAATGCCCCTGCCAACGCAGGTAGTTGGTGTAATAGACATTGCCGACGAGACTGGTCTCTTCAAAACCGACACTGTGACGGTATTCGTAAGCTTGCATTAGGATCTGCCATTTGACTTGAAGGCAACGGACAAAACATCTCTGTTTTGATCACCTGAATGGACCACGTACGTAGCTAGAACCAGAGCACCTGCCGTGAACGTCACCCAGCCTTCGGTATTGGATGAGGCCAGGCTGACTGGTACATCAGGCACTACTCCTATCTTTCTTAAGCACTCGCCTGCAGTCCACACTCTCGTGGCCGAGACCGCTACCTCCTCATTCGCGATTCTCGTCACAAGACGTGCCAACTCGTAACGTTGGTCGCCGAGTAGATCGCGCCAGACTGAAGCGGTTCGTTCCTTCACTAACTCGATGTCGCAACTGACCGATGCCCGAGCGGCAATCGCGAACGTAAAATCACCGGCATGCGAAGCAGAAACCGAGCGTCCTCCATTTACCTCCGGCTTGCCGTCCGGCCGTCTCAGAATCTCAACCTCTTCTCCAAGCGCCATTTGAATCGCGCGATTGCTTAGCGCCCGGCGATCGGTTTCCGAGCTGCGAATCGATGCCACGGAAATCGAAGGCCCCGGCGCCAGGTCCTGTAAGCACCGTTCGATGTAGGGCGCAAGGAGTGCTTCGGCCCACGGACCCTGAACTGGCTTTTCCGCAACCGCTCGCAGGCGCAACCCCTCCCAACGTTCATAAACGCAACCGTCAGCGCCAAGCACGTCGAGGTCGTAAACAAAGTCGTTACCGTCACGAGAGATTTCAGTTGCATGAGCAAACAACGGCCCATCTGAATCAATAGATTCCAAGGTCAGCCGGTCGATACCAACAGGCAGGATGGTCGCGTGCGGGATGCACGCCTGGATGGCGTGAAGTGCGGCGTCACGGGCGCCGGGATCGCCGAGCACCAATTCCCCCGGAAGATAGCGGCTGAACCATTCACTGTTTCCATCAGCGGTTATCTCGGCTATGCACTCAGTGGCCCGCAAGAGACGATAGTTGGCGAGCCGGCGAAAGCGTCCAGCCTGAAAGAGAATGTTTCCATAGAGATCCTGGTTTGGATCCAGTGACACCATAGACGTGGGAATTGGTTTGTGGCATTTCTCTGCCGCCGGTTCTTCAAAACTGCAGGTCGCCTCGAAGTGATTAACGTGAAAAGCCGTTTCTGCACTTCGAAGGACCACTTCCACAGTACTCGCTCCACGCCGCAACGCTGCCAGCCGAATCTTTAAAGGCTTCGCGGCAGGCACAATGACAGGCTGATTGAACTTAACGTTTTCTAAGATCGGAACGTTTACTGATCCGATCACAGCCATTGCTGCTTGCGACATTGCTTCCAAGCCCATCACTGCTGGCAAGAGCCGCTCGCCTTCATAGACATGATCCTCCAGATACGGATCAGTGCTGGTGGACAGCTCAGCATCCACGACCAGCTCTATCTCGGGATAGAAGATCTTTGGTTGCTCGAGGAACCGGTGGAAAGGCAGCTCCGGTCGTTCGATCTTGAAGGTTGGCAAATCTCGAAAACGGCTCATCACCGTTACGGCCACAGTTGGAAGAGGTTGGCGCAACAGATTGAGCAGCATTGCGACGCCCTCGGCCGGTGGGATTGGCGTGATGCCGTGGTGCGTGAGTCTATCTGCGCGACCGAGTCGTTCTCCCATTCCCTTGCCGGACCAGATCGACCATTCGATCGCCAGACAATGGCACGAAGGATGATCGCGTTTCCACGCTTCGGTTAAGGACGTCAGCCATTCGTTGGCCAATCCGTAATCCGATTCGCCCGGAAGACCAGTGCGGGCAATAATCGAACCGAACGTGACGAGAAGTCTTAGCTTCTCAGGGTCAACCGCAGCCAGCAAATTTCTGGCGCCTTGCACTTTTACAGCAAGGGTTCTGCGAAAGGCAGTCTCGTCGAGACTGCTAATCAGTTGAGGAACGTTTCTGGCGGCTCCGTGGATGATCCCGGTTATCGTGCCGAGTTCATTTTCTATTGTGCGAACCAGCTCCTTAACTTTGACGGCATCCGTGACATCGGCTGAATAGTATTTGAAGTTGACAGCGGCTGCGGTCATGCGTTGCAGGTTGGTTGAGAGCTCCTGGTCGGATTCAGGCTGAGCCAGGCCGACCAGCGCAAACCGGGCGTGGCTTTCTTCGGCCAGGGCAATCACGCACTCCGCAGTGATTCCCTTTCCACCGCCGGTTACGATGAGCAGGTCGTTATCACCTAACGGAAGTGCATTCCCCAAATTCGAGATTGGTAGTGGGCGAGCGACAGGTTGATATCGACATCCATTTTCGTCGTAGATTGCCTCGGTAAAGCCCTCGGCCGCCATGGCTTCCGCGAAAACCCACTCAACGGCCTCAGGATGCGTTCGCGGCACTGTGACGACACAAGTAGTCACGTGAGGCGCTTCCAGATGCAGTGTGCGTGCGAAGGCCGCGGCGCCTTTTCTATCCTGCACCATTACAAACTTTGCGGGCTCCCTTTTTCCCAGAATTGACCTTGCTGCTTCCAGCAATCTGCCTACAATCGCCTCGTCAGGATCGACCGAAAGACACACGACGACTCCACGGCCTGGCGCACCTTCGAATCTATGTTCCAAAGACTCGGAGAGCGCGTCGTCGCCCAACTTAAGAATCTCCCAATGTCCGGTCTCGCTGCGCCCGTTGCGTTGGCGAAGCGTTTGTTCGACGAGTTGGATAGAAAAGGGATGCACCCACGTGTCGACGCCGGCCGGCGGTTGATCAGCTTCGGCCAACGTCTTACTGCCAAGTTGTTTTTGCTGCTCTAACGCTGCGGAAACTTCCCTGACGGTGACGTCAGCGAAATCTGTAGGAGAGAGCGGGCGAGGCAGATCCAGAATGCGCGCAGCTTCAGTGACCACCTGCCCCACGGCGATCGAGCTCAGATGGATATCGCTCAACAACCGGTCATCGGCATTTACAGCCGAGAGCGGGAGCTCTGCCCGCTTAGCAACAAGTTCCCGTATCAGGTCGATTACCGCCGCGCCGTCGGCTGCGAATCTCGTCTCTTCACTCTTTTCACCGGCAACCGTTTCGTCGAGTTGCGCTTGCAACTGTGATTCTTTTCCGGATCCGCGGACGGGAGGCGGGGCTGATTCACACGGATTCGAAAAGAAGCGCGGTTGCCACTCGAGCGAGAACGGACGCGTAAATCTTCCTTCAAACAACGCTCGATGATTGACGGGTTGGCCCAGCACGAACGCTGCCGCGGCAGCAGACAACAACCCTCTCAGCGATCCGCCGCCAGCATCCAGCGCCACAACCGGCGTTTCTGTTATCTCGCGCATGATTCCGCTGAGCACGTCTCCGGGCCCAACCTCTAACCAGAGGTCCACGGCGTCCGATTCAGCGACATTTATGGCATCCATGAAATGCACGGGCGAACTGATCTGACGCTTTAGTAACTCCGTGACATTTGTTTCAGCTGAGACGGTTTGCCCGGTTACCGTGGAGACGACGCCCGGTCGCACAGGACTGAACTCTTCCCTGGACAAAAGCGCGGCAAGGGCTTCCGCGGCCGGGGCAACAAGTGGCGAGTGAAAAGCGTGCGAAACAGGAAGTCTAACGGCGCCCAGGTCTTGCTGGTGTGCTTTCCGTAACACCGACTCCACCGCATCAGCGTTGCCGGAAATCACGGTTTGCATCGGAGAATTGAAACCGGCAATGCTGATGGGCTCGCCATTGATTAATGATAAGACTTGATCGGCCCCCGCCCCGATGCTGGCCATCGCGCCGAGAGAAGGGCTTAAATCCATCATCGCGCGCCCACGATGCCTCGCAATTCGCAGAAGCAACTCCTCATCAAACGCACCGGCCCAATGCAGAGCGTTCAACTCTCCCAGGCTATGACCCACGGCGACTTGCGCGATGATGTTGAGCCGATCCAACACTCGCGCTCCCGCCATGGAGGCAGTGACAATCGCGGGCTGTGCCGTCGATGTAGCGGCTTCGTCTTCAGAGACTTCGAGCTTCGCCCGGTCATATATCTCCTCAAGGAAGTCAAAGCGCCTGCGAAACAGTCCGCCATCAAAACGGGACGGCGATCCTTGACCAGGAAAGAGGAATCCGATGCGGGGTCGCGTCGACGAGCTACCCAGGAAAATGCCTTGCGAGGCGTCAATGTGAATCGTTCCGAAAGAGATCGACGAGCTTAACTGTCTTAATCGAACGGCTAGATCGGTGGGGGTTGCGGCAACAATAGCAGCTCGAAATTTCTGGTCTTCGAGTTTGCTCTCTAACTCGGCTGACAGGTCCGTGAGCTCTGCGAGAGAGAGCCTATGAGCGTAGCTCGACAAATGATCGATCCTGTGCCGCAAGTGGTCTGGACTTTGAGCTCCGAGCAGGAAGAGTTCAGCGTCCTGAAATGAGTGACTAAGTTTGCGCCCCCGGGAACCGACTGCACTGGAAGAATTACCCTTTTCGGCTTCAATCACTACATGCACATCGATTCCACCGAAACCCATTGAGCTAACGCCCGCTTTCAACGCCCGCCGTTCTGGCCAACGCTCGGCTGATCTGAGAATCCGCAGCGCGGGAAATTCACCACTCAGTTCGGAGTGCGGCTTTTCGCATGCAGTCGCTGGCGGCAACACTGCAGCGTCAACGGCCATCACGGCTTTCATGAGTCCGGCAACTCCAGCCGCAGCTTTTGTATGTCCGATGTTGGCCTTTACCGATCCTATAGCGGCGGGCGAGGCGTGACCGTTTGCTTCGCGGCGAGCTCGGGACAGGGCTTTCAATTCAACTGCGTCACCGACAGTAGTTCCTGTGCCGTGACCTTCAAAATATGAAACCGTGTCGATGCCGAAACCTGCGCGGCGGTAGGCACGCTTCAAAGCCAAAAGCTGTCCCTCGACTTCTGGTCGCGTGATTCCACCGTTTCCATCAGACGAGATACCCCAACCTCTAATTGTTGCGTAAATCCGGAGTCGACGCTTAATGGCCTCCTCATTCCTCATCAACATCAGGAAGCCGCAGCCTTCTCCAGGCCAAAAACCATTTGACCTCACGTCATAGACTCGCATTTCATCTGTAGCAAGAGCTCCGGCAGCGGAGAAGCCTACCAGTTCAAAGGGATCGAGACTGAGGTCGACCCCACCGGCCAGGGCGACATCGATGTCGCCGACAGTTAAAGCCGTGCAAGCATTGGCGACAGCCAGTAATGACGAGGAGCAGGCTCCATCTACTGTGTAACCACCACCTTTAAGGTCAAAGTAATTGCAGATGCGCCCGGCGATTGTGTTCGAAAGGCCGCCGGCGAGGGAGTCTTCACCAATTGGCGGAAAGGGCCTCTTATAAGTAATTTCGAGGTTTCTCAGAAACGTTTCGCGACGTTCGACCGACCAATCCTCGTTCACCAAGTGTGATTCAATCGTTCGGCGGACGTACGGCCAGCGTAGTCGCAATGTGTTTGCTCTCGAGAACTCGCCGGTTAGAGTGTTGCCAATAAAAACTCCGGTTGATTCGCGGGGCAACCCCTCCGCTTCTTTGAAGCCAGCATCGTCGAGTGTCTGGGCGGCGACGTCTAACGCAAGCCAATGGGCCAGGTCAGCTGAACGAAATGTTTCACCGCCGACTTTGAATCGCAGTCGATCAAATTCATATCCCTCGATCACCGCCACGTTTACCGAAGAAAGGCAATCGGTTTCGTCTCGGTCTCCGCGGTAATCTGCCAAACGGAGCCGTTCTTCAGGCATGAGTCGAAACGCGCGACGTTGGGCCAGCACGTTCTCCCACAACTCTCTCGGAGACCGAGCGTCCGGATACCGGCAGGCCATTCCTACGATTGCAATACCTGCGCTCATAGTTCCGCCCGTCTAAGTACGTGAGCAGGCTCAGGGGCCGGCATATCAAGTTCCCTCGGCACGCGCCGTGCAGCTAAAACGTACAGGCCGACGCCACGTAGGGCGCATACGATAACCAGCGCAAAGAAGAGTCCAAATGCGACGTGAAAAACCATCAGGATTGCATAGGCGAAGGCGACGCTCGCTCCAAATACGACTTGATTCGATGTGCGTGTCGGTGTCGTTCCTGGATCGGTGATCATGTAGAAGGTAAACAGCAGAAAAGCCACGCCGGTCATGTACACTAACCCACCCTTCCAGGCCGTCCCGAAAAGCAAGTTCCGAATCAGCGCTTGCAGCGCGAACCCGCCTACCCAGGCAACGATGAGTGGAATCCTATGGGTGAAGCGCGCATTCAAAAATGTGCCCGTCAGGATGAAAATGCACGGCAGTATCCAATGAGCGATTCCGCCAAGATTCTCAGTGAACTGGTAAGGAGGCGCGATGCTCACCCAGGGGAACACCAGCAAGATCGCGGCGATTCCGAAGTTCGAAGGATTGAAGAAGTGCCTCTTGCCATTTCCAACCGGAGCGCGAAAGATCGACTTTGAGCAAATGGCGAGCGTGACGGCAAAAACTACGGGAAAGATCTGCTCGTTTGCATAAAGAAGCATCGCCACAGCGAGGCCCGTGATATGACCTGGTAGCATAAAATCGACGAGCGTCTTGAAACCCCCTTTGAATCTGACGCTTCGCCGATTCGCCCAGGCCTCAATCACTTCCAGTCCCAGCTCCAGCGCGTAGGCTGTCCCGAGCGCGGCGAACAACTGCGCCAAGGACTGCTCAAAACCAAGAAACGCGTGTCCAGCAATAATGAGAATGCTAATCGCGACAGCAAAACGGCGCAGCGCCGCGAGTCGGAGATCTTGCTTCATTGCTGCCCTCCTGTTGATCGCCAACCAAGAACTACTGTGTGCCAGCCGGGTGGCAACCAAAGAGCTTCACTACAAACCCGCCCGTTTGGATCTCGCCAGCGAATCTCAACTCGCAAAGGCGAATCCACCGGAACATCTCCCAAACCGAAGTGAAGTTCTGGACTGCGTCTTCCGGAGTGTCCGTTGCCGCCGTCGACTTGGGCGACCAGCTGCTTTCCGTTGGCCAGATGCACGATCACTGTCGCTCCGACTGCGGCCCGCCCCAACGAATCGGCATTGGGATGTCCCGGTCGAGTCCAGGTTTTTGCGGGAGTGTCTGGACGAAGTGGTAAGAGAAGGTGAAGACCGAGAAACTTACCCCGATCGCGGCTCTCGTTACGATAGAAATAGGAAGGAAGCCACTGGTTAGCGAGAACAAAGTCAAGCCCGCCGTCTCCATCAACATCTGCGAGAGCAATACCGCGGCTGACCTGCGGTTCATTAAGGCCGAGTTCCGGGGCGATGTCGTAATATCGCCCATCATTAGCGCGAGCGAAGAAGGGGTTGTGCTGATGTCCACTAAGGTCGTCGCCTGGGAGAAACCGCGGCCAACTCTGTGGATGATGCAGCAGGCGATCGTTACCCGATGCCAACTCTTGAAGTTCCGGCCAGCGGTTCTCGTCACCCTTCAGAAACCCGACTGCCTGCATGGCCTCGACAATCCCATCGTTGTTAAAATCCGCCAGCTTCGAATCCCAGCCCCAGCCAGTGCGAGATAGACCAAGTTGCTCGCTGCGATTAACGTAGGGGGCTCTTCCTTTTCCAACTTCGTCGAGTGTTCCAGTGCTCATAAAAAGAAAGTTGCTTTCCAATAGACCGTATTCCGTTGTGATGTTGCTGACAAAAATATCAAGCAGTCCGTCTTCGTTGAGGTCGGCAAAATCGACTCCCATACCCTTAAAGGAATCTTGGCCCAACGCACTCGAGCGCGGCGTCGTTAGAGTTCTTGGACTCGTAAGCAGATCAAACCGCAAGTGTCCTGGCGTCGAACGGTTGAGCAAAAAACGGTCAGGTCCAAAATCGTTAGCAAGGTACAGCTCGGGTAGGAGGTCTCCGTTCAAGTCAAAAGCCCCGACGGCGAGTGTCCAGCCATGATTTACGTCATCGGGAAGCACCTGCTGACTCTCTTTAAACCGTACAGTCGGCATGGATCCAGCGGACGAGCCGATCGACAAAAGAAAATGCTTTCGACCGCCGTTGAAGGCTCGGGACATCGACTCGTGCATTGATTCCACGCCGTCGGTGCTGGCGTCGAGGATGTTTGCGCCGTCCGGAAAATAGTTGGCAATCACAAGGTCCAGATGACCGTCACCATCAAGATCTGCGAACGTGGCTGAATTCGTGTACCAGCGCTCGCCGCTCGGAACCACTTCCTGTGGCACGAACCCATCGGCCCGATTCAGAAACGCTATTGGGGTCCGTCCCCAGTAGTAGACAATAAGGTCGGTCCGCCCATCTTCATTTATATCTCCAAGCAAAGAACCCATCGGAGCCGTAGTCGCTGCATCATAGGGAAGCGGCCCCGGGCTCAAAGCAACAGGTTGATAGCGGGCGCTGGTTCCGGGTACGGGGGCTACGATCACCATGTCGGTTCGCGTATCGACATAACAGACATCATCCGGCAGACCATTGCCGTCTAGATCGCCCAAAGACGCCGCCGCTCCCACTGCAGAGATCCAACCACTTATATGCTTAAGGCTGGGATGGACTCTTCGGACTTGTTGAGGAGCATGGCCCGGCCATTGTGGCGGCAATTCCGGCAGCGGTTGACGCGAGAAGTTGAAATGAGACGCAAGGCGCGCGCGGTCCGCATTAGACAAAACAGGCGGGCGGGCCACGACATACGTTATGCCGATGAGGGCCAGTGCGACGAGTTGCGCAAGATGGCGGCGAAGTAAACTCGATAGATTCATTGTTAATTCCTCGCGCCAAAGGTTGCCCGGATTCGCTGCCGCCAAATTTCGTAAGCCGGCTCCTCGCCATCGGCTGGGAGATTTGCGAGGGCCTCGTCGGTTACGGCGGCGCAGGAATTTGCAGTCTGACCACACAGAATCTGGCAAGCTGCGTCCGTGTGCTCCACGCCAATTCCGGCCCGCAAGCGCGCCTTGGCTGCGAATGCGGCGCCTTGAGCTAGTTCCGGTAAATATCGGCCGGCAGCTAACCGCAACGTTTCCATCGCTGCCACGTTGACGCCGCCCGCATACGCGCACGCCAAGCCGACGCCACTCCAGAGATCGGCCTGACGCGCGAGCGGAAATTTTCCGATAGTTACCGGGATACGATTGACGTCAGCCCCATCTACAAACCACAGGCTGCGACCAAGACCTTGATCAAATGCCCGCGGACCATACCCTCCCAACTGTTTTGGGATCTCTTGCTTGACGACCGATTGCGACCAGTGAAAATAGCCTTCATGGAAGCCGTAGCCATCCACGGCTAGCCAACGCAACCGGGAATCGAGTGGATTGAGCCACCGATCCACGTTCCGGCGGAGCCACACGAGCCGGCCTATCGTCCAACCAACACCGACATGGATCATGTACACATGGGGAGCAGCAGCACCGTTGAGAAAGTTGTTCAGCCGGTTGGTCTTCCAGGGAAGGAGGTGATCCATGAGCGCCAATGCCATCGCCGCGCCTTCGAATGCGAAGCCTCTCCACTCTGGCTCGAGGCAATCAAACTGTCGCGCTAATGTGTGAGGATCATCGTCAACGAGGGCAGCGTCATAGCCATAAACAAACGCGCGACCTACCTGCTCCAGATGCAAGGAAGCTTTGACGCCGCCATTGTGGAACCCCCGACGCGCGCAGGTCGTCTCATCCGGCGAAAAGCGGAAGATGCGCTGCCTAATGTTTATCCAAGCGGGAGGCATGCAAGATCAAGAGAGGGTTTCCCAATAGTGCTTTCAATCCTCTCTATTCAATCGAAAACAGCTAATTGCCGGACTCACGTTAGATGAAATGCCGTGCTGGAGGCCTCCTGCTCATCATCAGCGCAATACTCTGAAGGTCGCGCTTAGCAGTTGCAGCAGGACGGCACCAACAACAATAGAACGTCCAAGAATTCACGGATTTTGGCTTCCCTTTCAGGAGACCGTCGCGTAACGAAAACCAGTCGGGCGAATGGCTGGATTCAGGGGTTTGCAAGGATGAGCTGGCCCGTGGGTTCAGCCATTTAGTCTAAAAGTGGCGAGACAATATTCCAATTCTCACGCAGTTGTCAATCACTATTTCGACTTACAGGGTTTAGCAAAAAATATTAGCTATCCTGACCGGGAGCAAAATAACCCTACTCACTATTTCCAGCGGCCGAGGAACCGCGGGACCGTAAAAGCCGTGACCGAACCCACATGTGTGGGTTCGGTGATTAAGTGAAATCGCTCCTACCTGGAATCAATAACTTACCGGCGCGATTCTGTCATTAAGTGAAGTTAAAGTCGTGCATAACGTGAGAATTTCCTGCAGTTGTCGGGCATAAGATGAAAACTCCACCATAACCTGATTCGGGACAGTTACTTTTCGCAGAACAATCTTGCTCGGCAACTCCTTTGACACTAACTTTCCGCGGCCAGCACGGGCCAACTAAAACATTTAGAAATACTGGTGCACGCGTATGGACTCGATTAATCCAAGCAGGGCACAATAGACCATGCCCCAATCGAAAAAGTCTGCGGCGCTTTCCTCCTCGGGCGGCCATAATCAGGCCGAACCCTGGCCTGAGCAGTTTATTTCGCTCGCACAATTGGACCCGGATCAGCCGATTGAGCTAAAGCGCATAGTCAACGCGGCGCTGGATGAACGGCCGGTGCAAAAATACTGTGAACAGAATCCTGCAGTGTTACTTCCCTTTCTTGGCGGCGTGGATCGTGGCTGGGTTTTCGGAAGACCAAAGCTCGGCGCTGAGTTCGTCCCCGACTTCATGCTCAGTTGTCTCGATTCAGGGGGCTATCATTGGCACCTGATCGAACTGGAGAATCCCACCTATACAGCTCTTACTCAACAGGCGGCCCAGAATGCCAGGCTTACTCACGCGGTGCAGCAAATTCTCGACTGGAGGATTTGGCTTCGAAGAAATATTCAGTACGCACAAGTCGAGTTGGGCTATCGAGATTTGGACGCGGAATTCGAAAGTTCGATAGTGATGGGCAGACGGAAAGAGATGACCCGGAGCCAAAAGGACCGTTACCGCGAATTGTCGCGCGACCGAATCAGAATCATGACCTACGACAGATTCCTCGAGCGCATCGCCACTATCAAGCCGTTCAGCCCGAAAAAGTGACCTCTTATGAACAGACTGTGGGAACCGGGAGAACGAATTGATAAGTGGCTGATATTAGATCGGCACATGGGAGCCTGGGGCGTAGTTTATGTGATGCGTCAATTGGATTATGACAAAGAACTATCTCGTCCTGCCGTACTCATTGGCAAGACCTTGCGTCCGGAATGGTCAAGCGACCTGCAATACGTAAAGCACTTCGAGCAGGAAGCGTACGCGTGGCTCTCGCTTGGGGTTCACAAGCACATCGTACGACTATTTTTTGTGGATCGTTACTTTGATCAAGTTTTCGCGTTTGGGGAATATATACCCGAGACGTTGTTACCCAATACCATGCGCGGCTGGATCGACGCGCACATTATCGAGTTGGAATCCGCCTTGCGGTTTGGCGTACAGATTTGCCGTGCGCTGGCTCATTCGCGCTCGCGCGGCGTCATGATTCACCGGGATCTGAAGCCCGAAAACGTCATGATTACGAGCGACGGCTTGGCGAAAGTCACCGATTGGGGATTATCGCACATGCAAGCACCGCAATTTGAGGGTCTTTCCTCCACCGGAAAGGTTCCGTATCGGCCGGACCCCATAGCTCCCACACGCAACACCGGTGCTTATGGCACTCCGGGATACATGGCGCCGGAGCTATCCAATGCGGAGGATTCGCCGACTCCTCAAAGCGACATGTTCAGTTTGGGAGTCATGCTCATCGAGATGATCAGCGGCAAAAGACCGGATGCCAATCAACGGACTTCGGATTTGATGAGCTTGTTCGCACCCTTGAGTCCGCAATGCCAATCGGCAATGGCTGAAGTAATAAGCGACTGTTTGTCGTCGTCGCCTGAGGCGCGCCCTGATTCGCCGCAGTTCGTAGAGGAAGTTTTGGCAGATGCTCTTGCAGAACTGGTCGGCGTGCCCATCGAAGAACCGCTGTTCGAAGACTCGGAGACCGTGTCTGATTTGGGGCAACGTGCTTATGCGCTTTTAATGCTGGGCCGGCTTGATGAGGCTATGAAGGTTCAAGCTGTGCTTACGCGCCGGGTCCAGGCGAAAGGTGACCCCGGTACCAAAGGCGACCAGCCTCCCGTAGTTCTCATGGATTATAAGGAACACGGGTGGAAGTTCATCATCCCGAGCGAGCTAGTTGAGCAGGCCGAAAAAGATTGGCAAATAAACCCCGACGACATGAAAACGCTCAAGCACGCGATCCTCATGAATGAGACAAGCGGCCATGTTGATCGAGCTCTCGAGCTGGCCCAGATATGGTTGAAACGGGAGCCCAACAACTTTGAAGCACTTGAACAGATGCACGAAATGCTGGCGCAGCATGAACGTTGGAAAGAAGCACTCTTCTACGTCGATCAAGCTCTCGGTTTACAAACTGATAATGCCGAACTATGGCTCAAGCGAAGTAAATACAGCAGTCTGAGCGGAGACGTCGAATCGGCTCTTGCCTCAGCGAAAAAAGCCGTCGAGCTTGCTCCGCGCGATGAAGACGCGCGCATAGCTTACGGTCACCTTTTGGTAGAAAGCGGGAATCATAAAGCCGCGTTGTCTGAATTCGAGGAAGTGACCTCGTTGAATCCGGAAAGTACGTTGGCTTTGTATAATCTCGGCACGACCTGGAATCAACTGGGCCGCGCCGATTACGCCTTTCAGTACCTGCTGCAAGCGGTTGAAAAGGATCCGGCGTTCGCCCAGGCCTGGAACACGCTCGGCGGCCTGGCAATGCAGGCATATGCGATCCAGGAGGCGCTGATCTATTTTGAACGGGCTATCGAAGCCGATTCGCATTATGCGCGGCCATGGTTTAATAGGGGGCAGGTGTTGCAAATGCTGGAGCGGTTTGAAGAAGCTCGCGCCGCTTACCTTACGGCCATTGAGATCGATCCCGATTATGCTTTAGCCAAGAACGCTCTGGTGCAGTTGGAAACGGAACATCTGCTCTGAGTCTTCCATGAGTGGTTGTTAGACATGAGCGAACAGTCTCATCCATTCGATGCTTACGATCCGAAAGCAGTTGAGATCATTCAATTGGTGCTCGACGGAAAGGTCACCCCTGAAGAGGGCGCCAGTCGTATTGCAAGTCACTGGGCGCCCAAAGAATTCCTCAAAAAGTCTGAATCTGTACCTCTCCTCGTCCAAACCCGAGGAGACAGCCTCGCGACACTGGATCTTTCAGTTATCGATCTCACTAACGAGGGTCTACATGATCAGGCGCGCCGCCTGGCGGAAATGAACTGGGTATTTGCAAAACGGGCGGCTGATGAGGATCTCATGGTGCAATGCGGCTCGACTTTGGCCCAGGTGATGATCGGCGACCCCGGATCATCTCGTGAACGGCTCGCCCTTCTGGAATTCGCGGTGCCTAAGGTGGTCGAGTCCCAGCGCTCCGATGAAATTAAAGCTGTTATGCTTGCCCATCTCGCGGACGCGCGATTCACAGAAATTGCTGACCATCCGGAATCGGTTCAAGCTGCCATTGATGCATGCCTCAAGTCGCTGGCGCTAAATCCACCTCTTCCTGATTACTGGCTCGGTCGTTTGAACTTCATCGCCGGCACCGCCTACAACAAGCTCGGGGATATTGAAGCCCTGCAAGCGTCTATTAGTTATTTTAAGGCTGCCCTCAGATACTATCGCGTTGAGGAATACCCTCCGGAACATGCAAGCACTTTGAACAATCTGGGCAACAGTTGCCGGGATTTGGGAATAAATACGACGAATCCGAACCTGCTACGCGAAGCCATCGCTTATTACGAACAAGCAATGCCGCTTCGCAAATTAGAAAACCTGAGGTTTCGTACGCAGCGCAATCTGACCGCCGCACAAGAAGCGCTTGCAGCATTGGATCGAATGGCTGAGTCGGTTAACGGAGCACGACCTGACAGAGCTTCCTCATCAACACGTGCGAACGTGCTCGTGCAATTCAAAGAATTGCTCACGGCCGGTGATGATGCATTTCATTCCTCACAAGTCGAAAAGGAAAAATGCGGCCAGTTTCGCCGCCGCGCGGCGGAAAAATATATCGAATGGATGAGTGTTTACGGCACGACAGCCGCGCTTACCGATCGGGCAGAGGCGTTTCACCGACTCGCCGCGCTGTTTTTGGACTCCGTGGAAGATGATGCGTTATGTACCGGCCTCTGTTTTGCGAGCACGGCTCAACGATTAGGCAGAGATGGATGGGGCCCGCTCGGTCAGGCACGCGTGGCGAGTCACCGAGGTCAACTGTTGATGAGGATCGGCTATCCGAATAACTTGCCTTATCTCTTGTCCGCAGAGTCGTGCTTGCGTAATTCAATCGCGCCGCTACAAGAATTCGGCCAGCCTGGAGAAGCTGAGCAGGCAGGACTGTACCTCAAGGCCACGGATGATCTGTTAGCTGCCAACAACGTCGCTGATGCTGAACACCGCGTCGCAGCCAGGTGCTCCAGCGAAGCGATGCAGCGGCTCGAGAGCCAGGCCGGAACCAAGTCAATCGACGACCTCCATAAGACCTATTACGAATATTTCTCAGTTGTACGAAAGACCGCGATGACGGAATTAGCTGACCTACTGGGACAGTTAGGGCTGGAACGGACAAGAGCGAACCTTGACGTGGTTTTTGACGAATTCAACCGCGCGTTCCAGTTTGTTCAAATCGCCGCCAAGCATCGGGAGATAGGTGATCTGGACGGCGCAATTTCCCTTGCCGAAGAGGCTGAAGTTTTTGCGCAAAGCGCCCGCTATTCAGCACCTTTAATTTGGTGCGAACTCGCCAGATTCTACCTTTTGATTCCCCTATCGGATCAAGCGCTTCGCTGCGTTGAGCGGGCTCAAGACGTGATGAGCATGGTTGCCGAAGAGGGGGTATATGTTGCCGAGGATGAAGGGCGTGGACGTTGGATGCCCGAAACGACTGCTGAAAGTTACCAGCTAGAAATTGATGAGACCAAGGCGCTTATTCCACTAACTCCTTCCACACCTTGTTTCGATCCGGCCAGAACCGCGGAATTACTTGCTCCAAAAGACAGGTTCCATCAGCAAACAATCCAGCAAGCGATTCAAACGGTCGCCGAACGCGCAGGACTGGACGGAGAGCAATCATAAGATCAAAGTTGCTGGGGCCAGAGGACATCATCGCCTCGGTTGGTCCAAGCTGATTTTGGACTAGCGCCCGCTGCGCGGATTCACAACAATCCGTGACCTCAACGGGCTGTGATAGAGAATAGCAGGCCGTCGAAAATGGGCAACAGGGGCTGGTCGCTTACCAGGCCTTCAGAGGCAAATAATCTGTATCTTGCGCTCAACCCGCGCTTGATTCACTTTATCGTCAAATGATTTTCACTTTATGACCGAACCCACAACATGTGTGGGTTCGGTGATTAAGTGAAATCGCTCTTGCCTAGAATCAATAACTTACAGGCGCGATTCGGGCATTAAGTGAAAATAAAGTTGGGCATAACGTGAAACTTTCCTACAGATTTCGGGCATAAGTTGAAAGTTTCTTCATGCAGACTTCAAGCGTGGAAACTTGTGCTGGCCTAGCCCACCTAAGCTGTCGCAACTATCACGGGCGATCCATTTACTTACCATTCGATGGCACAGTCTGTAAGCCAGTGACTTCAGGCGTTGGATTCGCACCGACGAGCTTCACTCGCAACACGGCCTCCGTCGAATTGATGTCCGGTGCGTGTGCACTAAGGCCCTCCTTAATCAGTCCCCCTCGCTTGCTAAACTGATCTAATTTCCTCATGCGCAGCACCGCATCAGTTAGAGGTGAGTACGAGGCTGCAACCACTGCCGCGAGAAAGGAATCTCACGGCTTCATCAGCTTGCCCGCGGTTTCTTCGAAGCTGAGAGGGAGTTTGCCCTACGACGCGGGATTGAATACCTCTGTCGATTCCGTCTGGTCCAAAAGGGAAGCTGAACGGTCCAGTGCCGGCAATATCGCTGGGCCTCTCGATTCTCAGACCGCGAAGAATCTGTGCCGTTTTCGCAAGAGATGATCCTTAATTACTTGAGGAGTCGAACTGTCGCGGAACGGTTGTGATTAAGGCGACTATTAGAAATGCAAAAGCGGGAAAGAGCCATAAGGAATGTCTTCGAAACGTCAGAGTCATTTGTTTCCCTCCTGAGAATGCGCATTAAGTGCAGGGCACAATGCGGAGGTTGAGCGAAAGGCTGATCTGTTCGGTTTGCGAGGACACCGGAGCGTGGCTCTGAACCAGTTCTCAATCGTCTTTGAAGGAGAATTGCAATGCGAGGATTAGCATTGGTTCATCTAAAGAAGACCCACGCTCTCGAGTATGGACTAGAAAGAATATTTAAGCTTTAACTGAATTCTTCTTGCAGGGATTATAGTTCTCACGGACCTTCCAAACGCTGGCGACTCAAGGATGCGCTCTGGTATAGCAAAGTGGGTGCGGTTGAAGAGATTAAAAAACTCAGCGCCGAAGTAAAATTTATGACGTTCATTGAAGTTAAGATTCTTCACCACCGAGAGATCGAAAGTGAAGATGCCCGGCGCACGAAATGTATTACGCCCGACCGACCCATCCTTTCCGTCAGCAGCCAGTAGAGCTTGTGAGTTGATACCAGGCGCTAGTCGCAGGCGGATGCTTGCGTCCCCTTCGGCAGGTTCCGTAATCAAACCGCCTGTATTGTCTAGGCGGTCTGTCAGATTGCCATCACGGTTAATGTCGAAAGCGGTGTTGACGGTAAACGGCTGGCCTGTCTGGGCAGTTAGAATACCGGCGATTTGCCAGCCACCGAGGCCTTTGCCGGATTTCTGCCCGATGAACGGGATATCCCATGGCGCGTCGTAAAGAAAGTGCGTCACCCAGCGCCATCGCACGTCAAAGTTCGACGAGGCTCTTTCCGAACTTCGGAGGCTATTCTGCGGTAGGGCGAAAGCTCCAGCCGTATCAAAAAAGTCAGAAGCGTTGTCGAGAGAATGGGAGTAGGTCAGCGCAGAACCGAGTTGGAAGCGGTCAACGTAACGTTTGCGTAGTTCAAGCTGAAGCGAGTTGTAAGTTGATGACGCGCTACTCTCGAATAAGGTACGTGCTATGGTGAAAGCCTCTGAGATGACGCGGCTCTGCGCGGGCAATTCCGAGCCGCTGAAGTAAGGAAATTGAGTCGAGCCCAGTGCCTGCACGTTGTCAATATTAACGCGGCTGTTATTCGTTCCCAGATCCGGCGTTGTGACTCGCAGGAGCTTAATTCCACGCGTCCCCACGTAAGAGGCCGAGACGTAGTAATCTTCGAAGAGCTGCCTCTCTACGATAATCCCATACTGGTATGAGTAAGGCGGGCTTAGCCTGCTCTGCGGTAAAACGAGGTCGAGGCCGAGCACGGTTGGGGGGATTGCGAACCTTTGCGCCGCGAGCAGTTGGTTGACCAGCAGCGATATTGGGTTTCCCGCACGAAGGGTGTTCAAAGTGCCTGGGTTGATAAAAGCCAAGCCCGGGTCGAGTTGCCGCAGGATAGGGTTAGCAGGGTTGAACAGAAACTGTTGGTTGGTGACATCGTGTCGTGGCGAAAAGGTCGCGAAATTTAGCGGCAGGAAATTCGGGAAGGCGTTGCGCGACTGGCTGAGCACGATTCCCTGGAACTGGCCGGAATAAACGCCGAACCCTCCGCGTATGACCGCCTTCCCTTTATCGCCCGGATCGAACGCAAAACCCACCCGAATGTCCAAGTCGTCCTTATCGGAGCCGAGCGAGGTGAGATTGTGCCTGGCGGAGCCGAACAAGGCGTTGAAGTTTGATGGGAAAGCTGCGAGCAAAGCCTCGACGAGATCGTTGCACCTACCGCCACAACTTTGTGCGACATCCTGAGCCTGCTGCCTCAAAACCTCCAGGTCAAGAGCATTCTCAACCTTTTTGCCCACCGTGTCCGGGATAGGGTTCAATACATACCTGATGCCGAGAGTGAGCCGGAGATTCGATCGCACGCTCCACTCGTCCTGCGCGAAGAAGTTAAGTTGGGTATAACGGATGCCGATTGATGAATTGGGCACGACGGCTAGCGTCTGAAACAAACCGGTCGGCGCGCCCGCCGCCGCCAGCGTCGTCCCAGATAGAAACTGCTGGGCTAAAGGAGTAGCGTTTGCTCCCAACAACGGCAGCGGCGCGCTGGAGTTACTCAGACCATTAAATTGAGCGAGCGGGCTGAAATTCCTCTCCAGTTTGCTGTTGATTTCAGTCTTGCGCAGATCACCGCCAAAGGTGAAGCTGTGGTTGCTGCGGATGTAACGTACGGTATCTGCAATGTGGAAAGTGTTGTTTGCCCTCGACTGTGGGAAATGGTAAACGTCCACGCCTACTGGACTGAACCCGGGGATGATTACCTGCCCGAGCGGCCCCGTTATCTGCTCAGTCTGCGTGACGGAAGTGTAACCCAGCGAACTAAGTAGAGCGGCACCCTGCGGGCTTGAGGCGGAAACATACCGAGTCGGATTCAGCGCCCCGTTCGCAGCGGGCGCAGTGACATTCACTAGCAGTGGCGCGTTGAGCAGGAAAGGGACTTCTGGGAAAAAGGCGGACGGGAGGATGGAGGGGCTTAAGGTATCCTCCAGCAGGAGGCGCGTGCGGCCAAACGAAAGGCTGATCGTGTCGGAGACATTCTCTGACAAGCGTCTGTTCAGATAGAAAGAGGGATTCTGCGTTCGCACCCTCGGCCGCAATTGTGAGAAAAGAGCGCCACCGGTAACAGGAATCAGATTCTTGTCTTGCGATAAGTTGAAACGCCCGGTTACGAGGTCGCCGAGCATTGGAAAAGGCACGATGTACGCCCACCGGGGTCTCTTCTTCCCCTCATCAATCTCTTCGACCCTCTGGTTGAGTTTAATCGTGAAGAGGGTCGCGTCCGCATCGGCGGGCAGCACCGCAGTGTAAGTATTATGCCCGTACGGGCCGAGAGGATTGTTGGCGAAGGGATAGAGGCTAAAGATCGCATCGCCGGGAATCGATGCCGGATACATTGGAATGCCGCCTGCCCTGAAGCCGGTCTCTCCGCTCTCGAAAACACCGCGTTGTCTGACCGTCGGAACTGCAAAGTGCATCTCGCGGTTCTCGCGGTTAACCTTCCGCTCAAGCGAGCCGAAATAGAAAGTATCCGTCGGTCGGATGCGACCGCCGAGCAGAAATCCCGCTTGCGTGCGCCTCAGCAAGTTCTTCCCGCCGACCGGGTTCGGCAGGACGAGCGCCCGGTCGTTTAGAAAAACCGGAGCGTTGTCAAAGTTTCGCCTGAGTTCAAAGGTGGGCGGGTTGCCGCGTGTCGTGCCGTCAAAGAAGTCACGTGCGTTCATCCCGTTATCCGTATAGAAGCTGTAAAGCGAGCCGTGGAATTCTGTGTTCCCTGATTGAGTGAGGGCGTTGAGCTGCCCGCCTATGTTACGCCCATAAGTCGCGTCAGCCAGTGCTGTGATAATTTGAAACTCCTGTAGTGTTTCGACCGGCTGCGGGGTCAGCGAGACAAATCCCTGCCGGCGGACACCTATATCTTCGTCGTTGTTATCCGAGCCGTCTATGCTGAAGTTGTTTTCCCGGCTGCGCAGGCCGTTGATTGAAAACTGTCCGGCGGTACCTACGCCCGGACTCACGCCCGGCCCAACGCTGCCAAAGGTCTGTGGCGGTGGCAGCACCCCGGGCGCGAGCAATGCAAATTCATCGAAACTGCGGTATTCGCGTAGCGGCAGCGCTTGCATCACGCGCTGATAGAAGACGTAGCGACGCGTGGCCTCGAACGGCGGGGTCACCAGGGCCTCGACCACCTCGGACTGCTCACTCGCCTTTGCGGCTTCCGCCTCAGCCTCCTCAAGCGTTTTAAGAAGGACATTCGGTGGCGGTGGGGTATCACAGGACTGAACGCGGATCTCGGACTTGTAGCCTTTCTGATCAAACGTGAGAATGTAGGCATCGTATTCCCTATTCTGCGGTAGGTTCAGAACGTAGCTGCCTTCTTTATCTGTCTTCTGCTCAGCCAGGGAAAACGTCTCTTGAGTTTTGTCATCAATGCCGAAAGCCGATACTCGGATATCGTTCAAGGTCACTTCGGCCCGCAAGTTTTTACCGACCTTACCTTCTATAACCGTGAGGCATTTGGGTTTCTCAAGCGGTACCTGTTGCGGTGGCCCAGCTGGCTGTTGCGGTTCCTGCTTCTGCAATTCGACCGCTAATTTGGTTTCATTCGCGATGGCCTCGCCCTGGTAAAACGCCAGCGCGACACGCGTCTTCCCACTGAGTACCGAGGCTCTAGCTTCAGCCGGCAAAATTAGGATAATGGTTATCGAGTTGTCGGGGCAGTTCACGCAGGCTGGAATTCTCTGGGGGTGGGGATCTATTTCCTTTGGAGGCGCTTTCGTGTTCGTTACGGTAAAATCCCAAACGTCAGGGCGCAACCTATTGAATTGGAACTCGCCTTGTTGACGAGTTACTTTGTATTGTCCCCTTGGATCATATTTCTGATTACTGATACCGATGACGACGCCCTTCGCCGGCTCTTCAACCACTTTCCCGTTTTTATGTTTCCACCTGTATCTGACAACTCCTCGTATGGTTCCGGGTTCCTGCGCCGGTGCGACCGAGCAGAGGAGGATAATGATACCGAGGAGACTGAGAAAGGCTTTCGCGCTCAGTGTCATGAGGGTGTCTCCGCTTAGATTGAAATTAAGCCCTCGCCTAAGACTTCAAGCTAGGTTCGGCGCGATTGTGACAATATAGCCGCACTTCACCGGGAGCGTTCTGTCTGCCTGATCAACGTCTCTGAGACGTGGAATCCAGATACCAGTACTCTGCTTTAATCTCGCTACCATCCAACCCGAAGAATCCAGCACTGCCGTTAGGATAGGAGTTTTTCTGGTCTCTAAAATCGAATGAATGTGGATCCGGTTGATTAACCCCGTCTCGCGGGCGCGGATTAGAAACTTCGATATCATAATGGATCGTTCCCCCGTTAACTACAGCAGTAATCAAGAAGGTGTCATCCCCCTGACAGCATTCGATGGGAACTCTGCGCAACAAGGGGTCAATTTTCTCCTTCTCGTCTAGATTCGTCGCTTTGTAACCTTCCAGAAAAAGATCTCTACCGCTTTGCCGTAAAACGAAAATGTATCCGCGACTTTTGTCGGGTTGGGCGCGTATGACCCACGCCGCTTCTGTGCCCCTCACGAATCTGAACTTGAAGGTCACCTTGAAATCAGACACGGTTTTCGACTCCCCCAATTTTGCCAAGACCATGCCCCGCCCCTTAATCAACAACTCTCCGTCAACAATCTCGACCTGCCCTGCCTTAAAATCCCAGCGCGAAGTCAGAGTTTTTGCTTCCTCCTCAGTGAAATCATCAGTCCAGTGTCCGTCGTACGATTCGGGTTGCGGCGGAGGAGGTTTCTTAACTCCTGTCCAAACCAGGATGTAATCTGCCGCCGTGAACAATTTCGTCCTGGGTTCGTCGAAGTACCAGAGCCCGAAAACTATGGCGATGCCCATGATCGGGTATCTCAGGTACCATTTCTTATTGATGTGCCACAGCCACCGAAGGAAATCGAGGTATCCCCCGCCTGGTTTCGGGGCAGGCTTTAGTGTAATCCACCGTAGTTCGCCATCCGCCGGCGGTGAGTCTCTTTCAGTGGTGTAAAGAATCTCAATCGGCTCTGCGCTCTCGTTCTCGATCGTTATCGCTCTTATTTCGAAACTTCTTTTGCGGTCATCATCTTTATCGAAACTGAATTCGAAGACGCAGTCAGGTTTCAATCTCCCACCACATGTAATTCTCAGATTCGGGTTAGTCGCTGAGAATTTGATCTTGATGTAGTCAAGGTCGGGAGCGAAAGTTAATCCAATCTGACCCTGTTCGCTGCCGATCAATGTGTGGGGTAGTTGTATCTCGTGGATTAGATTAACGAGCACAGACTTGTTTTCCTGCCCGCTATCACCATTGTTTGATTTTGTGGCGGGAGCAGAATTATTAGCCTTCTTATCCGACTCTTTTGTCATGCGAAGACTTAGTCCAGAGAGGTTTCGATCATTCAAATGATCTGGACTCGATGTGGCCAGCCCTTCGGAGGGTCAGCCCATCGGTTATGCTGGGCACAGAATGCCAGTCGGCCCTTCGTCCCTACTTCAAGACGCCTGTCAACTGAATCTCGGGGGAGGTTGCCAATCTAAGCAGTCTTTAGACGAGAGTAGAGGCGGCACATTGTACCACTGAGTCATAGACACTTCACATTAACGTCTGCGTAATGCTAACCATTCAATTTCAATTTTACCTTTTTCGCCTGATTGCATTGAGACGGATCAATATCGCAACCAATGCTGTCCAAACCAAGCGCATTGGCAACTGCCAAAACTGTCCCTTGCCCACAGAAAGGGTCGTAGATTGTGGTGGTCTTCGCATTGTGTTTGGCAAAACGTACAGCTACAGAAGCGGCGTTGATCCCCATGCCATTCTTGTAGACTTTTTTGCCGGCTTCAATAACGTCTGGCGTCGGTTTCCCTGCGCGAAGCAACTTACTAAACGCCATCATATGAGTATACGATGGACGAAATAGACTGATGCTGCCAACACTACTTTGCAGGACAATTTTATGCCAAAGGAGACGTAATCCCAGCGAGGACGCGGTATTGCAGAGCAATGCGGCTTTGCTTAAAAGAGTGCCCTCATGCCGCCGATCAGTTTGGTAAAAGACTGCCACCCCATCTCTGGCAACCGCGCTCATAAGCAGGCCCGCAGCATCGCGAAACCAGGTTTGGTAATCGTTGAGCGGGTAGTCCATTTCACGAGCATCAGGCAACGATGTTATGAGTGCTTTCACCCCTCTAGCTGTCTTTACGAATTTTAGCCCGTCACAACATCGAACTTTGCGTTTCATATCTACTCTCAATTAGTTTCGACCATTAGCGAGGGATCAAATCCGCGCTCTGGTTCGTTGGAACACATCGGTTCGTTTTCATTTGCGTTTAGACCAACTTAACTATTGACACGTTTCAATACAAGTAATAATTTCAAGCGGCACTTAATCTGCACTGTTCAGATTCGAAATCAGATCGTACGGCAGATTTAGATAAATTACTCCTCGCGCAAAGTTCATTCTCATTTCAAGCTATGGCCCCACCCATGAACGGGCATTCCTTCAGCCGAGATAATACATTTCTCGAACGATGGCCGGACCTTGCCTTAAATAATTCCTTCCGCGATCTACTTGCGGTTTATGCAGCCCTCATTAAAGAGCGTAATAGTGGCTCGCTTACCGCGGCGATACAAGTTATTGGCGCATATGAAATCATATGCAGCTTAATCGTTGAAGTTAGCGGACAGGAACCCAACTCACCAGAATACAAGCACGCCTCGCCCAGGCATCGTCAGGCGATCGAGTCATTGTTGTTTGACTTGAAGACGACCCGAAAAGATTGGCTTCAGTCGTTGGCCAGTCTCTTGGCAATGCTAATGCACTTTTCGGTTGACAACAGAAGAACGAAACTCCTCGCTAACAGACGCCGGCCGCGCAAGATTTGCTCCACTTACCCGAATTCTCCGGCTGTAGCGAGATTTATGGGTGATGAAATTATTAAGAGCCTCCTCAAAGAAAGGCTGCCTCATAAGTGCCGGCAATACAGCGAGGCGGAGCGTTATGCGGAAAGGGCATTTGATTTCAAGGTTGTCGATCCCTCAATGGAATCAGGCCAACTATTGCTTGAGTTAGCGCTTGCTTCGATAAGGATGATTCACGAAAAGCACCCTTCAAAGAGCGACACGGCGCAATATCTGACACGCGCTATTCTGAAGAAGATTTGTCGTGACTGTGTGTGGGGATTTGACCGGAATATTCGAGCGTCCCTGGCAGTTCAATCGATCTTCGCTTTGTTGGGGGCTGAGTTTGAGATGTCTAACCTGCGCGTTCAGCATCTATTCACCGGCAATTCGCTATCTCTAATGAAAAGAAATAAGCTCCCGACATTTGATGGTCTCATTAACAATCCGCCGTGGGGAGAATTCTTAGGTTACGCTGAGAGGCGAAAACTCCGCAGCCGAGCTTCTACTCTCACTCATAGATCCGACACGTACATCGCATTCACCGAGCTCGCGCTTCAATTGTTGAGGCGAAATGGCATATTTACTCTAATCCTACCGAGTCAAGTCATTGCCTCCCGTAATGCAACACGCTTGCGGGAATTGCTCACGCGCGACACTTTTATCAGCCGAATGATCATACTTCCCAGATCGGCATTTCAAGATTCCACCGTGAGAGGAATTCTTCTTATTGGGAGAGCGAAGCCCAAGAGGATCTCTGGCAAGTGTCATATTGTCGTCTTCCCGTTGGCGAAAAAGATTGACACGGCAAACTTACCACAACGTCAGACTGTCCTCGCCGGGAACCTTCGTTCTTTCGGTAGGAACTCTTGGATGCCACTATTCAATAAATACCCTGAGCCTCAAGCAAAGACTATTCAGCTTGGATCTCTCGCTACGATGCTGACTGGCGTGAAGCTCTATATTCGCGGACGTGGTAAGCCTCCACAAAGTGCTCAAATTGTAAGAAGACAGCCGTTTTCGTTCGAAACTGCGGTTAAAGGAACAACTCCCGCGATACGCGGCAGAGATATTCACGCGTTTCAGGTAGGACAGCCTAGGAAATTCATTAAGTTAGGTGAGTGGTTGGCTTGGACCGGCAATCATAGAACGATCCTGCTCGCAGATCGGGTTTTTGTCAGGGAACTCTGCGGTCATGATGGGACAATCACTGCGGCAATCGCTCCGAAAAGGCACGTGCCACTGCATGGAGTGTTGACAGTAATTCCAAGAATGATTGGAATTCACCTTTTGATCGCGATTCTTAATTCGACGCGCGCTGCGATGTTTGTTCGCTGCCACACGGCTTCGTTCTCCAAGGTTGATTTTCAACGGATTACCACAAGCGAGTTGGCATTGTTTCCCATTCCGGCGGCGGCAATAGGACGACGGCATCGGTCTTCATTGGGCCTTCATCAAGCAACCACCGAGGAGATTGAACTCTGCCAACGTTTGAACTTCTTGGTCAACTATGTCTCGCGGCTGACATCGAACTCGCCGGATGTTAAAAAGCGATATGCAGAAATAGACGAGATCGTTTCCGCCATGTATGAACTGACGAGTAACGGGCAATGAGCAATCCCATTAAATCGTTTACCGTTCGTACCGCACTCATTGTGCTTCTGATCTTCGAAACTGGCGTTTTTGCAAACGGCCAGACGCGGGAAAACCAGACGTCTGGCGAAGTAACGGCCATCATTTTGTACGCTAAGAAATTGCTTTTGAATGGGGACGAGAGCAAAGCCGAAGAACAACTTCGCAAAGCCGAAGAAGAACTTCAAAAAGCAGAATTGCTGGCCGCGGCAGGTTCCAATGAAGAAAAGGAGATTCGCCGGCTCTTAGACATTATCGTTACCCGAAGAGCTGTGAAGCTTCTTTCCGAAGCAAAAGAGGACATCAATCAAAATGATTACGCTAACGCTAAAAAGAACGCAGAAGCGGCATTGGAGATTGCACCGACAGGATCGCAAGCATCCAGCGCCGCCGACAGTCTCTTACTGAAAATAGGGTTGATTGAGAAGCACCGGGCGTTGCTAACAGAGTCCCGGAAATTGATTGATGAACACAGGTTCGAGGACGCTTCAAAACTAATCCAACAGGTACTTAATGAAAGCAAAGAAATAGGTACTAACTCAGACGCGAAGAATCTCCTGAGTCAGACCCATCCGACAGCTTTAAATCGCACCATCTGGGGCATACAGAAGCACTATGGATTTCTTGCATGGGTAATCGTGGATATCGCTCTGTTCGGCTTGGTTGTAGTTATTGTTTATCTGCTAGTGAGTAAGAGGCGTGAAGGCTGGACTCGAAAAAATTGCTGTCGATGGATGCTTCTCTCGATCGATGACAAAAGTAATATGGGTGTATCGGAAGTTATTGTTGACTGCCTGCGTCGTTTTGGTGAAGGCCGGCCTTCGGCGTCAGTTGGACTCTTAAAACTACAAACTCTGCAACTTCCGACAATCCCAGAACTAGATATTCCCACGCCAGACATTGATTTTTCACCGGTATTGGAAGCACTGCCATTTGAGGTTCACGGCATAAGCCTGGCCTCACTGGTAAAGGTACGGACTCCGTTTCGCAACTGGTTTAATTCTAAACGGCCTTGGATAAAAGGCATGGTGTTTACTGTGGATTCGCAGGTGGTGGTGCGCTTGACGGTTAGATATAGCGATGGTAGAACCAACACTGTTACGTCAATCGCAGATAAGGGGCTGGCTAGTACTGCCGCCGAGTCCGCAGCCTACAAGATGTATTACTTAATCGCCGCGAACAAACCCAGTGTTCAAGATGCAGAAGGAGCAGAGCGTCTGAGGAACGCATTAGATCTACTGGGTCCATATGTATCGGGCCGAAAACCTGAGAACCTTCAGAAGGCTTATGAGGCTTTTCGTGATGTTCGCATTGAAAACCCGGAGCTAGAAGAGGCCTTGTTATATGAGGGCATTGCACTAGATCTTTTAGAGAAACATGATGAAGCTATTACTCTGTTTGATCGCCTGATCGAGTCGACATCCAACACAACGTTGAAGGGTAAAGCTATATACAATCGAGCGGTCTCGTTGTTTAGAGAGTATGAAGATAGCTCCCTTGAAGATGTAATCACAACATTGCGCGCGTTGATTGGGTCTGACGGAGTTTATCAAGGAGCACAATTCGAAACTCAGAAGAAGGCGTTTGTCGATAAGCTTGTCGAGACTCCAATTAAAGCATTAGCTCTCGCCGCCGAAGCAAACGCGATATCCGTTAGACCAATATTTTGGAGAACTTACGCCGGTGTCCCAAAGAACGCGAACGATCTGGCGATCAAAGAGGCAAAAGAGAACCCCGACTTTAAAAAGAAGGTGCAGAGCTGGGTGGAGGATGTTAAAGCTATCGCCGAGTTGTTAAAAGAAGTTCTTGGTCGCACCACAGAAAAGCCAGAGGATTGGGATGCTCGTACTGTTCGGCAACTAAAGTGGGCCAGGCAGAATGCCATAGGGAATATATATCTCGACGTGGCAAAATATTTCATCACGGAATCTGCTCAATCCGTTGACGATAAGAAAGTCCGTGACGAGTACCTCCAATTGGCTCTAAAAGCTTATGAGGAATGTGAATTTCTGCTGCCGCCTGGGGTAGAGACTCTGACAAACATGGGAACACTTTTGTCGGAGCTTGGAAATCAGGAGGAGGCAAGAGCCTATTTGGACCGGGCAATTACTCTCAATCGAGATTATGAGTACGCTTATTATCGGAAGGCAGAATCATGGAGCCATCAACAGCAGACGGACAAAGTGGTGGAAACTCTTAGAACATTTCGCAAAGTTAAGAACCCGAAGATTCGAGAATTCATAAAGATATATCAAAAATATGCTACTGACCTCGCCATGCGTTAATGAGCGGTAAATGGCGCAAGTTTCCTTATTACAAGGTTCAACTCTATGACGGCTCGCTCAGGATTTGGAGAGACGAGCGTAGAGCTTTTGGAACCGTTGAGGCCGCTCGTGATTATGCGGAGAAACGAACCAGCCCTCAAGCCGCGCGAATAATGATGGTCGTGGGTCGCCGAGATCGGCACGTCCACTCATATCTCAATGTTTCCGATCAATCCCTCTCTCGGGACACTTGAAATCCTCTTAGATTCACAGTCGCTGGCAACTGGTGCCTCGCTTAAATCGACCAGTATTAAAGGCGTCAGTCGAACGCCTAGCGCGCGGTTTTATTAATCCCTTCTTGGCTAGTTCACGGATTGTCTCGCAATCGGTGCCGAGTTCTTTTGCAAGATCGCAACAGGTCATGGACTCCTCGAACTCGCCTTTGAGTCTTTCAATGTCTACAGCACTGACGGCAAGTTCGGGACTTCGCCTGCCGTTAAAGATTGCACAGCGAATCTCTCCTGCCGCCTGGCCCCACCTCAGCAGAAGCAACTCAACCGGGGCGATCCGTTCTATTTACCATTAGATGGCACAGTCACCGCTGCGGTCCGGCTCGTTGAATTGCGAGCACGGTCGGCGCAAGTAACCTTGACCAGATAGACGCGCCCTTTGCCCTTCCCGGATCGCTCAGCACGCAGGCGTACCCGATGGGAATCTAATACCCCCCAATCGGGGCATGAGTCACCATCACCGGTTCCGTTGATGGGCTCGTTACTCGTGATGTTGACCTGACAGGTTGTCGGGCCACAGTTATCTGCGGAATCATATCTTAGAGCGACATCGACCATCTTGTGATTTGGCGGCCACAGTGAAGGCTTGTCCACGATAACATCGCCAATCTTCGGGGGCGTGTTATCGATTACGGTGACGAGTTGGGAAGCGCTTGAAGTATTGCCAGCGCCATCCGTAGCTGTGTATTTGATCACAGTGTTGCCAACGGGGAAAAAGTGATTGGCTGGTACGCCCTCACGAGTGACGGTTACGCCTAGGCAATTGCCGTTGGCTACCGCCGAACCTAAAGCAGCATCGCTTATGAACGCTCCGCAGAATGTGGCTATTGCTCCTGTCCCTACGGTGATGGCGGGAGGGGCGGTAATCGCGGGTGGCGAAACGGCGACGATGGTGACCGTTGTGTCGGGCGAGCTACGTGGCTCTTCAAAGTTCTGAGTGTTGTCCCGTGCGATGCTGTAGAACGAATAAGTGTGGCCCACTTGGCCTGGAAAAACTGTCGAACTGGCAGTGGTGTTCGACAATAAAGGCACTATCGGCCCGTTATTATCCGAAACGAGAATCGTAAAGTCACTAAGGCCGGAGCCTGCGTCGGTTCCCGACCACTGAAGGTTAATGCCAGTCGCGCATTGAGTCGCAGGCAGCGGCAGGACGCGGCTGGTTGGCTTTGAGTTATCGATCGTGTTTAGCCATTCCGGCGTGTCGATAGGCGCATTAGTGTCAAACACCATCCGAGCGTGGTTCCTAATTTCAGTTCCGGTAGCAATGCCCTGTTTCGGCTGCACCGTGAAGAGCACTTGACCCTCGCCTTCCGGCGCGTTTAGATTCGGCGGCAGAAAACCGGCAGTCGGATCTTCAGTTGGCAGTCCTGTCGACGCATCAAGCGAAGTGAAGCGCCAGGTAAGAAGACCGGTTGGCTTGTCCAGCTTGGCGTTGATGCGAACGATGAGGTTGTTGGCTGGACGCAGATCGACATCCGTAGTGAACTCACTTAAGCCGAACGGCGGAATTATTAATTTATCTTTGCCGAAGGAAATAGGACCGAGGCTGAACGTGTCAAAGTCTAGCTTAGAAGAATCGAGCTGATCAGTAATGACCACGTCCTGCGCTGGCGCGTTGGCTGATTCGAGATTTTCAAAAAAGACAGCGTAGCGAAAAGGCTCCTCGCCAGATAGATATCGTCTGTCACCAAATCCGTTTGCACCGACCTTCCCGTTTGGGTCAAAGCCTCTTAATCGCGAGATTATCTTTACGAGCCACTCATCTAATGGCGTGCAGCTGGTAACGATCGTTCCGAGGGAGAATCCAACCGCAGCGGCGTCAAAAGCTTTGCCAAGAGTTGCTCTTCCGGCACACGTTGCAGCGACGCCACCAAAGCTTAGGCCTAGATCTATAAAGGTATAAAACTCAGGAGTTGCTATTGCATCATCAATAGCCGCGTTCGTTATACTACCGTAGAAGCCGTTGACAGCGCCTAAAACACACCCCACGGGAACAGCTTCACCGATTGTGAAGATGGATTTCACAAACGCTCCTTGACAGTGCTCGTCTACCAATGGGGGTAAACCTGACTGGGCGCTTGAGTTAGGGTCGACAAAGGCTAGGCTTTTTGATGTCAGACTCGTCGTACTAGTATTTACGTTTGCTACGGTTACGGAGGCCGCCGCATAGAGAAAGCGCGGCGGTGGCCGCCTCGGGATCCATGCCATTACCGAGATTTCCGTCTCCTCCGATTCAGCAGGGGTGGTCAACTGAATAGACAGCATCCTTGATTCGCCAGCGGCAATTCTCGAGATAATGAGCGCAATGTAGGTTCTTCCATCGCGCTCAATCTCGACAGGAACATTGTTCCATTCGTCGGATGACATCCAAGGCGGTGCTGTCGGGCGCGTGATCTGGAAACCGAGTTTCCAAGCAATGCCTCTTGGAAAAGAAATGAATACCGGTACGCCTGTGGCATCTACATTCCCATGATTGCCGTAGGCAATATGGAACGTTTGAGCTCGTCCTGCACGGTATGACTCCCGACCAAATAATTCAACCCACGCCTGAGGTTGCCCTCCTTCTCTGATGTCAATCGCTCCGTTGTAGGTCGCCGATGCGCCGTCAGGGTTTGTCAAAAGTAAATCTCGGAGGCCCGTTGCTTGGCCGGTGAAATCGAATCTTGCGCGTACTAGAGTGCCGCCCTCGCTGACCGCCATCGAAGTCGGTACAATATCAGCCTGACCGGCAAGCACGAGCTTGACACTCGCTCCTGTCACAAAATGGCTGCCATGAATGGTGACGGATACTGGCGCAGTATTCCCGCCTCGGTTTGGTGTGACGGCGGAGATTGAGAGAACTGTGGGCGCGGGGATGTTGTTGGTTCCGATCTTGGCTACAAAGGCATCGCCTTCATTAATGCCCCCACCGCCGAAGAAAGGTTGAAAGGGTTTTTCGGTTGGGAAACTGCCCCACGTGCGACCTGTGATGTAGGCGTTGCCGGCGGTGTCAACAGCGATGGCGTTGCTTTCTTCATAGTCGGTGCCGCCGAAAAAGGTTGAGAAAACAAGCGCGGAGCCCGACGCGCTTAGTTTCGTGATGAAGGCGTCTCCGGATCCGGCCATCGGCTGCATGGAATCGGTGGTGGGAAAATCTGACGCTCCTGTGTGACCCGTCACGTAAGCATTCCCCTGAGCATCTACCACCATGCCTCCCAAAATCTCACCGTGACCTTGCCCACCGAGGTAGGTGGAATACACCAGAGCCGATCCCGCCGGATTGAACTTCGTGATAAAGGCGTCACTGGCAGCGATAAATGAACCACTGCCGGTAAGGTGTGGTTGAAAGGCGTTCGCTACTGGAAAGTTGCCTGAATTAGTCTCGCCTGCTACGTATATGCTGCCAGAGGAATCCAAGGCGATCGCATGTCCTTCGTCTCTGCCGAAGCCGCCGAGAAATGTAGAGTAAACCAGCGCGGATCCTGTCGGATTGAGCTTCGTGATAAAGGCATCGAAACATGGCGCAATGGGCGCGCCCGGACTTGAACAGAAACTGTTAATTGTGGATTGGAATCCGTTGGCGGTCGGAAAGTTGGGCGAGTGCGTGGCGCCCGTGATGTAAGCGTTACCGAACGAGTCCAGGGCAATAGCATTTCCTTCATCGTAATCGTGACCCCCGAGGAAGGTGGAATAGACCAAGGCGGATCCTGCCGGGTTCAATTTCGTGACGAATGCGTCGCCGCCAAAGCGAGAGCCGCCGAAGGTCGGCTGAAATGAGTTAGAGCCGGTCGGAAAATTGGGTGAATCGGTCTGCCCCGTCACGTAAGCGCTGCCCGCTGCGTCCACGACAATTCCACGACCGTCTTCGGGGCCCGCGCCGCCGATATAGGTGGAATAAAGCAACTCGGATCCATTCGCACTCAGCTTCGTCACGAAAACATCTTCGCTGCCGCCGAGACCTGACTGGATCGGAGTCACTCTTGGGAAATTGCCGGAAGAGGTTCGCCCGGTAACGTAAGCGTGGCCGGAAGAGTCTACGGCGATGCTTTGGCCTCGCTCAAAATTGTTGCCACCAAGGTAGGTTGAATAAACCAATGCTGTGCCGGCGGCATTCACCTTCGTTACAAAGACATCGCGAAAGTCAGCACCGGGACTAAGGGAGTTGACGGTCGGGAAATTATTTGAAGTGGTAAATCCCGTGACGTAAGCGTTGCCGAAAGAATCAACGGCGATGCCAAGCCCAATATCTTCCCCGCTCCCTCCGAGATAGCTGGAGTATGAAAGCACGGGATCAATCACCAATGGCTGGCTTCTGTCGTACTCGGCAACTTCAAAGCCGACGCGATTATCTCTGATCAAATAGCGACCTGATATCTCTTTCCTTTCTCCGTTGACTTGCTGATAAATGAGCGGTTTGCTTTGTCGCAGCTCACCACCCCGCATTTGCAACCGCAAGGAACCATCCGAGTCCACATGCATTGCGCTTGCGCCGTCAAACGCCATTTTGATCACTCCAGGATCAGTGCCCGGTTCGACGACGAAGTCATACTCGAGTTGGCGCTGCGTCCCGTAATAGACGACATTCACTCCGCGGTAGACATCCTTGTATTGCACACGGGCGTAGTGAGAAACATTGGTGCGCCATTTAGCCGGATCATTACCTATGAAGTAGTTGCTCTTGCCAGCCTGCTTATCTATTCCCGTGACCTCAGGCTTTGGATTCGCACCGACGAGCTTCATTCGCAACTCAGCTTCCGTCGAATTAACGTCCGATGTCTTTGCGCTGAAGGGGTCACTGGTCACTGTCGGGACCTTGTTAGTTGGAGCTGATTTGCTAATGCGTAGCACCGCATCAGTCGACGTGAGCAAGAGCGTGTAACCGCTGCCACGAGAGATGAACTTGACCTCGTCGTCAGCTTGCCCATGGTTTGCTTCGAAGCTGAGAGGGAGTTTGCCGTAAGTGTTAGCAACGCGGGATTGAAGAACTCTGTCGAGTCCGCCGGGCTTGGAAGCCGAGCTGAAGATGCCCGTGCTGGCAACATCACTTAGCCCTCGATTCTCAGGCCGCGAAGAAGAATCTGTGATCGTTGTCTTAGGAGATGATCCGTTAAGTGGGGAGTCGAACCGCATGGGGACGGATGTAATTAACCCAACTATTAGAAATGCAATAACGAGAAAGATCCTGACGTAGCGTCTTTGAAACGTGAGAGTCATTTGTTTCCTCCATGAGAATGCGCATTAAGTGCAGGGCACAATGCGGAGGTTGAGCGAAAGGCTGATCTGTTCGGTTTGCGAGGACGTCGGGGAGTTGAGGTCAGCCCGTAACTGCTAGATGGTCGCACTATAATCGGCGCTCATCCGGCAGTCAAGGCTTTGTCGTCCTCATGCTGCCCTGAGCGACGGAAATGTACGTGTATGCGCCGTACGAGGAAAGACATGGTGCCGTAGCCTTCGGCTCTGATTGAGACTTCACCCCGTCAAGAAACTCGGCGAAAGCCTCAGCATGAAATCGAATTGGCGCCCGCGCAGGTCCTCATACAATCGCTTGTAAGAGAGCCGAATTCTCTTTGTGCAGTATCGAATTCACTGTCGCGAGGATCAAACCTTTTCTTGCCTTTCATTGCACCCTGAGAAACCGACAAAATTTAGGGGTCAGTTTCAGATACCTCGTGTGCTCTGGTTAGGGCGGTAAGGTCAGCGTTTCGCAGTTTTATCGATCTTCATGGTCGACCAGTCTCCCACCGCCGGTTTTCGAAACAGTCCGGCGATGAAGACCATGACGAGGGTAGAGTTCCGGAGACCAATTATCTGCAGCGGACCCTCTCAACCATTCGCCAGCGTTTCTCGTGGAATGGCACCGCAAAGTTGGTCCAAGGTTCGCCAGCCTCGGCATGAAGCGGGCAATGACGCTTGGGCATGCATTGATCTCAGTTTTCAAACGCGCTCACAAAGTCTTTAAGGCCCGGTTCATGTCCGGCTCCAACCTGCCGTAACCGGATGCCCCTGCGGAATAGATAGTCTGTCTAAACCATAGGCTATCAGTTTCTACGGCAACAGTTCGGATCAAATAACAAATCCGATAAAACGGACGGGAAGTCTGTCTGGGCAGACTTCCCAAGTAGCGTTTGTGCTCCGGTTTGAACAACTCCGCTGTAAAGTTGACAGTGACAAACCAGGCAAGACTGGCACGCAGACTGCGTTTCAGGTTGACCAAGTGAGTCGCTTCAATTTGTTGTGTTGCCAGGCTGCAAAAGACCAATTGAGTCCGTGACCTGAGATTATACAAGTCCGCTCGTTTGGTGAGATAGGTCATCGAACGTCATTGCGGGCATTGCGTAATGTCAAATCCGGGAAGGGTTGTTGTGACCGTTATTTGCATTCTCGCTGGAGCAGAGTGTTTGTCAGACCTAATTACCAGAAGGTTGTTCATCAGGCGAAGGGTCAATCAGCGAATAACGGTCCGCCCGCGCAAATCAAGCGATGAGTTGTTTTGCCGGCGCTACCTTCGCCGCCGCGGGTTTGGAGGCATTCTCTGGTGGTGCGATGAAACCTGAAAATCATAGCGGAGATCATGGAGAGAGAATTAGGAACCCTCGCAGAGTCAAGCTGGTGGCGACGGCTCTGGCTATCATCTTGCTGTCCGCTACGAGTCTGTTCGCGGTGTCTCTATTTCCCAATGCTCTCGCGGCGCTGTCTGGCATCGTCACCGATCACCCCGGATACATCCGCGCCACCAACGCCCTGGTGGCCGCCATTTGCGCCGTCTTCCTCTTGTGGCCGAGGGCGGGGAGCAGGCTCGTTGGGCGTTGGAACGAATACGTTGGGTGGGCCTTCTTCATCTTATTCATTCAGTATGCGGTTCGTCTGGCGGCCCTGTTCGCGGGGGCGGTTGTGCTTCCCGAATGGGAGCCGGCCATTAAGTTCTCCGCCCATCTAATAATCTACCCAGCGTCGTTCCTCAACAACATCCTCTTCCTGATGGCCGCCCGAATCCTCCTCAATAAGAGCAAGGAGCTTCGGGACCTACGTCCGCCCGCAGGTCGCGGCTCTCTCAGTCAGGTCAAGTACTACGTGGCAGCGCTCCGGGCCGGACTGCCCAGGTGGGTCTGGTGGATGTTCCTGTTCACGTTACTGGCCCTTCTAGACAACGAAATGGTGTGGGCGCGGTATCCCGGTTACATAGTGTGGGTGCGGTTCCCAGATGCCTTCTTCTCCGTCTTTTGCCTTAGCTGGTTCGGTTACGCTGTATGGCTCAGCCTTAAGGTTCGCCGCCACACAATGCTTGCGTGGGCGAGCTTCGTGCTTGTGCTCTTATACGGCGCGGGCCAATTAATCTACGCGATGAACCCGGTCATCGCGTACACGCTCCTTGACCGTCCGGCATCGCAGTCGCGACCGGCCAAGTGGTTGAAGCGCACTCTATGGCCGAACGTCGATAAGGTGATTTTTCGGGATTTCGAGTCGAGCGACTTTGAAGAGCCGGACAGGCTGCTGAAAATAATCACCGCCCCGGACACCCGCGACGACGTCGGCAACTATCTGCACACAAACCTCAAAACTCACCCTTTCCAAAAGGGCAAGCCGAACGTCGAATGGTTTTCGCGTTTCACGCTTCGTGAGAGACAAGAGGCTCTCGCGGGGGAGCTTAACCAGCACCTCGACGAGCCGCTTTTTGATCAGAGTTGGGCCAATCAGATACCCGGACTGAGGGACGAGACCCGCGCGCTGCTCGGGCAACGCCCCACCACTGACGAGGGCAAGCGCAGATTGAACCGCCTACTGCTGGAGGATGCCTTCGACCCGTACATCAAGAAGATCTCAACGAGGGACTTCCTCGACGGTGCGATTTTCGCCGTCCTTTTCCCGATGAAGTACCTGCTCTTCATGCCCGCCTTCGTCCTTTATCTGTTGTCGCTGATCTCACTTAACAGCTTCCGCCGCGCGTTACACAAGACCACGAAAAGCAGGAAAGACTACCTGTCTGAAGACGGCATTCTCCACGTGATCGGCGAGAGTATGGACGCCGACGAGGTGAAGCTCCTCATCAGGGTTCCCGGCATGGTGCGGCTTCATGGGGAGTCCGAGGAGCGTTGCCTCGCGGTGTCCTGGCGCGCGACTAAGAAGAATGCGAGCAGGGAGGAGCGGAAGATATTCGCGATAACGAAATCGACCCTGCTGAGTCGAGTCATGCACAAAGAGGGCAATGAGATCATCCTCACGAACAAAGACGAGGGCGAGGAAGCGTCTGAGCTCAGGGCGCGCAGCACGTTACCTCAGACGTCAGTTCTTATTCCCATCAAGTTTCACGGCGGCGTGATCGGCGTGTTGCAGGCCCTTTTCAGCGGGTACGGCAAGTTCAACGACGGGACGCTCGAACAGCTCAAGTTCATGGCGGAATTGATCGCCCCTTCGGTCCAGGACTTCCGAACCATGTCCGCGGTCGACAAGTTAGGGACGCGTCTCAATCGCTGGAAGTTTGAATACCAGGGCAAGGGCCAAGAATCGCCGGGCACGTCGAACGGCGCAGGCGATTTTGACACGGCCATGGACGAGCTTATGTCGATGCTGTTCGACCTGCTCAACCCGCTCTGCGTTGGCCTGCTCATCGAGTGCGGCTTTAAGAGTTCGCGGCCTGCGTATCCCTGCGACGGGCCCTATCACAAAATCCTGCTGTCGCACAGTGCGGCCTACGGGACAAGGATGCCCGGCCACTTCGAGACGGTGGACGGCCCGGTTAGCGTGTTGGAGGAGTACCTGCCAAGCATCACAAGGGAGAGTGAATATTTGGGAAAACTGCTCCTAATCATTCCCCAGGACAAGGACGAGTTCAACAGACCCACCTTGGCGGCGGACTACCTGACGCGCCGGATGATCGCGTCCCTCGCCTCCAACGGGATCATCAACGCTGCGCGCGCCTCCCTCGCCGTCGTCATCCACGAGCTCGGCCTCGCGTTAAATAACGAGACGCTGAGTTACGAAAAGTGGTTCACGAAGGTCAGCGCGGCGGCGCACAAGGCCGGGCTGCTCTGGGTAGTCGCTTACGGCGGCCCGCAGCCCTCGCTCGGGCGGCTGGAGTACATCGAGATGGTGAAGGGGCTGACGCCGGAGGAGAACGAGGACTCGCAGCGCGAGCCGCTGCGCCGCTTCGCGCACCAAGACCGGTCCTCAACGACCCGCCACATCATTCACCTGAAACTCGACGGCCGCGGCCTCTGGCTCGGCGTTGCGCGCGAAGGGTTCGGCTCCGAGTTGACCTTCAACTCTCCGTGGAGGGAGTTTCTCGAAAAGCTTGCGGGCCTCGCGAACGCTGCGCTGAAGAGCATCGACGAACGTTTCACGAACGAGGCCGAGCGGCAGCGTGAGGAAGAGATGCGGCTCCAGGCCGCCAGGGAGGCGACCGAGCGGGAGTGGGTGGAGAAGAATAATCTCATCGGCGTACTGACGTTCCACGACCTCATCAACCTGGTGCGCGTACAGCGCGACACGGCGAAGGCGGCTTTAGAGGCGGCCAACAACAGCACCGAGGGGACGGAAGAGCGGCTACTGGAGTCTATTAGAGTCATCTTAAACTCCACGGAGATGACCCGACGGCTCATCGACGTCATTAGCGAACTCACGCGATGGGACGGGCCTTTACAGTGCTCCATCGGCGAGGCTGTGAGGCAGGCCGCAGAACTGATCCAGCACCCTCTCGATCAGAAGCGAATCAAGGTCGAGCACAACGACGGGCAGAAGGCGGTGGTCGGCCTTCCCCAGTACGTGGGCACGCTCGTCATAGCCAATCTTCTGCGTAACGCCGCGGATGCGAGCGATGCGGACGGGACGATCACAATCCACACGGAGGTCGCCAACGGCGCGGTCTCGTGCAACGTGCTAAACAACGGCAAGCCCGTGCCAGACGACGTGCGGAAGAAGTTGGGTGAAGTGCCATTGACGCACACGGAAGAACATAACGGCTGGAGTCTTTTCGTCATCCCGCGCCTTTTACAGAAGTTCGACGGAAAGTTTCAGCTCTTGTACTCGAACGACAGTGAGACCTGCTTCACTCTTCAACTGCCAATATCGAAGAGCTAGAAGCTCTCACTTTATCTCCGGCCGCCGCGCAGGCGACCGCGCTTATTTCTGTACGCAGGACGGGTCGCGCGAAATCATGCGAGTGCCCTCGCCACCGGCGTAACTGAATGCCCGAGAACTGACGCCGGGCGCAAGCCCGCCGAACAATCGTTGGAGGATGGAGACATGGGCAAAAAGACTGTGGGCATCGTCGAGGACGATGAAGATGCGATTAAACCACTTTATCGAATGCTCGATGCGCGAGAGTTCATCGTGCTGACGGCGAAGTCGGTCGCCGAGGCCCAGGAAATGATCCGGGAGTCGGGAGACCGTATGGACGTGGCGGTCCTGGACATGGATCTGCACGACCGGCTCTCGGGGGCCGAAGTCGCCATTCAGGCGCGGGAGCAGTACCCGCGTTGGACTCCCGAATTCTTGATCCAGACGGGGGTAAAGGGGAACGACAACTACTACAGGCAGGCGCTACGCCTCGGCCCAGCGGCCTATTTGCAGAAGAATGATGTAGACGTGGAAGACGTTATCCGGTACGTGCGAGTGCTGGCCCTGAAGCGTTCGCTGCGTTTCGACCGGCCGCGCGTGATGGAGGTGATGGGGTCGATCTCGGAGTCAACTCTTAATCTGTCCGAGGCCGTGAGGAGATTCAGCCGAGAGATGCTGGCCGAAGAACTGGTCTCATGCCTGGGCAAGATGCCATACATACTGCTTTTGTCCGACGCGCGCGGGACGCACAACGTAGCCACCAATACAACGCTGCCGACGACCTACACATCCACCTACGGAGTCGTGCAGACCATCGCGCACGGCGACTCCGCCTTCTCCCTTCTATACAAGATCGCCGAGAGCGACCTGAAATACTTTCCCGCACGCACCGACGCCGACGACGAGGCGGTTTTTGACAGGTTGCCCGGTGCGGCGCTTCTTCCGCTTGCAAAAGTGAAGGAACACAGGCTGTCGCTCGCGTTGCTTGCGCCTGAGACGAGTGAGACGAAGTATCCGGAAGACCCGTTCCTGCTAGCGGGCGTGCTGGCCCAGTACGTCCGACCCATAATCGCCGAGCACTTCCTGAGTATTCTCGTCCACCTCACATCGCACAGGAAGGCGATGCTCAAGAGCGTCGCTTACTTCTGCCTGAATATCGGGCAGCAACAACAGAGAGTCATCGAAGAAGGAGTCGGCCGCAAAGAACTCGCGGCCGGTAGTGAAGCTCACATGACCATGGAGGCGATGGCTGACGACCTGAAGCAGACGGGGACGATCCTCAACAGCGCCGCAGAGAACAGGTTCGCCGCGGAGACCGTCTCGCTTAACATGAGAGAATTAATCACGACGGCCTTCAATGATTACAGGGAGGTGATCGACCCGGAGGATATTGAACTCGTGGTCGATGGGACTTGCTACGTCAGGGCGAGGCGTGACGACATGTACGTCGCCATCAAACGGCTGCTGGATTGGATGATTCAGCGGCGGACGCAGACGCCATCAAATCTCCACCCGGCCGTGTACCTGCGCTGTAGCCAGACGGATGAGACTTCGACCATCACCTTCGAGGATCGCAGCCGGAGATTGCCAAGCGATTTCCGCGAACATCTCTTCGAGCCCTTTTTCGCTTCCGCCACGCCTGCCGCGAGGGCGGGCGGGCGTGGGCCGGGCCTTTACCTGCCGCTATACATGGCGAAGGTCCTGTTTGAGGAGAAATACGGCGCCCGCTTAGACGATTGCACAGACGAGATGGAGGAAAAAGTCGGACACAGGTTCGTCGTGCAATTTGTCCCGCCCGGCGCGCAGACAGACGCAGGCGTCGAGACTGGCAGTCAACCGTTGGATCTTTAAGGAAAGTTTGAACGGCGATTCGAAACCGTGTTCACGGCGTCACTTTCTAGGCTAATGTGTACGATACTTTTGGTAAGTTTGCTCCAACCGGCGACTATAAAATAAGACCGCAAGCCGGGGTTCCAGGATACCTCATGCCCATTACTCTTACCGGAAATGATGATCCTCTCGTCGGCAACATCCGAGACCGTCTGGCCGAGGAGAGCGGGCTGGACGTATTGCACGTCGGACTTGCCGACCTGCTCGAGGGCAGGAGCAACGTCGCCAACGCGGAACTCCTGTTCCTGTTAACTAAGGAATTGGAACCGGACAACGTTGCTGAATGGGTCTTTCGAATAAACCCTACGAAGGGGCGCGTGCGAAGACTCATCCTTTGCATGCCGCGGCCGAATGCCCGCGACACCGGCCTTCTGCTGAAACACGCGGACGAAATCATCGTCCCGGCCGGCTTCGAGGTCGAACATTTCGTTGAGCGCGTGTTGGGCCAACTGATTCCGGAAAGGCCCATTGAGACGCATGGCTACGGGGAGTTGTTAGGCGCGACGAAGCGGATGCGTGATGTTTACCGGGACATCGAGAAATACGCCAAGCTGAAAGAACCGGTGCTTATCTTGGGCGAGACCGGCACGGGCAAAGAACTCGTCGCGCGCGCAATCCACGCGGCCTCGACGCGCAGGTCACAGGCATTCGTCGCGTGCAACTGTACGACGGTGCCGAAGGAGATCGCGGAAAGTCACCTCTTCGGCCACAGGCGTGGGGCGTTCACGGGTGCTGTAACCGGCTCGCTCGGAGTCGTTAGGACCGCCGAAGGAGGCACGCTCTTTTTGGACGAGGTAGGCGACTTGCCGCCCGAGATCCAGCCGAAGCTGCTGCGGCTCTTACAGGAGAAGGAGATTCAGCCGGTCGGCGAGCAAAAGCCGGAGAAGGTTGACGTCCGGTTCGTGTTCGCAACCAGCTGCAAACTACGAGAGGACGTGGAGCAGGATACGTTCCGTCGTGACCTGTACGCCCGCCTCAACCGAATCGTTCTGGAGTTGCCGCCGCTCCGAGAGCGCAAGGCCGACATCCCTCTCCTCGTCGAACATTTCAAAAAGAAATTCAACAACCTGAACGGCACGACCGTGGAGGTTCAGCCTGCAGCCATTGATGAGTTGTTCTGCATCGATTGGCAGGAGAACGTACGCGACCTTGACAACGTTGTCGCCAGAGCGGCGGCTAATGCGGGGCCTGACGGAGTCATTACCGAAACACTAATGCGTGAGAGCATGAGGCGCGCTGGGGGCTTTGGCAACGCGTCAAAACAGGCAGCCGCGGCCGGGCTGTTCAGGACGGTCGTGTTTCAGCCCCGCGAAGATGATTGGTGGACGGTGCAGGATCGGGCCGAGGCCACCTACCTCAGAGCCGTGCTCGAAGTGGCGAAGGGCGAGAAGGAAGCACTTAAGTTGTCGGGGATAGGCAGGGCTCAGTTTTTCGTAAAACTGAAGAAGCACGGACTGTCGCTCAAGCAGTAGAACCGGTCGCCTCTCAAATCCTTCAAGAGGGCATCTCGCGGAGACCCGCGCGGTTACCTCTTCAACCCCAGCCATTGCTTGCATCCCATAATGAGATAGTAGAGCGGGAAATACATTATTAGATACACCGACAGCTTCACCGAAAACTGTCCGATCATCATCGAGGTCAACTCCACCCCACTTTTTCCGCCGTAACCGAGCCAGATAAAGATCAGCGTGTCGACCGCCTGGCAGATGAAGGTGACCACGGCTCCTATGACTACGGGCGATTGTGACTCGAAGTATTTGGCGAGGAGCGTCAGCAGTCCGACGTTCAGCACCACCGTGACCGTGTATGCGCAGAAGCTCGCGGAGTACAAATTGGCGATTTGGCCGAGGAGGATATTGTAGTCCAGCGTGGCCGGCAGTGCGTTGTCCAGCAAGCGCCCGCCCGCGCTTGCCGACAATAGAAGAGAGACGAAGACGACGACGTAAGATACCATGCCGAGGAAGACGGTCTTGATCGCGGCCTCGATGTCTTCAAATACCGCGATCAGGTTTATCAACACGAAGAGCATGATGTAGAAGATCGAGCCGTGTACGAACGTCAGCCCCCTGTAACTCACCACTTTGAGCGAAAGCAGGTTCGATAGGATAAGCGACACCACGAAGAGCACTCGCAGCAGTTGCGTGAAGAGCGCGGTACGTTCCTCTCGCTCGATGACAGCCCGGGCGATGATCTTCCACGTACTTTCGCGCCGTGACTTGTCGGGCCCGATCCAGAAGTACGCGAGAATGTTCGCTCCCAACAGGATGAAGATAAAGATCGTCAGGGTACCGACGAACGCCCTCATTTGCTCGGAGCCGTTTTGCAGCCTAGCCAACGCATCCAGCCAACTCTGCTGCATCATCAACGTTGCCACCCAGTTATCGCTGCCCACGAACAGATTGAGGAAGATGAAAAATCCAATGGCGGCGATTTGGTAGAGTCTGCCGAATAGAGCCGACGAGGTTGTGAAGCGCGCTTCGTCATGCTGCGGGAAGTGGCGCAGAATAGACTCGTTCCACTCCTCTGACAGTCCGCCTGCAAAGCCCTTGATAATGTTAAAGAGGGCATAGGCGACAACGTCCAGATACTTGCTCCAGTTGAAACTGATACCGACGACCACGTGCAGGGCAAATAAGATTGCGGCGACGAACAGGGTGAGCAGCGAGGCGTATTGCCGGCGCTTGATCGACTTCCGGTGCGTCGTCGCACCCGCGACTGGTGCCTTCGCGTGATAGCGGGCAAACAGCAGAGCGCCGACCTGTTCTATTCCGTTGACTATGTAGAACATCAATGGAATGGCTATGAGGTACAGAACGGAGTCGGGCACCTTTTCGAAGAGCAGCTTGATGGCAGTGACGGCAAAATAGAATTGGGAGAATTGCATCAACCCTTCCAAGCAGCCGATGGCGATAACTGACTCCGTTATTTCAGACTTCGGCGTCTCACGTTCCGCGTCGGGCGCATCGTCCTCGCGGTCGGTGGGAGCCTGCAAGGGGTGTTCTCGGAGCCACCTTTCGAGACGCCTGAGATAACGCAACAGAAGCATGGCGGGCAGAACGTTGAGCGCGAAGAGGACGGAGTACCAGCCCGGCTGCTTTATCGCTTCGTGGTGAAAAAGGATGACTGCGCACCATGCCAACGCGCCTGCCGCGCTCGCCGCCGTTGAGCCCGCTGCTTTGCAGCGGCGGAACTCCGCGTTCGGACACACTTTCTCATCTGCGACGGAAGTTATCGAACGAAAGACCGCTCCAGATAACTTCGAATCGACGCCCGTTATGAGGGCGAATGGGATGCCCGTGAACAGTTGTAGAAACAGATAGATCGCGACAACGTCATTCGCAGGTATATCGAAAAGCGATCCGCCGATCAGCACCGCCCCAAGCAGTGTGCTTAATAGAATAGTCGCGACGGCACCGTTTCTGATTAATTTAGACGGCTGTTCGGTCGAGCGCACTCTGCTGAAGACTTTCAACCAGCAGATGATGGAAAGCGTGCCGATGGCGAAACTGACCAGACCCCACTCCTTACTGTTCGTCAGCGCGAAAGGGATCAGCGATAAGATTGGGGAAGTGACAAACGCGAAGGTCAACAACCGGATGTTGGTCAGTAAGCTAACGACAGATCTGTTTTCTGCGGAGACGTTCCGTCCAAGAGCAGCCCGGATGGTTGGCACACACCATAGTTCCCCTAAGATACCTTTAAGAACGTTCGTTAACATTCGATGATACCTCCAGCGAATACCTCGTTCTTTGAACACACACTGTTAAGTTGTCGCAAAAACTCCGGGACCTTTGGGGGCGTTTCGCTACTTCTGTTGTTATGCTGAAAATAGCTTCTGCCTCAGATTGAAGACTCTTTTTTTCGAGGACACTTCAATGTTTCATTAGTCTCCTCGGTCTCCGCTTTCTCATCTTCGAATAACCGAGAAAGTTGCTGACGACTGTGCAAGCATACGTCGAGCAATAGATGTGCCGTGTCGGGCGGCGGAGGAGTTGTTGGCATCGTCCGAAGTGTTTCGAAATTAACTTAAGTCATGTAAGAGGGCTTGGTGGAGGTTTCGTCAGGGGGCAAGGTCAGTCACAAATGCAAGCGCGCCTGCGCTGCGGGAAGCCCTTGTAAGGGAGTCCAATAAAATGGATGGAAAGTCTGATTGGACAGACTGCCAAACGAGCAGTTTCACTTTCAACCAAACAGAGTCCCCTTAAGACAAACGACAATATTCGGGGAAGCCTATACGCACACAGACTAGACTAATAAATCTGTCGCTTCAGGGAGTGGTTAAGTCACACGATATGAGTCAGGAGGAATATGCGTTTTGCAAACCCGTTACTGGTTAAGTCTCTGAACCCGAATCGGCTGGTACGCGGCGTAGACTTAGAGCCTCTTCCGTGAATCGACGTGCCGGCTTGTGGCACCGCTTGGTATACGCTCGCGCCAGGAAAGAAAATTGAGGAGAGTGAGGTGCAAGTTTTCAAGGATCTCCTGCTTGCCTTCAACCGCTTGCCTTCTGTCAACAGCGTTATCGACGGCGACTAGTGCTGCATGAGGAACTTAACCGTTGGATGGCCGTGCAGCGCTAGCTCATGAACCGCCGTGAACCACCACTTATCAAGGGCGAGATCTACAAGTATGTGGCTAGGAGATGGGGTCCAGAACCGCGTGCGCACCGAAGATTAGGAAGAAGACACAGAGCAACACGTCCATGGCGAGAACCACCGCACCCGTGCCGCCCAGCACTGCCCCCATCAGCTTCCGCACAAGTTGCGCTGACTTCAACAACATAATGCATACCTCCTTCTCGGTTGTCGTTAACACTCCGAAGCTGCAAATCGGCTTCGCCCTTTACAGTGCATGGCGCGTGCCAATAGTTAGTCTTCGGTTTCCTTTGTTTTTATGCGCCCGATGAGGGAAGCATCGATGAGCAGTCCATTACATCGGACGACGAATCCGACAGGACAGACTCTGAGCAAGCGGCAGTCAATCCCGATTCGCTGCCGTCCGATCCTTTCTCTGAATCATCTGCCAATCACCCATTTTTCAGGCTCGACGACGAACACTGCGACGCGATGGTGCAGAAGGCCGCTGTGTTGCTTGCGAGGCTCGACTCTTTGAAAGGCCCTTTCAAAAACTAGTTCTATGAGGCCTTATCTGCCCCTTAACTGGTTAGCCGCTGGATGACCATTTGCACAAAACTATTTACACGCTCTCTTTCTCCATAACGTGAGAGTTGATTAGGCTGTCAGAAAGTTAGAGTTCGAGCTTTTCAATAACTTCTTGAACGGAATCGCGGTCGAACTTAATAGTGCGGTGACCATCCACCGCAGGTCTCCACCTCGATCTTAAGCGCCCCGCTCGAGCGAGTTCTCGAATGGTTTCGCAATTCACGCCGAGTTCTCTCGCAAGATCCCGCGTACTAAGTGATTGTTCAAACTTGCATTTGAGGTTTAGAACATCGGAAAGTCGAAGAACGCATTCCAGTGTTGTTCTGTGGTTTCTTATGGCGAACCCTGCTTCGCCTGACGCTATCAGATCGGACATTGCATGATGACTAATTCTGAGCAACCGCCTTGCGTGCGCCATCGAAATGTACTTGTTATTTTCGGTAAGTATCAGGCGAGTTTTCCCTAGTAGTTCTTTGCATTGCGACTTCAATCTGACAGTCAAGAATTGAGCGAAGGACTCACGGATGAAATCAAATTGCGCCCCGTCCAGGTCCCGATACAACTGTTCGTAGAAAGGACCGAATTCTCTTTTGAGAGCCGTATCAAGCTTTCCGTCAGCCGGATTGAGTCTGATCTGTCCCTTCGATTGTTTACTCAAGAATTGATGAAAGTTGCGCGGCCAATCCTCGAATATCGAATACGCTCGGTCATAAAGTTGGTGGAGATCTGCATTCCCGACTTTTATTGATTTCGAAGGTCTCCCAGTCGCCCACGCGATGTTTCGAAAGGTCCCAGCGATGAAAGTGAGGGCTACTGCAAAATCTTGTAGGCCAAGACCGTGGAGCGGATTGTCATTCTCTACTTGCGGTGTCCTAGATAGGAGGTCGCAGAGTTGATAGATACGTCGAGACACTGCCAGTTCACTCGCAGTTAGAAATTCCGGATCTATTTCTCTCCAGTCACATCCACAAGGGCAAATACTCGAGCTCTTCCTGATGCACTTGATACGTCGCCGACAGTTAGGGCAACTATCAAAAAGCAGGCACTCATGAAATGGGCAGGCCGTCACGAGAGAGCAGTCCCAAACACGAAAACAATAGCCGAACTCACTCAGGCACTTTGGACAAATCTTGGGACAGTGCGGTCGGATAATCGAGCGATTGAGAAAGGCTCCATAGAAATTGTATTCGTGTTCACTCGTTTCCCCCTGAGAAGAATCCGGCGCTAGATATGAAAGCGCGCTCAGATTGGCCAAGGCGTTGTCCGTGAGCTGCGCAAGCTTCTCAAGTCCTTTCGTCTTACCGAACACGAACGAGAACGTCCATTGCAGCTCCATGTAGTCAATGTCCGCAAGCGAAAGAATCCAAGACGGCGTGTCATAGCCGTTCAACTCCGTAAGCCGCACAAGATACCCGATGAAACTCTCGCCCGTTTCGGGCTTCGGTCTCACCACTAATTTCATGTTAGGGCGCGCACGGCGATACGTCCCGTCACGCGAATCCTACTCACGAGATTAACGCGACGCGGATGACATCACGCGCGGTTTCGCGCGTGTGAGATCACTAAGAAAAGATTCTTATCGGTAACTTTTGACGGAGCGATCCCGGAGGCCTGCGAGTATGAGTTTTTGCCTTCGAGACGTGAGTCGATGACTTGAGAGTGATCTTTCATGATTGCGAGCGTGCTTTGCATTGTCTCTAGATTTGTCGAGATCAGATTTCGAGATCAGCATGTTTGAAATAGCTTTTGGGTATGGATTTGCGACTTGCCTGACTAATCCCTTTCGGACAAGTTCATTGATGTTTTGATAACTCACGCCGAGGAAAGCCGCAGCTTCTGATCGATTGACAACGGTCGCCATGAAATCAGCAATCTGCTCTACATCCGACTTGCATAAGAACCGCTTGTTTCCGTCCTTGGAAAGGACGTATGTTATATAGCCAGTCTTCATCCATCTTTCTCTGAGAATCTTGATAGTAATTTCCAATCTTTCAGCAGCGGCTCTTAACGACAGCAAGTCGGTTAGGTCAGGAAACTGCTCTTTGTGCCTTTCAATGTAGGTACGGTTGAATCGGTATCCGCGCTTGCCGTCTTGATCGTTTGCATACGGACGCAGTATCCCATCAGCAACCAGGTTGCAAATGGTTTTCTTGTTCAGGTCAAGGATCCTTGCTGCCTGTTCGACGCCGACTGAGTAGATCTTCGGGCGCCGGTCGCTCCGTAAGATCGGATTAGCGGCAATCACTCTTCTCAAGTTCAGTCCCGCGAGATCTGACCGTCTGAAGATGTATTGGGGACCCCCGTCGATTGATCGACCGGATACGGGAGTGACATCCTGAGATTTAAGGCTTTGAACCAGAAACTCAATTGAAGTGCCGGCCCCAAAAGCAAGTATTCCGGCGCCGATGTATTTTGATTTGAAGTCTTCAATCGCCTCTCGTGTAATTAACCGATATGTCACTCCTGCCTTGAGTTCATCTTTGGTTTTGATTAGGTCCTTACGCGCAAAAAGGTAAAGGGCTCGTGCCTTGAAGCCTTGGCCCATAACTCCGCCATCTATTTTGAGAAGGGGGTCAGCGCAGTGCGAAAGTTTTTCTTGGACATAAGCTTCAACCTCTTGGCGTGCAAAACGCAGCGCCGAGAGTCCATGTTCTCCTTTAAAGATCTTTCTGGGCGTAATGTGACCGCTAAGAATATCGTTAACGAAGCTGTGTATTCCCCAATTGATTTTGGATAGCTGGACGATCACTGTGTCTAAAACGCCGTTGAAGTCGCGAAGTCGCTTGGCGCCTTCTGTGAGCGGAACTGTTCGACAATGCATTTTCTTAATGAATTGCTGAAGGATATTCGCGTCGAATCTCCACCGGTCGTTCATCGACGCGTCTTCTGCAACAGTAATCAGGGAAGTTTCAACAAGCTTCAGAACGTTGACTTGGCTTACGCCCAGAACCTTTGAGGCAGCTTTTAAAGAAAGATATCGGCGCTTCTGTAACTTTAATCTTTCAACGCTTTCCGCTTGGACAACAAACTGTCGTCGAACACCAGACTTGTCTACCACGGCCGCCAACTTTCCACTTGAAATGAGAGCATCCACAGCCGTTTGGTCGAGGCTGAGAATTCTGCTAACACTGGTTCGGGATAAACAAGCAGAATACCCTCGCTGGACGAACCATCTCGGGGAACATAAGTACGACTGGTCCGAGAGCTGCAGAATGTATTTTTCGAACTCAGGACGTAATAACTTCCCAAGCTCGTCATCGCAACTTGGCGAGCGGTACAGCTTATTGTAAACAAGACCGAAAGTGCTTCGTAGGTTTTTCTTTTCGGTGGACGATTTCCCGCGAGACAGATCATCAAGAAAACGGTGAAAATTATCAGGCCAATTTTCAAAGACCGAGAAAGCACTGACCAGGCGCTGGTGATTTTCCAGAACGGTGTTCTTCCGAAGAAATATTAACCTATTGCTCCAACGCCGTTCTTGCGACATGGCGAGGATGAGGAGTGCGTTTAACAGAGAACTCAGCCCCAGATCGATTAGAGGATTCCTCTTCGTTGATCTAATCCGTGGAAGTCCAGGCAGCCCGAATGCTCTGTACAGAAGTAATGACACTCTGCATTGAGCCTCTGGCAAACGCGTCACTTTGCTTTCGCGCCAGTCGAACCCGCAACGGCACTTACTCACGTGTCGGCGAAACCACGTCATTGCCTTGCCGCACGCCGGACACTTTTCAATTAAGAGAACCTTGTGAATAGGACAGCATGTCACTGCAGAGAATTCCCATTGCTTACGACAATGGTTTGACTCCCTGAGGCACTCCACGCACACCCTCTGTCGTTTGAACACGAGCAAATAAGATTCGATCTCATGGTCGAAGAACTTGACTGAGTACTTCTTGGGATTGCTTTGATAAGGTAAACGCTCTAATTCTTCAGCCTCTACTTGGGTCAGCTCCGCCAAAGCCTCGTTAATTCTGATCAATCTTTCACGCGAAACCAAACGCTGCATCTTCCAATCGAGATTTGCTGCTTGCAGGATCCAAACAGGTGTATCGTAAGAGTTGATCTCGGCAAGTCGTATTAGGAATCCTAAGTAGGTTTCGTCCGTTTTAGGACGTGTCCTAATGACCAAAGTGGATTGACTCGACAATTTGTCGATTGGCAGAGATGTCTGTTCTCGTAACCCGCTTAGCACCTATTGCAGAACAAGAATCGTCACGTTATTTCTTAGCCGGTTGCGCGATCTCACCAAAGGGATTTGGTTTACCGGGATCGTTAGCGGCGAGCCGCTGTTCATAGGCCAAGCTAAGAATCTCGAAAGTTAGAACTTCAGCATGTTTTTCCAACGCGATCACTGTTGCGCGACGAATCAACTTCATAACGTGTGCTACAACACCGCTGGTCGCCTCATAAATACACAGCGCGGTCGACGGGTCCGCAAGATTCGACTTTTCGGCCAGAGGCAACTTGGCATCGATGGCGTTGAGAAATCGACGGAAATCTTTTTTCTCAGTTGATGTTTCATATCCAAAAGGTTCAAGGTCGATTCTTGTCGCAAATCTTCTCTGCAACTGCTCATTACCAGTATCGTCAAGAATCGTGTGGGAATATGGCAGTCCCGAAAGCACGATAGGAACGCGTGTTTGATCCATTAAAAGCTTCAACCAATCGGAAACAGTCTTGAGGACTTTCTTCGAGTCGCGATCCTGGAAGTGCTGGAACTCGTCGAGAATTAGTAATTCGACATTGCACGCTTGAAAGTATCTCTTTAGGCGGTTCGTCTGTGAGATTTGCGTCCCTTTCTCGGCTGCGGGATCCCCGATCGCGGTGAGAAGAGACGTCGCAAGGCTCTTACACGTTGCAGGCACGGGGACACTCGCGCATAACACCGGTACGATTGACCCATCGTCAGTAAACGTGCGCTGATGATCTCTCGCGTACAACCTGATTATCGTAGTCTTACCAGCACCGGTGTCACCTTGGATAAGGAGGCCCTCGGCCTCGTTCGCTGCCTTAGCATGGTTATGACACTCCTTGATTGCTTTGAGAGCAGTTTCGTTGCGCGGAAAATGAATGTACAAGTTTTCCACCAACCGGATCCGATCCTCGATTGGCATATTCTTATATTTCTTACGATCAATTTTCGGCTTCTTTTTTGCCATGATTAAGCTCCTATTTTGGTAGGTTGTAATCTCCACTCCAGCCGGTCATGTCTAGATCTTCGTCAGACGGTGCGGGCGCGGAAGTAGGCGACGGATTAGTGGTTTCCTTTTTTGTTTGCAGTGGTTCGGACTTCTTCTTGTCATGGGACTTTTTGCGATTTTTGCGATTCTTTCCTGTCCCTTTTCCATTATTTGAGGCGTTTTCACCTTCAGCTTGGACCAGCTTCAAATCAGTGACTAGTTCCTCGCCCGATGTATCAGGCGGTTTAGGCTCAATGCCGAGATCTGATGTTCTTTTGACTAAAGATTCAGGGGCCGGCTGAAGCAATAGGTGCGGCTTTGAAGGGCCGATGACTCGAGGGCTCGCGGTATCGTCGCCGGCCGGAAGTTGATGTTCGATTCCGTCGCGCGTCTGGATACCTTCACCGCGAAAGCGGGCAAGGCGCTTGCGCGTTCGAGTCTTGCTTTTAGCTGCCGTCCACTCTCGCTCGACGATTTCCTGGATCTCTCGTTTGGCACGAGCAAGGGAAAAGGCGTTTACGTTTCTCTTCAGTTCGTCGCGTGCATATCGGCTTATGACGGTGTGTTGATAGAGTCTGAGTTCTCTGGTGTAGTCCTGATCTACAGCGGGCACGGGAATATACCGATTGTGCCGTTCGTCATATACGTGAATCAGGGACAGATCTGACGGGTTACGCTTGATGATGACCTTCTTGTGCGGATCAAGCGTACGCCTGACTAACGCTAGGTCTTCATCGTTGTAAAAGAGATTGTCTAGTTCAATTCCCCGGGCCGTGGGGACGCGCTCTTCGGTGTAGCCTAGGGCTACATCAAGGATCTCGTTATTTACCGGTAGAGCTGGTGGCCATTCCGCGATTCCTTTCTCCCAACGCACGGCGGGCACGTCTCTAATCCCGCGATGCGGCGAAACCTGGTAAACATCAGCAAGCCATTTGTGTGTTATTTCATCAAGTACGTCCGGTGTGATGATGGCAGTCTTGCCGGGCTCGTAATCTGCTTTTTCGATTATGTTCGAGAAGGTTGTACCTGGCAGTTGGTGATGCAATTGTGTAGCGGCCGTGCGATAACTTCTTTCAACCGACGGCCTAAACCACGGCTTACCCCTCTGGCCGAACTGTAAGACGATGCCTAGTTGGTGGCAGGCATCTTCGAGGTTTCGGCCATGAAACTCACGCGCATTATCAACGACGAGCACTTCGGGGATTCCATAAGGATTCCAATCGTTCTTGATGCTCGAATATTTCCTCCGCATGTAAGTCTTTGGTCGGATCGCGTGCTTCAGACATTCCATCACTGTTAGGAAACTGGGAGGATCGAAGCTGATATAAAACCCGAAGATCATTTTTGTATAAACACAAATCATCCACGTAAGAGTGGCGCGTCCAATTGGAAGCATCATGATCGGGTCTATTACGAATAGATCGGTGATTGTGTGATCGCATTCCACTCTTTCGAGCGGCCGGGTTGGGCGTGGACCTTGAAGGACGGCACGATACTTTTCATCAGCGATTTTCTTGCCATATATCGAGCTGCGAGCACTTCGTAGTCATCAAGCTTGCTCACGGCGTCATAGACGCTGCTTTTGGCTGGCTCTGGAAGCTGATCGTCGGGGTCTCTGAAATGATTGCCGTCCTCGATCTTCACAAGTAGCGCATCGTACACAGCGTCGACAGTAAAGCGCTGGTTCTTGAGATAGACTTCGTCAATTGAATTCTCGAGCAATTCAGCAACTTTGTTGGCTCGTTCCTGGGCTTTCGGATCGTTCTTGAAATCGCCTTTGCTGAGTCGCTGACCGTAGAAACGCCGCTGCCTGTTTCCACGAGCTTTGGTTGCCGGAACCAAGGACCGGACATCCTGGCCTGAGGCTTCGTAGAAAATGATCCATCGGCGGACAGTGGAGACCGATGGTGTTTTACTATCATGAATAACGCCAGCAACCTTTTCGATAATCGGTCGGAGCGCTGCTGCTGTTCGAATCTTGACGCCAGCGACTTCGACTGCTTTGACGTAGGAGATCCGGCGCTGCAATTCGATCCTTCTGGGATCATCGTCTTTAAGACAGGCGATATCGCAAACGCCGGTCTTTTTTAGACGCTCCTTGAGAACGTCTTGATTGCGATCATGGCCGAGCAACTCAGCGTAATTGCCAAAGATAGCTTCAATTAGGTCCTGCTCTGGCATCGCCGACCGTTCGTCGGTGATGATGTCCTTAATCCGAATTGAACCGTCAGGCAGACGTTTTTCGATTACGTACTCTCTACCTCTCAACTTGAGTTGCATGTTTCTGCTTAGTCTGTGTTTTGACATTTAAGACACCTTTTTCATTTTCAAAGCCGCATGGCCTGTTAATTTGATTGATGTAAATTGATCGAGCGGTTGAGTCAGATCGAAATCAAGAACTCCCCAAAACAGCATCGAGTACACAACCTGCGCAGCCACCCCTTTAGACTTGAAGAATGCAATCAGGTCACCCAGCTCAACGTCGGCGAACTGCTTTTCTTGGAAAAACTGCCGGCATAACAACTGGTGTTGCGGCAGAACCGGCGTACGCGCGTACTTCCATAATTTCTTAACGTTGTCCAATCTGGGCTGCTGGCGAATCACTTGATCGGTAACGACTAAGTATTCGTATCCTTCGTCCTGACAAACCGATGTCGCTATTCGAAAGAGGCTGTCGAACTTGCCGCTGTCCACTTGGTCTTGAGATTTGACCTCAACGAGCTGTTTTCTTGAACCGCGGTGCACCTCAAGATCGGGGGTGTAAAAGTGAGTCTTGCCGTTAAGAACGTAGCGGACTTTGAGCGGTTGTTCGCGCCAGAAAGTCACGAGCGGATCAAAATCGAGGAGATACATTTCGTCTCGCTCAAGTAGTGATTCGTACCAAGCGACAAGGCCGGTCTTTACGCTGAAGAACTTCCCAATGTTCTTCTGCGCCCCATAGCGTGGAATTTTTCGTACTGGCATCGTTAATAAACTCCGCACCATTCTTGCAATGGTCTTCAGAAGCCTGCCGCACATTTTCGAAAGAACGGAAATTCTTATGTTGGACTTTTCGCTCACGTCTCAGAGACAGGACGAGAGCGCGCCGAATTTCAGAGATCGGGCTCAAATGAGGTGACATTTTTGGCGACACTGGAATCCGCAACTAATTAACTGTTTAGCTAGTTGGCAGCAGTCGATGATTTTTTTGTGGAAACTGAAAGGTATTGATTATGCCGAGACGAACTCAGACAGAGACAAAACATGATTACATGTATGGCCGGTGGCAAATCTTTGGAGAGTGGTTAACCCATCAAAGGCTTTTAGCGGGCTTTACACAGACGCAGGTGGCACAGGCGATCGGCGTCTCGCGACGTCAATGGATAAGGTATGAATTGGGCGCTAAAGTTCCGGTGAAACGAATGGACCTTATGTCACGCGTTCTTAATATTCATCCTGACAGGATGCTCGATAGAGCGGGTTACAGAACCTCTTTCAAGCGTCATGCGGTAAAAGAGCAACTTGGTCGGATTTCAGATCTATTGTCAGCGGGCCGATTACAGATGGCGATGCTCTCACTTTTGAAGCTTAACGATAGGATAATGGGGATCAAGGCTGCCGCGGGGCCACGGTTAGGCTTGAATGGCACCGACTACACGCACGCCCTCGTGTTGCTAAACCGCCTGCCCACTTTGTATGTTGACTCGCTGCAGAACCTCATGCAGGAACGAACCAAGGATAGAGAAAAAAAGGATAAAGAAATAAGAGACGAAAGCTATCTCAACGGCAAAAATCGCCTACGAAAGAAAACCAAAGATGTCATGTTATGGGGAGCGCCTAGCTTATGAACCAATTCTGCGCGCACTACATTCTTAAGGCGGCATAATCGAGGCGAGCCATCAGCGCTTAGAATTTTGATTAAAAGTTCCTCGAGGAGATCACTCAATAGATCCGCTGGCTCTTCTCGCCGTTCCTTCCGCGCGACCAGTTCTAGCACTGCTGGTCGCTCACGGCCAACACCAAAACTTCACGATCCTTAAAAAACGCGGAGTTGTCCGGCCGCGTGCGGCAAAGCCGCCGCCTTTTCGGCTGACCGCAACCACGAACTTACCTAAAGCGCGGTTCGCATAATTACTAACGTCTCAATTACATCTGAGTCAATTTCATCTCGGTAGTTTTTGAAATCGACGATAATGAAATCTGCGCCAAAGCCGCTAAAAAACTCTTTCAAGAAAATCGATTTCCTCAGATTGCGAAACAGAGTATCGCGCCGCTGAACTCGGTCAGAGATGCCGGATAGTAGGGTGGTCTTATTAGTTCTCCTTTGTAATTCCGTTGGCAACTGTGACGTTTCTTGGCTTGAGAGTGCGAGGATTACCGCTTCCCGACCACTAATGTAGTCAGAGGAAACGGTATGGATGATTCTGGGGGATTGATCCATCGGCGAATGGCCAATTACCCACTTCAGACATCTGCTACCGACGTTGCGTTTTGATGCCAGCAAGTCTAGCTAGACGCAGAAGCAGAATAGGCCTGCCGACGGATCTGCGCGGGCTGCGCTAGGGCTAGTGGCGACTCTCGTAGCAATGCTCCGGAAGGATGCAAACCAAGGCCGTTCACAATAAGAGGGAATAACGTTCATGCTCCTCACCCCGCCGGTCCTCTCTCTTCGTGAGAGAGGACCGTTTTTGTTCTGTGTTAAGCGACGGCGTCAACACTTTGAACCAGATAGGTGGTGGAACCTGAGTTCGGGTGCCCACAATTAATGTGCTTTCAAGTGTGAGGATTCTCGCCTAGCGATCACTATTTGTTCATTAGATCTGAACTCGAAACGATGGAAGCAGCACCAACAGTTCCGAGGCAAACAATGTTTTTGGGCGGATAGCTCAGTTGGTTAGAGCGCGGTCCTGATAAGGCCGAGGTCGAGAGTTCGACTCTCTCTCCGCCCACATAAACTGATTGAAGCTGAATCCCGGCCAGGCAGGTATATCGCATCGTTGGGTAACGCATGAACTATAAGTCGACTATCAACCTTCCACGCACGCCTTTCCCAATGAAGGCGAATTTGCTTGAGAAGCAGGAAGAGATTCTGCGCCGCTGGCAGGCGCAGGACATCTACCATTCTATCTTGGAAGATCGTCGCGACGCGCAGCCTTTCATTATTCACGATGGTCCTCCTTACGCTTCCGGAGATGTTCATGTCGGCCTCGGCATGAACAAAATCCTGAAAGATTTCATTGCTAAGTACCAAACAATGAAAGACCGCCGCGTGCCTTTCGTTCCTGGCTGGGATTGCCATGGACTGCCGATCGAACTCGAAGCTCTTAGAGAATTCGAAGCCACCGAAACGAGGCCATCGGCGGACGAAATACGCTTAGCCTGCGAGCAGCAGGCGTTTCGCTACGTGCGCGAACAAAAACGTCAGTTTCAGCTACTGGGAACATTTGCAGACTGGGACAGGCCCTACCTGACGATGAACCCTTCTTATGAAGCTGGAGTCCTGACGATTTTGCTCGACATGGTGGAGAAGGGTTACGTGTATCGCGACTTGCGCCCAATCAGTTGGTGTTACTCCTGCCGCACTGCACTGGCTGAGGCTGAAATTGAGTTCAGAAGCAGAGTCGGCCGCTCAATCTTCATATACTTTGAGGGCGGGGAATCTGTCGCCGCGTTATTTGGTGCTGCGGCGAAATCAGCGTCACTAGTTGCGTGGACCACAACGGCATGGAGCCTTCCGGGTAACGTGGCAATCGCTGCGCATCCGGCGCTTACCTACGCTGCCTTTGCTTGCGGTGAGGGCCGTACGCTGGTCTTGCTTGAATCGCTGGCTTCCGCTGTGTTTGAGCGTCTCGGAATTACTGAATACCAGAAGCTGGGCAGTGTTAAGGGTAAGGATTTAGAAGGCCTATTCGTAAAGCACCCCCTGTTTGACTCTCGCATTCCGATCATTTCGGCTGATTACATCAGTGACAAATCGGGAACCGGGTTTGTTCATATAGCGCCGGGTCATGGCGCTGAAGATTTTAATGTCGCTCGCAAGTACAAGCTTGAGGTTCCGAGTCCGCTGGATGCCGAGGGACGGTTTAACTCTCAAGCCGGCAGCTTTGCCGGATTGAGCCTCAGCGACGGCGAAAAAGCGATCCTCGAATCAATGAAGCAGCATGGCTCGCTCGCGCTGCTCGACGAAACAGAGCACGAATATCCGCATTGCTGGCGCTGCGCAAATCCACTTATTACGCGAGCCACTGAGCAGTGGTTTGTGAAAATAGATCACGCCGAAAATCCGGGCGGCATGACTCTGCGCGACAAAGCTCTGCTGGAAACTGAGATCGTAAATTGGGTTCCTCCTGCGTCGCGCGCCCGCATTCGCGGCATGATCGAAAACCGGCCCGATTGGTGCATTTCGCGACAGCGGTTTTGGGGAGTACCCATTCCAGCCTTCCTTTGTCGAGCTTGCGGAAGAGCCATTCTTGATTCAGATCCCATCCGAAGGGTTCGCGACATCGTAGGGATTGAGGGCAGCGCGGCATGGTTTAAGCGGGATGTTGCAGATCTTCTGCCCGCCGGTTTTAGATGCCCTTCATGTGACGGTCAGGAGTTCGAGAAGGACAACAGCATTCTCGATGTGTGGTTCGAAGCGGGAACGAGCTGGCAGTCGGCGCTCGTCGCGGACCATCGGCTCAGTTTTCCGGCAGACCTTTGTGTCGAAGGCAGCGATCAGCATCGTGGCTGGTTCCAGCTTTCACTCTTTCCCGCGCTGGTCAACCGAGGCAAAGCTCCCTACAAATCGGTATTCACTCACGGTTTTGTCCTGAACGAGAATGGTGAAAGGATGAATCGGTCTCGCGGCGATTTTGTATCGCTGGCCGATGCGCTGAACAACGTTCCGGCTGATTCAATCCGTCTTTATTTCGCTTCCGTTGATGCATCTTCCGATATCCCGCTTTCGCTGAAAACGTTCAAAAAAGCCGAACCGATCTATCGCACGGTCCGCAATACTTTTCGTTTCTTGTTAGGGAATCTTTATGACTTTGTGCCAAGAGAGCATGCCGTTCATCTCGAAGATCTGCATAGTCTCGATCTTTGGGCTCTCTGTCGGTTTCACAAACTGATCGCCGCCGTAACGGATGATTTCTCCGCCTATCGCTTTCACAACGCAATTCGAAAAATCCATGAGTTTTGCCTGGAAGACTTAAGCAAGTGGTACTTCGATTCGCTCAAGGATCGCTTGTACTGCGATGCACCGGAATCGGCATTACGCCGTTCCTCTCAAACGGTCCTCAATTCGATCCTGCTGGGATTGGTTAAATTATTAAGCCCGGTAATGCCTTACACCTGCGACGAGGTTTGGTGGTTAACGCCTGCTCACGCTGATTGTTCCAGTGTTCACTTGAGCCGATGGCCAATGGCCGATAAGCAACTTCTTCAAAGCAGGCGTAGCACGGAAGCAGAGGAGACTTTTTCACGTTGGGTTCAGCTTCGCCGGTCAGTCACAATCGGGCTCGAAAAACTTCGCAAGAAAAAAGCGATTGGTTCGAGTGCTCAAGCACTCGTGCGCCTGCACGCGGAGAGCGGAATCAGATCATTACTTGGCAGCGCCACCCGTGCTGATCTGCGCGATTTTTTGATCGTGTCCGACATAGTTATCGAACAGGCTGCTGAAAATCTCGAACCGGTTACCGGACTCGACGGTGTTTACCTGAACGTCGCAGTGTCTCCTCACCCTGCATGTGCCCGATGCCGAAGACACGATCCAGCCGTTGGGACGAAGCCAAAATATCCGGACTTGTGTTCGCGATGTGCCGAGGTATTGGAGTTGAACAGGACGGCCGTCCTCGGTTCGCCAACTATTTCATCGCCGATTACCCCAAACACGCGTCCCGCAGATCTGGCGAAATTTCTTCGAGCGCGTGACATACGGAAAGTTGCGATCCTGAACGAGGAAGGAAAGTGTAGCGCCTACTCATTGCACGCGCCGTCACAAGAGGTTCGGCCCGTGGAAGAGTTAAAGGCCCTTGCCGAACATGTCAACGCTTCACCTGATTTTCGACGGCACGCGGGACTGCTGCTCGGGCTTGGCGAGCATACCGACGTGCTTTTTGGAATTGGCATCCATCATCTGAAGTACGGCACTCCTCTGGGTGGCACTCGGGAGGCGTCCTATGACCAAGTGAAAGATTTGTTAGACAACCTATTGCGCCTTTCGTGGGGCATGTCTGTCAAGAACGCGGTCGCTGAACTGCCACACGGGGGAGGCAAGTCGATCATTGACGCGTGCGGCTGGGACCTAAGCATCCATCGTGAGTTTCGACGAGAGATTTACCGTGACTTCGGTCAATTTACTGCGACTTTGTTCGGTCGGTACATCTGTGCGGAAGACATGAAAAATACCACTGCTGACACGCGCGAGATGCTATCCGCCTGCCGCCACGTAATGTGTTTGTCTCAGGGCGTGGGGGGCAGTGGCAATCCCAGCCGTTTCACTGCCCTGGCTGCCTGGGCTGCGGCCAAGGCAGGTTGGAAATCTCTTTCCGGGACTACTTCCTTCAAAGGCCTCACTATCGCGTTACAGGGTGCGGGAAATGTCGCGCGCAACATTGTGCCAATTCTGATCGAAGCTGATCCCGAGATTGGCAAGTTGGTGGTTGCGGATCTTAATTCGGAGGCTATAACCGCAATCCGAAACCTTCTGCTGAAGCGAGGCAAGGAAGGCCTGCTTGAAGTGGTGAGCTCCAAAGATTCGGCCGCTGCCGGCGGATCATACGTTGAGCGTGAAGATGAAACAGGGAAGCCATACGTCCTCTACACGCCGTGCGACATTCTGATTCCGGTGGCGGATGGCAAAGTCATCAATCCCACGAATGTGCCACTGCTGAACTGCCGGCTGATTGTCCCAATTGCCAACAACGTCTACAGCGACAACGACGCAGTTGCGACCGCGATGTTGGAGCGCGGCATTGTCGACGTGGTTGAGAACAACGTCAACTGGGGCGGTGCGCTCGCGGCTGCCAGCGAGCTTTACGGCTACGACGAAGATAACGTCGCGGCGGCTTGCATTGAAGCCTATGACAAAACGCTTACGCTGCTCGAGCGTGCGAAGAAGGAGAACCGTCCACCGTGGTTGGTGCTGAAGGAAACTGCCTCACACCGCATCTTTGAAGAGAACCATCCAGTAGTAGGCGCCGCGCGCAATTACAAATTCATCGGCGACATCAACTGCGGCTTCAACGAATGGATCAAGGAGCGCTGGCTGCGCAACATCGTGGACGTCGAACCGGATCAGTTTGCGGCGTATGCGGTCGGGAAGGCGCAGACTGTTATTCAGTAAACCGGCATCGCTAATAACGGAGATTCCTCATGTTATCTGCAACGGGACGAAAGCGGCTGGCTCGGAAAGAGAAATGGGTTAAGGTGCGCGATCTCGTTAAAGCTCCGTTTACTGGCATCGATCTGGAGAAAGAACTTGCCGATCTCGTCAAATCGATTCGATTCTCAGCTTTCAAAGTGGGTTTGGGCATCACCGCTGGGATCGCACTAATTGTACTTAGGCATTGGTGGGCTCCGATGAAAGGAGACAGCATTAAGGGTATTGTGGGCGAACATCTCGGTATGGGACTCATTGTTGCTGCTGTTGCCGTATTCGGCTACGAGTGGCGCAGTCAATCTAAGGAAGCTATGGAGTTAAGTAAACGGCTAGCGACATCAATTGATGACGTTAAGCAAGTCAAGAACGACTTTGCATTGGTTGACGGCCTCCTAACAATCCTGGAAGAGAAAGGGCTAGGTCAACTGGATACGGATCTCCGTTCCATGCTTGGAGAGAATTCGGGAAGTTTGGTAGCTGACTTCAAGCGGCTCGTACAATCCATCTTCAGAATTCAGAACCGCAGAACCTGGATAAATGAAGCTTACGTTGATTTCATTCAAAAACTCTTTAGCGAATATGTCGTCAAAAACGCTACTGAGTTGAGAAACATAAACGACGGTGGGACAGGGCATTTTATCCTTCCTTCAACGGCCGGCCTCACCGCGGACAACCTACTAGCAACGCACATCAAAAAGGCCGTCGCTGGCGATTCATATGATGTGATTTCCGACATCGTTTCCTGGCGCGACAGCAAGCTTAAGGTTTTTGACAAAGAATCTCAGGAAGCTCTGGAAAGGGGTGTCACAATCCGGCGAGCGTTCAACTTTTTCCTTAGCGGTCATCCGGATTCGCGCGACTCGTCATTCAACGACACCTGTGGCAGAACGCTCCGAACTTTGGTGATTCACAAGGATGTGGCGGCCAACAGCAAAGGGAAATACCACGTCCGCTTCTTTTGGACAGAAGAGCTGAAGGAATTTCAAGAATCAACTGATGCTTCTTATTCGCTAGATGCCCAGCACTGGCACTTTGGTTTGTTTAAGCGAAACACGGCACCTCAGGTTGTCACACGATTCAAGGTAGAAAAAACGAATCTTTCAGATATGGAGGTTAACTCTAACGAAAGTGACATTAGAGGAGACGCTGAAATATTCGAGATCTTCTGGGACGCCGCGACACGGTTGGACGATGAATTGATAAAGAGACTTGATCTCTATCTAAAGGGAACTGCCCCTACATACGCGCTTGGACATAATGCGGATTAATCGCGTCAATGAGCGATTCCAACCAAATCACGAGCGTCGCCGAGGCCATTAGGGCATTCGACTCGCCAGAGTTTCGAAAGTTTCGAAAGTTTGAGATCCGTGATTATCGGGTGGGCACGGAGTACAAATATCCCTTTGGCATTTGGTTTCGTGGATTAGCGGACGTACGGTGGAAGTTAACTCCGGGAATCTTTCGTCAGTCGCGGAGGGTCTACATCGAAGAGACGAGCATGTTTCATGTCTTCCAGTTGAGGCTCTCAGAACATCGACACATTTATCAAAGCACTTTCGATTGGCTGTGTTTGATGCAGCACTACGAGATGCCGACTCGTTTACTTGATTGGACTGAGAATGTGCTGATCGCCTTGTTTTTTGCCGTGAATGATGTTCGCGCACAACATAGCGATGCCAAGTTATGTGTGTTGAATGCTCGGCTTCTGAACAAACACACCACCCACTCGAGCCGGAGATCTCGATCGAACATTTGCACGCCTACTCACTTCGACACAATAGCCCGTGCGGAGCTCGCGGTGGTTCGGAACCTCGAACACTACAGTGACAGTCTAAACAAAATGTTCGAAGCAAGCGATTTAACGGAGCGCGAGCGGAGTGAGATCTCTAAAGATCTCGACAAGTGGGTACCAGAAGCACGGGACTGGGTGGCATCGCCGGTTGCCGTGTTTCCAAGCAGGCTAAATCGGAGGATGGTGCTCCAGTCCAGCATGTTCACGATTCACGGTGGCAAGTGTTTACGATCCAACCATCAGAAACGAGAGCTACCAAGACCTCGCACTCTGGAGGAGATCAACGATGCGCTCGCACGGCGTGACCAGTTTCTGAAGACCTACTTAATACCTAAGAAGAAGAAGGAGAAAATCAGAAGCGAACTTCTGACCTTAGGAATTCATTACGGTTCCCTCTTTCCCGAGATCGACAAGCAGGCCGCCTACATCAAAGAACAATGGCGCTTTGACCGTCATGCTCCCCCTGATCGTTAAAACCCGCTGGCGACAGTCCTCGCACTGTCTTGACCAACAACTTGGAGGACCGAGGAAGCAGGACAAAACCCCGTGGCTAACATTAATTTTCCACAACTTGAGCGCGAGATTCTCAGTTTCTGGGAACGTGAAAAGTGTTTTCAGAAACTCGTTGAGAAGAATCGCGGCACGCCTAGATGGTCCTTTCTCGATGGACCAATCACAGCTAACAATCCGATGGGGGTTCACCATGCATGGGGTCGCACCTACAAGGATCTGTTTCAACGGTATCAGGCAATGACCGGCCATGAACTCCGGTACCAAAATGGGTTTGATTGCCAGGGGCTTTGGGTTGAAGTTGAAGTTGAGAAGGAACTCGGGTTCAAGTCTAAAAGGGACATCGAGCAATACGGGATTGCGCCCTTCGTGGAAAAATGCAAAGAGCGCGTCCGAAAGTTTGCCCAAATGCAGACCGAACAGTCGATTCGGCTGGGCTACTGGATGGACTGGAGTAATTCGTATTACACGATGTCAGATGAGAACAACTACACCATCTGGCAGTTTCTCAGGAAGTGCCACGAGCGCGGCTACATTTATCATGGCTGGGATTCTATGCCCTGGTGTCCGCGCTGCGGGACGGGAATTTCACAGCATGAAATTTCCGGCGAGGAGAGACCGCAAGTCACGCACACTTCTCCGACGGTCCGGTTTCGGCTTCGAAATCGAAAGGATGAATACATTCTTGCCTGGACAACAACGCCGTGGACGCTCACTTCAAACGTAGCCTGCGCAGTTCACCCCGAGATGACCTACCTCAAGGTGCGCCAGGAGAATTCCATCTATTACATCATCAAAGAGAGGGCTGAGACCGTGATGAGCGGCCAGGGCCCAATAGAAATTCTCGGGTCCGTGACCGGTGCGGAAATGGTTGGCTGGCAGTACGAGGGGCCGTTTGATGAACTTCTGGCTCAGTTGAACGTTCAGCATCGCATTATTCCCTGGAAGGAAGTCAGCACAGAGGAAGGAACTGGCATTGTTCACATCGCGCCGGGATGCGGTAAAGAAGATTACGACCTTGGTTTGCAGTTCAACCTCGCAACGATAGCTCCGATTGACGAGAGCGGCGTGTTCCTTGAAGGGTTTGGACCGTTTACCGGGGCATTCGCCGGAGATGTCGCGAAAAAGATTATTAGATCGTTGAAGGAGAAGGGGATTCTGTACCGGACAGAAGAATACCGGCACGCTTATCCGATTTGTTGGCGCTGTAAGACGCAACTGCTATTTCGGCTGGTTGATGAGTGGTACATCAGGATGGATGAGCTGCGACACCAAATCATCGAAGTCACAAAACAAACTGAATGGATCCCTGCCGTCGGCCAGAAGCTTGAGATCGAATGGCTTACAAACATGCATGACTGGATGATTTCCAAAAAGCGATATTGGGGGCTGGCCCTGCCCATCTATCCTTGCCTGTCATGCGGCACATTCGAGGTCATCGGCAGTCGCGACGAATTGCGTGCGCGCTCCGTTCACGGCTGGAACGAGTTCAACGGCCACAGTCCACATCGACCCTGGATAGATTCAGTTCAGATCGCGTGCACAAAGTGCAAGGCGCCAATCAAACGCATTCTTGACGTCGGTAACCCATGGCTTGATGCGGGCATCGTTCCTTACTCGACGATGCACTACAACACCGATCGTTCGTACTGGGAAAAATGGTTTCCGGCAGATTGGATTTCGGAGAGCTTTCCGGGGCAGTTTCGAAATTGGTTCTACTCGATCCTGGCAATGAGCACAGTGATGGAAGGTCGGCCGCCCTTCAAGCTTATGTTTGGCTATAGGCTGATGAAGGACGAACGCGGTGAGGAAATGCACAAGTCCAAAGGCAACGCGGTCGAGTTCAACGAAGCTGCTGGACGCGAAGGCGCGGACGCCCTGCGTTGGTTGTATGCCTCACACAATCCGGAGCATGACCTGCGCTTCGGTTACCACAACATTAACCTGGCCCGGCGTGAATTTCTCGTACTGTGGAATGTTTATGACTTCTTTCTTACCTACGCCCATATCGATGACTTTAATCCAATCAAAGCGACCGTTCCTTTTGCGGAGCGCACGGAATTGGATCGATGGATATTGAGCAGGCTCGAGACGCTCATTCAGCACGCGCATCGATACTACTCAACCTACAGTGTCCATCTTTTCATGAGGGAGGTTCTAGGGTTCATTGACTCCTTGTCGCGCTGGTATCTGCGCCGTAGCCGGCGGAGATTCTGGAAGAGCGAAGATGATGCCGACAAGACCGCCGCATACCTAACGCTGTGGGAATGTTTGGTGACGGTAATCAAATTGTTGGCGCCAGTCGTTCCTTTTATGTCTGAGGCGATGTATCAGGAGATTGTGCGGCCGCACGCTAGTGACGCGCCTGTAAGCATCCATCTTTGCGATTTTCCCGAGCCAAATTCTTTTCCGGTTGATGAACGCCTCGTTCGATTGATGGATGCGACCACTGCGCTGGTCGAACACGGACACGCCGCTCGCAGCAAAGCTGCATTACGGGTCAGACAACCGATTCGTGAGGTTCGCGTTCTGACAAAACAGAAGGGCCTGGAAGACGAACTGCAACCATTTGTGCCACTCATCCTGGATGAGCTTAACGCCAAGAAATTAACTTTTATCCGATCGGCAACAGACCTCTATACGGTCTCGGCGCGGGTCGACGCGAAAATCGGAAAACCGAAGTACCGACAATTGTTTGATTCGGTCCAAGCTGAACTCTCACGAACGCCGGTCGAGACTATCGCGGGAGCTGTTGAGCGTGGTGAACCGGTTCCGCTAACCGTCAATGGCCAAGCCTTATCAGTTAGCCCTGACGAGATTGTAATTCAAAGATCAGCGCGCCCGGATTGGGAGATGTCTGAGGACAACGGTTTTTTCGTTGCGATAGATACGAAACTCGATCCACAACTCATTAGGGAACGCTTAGTGCGCGATCTGGTTCGCGAAATTCAAAACCTACGCAAGCAGGCTGGATTAGAGGTCGCAGATAGAATCCGAGTTCGATATGCGACAACCGGCGAGCTGGCCATCGCGATTGTCAGTTACATCGAATATCTTGCGAACGAAACACTTGCAGTCGAATTAACCGAAACTGATTTCATTGACGAGTCTCCGCACTCATGCAAAGTCGGGGACTACGAAGTGAGGCTGTCGATATCGAGAGTATGACGGACAATCGGGCAAATCATTCATTGGTTCGAACGAGCTAGCGTCGCCTTGCGATACGGAACGGGTAACTGCCAACCGTATTCCAGTTGTTCGGCGGAGTTAGGCCCTCCACTCTCAGATCGTATGTTCCAGGATTGAGGAAATTCGAGTTCAAACTAAGTGACAGAGCATGGTAAGCATCCGGTTTGAACCCGCCCCGATTAAAAACTGTAACTCCTCGATGATCCAAAATTGTTACTCGATAGGAGTTAAAATCCTTTCTGTCTTCCACTGGTATCGAAAGCGCGAAACGGGAACTCGATGCGGGCGGTGCAATCTCAACCGGGGTTGGAACCTGTCCCCTCGCGACGGAGACTAAGGCATAAATCGGAAAGTTAACATCGGGAGCTCCTGATCCGCGAACCACAGATTGCTCTCGTTGATTGGCCGTGCCTTCGGTTTGTAGCTTCTGCTCGAGTTCATCAAGCCGCTTAGCCAATTCCTGGTTGGTTTCCTGATGTCGTTTTTCCGACTCGTCAGCAGTTTCCAGCCCCTGCTGATATTTTTGGTTAATGGCTGCTCCATCTGCTTTGGCCTGACGGAGTTCGGCTTCCAATCTGTTTAGCCGGCGAACAGCAAAAAACGCAAACCCTACTGCCACGACTACGCAGGCCCAAGCAATCACCCACCAAAAACGACGAGGCACTAATTGTTCAAGGTGCCGTCGCTGAGTTTGGACTGCAGGCCTACGGTCCGATGACAATGTCTCCTGTACGGCCAGGCCTTTCAGATCGCGGATAAAGCCCCTCGATATCTTTAGCTGGTCGACACACTCCGGACAGTCGACGAAATGGGCTTCGAATTCTTCGACCTGATCCGCGGCAAGTTTCCCCAACACGTATTGGTCGATCAAATTGAACTCATTGATGTAGTCGTGGTCCATTCGAGCTAACTGCCCTTACATGTAGAGTGGCAACAAAGAGCAAAACATCGCAACCGTATGCCGTCACTCATCTGCGTCCACGCATATCCTTCGCGCCCTTACCTTTAAGGTACTGCTCCTTATAGCGTTTTCGAGCTCGATGCAAAACCCCGTCGAACTGCGCACTGGTCAAACCAAGATCCGAACATATAACGTCCTTTGGTTCTTCATTTATGAAAAAGCGCAAAAGCAGTTCCTTGTATCGGGGTGTTAGTTCATCCATCACCTCGCAAATCTCCTTGAGTTGCTCAGACGACTGGAGTTCTTCTAATTGGTTTGGGGCCGGGTCTGGCAACTGTTCAGCCGCTTCGAGATTCTCGTTAAAGTCCCGTCGCCTGATTCTCCTCATCTGTTCAATAGCGTGATATCTGGCCACACTTAGAACGAAGGATTTCAAGCTTTCGGGATGGTGGAGGTCGCCGTTTCGGATCTTTCTTATTATTGTGATTATCGCGTCTTGCGAAAGATCCTCGGCTAAGGGAGGATTTCTCACAATATTCAGGATGATTTGGAAGACTCCACCTTGAAAGCAATCTACCAATTCCGCTTCGGCGTCTTTGTCGCCACTAAGGATGCGGCTAACCAGGACAACGTAATCAGGCTGGACGCGTGTACCGACGGTCTGACGTTTCGCCGCCTCGACTGCCCGCGGAAAGATTCGCTTAAGTAAGGACATTGACTATGGCGCCCCGATGATAACAAAGGGTGCCCAGTAATAAGGATGGCGTGTTTCGGAACCGCTTTGGAGCATGCGCAGTTTGGCTTCCCTGAGTGCGGCTGGCTTTGCGGCATTCTTAATCATTTGCTGGTAAAAGTCCTTCATCAACTGCGCAGTTGATATGTCGCTCACCGCCCATTGGCTGACTACCACTGACCGGGCGCCGGCAATGAAGAAAGATCTACTAAGTCCGATGACGCCTTCACCCGACGATAACTGGCCCCATCCTGTTTCGCAGGCACTCAAGACCACCAGATCGCAGTTCAAATCCAAGTCCGCAATTTCGGCAGCTCGCAAAAATCCATCTTCATCGTGATCGGCGTCAAGCGCCAAGACAACCGCGGAACGACCTGGATTTCGCTCATCGATTAGACTGTGAGTGGCAAAGTGTATCCATCTAAACTTATTTAGAGGTTCCTGCTTAAACGCTTTTTCCGTACTGTCTTTCCCTAAATGCAGACGTTTTCGTTCTCTTGGAATCAGACTCGCGATGTATTCGACTTCGTCTCGTGTTCTCGGTAAACGTGAAAGATTAGACGTCTCCGCATCCCACGCAAGCTTTTCGATTTTCGCCGAGGCTGACGGAAGATTCCGGCTGAGAGACGTTTTCGATCTTTGCTGGAATACGGGATCGCCAAAGGCGAGCAAGTCCAGTTGGCCATCGTACTCCGCAGCGGACCGGGGCGGCCGCTGGCGCAGCAGTTCGATTAGACTTGCGGATGGGAGATAACTGATTTCGTGGTCTTCGATCAAGTACCGGCCATTATTGAACAGAGATTCATATGGCACATAGTTCAGCAATCCGTCTGGGATCACAATCAGCTTATAATCGGTGAGTTGATTCGCCAGTTTGCCAAAAAGCAATGTATACAGTTCCCGCGCCATCGCGCGCTGTTTCACTAATCTCAACTGCAGATGGAGGTTGGGCGGTGCGGTTGACAGATCGGCCAGATACTGTCGGACTTTTCCCTCGATTTCCTTGCTCCCGGGAAGTATCTCGAAGCCGACGGTCCCACGCGATATCAGCCAGACGAAGGATCGTTCTTCCCCCAAAAAGAACTCGATCACCGACTCGTTATCACCGAGTTGATTTTGCAGTTGCTTTAGTCTGGCAGGACGGGAAAAAACCAGCTGTCGTCTGGGATGATTCAACTCGATCTGAAATCGTCTTTCTGCCAAATCCTCTTCAACTTCCACCAACTCTCGTTGTAGGTCTTCGCGCTGACCTCTATTCAGGGTGGGCGACAACAGACTTGTGCGCAATGCAATTATCGACGCCGATAACTCGCCGATCTTGTTGTCCGTATCACGATCACTGCGGAAACCTACAAGGTGCCTGGCCCGAATGTACCCGGACAGGGTCCTGACCCGGGCATATTGATATGCGTTGTAGGCCTCATCTATTCGTCCGAGCTCGACAAGCAGGTCTACCAACTCGCGGTATGGCGCCTGACGTTCTTCAGCGAACCCGATCGCACTCCTTTCGGTTGAGGCATAAACCATCCACCAATCAACAACCGTCCCGCTAACCGCCCGGAAATACGATTTCAGTGCTTCCTCACGTTGTTGAGAGGCCCGCTGGGCACGCGCCAAAGCAAGCCAGCAGGGCCACCGCAGCGCGTTAACCCGCAACCGCTGAGAGTTCGTGGTGGCGCCCCGCGTCAGGCTTTCCGCTAGTCTAAGCGCCGACTGCGCCTGTTCCTTTGCGACTGCGACTTGTCTTGCCGACAAATTCACACCGGACAAAAAACAGAGCGTCTTGATTTGTGCCGGTAGATCGTTGTTTTGCCGAGAAAGGGAGAGCACCCGATCGAGATCTGTCCGACCCTTCTCCAGTAGGCCATTTTTTAGCTCCATCTGCGCCAGGAAACCTAAAGACAAAGCCATTGCTTTGTCGTCGTTTGCCTTACTACTCGCGATGACGGCGCTCTGCGCTTGTTTCATCGCCTGTGAGAAATCACCGGTTTTGTTACTCAAGGCCGCAAGGTTAAGTTGCACTTGCGCCTGAACTGTAAAGTCATTTTTTAGACGCGCGAGATTCAGAGCCTTGGAGTAGTTGCGTAGCGACAATTCGGTTTGGTAAAGCTCCGCGTAGATTTGGCCTATCGAGTCATAGCTTAAGGCTTTCAACGACGGTGAAAGCCCTTGGATCAAAAGTGTCTGACGATACTGACTTAAGGATTCCTCATAGCGCTTGTCGTTTCGGTATAAGTCACCGATTTGCAATCTGGCCCGCGCCGCTCGCTCAGGATCGCCGCGTTTGATCCACAGGAGACAAGCTTCATCGAGGCGCTTACCAGCAGCAGCCCGATCGCCGGTTTCAGCCAGTCTCATTGCCTCAACAAACAACTGTTCAGGATCGTCCCAAACCCAGGCTGCAGGTCGGGTGTTGGCATGAGGAATTGCATGCAGTTTCTGATTGATGAATACCTGCGGCCAAAGGCAGAGTAGGACCAGCAACCCGATACAAGCAGCGTAGCGCGCTCTGCTTGTAAAGGTGCCTGAAGAATTCGGCGCAAAAGGCAAAGTGAATGGTGAATGCCTGCCACCCGTGTCCCTCGGGCATTTCTTCGATCTATGAAGCGTGTCGACCATGCGATACCGATCGGCTTTTCAACTACACCTGACTATTGAACCCATAGTACGCACACTTTGGGTTTGTTTCGATCTATTTTTCGCACGGCCCGCATAAGACTCCCGGTTGTTATTCACATCGAAAGCCTTATCGAAAACCGCGCACTTACAAGAGATCGCTCTTGAAAAAGCCAACAGCAAATACTGGATTGAGGTCGAATGTTTCGAACTGGATTTCGTACAGTAGCTTATCGCCTTTCTTCACCTGCTGATAGAAGGGCAGCTTCAGGCCCTCAACCGTACGGTAATCATCGTAGGTGATTTTGATGTTGTTGACTTCCAACCGCTCGACCAGATGGTCTGAGTTGGCATAGAAATACCAAGAGCCACCGGCAGTCTTTACCTGAAAGCGGTTTCCGTTTGATGTGGCGCCGACGTAGTCCACTTGCGTGCTCGGCTCTGAAAGGCGTCTTAGAATTGGAAGCAAACCACACGTCGCTGTTTGAAACTTAATGCTCGCAGCCTCGACGCCATCGACTACTCTCGTTTCCACTTGGGTTTCTGCATCGAAGGTTGTCCGAACCAGAGTATTTCCATCAAACAAGTAGCTCTGATTTCTGTTGAGCGTACCCTTATCGTACCTGATCAGCGAGCCGTCCACTGACAGCCTCAGCTTCCTTTCAAACACGCGTAGCGAACCGGCTGAAGTATCCGCGTGGTACGTCAGGGTGCCCTTCTGGGTAAACCTCGACCACGCTTTGTCGTTGCGGCCAATATGAGCTTGCAAGACAGTGAAGGCCGAAACGTTTATGTTCTGCGCTGCCTGGTGGTTCGCAGTCGACAGGCTCCGATAAACAAGCCTCACTGCCAGAGTCATACCAACCCCAACGAGGAGCACGTTGCTTAGAACCACAGCACTTAAGAAGCTCTTTCTCATCTTATTTTTCCTTTCTTTCACAAATCGGGGCGAACAGCTTTTTACTACAGCAGCCATTCGCCCCTGAGGTGGTTAAGCGTGTCTTTGGCCGACTACCCACTTGCCAGGCCAACAATCTCCTAAGAGGCGTGTGGCCTGGCAATGAGTTGCCGTCAGCCCAGGAGGGCGGCAGACGTACCCAGACAAGCATCGACGCAGGCCTCATAGGTCGCTTGACAGCCTCCCTCGGGTGATTGACCCTGGGAGTTTCTCAAGCACGATGCGAATTCCTCCTCGCACACACCAAGGCACTCGACTTGACCCTTTGCCGTGGGACTTGCCACCACGGACAACGCGACTAACAAAGCGATTGACAGTAGACTGCGGCGCCGAACTACCCGTTGTGAAATAGTCTGGCGACCAGTTTCCGACTTTTCCATTTTTGCGATTTCCTCCGTTTCAAGTTAGGGCGCCTAACGCCCTTCGTTGATGGGTTCCTCAGCAAAAGCGCAGAAGGTAACGGACGGTCAGAAAAAATTTCTTAAGCACGTGTGTGCGGGCGCGATTCCGGGCAGAACCGGGCCAAAAAAGTTCCTCAAGGGCTGGACGCTTCGCAAGAACGTTTTGAACTCTAAGTCCCCAACCCTGACTTTCGACGCCCAACGCTGCCTCTCGAGTGTTGAAGTGAGAGTTTTGGGTAGTACGCGTCACTTGATTTATGAGAAGGTAGGCCGCTTCAGCTCTCCCGTCTCGCGTGGCGCAGAATGGAACCACAAAACCAAGAGAAAAAAAGATGTACCGTCGAAGCGGATCTGGAGTTGGTGAGGCGCTACCAAAATGGCGACCAGAAAGCGCTGGATGCATTGTTTGAAAGCCATCGTCGCTTAATTAGGTTTTGGGTCCGTAAAGTGTTGGCCTGGGCGGACCGAGACGAGGTCATGCAAGAGGCAAGAATTGGATTCTTCAAGGCGGCACAGGACTTCGACGTTTCACAAAGTGGTGACTTTCATGATCTGGCCAAAACGTATGTGATGAAGTCCGTCCACAAAAGTAGTGCAGTCATGCCCGTGAGACGAACCCTGTACAAACACTACCGTCAGGTGATGCGAGCTCAGGACGAATTGATGCGAAAGTTAAATCGCAGACCAACACTTGAGGAGGTTAGTGAGGAAGCGGAACTCTCGGTAAGGCAAGTAGAGAATGCTTTGAACGTGATCGCTGCCTTTCCGTTCCCATTAGAAGCGGAAGATGGAACACTGACGATCGAAGAGCCTTACCAGTTCGAGGACCCTTACCGGTTGCAGCTAGTCAAAGATCTGCTCAAACAGATCGATCCGGACGAGGCCAAAATAATAATTCTTTTTTACCGATACGGTCTGACAGACCGCGAGATCGCAGAAAACCTGGGCAAGTCCGAGGGTGCCGTCAAGATGGCACGAACGCGCGTGTTAGAGAAATTCAGAGATATAATCTCTGGCGAAGGAATCTGAAAAAGATGAGACTGCAGGATATTGAACAACTCCTGGAAAGCGGCAAGTACAGGCATCTACCCCAAGCGACGTTGGTCTCGTACCGCGATAGGCAGCTAGATGAGATCGAGGTGGCGTTAGCTGATGCACACTTGAGGCTCTGTCTCGTCTGCGATCGCAGGCTTGCTTTCTTGAGGGAGGAGGAGGCGGTACAAACGATTAGTGAGATCCCGGAGAGCAAAACCAGCGACTACTTTCACACTGAGATGCAGCGGCTTGCGTCTTACATTGATGACCTGCTGACGGCGTGGATCGTACCGTTTAGCCAGCCGGCGATGCGTGGAGCCGGCGACGGTGACGAAGTATGGAGATACGAGAGCGAAGATGGATTGCTTAGCGCGTGGGCAATACTGGAAAGCGACGCAAGTCTTACTGTGCATTTCTCCTCACCTGAGCTTGCCTGGGAAGGAGCCCGCTTACGATTCCGGCTTGGCCCATTCAGCAAAGAGGTTACGTTGCAACGTGAAGAAGATTCTGGACTGGGCGCACAAATCAAGATTCCCCGCCGAGAGCGGGCGAAGAAAATGGCCGATATTTCCATAGAGGTCGTCTAACCAAGCTTGGGCGCAATCCGCGAGAATTCTGAACCTCATTAATTACGGTGTGGCTAATCCTCCGTACAAAGGCTTCTGGCATGGTCCAAAAGAATCCGGTGCATTTGAAAGCGTCCACCGCCAACGGGCTCCAGCAGCCCATGTCCGACAAGCTGGCGCACTGTAGGTTTTGGATCATCGACCTGCCAGATCCCTCGCAAGGCATGTAAGTCAAAAGTCGCGGGTTTGGGGGGGAAAGCGCCTAGACAGATGAAGCAGTCGCGCGTCTGTTCGTCCAGCACATCCGTGCTTCGCTGCAGAAGCGCTCGGACAGAAGGGATATCGCCGGCCTTATCAATTCGGTCCCTGGGCGCCTGCTTGTTGATTAGCTCTGTACCCTCACGAATCTTCTCGATCAGACCAGTTACACCCCACCCCAGATTGGCTTCGCTTCTCAGCAATCCGGCAGCGACATGTAAGGCCAGTGGCAAGCCATCCAAGTCGCGCACGAGCTCGAGGCAGTCGCGCTCGTTTTGTGAGACTACCTCAGGGGCGAGGATGCGAAGCAGCATCAAGCCGAACTCCTCAGTCAACACCGGCAAGTTGTATGTGCGCTTTGGATCGGTCGTTAGGGCTGTGGCTACTTTCGGTAAACGGGTCGTGATCATTACCGAGCATTGTTCCCCGGCAGCGTCAGTAAACGGTGCGGCGTCACCTGTCTCCCACACGTCGTCTACTATTAGCAGCATTCGACGCTTACTAAGCAGCGCGGCCAGTTGTGCCGTTGCATCCTTGACCGTTGGCGCCTTCAGTATCTCTTCGGAGCCCAGCGCCCGTCCCCATCTGGCCATCTCTGTAATCACATGCGGCTTTTGTTCAAGCGAGCTCCACAAGACGCCATCTGTGAAAGTTCTGGCTATTTCAGCGTCGTGGGCAATGGCACTGACCAGGCTTGTCTTGCCAATTCCCGGCAATCCGCCTACGACCGTAATATTTTCCTGGTTCGTGCCTCGCTGGTTGGCTATGAGCAACCGTCTTACGTCTTGGAGCGCATCTTCCCTGCCAATAAAGACACGGGGCGGTAACGGGGGCGCGATGCCACGTGGAACAGGATAGAGAGTTCGCCTTACTTTCCTATAGGTGTCCGATTTGAAATTCGCCTGCAGTATCCCTGAATTTTCGGTAAAGCTGACGGCAAAATTTGTATTCTGATTATCGCTATCTTCAGTTTCCTGCTGGCCGAGGACAAGCACACCGTCATCCATTGCCTGCCGCAGATTTGACCAATCCAGCTCGCTTCCGACTCCTCGAACAACTCGTTCCAAAATCGACTTCAGATCGTCGGCGTGCGTTGTTGATCTTACGAACGACTTCGTCGCGTCGGCACCATCACGTACGTGCAACACGATCGCATCCGCGCCGGAAAGTCCGTTCAGACCCAAGATGCTCTTTCCGTAATCAAGCGCCTCCTGGACAGAATTACCCGACGCTAAGGCTGCATAGAATGCGGGGGCAAAGGCGAGAGAAGATTCAACCGGGATTTCCCCCTCGATTCCCAGCGCAAAATCAATTCGCTCCGAGGTCTCTTTAGCGCAGCCAGCAGAATGACAGAAACCAAAAAAAACCAGTTGTAGGTTCGAGCCTGCGCTAAACAAAACGTTCTTGAGTTGGGCGCACTGAACTTTGGCTACACGCCCCACGTCGTTCTCCAGAACCAGTCCTTCGGTTTCCCTGCTGTGAGCGCTGATCTGGAGAATGTCGGGATTGTGCTTTAGTAACGAAGGGCCGATGTCAGAAACTCTCAGGGCTGGTTCTTTTTGTATATCGAACTTGTGGCGGAGGGGGGACGCTTGAATCGCTCGGTCTATCGCTTGAATTTCATCAGAAGCTCGTGAATCGACGGTGTCCACCGAGTTCGCGGCTAGCAGCAGCAACTTGAGCTTGTCTGGCATCCTGGTTATTTCTGGTTGGCGAGGAACTTTAGTTCAGAACGGGCGTGCTCTTTTCCCTCAAACGCGTTACCGCACTCTTCGGCGTGTGAAAATGCTCGGTCGAGCGCACCCAAACAAATAAACGTCAAGCAGAGCCCATAGTGTGACTTACCTGCGGATTGAGGGTCGCCGATCTCCAATGCGATCGCTAGGCTCTTTTGGTAAAACTCAACTGCTTGATCATAGTTGCCGGTATTATAGTACCCAGTGGCTAAGTTACCGAGAGCTTGAGCTTCTCCGGTACGATCGCCGATGCGCCGCGCTATTTGAAAATCCTGCTCGTGACACTCGAACGCCCGCTTATGATCCCCCAGGTGCAGATAGTTTCTCCCAAGGTTGCCGAAGGCCTGGGCCTGGCTGCGTTGGTCGTCAAGTTCTAAAGCAAGAGCTAACTGTTCTGTGTGAAGGGCGACAGCCTGTTCGTATTCGCCGAGCGCTGAATGGGCTAGGCCCATGTTTCCCAGTGCGGCCGCTTCACTCTTCCGATCACCGATCTCTCGGGCCAGCTCCAGGTTTTGCCGGTAAAGCTCCAGCCCGCGTTGTGGTTCATTTAACGTAAGAAAGACGTTGCCCAAATTTCCCAGGGCCTGTGCCTCGAAACTTCGGTTTCCGATCTTTCGAGCGCTGGCCAAGAATTCCGTTAACGACTCGGTCGCGAGTTGATATTTCCCTAACGCGTACTGGGCTACCCCTATATTCCCCAGTGCCGCACACTCCGAAGGAAGATCTGCGAGCTCTCGGGCAATTGCCAGCGCGTTCGTGCATAGCTCGAGCGATCGCTGACAGTCGCCGATCTGCTGGTAAGCTGTACCCAAGTTGGATAGCGCCTTGCCTGTTTCTGACCGGTCGCCTATTTCTCTGCTGATCTCAAGATGCTTTTCATAAAGGCTGATAGCCTTCGCGTATTCTCCCAGTAAATCGTACGCAACTCCGAGGTTGGCGAGGGCTGCGCCTTCTATTCTTCGATCGCCAATTTCCCTGGCTATCGTCAAATTGAGTTCGTGGCATTCTATCGCGCGGCGAGCATCTCCCAAGAGATAATGCGCGATTCCCAAATTCCCCAGGTGAATGGCCTCCGCAACCCTGTCTTCAAGGGCGCGGGCGGCCTTGATGGCACTCTCCAGCCAGGGAATCTGTTCTAGTGGATGTTGACGAACATGGAGAACCGAGGCCCCATAACCGGCGTATCGATTGCAACACCGCGCCGCTTCTTGGTCTCGCTCCGCCAGCCGGGCGGCATATTCCTGACCGATCCGTATGCTTGGCCATTCGGCATCGATTAGCTCAAGTCCCTGCGCCAACGCCTCTTCGCCTTCGCAATAGAGAATGTCGGCTTGATTCAGGATCCCAAGATAATAACGAAAATGCCGTGTCTGAATCTCGCTGGGGGTCATTTCTAAGCGCCTAAATCTTGACAGCGGCGATAGCTCGGGGGCCGTCTGTTGACATGAGGCTTAACACTTGAGTCTCGCCTTGCTGATCGCCTAACTGCCGGAAAAGAACCAACGCCGCCGTGAAGAGTTCCTTTGCTTCTTCCAATTGATCCAGCGCCATCCGCGCCTCTCCCAGCCCGCACAGCGCGATGGCTTCGCATCTATAGTTATCAGTCTTGCGGCAAATCGCCAGCGACTGTTCGTAGGATCCTACCGCTGGTTGAATGAGGCCGAGACGCATCTGAGCTGCTCCCAGGCCATTTAGGGCATCAGCCTCTCCATCGGCAAAATCGATTTCACTAAAGATCCTCAAGGAGCGTTCAAGGCAAAGGAGCGCGGCAGCGTTGTTGTGTAACCGTGTATGAGCCTTTCCCTGACTGCTCAGGGCCATCGCTTCACCCTTTTTATCTCTCGCCTCGCGACAGATTTCCTCGCTTCGCAGAAAGCAAACGAGCGACTGCTCCACCTGGCCGTTCAAGGCATGAATGACGCCCAGTTCTCGCAGCAACAGTCCCGAGCTCCTGGCATCGCCCTGTCGCCTGGCACAAGCCACCGAACTTTGTAGTTTGCTGACGAGCTGGGCGGGCTCGAGTCGAAGGCTAAGCAATTCAGTGCGGTCGCGCGCAAACGAAATGCACAGTCTGGCGGCGTCCATGTTTTGGTTGCAATTGTCGATGGCCCATGACCACGCCTTTAAGATGTGCTCGCGGTATAGTTCAAAGAGCCCGACGCCCATAATGCCGCTGACCTTGTACATCTCGAAAACAGCTCCAAGGATCGTTTCGTAAAAGACGGCATGGCGCCGATCGATCTCGGTGGTGCTCGGCATGGTTCGTCTCGGTCTCTCCGACAAAGTCTAAGCGCCAAACGACTCAGACCGTTTCGCGTGCGCGTTCAGCGTCGGGTGCGAGTAGACAACACACTTCGAACGGCCTCGGGGAGATCTTTATCCGCTAGCAGCGCAGCATTTTCCTTTGGACCCCAGCCAGGAATCTCCAAAGCCGCTTTAAAAAGGGCCCGCAGGGACTGTTCGCTCTTGATGTTCTTATAAACAGACATAACCATTTCGATCACCGGTGCGGTGCCAATCTTCTGCCCCAACCGCGGTAGCGTACGACTTAAAGCATTTCCAATTCGCACTTGATTATAAGCGGCGACTATTGCCACCGCCTGCAAAACGCTGCCGAGCAATTCCGGATCGTCACTGTGTTCTGAGACGTTATCGTAAAGCGCCGCTAGTCCACCAGCTATGCCTTTACTAACGATCGGTATTCGTTGTGAGATTCGAAACGATAAATCCGGATCGGCTTCGGCGGTAATCTTCAAAAGGGCTAGAAGCTCACCCAGTATCTTTGCGTCCTGTTGCTGCGTGATAGTGTCAGTGAACCAAGAGTCAAAATGTGACAAGAGCAGAGCTGAATGCCGGCGCGGGGTAGACTTAAGCGTCACGAGATAATTGTCGAGCAGACCTGGGATGTGCTGCTGTAATGAGACTTCGATAATCCGAGTTCCAAACTGCAGGGCGAATTCAGGGTCGGACGCGAGCAAATAGACTAGCGAATTAATCACAGTTATCTGACAATATTTACCTTCCTCATTGAATAGTCGGGTGAACATTGTCTGAGCTAGTGGACGGTCGACCGTGGCAATCGCGCCAACCGCTGCCGCAATTACTGCCGAACCGCCTTGCACGGCGAACGACGCTTCATACACCTCATCAAGTTCGGCTGAATCAAATATTTCGGCCTTCTCCTGAATTAACAATGTTAGGGCGCGAATGATTCTCAGATTGTGCGCTTGGGGTTGTTTGAGCTGCGTCAGAAGCCAGTTCTTCGTGGCCTGGGGAGCCGTGGTGGCCAACCGTTTGAGAATTGCTCTCAACGGGTTACCAATCCCGCTGGTTGGCCATGTCCAGCGGGAAAGGAACTCCAACATCTGATTTGCACTAATACCCGTGAGACCGCTAACAACGGTGAAGAGCGCCCGAACACTGTCGATGCCCGAAAACGGTTTTGGATCGATCTCGAGGATGCGTTCCATGATTCGTTGGGATAATTCGGGCGGGGCATTTGCAAGCAATCCGGTATGGAACATCCTGACAAGGTGATCATCGGACCGCAATTCATCGATGGCTGGGTTGACGCTGGGCTCGTCCGCGGCTATTTGACCGACAATTCTACCTACAAACAGAGCCGTGTTGATATCGCGCCGCCAAATCTTGCTTTGCGTTAACCAGCTTGCAATTGTCTGCGCAGTCGCGGCCGAGACTCTATTCAATTCGCCGGTAAGCCGGCAGAGAGAATCCCAGACTTCGTTCCGGTGCTCACCGGGAATCTCCGGCAAAAGGATAATGACTTTTCTGACCACCCGCTCTACATGCGGCGCAGTTTCCGCGCTTAACACCTCTGCTATTCCTGTCAGGATGGCCGACTGCTGACCCGACTTCACGGCCGGCAAAAGCTCCAGCAAATCGTTAACGGCGTTCGCTGCTCCATACCTGGCAACCGCGCAAAGCGCATTTTTGAAGTAGGTCTTTGTGTCATCATTCGCTTCGATCACACGCGACAACTGGCGATGAAGGAACCGATGCACAATTTCTGGGTCACTTCGGGAAAATGTCTCAGTACAGATCGAGTAGATGGACGTTTCCTTATCTGAGGAAATGTATGGTTGCAAGAGATCCAACGCCAATTCAGTTTTGCTCTTTGGATAATGCCTAACAGTCTCGCAGATGACACCTCTTAGCGTTTGTGGCCTCTCCTCAATCCATTGCCGAACAATTTGGTGACTACGTTCGGAAGCCGGGATCTTACCAATGATTTCGAGCGCCAGCTGCGCGGCTAGTTCGTTGTTGACCTGTCTTAATCCTCTCATCAATTGGAGATGAAGCTCCTGATCGCTATCGAATGATTGGATCGTCAATTGTTTTAAGATCGGTGCCCGAAAAAAATTGAAACTGGCAACATCCTCAAACAGCTGGGTAACGTACCGATGCAGTGAGTCTCGATCCAAAGAGAGCAAATCATAGGCAGCAGTAAACTCCAGAAAGGTCTGGTGAAAAAACCGAACGCTGCTTCGGCCTTCAGCCCATTGAAGAACACCCGATGACACCAACCCCTCAATCGTTTGAAAAGAAAAGTGGAGCCCCTTGTCCGGGTTTTTCATCAGCGAGCCAATTAGGAACTTATCGGAGTGAGACTCGCCAAAGGCAACGTTGCGAGCGATGTAGCGGCATAGATGCTCTCGCTGCATGCGCTCGTCCGCATTCTTAACCACGCGATCAAACAACACTACGTTCTGCCAATAATGCCGGTATATCTGCTGAGTGTTTACATCGCGCGGTATATCTTTGGGAGCATAAGCCTCAAACAACATTCTCAGAATCAAGGGTTCAAGGTCCAATTCTCGAACATCGCGCTGTTGCTCCAGCAACCCCCAAACCTTATCGAATTGTTCCTGCTGTTTGCTCTCAGATTTGTCTCGATAATAGATTCGTACTTGATTCCCAATTGCCTGTTGTGCTTCATGATCGTTGTAACGCCGCAATTCGACCCGACTGTTACTACTTAGTAATCGTCCCAGTTGATCGGCCTCTTGCTTCCGCGAGTTCGTGATCACCAGCGCTCCTAGTGCCTTGAGCTCACTGATCGACTTCGCCAGTCGTTGATCGTCAATTCCTACCATCAGGTCCAATGTGTCAATGAGGACAACGAGTTGGCTTTGCCTTCGGACCTCTCTGGCTTGAGCTGTGGTCCTAACAACTGCGGCAAGATCACTTTCCATTTGAGCCATTAACGGAATTACGGTAAACGCAGGATCGGCACTCAGGTCAGTAAACAGATACCAAAGTAACGAGCTCTTTCCATGCCCGGCATCGCCGACAATGCTGAGCCACTTGCCTGCCCTCGACGTATCCGCCGTGGCCTTAGTGATAAATTCGCTCACCGCAGCTTCGGCTCGAACCCGATGTACATAGAGACCTTCATCCAAATAGATTGCGCGTCGAACGTCATTTTCGTCCGTTACGTACCCAGCAATCCGTAGTTGAGATACGAACCCTGCTGAGAGGTCTCGCAAAATAGATTCGGTGTTGGAGGGCTCCTCGACGCTTTTCTTAAGGAAACCTGTTGAGTTCAGGAAAGGGACGTCTGCGGTCGTGCCGCTTTGCACTCGTAGCACCATTGCGTCCGAGTCTTCCAGCCTTCTTGTCTTCAACCACTCACGCGCATTGTCGAAGGCCCGCTGAACTGATCTGTCCGATGCCAATGCCTCGTAAAAGGCTTTCGAAAAGAGGAGCGAAGACTCTGCGCGGATCTTATCTCTCACGCCCACGGCATAAGGAACCTTTGCCAAAATTTCATTGGCACAGACTTCCGAATGGCAAAAGGAAAAATAGACGAGCTTGAGGCGATCGTCAGCTATTGAGCTTAGGATGAGCTTAACAAGTTGATCGCATTCTATCTTCGCGGTATCGCTGTTGTCGTCATCGAGAACCAATCCCTCCGTCAACCTGGCATGCCCGCTGATGTGCAGAATGTGCGGATTGTGTCTCAACAACAACTCCCTTATGTCAGAAACCCGCAGGCCGGAGTACTGAAGAGGCTCAAACGAGTCGCGTTGACTAGCCGACCGAATGGCGCGGCCGATCTCTCTAATTTCGTCAACCGCACGTGGATCGACGGTATCGACGGCATTCGTCGCTAGCAGCAGTAGAATGCACCTTTCCATCATAAGATTCCTGTCGGCCGACGACGGCCGGACGGCATCTCCTTACGTTGTGACAAACGAAGCATCGGCGCTCCGCGGGATAAAACGCGCTCAAAAGGATAGTGGCAAATGATCGGCTGATCTTGCATTCAAACACTTCAGAAGCGTTTCTCTTGGGACCTGAAAGAGCCGGTAGAGTGTTTGGCGGAAAGCAACGAGGCAGAATCAAACCCTAAGAAAGGCCTTTCAGCGGGGCGAGCCTAGCACCTGCAATAAAGCAGTTTCAACCACTATGTAGGTCTAATCCGAGACTCGGTTGCCGAAATCTTCGATTTGCGCTTCTTAAGGACGTGCTCGCGATGGTGTCGAAGGTACGGCAAGTGCGCAGCACTAATTCTACGCAGTCGCAACGTTGAGCTGATGCCCAACGCTTTCCGATCTTCTGCTCCGAATACAGGCGAAACAATTATTTTTCCATCATCGGCAAAGCTAATTAAACCTTTGTCAAAAGCGGCGTCGAGATTAGGATTCAAGAGTAAACCGTTATATCTGTCGAGTCGCTCTGTATTCGTCGAGTCTTTCCAAGGCTTGATGTGAGACGCGCGCAGTAACAATAGCTCGCTACAGTTACTAACTGCGCAGTTTCCCCAGTACGAGAGAACCGCTTCGCGAAACTTACCTTGCCCGCGTCTTGCTTTTACAAGAGCGTCCTTCTCTGTAGGTGTGAGTTCTTTAGAACCCGGCTCGTTCAAAAGCTCTTTCAACTCACGGCTGTACTCTAAATCCTGAAGCGCTTGCCTGGCTGCGGGGTCATCCGTCCAATCAGGTGGCACCGGTATCTTTTTCCACCCGTCACTAAGACACCAAATGACTCCCTGCGCGTCTAGCGGATCACGGAGCGTAATTAGATATCGTTGCGAATCTTGAATCATCCAGTCCATGAACGCGCGCGCAAGCGCATATCTCTCTACGGTATCACTGACTGAATACAGCGTATCGTGCCCAGCCTGTTCCATAGCCGACCTGAAGGCTTCCATTCGCACGGGAGGAAGCTGGTCCGGCGACAACGCCATTAGTAACGTTGAGCAGATAGCCAATTGTGCACCAGGCTGTCGAATTCCCGCGTTGCTGAGTGCTTCAACGACGCTTAGCAATCGCTTATCAAAGTTACGATTTTCGCTCCATAGTGTTTTCAGGGCTGATGTAGCTTTGTCCGGCTCCTTGTCGAACCATTCGAAAAGCGGAACCTGCAACCGCCAATTAACAATATTGTTATCCCGACTGCGAAGCGCGGACTCGACAATTCCCAGCGCGCGGGAGCCGTTAAGATCGAGTTGCTCACGAGCTATACGGAGATTACTCGCTAATCGAATCTTGTATTCACGTTCATTAACATCGAACTCGGCATGGTACCGATAGTAAGCAACCCGACGATAGAATTCCGCTTCTGGTAAGGCAGCACTCATTTTAGGGCCTCACGTTATTCCTTCCCGAATCACTTCGACTCTTATGGTGACCTTCATTGTGAAAATGTCCTTTGCAGCGGCTTTGTCCTCAGGAGGGGCAAGGTGATCAATCGCGTGATAAAGCGAATCGAGCGCGTTTGCAAGCAAATCGAATTCGATCTTGGGGAATATCCCCCATTTATCCCCGATTCCCAGGTGTATTGTAATTTATAGAACTTGTGAGCCGGGATGTTTGTTGGTAGCCGAGTTCGAACAACGATCTCGCGGGACGTTACTGAGGACAGCTCATGGGGCATCTAAGCCGTCTGTCTCGCTCGGTTGGTTCGAAGCCGTAGTCTATTACTTTGTCTTCAGTCGCCGAGATCACAACGCCGTTTTCACGGTCCACATAATGGAAGATTCCCGGTAATTCCGGGTCCTCGGTCTTTGTAAGTTTTCTACGTTCTAGACCCAAATCTCGAAGCAGGCTAGTAAGCCGAGTCGGCTTCTTAGGTTTGACATTAAAACGGAGGACGGTTCCCTCAGGAACGTTACATCCGCCTGAAGTTCCGCTTTTACAACTGCCTTCCGAATACGTTACTTGCACCGTAACTTCTTCCAGATCGTAAACACATTTGCAGACGCTATCACCACCGCCCAGCAGATTTTCGACTTCCGCGCGACTGGATTGAAGAGGTGAGATTCGCTTCCATTTTCCTATTTCGGAGTCGGCCTGGAACAGAAACAGAACGTAGAAGCCGACTATGATTAGTGTTCCATTTATCATGATCGTTTACTGCGTCGGGAAAAGCTTTGGGGGCCAGGCCTTCGCTTCTTCGATTCGCAATTAAGTGACCACGCTCAACCTCAGCGCGTATCCTCCGGGCCATGGACTGCGGATGTTAGTGCGCGTCGACGTGTGCGTCAACGCAGCAACTTTGCATGACCGGCTAGATTGAAGGTGAACAAGTTCATTGGAGATGAGATGAAACTTGCAGCGCTATGAGAATCCCAGAATCGAAGGCCTGACCCCGATTTTTATTTTTTACTATTCACCGGGTGTGTTTTTTCTTCTTTCGAATTACCTGAAGTTTTTCTGCGGCAACGTTGGTGCAGATGTTCGGCTCAGTCACTCTGCCTGTGACGGAAACCGTTCGGGATTTCGTACTAATCAGTGACACCCTAGTTTTGTCTCCTTGTGTGACGAACTTCGCGTTCTTCGACACTGACCAAGTGACTTTCGGCGAGACGTTAGATGCAATCTCATCAAACCGAGCACTGCACATCACTGGCGTATTTGCATCTATCTTTAGGGCCGAACACTCAACGCGAAAAATCGCGGGTTCGCAATCCCGAAGCCGTTGTTCCTCAGCTATCGAATAACCAGGACATCGCTTGTGTTTGTCACGCTTCTTGGGACCATAGCTGTACGAATCGACCATCTCGTCAAATACGGAGATTGTGAAACCTTCTTCGTCGTTTCTAAGGAAAGCATGAGTCGGCTGATCATAAGCCCCGGGTTCCCTCTTAAATTTCGACATATCCAGTTGCATTTCAGACACCGCGAATTTCTTCTTCGGCACGACGTCAACACCTATCACTGTGCCAATCGGGACATTCCATCCCTGAGGATCTGTTGAGCACGATCGCCGTTGGTAGAAGATTTCTACTCTCATATCATTGAAATCGTACATGCTCACACCGCCAAGGACGCGCGGCGATCCGAGCAGACGTTCGACTTCTTTGCGCGATGTACGCAGAACCTCCACCTCACGCCACTTTTGCGGAACCTGTGTCAGGCCAAACGCAGCGATTTTGAAGGACACTACCAGAATCAAGCACTTAACGCGGTCGATGTGCATAGATTGGATCACACTTGAACTCCAGAATATTCTGAAACACCTGCGAATTGTGAGTGTCAGCATTTTCTTCGCCCCTTCGCCACACTTCGAGCGCAAGAGTCGGTAACCGACTCTGATACTCTTTGAGATCTTCGCTGGACAGGGTCGCGAGGGCGACGGTTGCCATTGTTGCGTGCGAAATGGACTGAGAACCAGCGCGCCCATTAGCATGCACTAACTCATGGATTAGTGTGAAAACTACAGAACGCCCGAATGTGAAATTCAACGTAACCCCAGCTTTGAAAGGCTTGCCATCGACGGCGTTTCCGCCGCCGTGTCCCAGTATTGGTTGCCCTTTTGAACCACGCAAGAAGTCGTCTCGCATCAGTGTGCCATGGTCAGCCATCCAATTGAATAGATTCATTAGATTACCTGAATACACTCCGTCGGGAACTTGACTCATAGTGCTCTCGAGAAACTCCTTGCATCTCCCTTTAATAAGGTTTTGTAGCTGCTGTCGGAGACTAACAACCTCGCCCGAAGTGATCTCCCTCCGAGAGTGCAACGTTTCACGAAGTTGGACCGTCGAGGCCATCGGCGTGCCGCCGGGAATTGTGACGAAGTAACCAACGCTCCGGATGCCCGTTGTTCCAGCATCGTACTCTTCCCTGCCATTAGCGTCGCGACCGTTGTAGCCACGACCGGGAGTGAAATATTCCTCCCAAGCATCAACCCACATGTGGGAATCACCAAACATCTGGATGTCATATCTTGAGTTCCCGACTTGTAGCTGAAGGGCGCCGCTTCCAGCCATTCGATTGATCCAGTCACAAGGAGTTGGGCTTCCATCCAGCAACTGCATGCAACCAGCCGCAGGATTTTCAATAGCCCCAAAACGGCCGTCGGCAGAGCCACCCGCGCTCGGGATGTTTCCGGGACCTCCATTAGGACGCACAGGCCACGGATTCAACTTGATGTCCGCTCCCATCGGATCTAATTCACGCCGAACAATTGAGGGAGCGACTCCTTCACCTTTCAGGAATTCGTACTGCGTGGCGCCATTCGGACTTACCTGCTTAAGCGCGACTGCATTCGTGAAGCTCATTTGCCGGGCAATCAAGCTCCCGGCTGGAGTGTAAACGTACCCCAACTGTTTTTGACCGCTACTGTCCAGTTCTTCAATGATTGCTCCTTTTAAGACGCTGGAGCGCAAATAGTAAGTTGGGTTCGACCCATTGTTGACCTCGCGTATTTTCTGGCCGTCACCATCGAAATCGCTGGCCGTGCTCGTCGGGATGTAATGATCGCCGGGCATCCACTTTTCGCCGGTCAGCAAGCGAGTGTTTCCGGCAGCATCGTAAGTATACGCCCGCGTGTCGATCGTGATTACGCGGCCATCAGCGTCGTATCCCCAGTCTGCGCGCCGATGGTTCGTATAACTGCCCCAGTCGGAATAGTCGTGTGTCCAGGTTGTTGTGTCACGGCTGATGGTGTCGTCCCAAGCGTTGTAGGCGAAGGTTTGGTACGCCGGCACAGGTCCCGTGTCATTGCGAGCAGCACCGCCTGTCGCAGCCAAGAGTAATCGGCCTGCATGATCAAAAGAAAACGAACGGTCGAATCTGTTATCAGGGGTGTTATGCGCAAAACTGAGGCGACCGTCATTGGAGTATTCGTAGTTTTGGTTGGCGGCGCCGCCGCTAATGTTGAAATTGGTGGCTTGCAGCCGCGAGTTATAACTAACCGAAGATGTGTGAGTGCCCCCAATCGCAACCTGCTTGAGACCGCCCCAGGCGCGGTAAACAAAACCGGAAGAATAGTCAGAGACGCCACTGAACAGGTTATCTGATCCGGTGATCCCGTTCAGACGGCCGCTCGAATCAAAGCCATAGTTTATCGTGCTATTGGTGTGGTCGGTAACCCTCTTCAATTGTCCAGCCTGGTTGTAGTCGTAACTAAGCGTGAAACTGCCGAGTCCCGTGAACGTGCGCATTTCGGAAGTCACCTGTGACAGTTGATTGTGGCTGTAACTGGCCGACCCCATTCCATCGTTCATCGACGTACGATTTCCTGCCGCGTCATAGCCCAACGTTACACTCGATGTCGGCGTGATACCTCCGGGTGCGCTGTAGTGAATCTCATTCACCAGATGGCGGCCATTGTTATATATGTAAGTTGCGCTCGCGCCGCGGGCGTCGGTTACGGATTGAACAGTGTCGTCCGAATTGTAGGTGTAAACGGTGGCTGTTCCGGCGTTCTGTTCGGGCACGTGCTTCGTGAGAAGACGGCCAAAACCGTCATAGGCAAGAGCGGTCTTCTGGCAAGTTCCATCCGGGCATGAAACATTCTCATTTGTGGATGACGCTTCGGCAGGTGCAGAACCGGCATATTGGTTACCAATCTTAACCTGATCGCGAGCATTGAATACGCTCACGCTAGCTGAATAAACCGTGCCGTTCCAGTTCAGAATCTCACTCTTCCACTGTCGACCAAGGACATCGGAATAAATCTTCTGCGTGCGGCGCTTCCATTCGCCATTAATGGGCACTTCTTCACCTTGAAGCGTTACGACTTCGCCACCCGCGCAGCCGCAACCGCTGTAGCTTGCTTCTTTGTAGTATCCGTCTGGATGCGTCGTGCGCAGCGGCCGTCCTTGCCAATTGTAACTCTGCTGAGTATAGCGCCAGCCGCCTTCGCCGGTTTGCGCGTTGTAGGCATCGTCGCCGGCCGGCAACCAATTGCCAGTAATCTCAGTCGGGTTGGATTGTTGGACGGCCCGGCCCATCCGATCATAAATCGTGTTACCCGCGCGATAGCCGCCCACGCTGCCGGGATGGTAACTGGCGGCGTTGAAAACGCGGCCTGCGCCGTCGAACACCTGAACGTTGTAGAGATCGCTGTTCAAATAATTCTGCGCCACCGTGTTGACGCTGGAATAACTCTGGACATAGTTTGACCCATAGACATTGTGCGTGTACGCGCCCGTATTGGCCGTCGTCGTGCGCTGCAAACGTGCGGCGCTGTCGTATGCAAAGGTCTGAATAATCCCGTTGGGTTGGTTTTGTGGCGGCGGGCCTTCAAGGCGCGTCTTCGCGCCGAAGTCGAAGTTGTACTGCACAGTCGAGCTAAAGCCGTCCGCGTCCGTCACGGTCGTTGGATAGCCGAAAGTGTTGCGCGAGTTGTTTCCATCTGAGAATGAATCAGCGTAGCTGAATCGCGTTTCGTGCCCGAGCGCATCCGCAGTAAAGATCACCGAGCCGTTCGTGTTGTAGCCCATGAAAGAAACCCACTGCCCTTGATTCCAGTCATTGATGGCGTTCACGTTCCAGCGGCGCACCGCGCAGATGTTGCCGCGCCCAGCGCGAAAAGCAGCGCCGTAGTTCACATTGTCATGCTGCGTCGCCGCGCCCTGATCGATTAGATAAGTGTTGCTTTGGTTGTCCCAGTCATAGCTGAGATGCACTTTCGACACATAGGCGCCCGTGACGTGATCGAAGACATGGACCGTGTCTACCAAGCCGATGATGCGCCGCTCTAAATATTCCGGCGCGAGATTGTAATCACTGTACTTTGTGCGCAACGGCGTGGTCGCGTCCGTCGCATACTCGCGTACAAAGTAAGGCAAACCGTACTGTGCATAGGCAGCCACACTGTAATCGATCGTGGTGCGGCGGCGATTGCCGACTGAATCGTAAACATTCGTCTCGATTACTCGCGGATTAGTCTTGTAAACAACATTCGGGTTGTCCTGTGTCCATGCAACGGTCGAGAGCTTTTGTTGGACACCTCCTGATCTCACTTCGCTACTTTTAACTAAGCCGCGCATCCAGGCGGCATCGGCGTTTCCGGCATAGGTTTCCTTGTAAACAGTTCCGTCGGGCGCGGTCAGGACGCGCGTGTCCCCCTCAACACCGAAGTTGGTCGTGACTTCCGTTGGTACACCGTTGACTCCCGTCCAATACTCAGCCCATGTGCGAGTTGAAATCAGGCGCGGGCAATCACTACTCGACGAGTCATAATCAAAGGCAGTGTAATTGCGCGGATGATTATCCGTAGTAGGATTGCTGTCAGAAGCGTACTGAGTGATTTGTCGAACCTGACCGTTTCCGTTGTAGAGGAATTTGGTGTACGTGCCATCATGAAAAGCAACCATCTTCAACCCCGGAATCGTTTCGCCACTGTAAGTGCCAACAACGCCCGTTACCGTGGGCGACATGGTCACATTTTCCCAGCCGAATGACGCCCACATATGCGCCTGTCCATTCCATATCTGCGTTATGGAATTCAGATTGGCGTTTGCATCGTAGTTAAACGTGATCACGCGTCCGAGCGTGTCCGTCACATTCTGAAGGTCACCGCGCCAATCGTAATTGATCAGTATGTAGTTGCCATTGCGATCCCGGATCCACGTGCAGCGATATTCGTTAATGCTGGTCCACCCGAAGTTTAGCGTCGTGCCGTCAGTCGTGCGGAGTTCCAAACTGCCGCCGGCAGTGAGTTGTAAGTAGGACGAATCAGCCGACTCGTAAATATTCGAAGTGCCAGCCTGCCGCAGTTCAATTCGGCGGCCGGCAGCGGTCTTCAGCAGATAGACATTCGCGCCCACTTGGGCGTCGAAATACCTGTCCTGAATTGTGGGAAAGCCTATGTGAAAGCCGGGACTCGGCGAACCATTGTCGGCGTCGAAGTAGCGGTAGGGGCCGGAACGCGTGAAGACCAGCGAGGAGTACGAAACACTCAGTCCCAAATCCAGACCCGCGCGGCCCGGCAGAGACAGAAGGTTAGCGCTCCACTCGGCGTCCCGCGCTTGAAGCTGATTGCCGGTTTGATTGAACGGATCGGCAAGCGCGGTCGCGAGTGAAGAAACATTGCTCGATGGACTACCACTAGCGGTCAACGTAGCGACGATATTCGCGAACTCCGTGGATTCGTCGAACCCGCGTCGGATCTGGTCGCGGCCATAGATGGGAATTGCGGCTTCCCAATACGCCCAACCATCAACGTCAGGTTCGCGCATTAAGAAGGTCTTGTAGAGATCGTACACATACCAATGGTCGTTCCGGTTGCGCGCGGCGTACTCAGCCGACTCAAAAACCGTCATGCCCAGTTCGCGCGTCGCCAGTTTCATCGAACTCAGCCCTTTTGGATAAGCCGCGCGGAAGATGTCCGTCCAGTATGTCGTTTCCTCGGCATTGGGCGGTCGGCCCAAAGCCCATTGGAGAAAGCTCGTCGCATATTGATCGCTTGAGGATGCGGAAATGTTGATGGTGGTTGACCCAATGGCTTGCGCGCCCAGATTGTCCGTGACGGTGAGCGTGACGGTGAACGTGCCCGTAGTCGCGTAAGCATGGTACGGCGCGACGCCCGAGCCGGTGCCGCCATCACCGAAGGTCCAGGCATAGGTGACAATTGAGCCGTCAGGATCATAAGAGCCGTTGCCGCTGAAAGACGCGTTTTGGTTGACGACACCGCTATACGGCCCGCCTGGAACTGCAACCGGCGGTTGATTCGCGCTGCCGCTGGTCCAGCTCGGACTGAAATCGCTGTCACCGCTGTTCGAAAGGTTTGTTTGTCCCGATCCATCCGCGTTCATCGTCCACAGCTGCGGCGTCGCATCAAACAGATCTCGTTCCCGCTCGCTGCGGAAAACGATCTTCGCGCTATCTGGAGACCACGTTGGCGAGTCGTCGTTTGAGAGGTCATTCGTCAGACGCGTCTGTCCCGACCCGTCTGGGTTCATCAGATAGACTTCCTTATTGATGTTGAGCCGAGACTTCGGAAATGTCTGACCATCGTCTTCAGGTATTTCGTAATCATCGGTCTCAGTCCAAATGTCTGTCGTGCTGTTACGCGTGCTGGTAAACGCGATCTTGCTTCCGTTCGGCGCCCAGACCGGCTGCTCGTCGCGCAAGCCCGCGCCGCTGAAAGTCAATCTTGTCTGATTTGTCCCATTCGAATTCATCCAGTAAATGCTTGGATAACCTGGCTGGTCGCGATCGCTGGCGAAGGCGATTTTCCCTGTCGTCGACCATGAAGGCGTGGTGTCGTTCACCGCGTTGTTGCTAACGTTAGCTTGGCCCGAGCCATCCGTATTCATCGTGTAAACCTGATAACTAACGCCGTTGCGGAAGCTCTGAAACACGATCTTCGTACCGTCGGCAGACCATGACGCGAAGCAGTCATCATTCGCATCAGTCGTCAAGGTGCCTGGCCGCTGCCGTTACTGTTCATCACGTAGATATCGCGAAGGCCACTACCGACATTGTCTCGATCGCTCTGAAATAGAATCTTCGTTCCGTCGGGCGACCAGCGCGGATTCTCGTTGTTGCTGCCGTCAGTGGTCAGCCGCAGTTGGCCCGTGCCGTCTGAGTTCATCACATAGATCTGCATAAACCCGTCCCGACCGCTCGCGAAGACAATCTTCGATCCGCCAGCCTGTGGAATCGGCGCCGGCGCAACATCAAAGCTGCCTCCTGGTCGAAACAGCGGTGCAGATGAATCAGAAAGCGGCTCAAGAAGACCGAGAGAAAGCAAGGGTTGAAACAAATAGCGGGAGAACAGATCGTTTCTTACATAACTCAGTGGTGATTCAAGTCGCGCAAGTTCATCATACCTCGGCGTCGGCGCAACTGTCGGAGTTGGCAATCCGCTCGGCGTTGCCACTGGCGTTGGTCGCACGCGCGGTGGCAAAGGATCGCCAACTCGCTTGCCATTCCGCGACTCCAACGGCTTGCGTCGTGAACGAATCGTCGAAGGCAGCGGCTCGCGGCACCGGAACCTGTCGATGCTTCACCTCGTCGAGATTCGGTAGATTCGCTGCCGGCGGGCCTGTCCGCGACGGTAGAGGAGCAACCCGTCTCTGATTCGCATCTTGTTCCTGCGGGCGAACACGACTTGATTCCTCGCTGCTCGCGGCTTGGAACGGGATGCCAGCGATTGCTGAGAAGAGCAATCCAAAACAGACGCACACACTCGTCCAACGAGTGAAGCGGGCGGGAAGAAGGTGAAGTCCTGCCATGAGGGCCACTCCTTTGTGTCAAAAGGGCTTTGAAATAGACCAGAGTTCCGGCTCGTTTGTTCCTGCTTATGTAGCTATTTCGATTCTCACTTTTTCGGATGAACGATCAGATGTTTTCGTCGAATGCGTTTTGGAGAACGCAGCGGCACTAGATCCTTATGTCTCGTTCCTAACAGAGATACCAGGCTTTGATGATGTTTGAAGCCAAGCAACTGCGCGGCGTGAGTCACTGAGCGTTTACTGTCCGCCAACGCTGCTTTAATCAATCTTGCTTCATACTGTTTTACCGCGCGACGCAGCGAAAAGTTATTCCAGTCCGGCGGCGTAGGGACAGCCTGAGCGAGAAACAAACCTTCAAAAGCGGATCTTGCCAACCTTCTCAGGGTGCTAATGTCTTCTGTCTTGTCCAAGAGCGATCCAGCATGTTCAAGTAGCTCGCAAACCTCAGTCGCTGATAAGTTGTTCCCAAATTCTTCAATAAGAATTAGGGCTGTTAAACCGGCGCGTTCGAAATCCCCGACTTGTTTAGCTGTGCTGATGGCTTCATCAAATGCGCTTCGCGCCGCTTCGGGATGCGCCAGTCGCGCCAGTGCAATCCCGTGAGTCGTGAGAGCTTCAGCAAGCAACGATTGTTCGTCGCCGCCTGTAAGTCTTCGGACCGCAGAACGAGCCGTCTTTTCTGCTTCGACGTTACGACCCTCAGCCAACAAGATACTTGCACGGGTTTCATCTACAGTAGCTAAGTTGACGTTATCTCTAAGCCGCGTCTGCAAAGCCTGAGCACGGTCTAAATGTTCGTGGGCGTCGGCGAATCTGCCAACTTTGCCAAGCAGATAGCCGATGTTGTTTTCAACACACGCTTGATAGCGTTCGTGCCCTGCTTGTTCATAGTGAAAGCTGGCCGCTGTGTATTCGATTAGAGCGAGATCAACGTAATCTTCTCGTTCTTCCGCCGCACTCAGCCGGTTCAAGGTATTAGCCAAGCTGAGATGAAAAGATGCGATTAGTAAGTGGTTGTCGATTTTTTCAAACAGCGGCTTGGCTTCATTGTGAAATCGCAAAGCTTGATTGAGCCGCTTCGATTCTCGTTCGACAATTGCCTGTCGGAGTAAGACGATCGCTCTTTGTTCGATATTGCCTTTGTCAATATCCAGAAACGCTTCTGCCAGCATCACGCGGGCTTCATCGTATGCGCCAGTACGCCAGTAGCACAGAGCTAGATCGCTTCGCGCTTCCGCCGCTTTGCTAACCTGCCCTTGCGCCCGAAACAGTCTCAGGCTTTGGCTGATCAAATCCTTCGCGGCTTCCTGTGCGCCTTCAATCTTGTTGGTACTTCCGAGCCATCCCGTGAGCGTACCAGCGCGCAAAATCACCTCGCCCGCCGCATCATTCAAGCCCTCGACATTCGGGCGAACACCTACACCGCGCCAGAATTCGCCTAACGCTTCGCTCGCTGCTTCATAGTCGCCCGTTTGCTCGTAGTGCTGTGCAATTCGACAACACAAGCGGGCGCGTTCGGTTAGGGCCAAGTCGGGGTTTTCTAGTTCTCTAATAACGTCGGCGGGTAAGTGCATGTGAGAGTTATCCTTTCACCTTGCCTGTAATAATCTTTTGCGGGCGGATGCTAAGATGCGCCGCGATTCCTTACTCTCGATTCAGGAGAAAACTTTATGAGAAGACTCAAGCAAATCAGCTTGGCCGTAGTGTTGATGTTCACGCTCGCCACAGGCGCGATGGCCGGGATTACTGAATGCCCGCCGGAAGCGATACCAACGCCGCCGCCATCAGCCCCAGCCACTGAGGCAACTGAAACCACGGATACGCTATCTAGCGCGCAAACCACGAATGACGCGACTGATCCAGTGATCGAGTTCGCGCTCACCGTTCTGCAAAGCGTTTTGCTGGCGTTCTAAGTGTTCCGTTAAATCCAGTTTGCCAGCCGTCCCGGTCGGCGGCTCAATAGAAGTGTGTCGAGCGTTGCAGATTAAATCCTTACTCGCCTGTGAACGCAAGAAGTTTTTGAAGGCGGGCGGAACGTGTGTGAACAGGTTACGTCCGATTGCAATAATGACTACACCGCACGCGTTAATGGCAGGCAATCTCTTGAATTAGGGTCGTTTCGCCTCCGACCGTCACGCGTGTTCGGAGGTGACCGTGACACGGGGCGAGGCACGTCGAAGGGTCAAAATATGAGAGTCAACGCGGCACGATCTGAGGGGAGACTTCGGGTCTAAGAACTTTCCTCCTGGATTCCATACAGTGCCTTACCACGTCCGCTGTGCATGAACCACCAGACGTAAATTCCGACCGGCCAGAATGCGAAGAGCGTAATCGGCGCGGCCCACAGCGCCAGCGTTCGGCCGATGCGCTTTCGGCGATGCATATAAAACGCGGACAGCCAAAAAAGAAGAGCGATCACAGCGACCAATCCAAAGACTAGTATCGCGGTCGGGATCTGCTCCGGCCGCCTAAAGTTCTTTTCAATAATCCAGGGAGCGGCAAGGATCCACAAACTATAAAATGCCCCGATCGCCGCATATAAGATAACCAACGTCTTGTTGTGATCTTTTGTCGACATCTCGCTACCTCGTACATCTCGCATTGGCCAATCGGAGTTGCCATATCGCGGATATGCAGACTTCTGGTATCTTGGAAAGCTCATTTAGCGGTCGTCGCCCCCGAAATCTTTGACAATTTGCTGATTGCCGCATGCGCTTCCCGCCCTGTTCTTCTACGTGATGAGAGGCGCCGCTGAACATGGAAGATTCCAACTCACGGCGACCCGATTTGGCGGACGCATATTACTCGCAACAGAGAGTAGCCGCAAGCTTAAGTTTTCACTGCTATTCCCATCGGGAGGAGAATCCTGATGGGAAACCCGCGTCCGAAACCGGAACGATTGGCCGAAAAGCTGCGTGCGATCCGCGAGGCGTTAGGACTTTCTCAAACGCAAATGCTTAAACGTTTGGAACATGACGAGACTATGCACTACGGGCGCATTTCGGAGTACGAAACCGGAAAGCGTGAGCCGACACTGATGACGCTTCTTCAATACGCGCGCGTTGCGCGCGTTCACATGGAAGATCTCGTTGATGATGGACTGGATCTCCCAGCGAAGCTTCCAGGCAAAGTGAGATATGAAGGCTTGAAACGTAAGTCTAGTTCTCGGAAGAAACAGTAATGGCCCGAGTTGACATCAAGAAGGTGCCGGATGCGCGCAAGTCGAAACTACCTTCCTTTATCCGCCGCAACTCGCTAGTGCAACCTTACCAAGAGTCTGGTTCGTGACCGGCATTAAGATTTGGCCGTAAGTACCAAATCGGAAATAGATCGTGGCCGAAAGCGCAGCCCATTGCTCCACTCAAAAGTGAGATTCGCTAACGCAAGTTAGGTACGTCAGTCCTAACGCGGCAGTGCTATGCCCACGTTAGGAGGTTTTGTTACTTATTTCGGGCGCTGGGTTAGAATTGGGAGATTTCATATCCGATGCGGACTGAATTGGTGAGGGTCTTCCTGAGAGTGAGATGGTCGCGATTAGAATGGCACCCGCTCTTGAAATACCGTTATGTAAAACACTAATCTTCAGCTGGCAATCGCTGGCTCGGAAGTGGTTGTCGGGACATTGGCCACGCGTACGTATGTTTCGAGAAGACCCCTCAATTGACTGCCTGTGTTTCCAAGCAAAGAGGCGTTATCGTCAAGATCCTTCATCGCCTCTCTGATAGTGTATACAGGTGCGCCTGCAGCAGTCGCTTCCCGATATAGTCTTTCGGCGTTCTCAAACTCCCCATTAGTTAAGTGATAAAGAGCCAGATTACACGCGTGCATCCAGTTATCTGGCATTCTAACGTAAGTTCTACTACCGTACTTGATAGCAGCCAAAAGATCTTCTTGCGCTCCGGTAACATCTTTGGCCCCACTCTTTACCGCAAACCGTTGGTAGAGAAACCAGTCGATCTTCGGCGCTATCTTGAGACCCTGATCAAGGTCGGCAAGTGCTTTCTTCAGTTTGCCGAGATAGCGATAGGCCTCTCCCCGCCGACCCCAAGGTTCCGGCGAATCCGGCGTCAGTTCGATAACTTTATTCCAAAATTGAATCGTGTGCTCGTAATCGCGCATCCGGTATAGGGTTTCCGCTTTGCCTGCGAGAATCCAATCCGATTCCGGCTTGAACTTGAGGGCTCGGCTATACAAATCAAGCGCCTCTTCAAATCTTTCAAGATATCTCAATAAGTGGGCTTTGTGCGCCAGACCCCAGCCAGGGTCGATTTGCCTCTCCTCGGCAGTATCATAAAGCGCGAATGCTTCGTCGTGACGACCAAGTGCAAAGAGTGTGTTTGCCTTTTGGTTTATCGCCCAAGTGGCGGAGGATTGCTCAATCGCCTGATCAAACAAACGAAGTCCTTCTTCTGCACGTCCCAGTACGCTGAGCAGTTGTCCCTTACGTATGAGAAGTTGAGATTGCTGCGGACTAACGCTCAAAGCTTGGTCTGTGATTTCCAACGCTTCCTGCGGCCGTTTGAGCGCACACAAAACAGCGCCTTTCTCGACGAGAATCTGAACATTGTTTGGATCAATTTGCAGGATCTGATCATACACAGAGATCGCCTGTTCAAACTTATCGACCTCACTTAGAATTCGAGCCTTGTTTGTTAACGCCAGTTCATCGTCGGGAACTAATATCAGAGCGTAGTCGATCGCTCCTAATGCCTCCTCCAGCCGATCCAGCGATGCAAGTGCATCCGCTTTTCCGATCCAGGCTTGAATAGAGTTGGGGTCAAGTTCGATCGCCTGGTCGAATGCGGCAAGCGCATCGTCGTCGCGATCCAACAAATAGAGGCATTCACCCATAAGTGAATAAAGAGATGGGTTCTGATCCAACGCAATCGCGTCTGTTATGTACTTGAAAGCAGTTTCATACTCTTCCTGATCATAAAAGTTGAGCGCCAAACCGAAAAGGACAGATGATCGTCCTTCAGCATCGCTCATCGCGCTTAGCTTCAGAGCCTTTTCCAGTGCCGTCTCCGCCTCCTCATAGTCACCTGACTGACGAAGACTGTTCCCAAGAAGTAACCAAGCGCCACAGAGAGTAGGCTCCCGATCTAGTGACTTGCGATAGTTCGAGATTGCTTCCTCGAGTTCGCCATTCTTCTCGAGCATCTGACCCAGAAGTAAATAGAGGCGGGCCAACTCGCAGATTTCTGCTTGCGGCGCAGCCTCACTCTGAAGGGTCTCGTTTTCAAGTTCAGCCGTGCGAATTAATTTGTCCGTTGAACTAGTTACCATTTGGACCCGACCAGACCTTCAGTTGATATTTTCAGTCTGCCTCGTGGCTCAAGCAGAGAACATTGCAGGGTGTTTTCTGAGCCCAGGGAGATTGCTTGATTCATTTCCATCACTCCCAATTCCCTCGGTGTAGGGTCGTAACATTGAGCCCCTTGTATGATGGTATCCGGTCTCACTGTGAACCCCGTTCTTACCGGTAGCCGGGCTCTTACCGAACCTAGATCTCTTACACTAGCAATGCCCATCTCGGGAATGCCAAAAATGAAGGGCTCCGGAGTAGGTGCCTCCATCCTAACTCGTCCTTGCTGTGCTAATTGGAGCGCGTGTTCAAGAGCCCGCACTCTTCTTTGGGCAGATTCGAGCGCTTGGCCGAGTTGCCTTTCGGTTTGGGTAAACTGCCGGATAGTCTTAGACAATAAGTTCTTGAGAAATCCAACCAGTGGGTAATTCGCCTCTGCCTTGTCCTCGATCCGGTTGAGAGCAGAGAGCGTGGCGGGCACTTCCATCCGTGAAGCGTGGACGCCTTGGGAAAAAGAATTTTCCTCCACGAAGATAACAGCCAGGTGTTGGTCAATCTTAGTGACTTCATCAGCATATTTGTCCGAAGAAGCAAACGAATCGCGAGCACGTTCAAACAATTTCCTGGCGGCTTCATGATCGTGCATGAGAAATTTCAGGCGCCCTTGTTCATAATCGATGAAAGCGTTTGTAAGGTCAGGATACTCACTGCTCTGGAACTCGTCTTGTCGACGATCCAATGAAGCGCGTGCCTGGTCTAGTAAGGCGCTTCTATGTTGCGGTTGGCGTTCAAGACAAGCTCGATCCAAAAGACTCTTCGCCGCCAGATAATGCTCACTTTGAGGCCGGAGCGACACTTCTGCCGGTTCCTGCGTAAGTGACTCGCGGGCCGAAGTCAAAACAGGAATCAAACTCCTTATTGCCTCCGAAACTTGATGGCTCAATTGGCTGAGCCAAGCCTTTACGGCGGAGGGTTCAACTGCTTGATCTGGCCGATTTGCATTGAGTGAATTTGCGAACAGCTCAATCTCAAAGACTTTGTGTAGCGCGTTAATTCGATCTACAGAGTTTTTGATCGTACGATGGATACTGGGTTCGCGAGTCTCTGCCAAGATGCGCTCACTTTCAAAAACTCCCTTTTGAAAATCCAGTTCGGCGAGTTCCAAGAGTTGTTGTTTTTCCTCTAAATCCTCACCCTTCGGGTAACGCTGCAATAACGTATCCTCAGCAGTTAGAAGGCCTAAAGGCACTTTGAACCATTTTGGCCTTTGGGAGACTACATCTGACTCCCTGAAAGCAGTGGACTTGGGGAGGCTTTGGTATAGATCTTCAAGCTCAGAGTTGACAAGATGCGCAGACTCCGGCCTGATCCGATATTTTTTCGGCTGACCGCCTCGACGTCCCGTTCCTTCGCACGGTACTTCTTCGAGCAGGGCCTTATCTCGCACAAGAACAGTACTTACCGTGTTTTTCTTGACCCCCGTCTTATTAACAACATCTTCAACGGTAAACTCGCCAAGCGCGGTCATCGCCCCAAGCACCTTGTAACGTTCTTTCATACCCCCTCCTTATGCAGATACCTTCCTCCTCTATTTGATCACGAGCGTTATAGTCTTTCAGTATTCATTTGTCAAGCGAAGTTTGATGGTTCGGGACAACCATTGCGGTTTTAGTCGGAGGATCTGATCAACGAAGTCGCTTAAATTATTGTGGCGTAAATAATTAGAGATTATGCCGGACAGAATCTGGTGCCTCGGGGAGGCATTATCCTGGCGATCGTCATCCAGAAAGTCGAGCACTCTCACGAAGATCTGTCTCTGGTTGTGATCGAAGTTGCTCATCATGTTGAGGTCGAATGACATTTGGAGGAACTTGTGCCAGGGATCAGCCGAAAGGTCACGGCGGCTTTTCAACACGTTCAGAACCTTCTCGGCGACGCTTCTGCCCGTATACCTCTCTCTTGCTAGTGCGGCCGGAGCTGAGTCCCAATACCGGATTCGGGCGTTGTGAAAGTCCTCGGCGTGAGCGCGCCTTAGATTCAGGAAGCCAAAGGAGGGCTGACCAACTTGACCAGTTCCACCTAATACCTCAACTAACACTTGGTGGCTTATCCAGTCCATCCATCCCTCAATGAAACGATCTTCAGGCTTTGGACCAACTCTGATCACAGGCGGGTTTAGCGCGTGGAATGCGTGTACGATACATTCATGAAACAGAACAGAGAGAGTACTCAAATAGGTCGCCGTATCAAACAGTTCAGCAGGAATAATCAGCGAGACCCGAGCCTGCGTCTTGCCGGGCGAATCTACATATGAGGTCAGCCCGTTCACATAGTAATCAACAGGAAAATCATGGGGCTTTCCCGGCCAGGGCTCCGTCGCAAGAAAGACATCTGGATTTCCAGGCATGATTGTCCCCACAGTGGTGTAGTAATGGCGCGCAGTATGATGGGCAATTTCAAACATCTCTCTTAATGGCGCCAAACATGCGCCGCCCGCGCTTACGATAACGTCGTCCTTGTTACTGCCATTGCAAACAACAGGTCTAAACTGGCTGCAGGCGACACACCTCATGCCGTTGGCACCATTGTCAAGGGCTATACGCAGATCCTGGAGTAGTTGAGGCTTCCCAAGCAAGTCAGGTTGAGCGCTGAGGTGTAAACGGTCAAGCAAGACACGGAGCGCCTCGTCCAGGGGAATTTGATTATCTTTCAGTTGCGGCTTCTCCTGTTTGAAGATGTCCCTTAGCTTACGATCCAAGTTGTCCAAAGCGATTTCCGCTGACTGCTGCCGAAATTGGGATCCGAGTGGCAAAGTGGCTTCAATCTGGACCAAGCGAGCCGCTAGAGCCTTCCTTTCTGCGAGAAGAATGTGCTGCTGAACACTCATCGCTATGGCTGGACGGTAACGGCGTTCCTACCAAACCGGCGTTCCAGACGAGGGAGGATGAATTTATCCCATACGTCCTTAGTGATTTTCGCGGCAACGGGTGCGAAAGCCACTATCAAAGCAATTGCCACAGGGCCCATTGCGCCGCCATTGTCTAAAGGTAGCGCTTCCTCGCGCGAGAATTGCCTTAACTCTTCAAGGTCTTCACCGGATACACCATTCTCCATCGCTTCTAGGGCTGCATCCGAACCAGGTTCTTGTAGCTTTCCCCAGAGCGCATCGATCTCTTCAGTCACGTCCGTAATCGATACTCCAGTGAGCTTGTATTTGTCTTTCTCCATATCTTACCTCCGAGCTATATAAGTTGGTGTGGCTAGAATAACCGATGATCAAAGACACCCCCTGTCTTCGATCCGTTACTTGAATTGGTTTTAGTGAGCCAGCTGAACGGCTTCCAAACGAATTGTGAAGTTCAGCCAATTGCTAAGCGCTTTTGAGAGTCAGAGCATATTTCTGGAACCTTTTGATGTCAAGAAAACGAATTACGACTGCAGGTAGGCTAATATTGGAACAACAACAGCCTGCTGATATTCCGACGCATCATATGCTTGCCATCATGGGTAATTGGCTTTCTCACCAAGCCACTGGAGTGACCGCATGTTCCATTGAGCGTCTGGGACACTATCGATCTTGCTGATTGCTTCATGTACGATTGCTCATGCCATCGTTCGGTTCAACGACGCTTCTACCGTGAACTGACGTCGAAACAATGCGGTTTTTAAACAACCGGATCCCTCTCGGTTCTTACCTTTGCCAATCTCGGCGAACGACTTCGATTGCGACTACAAACGCTGCTGAAACAGGATCATTAATTCCCACGCAAGCGTCGCTAGATTCAGTTGTCAGCGCCCGCCAGTGCGGTCCACTGGGGCACATAAAGCGAGCCGAAGCTACGATCTGTGGTCTTCTGTATACGGTTCAGAAACCGCAGAGGATGGTTTCTGCGTTGGCGGTATGCCTTCACTCCCGTGACCAACACCATAGAGACGACAAATCCGGGAAGAGCACCCAATATCCGATGACTGATTGCAGTACCTGCCCCAACGGCTAGTCCTTCCGCTATTTTCTCACCCACCTTTTCTGCGATTTTTTCCACGGTGGCTTGCCTAAAGGATCGGCGAATCGAAGTGGGGAGCCGTTGCCTATAGTCTTGCCATTCTTGAAGTACCGCATCGGCTTGCTCCTTCATCTTTTGCTGCCTGTGCTTCGCTCCCATGCCGGGGGGAATTAGCTTGGCGAAAGACGCCGCCGCACTACGAAACCTTAGCAGGTCACAACCATCGTCGAGGAGGTTCTTAATATCTTGTGGCTCCAAGCGCGTGAGATCAAAACCAGTCGTAATCACAATCTGGGTGAGCTCGTCAACCGTCTCGCCAAGATCCTCTCTTCTGCGTGCGCTCGGAATTTCAAGCAAAGCGTTGAAGACCTGATCCCCCTGATTTGCGAGCAATGCATTGTGTGCGCGCACGGACGGCGTCACGATGTGCAAGCCTTCATTTTTCTCGACTGCTAGCGCAAGCGTAGACATCACCGCAGAACCAAGCCTCGGGTGCATAGTCAACCAAACTCCACTTTTCTCATCTTTCTTGCTGTGGCTATTCCAAGCCAGATCATGTTCCTCAAGAAGCTTTGCTAGTCCTGGCTCGCGATAGTCCTCGAGCAGTTTGTGCCGATTGATTTGGAAGGAGGCGGGCCCAGCTTGATATTTCTCAGGTGTGGTAGCCTTCTGAAACCTTTTCTTTATTTCGTCGAGATTGGACTCAATCTTAGCCTTCAATGCTCGCTGGGCATCGTGTACGGCCGGAGCGAAAACATCAGCCGTGTCGAGTAATGGACCGTTAGGTCCCTTGAGTGATGTGTATGCTTCGACCGTCGAACGGTCGCGCGTTGTATACAGGTTTGGAACAATTCGTCGAACCTGCTTAAAGCAGAGAAGCGTCGCCTTGAGCCAGTTCTCGTTATGAATATGAATATATGGATAATAAAGTGCGGCGCGTTCCGGAACTGTTTGTGGTTCGACCATTTCGATGCCCTAATCTTAAGCGGGAAATATCACTCCACAACGATCGAAGATATGATTCCGATAACTAGTTATCGAAAGCACTAGAAGCGAAGTAATCTTACATTCATTGAAGAGAAAAGGAGAGCAAGCATGCCTCAGGGTTTCGATGTTTATTTCGATGATATCCGCGAGGGTATAGCCAAGAACGGTACCTATCAGATTGAGTGGTCAATCCTACTGAATACAGTTTTCAGGAGCGACGCTTCGAAACCAAGTCCCCAAGCCCAATTAGACTCCTGGGTCAGAGAAAACAATTTTCGTTATGAATGGGCCGAGAAACTGATTGGTAAGAAAAACGTCCAGCTAATAACGTTTTACCGCGGCTAGGTTATTCAAGTCCTTGACACGCGTCTTTAATCACTACTCGGCAACCGCTCAGAGCAACTCAACGCAAGAGCTGTTGAGAATGGCGACGCAGAAGCGGAACGACGGAGATATTGGCGCCGCCATTGAATTGTTGCGAACAGCATATTCGCGAATCGCCTCAGACTCTGTTTCTTATCCCGTTAGCACATTTCTTAGATTGCCGCTCTACCTGCAGGAAGCAGGACGCTCCGATGAGGCCTGGAAAGAATTTGAGTCGCTTCTGATCCATGGCTTCCCGAATCAAATGACCAATTACGAAGTTTTGCCTCTGGAGCACTCTCAAATCTACGACAAGATGCGCTTGTTTTTGCAGCGACAAAAGAAATTTCAGAGGGCCGTTAGTTTCGGCATTTTGTCCTACATGTCCTGGGCAGTCGGGCTGTATCGACAGAAACGCAGATCCGAATTGAAAGGCTACATCAAGCGCGAACATATTGATGTCAACCTTGCACCCTTGCTCAAGAAAGCGAGAAGGCTGGGAGTTAAGGATGAACTTGTTGATGTTATTGCTGCCGAGATAAACCGGTTGCCTGAGATCGATCTTGAATCGTTGAAAAAGCGAATAGATTCGATCCTGTCGCGTTCTTCTATCTAACGTCCAGTGGTCGGACACCCGCGCGCGACTTGCTCAATCATCGCAATACGTCCTCTGGAATTGGGATGTGTGGAGCCGAAGTCGCTACTGTTTCCCTTTTGCGAGATGAGAAGCCGCATAAAATTTGCCAATCCCTCCGGCCCATAACCAGCCTGACAAGCCAGAAACGTGCCCAGCACATCGGCTTGCTGCTCTTGCTTACGATCGATTGGAAGTGCGCCTGTTAGTTCGCCCCATAATCCGCGGGAGCGATCACCATGATGACGAAAGAAAATGTGGGCCAGCTCGTGTCCGATTACGCCGGCAAGAAGGGCCTTTGCATTCGCAACCGACGTTCGAGCTCCTAACGATTCCGCGGCTTCAAACAAACCTAAGTCGACGTAAATAGTATTTCGGGTGACTGTCTGCGTACGCATTCAGAGAACGGTTACGAGTCACGAAAATTGTAGGTTTGATTGGGACTTGTCTCGTGTACCATTCGCGCTCGTTCGACTGAAGAGTGTTATAGAGTCGATTCAGAATTTCGCGCGAAACGGATTCTCGTAGTGCTTGTCTTCTTAGTTCATCGCTTGTTCTAGCTGTATCCTCGCCATCTGAATATAGGTTGACATAACCCCAAACAACTTTGGACGAAATAATTGAAAACCGGTTACTTAAGATTAGCGAATAGTTGCCCGGTTCTTTCAAAGGGATGCTGAGCACGATAGACTGCAGCTGACCGGAGTCGTAAATAATTCGTCCATCCTTAATGACCTGAAGAACTATGTCATTGCCTCCACCGCCTCGAGCCATTACGTTACCCGCGAGGCGCGCCCGCTTGAGATAAACGTCAACATGAAAGTTGACGTAAAGATATTTGCCGGGCCCAATCTGAACGCCGCGCGAGTTAAAAACTTGAAGGACTTGACTCTGAGATTGGACGGGAAAACAGCTTACAAAAAGGAGTATCGAAGCGACAAGAATCCTCTTTAGCATGGTGGGCTGAATCCTTCAAAGAGAGCTTACTATGAGTCAATTAAGTCGACCAAACTTTTCCCTAATGTGAGATGCCTCATTAACTCAAATCCGCAACTGACGATAATCTTCCCATCACATCGTCCGGCAGCCTCACGCTAACCGCCCCCTGAACCGCGATCAAAACGCGCGCAGCTTTCCGCAAGCCGGCTACCGATTCATCGCGACATGCGCTAACTATTTGAGGCACCGTTGTCCTCGGCGATAAAAGCGAGAACTTCTGTTCTTTCGCTGTCATCTCCCAACCTTCAACAACCAGTTTTTCAATCGTGGGTTCCAGTTCATCCCGCCAAATCTGGGAGGGGACGCTTTCACTCGTAACGAGAAGAACGTTCGTAACAAACCTATTCGCTGGATCCAAATTTTCACTTGCTGCTAGAAGTAGCGCCGCTACAAGTCGAGCGTCGAAGCGCATTGTTATGTCGTTACATAGCGAAAGAAGTTCAGATTCGTCTGCGACGATCGCGTGCTCAAGGAAGTTGAAATAATCAGCTAATTCTTTGTTCTCCAAGCCATGGCGCTTTGCATCTGAGATCCACTTCTGCAGTGGGATCTCCCGTTGTCTTTTGATCCCTACCAGCACTACGAGGGCCGCGAACGCCATCGAAATCAGCATTCCCGTATCAAACGTTGGTAGATCTGGCATGTTCGCCGACGATCTAACCTCTCGGGCACTCAACGCAAATCGCGCGTATTGGTCGACCAGGGAATCAACGGATTGGTTTCTGAGCGAGGATTTGATTCGTAAGAGTTCAGTTAATGAGTCAGCTAATGCATTATTAGATTTCTTTTGTTCAACGTCGAGGCGACTTAGAATTCCCCCATCCACGTTGGCCTTGTGTTCAGCATCCGCCAAGAAATACCAATAGAACAGGTAGGGCGGGACAGGTTTTTCTCTTGATCCTTCAGAGGTCGGATCCGTAAACCAACCAGATTGAGGACTAATCTGCTTTTCTTCTTCCGTTGTATTTTGGCCGATCCCCTTGAGTGTCAGAAGCACTTTAAAGTGCAGAGTGTAGGACTTGATATTGGTGTTGGGATCAGGCAACGAAGGTAACCTCTCAATTACGCGGGCGAAAGACTTAATGCTGTTTACCAGATCACCCTGGCGCCAGAGCGCAAACGCTTTTTCGGCCATAAAGCCCACCGCGACGTTCTCACTCAGATGCGATAACTTAGGCGCGTTTCTCTCCCCTTCAGCCGCATACTCGGCAGCCAGGGCCCAGTCGCCCAAATTAGCTGCACTCATGACCGCTTCTCGTTGCGTAAAGACTCGTGCCGTAGATTGTTCGTCTTCTTTTTCCGCTGGGATCTTGCGCCAAACATCCAAGGCCTCAGCATACCGTTCATCAAGCATGTAAATCTTTGCAAGGTAATCCATGATGACGGGATGGTCGTAGCCAAGTATCTTATTACCCTCAGCTAGAATTGCTTTGGCGTCCTCTCCGGTAGGAATGTATTCCTTGACGAGTATTGCCTTTGCTCGAAACGCGTTGGCAATTAGCGCACTGGCCTCCCACTTGGAGCCAGCTTCAATCGCTTGGTTAAGTACTTCGAAGCATCTTCGCCAGTTTGGCGTAGTCGTCTTAATCTCCGGCAGCCAAACAGCACCAATAAGTAGCATGGTGACGTAATCATTGACCCGTAGCTGTTCCCAGATCGGGAGAGCGGCGGCCTCCTCTTGTTCCTGCAATGCAGCAAGGAGTTCGGCGACATCGTCAGCACTCTTGCACCTTGCGGCTGCGATGAAAACGTAATCATCAATAACATCAAATCCGGTCGGACTCACTTTCAGAGCTTGCTTGATCAATGTGTTTCCCGTGGCTGCGCTCTCTTTACAAGCGTTCAGCAAACTGACAATTTTCGCGGTATGTCGGATGATCGTTGTAATGCTAAGTGGCACTTCAACGCGGAAGAAGATTGCGTTGAAGAAATACTGAAAGGCCATGCGAGCGACGAGGAATCCGTCCGTTTCACGAAATTCATCAAAAGACTTAAGTTCTTGCTCCCAAGATGACGCAACTTTCAGAGCTAAATTGTCAGGACTAGTGTGAGCGGCTACACGAAACTGAAGATTCCTCAGCATCAGGCTTGTAAATGGGTTTGACTTAAAGAGCTGATCTCCCATGCCCAAAGCCATGTAAGTAATCCAATCTATCTCAGCCGCAATTAGAGACCAATCCTCGTCCTTTATCTTGTCGATGTTCCGTGCTATTGCGTCTAGAGGTCGGGCCTCGTCGCCTACGATTCCATGAAACAAGGCTCCATTGAGCTCAAACTGACTAATAGCTTTCATGCCGGCCAAGAAGCCGTAAGCTGCCGTCTTGTGGAGGTTCTTTACTTGTTCTGCACCGAAAACCTCACCGGCTGATCCCCTAAGTAGGGGCGATAGTCTGTAATACTTACTGTTGACTTGCTCTACCCACGGTCCGACCAGGAGGTCGAATACTTCTCCAGGATTCAGCAGAGCCGGGGGATGCTGAGCGATGAAGAGTGCGTGTTCACGTCTAAAATGCAATGCGAAGGTGTCTAACCGGTAAGCGAGCGTTCGCGCGTCGTCAGAAGGCAGTTGGGCTTGTAATCTTTGCCGCACCTCGCGACGAATGTTTGCAACGTCTTCTTGAGCTACTATGTCTTCAATCTTCGGCATCGGCCAGCCGGAGGCGGCGATGTTCTTAACCCGCGCGTGAACCAACTGAGGATGGCCCAGGGCACTGATTTGTATGATGCGTCGCCAGCTTTGGAGCTTTCGGCCTGCCGGGCATCCATGGGCAACAGCTATCTCCTCAACCTCTTCTTCCGTTAACCAAGGCGCCGTAAAGTGCGAGTCCTCTGGCAAGTCAAAGGCGAGATTAAGACGGCTGGGCAGTTGTCCCTGAGTCGTTAAAATAACTCTACCTCCCCGCGCCGTGACTGTGTGGAGAAATGCTGCTAAAGGTCGTTCGTAGGATGATGAGTGCGCGTCAAAACTCAAATCGTCAATGATGTAGTCGGCATTTCTAGATCCCAGAGCGTCACTCAAAGTTGCACGGATGAGGTGTTCGCTTATTCGCTGCGGCGCCCAATCTCGCATGTCAAAGCGTAGCCAATGCTCTCCCTCCCTTCTGACTATTAAGGCTGCGAGTGTCGACTTGCCAGTGCCGTTGGAGCCGTTGATTACCAAGATGCCTCGAACGTTGAACCGCCTTATGAGATCAGAAACGATTTGCTCGCGTTGAGACATGCGATCGAAAGACGGCAACGCGTAGGCTTCTGGAGCCTCAGCAGCAAAATCGACCATGTCTGACTCTGAAGCGGCGCCTCCTACGCGAACCTGTCGCGAAACCGCTGGTCGATGTTGCTCTAGTTCACTCCTACTGATTCGAATCGTGCTATCCGCTTGCACGAGCTCAAGGAACTCGGCGAGGTCAAGTCGACGGTCACTTCTGTCTCTTACCGCTTCGATGGCGTGAGTGAACAGATGATGAACGACCCTCTCCGCTTCATAAGGCGGTACTCCGAAGAGTTGTGCTCCGACGCCAATTACGCGTCTTCTGATTAATTCTTTGATCGCAGTGTGATCACCTTGTCCAGTTTCCCAAGTGATCCGTCGAATTAGCTTTTCCCGCAGTTCAGTATCAGCAGCAGTAGAAATGAGATCTTTCAATGCCGTCGGCAGAACCTTTTTGGTCAAAAGCAAGGATCGTAAAGCTGCAAGGTCAGTGCGAGAATGTTTGCAACGGTCCCAATAATCGAGACCTCGAATAGCCCCAAAAGGGTTCCGTTGTTCCGTCCCTCGATGAGATGTCGTAAGGAACCGGAAGTGAACGACCAAGGAAGGATTGTTACTTTGGTGCTCCCAAAAATGAGCGATTGCCTCAAGAACGCTACTTGAATTGAGGGTCACTGTGCCTGATGCGGCAGTGTCTTTGACCTGAACGGTCTCGGCGCTCACGGCGCCAACAATATCGAAATCCTCGGCCCCCTCAAGAAACAAAACCTGATCTGGCTGTAGCGTTATCCATTGAAGAACACTCTGCCAAATCTGGTATTCAAACCCTCTTAGCGGGGGTATGGCCTGTCGCTTGGAATCGCTTTGAAGAGAATTAGTTTGTATTTGATCGGTAGTCATTCACAACAGCGCCTGCTCCAGCATTCGGAATCGGTGTCATTAGCTGGCTGTGATAGAGCATAGCAGGGCAGTGAAAATGAGCAATACAACTCATCGGTTGATAGGCTGTCGATGAAAATAACCTGTATCTCGCGCTCGACCCGCGCTCGGACGGTAACAGCTTCGATCATTTCAGCCCATACTTCGACGGAATGGATCCGCACTTCAGCAGCGGCCTTCAGAACGTCGTCTTCTATCTGCTGTCCGGAAGCGGGACCATCCGTTTACCGGCATCTTCGTCAAGAAGATCGGACGCGACCAGGCCGCAGCCGTCTTCTTCGGCGCGCTCACCATTTACCTGTTCCGTCGGCGACCTTCGCGGGCGTGCGATATGCCACCGAATCGGCAACGCGTGACCTCTACAGCACCGGCAACCCGTATTGGAATGCGGTTCGCAAGAGTTGGTTTCTAAGCCGACGTCGGCGCGGACGTGCCCTTCAACCCCATCGACACCGGCACGGATTTCGTTACTTGTCACTATCGCGACATTTTCCTGCGCGAGCCTGTCTCAGGCGACCTCGCCTTCCGGTCGGGATCATTAACAACTGCGGCGCCGACGCAGCCTGCGAGGACTTTGAGTGTGTTCACATCTCGCGAGGTAGAACTCCGCCGACGGACATCTTAAGGAGACGACCGGAGACGTTTCCACGTCTCGTAGGCGGAGCGCTGACCTCCCCGTGCGCCCGTGCATTCCCGAGGTAACGGATTGGGTGCCTTGCGAGAGGGATAACACGTATTGAACCATCGATCAGGGTTACTTTGAGGACTGGGTTGGCAATTGTCTGCTCTATCTGTCCAAACGGGGAAAAAGGGCGCACCAGATGGCCGATCCCCTGATTGACAGACACCGATGAAATCAAACAGACCAGTATCATTACAGGGATCGGTATAAGTCAGATAATTGGCGACCATTGCTATTCCCTGGCCTAAACGATTCCGATCCATTCTGTCGAAGTTCTTTTTAAGCAATGATGCCTGCTTGTTCTTGATACGCTGTATGTCTTGCGGGCAAATACGATATTTCTTCATTACGCCGTATAAACGCGCGCCGCCCTCATCAACCAAGAGTTCAGGCTGATTAGCCCGTGGCCATCCGGTCCACTTGTATAGGGAATTATTTCTGTCGCGTTCGCCATTTACCAGCAATTGCCAGATCCAGTGAGCGGAATTAGTTCGCGCATAATCGGGATTGGGAACGTCGTCTCCCGGAAACAGCTTGAATTCGCTGGCAAGGTCGTCTTCAATATCCCGGTAGTTATGATGCGACCATGCAAAATAGTTTTTAGGGCGGAACCGCAACTCTGAAAGTTCGTCCAGCAGTTTTCTGGCGAAGATGTCGTAGCCGGTACTCTTTATCCGACCGGCCCCGTTCGGGTCGTCTACATCTGCGGTCGCGGGACCGGCCAATCCGATGGTAGTTGGATGTTCGGCATCAAGCTGACCCTGAATGCTGGTGTTACGTGCGTCAACTATCTGTTGGGCTGTCTTGAACATCTGCGCTACCCTACGCGCTATGATGATTTGACCGTTTGTCATATCACCCACACGTTGAGGCCACATGGTTAGGTTTGGCTCATTACACACTTCCAGAAAATCTATGTATCGACCTGAGGATTTCGTTGTGTCTGAGTAGCCATAACGCTCGACCAAATAGCTGATCCATTGACCCCAAGCACCGCTATTGCTCAGGTCGTCCGGCACTTTGAGAAAGGGGTCTCGCTCTTCGAACAAACAACCGGGCAAACATGCGGGGTACCGCAACCACAACGGAAATCTATAAACAGTCAGAATAATCTTTAGGTGTTGACCGCGAGCCAACTTAATCTGGTCATCCAGATTATCAAGGAAAGGCTTCGTTCTCGGGTCACTCTCAATATTCGAGAGCGGCATGACGCGCAGAAAGTCATCTGTGGTCGTACTGGTGGGGTCGTTTCGCATTACCTTAAGATCACCATCGGATGGCTGAAACGTCGGCCAGTCCACCCATAATCGAACCCATCCGGTTTTACTGTCGTTGAGGATCTGGATGTTAGGCGTGGTGTTAGGAAAGCGTGCGTCGGGGCCAAGAAGATCCTGAGGACCTCGTAGCTCTCTAAACTCAAGGCCTGGATCGCATTGCTCAAGAGGCAAATTGGGATCTATGCAATGGTACCCAGTTCTATCCTTGTAGTAGACGTTCGCGCGCTTAATCACACCCAGCGCGATTCCCTTTATCTTGTCTCTGACAGCCGGCGGTATTGGCGGGGGAGGCGGTGGAATATCCGCCACGACAACTGAAAAGCTATCATGAGCGGTGTTGTCGGAGGCATCAGTTGCCGTGCAATTGACTGAGGTGGCGCCGATAGCGAACGTACTGCCCGACTGAGGCGTGCAGCTTATGACTGGGTTTGGGTCGAGGTTGTCGGTCGCCGAAACAGAATAAGTCACAACTGCTCCAGCGGGACTGGTGGCGGTCATGGTGATCGTGGAGGGCACCGTCAGGACAGGCGGTGTTGGATCAACCGAACCCCCGATATAGCGTGCTAGCGCGAAGTCACCTTGATCGTTGTGACTGGCACTACCAGCCAGCAGAATCTTATGATCAGGCTGAATTACAACGGCATAAGCTTGGTCCGAACCGTTAAAAAAGTCGGTCGTAAGTTTGCCTTCAAAGCCAAATGAAGTGTCTAGCACACCGTGTAGATCGTAGTATGCGAGGGCGAAATCTTCCGCTGTCCCCGTAATCGGATTTGCCTTACTTCCAGCGACAACTATCCTGCCATTTTGAAGAGCGCCTGCGAATGCAACCTCCTGGCCGCCAAAGTCGGTATGGACTTTTCCTTCCGAGCCGAATGAAACATCAAGGTCACCATTACTGTTATAACGCGCCAGAGCAAAATCAGTGTTGCTGCCGTTTTGACAGGTTCCGGTGACAACTAGTTTGCCATCAGTCTGAATATGAACGGAGCTTGCCCATGTCGACCCACCAAAGAATTCAGTAACCACTTTGCCACCATCGCCGAAGGTGGAATCGAGTGCGCCGATGCTTGTGTAACGAACTATAAGGAATTCAGAGTCGATATTGCTGACGAAATTATAACCAACTACAATGATCTTACCGTCTGACTGAATAGTGGCATCCAGCGCTTCATCATTACTATCGATGAAACTCGTAACGACCTTCCCACCAATGCCGAAGCTTTCATCCAGACTACCGTTTGGATTGTAGCGCGCCATTCCGATACCACCGCCATAATCGGCAACACCAACAACAAGAATCTTCCCGCCTGATTCAATCGCAATAGCGCGTGCCCAATCTGTCGACCCAGAAAAATCGGTTACCACCTTTCCTCCGCTACCAAACGATGAATCGAGCGTACCATTTGGGTGATAACGCACTGTCAGGAAGTCGTGCCCTGCCTCACCCGCAACCACGATCTTCTGGTCCGTCTGAATGGCGATAGCATTAACCCCCTCGTGACCGCCAGAAAAGTCAGTGGTTACTTTGCCGCCAATGCCGAATGTGCCATCGAGTGTTCCATCCGGGTTATAGCGTGATAAGCCTATGTCACCACCAATGTCTGGCATGTGATTTACAACCCCCGCGACTAATACCTTGCCATCTGCCGGCTGAATCAGAATTGCATGTGCAAAATCAACGTGACCGGAGAAATCAGTAGTGACCTTCCCTCCACTACCGAAAGTGGGATCAGGCCCGCTAACGGGCGTTTGCGAAATCGAATTCGAAATTGAAGCCCGTGTGCCCCCCAAAATTACCAGCAAGGTTGCGATCAAAAGCAGACCAATTGTAGATACCACTAGCGTGTGTGTATTTTTCGTGTGAGGCATTGTGTTATCTCTCCAAATAATGATGTTCAGGTAGTCAAGCAGGAACTCGCTCGTGGTCACGGACTATGAACGGGTGAGTATCCACACTCGTCATGACCCAAATTGCGCGGCAGGCCGACTTTGATTTGGTCCTTTTCGTAGCGCGAGAGCGTCAGGAGATGAGGAGCCAAGTGAAACTCGGGCGGCGGATCGAGGTTTTATCGCGCCGAGGACTTGGGCAGATCTTGTGATGTCTCAGTACAACTCGTTCGACCTGCTTGTTGAGGCTTTATTTACGCCTGCCTGGCCGGGATGTCAAGCTTCTCCCGAAAAGCTAATGGTCTTCGCGGACTCCCATCGGAGAAGCTGGTAGTGGCACAGATTCGAAGGTGGCACGTCCGTCGCAGGAGACAATTCATTTTATACCCAAAGCGCACCACTTTATGACCGACAGATTTCACTTTATGGCCTATGAATTTCACTTTATGACCGAACCCACAACATGGTTTCTCTTTTGTTTTAGGGGTGAACTCGCTTGCTGAATGAATACTCATTCAGTATTATCTTGCGGCCATGATACCCGTCAAAAAAGCCGCCGTTCTGGGCGCTGGAACCATGGGGGCGCAAATCGCTGCGCACCTCGCGAATGCTGGCATTCCGACCGTCTTGCTCGATATCGCGCCGCAGGACGCGTCATCAGGCTCGAGTGAGGCAGAAACCCGACCGTTAGGAAGGGTGCACGATCAAAACGCGATCGCTCGTGCGGGTTACGAAGCCGCGAAGAAAGCCAAGCCCGCGGCGTTCTTTACCGCCGATGGGGCTTCCCTCATCACCGTCGGCAACTTCGAAGACGACCTCCCGAAGCTGAAAGACTGCGACGTGATCATTGAAGCAGTCGTCGAGAATCTTGAAATCAAACGCAGCCTTTACGAAAAAGTTGAGCAGCATCGGAAGCCCGGTTCTGTCATCGCTTCAAATACGAGCGGCATTCCCCTCAAGTTGCTGGCCGAAGGACGCTCTGATGATTTCCGCGCGCACTTCCTCGGCATGCACTTCTTCAATCCGCCGCGCTACATGCACCTGGTCGAGTTGATTCCCACGAAAGGGACCAAAGGCGAAGTCTCTTGCTCGATGTCGGGGTTCCTCGATGAGCGGCTGGGGAAGGGTGTCGTCGTCGCGAAGGACCGGCCGAACTTCATTGCGAATCGCATCGGCACCTACGGCGCACTGGTCACGATGCGCACGATGATCGACGACGGTTACTCGATTGAAGAGGTGGACAAGATCACCGGACCCGCAGCGGGACGTCCAAAGACAGCAACGTTCCGCACGTTCGATCTTGTCGGTCTCGACGTGTTTGCGCACGTCGTTAAGAACCTGCATGAAAATCTTCCCGACGATCCTGAGCGCGAAATGTTCGTGATGCCTGAGTTCGTCACGAAGATGATTGAACGCCGGCTGCTGGGTAACAAGACGAAGGCCGGTTTCTATCAGCGCAAGCAAGGCGAGGGCGGCAAACGCGAGATTTGGACGCTGGACACGGCCACGCTCGACTATCGCGCGGCGCAGAAGGTGAAGCTGCCTTCGCTCGACGTCGCCAAGAATATCGAGGACACGCGCGAACGTTTGAAAACTGTCGTTTGGTCAAAGGATCGTGTCGGTGCGTTTCTCTGGAAGACGATCTCAAAAACCCTGACTTACACAGCCGAACGCATTCCGGAAATCGCCGACACCGTCGTCGAAGTCGATCGCGCGATGCGTTGGGGATTCAGTTGGGAACTTGGGCCGTTCGAGGTTTGGGACGCTATTGGCGTGGAAAAGTCAGTTGCGAAGCTGAAGGAAGAAGGCCGCGCCGTCCCGGCCAATGTGCAGGCGATGCTCGATTCCGGCGCGAAGACTTTCTACAAACAGGAAAACGGCCAGCGCTTCTATTTTGATTTTGCCTCTTCTGCATACGTGCCGCTTGCTGATCCGCCCGGCACGATCATTCTCAAGTCGCTCAAGGATCGCACCGGAGTCATCAAAAAGAATTCCGGCGCTTCAATGATCGATCTCGGTGACGGCGTGGCGTGTCTCGAGTTCCATTCGAAGATGAATTCGATTGGCGGTGACACGCTTGAAATGCTGCGCTTTGCGATCGCTGAAACCGAAAAGAATTTCGTGGGCCTAGTCGTCGGCAATCAGGGCGTGAACTTTTCGGTGGGCGCCAACCTGATGCTGATGCTGATGGAGGCGCAGGACGAGAACTGGGAAGAGCTCGACATGATCGGCCGTTATTTCCAATCGTCGGTGATGAGTCTGCGTTACTCAGCAAAGCCAGTCGTCGTCGCGCCGTTCCAGATGGTCTTTGGCGGTGGCTGCGAAATGGTCCTGCACGCGGACCGCGTGCGTGCGTCGGCGGAGACCTACATCGGATTGGTTGAGGTCGGCGTCGGGATCATTCCGGCGGGCTGCGGGACGAAAGAGATGTTGGTGCGGGCGATGGATTCGATTCCGGCGGACATGAAAGACGCCGATCCGTTTCCGTTCGTGAAGCGCGCCTTCGAAACGATCGCTTTGGCGAAGGTGGCAACTGCTGCCGAACAAGCGCGCGACTTTGGTTTCCTACGCGAAGAAGATTCGATTTCGATGAATGCCGATCGACTGATCGCTGACGCGAAGCAGCAAGTGCTGGCGTTAGCGGCAGCCGGATACGTCCAGCCTCAGCAGCGCACGGATATTTTGGCTCTGGGCGCGCCCGGCCTAGCGACTCTGAAACTCGGCGTGCATTTGATGAAGCGCGCTGGCTATATTTCCGATCACGATGCGTTGATTGGCGAGAAGCTCGCGCGGATCCTGACCGGTGGCGATCTGAATCATGCGACGCGCGTCAGCGAGCAGTATTTGCTCGATCTCGAGCGTGAAGCTTTTCTTTCGCTAATCGGCACACGCAAGACGCAGGATCGGATCGGGCATATGTTGAAGACGGGAAAGCCGCTACGTAACTAAGTCCAAAGTCCCAAGTCCAAAGTCCAATGTTAGGTTGGGCCCGCGGACTTTGGACATTGGACGTTGGACTCTGGACAAAAAGATCATGAAAGACGCAGTAATCGTTTCCGCAGTTCGTACCGCCGTCGGCAAAGCGCCGAAAGGCACTCTCCGCGACACGCGCCCCGACGACATGGGCGCCGCGGCAATCAAAGAAGCTATCGCGCGCGTCGCGGGCCTTGAAGCGTCGGAAGTCGACGACGTGATCATGGGCTGCGCCATGCCCGAAGCTGAACAGGGCATGAACGTCGCGCGGGCGGCCGCGATTCGCGCCGGCCTGCCGGTCGAGACCAGCGCCATGACGATCAATCGGTTCTGCTCGTCAGGACTGCAAACAATCGCGATGGCCAGCGACCGCATTCGCACGAATGGCGCGCACGTCATCGTAGCCGGCGGACTTGAGTCGATGTCGATGATTCCGATGGGTGGTCACATCATCCGGCCGAATCCGACTTTGATGGACACGTACCCGGATTTTTATCTGAGCATGGGTTTGGCGACTGAGAACGTCGCGCGCAAGTACGAAGTGTCGCGCGAAGAGCAGGACGCATTTGCGTTGCAGTCGCATCAACGCGCGGTGGCCGCTTTGGATGCCGACAAATTCAAAGACGAGACGGTGCCGCTAACGGTCACCGTTGAAGAGCTCGACCCGAAAGGCAAGAAGCAACGCCGCGAGGTCACTTTTGATAGAGACGAGGGACCGCGGCGCGACAGCACCGCGGAAGCGCTCGCGAATTTGAAGCCGGCTTTCCAGATGAAAGGCACGATCACTGCCGGCAATTCTTCGCAGATGTCGGATGGCGCAGCGGCCGTGATTGTCATGTCTGAAGATCGCGCTAAGGAGCTCGCTGCGAAGCCTCTGGCGCGGCTCGTGGCATACGCAACCGCCGGCTGTCCGCCGGAAGAAATGGGCATCGGGCCGGTGTATGCAATTCCGAAAGCGCTGAAACTCGCCGGGCTGACGCTCGACGACATCGCGGTCATCGAACTGAATGAAGCATTCGCAGCGCAGTCACTCGCCGTAATCAAGACGCTCGAGCTGAATCCCGCCAAAGTCAACGTGAATGGCGGCGCAATTGCGCTGGGTCATCCACTGGGGTGCACCGGCGCGAAACTGACGGCGTCCATCCTGCGCGAGCTTGAAAGACGTGGTGCGCGTTACGGGATGGTAACGATGTGTGTCGGCGGTGGCATGGGCGCCGCAGGAATTATTGAGAGGTTGTGATGACTGCGACTGAGGTTTTTGAATCTGTGACCAATGGCGGAGCCAGCGATTTTGCTGCCGTGGTCGAGGTTCTAAACAAGCATGGCCGCTGGTGTTTAGTTGGCGGCCTCGCGGTGAATTGTTATGTCGAGCCGGTTTTCACGACAGACGCGGACATTGTAGTTGCCTCGTCTGCCCTGCCCGAGATCCAGAACGAATTGGCCGTTGCCGGATTCGACATTACTGCGCACGAGCATTCAGTGAACGCGCAAATGAAAGGAAGCGAGCTGCGGATTCAATTTACGACCGATCCGCGCTATCAGGCTTTTCTCTCGGAAACTCAAACACAGGCGGTCTTGGGCGTCGACGTTCCAGTAGCCTCGCTTTCAAATATCGTACGCGGAAAAGTTTGGGCTTGGAGCGATCCGAAACGACGTTTGTCCAAACGAAAGAAGGATGAACTTGATTTGATTCGGATCGCGGAAAAGTATCCCGAACTGCAGACCATCATGCCGTCGGAAATTACGAATCAACTAAAAACTCTTTAACCGTTTAGACGGCGGACTTGTCCGCCGGCCCGTGGCGGCACAAGTGCTGCCGCTAAACGGAATGATTGAAAGGAAACCATTATGGCAGCCGTACTCGAACGAAAAGAAATCATCAAAGGCGGAAGCTTCCTGATTGAAGAGCGCACGCCGTCCGAAGTCTTCACCCCTGAGGACTTCAATGAAGAGCACCGCATGATTGCCGACACTACCCGGCAGTTCATGGACGCGGAAGTTCTGCCGCGCATCAACGAGCTCGAGGCTAAGGACTGGAAGCTGGCGCGCGAATTGGTCAAGCAAGCCGCCGAACTCGGGCTGGTCGGCGCGAATATTCCCGAAGAGTACGGCGGCCTCGCCCTGGATCAAACCAGCAGCGCGCTGATCGCAGAGTATCTCGGTCGCTCAGCTTCTTTCGCCACGACCCTCGGCGCGCAGAGCGGCATCGGCCTGTTGCCGATTGTCTATTTCGGTACGGAAGCCGCGAAGAAAAAGTATCTGCCGCCGATTGCCGCCGGCGAATTGGTGACGGCGTACGCTCTAACTGAAGCCGGCTCAGGCTCAGACGCGATGGCCGCCAAAGCTACGGCGAAACTAAGCGAGGACGGCACGCAATACGTACTCAACGGCGAGAAGATGTTCATCACGAACGGCGGCTTTGCGGACATCTACGTCGTGTTCGCGAAAGTCGATGGTGACAAGTTCACGGCGTTCATCGTCGAGCGGCAGGAAGGCTGCCATCCCGGCGCGGAAGAACACAAGATGGGCATCAAAGGCTCAAGCACGACGCCGCTGATTCTCGCTGACGCGAAAACGCCGGTTGAAAATCTGTTAGGCGAAGTCGGCAAGGGCCACAAGATCGCTTTCAACATTCTGAACATCGGCCGCTTCAAACTAGGTGCGATGTGTCTGGGCGGGATGAAACTCGCTGTCACCGAATCGGTGAAGTACGCCAACGAGCGGCATCAGTTTGGGAAACCGATCTCTTCGTTCGGCGCCATCAAATCGAAACTCGGCGAGATGGCGGTGCGCACATGGGTGGGCGAAGCGATGACCTATCGCACGCTCGGAATGATTGAAGAAGGCCTGGGCGCGATTGAAGACTCGAAGGACATGGACGCGCGCCTGAAAGCGATCGAGGAGTACGCGGCTGAATGCTCGATTATCAAAGTTGCGCTGTCGGAATACTGCGACTACATCACGGACGAGATGGTGCAGATCTTCGGCGGTTATGGATACTCGGCTGATTATCCCGCCGAGCGCGCGTACCGCGACACGCGTATCAATCGCATCTTTGAGGGCACCAACGAAATCAATCGCATGTTGATTCCGGGACGCTTGATGAAGGCCGCGTTGACGGGCCGGTTGGCGCTGCTTCCGGCGGCGCAGGGCTTGATGGACGAGATTCTCAATCCGTCGATGCCTTCGTTCGACACTGACGAAGGTTTGCTCGCGGCTGAACAGAAGCTGGCCGTCAATGCGAAGAAGGTGGCGCTGATGACGCTGGGTACGGCCGCGCAGAAGTACATGATGGGTCTGTCCGACCAACAGGAGATTCTGATGGGCGTCGCCGACATCATCATGGATGCGTTCGCCATGGAGTCGGCGATTCTGCGCACACAAAAACTCGCCGCTTCTCAGAGCGAAGACGCCGCAGCGCGTTACGTCGATATGACTCGCGTTTTCTGCAATGACGCGGTCGAGCGGATCGAAGCGCACGCGAAGAATACGCTGGCGGCGATGGCGGAAGGCGATGAACTGCGCACGCTGTTGGCCGCGTTACGCCGATTCACAAAGATGACGCCGATTAATACTGTCGCCGCGCGCCAGCGAATCGCCGACGGGATGATCGCGGCGAACAAGTACAGCTACTGAGAATTGCTCATTGATTCATTGGGTCATTGATTCACTTTCAATGATTCAATGGATCGATGGATCAATGAGTCAATGAAGATAGTTCCCATCTCAGTTCCAACTCCCTTCTACATCGGGCCGGTTAACGTCTACCTCATCAAAGAAGATCCGATCACGATCATCGATACGGGCCCGAAAACAAAAGAAGCCATCGAAGCCCTGCGCGCGGGATTGAGACAGGCGGGACTCTGTGTGGCAGACATCCGCCGGATCGTCCTGACGCACGCGCACGAAGATCATTGCGGACTGGCGCGCTCACTGCGCGATGAAGTCAAAGACGCCGAGGTGTTCGTCCACAATTGGGAAACTGGACATCGCATGGGGCGACTAGAACACGACGACAGTTTGCGCCTGCTGATGCGCGCGGGTGTGCCGGAAGATGAATTGCGCGCGATGCGTGAACTCTACGATCACGTGAGACAGTACGCGGACGCGCTCGAAGACGATCACTGCACCGAATTGAATGACGAAGCTGAGCTGGAGTTCGAAACCGGCGCGTTGCGTGTCATACACACACCCGGACACACTCCCGGTTCGTGTTCGTTTCTGCGCGAAGCGGATCGCACCCTCATCGCCGGCGATTGCGTGCTGAAGCGCGTGACGCCGAATCCAGTCATCTCGCCGGATCCGATCGATCCTTCACGGCGATTTCGATCCTTAGCTGAATATCTGGTCAGCCTCGCGCGCGTGCGCAGCTTTGCGCCGACTCTGGTGTACGGCGGCCACGGCGAACCGATTCACGACTACGAAGAACTCTTCAATCGTTACCTCCGCGCCATCAACGAGCGCCAGGCGAACGTTCTGCGTCTGGTGCCAAAGAGCGGGGCCACGGCGTGGGAGGTCTCCCGCCAACTGTTTCCCGAGGCTGACGACGTCCACCGCTTTTTAGCTGTCTCTGAGGCGGTTGCCCACCTCGATCACGCCCACTCCGAAGGCAAAATCGCTCTGGAAATGAGCGATGGCCGCGAAATCTATCGAAAGCTCGGGGCTGACTGAGCCCGCCGTCCCGGCTTAACAATTTGGAACTCTGCTGCCCGCGCCCGCGTGAAAGCCTCAAAACCTATCGGAGGACTATGTATGACAATTCGTAAACTGCTGCTGACTCTCTCGATCGTGCTCAGTTGCGGTCTGATCGTGAGCGGCATCATCGTTTCTGCTCAGGAAGCTCCCAAAGCGCAGGAAGCTCCAAAATCACCAAAAGCTGAGGTTGCTCAGTGGGATTTCAAAGACTTCGAAGATTTCGACTTCGATTTCGATTTCGATTTCGATTTCAAGAACATGCCGACCTGGCAGGATGATCAGAAATTCACTCTCTTCCTTCAGGGCGGCACATTTCTCGGCGTCCACGCCGAGGATGTGACCAAAGAAAACATGGGCACCTATGGCATGCGTGACGTGCGCGGCGTCGGTGTGAGCGAAATCATGAAGGACAGCCCGGCGGAAAAGGCAGGACTGCGAAAAGGCGACGTAATTCTGGGCTTCAATGGTGAGTCCGTCACCAGCACACGCAAACTGCATCGTCTGGTGAGCGAATCGTCCGCGGATCAAAATGTCAGACTGACGATTAGCCGCGGCGGTTCTGAGCAGGAAGTTACCGCGACGCTCAGCAAGCGGCAGGGCACCGGCATGTTGAACGCCAAGATTCGTGAAGACGTCAGGCAGAGAATGGAACAGCTCAGAAAGGACATGCCGAAGATCAAGAGTGGCAACGGCACATGGGTCTTCAACACCGGTTCTTATCGCCGCATGGGCATTGGCACCCAGACGTTGACGAAACAACTCGCCGAGTACTTCGGCGTGAGCGAAGGTATCCTCGTCACGTCGGTGAACGACAATAGTCCGGCCGCAAAGGCGGGATTGAAAGCCGGCGACGTGATCACGGCGGTTGACGGCGAAAAGGTTGCTTCACCGGGAGACATCTCGCGCGCCATCGGCAAGAAGCAAGATGGTCCGGTCACGCTGACAGTCGTTCGCGATCGCAACACCCGCAGTGTAATCGTCACTCCGGAAAAGCCGCCGGCCGGATCAGGGGCCGATATACGAACTATCGTGACGCCGCAGATCACCATCCCGGTGATTCCGGCCATCACCATTCAAACGCCGCAAATCACCGTGCCGGTCATTCCGCCGGTCGAGGTGACAGTCCCGGCGCGATTGCCGCGAGCGCGGGTCGTTATCATCTAATTTTGTAACGCAACTTGTTAAGTTGCGGACCGCAAGTTAACAACTTGCGCTACTAAACGCTCGATAAAAGAGCGCTTTCGACGGGAGCAGTTGAGCATCACGCTCGGCTGCTCCTTTTTGTTTCTTCGATCCGCCGCGTATAATTCGCGCTCTTACTGGAGATTCTCCCGCATGGGAAGCCGGTCTGAACCGCTGAAGCGTAGGCCGGAAGAAATCCGATGTCGCAGCCTCAAACGCAAACGTCCTCCCGCAGATTTGTCGTTCACGATCTGACGAAACAAAAGGGACATGCCGACTTCGCGCGCGACGTGCGTGAAGGCCTTTCCTCAAAGCCGAAACAGCTTTTCCCAAAGTTCCTGTACGACGCGCTTGGTTCGAAACTGTTCGAAGCAATCTGTCAGGTTGAAGAGTACTACCCGACGCGCGCCGAGACTGAGATTCTCACGCAGCATTCCGATGAGATAGTCAGCGCAGTTCCCGACTGTCAGACCCTGATCGAACTTGGCAGTGGCAGTGCCGAGAAGACGCGCCGGGTTATCGAGGCATTGCTCAGGATTCAGTCAACGCTGCTGTTTGTTCCCATCGACATTTCGCCTTCTGCTCTGGAAGAGAGTTCGCACACTTTGCTTCAGGCGTATCCGAGCTTGCAGATCGAAGCTTACGCGGCGGATTACTTTGACGGTCTTGCGGCGCTCAAGCCGCCGGCACAAGGACGCGCGCTGGTGCTGTTTCTCGGCTCAAATATCGGCAACTTTGAAAAGCAGGACGCATCGACATTTCTGCGCACGATCCGCCGAGGGCTGCGGCCGGGCGACGCGTTGCTTCTGGGCGCTGATCTGAAAAAAGATCGGGAGACGCTCGAGCGCGCCTACAACGATTCACTCGGCGTGACGCGCGCGTTCATTCTGAACCAGTTGGCGCGGATCAATCGCGAGTTCGGGGCTGACTTTGACTTGTGGGCCTTTGGTTTGAGGTCCGTTTACAACGATCACGAGGGGCGGATCGATGTCTATCTCGAGAGTTTACGCGAGCAGTCCGTGACGATCCCGGGCCTCGATTTGTCTATCACGCTGGAAGCAGGCGAGCGCATTCACATGGAGAACGCTTACAAGTACGATCTGGAAGAGCTGTCGTCCCTCGCGCAGCAAACAGGATTCGTGCGCGAGCAAACATGGTTCGATGAAGCGAAACGATTCAGCAGTAATCTGTTTGTCGCGGTCGAATAGATCAGGCCGGCACGCTTGCCGAACCGCCCGCATCCTCTGATTTCATTTCTTCGCGGTTTTCGGGCAACTCCAGTTTCACTCGCAACACTCGTCTTCGTTCAACTTTCTCAACGTGAAACTTGAGGCTGTCGTGCTCGATCACTTCTCCGGGTTGCGGGACGTGGCCGGCTTCAGTCATTAGAAACCCGCCAATGGTGATGTAGCTTTCGGATTCAGGCAGCGCCGTCTTCAGGCGCTTGTTCAGATCACGCACCGCGAGCGCGCCGTCGAGCAAATACGTGCGGTCATCCACCCTCGAGATTTGCTCGTTGACCTCCTCGTCATGCTCGTCAGATATGTCGCCAACGATCTCTTCCAGCAGATCTTCGAGCGTGATGATGCCTTCAATCCCGCCGTGTTCGTCCACGACGAAGCCAAAATGTGATTTGGCCGTCTGCATCTGTCGCAGCACAGCTTCGAGGCGGGCCGTGTCCACGATGTACATCGGCGGCTGCAAAACGTATTCGAGCCGAAACGCCTCAGGCTTCAGCAGGAACGGCATCAGGTCTTTGCTGTGAATGAAACCTGCGACGTTGTCCAGCGCGCCGTCATAAACCGGCAGCCGTGAATAGCCGTGCTGCTGAAATGCGTCGCGAATGTGCTCAAGCGAGCAGTCGATTGAGATGGCGGCCATCTCAGTGCGCGGCACCATCGCTTCGCGCACGAGCGTGTCGGAAAACTCGAAGACGCGATGAATCAAGCGCCGCTCTTCGGCGCGCAGGTGACCGCTTTCGCGCGAGATATCCACGAGTTGGCGCAGTTCTTCCTCGCTGTACACGGCTGTGTGGTGCAACGACGACTTCAATCCGAACAGACGTGCGAGCCCGGCGCCGGTCCGATTGAAAATCCAAAGCGGCGCGCGAAATAGTCGGGCAAAGATTTCAAGTGTCCTTGAAGAAAACAGCGCCAGTGCTTCGGCACGTTCGAGCGCGATCATCTTCGGCAGCAATTCACCCAACACCATGTGCAGGAACGTCATCAGTGACAACGCGATAACCATCGCGATGAGATGGGCCAGGTATGCAGCCTGCGGTTGCGGCGTGATGCTCAGGGCAAGTGGTTCTATCAATGCCGCGAAGGCCGGTTCGCCAAGCGCGCCCAACACCAGCGACGCAATGGTGATTCCCAGTTGCGATGCGTTGATGAAGAGCGTCGGATTGTCGAGCAAGCGAAGCGCCGATGCGGCGCGCTTATTACCAGCCGCAGCCTTCGCTTCCAGACGCGGGCGACGCACAGCAATAAGGGCAAACTCAGCGCCTACGAAAAATGCATTTATGAGTAAGAAGAAAAGAACCGCCGCGAACTTGAGCGCTATCCCGAGGAGGCTAGACCCCGATTGGGTGTCGGCAGCAAACAAGGCGAGGAAACTACTAGCAGGATCGTCCATCGTAATCGTAGTCAGGAGTAACAGTTTTCGAGCATGATATCACGGCGAAAAAAAGCACGCAGTCCCGAACTGTGGGGACTGCGCGCTTCCATGAAATCAACTTCAACGATCAGTGAGCGCCGGCTGCGGCCGCTCGCCGCAGGTTGCCGTTGCCGTTGGACTTACCATCGTGGCGCGAACACGCCTGGGCCAATGCGTCATTCACGCGTGGCTCGATGTTGCACTCGGGCTGACGGCAAACGGCCGCGAGTTCAGAAACGACGAGGTAATGCGCGCGCTCAAGCATGCGCTGCTCGCGGAACGAAAGGGGTTTGCTGTGACTCAGATAGTTGAGGTGCTTTAGGACTTCAGCGACTTCAAAAATATTGCCGGTGCGCATCTTCTCAGAAAAATCCTTAAACCGATCTTTCCAATCATGCGGCGGGGTGGCAAAGTCTGAACCCAACGTTTGGAAAAGCGTGTCGCACTCCAACGTCGTAATCGGCTTACGCAGGCCGACTTCCGTCGCGTTGGTAACTGGGACTAAGACGAGGGTATTCGTAGCTGCGAGCCGGAGCGTGTAAAACGGGAGCGCAGTCGCACCGATTTGTTTCTGCTCGATTTGCTCGATGGTACCGATACCATGATTTGGGTAAACAACCTTCTGGCCGACCTTGAAGCCCACCTTTACACCTCCAGAGTTTGAAACGTCACCAGGTAAGTCGCATGCGCGGCTTGGAACCGAAAGTTATGCGAGACAATAAACCGATCGGGTGTTCTAGAACCGAGTTGTCCGTGAACTGAATGGAGAATAGCAAGGCGCGTCGAGACGCGTCAAGCTTTCCGCGTCGTGACATTTGGACCAGAGCAAAAGCTGGGCCAAAAACAGATCATTTTCCATTTATCATTTGGCATTTCCCATTTTCCATTGAGTCCCTCGCGCGGCGCCGGGTATCCATTTGTGCCCAAATGAACGAAATAAATGAAAAATGATAAATGACAAATGGAAAATCTTTTCTCGGTCCGGTCATGAAAGAGGTCTATCTATCCGACATAGCTTTCATCCTGCTCAATCCTCGAAAGCACCCAATCGAATTCTCCGGAAGTGATTTTTCCGCTGCAGAATTCGCAGATGCCGGTCGCATTTACCTTCAACGGCGCGCCGCAATTTGGACAGTTTAGATCGGCGCGGGCCGCGACTGGCGTCGCTTTGCTGTTGCGAATAAAAGTCCAGTATTCACTCCATTTACGCAAATTTGTTCGCGAGCCCGCCACCACCTGGCCGCCTTCGTTGATGGTGTAGTCAAAGCCTTCGGCAAAGATCCGCAGCGTGATCGACTGATAAAAATTGTCTTGCTTGATCTTCGTGGGCTGCATCCCCGTGATTTGATACCGCTCAAGCACGTTACGAAGTTTCTGACGCCGGTAAGCTTCAATCCAATACTGGTGCATCTGGAAAATGTTGTCCGTCTCGTGGGGTCGGGCGCGCTCCCAATTCAAAGACGACCAGGCTTCCTGCAATTCGTTGAAAATCATGCGCGCGCGCGCCTGAAACTCCGCCCACTTGAAGCTCGGATTGTTGTGCTCGAAGGCAGCGCGTACGTGCGGAAAGTTCGGCTGCATGATTGTCGGGTTAAGTGTCCCGACCTCAGGAACGTTCGAGGTGAGGAGCGGTCCCCGGGCTTCGCGACCAAGCGTGCGCACGCTCCGCACGTACCATTGAAACTCTCCGCTTTCCACTTTCGTGTGACAGAAAGCGCACGCGCCGTTCGTGTCTTTCTGCAAGGGCGCGCCGCAACTTGGGCAGTGCAGCGCGGTCGCTTCCTCGGGTGCCGGCGAAAGCAAATCGCGTTTGCGCTCAAACTCCCAGCGCTCGCGAACGTAGTAAGCCATCTCGCCGCGGGGATCACCTTCGCGCGGCGTGAATTCTGTGTAGTTCGCTTCGAATTCGACGCTCATTTCGACAGTGGGCGTCGTAAGGCCGCGCACGTCGGCGACGTGCATAGCGCCGACGATGATGCCCTGCACGGCCTTTAGTTGCGGCGAGTTTAATTGAAAAAGCGATGCGCGCGCCGCGTCCGACAAATAGGGCGACAGGTCATCGAGCGCGGCTTTGCCTTTGCCCCGTGCGTCGTGTGTACGCCCGTAAAGCGCGTAACAGAAATCGGTAAAAATGATTTCCGAAAAATTCGGATCAAAGCGTCGTAGTTGGTTGAAGGCGCGCTGAATGTCCTGCTGAGGCCGTCCACCCGGTCCCGTCGATAGGCCGAGTACCGGCGAAGAGGAAACGACTGAAGCTGGTTTTTTTGAGCGTCTGCTAAACCAGTAGATGACCGCTCCGATCACGATTATATCGAGCGGAATTCCAATCGCGGGATGCTCGATCGTTAGCCAAAGCAGTAAACGGAAAATCAGATAGATGATGATGCCGAGACCTTCACCGTCGCCGTCACCTCCGCCTCCACCACCGCCGTAGCCCCCGCCGCCGCCGACACGCGCCAGTGCTTCGGTGGCGAACACCGCAAGCATCACGGCGGCAAACACAAACGACACCGCGCCGATCGTGAAGCGACCTGATTTCAAATTCGAAATTCCAAATTTCAGACGCTTCATTTCAATTCGATGCGTGGGCCGTCAACCAGTTCGTTAGGATTCTCGCCGGTACAAGGGAGGTGCGCGGCGAGTAGAGCACCAAGTTTGCGCAATGACTGAATGAGTTTTTCCGGATCGCAGTGTCGAGCTAGTTCTTTCAGCTCATGAAGCTCTGTGTTCCACGGCAACGGTGGCATGGCCTTCAGGATGCCGCGATCCGCGATGACTTCAATTTGTTCTTCGAGCAACGAAACGTACACGAGCAGGCCGTTTTCCGCTTTGGTGTTCGCGATGCCGGCCTCGTAAAACATCGCCGCGGCGCCCTGGCGCGCGGTGTCGGCGCGAAACTTTTTCGACGTTAATAATCGCTGAAATGACGGACTGCGTGATGAGACGAAGGCGCCGATGATGAACATCAGCGCGACATCGATGGGCACCACAATCGCGGGAATCACAAAAGGCGAGAACAGCGCGAACAGCAGACCGAGAAATGCGACGATGGCGCCAAACAAATAGTCGGCATGACGATATGAACCGGACCGCGCACGGATGACGATCACAAGTTCCGCGTCCGTATTCTTTTCGATTTCAGCGACGGCGTTAGCGATGCGTTCGCTGGCGTCTTTGTCGAACTTCCGCTTCATCGGCCGCGGCAGTCTAACACAAGCCACAGAGACGCCAAGCCACAGATGAACCTGGCTGTCAGACGGGAAATAAGAACGACCCAGCCCCGTATAGTCGGGACTGGGCCGTCATCAAAACTCAAACTGTGAGACGTGGTTATTTGAAGCTGCTGAGCGCGTCGGCTTCGTTGTCGTAGACGTCGAAGACCGTGAGCAGCTTAGTGATGACGAGCAGATCCTGGACTTTTTCCGTCAGATTCAGAAGCTTCAGTTGGCCGCCGCCGCGCCCGACCGTGGTGTAGTTCGCGATCAGTTCGCCGATGCCGCTCGAGTCGATGTAGCGGACGCCTTTCAGGTTCAGCAAAAGCTTCTGATTGCCACCGGCAACCAAATTGCGAATCGCGCTGCGAAGCGCAGTGCTGCTGTCACCGATGCGCACTTCGCCATCGAGATCCAAAATCGTTACGTCGCCCGCCTGGCGTTGTTTGATGTCTAGTTGAGCCATGTCAATCTCCGTCGTTTGTGGGTTCGCGGAAGTGATGCGATCACTGGCGCGTGTTTATGCTTACTTGAAGTTGCTGAGCGCTTCCGCTTCTTCGTCGTACGCGTCAAAGACAGTGAGCAGCTTCGTGATTGTAAGCAGGTCCTGAAGTTTCTGGGTCAGGCTGAGCAGCTTAAGCTGGCCGCCTTCCTTGTTGATGGCCGTGTAGCTGGAGACCAGCTCGCCGATGCCGCTTGAATCGATGTAACCAACGCCGGCCAGGTTCAGCAGAATCTTTTTCTTCTGCTCTTCGAGTAAACGACGCACGGCGCTGCGCAAAGCAATACTGCCATCGCCGATGGTGATTCGCCCGTCCATATCCAGCACTGTCACGTCGCCGGCTTGTCGTTCGCGGATGTTAAGCTCTGCCATGATTCAAGAGTCTCCCGAAAAGTTTTCGATTTCTGATTGCGGACTTTTGATTCCACCGTCACGGATAAGTTCCCGCATTCGGGCGCGATCAAAAGTACAAAATCAAATATCAAACTCTCTTCAGCATTCGCACTATCGTTCCGCCCTCGGGCCGGCTCACCCACTCGACTTCATCCATGAAGCTGCGCATCAGGAAGTTGCCGCGGCCGGAAGTCTTCATCAGATTTTCCGCCGCCGTCGGGTCGGGCACTGAGACCGGGTCGAATCCGGCGCCTTGATCGCTGACTTCGATCTCAACTGCGTTCGACGAACAGTTGAGGGTCATTTCAACTTGCTTTGTATCGTCTTCCTTGTTGCCGTGAACGATCGCGTTGGTGATGGCTTCGCGCACAGCCATGTCGATGCCAAAAGCTGCTTCGTCCGCGAGCCCACAATTGCGCGCGAAGTCAGCCGCCGCGGCGGCAGCGTCAGCAACAGCCTCAATGTGGCTGGGCAAAACGAGTCGAGTCGTTTGATCGGTCACAAAAGGCGCAGGCCTCCAGCCATGGGAATCGCGGTCTGGCTGCTGACAATTCAAGAGCAAACGGAAGACGGACGTGTAACATGCGGGCTGGGCGTGTGTCAATGTCCGCGCATGTTTGGCGTGGTACGCATGCCTCCGGCATGCTCTCGATTCAAAAGCAGCACGCCAGCGGCGTGCGTACCTTGCGCCGATTTCGGGGTCGCGATACGACGCGCTAAGATTCCTTCGTGATCATTCACCCGGCCAAAAGAATCGTTGGCAAGCTTGAGATGCCGGGCGATAAATCGATTTCCCATCGGGCGGCGATGATTTCCGCTTTAGCCAAGGGCACGTCGCACATTCGAAACTTTTCGACGAGTGAAGATTGCGCGGCGACCCTGCGCTGTCTTGACCAGCTTGGCGTTTCAATTGCCCGCACAAGCGACGATGTGGTGGTTCAAGGCGCCGGAACGCGCGGCTTGAGTGCGCCGAAAGAGCCCTTGGATTGCGGTAACAGCGGCACGACGATGCGTCTGCTGGCCGGAGTTCTCGCGGGCCAGGATTTCGAGGCGACTTTGACCGGCGATGAATCGCTGCGCTCGCGTCCGATGCAACGAATCATCGAGCCGCTGGAGATGATGGGAGTTAATATTCTTTCGAACGATGGTCGCCCGCCGCTCACCATCCGGGGCCGCAATCCTCTGCGACCGATCGATTACGAATTACTGATTGCCAGCGCACAGGTGAAGTCGGCGATTCTGCTGGGGGGTCTGAACGCCAACGGTCAAACGAAAGTCGTCGAGCAGACCCCCACCCGCGATCACACTGAACGGATGCTGCGCTGGTTCGGAGTTGCTGTCGAACAGGGAGATGCGCCCAGGGAAGGCCACACGTTCGCGTCCGTAACGGGTCCCGCGAGTTTTGACTCGCGCAGGTTTGTTGTTCCGGGCGACATTTCTTCAGCTGCGTATTTCATCGCGGCGGCGGCGCTGATCGAGGGTTCGGTGCTCGAGATTGTGAATGTCGGACTTAATCCCAGTCGCGTCGCATTTCTTAGCCTCGTGAAGTCATCAGGTTTGACGGTCAACTTTCAAGATATGCGTGAGCAAAGCAATGAACCGGTTGGCGTCGTTCGTGTTGAAGGCCCGTGCGCCGCCAAAGAATCTACGGACCCGCCATTGACGATTGACGGCGATCGCATCGCTGGATTGATTGATGAGTTGCCGCTGCTCGCAGTCGTCGGTTCCCAGATCGTTGGCGGTCTCGAGATACGCGATGCCGGCGAGTTGCGCGTGAAAGAATCAGATCGCATCGCCGCGACGGTTGCGGGACTGCGAGCCATGGGCGCGGACGTGGAAGAATCCGATGACGGGCTGCGTGTCGCTGGGCAAACGCGCCTGCGCGGAGCGCGAATTGACTCGCGCGGCGATCACCGAATCGCGATGTCATTCGCGATTGCTGGACTGCTCGCTGACGGCGAGACAGAAATCGAAGACAGCGAATGCGTGAGCGTTTCTTTTCCCGAATTCTTTGAGTTACTCGAGTCTGTAGTTGAGTGATTTCTTTCAGGCGGTACGCACGCCTCTGGCGAGCTGTCATCGAAGCACGCGAGACGCGTGCGAACCTGAACAACGATGAACACACGTCGCATCGTCATTCTCGGGTTCATGGGCTGCGGCAAGACAACCGTCGGCGCGGAACTGGCGCGGCAACTCAACTGCGGGTTTGTCGATCTCGATTCGTTTATCAGCCGGCGCGAAGGGCGCTCGCCCGCCGAAATCATCACGCAAGACGGTCAGGCAGCATTTCGAGAATTGGAAACACTTGCGCTTCGTGACGTCCTTCAGGATCGGCAGGCGCACCTGATTGCTTTGGGCGGCGGCACATGGATGAAGGCTGCCAACCGCACGATGGTTGCGCTCTTCGATTGCGTCACCGTTTGGCTGGATACGCCGTTCGAGATTTGCTGGGAACGGATCTCGAACTCGGCGACGATCCGGCCGTTGGCGCCGAATCTCCACACGGCGCGGAAACGTTTTGAAGAGCGGCGCGACTTTTATGCTCTCGCCGAACGGAGGATCGCCGTTGAGGCCGAGGACCCTGTTGAACGCGTCGTTGAAAAACTCTTTAGAGAAACGTGACAGCTTTGGTCGCAGGCTGTGTAAGGAACTATCTAGCATCGCGGCTCTGCCGCCTGATGTGCGGAAGGCCTCTTTTGGAGTGCGCCGGCTTTGACGGCGCTTTGGATCCAACCTAGCGATGCCAATCCAAAGCGGCGTCGCGCTACGCTTGCCGCCGCACTCCAAAGCGCAGAGCGCTTCCGCACATCAGGCGGCAAAGCCGAAAGACTCTCGTAACGCAAAGCAGCAATCGTGAGCAAATCCTCTTCACTAGACGCGCAGAAAGGTTTGGCCGACGCGCACCGCTGGAAGCAGCTAGCGCGTTGGCACGCTGACGGATACTACGCGCTCCAGACCGCGGACACTGGCGATGTGCCAGTGCGCCTGTTTCTTACCGGCGAGCTCCTCACACTCGCGGAAGACAATCTCTATCGGCAAATTGTAAATGCGACGCGCTTCCCCGGCGTGAACATGGTCGTGATCACGCCCGATGTGCACTACGGCTACGGCGTCCCGGTCGGCTGTGTGCTGATCACCGATTACGAAACCGGCGCGATAGCGATGGGGCCGGTGGGCTATGACATTGGTTGCGGGATGATGAGCGCGAAATCAAGCGTGCCGGCCGACGCGGCGACGCCGGAAAAGCGTCTGCAATTTAATCGGGCTGTTATGGAGCGCGTGGCGATGGGCGCCGGCGGCAAGAGTCATCGCTTCCGAAATCTTTCTGAGCTTGAATTCGGTGATCTCGTCCGCGGCGGCGCCGAACACTATGTCGAGAAGCATGGCGCGACTTTCGATCGCAGTCGCGCTGAACGCCACCGCATCCCGGTCGATGACGATTGGCAGATTCCCTGGGGCGGCAAAGGCCGGCCCGAACGAGGACTGCATCAGCTCGGCAGTCTCGGCGGCGGCAATCACTTCATCGAGCTTCAGCGCGAAGTGAACTCAAATGAACTGTTCGTGCAGGTGCACACTGGCAGTCGTGGCTTCGGTCACGGTCTGGCCACAAACTATTTCGAGTTGGCGAAGACGGAAAGGCCTAATGAGATTCGCGACATTGATCTCGGGTACTTCACTCCTGATTCAAGGCACTATCGAGATTATCTGAATGCGGTGGCGGCCGGCGGCAACTACGCGATTCTCAATCGGCTGATCGTCTTTGAGCAGGTCGCCGAAGCCTTCCGTGAAGCTTTCAATTCAGATCTCGAATTGATTTACGAGATCAGCCACAACCTCGTGCAAAAGGAATGGCATCCGGAATACGACGACGTCTGGGTGCATCGCAAGGGCGCGACGCGCGCATTCCCCGCCGGCTATCCGCTGTTGAAGGGGACGCTTTGGGAAGACACGGGTCATCCGGTGTTGATTCCCGGCAGCAACAAGGATTTCAGTTACATCCTGCGGCCGCTGCCGGGCGCCGTGAAGAGCGGCTACTCAGTGAATCATGGCGCGGGTCGGCGGCTGTCGCGTTCGCAAGCCGCAAAGACTCTGTCGCAACGAGCGATTGACGATGAATACGCCGCAGCCGGCATCCTCGTGAACGTTGACGGCCACGTGCCGATCGACGAATCGTCCGAGTGCTACAAATCATCTGAAGAAGTAATCAAGGCCGTCGTCGATGCGGGTCTCGCCGAAATCCAATATCAACTGTGGCCGGTCGCGTCTCTGAAAGGTGTCGAGGAAGGACCGCGTTGGCGGAAGAAGAAGCCACGCCGCGCCGATCGCAAATCGAGCGCGCACTTCTGATCTCTGTGCCTCGGTGGTTCTCTGTGTCTCTGTGGTGAAGCGTCGCGAAGTAATTTTCACCACAGAGGCACTGAGATCTCACAGAGACACAGAGAAAAGCGCTTTCACCGCAACATCTTTTCAGCTAATCTTCCCTCGTGGAAAAGTTTCGCATTCGCGGTGGCAATCCTTTGAAAGGTCGCGTCTCGATCAGCGGCGCTAAGAACTCTGCGCTGCCGTGCATGGCGGCCGCGATTCTCACCGCCGAAACGATCACGCTCCACAACATTCCCTACGTCCGCGACATCATCACGATGCGGCGTTTGTTGGAAGACATCGGCGGACAAGTGCTCACCCCTGAACTGCGAACGCACAAGATTTCTGCCGCCAATGTCGAAGTGATGACCGCGCCGTACGAATTGGTGAAGACTATGCGCGCGTCGGTGTTGGCGCTCGGGCCTTTGCTGGCGCGGTTCGGAAAAGCGCGGGTGTCGTTGCCGGGCGGATGCGCGATCGGCGCGCGGCCGATCGATTTGCATCTCGCCGCCTTTACAAAAATGGGCGCGGAAGTTTTTCTCGAGGCGGGCGACGTCGTGGCGCGCGCGCCGGAGGGCGGCTTGACCGGCGGAGAAATTGAGTTCGAAAAGATTTCGGTCACCGCCACCGAGAACGTGATGATGGCCGCCGCCCTCGCCCGCGGCAAGACGGTGATTCACAACGCGGCGCGCGAACCGGAAGTGCGCGATCTCGCCGAGTTACTCAACAAGATGGGTGGCCGCGTGCGCGGCGCGGGCACTCCCAAAATCGAAATTGAAGGCGTCGAACGTTTGAGTGGCGCGCAGCACACGATCATTCCGGATCGGATTGAAACCGGCACCTTCATTGTCGCCGGCGCGATCACGAAAGGCGATTTGGAAATCAGAGACTGCAATCCGGAGCACTGCAATCGAATTATCGGCAAGCTGCGCGATGTCGGCGTAGAGATTGAAGAGATCAATCAAAGCACCCTGCGCGTCACTGCCGGGAAAATAATACGCGCCGGCGATCTCAGAACTGAGGAGTACCCCGGATTCGCCACCGATATGCAGGCGCAGTACATGACGCTGATGACCCAAGCGAACGGCCGCTCGGAAATCACGGAAACGATCTTCGAAAATCGTTTTATGCACGCTTCCGAGTTGCAGCGCATGGGGGCGCGCATTCAGGTCAGTCACGACAAGGCAGTCGTTGAAGGGCCGGCGAAACTAATCGGCGCGCGCGTGCAAGCTTCAGATTTGCGGGCCTCGGCGTCGCTGGTACTGGCCGGACTTATTGCCGAAGGCGAAACAACGATCGATCGCGTCTATCACATCGATCGCGGTTACGAAAAGATCGAAACTAAACTAAAGGCGCTCGGCGCGGACATTGAGCGCGTGCGTGAATCCGTCACTTCACCTTTGACGCCTGAGGAAGGTGCTGTGGCGGCGTGAGCCCCACGGCCTGTGATACCATTGCGCCCTGAATTTGAACTGAAGTCAGCACAACTGGAAGAGTGGCCCCGACGATAATATGAGTGAACAAGATTGCCTTTTCTGCAAAATCATAAACGGAACCGCGGCGGCGGACGTGGTGTTTCAGGATGCCCGCTGCGTGGTCATTCGCGACCTTAATCCCCAGGCGCCGACGCACGTGCTGGTCATGCCGCGCGAACACCTTGAGTCGCTCGACGATGCTTCACAAAAGGATGAGCTGTTGCTCGGTCACCTGCTGCGCGTAGCCGCGAAAGTAGCCTACGAGCATGGCTTGAGTGACAGCGGCGGATATCGCACCGTTATCAACACGGGAAGCGGCGCCGGCCAATCAGTCTTCCATCTACATGTCCACGTGCTGGGCGGGCGCGAGATGACCTGGCCGCCGGGGTAACATTCTCTGAATCAAACCCGTTCCGGTTTACGGAATCCGGATAATAACGAAACCACATGTAGTCCTTGCCAACGCACTGAAGAGGCAACGAATTCGAACGCGTCGTCCGGTTGTATGCGGAAGGAATCGTGGTCGTCGGTTTTATGGCGAAACCAGATAAACAATAGCTAGGCGCTTCCCTTCGCCGTACCTATTGAGATGAAAAGCCATTGACTCATCACGAAATTAACTGTGCTGTCACGTTGCTTTCAACGAAGCCACTAAGCTAAATCTCGCCTTAACCCTGGCAAAGTCAGCGTTTGTTTTTCTAACAATTGCGAATGCTAGTGGTCATTGTCAACATCGGACAGCAATGTTATGTGTGTTAGACCACAGACGGACACCACTCATCGACTATACACTCCCCCCAATGGAATTGAGGCCAATTCAATGAGTCCAAACGTCGATTTTTGACGGTAGATTCATTTACCAGGCAAAGAACGACTCAGTCGCATTCTCAGGAGGACAATATGGCGCTAATCTTGGCAACGTGGGCCCACGGTAATGCTGTAGTCGCACAACACCCTGCCGGCGGTGCTTTACAGGACGTGGACGGCAAAAATTTCACCTCGGTGGTCGGTTATCGTGAAGGGAGTATGGCAGTATATGAAGGAACAGGATCATGGGCGGACCAAGATTCAGATACGTGGTTTCATATCCCTGTCCCGACGGTGAGTTGGCTACCGACGACGGCAGGAGGTGGTCCTTCCGGTCGTGCGTTCCTCGATAATTTCGGCGTATTGTTTCGTGCTGAAAACTGCTCAGTTAGTAGTATTGAGGCTTGGGATGGTGGAAGCAGGTTCTTTGCGCCGGGGGTGCCAAATATGGGTGGAGAAGCACAAATGTCTGGAGATTGGACCGAGTTTGGCAAGGTCGTGTCCGGATTCCAAGGCAATACAAGGATAACGCTAAGTAACGTCTTTACTCCACGTGACACAGATTCCTCACGACGTTCAGTACGACATGCAATGCTTTTCGGTTTAGGGATCTCGGTTAAAGTAAACTTTACCAATTCCCCTCGTCCTAAAAGAATTTGCTTCTTGGGAGCCGGCGCCAATTGGCATGATGTCGGGGTTGGGTAACGACCTCTAGTCGAAGTTGCCCATAGAAATTCTTAGAGCAATGTAAAGGTGATTACTGTCTTCAGTAAGCAATGTTCTCGTTGGCCTAAGCCGGCTTGGCAGCCAACCGTTCGTGCGCGCCGCTGATGCCCAGCGTTAAGCAGTCAATGCAAAAAGCGCGCGCCAGCAGTGGCACGCGCTTTTTTCTTTTAGACAACCAGCTCGCAGGCGGTGGTCTCTAGTCGCGAATATTCCGACGCGTGGGCGGAGCATCAGTTAACCGCACGGAGATTGTCATGCGTCTTGCTCCGCGGTAGATCTCGACATTGACCGTCTCGCCAATCTGATGTTTGTTGAGGACCTTGTAGAGATCGTCATTGTTCCCGACGCGTTCACCACCAACTCCGGTGATGATATCGCCGAGTTCGAGATTGCCTTCATCAGTTTGCACCATGCCTCGTAAGCCCGCGTTGGCCGCAGGACCGCCCGGCTGAACATTCAGAATCAATACGCCATAGTTGACCGGCATCTCGACCTGGCTGCTCAGCGATTCGACATTACGCGGAAGGATGCCGAGCTTCGGACGCTGGACCGTACCACTGCGAATCAACTCAGGCACAATTCGTTTCGCGATATTCACCGGAATCGCAAAGCCCACGCCCGCTGACGATCCGGAGGTTGACTGAATTTGCGAGTTGATGCCGATCATCCGCCCGCGCGAATCCAGCAACGGTCCGCCCGAGTTGCCCGGATTAATCGACGCATCCGTCTGAATCGCGCCTTCAATCGGCCGATCGTTCCGTCCGCGAAGCGGGCGTTGCAGACCGCTGATGACTCCCGTCGTCAACGTTCGATCGAGACCAAACGGATTTCCGATGGCCAGGACCTTCTGTCCCACAATCAGTTTGTCTGAATCGCCAAAGGGCACAATCGTGATCGCTTCTTTCGGCTTTTCGACCAGCTTGATCACTGCCAGATCTGTATCCGGATCGCGGCCGACCACGGTCGCGGGATAGTTTCGGCCCCCACCAAAATGCACAGACAACCGGGTTGCGCCTTCAATCACGTGAAAGTTGGTCAGGATGTGGCCTTGCTCGTCAATCACCGAACCCGAGCCGGCTCCCTCTCGCTCTTCCGCATACAAATCGAAGAAGTTGCGGACCATCGTCGTTGATTGAATGTAGACGACGCCGGGCGAGACGGCTTTGTAAACTTCGATGTTGTTTTGTTCGTCACTTACGGTCGCCGGATCGGAAACGGTCTCGGGATTCGCCACCGAGAGCTCGGCTTGCGCCGGATAAAACCGTTGCGACAGTTTCTGGAAGCCGAGCACCGCGACTGAAGCGAAAAGCGCCGAACCCAAAGCAATCACCAGGATCTGGCGCGCCGTTATTCTGTACATGGTTGAATCTCCTTCACTTCGAAACGCACTGTTGAGATGCGGTTCCGGAAGTTTACGTTTGCGCAATTGGTATTAGCAAAACGCGCGAACGGGATACGGAGTTCCGTTAACCCCCCGGAATTCACTTCGCTTAACAGATTGTGAAGATTACGAAAAGATTGCCAGGACGGTGAAAGGCAGTTCGCTTACCAGCGTGACCATGGCCAACGGCTCAGACCAGCCCATCGCCGACAGTCCGGTCGCGGCATGCACAAGCATTAGCGCGCCGTAGACCGTGAGCGCCAGCTTCATTCCGCGTCGTGCGATTGTCAGGTGCGAACATCGATACAGCACATAGGCAGAGAAGGCGCCGATGGCGAGTTTCGTGAGCAGGAAAGGCGCGTCTCCGATGGAGAGCAGTTGCGCCATTAAATTGTTTGCTTCGGTTGCGATGTCAGAGCGGACCCAGATCAAGGTAAGTTGCGCGTCGAGCCAATTCAGAAGAAAGAGCGTGATGCTTTTGGCCAGGGCTCCCATGATTTCGGATGACTCCGTGATCTCCTGCGCGTCGAAAGTTGTTAAAGCTCAGCCCTTGCGGAAAGCGAAATCCCGATTAGATCGGGATTCCGCCGTCCGTACGGGAAGAAACGAGACTCGCTTCGTGCTACCCGAAGTAAAGTAATAATCTCGCCTGAGTTCCGACAGGGAAGCTCACCCTCTGCAAAAATCTCTCCACGACGGGCGACCGTTAAATTTGCGCCAGAGTAATATACGATTGTCCTGGTCTGCAACAATGACTGAACGAAAACACGACCCTGTTGCGATCTCGATCAATCAGGCGCAGGCGTCAGGCGCTGAGTCGCTACGGGCAGCCGGCGTAATCGATCCGAGGCTGGAAGCCGGATCGTTGTTGGCGCATGCGCTCAGCCACGATCGCACGTACGTCATCACTCATGGTGACGACCTGCTGACCGGCGAACAGCTTGATCGATTTCGCGATTTGATCGCGCGACGTGCTGCACGCGAGCCGTTGCAGTACATCGTCGGCCATCAGGAGTTTTTCAAACTGGGCTTTGAAGTGACACCAGATGTTTTAATTCCGAGACCTGAAACAGAACTAATCGTCGAAGCAGCGCTCGAGCTTGCGGACCGTGAAAGATCGCTTTCCATCCTCGACGTCGGCACGGGCTCCGGTTGCATCGTGATTTCGTTGTTGCATGAACTGAAGAACGCCGACGCCACGGCGACAGACATCTCGCCGAGCGCGCTGGAGGTGGCGCGCAGAAACGCCCAACGGCACCACGTCAGCGATCGCGTCACGTTTATTGAAGCCGATTCCCTTTCGACGGTAAGTCAGTCGGCGGCTTTTTCACTCATCGTGTCGAATCCGCCGTACATACCTGCCGGAGACATCGCGGCTTTGCAGCGCGAAGTTCGCGAGCACGAACCTCTAACGGCATTGGCATCCGGCGCTGACGGGCTTGATCACATCCGCGCACTGCTGCGCGAGACGCCACAGCTTCTTCATCACAATGGCTATTTCATTTTTGAGATTGGGTTCGGCCAGGGCGAGGCCATCGAACAACTAGTCGATCGCGCAATCTGGCACTTAATTGAAGTGAGGAAAGACCTGCAGGACATTCCGCGCACCGTGGTACTGCAAAAACGATGACGCGGGTTGTCGTTAGCTTTCAGTTATGGGAACACCGGAGGGCACCTCGGAGGGCACCTGCGTTGAGCGTTCGACTCGTCGCTTGCCAAACAGCCCTTCACGTCCCAGTGAATAAATCAGCCCCCGATTTGCGAACAACAGTTTGACCCACGCGCGCTTACCCATTTGCGGGAAATAGATGCCGCGAAAAATCAATCGCGTCACCAGGTGCATGATTCGATAGCCAATCGGTCTTTCTTTGATCGAATCGACCGCGCTCGCATTTCTCTCAGGGCTATAGGAACTGACCCAGGCCTTATTCAATTCCGAGTGCACTTCCTCGATGCTCATCTTTAACGGCGTGTGCGCCATGTGAAAAGGAGCAAAATCGAGCCAATGTTTCGGCCGCGTGAGCCGGTCGGCCTTCAATAGCCGTTGATAAAGCGGTGTTGAAGGAAACGGCGTGAGCTGTCCAAAGATCGGCAGGCCCGGCGGCCACGATTCGATTGCTTGCAGAGTTCGATCGGCGACGCCCAGCGTGTCGTTATCCAGACCAAAGATGAAAGAGGTGATGGCATAGATGCCGCGATCGGCAAGACGGTTCAGGACCGCTTCGTATTCGGCCGGCTTGTTAAAGCTCTTGTTCACATCGGCCAGGTTAGCGGAGTCAATCGATTCCATACCGATGAAGATCCACTTGCCGTCCGACGCCGCAATCAGATCAACCAACTCTTCGTCCCGCAAAAGGTTCGCGCTGATCTGCGCGATCCACGGTAGTTGGGCATTCGCCGCAATGATGTCCCGCAACAGCGATTTCGTTCGCTTGATACTGATTGCAAAATTGTCGTCGATGAAAAACACCATGGCCTGCTTGCGGTTTTCTCGCGCGTGGCGCTTTAACCGCAGCAATTCGTTGACGACGCTTTCGTTACTTCGAAATCGAATCGAATCCCCGAAGAACCCTGTCACCGTGCAGAACTCGCAGCCGTAAGGGCAGCCGCGGCCGGACTCGATCGGAATCATGTGCACGGATCCCCAGCCCGAACCCTGGCGTTTGAGTATGCCGCGCACGGGTCTCGGTATCAGATCGAACTGATCCAAATCCATCTTGTCCCAGGGAATCTCAGGATAGGGCTGCAAACTTGGTTTTCGTTCCTTACCCGTTTCGTCGAGTGGCGCGTAGATGTCTTTCAATTGTCCACGCTCAGCGTCCATGACGATCTGCGGCCAGGTTTCATCCGCTTCACCCAGCGCCACCGCGTCAGCATGCCGCGGACCGCCGTCACGACCCAGGGCTTCGTCCGGCACCTCAGTAACGTGCGGGCCGCCCATTACCACCGGCACACCCACGGCGCGAATGGCATCAGCCATCCGGTACGCGCGGGCGATCATCCGCGTCATAGCTCCAATCCCGACCAAGCCAATATTTTCCTTGCGGATAAATTCGACTAGTTGTTGCTCGTCCATGGGGCGGGCGTTGCCATCAATCAGGAGGACCTCGTGTTCCGCTGGAGTCAATGTCTTCAGCAGGAACATCCACAGGTGTGGCATGAAATTGTGAGTGACCCCGTTATCGGGGTTGTACAGTAATATTCGCATTAAGTCTCCGACCGCGCTCGGCTCAACAACCAAGCCAGCATCGGCAGGGGTCCGTGAAAGCTGGCAGGACAGCAGAAGGCGTTAATAATTTCTCAAACGCCGGAAGGCCTTCTATCTAAACCCTTCTCCTCAGCGTACGGCGCGGACTATAGCACAAGCCCCCGAATCGCGCACGGATTCCGGCCGGTTAACGGTTTCTCCGCGAAAAAACGCATCTTGGCAGGCTGTGGCGCAGGTGCTAGAATCCGCGCCGTTAGCGCAATTGATCACAGTGCACGAATCCTCAAGCCGTGCGACTGTCGGATGATAAACCCTCAGGGCTCAAAGAGCGTTCGAGAGCAAAGGGTTGAATAGATTGACGTCAGCAAGCTCGATCATCTCACCATGAGAGCAGCAGCGTCATCAACGGGTTCATAGTTTGTCGGGCTGAAACCGAATCGCGGATGGTTTGCCGGACGGGCGATCCAACAACTCGAGCACTTTCATAACAACAGTATTAAGCTTTGCCGCCTCATCCGTGGAGCGACCGTTTTTTGCGGGACAGTCTCACTAACGCCCGGCGTCTCGGAAGACTTTAAACATTCATCGAGCCAGGAGAAGAACTGAAAGATGGAGTCTGAAACTCTGTTGAAGCCGGAAGGCAGTGCTGCGCATACCGAAAGGAGCGTGCAGGTCGCATGCCGAGCGGCGAAAGAGTTGGAGAACATCGGAGAGTACGAGGCGGCCTTTGATGCGATTGCCGCCTTCTGGCCCGGCATCGGCGAGCGGCCGCGCACGGAGGGTTTGCCGAAAGCAGAAGAAGCGGAACTGGTGCTGCGCGCCGGCGCGTTGGCGGGTTGGCTCGGTAGTTCGCGTCAAGTTCCCGGCGCCCAACAATTCGCGAAGGCTTTAATCAGCGAGAGCATAAAGAGTTTTGAAGAACTCGGACTGAGTGAAAGAGTCGCAGAGTCACAGACGGACCTGGCCGTTTGCTTTTGGCGCGAGGGCGCAATGGAAGAAGCCCGCCGCTGGTTCCAAACGGCGCTGACGAAAGCTGAAGATCCAATCAACAGACTTCGTATTCTGGTCAACAGTACGACCGTCGAAGTATCTACAAATCATCTGAATGACGCGCTGACAATGCTCGATCGCGCGGCCGCTATTTTGGACCATGTGAACGATGATGCGTCACTCGGGCGTTACTACATGCAGCGCGGGATTGTGATGCGGAGAATGGGTGGCTTCGAAAACCTCGATCGTGCCTTGCTCGACCACACGGCCGCACGCGTGCATTTCGAGAAGGCAAACCACCGACGCTACTTCGCGCGGGCGCAAAACAACATCGGCGTGATCATGCTTGAGTTAGGCCGGTACGACGAAGCGCTTGAAACTCTTGAAGACGCACGGCGCACCTTTGCCGCCCTCGGCGATGTGGGCACGGCGGCCCAGGTAGACGAAACGCGCGCCCGCGTTTATGTCGCGCAGCAGCGATACCCGGAGGCTGAGAAGATTGCACAGGCATCTGTGTCAGTGCTTGAACGCGGCGGAGAGCAATCACTGCTGGTGGAAAGCCTGCAAACTTTGGGTGTAACGCAAGCCCGCCAGCAAAAGAATCAAGAAGCGATGGAGACGCTTCGCCGCGCGGTTGAAGTAGCTGAGACAGCCGGCGATCCGGCATCGTCGGGCCGGGCGCTCTTAACGATGATTGAAGAACTCCACATCTATCTTCCGGCTGACGAAATCAGCCGCGCGTATTCTGAGGCCGATAGCAAACTGGGTGAAGATGCCGGGCGCGAGGCTTTAACTCGCTTGCGGGCGTGTGCTCGACTTATCGGATCGCAACCAGTTGCCGTGACGCAGCCGGCGCGCACCCTCGCTACCTTTGAACAACAAGTGCGTCAGTTTGAGAGCACGCTGATTCGCCAGGCGTTGGAAGAAGCTAACGGCAGCGTCACTCGCGCGGCGCGCACCCTGGGATTAACGCACCAGGGTCTTTGCTACATCATCAATCATCGACACCAGAGTCTGCTCAGCGCGCGGGCGCCGATTCGCGTGCGGCGCAAAACGGTAATCAAGAAGCACAAATGAGGGAGGGCGATGGCCCGCGGACGATGCGGCCGCATTGCCTCCTGCTAGTTCGTGCATGTTTTTGTGCTACACAGGATTTCTCTATTGACAGCGAAGCTTGCATAGCTTAAAGTCCGCCGCGTAAGTTCTCACCCTTAAGATCGGGGAGGCGGCGGCACAATCCGCCGAACAGCAATCGTCATCGCTGATTTCTCCTTAGACACCCACATGGCGGCGGGCTAAAAAGTCCCGCCGCATTTTTGTTCAATTGACTTCAACGAATCTCCCAAGGCAACATCCTCAGCACGTGAACGTCCAAAGAAACTATCGTGAAAGTTGGCCGCTGCGGCGTTGTCTCACAGCACTCTTAACTGGCCTGCTTTGGATAGCAGCGACGGGATGTAGTTCGAGTCTTTACAAAGTTAAGTCTCCGGAAGCCCTCGCGCGCATGCCTGCGAGCGCGGCTACGGCAGACCTCGGTTCGGTCACTTTCCGCGCGGCTCCGCTGCTTACAGATGAAGAAACCCAGGAGCTGTTCGAAGCGAACCTGCAATTAGCGGGATTGCTCCCGGTGCGTCTAGAAATTGCGCACAAAGGGGGTGAGCCTTTGCTGATGAAGAAACTGAAGTTCAAGTTGCGCGATGGCTCAGGCAACGAATGGAAGTTGATTTCGGGAAAACAAGCCGTCTCGCACATCCTGAAAGCGAATGCAGTTTTTGCTTACAATCCGAATTCACGAAAGACATTCGAAAAAGAGTTTCGCGCCTACGATTTCGATCTAAAGGCTCCTCTCACCCATTCCGAACGTCAGCGGCAAGGATTAATAATCTTTCTCTCTCCGCAAAAGGAACCCGTCGCCTCGCCACATGGCGTGACCCTTTCGATTGATGGACTTGCTCAACCGGTCTTACTGAAACTCAACTAAGTCCAAGGTCCTACGTCCAAAGTCCGACGTCTGAGTTCTGTCTCCGGACCGGGACATTGGGGCGTTGGACATTGGACTTTGGACTTAGTAGGCTTTCGCACTTCATTTCCATCGAAAGGGTAATCAATGGCTCCGGAACCACAGGCAGGACAGCAACCAACACCGGCATTACTATTCGACACGCTTAACGCATACCAGCGAACACAGGCGCTGAAAGCCGGCATCGATCTCGAAGTCTTCACCGCTATCGCTGAAGGCAAAACGACCGCGAAGGAAATTGCCGATCGCTGCGCCGCATCAGAAAAGGGCGCGCGCGTGCTGTGCGACTATCTGACGATCATGGGATTTCTGACGAAGGAAAATGGACGCTATGGTTTGACGCTTGACTCCGCCGTTTTCCTCGACAAGCGGTCGCCCGCGTACATGGGCACGGTCAGCGAGTTCATGCTGTCGCCTCACATCAAAGGCAATTTCGACAATCTAACTGAATCAGTGCGGAAAGGCGGATCGGCGGGCTCAGCAGAATCGCTCGAGCCTGAGCATCCGGTGTGGGTTGATTTCGCGCGCGCGATGGCGCCGATGATGGCCATGCCCGCAGAGTTGTTGGCGCAGCTTGTCGATCCAGCGAAAGACCAGAAGTTGCGCGTGTTGGATATTGCCGCGGGCCATGGTCTGTACGGCATCGCTTTCGCAAAACAGAATCCGCAGATTGAAGTCACCGCGGTTGATTGGCCAAACGTGCTGGAACTTGCGAAACAGAATGCGGAAGCCGCAGGTGTTGCTGGACGCTTTCAGACGAACCCCGGCAGCGCATTCGATGTGGATTATGGAACTGACTACGACGTCGTGCTGCTGACGAATTTCCTGCATCACTTCGACGCGACGACGTGCGAGATACTCTTGAAAAAGGTTCATGCAGCGCTGAAAGACGGTGGCCGCGCAGCGACATTGGAATTCGTGCCCAACGACGACCGCGTTACTCCGCCCCAAGCCGCGGCCTTTAGCATGCAGATGCTCGGGGGCACGCCTTCAGGTGACGCTTACACTTTCGCCGAACTCGATCAGATGTTTCGCAACGCCGGCTTCGCGCGCAGCGAAATGCACGAGCTGCCGCCGTCGATTCAGCGAGTTGTGATTAGTTGGAAGTAAGCCGGGTCAGAAGGCCCGGGATAAGCAATGGCGCGTCTCGCCATTTTACGGAACCTCCCCAAATCTTGTCAGTTTGCCGCGAATAGTTGTATAAGCGTGCGGCTCGTCTAAGCTCGTAAACCATCCAGTGAACTGACACCCGCCGGTGATGTTGGTTGATTACATCAATGCAGCCCTAAAGAAGGCGATTGTTCTCCCCAACATGGAGGATGGAACATTCACGGGCACGATTCCCGAAGTTCCTGGCGTTTCCGCAACTGCCACGACCGAAAAGCGCTGCTTAGAAGATCTGCAAAAGGCCTTTGAACATTGGGTCCTTTTCCGCGCCTCCCATGATCTGAACTTGCCAAGTATTTCTGGTTTCGAGATCGCGATCCCAAAATCGGAAATCAAAGCGCTAAGGTTGGAGAAAATCGAGCGCCTAGAGCGAGAAATCGAAGCAATCAAATTAGAAATAGGCGGTACCAGCAAACCCGAAACAATCTGGACGAGAACCCATCGTTTGAATGAGTGGTATAAGAACTACCTGCCACTTATTTCAATGTTACTTGGGCTCGTTGTTATAGGAACTGCGTACTTCGTTTACCGAGTCAATCCATGGCAAACCTACCAGGATAATCTCACCAAAAAAGTGGTAGCGGACTATTACAAAGACTTGGGGACCAAGTTCCTGAACTATGGTGAATTTGACGCCGCGGCGGAAGTCTTTCAAAACGCTTTGGACATCGACAAATTCGACCCACAAGCTAACACCGGCCTTCGCACTGCCCAGATCTTTCAGCCGCCCAAGGGGAAAGCATTTGAAGACCCAGTCGCAACCGACGTGCGCCTTTCTGCCCTCCGGCAAAACTTGGGTGACGAGGCCGAATATGCCTATCTAGTCCTAAACTCGGAAGGCATCAACCTCCGTCGCCGCAAAGACTGCTCTGGCGCGAGCGCCAAATTCCGACAGGCGACTGAGCTAAATCCGTTATTCGTCGACGGGTACAATGAATTAGGTTATACAAATCTGATTCTTGACTCGTCAGATATCGGAGAAGCTACAGCAAACTTCGAGAAGGCGAAGGCTAGCGATCCGGACCAGCATCAAGTCTATTCGCCAACCTTACGGAATCTCGGCTATTGCTATTTCGTTCAAGGTCGTTTTGAGGATGCAATCAAATCCCTTTCGGAAGCCTACAACCGACTGCAGAGGGCCGAAATATCGATTAAGTTGGGCGATGCCTATCGGAGCATTGGCGACTTGAAGCGAGCCGTCTTTTATCATCAACTATCTCTGGACGGGATCGAGCGCGTGATCGACGCGAACGAGCAGTATTATCTTGGAACGGCAACCTTCGTTTACCTCCCACAAAACCGTGAACCACCAACCGCGAAGGCCTTCGTCCAAATCGCTGATCGCGATCAATATAGAATCGTGGCTCTTTACACGCTCAGTCTTGATGAGGCACTCGAAGAGAAATTTGACCAAGCTTCTCGTCGGTTCGAAAAGGCCTATAAGCTGGACTCGAACCATCTATATGGTCAATTTTTCGCCCACGAGATTCAACGACTAAAAACTGCAGGAAGTCGGTTATCAATCAATGAGGAAATAATGAAGTGGTTTGATGACAAGTTAGAGAAGTTAAGTGTTGAGCCGAAGGATGACAGAGTTTCTAACATGTGTGACAAATAGACCGCAGTGCGATTAGCTTTCTAAAGGAGGTTTCTTCATGGCCACCAGTTCGTTCGCCAGTAGTGTTTCAGTTTTATTATTGCTCCTCTTTATCGTTCTTGCAGGTTCCAACGTTCAAACACAGGATCGCCGCCCAATTAGTAGAGTGCTCTCACAGCCCGACACTCAAGCGACTCCTCAGCCTAAGCAGCAACCGCAAATACGAAAGTTTGGCAAACCTTCAGCCATGAACTTAGAAAAAGTACTTCCTCGTGCTATGTGTGATCCTCAAAAACAAGAGTCCATTGATTTTTCAGGCAATTTTGGAGGCGAAGTCACGTCGTTGGATGGCCGCTTAATTGGTGTTGCGACTTTGGAGATTAAGGATGACAAGTTCACGCTCACTGTTGGTAACCAAGAGATACGAGGGAAAATCTCGGCGATCCAGACATGCGATGTGACGGCAGTAGGTTTGACTTTCGAAGCTCAGTTTAATGACTTCAAATTCGGCGCGCCATCCACTTTGGGCGTCTCACTGCGGGCAAAGAAGTGCGGTAAAGGCTTTAAACTGGTAACAACACCGAATCAAGCTATGGCCTTCGTTTTTACTGAATCCTCGGCGAAAGGACAACAGTGCGGAGTGTATTGCCCCCGGCCGCCTTGTCCGACACGCCCTGTCGATCCATAGCCTCTGAAGCGATCACCAAGGGGTTAGCGTGTCTTGGGCTTAATTGGCTTCCATCGAGCGCCGTCGTGAATACGTCAATCCTGTGGCCCTGATATTTTCCGCTGCGGTCTTCGTAGGAAGTAGTGCAGTCATTGTCTGACTCGAAGAAGAGAACCAGCCCGATCCCTTCATTTGCATACAGCAGCAGGTCAGCTAGATTTCCAAGCATAATTACGAAGCGACCAATCCACCCGGGTTCGGGCGCCGTCGTATTAACGGCAGGGTCTTCCCGATTTTCCGGTACCTAAACACTGTCCCATTTTCATCCCGTAGATCCAAAACCCCCATCGCCGCGTATCGTGTCATCAAGATCGATGGCCCACTCAGGACTGGGTGTGATTATCTTTTCAATTATTAACTGGCAGATTCTTGTCTGTGCCGGCAGCTCTACCATGTCGTCACTAGTGTTATAGAGCAAACATTTGATCTCGCCGCGGTAGTCGGCATCGATGACGCCGGACAGAACGTCCAATCCCATTTTTGTCGCTAGTCCGGAACGTGGCGCAATTCTGCCGTAGCAGCCTTCAGGTATCGCGACTGCCAGGCCCGTTCTCACCAATGACCGTTGCCTGGGATGCAGACAGACTGCTTCGATCGAATAGAGATCCAAGCCGGCCGCGGCCGTACTTCCACGGGTTGGCAGCATCGCATTCGAATCGAGCTTCTTGAATCTGAGTCCAACATCCATATCATCCACTTGCTCACGACGGTCCAGCCCTGCGAGCATTTTCGATTGTAGCCAAGAGGTCACGAGTCTTCTGTAAATACGGGTGATCAGGCACTAAAATCTTTTAGCGAACAACTAATACGTGGCGGAGGAGCGGTTCGGCACGATCGAAATCACCCTTTGCGCACAATAGATCCGCAAAATCGTGTAAACAGGCGACCGTATCCGGATGTTCCATCCCGAACGTCTTTTTAAGGATCTCCAGCGCCCCCTGATGGAGGGGCTCAGCCCTGGCATAATCTCCCTGCTTTTGGTAGAGAGTGCCCAAATTGGTGAGAATGTTGGCTACCAGGTCATGTTCTGCTCCCAGAACCCTATCGAGAATGATTAGTGCTCGCTGAAAATGTCGCTCCGCCTCGGTATACCGTTTTTGGTCGCAATAAAGTTGTCCCAGGTTGTCAAGGCTAAGCGCCACGTCGGGGTGGTCATGTCCGAGCACTCTCTCCTGCATTTTCAGGGCATGTCCGTGCATGTCTTCAGCTTCACCATAGCGACCTTCATCTTGGTACAGAGACGCCAGACTGGCGAGGGTACACGCCACGTCATAATTCTCCGGCCCCAGCATTTTTTCCTGAATTTTCAGCGCTTGCTTAAGCAACGATTCAGCCTCGGCATAACGGCCCAGGGAGTGGTACACATTTGCCAGCCCAAAGACGGCGTTCGCCACTTGCGTATGCTCCGACCCGAGGACCTTCTCAAACATCGCTAAAGCGTTTTTGTACAATGACTCGGCTTCTTTGTACCGGCCTTGCGAGTGCTGCACACCTGCCAGACCCATGAAGGAGCATGCCACGTCATGGTGGTCCGGTCCCAGCGCCTTTTCATAAATCGCAAGTTCGCGCTTGTAGAGTTGCTCGGCTTCAACATACCGGCCTTGCGCGGCGTGAATACTTGCCAGGCTGCTGAGAGTATTCGCCACGGTGGTGTGATCTGGTCCAAGCGCCTTCACCTGAATTTTTAGCGCGCTCTGATAGAGCGATTCCGCTTCGGCATAATCGCCCTGATAGTGATTCAGACTTGCTAGACCAATAAGACATGTCGCCACGTTAGGATGATTTTGTCCGAGTGCGTTTTTCTGAATTTCCAGCGCTCGCTTATAGAGCGATTCGGCTTCTAGATACCGATCCTGGTAGTGATATAGATGGGCGATACTAATGAGGCTCCATGCCACGTCAGGGTGGTTTGGTCCAAGTGCGTTCTCCTGGATTTCCAGGGCTCGCCTATAGAGCGGCTCCGATTCATCGTAACGACCTTGATAATAATTCACGCTCGCCAGCCCAATCAGACTGGCAGCCACATCCGGGTGGTCTAATCCAAGCACTCTTTCCTGAATTTTCAATGCTCGCTGGTAAAGCGGCTCCGCTTCAGCGTAACTTCCTTCGTCATATTTCAAACTTGCCAGACCAATGAGACCATTCGCCACATCCGGGTGGTCTGGTCCAAGCACCTTCTCCTGAATTTTCAATGCTCGCTGAAAGAGCGATTCGGCTTCGGCGAACCGACCTTCATATTGATAAGCACTTGCTAGATTGTCGAGACTCCATGCCACGTCGGGGTGGTCTGGTCCAAGCACCTTTTCCCGAATTTCCAGGGCTCGCCGTCCGAGCGGATGCGATTCAGTGTAATGACCCTGATAAAAGCTGAGGCTTGCAAGCCCGGTAAGACTGACAGCCACGTCAGGATGGTCTGATCCAAGCACTGTTTCCTGAATTTTCAGTGCTCGCTGATACAGCATCTCTGCTTCAGCGTACCGGCCCTGATAGTAATTCAACTTTGCCAAACCAATAAGATCGTTGGCGACGTCAGGGTGGTCCGGCCCACGCACCTTCTCTCGGATGGCGAGCGCTCGCCTGTAAAACGGCTCCGCTTCAGCGTAACGACCCCGATGATAATTCAAATCTGCCAGACCACTAAGACTGTTGGCCACGTCAGGGTGGTCCACCCCGAGCAACTTCTCACGCATTGCCAGCGCTTGTTTGTAGAGCGGCTCAGCTTTGTCGTACTGAACGCGTTTACTCAAATAGAGTCCTACGTCATGAAGCAGACGCCCCGCCTCAGGAAACGCCATGTCCCATCTGGTCACAGAATCCGCACATGTAAGCGCATGAGTAATGAGTCGTTCATAGACGATCAAGTTCGAGAATTCTGATTTCGTCGAAACTTCCCATTTCGGGAAGGCGCAGTTCATGGCTTTTACTGCTCGCTCCGCCCAAAGGCGCTGGGTCTCCGCGGTCATACCGTCTTGCAGCACAACCTGCACCAGGCGGTGGATGCTCAGCAACCGGGCCTCGGGATTGCGTCGCAGAAGGGAGAAACGACACGCTTCCCCGATCAACTTTGATCTTGCAAGAGGATTGACAGCGGCGAGGATTAGCTGATCACCCAGCTCGAGTGCTCCCTCGGTGAGAATCTCTTCAGGGATCGCATCGGGCGCGAGGAAGGCGCAGAGGCGTAGCAGGTCGGCGGCTGCACTATTCGTGTCCTCAACCTTTTTGAAGGCTAGCGCGAACGTCGTTGTGACGGAATCGTGGTCTTGTGCGCCATGCTCGGCACGATCAGCCCGAAGTTCTACACCCTGCTTTTCATAAAGTGCCAGATACTCGGCTGGCGTCGAGTGGGCCTCATCAATGAACGCTCCCGCTTGATCGAGAGCAAGCGTCAGGCCGTCAACTTCCGAGACGATGGCGAGCGCAGCGGCTTGATCCTCAGGCGTGGCGGAATCAAGAAGAGCATCGTCCACAAGCAAACCCGCCCGTCGAAGCAAAAAATATGCAGCGTCCTGCGGTTGCATCTTGTCAATCTCCAGGTACTGCGCAATCGCTCCTGTCGCAGAGGAACACGTCGTGAGCAAAATTTGGCCTTGTTTGTTTGAGGGGAAAAATGCACGGGCCATTGCCAAGTCATCGGCGTTATCAAGTATCAAAAGCCAGCCAGCATTACTTTCCAGCCAGTGCTTAACGGCGGCAACGACCACATCCTGATCATTTTCGTCTTTAACGGGAAGATTCAGAGGACGTGCCATGGCGGCAAGATCGGAAATCAGTTCGGTACGTGTTTCGGCTTTGACGAAGAAAACGGTTTTGTAATTGTCACTGTAAGAATGAGCATATTCGATTGCAGTCTGCGACTTGCCCATACCGGGTAACCCGCTGAGCGCTACCCGCCCGCCGTGAGTTAACCTCTCGTGTAGTCGAGACAAAAGCTCGCTTCGGCCCGTAAAGAAGGGGTTACGAACTGGCAGATTCCAGTGAAAGGAATCACGGCCGTTGGCTGGACGACTCTCTACACTTAGTCGAATCGCCTCTTCGACCTTTTTTCCCACTGCTCCGATTTTGTCGGCAAGGTGAGCGGTGTTTTCTTTGCTTTCGGTTGAGAGTCGTTCGGTGCTCTGATCAATCTTCGCGCTGAGATGTTCCTCCAGGTTGCTTAGTTCTGCCCTTTGTCGTTCGAGCAGTTGAGCCAACCTGTCCTGGGGCACCGATATACTGCGCAAGAACTCTTCCAGTTTATTCGCTACCGCTTCAACGAACACATCACTATTTGCGAAGCCTTCAATCCGCCGTGCCAGCGCGTTGACGCCAGAACTAATATCCGCCTGATATGTCTGGATTCCCTCGACGATGCGCCACATGCCTTGAAGATGTGCCCGTTGAAAGGCGATCCAGGATTCGGTGAACTCCGGACGCTTCACCATCTCACTGATCCCATGAGCGATCATGTTTGGCAGCTTCGCTCTTAAATAAGAGCGTAAGGGCTCGGGTAGTGGTGCATCCGTTGTCAGTCCCAGTTGAGTTTGGAGTGCCGCGCGTTCTCGCGCCGAGCACTCCTCGCCAAGCCATCGGCGCAAAGCTATATCAACTTCCTCGCCGAGTTGTTCTCCCCATTTCTCTTCGACAGCTACAGACAGGCTGAATTCCTCTGCCGAAAAACGATTGGCGAAAGCAGCATCCTTGTGTTCCTCAATTTGTAAAAGAAAGAGCGTGGACGGCTCTTTCATCCTCAGTCCTCTTTCGATCCTGACCTTGAGCAGAGGAATAATTCGAGCAGCTTGCTCGCTTAATTGTTCGTCAGCGCCTACTCGGATTTCTTTCTCGGCTTCAGCGAGTGAGTCTAAATAAGCTGTCGCCAGCATAATTTCGAGATGAAAGTTGTGTTCGCTGGCCAGCGCACTCGGGAGTTGTTCAATTGCTGACGAGCCTAAATTGGCAAGGATTCCTGAGGCTGTATTGACGATGACTTTGCCGAGGCCTTCTTGGAAATCATTGGCCCTGAAGAGCCCCGCGAACACTGTCCCGAAAAAAGGAATCGAAGCAGTGGCCAGGTAAGGCGCGAGAAAAGGCGCTGCTACGGATGCTCCGGCACAACCAAGAGCAACCGCCGAGGGCTTGATCAGGTTCCTGAGCTTCATCCTGCAGTAAATGGCCTCCAAAGCTACGAAAGGTGTGGCGGAAGTCTAATCCGAATCAGCATGAGTTGCTAAGCTGTTATCTGACAATTGAAGGCGCTTAGTGGGAACCACCATGACGTGAATGATTTTAGCTGCCGTAAGTAACCCGTGCACGAGTAGTCGGGTCGAGAAACTTGCAAGGAATATGGGGATTGCAGCAACTCTGGAACGCGACGTCCGCCCGTACCAATCGACAGATCTCTAGGTTCTCATAGTTATTGAAATCCCGCCCTACCAATTTACAACAACTTAGAAGACTTTTCTCAAACTTAGCGAGTCCTGATTCTCACAGTTAGTGATCTTTTCTCCGGAGATTCTCATAGTAGGCATGAGACGCGGCAAAATCCCCTTCGCACTTAGTTGCAGGAAGTAAGTGCTTGACAGGCTACTGTACTTTTTACTAATGTAAGAGTCCACTCTTACATTTGTAAGAGAGAGTGGCCCTAAATGTCAGTTTCAGCCACGACTGGAAAAAAGATGCGATTTTCACAATCCAAGCTTCCGCGGCTTTCTCGCAAGGAAGAATTTATTCTCGGGACGCTAATTAACGGTGGACGAGAGTTGTTTGGCCTGGAATTAGTGGCGGCCTCAGGTGGTGAACTTAAGCGCGGTACTATTTACGTGACCTTGCAGCGCATGGAGGAGAAGGGATTTATTGACTCGAGGCGCGAAGCTCGACCGGCGCCAGAAATTGGGATTCCACTTCGCCTATATAAGCCAACCGGTTTTGGTGAGCGCGTTTTCCGAGCTTATCAATCCCGCCGGCAGATTGGAATGGAAGCTGTTCACGCGTGAGCTTATGGATATTGGAAAAGTGAAATCAGAAGTTCAGCCGAATCCACTCGCGCAATCAGGGGAGACCTCACCGGCGTTGCGAGTTTATGAAATAGATCTCCAGGCATTTCCTACTCTAAACAGAGTCAAATGGACCTGCGTAGCAGTAAACGAGCACCAGGCATTTAAGATGGTTGTAGAGCGCATTCGAAAGAATAGGGAAAGGATGCGTATTGCTGACATTGTGTTTGTCAGAGAGACTGCTGAACGCAGACCTTATGAAATTTCATTTGACGGTATGTTGATGAGATGGTGGAAGGACAATCGGGGACGTATTTCTAACTTTGTTCTAATAGTTGGATTTACCGCAATCGGAAGTTTCTCCACGTTTGCATACATTGTGAAATGGATCTTCCAGGGTGCATTCGGACTTCTGAGCCTTCTAAGTAAAACGTTTCTAGTGACGTTACGTATGATACTAATCCGGAACCGGCAACGGGAACGGAAAAACGTTGTCACAGTGTCTCCTGGATCTCGATTATTGTTGATAGCTGATTTCGTTTGCTCGCCAACCTCACTTGAACTTACGTTTCGTCCAATTGTCCGGGATCTTCGTTCGGAATATTTCGCAGCACTTGCGCTCAAGCGAAGATGGAAAGCGAAATGGATCCGGGTGCGATATCTTTACAGCTTCATAGCTGCAATGGGCTTAAATAAGCTTTTCTCTTTGCTGAAGGAATTCAGGTCAGCTGGTCTTTAAAACCAGTCACCTCATTGAATGCTAAACAGCTTATGAACTGAGGCTGGTAATGACTCTCGAAAACCGTATAGATGAATCCACTAAGTATCATTCTATCGGTTCAGAATTTATAGCGGGTCTCTCACACGTCGCTTGGCAGGCGTTTCAATTGCTCAATCGATTTCTTCCTGAAGGTGACGCAATCCGTCCAGACTGGGCTTCGCGATCCCTTTTGAAGTCTTACGAACGGACAACGCCGGCATTAGGTTTTCCACGGGAGATGGATAGCGTCTGCCCTCAATGCCTTCGCGAGGTTCGAGGTGAGTTGATGAAAGATCAACGTTCACCGATGCCAGGTATCAAAGCTCAAATACTTGAAGAAGATGGGCGAATAATCATTCGCAAATCATGCGTGAAGCATGGCGAAAGTGAAGATATCTTAGCGGAAGACCCAGCCTTTCTTACTCGAATTGAATCGCTGTTCTTTGGGCGGGATTTTGAAAACTTTCAGACAGCGTTAGACCAAGATCAGGAAAGCAGTATTAAGTTCGGCCGGGGCGCAGTATTAATCGTGAACTTAAATAAACAACCAAATCTAGTTGCCGAATTTCCTACGGAAGCAATAGAAAGCGAGCCGACGTTCAACGACATAAGAGACATTTTGGATCGTGCGGCGACGTTTAAGCCGAGACGTCAGATTATTGTTCTGTTCACCGGGGATGATGTAACGAAGTCTCGATATTATTTGGACGCTATATCATACGCGAAAAAGCTCGGGTTTTATCGTGTGCTTTCAGATACTAACGGTTCTCGGTTCGCCAAAGAGATCGAGTTCTGCAGAGCCGCCAAAAGCGCTGGGCAGCATGGTGTCTACTTACGATTTGACGGTGTTAAGCGGAAAGATGAGGTCGACTTTCGTACCAGCTTGCGAGCCATTGATAATCTAGCAAGCGTCGGTATGAAAGTAACACTCGTTATGACGGTAGCGAATACAGTTAACAGCCAAGATGTTGGCAGAACGGTTGAGTTTGCTGTAAGGAACGTAGATAAAGTTCAAACGATAACGTTCCAACCGATCTGTTTCAATGGGGAGAACGGAGACGTAAACGATGAGGTGCGGATTCAGCAACGATACACGCTCTCGCGCCTCGCTCGCGATTTGGAAGAGCAACTGGGCGGTCGGCTACAATCTTTGCGAGACTGGTACCCTCTTTCAGCGTATTCAGCCTTCACGAGTGTGATGGATATGTTACAAGGCGTGAATGCTCCATGGGGCTGGTCGAGCTGCAATTGTCATCCTGATTGTGGAATGTTCACTTTAATGGTAGTCAACAAGAGAACAAGTGAGTTCACGTCTCTATTTGAGTTTTTTAACTACGAGCAATTTGTAAAGGATGTGACGATTATCACCGACACCGCGCGAAGCAAAAAACTCGTCTATGCACAGCTTGGCATGGCGATCCTGCGCAATTTTAACAGCGAGAAGGCACCACAAGGCTTTCCGATTTCACAGATTATTAATCTGTTCAAGCCGAGTTCATCTGATACCGATAGTCGTATCGATGATCGGACTACCATAGCGCAGCGTGATCTCTCAGAGGACTGGCGAGTCCTGTGCATTGAAGCAATGTGGTATCAGGATCCGTTCAATTACGACCGCAAGCGAACCGAAATGTGCGTGTTTCCCTATGGCACGAAGAGCGGGGAGATTTCGTACTGTGCATATAACGCGGGTATAGTTTGCAAACGAAATTAGACGTATCGCAGACAACCTGCTCCCTAACCTACTTGTCATCCCCCCGTCCCCATTTCGATTGTCGTAAACTCATTACTTCTTGATACTCCAATTGACTTTCTTCAATCTTGGTCAGAAAGAACTCCTTCGGGACCATCGACGTGCTCTGAGCGATCGCGTGACTCAACGAAGACCGAAAACGGCATCACGCCAGCCCAAGTGTTGTCTTTGGAAAAGCCGATTGGCACAGCACTTTCGATCAGATTCGGTCGCCCCTCGTCCAGCGCTCCAGGATATAGTCGGTTTACGATTATAAGTTCGGGATTTATCGCGCGCTTGCGGATCTCCCATTTTGCAGTCTGATCGAATAGCCTTTGAGTGCGAGAATCAGCGATAGCAGCACGATGGCTCTCCTCATAAGCCAAATACATGAACCCGGTTTCTCCAACGGGTATTTGTCGTACGGCTTGCGCCAAAAGACCGGCCAACGAACGAGCTTTTCGCTTCACTGCGTCGTCAGCCTCGCATCTCCATTTAATGCCAAAAGGAAATACCGCACGATCCGCTATCAGGATCCGATTGTTCGCGACTACGGCGCAAATGCCGTCGAATTCTGTGGTTTCGAAATCCCATTTGAAGACCTGTTTCAAAAACGCCGGACTATATAAACGCGTCGGTTGTTGAAGATCGATCATTACATCCAGCGGCGTAAAGGTGACTGTTCCCCACGGTTCCTTTATTGAGCCGTAAGGATTCAATCCAGCTGTGCATTTCAATGACGATTCAACCAGCGTATCGGCTCCTATAGCCTGAATCGATTGTTGAGCCACGATCGAAAATGTTCCAATGAGACTTCGCCGTTGACCTCCGGATGTAAATTGGCGAAACACTGATTGTATTGTCTCGAATTCTTGACGTTCATAATCTGAAAGGCGGCTTTGTCTCTTACATTCGACAACCGCGGGATAAGGAAGATCATGCAGCCGCAAATCGGGCGTCGCGTCAGCACCTGCAGCAAGAAACTCGACGCTACGTCCTAAAGATGCCGCCCGCCCCGCAACACATAGTTCATACAATCTGGAATCGAGCTCCTCGCTCGGAGCTCGGTATAGTTCATCGAGTTTTTCAAGTCCTCCACGGACTTCGTTTAGCGATGGCAGGACTCTGCAAAGTGCCCCAACGGACGGCACCAGAAGTGATCCAGCGTAGATGTCGTAATCATCTCGCTTATCCAGAGACTCTCTGGCAAGGATAAGCGCTAGAGCATATCGATGGAGCGAAACAGACGGCACGATGCCCGAAACTCCTCCATACAATTCCAATGATTCGCGCAAATGGGCAGAGCCTTGTGCCTCACGCAAACGAAGCTGCTCCTTCCACCAAGCCTTAGGCAAACGGCCAATAAGTGCTTCTAGGCCATCCGCTAGGCTATCTTCGATGTAGCCCGTGATCGGAACGGCTTCCGAGTGAAGATCTTCACGCCAATAACGTGCAACCTCATCCATTTGGTACATGGATTTTTCAGACAGAGTTATGCCTTGGGCAGCCAAATAGTCATCAGCGAATTTATTTAACCTCTGAAATCTCGGCTGAAGTTCTTCGATCTCTTTTAGAATGGCCTGCGCTCGTTCCACCGCAGAGGCTTCCCATCCGGCTTTTTCAGCTTCTTTAAGTAGCGCACTATGTTCGCGCGTTTTCTCCCTGAATAGCCTAGTAACCTCCGTCACTTCGCGCGAAAACGTGTCCGTGTCAAATTCCGGTTCTGTCGAATTCCGATTCAAAATCATTCTCCCGAACAAAGATTGAGCAGCAAAGCTTCGTATTCGAAACCCGCCCGCCCTTCAATTCTCGGTTTTGTTACTGAGATTTGGAGCGGGAATCCGCTCCCGCTGTTTTAGCGTGTACTACGCTGAGAGATGGCCGTCCGCGCTGGATGCCCTAACCGGCGACCACAGAATGAAGAGTATGTGCCGGCCACTGGTCGGCTTGCATTAATAACCTGCGGTGTAAAAATAGAACAGCTCATTACATTCACACATACTCGACTTCACGTCACTTTTACAAAGGCAGACTGATACTGTCAAGCGCAAGAGGTGCAAGTGGAGGTTGTTTCACCTACAAGTTAAAACTCGGACAGATTCTGGGGTTGTTTGTGTAACGAATCACCGAGCGGCAATTCGAGTCTGGATTTGTGAGTTTCTTAGATAGACATACACCGAACAAATGCCAACTGTGTATCCTTCTTTCAGCAGTTGCCGATGTAACGGAGGTGCGGTGAGACGCTTGCCATTCTTTGTTGCTGATGCAATCAACTCATCAATGCGTGGGCCGATTATGCTTCGCACTGGAGCACTCCTCGCGCCGGTGGGGCTACCAAACCGCGCGGAGCCGCCCTTGAGTAAGCGTTGGTGCTTAAAAGACTCTCGTCGTTGATGGAGATTTTCCACATCAGCGCGAAGAAAGAGATTTACTCCAGACCCATCAATGCTCGGGCCTGATATTGGTTTGAGAGTCTTTTGGCGGACGAACCTACCAAGCTGGGTGCGACTGATCCTAAGGACGGAACAAGCCTCCTGAATCCTTAGCAAGGTTCGGTCAGTCAATTTTTCGACATCCCTTCGTAAAAAGTATGGTGTTGAGTTCCCCGAAAGACGGACGGCACTTAGTCGATGCGTGTGAAAATACCGCACCTTGAAAGTCAACAAATCCGTTCCGCATAATTGCGCAGCGACCGCGGCTGAAATCAAACCGCCGTATTCTCTTATTCTTCCCCTCAGCTTGTTGAGCTGTCGTTGCTTAAAGTGGTAGCTATCTTCAGCTGGATCTTCCTGTTTTGAATTATCTGGGGTCAGAATTCCGTTAGCCACTAGATTCAATAGAGTCTTTTCGTCCGTCTTTAATTGAGCGATTGCAGCTGTCAGCGATACGAGTTTGGCTTTTAGCCTTTCGCGAATAACCTTCTTCTGGCGGCACCTGGCCAACCTCGGCAGATCAACTTTTGCGATATCACTCTTCCGGAATATACAAGTTGGACCACCATCAACTGGGCGATCCAAAACCGGTTGAATTCCAGCACGCTTGAGCACGTCAATAAGAAATCGGCGGGACGTCCCGATTTCGGCAGCCAGCGTTTTGGTGAAAACGTATTTGCGTGTGAAGTTGGCAATCTCCTTATGTGGGATTAGTACAAGCCGGCGCCCACCAATACGTTTCGAACGCGATGGGAGTATCTTCTTCAGAACTAGAAATGAGATAACCGATTGGCAGGTTCCCAAATCCTCCGCCGCTTCCCGTATCGTGAAAGCGTTTGTTACTCGCTGGCGATGCACATCGCGCGCGAGCCGGACGACATCCTGTCGATAAAAATTCAAGCCTCTCAGCCCGTTTTTAGCGATAGTATTACAGGGCTGGATTCCCCCATCCAAGATTGCTCTTAAGAATTGAATGAAGCCCACACCGCGGCTCTCCAGACTCAGTACTGCTTGGTTGAACCTGATGGATCCTCCCGGCTTCGCTGCAAATTTGGCTGGGACCGACGTCTCGGCTCTCCGCAACAACTCCTCGATCTGATGGAGTCTGTATCCTGCTGGACTTCGAGCATCGGTGGGTATATCCGGTTCCAACAGTTTGGCTCGAAGAATCAATGCGAATTGTCTAGCGTTCGAGCCTAGCTGTTTCATTGCTTCCTCCTTGTTCACCAAGCGCTCGCGTAATGTCTTTAGATTGTCAACGCTGGTTCCATCAATTAGCAGAATCCGCCGTTTCTTCTTCCTGCGAATTAAGCCTTTTAGCCTTTTCTCTCTTAAGAATTTATCGACTGTTGTTGCGCTCACGTTCAACACTTTTCGGGCCTCTTGCCTCGACATGAATTTCTGCTTCCTCTGTGGATTCCTCTTTGTTCGTCGAAGGCGAGATACATAACCACCATCCCACCTTGAGTGTAGATAGTCTTCGAATGCTTCGCGCAAAAAATCGAAAGCTGAAGCCCTTAGCTGCTTGTAGACTGTGTTGGAATGCGTCCGAAAATCCTTGTTCAATCCAGGCAGCAGATCCTTATGGCCGGCATTTCTCCTTTGCCATTCCAAAAAGGAAAAATAACTCTCTGGCCAGTCTTCAAACACCAATACTGCTTTGTGAAGAAGACCATGAATCTCAGCATTACTGGCTGACTTGGTCACCTTATTCATTGCCGTGACCTTAGGTTCACGATACTGCCCTGCAAAACTGAACAGAACTAATAGAAGATCCTTTAATGAGAGAGTATTAAGCGGTCCCAAACTATTTGGTTTTGATATGTCTTTGATTTCAGTGGAAAGGCCGCAAAGCGAGTGTATTCGGCGCGTCACTTCTAACTCTTGGTCTGGGACACGAACCACAGGGCTGAGGCGCCAGTCAAAGTCACAGTGACAGAAACTTACTCGATTGCGCGTGAGCGGCAAACGGCGCCTGCAATGCGAGCACCGATCTAGCAATAGAATTTTGTGAAAGGGACAGGTTGTTACCGCGGTTAAATCCCACACCTTTCGTACGTAGCCTCGCTCTTTCAAACAAATCGGACAGACCTTGGTTTTATCCGGACGTATAGCAATTCTCGGAGCGGAGGAAACCCCAACTAGACGGTCTGAAAAGTTGTTTCGGGTTTTTGTTAAGAGCCTGTAACCAAGGTCTCTCACTTGCTCTACATGTGCCCCTGTCAGATGAGCCAAGGGTGCTAGGTCCAGACTATCCTCGAAGGCTAACCAAACCTTACGTAGGTGTTGTCCTAAACCTGCCAACTGCACAATCCAGGAAGGGGTTTCATAGTGATTGATTTCAGTGAGTCTTGTTAGATAGCCCAAGAGACTCTCGTCGGCATGAGGAGCCGCAGAAAAAACTAGAGATCTGGTTCTGGAGATCATGTTGAGGGTGTGAAGGGGAGAAAGTACCTGGTAGTGGTTTTTTACCTGTGTTTGAGTACCTCAGACATTGACTGCTTCCTTTCCCTTGGCTTCACTCGCTTGTTGGTTGCACCCCTGTCGAGATTTGCTCGCGTTGCAGGCGCTCGTCGTTGGTGGGCCCCTGCAAGTGGGTTGAATGGATTGGGACGTTTTGGGAAATCTTGTGCTAGCCGCTTTTCATAAGCGTCCGCAAGAATGGAATTGTCAATTTGTTCGGTTCCACTCTCAATGGCCAGCTTTGCCGCCCAGCGCAGCAGCTTCATAACGTAGTTAATAACACCGTCCGTTGCCGAATAGATCAAGAAGGCAGTTTCCTGATCTGCCAGATGCGAATCTTCCAAGAGCGGCAACGCAGCATCAATTTCCTTAAGCAGCTGCCTAAATTCAAAAACATGCGCCTTCGTGTCCCAAGCAAACGGCACAATCTCTTCTCGTGAAGAAAACCTTCGTTTGAGCTGATCATTCCCCTTGTTTTCCAACACACTTTCACAACCTGGCATTCCAACCAAAACGATTGGTCGGTGCGTTTCATTGATCACGTTCTTCAGCCAGTCGGAGATGGTCTTTAAAACGTTCTTTGACTGCCGGTCATCGAAGTGTTGGAACTCGTCCAAAATGATGAGTTCAACCTCGCAGTCTTTGATGTATTTCCTCATTCGCAATGTGATCGAGCTGACTGCGCCTTTGTCGGCGGCGGGATCACCGATCGCGTCGAGCATCGCACTACCCAAGCCCTTGACTGTAGCGGGCGACGGCACGGTAACAACGAGAACTGGAATAATCCGTTTTTCCATTGACTCACGAACTGGAAAACCGCTGGCGTACCAATCAATCAATGTTGTTTTGCCCGCGCCTTTCGTTCCGGTGATCAACATGCATTCAGGTTCAGCCGAGATTTTGGAAAAGTCGCGGCAAAAGTCGATCTTCGCATTCAGTTTTTTCAACCTCGGGTATCGGACGAACACTTTCTCGATCAAGACAAGTCGTTCAGCTTTGCTGAGCTTGCCAAAGCGGACATTCCGGTCGTTTTGTTTCTGATCCTTGCGAGGCTTTATTTTGCGCTTCATGATTTCCTCACAGGCAAGTTGTAGTCAGATTCGAATTCATCTGATTCCAAGTCGCTCTCCTCAACCAAATCCAATTCATCCAGATTCACCATGTCCTGCGAGTCGTTCAACGCGTGCGAATCGTGTTGCTTAGGGGGCTGAGGGTGACGAGGTCGAGCTGTCTTGTTCTTGTTGCCGTTAGGTTCGATAGGATTTGAGCCTGAGGTTGCGCCGTTTTCACCAGGGTTCTGTGTTCCGTCGATTTCGATTGTCTTTGCTTTGGAAGCCTTCGATATTGTCGGCGAATCGATTTCAGAGTCAGCTCGCGTGGCCTTGGAGTTCTTTTGGGATTGAGTGTTCTGTTCTTGCCGCGGCTGTGTGCTTACTTCGACTCGACCACTCGACGTACCATCAACGTCCTGCCAAAGCGCCGCTTTGACGTTAGAGCTACTCTTGCTCCGGCCAGTAAATTGGCTGTTAACGAGCTTCTGGATTCGCTCCTTAGCCAAGCTGAGCTGCTCCATATCCACGTAGTCTTCCGCTGTTAGGCGCGCTTCTCTCTTAATGACCTTGTGCTGCCATAGGGTCAAGCCGGACGTGTAGTCTTGGTCTACAGCAGGCACAGGAAGGTAAGAATTGGTCTGGCTGTCGTAGGCATGAATCAGCGATATGTCCATAGGATCATATTTGATTTTCACCCGATTGCCTTTCTTGTGACGACTCTTCAATGGACTCAAAGAGGGATGGTTGTAATAGAGCCCCCAGATTTCAATTCCTGAGCTAGAGATGGAACGGTACTCGATGTGGCCCAATAGGACGTTCAATTCGTCGACGTTATAAGGGAGGGCCGGAGGAAATTCTTTAGTACCTTCTTCCCACCGCCGCGCCGGCACGTCGCTAATTCCACGATGGATACTTCGGTGGTACACATCGACGATCCAGGCGTGCAATATTTTCTCGAGCGTCTGCATCGAGATCAACGCGTACTTCTTCGGATCGTAATCCCACTTGTCTGCGACATTTGAAAAGGTCGTGCCCGGAATCTGGTGCAATAATCTCTTGTTCAGCGTCCCAAACATTCGTTCAACTGACGGCTTGTAGTAAGGGTGCCTTATCGGGGCGTATTGCGTCGTGATTTGAAGTTGCAGACATGCTTCATCAAAACTCCGGCTGTAGTATTGTTTTGCGTTATCAACTACCAATAGTTCTGGAAGGCCATAAGCATCCCATGAGTGGACAATCTCGGGGTAGCGTTCTCTCACGTAGGTTTTCGGTTTGATGCTGTGCAACAGCGTTTGCATAACGGAGAGATAGCTTGGTTTTACGAAACTCAGGTAGTAACCCAAGATCATCTTGGTGAATACACAAATTGCTACCATCAGCCATGGTCGGCCGATTGGGAGACTTGTTTTTTCGTCGATCACAAACACGTCGAGCTTCGTGTCATCCATTTCAACTCGTTCAAGCGGACGACTTGGGCGGACACCTTGTTTGTTAACTTTATGCCGAAGGTCGGCGATGCGCTTGCCGAACCGATCCTTATCCTTTTCGTATGGCTCTAACTTGTTGATGATGCGATAGAGAGTGTTTCGATGAGGAATCGGGAGTTTGTCTCCGTGATCTCTAAATTGATTCTCCCCTCGTATCCGAGCCTCAATTAAGTCGTATGTTGATTGCACCGTTGGGCGAGTAAGCGACAAGTAATGTTCATTTACAACATCATCGACAATTCTCTCGACTGCTCTGCAAATTTCGAGATCGTCGCTGATACGTCTGTGGTCGTTGTCGCTGGCTTTGCCTCGAGCCTGAAACGCCGGCGCCAAAGCGCGAATATCATTACCAGCTGTCGTGTACGTTTTATGCCAGCGAGAGACTGTTATGCAGGTAGGTGCCTTGGGATCATTGAGCTCCTTGCTAACTTTCTCAATGACCGGCCTCAAGTTCTCAGCATTCTTGGAAAAGCTGCTCAGACCTGACTTGCCTACGCCTTCGACGTACGCCAGTCGCCGCAATGCTTCGACTTTTCTAGGGTCACGATTTTCGAGAGCCTCAAAGTCATTTACGCCTGACGAAAGACGTTTCGCTTCCAGGTTCGCAGCTTCGCCATTGTTGCCGCCGAGTTCAGCAACGCCTTCAAACAGCGCCTTCACAATGTCCTGGTCTGTTTTCGCCGAGAGAGTTCCAGTTGCGACGTGCTTCAGTTGTAGTTGCCCATCGGAAAGACGCTGCTCGATGGAATACTGCTGACCTTGGGGCTTGACGTGCATTCCGATTCGTAATCTTTGGCCGTTCATACAAACCTCCTAGTTCTTATTCGAAAGTGCTCCCGGGTTGGACGGGACTGTTCATGGTGAGAGGAACCGAATGAACAGTTGAAATGACGCCACGATGCATCAAAGCAAAGACGATCGAGCGCCCGCAGTTTCGAGCGGCGAAGAAATCAACCATGTGTCCAAGCGTCGATTGTCCGTTAGTGCGGAAGAATTCATCACACAGGAGGTAGTGTTGTGGGTGGATTGGCGTTCGTGAGTAATACAACTGCCTTTTTATGTTGCTGAGGAATGGCTCAATTCGAATTTCAATTTCGGTGAGTACAACAAAATCGTATCCGGCTTCGTCACACATAGGAGTAATGATTCTGAAGAGCTGCTCAAACCATGGCGTGATGTTTCGTCGTAGCTTGACCTCGACGATTTGCGGACGTCCGGTCTCTCGGTGAACCACGAAATCGGCGGTGTAGGTTCGTCGTCTTCCGTCGAGTTCGTAGTAGATTCTTGCTCCTTGCCCGAAATAACGAAGGACGTTGCGGTCGCATTCGTAAGTCACAGCGCAGTCACGTTCCAAGATTGATTCGCTCCAGATCTGTTGACCCATCTTCTCGCTAGGGATTTTGGAGATGTTTATGCGTCGACCGGCGTTGGAGATTTTTCTAAAGGCCATAGAGATCCCCTTCGAGATAAAGCCCGAAAAGCGGGTGAGAACACTTCGAGTGGTTAGGTGCTTGGAAGACGACAGCCTTAGGGCAAGGGTGGATTGGCGTCGTCGTTTCTTAGGAAGCGAAAAATTCGCGCCCATACATTATAGGCGCGGGTGTTACAAGCGGCCGGTAATTGGCGGGAATTGGCGAAAAATCCTTGGTCAAAGAATGCCGAGCGTGAAGGATGAATCCATTACGTTAACAGATCTTCAGCTTCTCGACGTTGGAGTTCGGAGCGCACTTCTGATAGCCATGTCGACATTTGCACATTTGCTAGCTCTTTGTTTTCCAGTTTCCCTGAGAAACGGGCGAGGTCATAGGAATTCCGTGTGAGGGCCTCAATAGCTTGAATGTGGAGCCGAAACAGGCAGGCAATGTTGGCCATCAAGCTCGCCGGTAGGGTCCACGGCATGTCGGTATTTGACTCTAGTTTCTCAAGAGTATCAATGGGGACCACGAGAATTGCAGCGATATCTCTTAGGGCAAGATCATGCTCTGTTCGAAGCATTCGAAGATAGGACGAAACCGGGAAATCATCATCTTCTCTTTTGATTGGAGACGCCTTTAGGCGAATCAATAATTCAGTTGGGTTACCAACGCGCGGTGACTTGAATTTTTTCGCTAGATGGCGGAGATGTAGAAGGGCCAGTATTTCGAGGTCCAGATCGGAAAATTCGTTTTCTTGACTCACGAGGAAGCAACCTTTCAAATTCGAGACGGAGTTTCTTTCGCGCTCGAGTGACTCGAACGCGCGCGCTATTCTGCGAGATCTCCAGGCGCTCAGCGATCAATTCGAACGAAAGACCTTCTACAACTCTCAGAAGAAGGATAGTACGTTCGTTTTCGCTGAGCGATTCTAGAGCGCGATTCGCCAGCTTTTCCAGTTCCGACTCTCCGCTCCTTTCTTGATCACCTTGTGCGTTGAAAGCAATCATCTCCTCATGCTCAAGCCGTAGTTTATTGCGCCTGACTTCTTTTTTAAGGTGTTCGCGCGCAATCAATTTTCCCGTATTTACGACCCATGTCAGAATCGAGCTTCTTTCACTCTCGTAATTAATGAATTCACTCCTAATCAGACGGACCAGTGTTTGAGAGGTCAGATCCTCGGCCAAATGACCAAGCTCAATAATTTCGAAATATGGCTCTAAACGCTTTCGAGCTTCAGCCAATAGACGCTGCCAAGCACCCTCATCGTGCGCACGTAAGAGCTCAACGGATACTTCCGATTGAAAGGTTGCGTCTGACATACTGTCTGCTCTTGAGAAACCGTTTTGGTCGTAACACTGAGGCCTAATTCAGTCTTCGGCGATACATAGCGTGTTGCGCGATCGGGTTCACAGCCGGTTGGGTAAAGCGGAACTCTCCGCGCCAACTCTCGTGGAAGGCAAGCTCGGGCCTTACCCTCAATCCGAACGACGGGCAAGGATCATGCCAACTATGGGAATTCTAGTCTTCTGCCTTATTTCCGACCTATTTAGGACTTTGGAATACGGAACCCAAGAGGGCGAAGGTCGTTTTTGGGCCTTCGAAAGGTTTGCACCAACAAGACAATCAGTTGAGGACGAGGTGAGCCGGTTGTCTTATAACGTTTTAAGTTCCATCCTAACGCCCGCGACTTTTAGAGATGAATCGAATAGAGTTGAAGAATCTTCCACAGAGCCGCTTATCAACTTTCTTGTTGTTAATGATCGGTCCACAAGCCAGCGTGTAGATTCGAGCGTGGCGTAGAATGCTGCGTCTCAGGTAATTAATATTGCTGCCCGTCTCGGGCACTGTCTGCAGTAGTTCTGCTTCAATTACATTCCTAGCAAGTCGATGTGTCTGGATTATTTTGATGTTTTGATTGCGATCGCCGGCCGCCATCACTTGCTCCAGCTCTCGGCCCCACTCGTTGTTTTCAGAAGCGTTTGGATCGCCGCCAATATCGTGAAAGTTGATTGAAAAGTTAATTCCGTCTTGGGTTGTTACGGCATAGCTTCGTATGAGCGTGGCTGGACCTTGGGCTACTTCCTGAAGCTTGGGCTTCTGCGGAAACTTGACCGTGAAATCACCGTCCGGACCCCTAAAGGGGACCCAGCCATCCGCGCGACGCCTTGAACTCGCTGGACCAGTCTTCTCTTGTTCCGCCAGCCGCCTTTGAGCTGGAGTTGGAATTGTAAACTTCGTTGCGTAACCTCCCGCTTGAAACGCGAGTAGAACTCCCGGAAGCATCATCATCAGAACGGTGACGACAGGCCGCAAGACCGTGACTAGGTACCTGCTGTTTGGTATGCTTTCGGAATTCTTTGACAACTTAAATTCTTCGCTTATGGCTCCGGTTCAACGTCGTTCTTAATGACTAGAGCCGCCTCAAGAGCAACTTCTCTGTTGGCGGAACTTAAACGGAGCGACATTCTAGTCCTGAATAGGACTGCGCACAAGCACTTCTCAGCAGGAGGAATATCCTGATGGGAAGAGCGTCGCGTGATGTGCCTAAAGGTTTGGGCGAGAAACTTCTTCAGATTCGGACTGCCTTGGGATTATCGCAGGATGGGATGTTGAGACGTCTAGGTCTTGCGGAGGACTACGGTCGACATTACATCAGTGGTTTTGAGACCGGCGAGCGCGAGCCATCCTTGCTTGTGTTGCTAAAGTATTCTGAGGTCGCACGAGTGTGGATTAATGCACTAGTAGACGATGATGTTGATCTGCCGAGGATCATTCCTAACACTGAAATGCACGCAGGGATCAGACGGAAGGCGACTAAGCGGAAAGCCAAGCAATGAAAGCTAGTCAGCCACGACCTCGATGTCTTCGCAGTTCTTTTACCCAGCTATCTAACTTGGCTATGTCGTTTTCGACAATATCTGGTTCCGGAACATCACTGTGAACCACGCCGGCTTCATCGTGAACAAAATCTGAACAGCGGCTCATTTCCTTTGTCACTAATTCAATATCAGAATCAGAAATGTCTGTAAGTTTCGCTAATCTTTGCGTTTGAACGGATTCGCCAAATCGAAGAACGGTTTGATTCAATAGAACTTCTTCAACCGCGCGCTCCCATGACTGGCGCAACTTTCCGTAAATCATAACCGCGCTTCGCTCATAACCCGGCCGGTCCCCGTTCTTGAGCAGTTTCCGCGCCTCAACCAGTTCGTTGCGTAATTCGGTAAGGCGTTGCTTAAGGCTCATCGCCACCCAAGGTGGGCCTTCGATTGTGCGTCCAAAGTCTTTCCTATGGCCCTTCTGAAGTGAGATCTCGGATATGTTAACACCCAGTTCCGATGCATATTTGCGAGCAAGGAAAAAGAACACAATATCGTGGGTTAGCACGATAACTTGTCGTTTCTTAGCTTCGCGCACCAAAACTTCAGCCACGCGTTTACGATAATTATGATCGAGCGACGAAACGGGATCGTCTAAAACAATTGCAGAGCTATTTCCGGTCGTGCGAAGTTCACCCAAGAAACCCGCTAAGGCTACACAGGTCCTTTCTCCCTCGCTCAGAACTTCAACTGGTCGCACTCCGGGCCGGGGAATTAATGTCATGTCGTATGGATGTTGGCCGTGATCTCCAGCACCTATGTTTATCTCAACCGGCATGCCGGCAAAGCCCATATCAGACAGATAACTGGTGAAGTTCGCTCTCAGCGAATGGGTTAGAATCAAAGTCTCGGCTTGACGCGCTTCCAGAGTGATAGCTTGCGTCCTGCAATCATTAAGCGCTGAGTCCAACACTTTAATCCTGCCAAGGCGCCCGATTTCGTTTCTTATGCTAGAAATATGTTGTCGTATCGATTTTTGATCTCTGAGTTCAAGCCTTTCTTTCTCTAAGCGGACGCGGGATTCCGCTTGCATGGCTTGTTTCAGGTTGGCAATCTCAGCGCGAACCGATTCAACAAGACTGGTTATATCAGGTAGCTTCTTAAACGGCGGTCGAGTTGATTTGGACCTGCCTATTGCCAAACGAAGCAAGTAGCGGCGCCTCAACTTTGAGCAAACTAAGAACCGCTTTATCGAATCCTCGAACGGAGAGCCTATCAATTGCGCATCTCTAATCGCAATCCGGCTTGCTTCCGGCAAAGAAATCGACTTGATTCTCGCAAGGGCGGTCTCAAAGTCGTCGTCAATCTTGTCGGCCTGCTTTTGAATATCCGCTTGAACGAATTCCTCAAAAGTATGGATTCGATCGGTAGCCGTTTTATCGAGGGGTCGCTGACACAATACACAAACCGCACCTTCTCGCACTACCGGGAATCTTTCGCCCTTATACACGTGGGTCTCAGAGTATCGGCGTGCTGCCTCCCACAACGCGCGCCAAGTAGCCGTTCCTAATCCATCAAGGAAAGAAATTCTGGACAATGCGTTACGAGAAACGTCCAAGGCTTGGTGAACTTCCTTTCGCTTAGCGAGTAGCGCTTCGAATTGATCACAGGCTTCGTCGGTTAGCAATCTTTCAGTATCTGCAGCCAGTAAGGTCAATTCAACAAGTCTAGCCTCGCGGGCCTGTTCACTCTGAGCCCGCTGGAGTGGATCGTTTGCCAGGGCGCGATCGAGCTCCGCGAGCCGTTCTAACGTTTTGCTGGTCGGAGTGTGTGTGGCGCTAAGTCTATTCAGATCGCTATCTGCGTTAAGGGAAGAGATAAATTGATTGGTAGGTGTTCCCGGACTCAAACGGAGCTCATCCAGGAACAACGGTCTTGTGCCGAGTAGGGTCCTCTCGTCGCGAAGTTTTCTCGCAACCTCGTCCACAACGGTTGCCAGTGATCTAAAGGCCTTCAGAATTTCCGGGGTGTAGAGAACGAGATTTGACTTTTCGACTTGTACACTCGCGCATCGAGAGTCGAATGTGTTAACCGACAGAAGATCAGGACAAACGGGACCGCCAAGAGTCCACTCATAAGTGCTGTCTTTGCCCTCAACTTGAAAATCAATGGTTGCCGCAGCCAGTTCCGTAGTGGGCGGCTCAAATACATTAGACAGAACTTCGCCCCCAGGGTCTCGCGCTCGGCAAGACTTCTTGAGAATCCTCGCAATACCGGACTTACCGCTGGCGTTTCCCCCATAGATTATCACCAAGTCTTTGCCGCCAAACGGCACTGGACCCTCGCCGAGTGCATTTACATGCCGAATGTTGCGCACTGATATCAAACGTACAGTAGATGTCTGCGCAGGCGTAGCTTGGGCATGGCTTAGGGAAGCCGGTGTGGCCTTGATTTGGCTCTTCGCTGTAGGTGCGTACGGGGCCTTAGCTAACTCGGCAAGTTCCTCAATATCTTGAATTGACAACGAATCCTGAGATAAGACGCGACGAAGCGCATCCCGTTGCCACCGTGGAAGGTCCCGGGACCACCCAATCAGATCGTCATACGTGAAGCTATTGACTGGACGAAACCGAATTAACATGGAGTAGGCCAAATCGGGGTCGATTTTGTGCGACTCTGTGGATGTGAGTATAGCAAGGAGCCCGGACGCTGGGCGACCGTTGAGATTGCTCTGTTAGATAGGTTTAGACTTAGGGAGTCTCGAGGTCAGCAAGGCGCATGAAATCTACAAAGGCTCGATACGTATCAAGGACCTTTTGTTGGGCAATCTTATCACTGCGGATGCGAAGAATTTCTCTGACTTGAGCGGCACTTGTGCATGACTCTCGCATTTTTGCCAAAAGCCTGAAAAAGTCTGAGCCGTGTTCGGGCTCAGCCATTTCCAATACTTTGAGGGCTTCCGCAAATGTAGAACCATTCTCCATCTTCGCTCGGGCTTCGGGGTGTTTCAGAACTTCGGGCAGTTTTCTCACATCAACTGGCTCAAGTTTTCCTTCTCCAACCCATCGACAGAAGGTATCGCCGAAAAGTACGTTGCTTCTCAACTCGTCGCGAAGCTCACGGCGTTTGAAGAATTCATCAAAATAGCTCCACTTGCGTTCGCCCTCCTTAGCAAACTTACCGCGATCTATGTTCAGAAACCGTTCGATCATGAACCTATATGCCTGGTGGAATCGGTTGACGGTTGACTTACTTGCTCGAAGGTAGGCAGCAATGTCGTCATGTGACATGCCGAGGTTGTGATTCATGTGATAAATCTGTCCGGCCTTCTCATGGGCCTTCCATTGAATCTTTCCGGCAATATGAAAATCAGTTAGAAGAATTGCGATCTCTTTATCATCTACATCAGTCGGTAAAATCCTGGCGGGAATTGTCTTCCATCTTAGATCATTTGGACTTCTCTTATGGAGTGATCGATAGCAAACGGTTCGGCAGTTTCCCTCTATTGCTTTCCAAGTCCCACTACGCTTCGCCTGGACAATTATGCGCTCTCTGAGGCCACCGTTGCGCTCAATATCACGCTTCAGAGCCTTAACTTCCGGCATGCATTCAATAACGCTATCTAAGCTCTTACGCCCCTGCTCAAGTCTCAACCGGTAGCGGATTCGCGGATTGTCTTCATCGAGAACGATGTCGTTGAGTCGTAAGTTCTGATGAGTCAGGCGAATGGTTCTCCCCCGAATGACGACTTCTTCTACAAACGTATTCTTGGTCATAGTGATTTCCTTCGAGTAAACCGGCGACTAACGCCAAAACCTAGCCTGACGGCTTGCGTCAGTACTCCGCGGTACACGTCTGCCCGTTAGTACCGGTTTCGGCCCAAAAAAGAATCCCCTTCCCAAGCTACGGTAATCTGTGCTACAGATTGGCGCGGATCCTTAAGGATCCTCAAGGCATACCATGGCAGAGTACACCATGTCACAGGTAGTTGAGAAGACTAAGTTATCGAAGTCTACCCTTGTTCGGTGGGAGGACAGAGGATTCATTCCTAGGCCTAAGCGCAAGGTTCGGACTAAGGCGCGAATTTACACTGACGAAATCGTCAACAAGATTATCGAGTATCGAGATTTGGAAGAAGAGCCGCCTTCGCGGCCGATTCGCCCGATCTCTAGAAAGAAGTGAAGAACGTGAAAGTACTCCTCGTAGAACCCAAGTACTACACTCGATACCCGCCTCTTGGTCTACTAAAGCTGTCAACATTTCATAAAGAACGCGGGAACGATGTTCGTTTTGTTAGAGGTCTCGTTCTCTTGACGGACTTTTACCCTGATGAGGTTGACATTACGAGCCTCTTTACGTGGTCATGGGAAGCTGTGTGGGAGTGCGTAAGCTTTTACAAATCACTTTTTCCGCGAGCGAACATAAGGTTGGGGGGTATTTACGCGTCGCTGATGCCGGAACATGCTAAACAATCGGGTGCCGACGAGGTGTTTGTGGGGACAAATGATGAACTTGATTCGGTAGTGCCTGACTATGATTTGATTCCTGATTGGAAAGCGAACCTGGTCTTCACGTCGCGTGGTTGCATTCGGAAATGCAAGTTTTGTGCAGTTCCGGCAATTGAACCAATCAAGTCATCAAGAAACAGCTTTGGTTATTTGTTGGACGAACGATTTAACAAAATCATCTTCTGGGATAACAACTTCTTTGGTACACCAAATTGGCGAGATATCTTGGACGAGATTCGAGAACGTCAACTAACTGTAGATTTCAACCAGGGAATTGATGCGCGACTTGTGACTGAGGAAGTAGCTGAAAAACTTGTCGGAATAAAGATCAGCCCTGTGCGAATGGCTTACGACACTTTTAATGCTAGTTTTCGGCGGGCAATGGAACGAGCAATCCGACTACTCGGAGAGGCTGGCTTCAGAAAAAGGAATATGATGGTTTACGTCCTCCATAACTTCACAGACACGCCGAACGATTTCTTCCTGCGCGTCCGCGACTTGTTGAATTGGGGAGCCGTGGCTTATCCGATGCGCTTTGAACCGCTCCAGTCTCTTGAAAAGAACAAGTATGTGGCGAAACAAAACGGTTGGACTGAAGCAAAGCTTAGTCTTATCGCACGGGCCCGACGAGTTATTGGGTATGGCGGGGCTTTTCCACCATATGAGGGTCTGCGGAGCAAACTCAATGACGCATCAAACTTTGAAGAGGCTTTCAAACTTCGTCCTACGAATAACGACACCGATGAAAAGCTCGCAAGCGACCCCGAACTGATCAGAATGGGGCAGGATCATGAATTTCCAACGAGTCGGCTCTCAGTGCGTTCAAAAGCCGCCTAATTCGCCGCAAGGCGACCCCTCCACAATCGTCAGTCTTTCAGTCTAATTAATTGAAAAGCGTTGCCTAAGGATAAAACTGGCCGTATCATGCTGAACGAATTAGTGCGAGTCGCGCGACTGGCATGAGCTCTTCACCGTTTCCTGCTTAGGAGGCGTCAGTGACTTCCCGAGTCATAAATAAGCGGAACGAATATTTTGCCTACGGCTCTGTCTTGGAAGCCGTCAGCCAAGGCTTATATCCGGATCGAAAACACATACTTCGAGAATTTGTTCAAAATGCGTATGACGCCTTAGCCGACCTTCGCGCGCGCGATTCCACCGCTGTTCTTGAGCCAATTGAAATTACCGCGATGGCGCCGTCCATAATAATCGCCGACAAAGGAATCGGAATGTCCAGGGAGACAATGCGGCGATATCGCTATCTTGGGTTTTCACCGAAGGAAATCGGTGTACACGCGGGGTTCCGAGGAATAGGTAAGTTCTCGGCGATCAGCGCGTGCGATCGCTTAATCGTGCGCTCCTCCAGACTAGGAGAAGCTAAGAGTTATCAAGTAGAGATCGATGCGGCCGGAATGTTCAAGCGTCTCAAAGAGGAGAAAAACCCGCCACTCGAAGTCCTGCTTCAGGAATACAGCCAAATCCACGAGGGAGACGAAAGGGCTGAAAGTCATTACACTGTCGTCGAACTTCACTCCATTCACGATGACGCAAAGGATCTGTTAGATCTGAGCATAATCAGGCCATACCTTACAGAGACTGTGCCAGTGCCGTTCGATCCGGAATTCCCATACGGCGAAGAGATAAGCGAGCGATTGCATCAAGTCGACAAACGGTTTCTCGAAGTCCCGCTCTTACTCAACAAGAAACCAGTTCATAAACGCTTCCTGCCAATGACCTCTCGACCCGAATTCAAACCCGTTTTTGCGCCTAATTCGGACGAGCTACTCGCTTTTGCATGGTCTTGTCAAAACCAAGAAAAGGGACAATTTCAGGAATCTACTCAAGACGGAAAGACGCGTCGACATCCTTATGGTGGTTTGCGCTATCGAATGGCCAATTTTGCGGTAGGCGATAGTACCCTTGTAAGAAAAACGTTCTGGGATGCTTCGCCCGAACGTGCCTTTCATTTCTTTGGTGAGGTGCACGTGCTTGATACCGAAGTCGTGCCTACGTCAGATCGGGATAATTTTGAGGATTCGTCCGCGCGCGCCCGTCTCTATGAAGCTTGTCGAGAGATCGCAAAGACTTTAAACAAATATGCTGCACTTGAGAGCCAACAGCATCGCTTCGTTGAAATGGTGGCTAAGGGGCAGGAAGTGGTGTCGGAAACCGAGAAGGAGTTACAAACCGGCCAAGTCGAGAAAGAACTGAAGGAAGACAAAGAGTTCCAGGTTGAGAAGATACTACAGGACCTCAGCAGACGCCTTAGGCAGTCAAGTGCAAAGAAACCGAACGAGAAAGTTGCGAGGAAAGCACGAAGTGTGATCCGTAAAGCAGAGAAGTTGAAGCGTCGCTTAAGAAGAGATGGCGATGGAAGCCTAGCATTTGTGGACATTAGTAAAGAACTGAAGATGAATTCCGGAACGAAGGCTATCTACGAAACCATCGTCGAAGTTCTGCGAGACGAATTTCGGCAAGAGCCCCAACGCTTCCGTACTGTAATACGCAAAATCCACCAGGCACTGCGCGAAGGCCTTTAGTGCTAAAACATCCTCAAAGGTTTACCAGCAACAAACAAGTAGTTCGAGATTTGCAGTGCGATGCAATTCAGAAATACTTGAGGCCGCGTTTAGGGCGGTTAAGTTACTTTGGCTTGCCATCATCCTCACTGGAGGATGTGCTTCAGTGGTCCCCCTTACTTGAACGGATCACGGCCGTCGAACGAGGTGAAGAAGGATCTGAATGGGTTAGACAGAATGAACTTCTGGTTAACGCCTTCCGGTTAGGGATTTCGCAAAAGCTGACGCTCTTGAGAGGTGATATAGATCAAATCCTCATTAAAGGCACCGACCCATACGGAAAGCATCCCGAATGGCCCTACGACATCGTGTCGCTAGATTATAGCGGGGGACTCTTTTACAACGATGAAGTTGGAAAGCCAATCAGGCTCGAAGCTATAGAGCACGTATTTAAGAACCAGGCCAAAGCTAAGGCCACGGATTTTGTTTTCCTTCTTTCATTTAATCTTCACAAAATTGACCATCGTGAAATAAGTCAAACATTTGCCGTAATTCAGAGGGAGCTCCAGCGATTCGGCCAAACAGCCGATCATGTAATCGATGCTTACCTGAAACATCCGAAGGAACAGGCGCGACTGAAGATTTATGTCATGTATCTGGTTGACCATCTTGCAATCCAAGAGAACTACGAGACCGAATCAGATCTTGCAGCAATATTTTACAAAGGTAATCAGAATACAGAAATGATGGCGTTCCGCTTTTATTTGAAGAAGTCAACGCGAACCTTTGCCCCGCGGCCGCCAAAGGAAAGAATGAACCAGGTTATCAACCGACGTATGATAGAGATTGTTAGTGGCAAGCAGGCGCTTACGAATTTGGGCCTTCCGTTACTTAAGGCTAACACCTGATACGATCTGGTTCTAGCGTTAACAGAAGACTTTGAACATGCCTTCACCTTCTTCAGAGGTTCCCGCTCTTGACGTAGACGTGGTCATTATTGGAGCCGGCATACAGGGCCTCTGGCTGCTTGCCGATCTGATAGAGAACGGCTATCGGGCAATCCTGCTCGAAAGGATGCGCCCTGGCTTTGGTCAAACTGGACACTCTCATGTGTTTTTGCATGAGGGACACATGTTCGCAAGCATGGTAAGGGCGCCGCAACAAGACATCCTGACTCGCATCGAATCTGTCCGTCAGGCTAATCAACTTTGGAAAACTGCGCTGGATACCGGACGACTAAGGCACATGGCGCAGCTAAGGAACGGATTCTACGTAGGTTGGGCTGACGAGAACAGTGCGCTCCTCTTCGAAGGGATCTGCAAGCTCGCGCACCTTCCTTATAAGACTGTCCACTCACCGCCAGGTTTTGGCAGTCTCGGAGAAATCAGACGATTCTATGAGACCGAGAGTATTTCCCTGGAGTCAAAGGCTCTGCTTGAGCACCTGCTGGATTACCGCAACCTTCGTAATCATGTTGGTTATTGTAAGGACGTTAGCGTCACGGCTCCGACCTCAGACAGATTTCATCTAACAGCCAAATGTGACTCAGAGAAGCCCGTTAGATCCCACGGTCCGGACGAGTCTCTTCAAATCCGGGCTGGTGCCCTTGTGCTTTCCGCTGGAGCGGGAAATGAACGACTGGTTAACCGACTTCTTGCGGAGGCGAAAATTCCCATGGACCCAGTCGCGACACGCCAGCAGACGATCAAGACCTTTATGCTAGTGGTACGACATCCAAAAGAGTCCCTGCCCCCAGTCTCTGGAATGTTCCATGAGTTTGATAGTGTGTTCATGGTCTCTCGCCAAGATGAGGACGGTCGAACGGTTTGGCTTATTGGTAATGGACGTCGGGAATTGGTGCAGTGTGCAGGAGAAATGACGGCACTTGATGCTGCAACATGGTTTCAGGGGTTAGAGAGCAAACTGAATCAACTCTTCCCACAGATCATTAAGAATGCGAACGACTACGAGTGGGGAGTTTATGAAGCGACCAAGGCTGAACCCTGGACAGCCAAACCACTGGGTGAAGGCGGGAAGTTTCCAAGCAGTTACCACGTGCATAGGCATCCCACGATCCCGATATGGTTGACTTGGCCGACACTGCTAACCTTTGCCCCAAAAGTAGCCAGCGAAATTGTAGGGGAATTGAAGACAACCGTGCGACACGCATCGTTGTCAACCGATTGGAGTGTATGGAACAATTTCCGCAAGGTTCTACAGCCGAGCGAGTGCCGATGGAAGACCACCCCTTTGCTGTCTTGGAAGGATTTCACCAGATGCTTTACTTAGTCCAGAAGCAAAGACTTGCCAGACAGATCAGGCGCGACTTGTAGAGCCTTACCTCCAAGACAATGGAGGAGTAGCAGAATGAACGTGACTGATTCGGATGGCTCATACTTGGCTGATTCTAGGCTTCTTTCGTTGATCGCTGCCGAATCACTAGATGACATTTTTCAAGAAGTAACTCGGAGCACCATGGAATGGATGCATAGCTCACGTTGTGCGCTTTGGTGGCTCGACATGAATCGCAACGGCTTCCGCTTAGCGTCTCTGGTGAGCAGAGAAACTGAAACGACGGACGCTTCAAATCTTTTTTTACCCTATGAAACTGCTTACGATCTTGGGCTGCTGTCAACGCAAGCACCAGTGGCCTTACCTGCGGACTACAAGCTTCAACTGCCTAGTTTCGATATGCCCCATCGTCTTTCGGCAAGAATCCATTACGAAGATCGTACTGCTGGCCTCCTAGTCGTTTGTTACAGTCAATTGCCCGATTCGTGGCCTGGGCCCGCGAACAGTGTGTTGCTTACGATCTCGCGCCAAACGGCCGTACTCTGTCGTAGCTTCGAGCAGCGTGGAAAACTGACGCGGTTGGTTGAGTTTCTTCAAGAGATTAGTGAAAAAACTACGGCTCGTGATCTGTACGATCTCGTGTTGCGCGAGGGGAGGGCTCTGCTGAATTGTGACCGAGGAGTAGTTCGCCGCGTCAACCTGGAAAATGGCTTTCTGAACTACGCGCTTTCCAGTCCTCCTGCGCCCGTGGGCTTTGGATTGCCCCACGGTGAGGGGATAACGGGTTTGGCACTCAAGGCAGAGAGAACTTATCGTATCGATGATGTCACCGTTCCAGAGTGGCAACCCATCTATCGTCCTCTTTGGCCCAACTTGCCTCGAACGCGAACGACACTCGCCGTGCCGATACTGCTTAGACGGTCCCGTGTCCGCGTCAAAACGCACAATGAATTTGTAGATAAACCCTTTGGCGTTCTTAGTTTTGAGAGTCCCACCACTGCGGCGTTTTCAAGTTTGGATCAATACTGCGCGGAGAATCTAGCACAACGAATGGCTGCGGTATTGGAACGAATCGAGTACGATGAAAAGCTTGGTAAACTCCGCAGGGCCTCGCAATCTCTCGCCCTAAGGCGCGATTGGGATTCAATTGTTGACACGCTCCTTGAAGCGATTCGGGATGCTTTGGGCTACGAATTTGTTAGCCTATCAATCGTCGATCAAGACGCGGAAATGATTAGGTGTGTCCGGGTGATTGGATTGCCCGAAGCCGAGGCGTCTGAGTTTCGGAGAGCCTTTGTGCAAAGGATGAACTCAAATCATGTTCAGGCGGACGTCGTCCGCTATGGGCAGACCGAAGTGCTATCTCGTGATGATGACCGGCTCGACGAGATCAGCAAATTGTTTGGACTTGACCGGTTGATTCGTGTTTTTGTACCAATGAAGGTCTCCTCGCGAAACGAAGTTATCGGCACCATAAGCGCAGGGTACGATCGAACTTATCGCGAACACATTTATTGGCGAGACATTCAACTCTTAAGGATATTAACTGCTTTCGGAGCAAACGCCATGGAATCGTGGCAACGTGGAAATGTCGACCGGGTGACGCATGAGATGAACGCGCCATTGACCGCTGTTCGCGCGCAATTGGAAATGCTGCGTGCGAAACACAGGGTTCTATCTGATGAACAGATAGAGTTAGCCTTAGAGGACATGCAGTCCGATAGTCAGCTTCTCTACTATCAAGTACAGCAATTGGAATACGTTCTAGGTGGGCCGGCTTCTGATAGCGTCAAACAACCGCTTAACACCGAGCCGGTGTTACTGTTTCGCGATATCATTTTCAAGACGATGCATCAATTGAAACAGTTAGTTCGGGATCGGGGTCTTGATCCGAAAAAGGTCTCATATTCTGAAGAGGCCGTTTATAAGATTAAGAGCATCAATGTAGATAAGAGCAAGATCAACCAAGTAATCTTCAATCTATTCGTGAATGCGATCAAATATGCCGAAAGCCCGGAGACCTTCCAAATAAGGATCGGAGCGGACGAAGTTCAGGATCATTATGTAATCAAGTTCTGTGACTGGGGCATTGGGATACCAGAAGGGTTGGAAGAGAAGATTTTCGAACATCGGTTTCGTGCTCCCGTGGTCCAGGATAGGGCCGTCAAGGGATCGGGTCTTGGGCTCACCATATCACGTCAGATAATGCGTGAGCATGGTGGCGACCTCGTCCTCAAGAATCGTCACAATCCAACAGAGTTTCATTTAGTTTTCCCCAAACAGTTGAGGAGGCGTCATGAGGATAATGTTCATTGACGACGAACGGCGACGAATGAAGCTATATGTGGAAGAATTGGAAAGTAACGGTCACGAGGTGCTTTTCCGTGATAATGTTGATTCAGCTCTGGAGACCCTCAATGACCTTGCCGAGCATTTTGACCTGATCGTGCTCGATATCTCCATGCCCCCGGGAAAGGCCTTCGCGTTCGAAGACACCATAGGAGGCTCTCGGACGGGCTTAGCGCTGTATGCTACGATAAGAAGTCTGCAGCCCGATCTGCCGATTGTGGCCCTTACTAATGTTGCGGACCGCCGAGTTGCGGACCGACTTCAGGGGGAGGACGCCCGGCTTTGCCGCCTAGTTAGAAAGCCTGAAACCTTACCTTTTCAATTTGCGGAACTAGTTGAGGAATTTAGTTCGTCGGTCGCAACGGACTTTGAAAACTAGTTATGAGTGTGGATGAGGCCGTTTTGATGAAGTGCGCCGAAACAGCGCTCCATAGGCTATTAGTATCTGTACGTACCCAAAAACACTTGTTAGACATTCCCGATCGCGTATTGCGCCGACTGGAACTTCTCTTTCCCGCCAACGTCGAAGAGCAACAGGCGGCACTGTATTGGATGGGAGAACAAGGCGACGAAGATGACGCCGCGCTCCTTACGTTTATCCCAGCAGCGAATATTCTCTGCTCGCCTTCGCTATACGAATCAACTCAAGAAAAGCTATTAGACCGCATTGGCCCTGCGAAACCTGAGGTACAGGAAGCAAACTTAGGTGAATACTTGGTAAGAGTTGCCGCAGAGATATTGCCACAGATTAGAGATGGTCTTCGCGGGATGCTCGATACTTCTCAAGTTGGCAGAAGTCAATGGCTGGACTCTGATACAACTCCTTTGACCGCACTGCAGCAGGAAGCTGAGGTAGCGTCACGTGAGCTTCAATACCTTTTCCCGGCGTCTGTGCAGGATTACGAGGCGACATTGAGATGGTTTAAGGAGTCCGGAAGGGGAACGGAGCTCGGGTTGCTGTTTGCAGTGCCACCTCCTGGGGGAACTAGTGACGAGATCAAATGGCTTCATCAAGCCGCCCAAGACGACATCATTGACCGCCTGATCGAAAGCGAGGCCCCAAGCGCCGACCAAGACAGTGCGTTTCGCAATCTGGTCTTATTTGGAATTGCTTTACGTCCAATTCTGGGCCCGCGCGGATCTGTGACAATAGGTGCGGACCGGCGAATTAGTGCTCACTCGGCCACCCACATTCTTGAAGCAATGGCGTTGCCCGATATAGATCGAAACAATTTGGTGATGGTTTTAGGTGAGTGGGGCGGGAAGGAGGATGCAGAAGCACTGGGTGCACGTCTTAGCGAAATGCTGCCGACTGATGAGGTTGAAAACGATTACCAAATATATCTGGCCTCAGCGCTTTCAAATCTTGGCGGACCAGATGCGGTTGAGGGTTTGTTACGAGCTGCCGAAGCAGGTTCGGAAAGAGTGCGCATGGTTGCCCTGTCCGGTCTCGGATCTCTCGCAACGGCTGGTGCTGTCGCACTGACTGAGTATTCTGAGCCTGTGACAATTGTCAGCGAGGAAATGAGGGAGGCCTACATGGAAATCGCAAAACGATTAGCTGCCCTAACCTCTGCTCCAACGACCCCTGCTCATGTTCGTCACAAAGCTGACGAACTGCTCGAGACGCTCCAACTCTCCCTGAATTCTGCTCCAGTCTCCGCTTAAGCAGATCTACAGAAGTTGTTCTACGAGTGGAACGCGCACATCGCGACTAGCTCGGCAACTTGCCCGAACTAGGAGAATGGATATCAATAACTATGGTGCGGATATCACTAACTATGAGAACCGACAAGATCATAACTTCGGCGGCGTGACACCTTGCTGACCTTGATACTTTCCGCCGCGATCCTTGTATGACACTTCGCATACTTCATCGGCCTCGAAAAAAATCACCTGGGCGACTCCTTCGTTGGCGTAGATCTTGGCGGGCATGGGAGTTGTGTTTGAGAATTCCAGCGTCACATAACCCTCCCACTCGGGTTCGAACGGAGTGACATTTACAATTATTCCGCACCTCGCGTACGTGCTTTTTCCCAGGCAGACGGTCATCACATTTCGGGGAATGCGAAAGTATTCCACTGTGCGAGCGAGTGCAAAACTGTTCGGTGGAATAATCACATGATCGGCCTGCATATCGACGAAACTCTTCGCATCGAACTTCTTTGGATCGACGATCGCGCTGTACACGTTGGTAAAAAGTTTGAACTCATCAGCGCATCGCACATCATAGCCATAGCTGGAAGTGCCATAAGAAACAACCTTACGACCATCGACCTCTTTGACCTGACCGGGCTCGAAGGGCTCAATCATTTTGTATTCTTCCGCCATGCGACGGATCCAGCGATCGGATTTAACTGACATAAGAAAGTGTCGGGTTTCGAGTTTCGAGTTGGAAAGAGTGCGCCAGAATACATCACGATTAGCGCCGTTGGCTAACTTGCGTTCGTGAGAATGGTGGCACAAGGCCTAACTAGTTCCTGAGGAGTTCCTCCGGCGCCGTTAGGCGCGGAATGTTTATAGGCCCAAAGTGCGGATCAACTCTTTGAGCTCCTTTAGGAGCGGAACAACATCTCGCTCCTACGGAGCTCCCACGACACTGACGATCGCCGTCTATAAACATTTCGCTCCTACGGAGCGAAGATATCCGTCGCTCTTAGCTCTTAGCTCTTTGCTCTTTGCTCTTTGCTCTCAGCACTTTGCAATTTTGAGTTTTCGACTCTAGCCTTTCTTAATGCTCCTCATCGTTCTTGGTTCCGGCACCTCCATTCCCCATTCGCAGCGAGCGTCGGCCGCCTTCTGGCTTGAGGCTGAAAGAGGCTCGACGCTGCTCGATTGCAGTGCGGACGCAATGCATCGCATGGCGCAGGAAAACCTCGACTGGCCGAACCTCGACGCGATTTGGATCAGCCATCTGCACCTGGATCATTGCGGCGGACTGGCGTCTTTGCTGTTCGCCATGAAGCACTCGCCGCAAACGCAATCGCGCCGGAAGCCGCTCAGGATCTTTTCGTGTAGCGGCATCGAGCGTCTGCTGAAAGCCATCGACGAGTCGAACGATTACGGCCTTTTCAAACAACCGTTTCCGCTCGAGCTCCGCGAGTTCACCGATTCAGGTGTGGATTTCATCCCGTTCGAGGGAATCCGTTGCGAAACGTTCAAGACGCCACACACGCGTGAGAGTCTTGCGATGCGGCTGACGAATTCTGAGAACAAAACTGTGGTTTACTCTTCCGATACCGGTGTCTCGGAAGAATTGGCGACGTTTGCACGCGGCGCGGATCTGCTCGTCCTCGAATGTTCGTTCCTTGAGAACAAACCCGTGCAGACGCACCTGAACCTTGCTGAGGCGATGCGGATCGCGCAACTGGCTGAGCCGCGCAGGCTTCTGCTGACGCATCTGTATCCGGAGTGGGACGCCGTCGACTTGCCGGCGAAGGCGCGTGAACTTTGGCCGGGCGAAACGATCGCCGCGCATGACGGCCTGCGAATTGAAATCTAAAATCTTACCAATGACAATTCTTTCAACTTTCTTGCTACCGCTAGCCTTGATGGTTCTGACCTCAACCTTGGCGGCGGCGCAAACCAATGGCGCCAATGGCGCAAACGAGGCTCACCTGCTTGAATCAGGAAAGGCGCAAACGTTAGCTGATCCGCCGCGCGCAAATGAGCTCAAGATTGTCTCGTACAACATCCGCTGGCGCAGCGGCAAAGACCTTCAGCAAATCATTCACTGGCTGAAAGACGCAGGATCTGTGCGACCGGCGATTATTGGCTTGCAGGAAGTCGATCGCGCACGGAAGCGCAGCGGCAACACGAACCACGCGAAGGGAATCGCGGATCAACTGGGGATGTATTACGCCTGGACAGCGCCGCACGTTGCGAAATCCGGAGAGCGAGAGGAAGAGACCGGCGTCGCGATTCTCAGTCCCTATCCACTTAGTGAGGTGACGCGAATAGTTCTGCCGAACCCCGGACCGGGAGGCCGACGGCGGGTCGCAATCGGCGCGACGTTGCAAATCGGAAAGACCTCCGTTCGGGTGTACTCAGTGCACGGCGAAACGCGATTGGCGGAACGTAAGAAGGTGGAACAGCAGCAGGCCGTACTGGATGACTTGCAGAAATTCCCAAAAGGGATGCCGGTCATCATTCTCGGCGATTTCAACACCTGGGAGGCGCCCGCGATCAAAGACACTCGCAAGCTGTTCACGACGGCCGGCTTCGAGACGCCTTTCCCTGACGATGAATCCACGTTCCGCCAGAAGATAGTGTTATTCGATTTGAAGCTGAAACTGGACTGGATTTGGATGCGCGGTCTGACGCCGACAAGCTACGGCATCGACCGTAACTTGAAAGTCTCAGATCACTTTCCGCTGTGGACAGTTGCCACGCTCATTTCTCCGAAAACTGAGTCCGAACCCGCGCCGGCTCGTCATTGAATACCGAAACGGGTTCGATACTCCCCCGCGACGATAAACGCGCGAACCATCTCTGCGTCGATGTATTCGCCCACCGGCCACTGACATACGAGCCATACGCGCCCTGGATCGTCGGACTGAACTGGTCTAGCTTCGTCTTCCAGAAGTTGTATCCCGACTCGTCCGGGTCGCGTCTGAGATAGCCAAAATATTCCATCAACACGAATGCCGCGTTGAACTCTTTAATGTAAAAGTCTTCACCGTAAGGCGTCTGAAACTGAGGCTGCCCGTCTGAGCCCGCCACAATCCCATCGACAATCTTCTGCAAGACCGACGCGCGCGTCTCGGCGTTGTTCGTCAGGCCGCTGACGAGTGCCGCGCGGTCTTGCGCTGAAGCGTTAATGCCGGTCGTTTCAAATAACCGGTTCACATAAGCCGTGTTATCCAACGCGCCATAGATCGAAGCGAAATCAGTCCGCTGAGTGAAAGCGAGAGCAAAGTTCCGCTTGTTCTGTTCAATGATCCCGGGCGCCAGCGAGTTGTTCACGACAATTCCCTGCGTCAGCGCCTGCAGGTCGTTTCCGAATTCGTCAAAAGTCGGCGGCCGGCCGAGACCGCCTTTGTAAACCCGATACAGGTAGTAGCCGGTGTACTGGAACTCAGTTGAGAGGAAGAACGCGCCGCTCGTTGTCTCTCGTTGTTTGTCCAGACACTGATCGATCGTTTGCGAAGCAGGTCGCCGTGAATCGTCGCGACACTTTTCGATGTTGTCGGTCCAAAAGTCCCAGCCTGGCGCGTCAGGTTCGCGGCCGAGGAAGTCGCGATAGTGCTGGCGAACGTACGTGCGGGTGTCGTCGAGCGGATTCGGTGAGACTACCGCCCCGCCGAACACTGTGAATTGAAATAGCGGACTGACGGCGGTTCCTCCACTTGCATTCCCGTCGGCGACATACCAACGTCCATAGAACGTCGCCCCAAGCAGCGTTGTGTCGTTTGGAATTTGCAGACTGATGGAACCGAATCCCTGACCCGCTCCACTGCCCGACAGGCTTACGACCGATCGATTGGATGAGCCGACGGCCGGAGGCGCGCCCGTGCCGGGATCCCTTGAGTCGATCACCAGCACCGCCTGCGCGCCACCGAGCGCATTTGAAACGCCGATGACGAAGCTTGGATTGCCAATGATGGCCGGTTGAACTGCGGTCACCCGTGGGATAGTCCCGCCGCTGCCGGCGGTCCCGTTGCCGCTGACTCGCGGAACGCGCGCCGATTCGCTGTACAGCATGGGCCGATCGAAGGCACCGCTTCCGATGGCGACGCGCGAATCAGTTAATGTGCGCAAGAAAGCGACGAGATCCGATCGTTGTTGCGCCGAAATACCGAGCGGCCGAATCAAATTGCGATTGATGTTCGGCGCGTCAAAGTCTCCGCCGCGATTGTAAAAATCCACGACGTCTTCCAACGACGCGAGCCTGCCGTTGTGCATGAAGGGCGCGCGCAATGCGACGTTGCGCAGACTCGGCGTGCGGAACTCGCCGATGTTGTTCGCGTTGCCCGTCACTTGAAAACGACCGGTGTCTTCAAGCTGCGGACGGACGCCGATGTTGTGAAAAGCGTTGTCGCTGAATAGCGAACCCGCGTGACAAACGTTACAGCGCGACTGATTGAAAACTCCCTGGCCACGAGTTTCAGCGGCGCTGAGCGGCGCGGTTTGCTGGACAGCTTGATCGAAACGAGTTCGATCTGAGTAAACGGTTCTCTCGAATGTCGCGATGGCCATCGCGATGCGCGCCGGCGTGACTTCGGCAGTGCCGAATGCTTCTTCGAACAGTTGCGCGTAGGTGCGGCCGTCAATCCAATCGTTCAAGGCCGTCGGAACGGAAGGCGAGAGCGCCAGAGGCTTCGATTGCGCGATGCGCACCGCCACTTCGTTCCAGTTCCGATTGACGTGAGCCATCTCAGCCGCGCTGACCGGCGGCCCGAGCACCTGACTCTCCAAAGCAGCGCCGTTCTGCAGCAAGACGCCGCCACCAATTGGATCGGTGAATGTCGCCGTCGCGCGTCCATCCCAAAACAGTGTGTTCGAGTAGCCGGCATCGACGTACGAGCGCGATTTGCGACCCGTAACTTGTTCGCCGAATCCGAACGCGGCCGACCAGTTGTATGTGCCGTCGCCGTTGTTACTGATCACGCCCGGCGAAGCAAACACGTCGTCTGCAGTATTGAAGATCGCGTCCGCGCCCGGGTTTCGCGCGCGCGTGCTGCTGACGATCGAACGCGCGTCTGAGCCGCCGCTGGTCGCAAAGTGACAAGTCCCGCACGCAACGGTGCGTGTGGATGAAAGCTGTTCGTCCCAAAAGAGAGCTTTGCCAAGATAAGCCTTCGCCGCGGTGACGGCATTTCCCGCCGGCGCTAGCGGTGGATTCAAAGGTTGAATCGGCCCAACGATATTTGCGCCGGTGCGCGAACCTTGATCGGATTGGCTAAGACTGCTCGTGTTGCTGCCGTTTTCCGCACGCACCCAGTAGAAGAAAGCCTGATTGGCCGCGCCGGTCGCGTCGAAGAAAATCGATTGCGGCGTTGTCCCCAACGCAGTCGCGGTACCTGAATTGTTCGTGGTGTGGCGAAAGATTCGATAGAGCGTCGCGCCACGCACCGCGTTCCACTCGACCGCAACTTTCATCGAGTACGCATTGTCGGTCGCCGTGACGTTCGCGGGCGCAGACAGCGAGATGGCCTGGCCTGAGGTGCTGAAACTTTGAAAGGCTCGGTGGCCGCCCAGCAAAAGCGCAATGCCCAGGAGCAGGCAAACCAGCGAGACTTTCAGTTGTCGTTGGGCGAACGCGGTGACTTCCGTCGGACGTATCCAACCCTTCAATCCTCTCGCGCGTCTGGAAACAGTGTGTCTTGAACGTTGGACATTGGACGTTGGACACTGGACGTTGAACAGATCGGCTCCTCGCATGAATCCCTTCACCTTCTTGAGGCACATTCGGAAAACACGGTAGACGAGGCGGTTACGGAACCGCTTTTATCGAGGCAATGGTCGAGACGCTGCGGGCTAACTTTTCAGGAATCTCGAGGTATTCAGCTATTAGTCGCCGAGCGGACGCGCTTGTATGACGGTAGTTTGAAATAGGTTGGCGGCTTTCCCTCCCGCGCACGGGGAGGGGGCTAGGGGTGGGGTGAGAAGCGCTTCTTCCTCTTCCCCCAACGCCTCTCCGCGAGGCGGAGAGGGGAGTAAGATTCTGCTACTTCAAGTTCACATTGTTCGCAGTCAGCGAATTGCCGGTCGCGCGCTGGAGTTCGGCGATGGCTTTGTTCAAGTCAGTCTGCGCGCGGAGTTCGTTGCCACGTGCAATCGTCAGAGCGGTCTGGCGTTCGAGCACGAGGAAGACGGTCGATTGACCAACGTCGAGCTTCCGCTTCTCGCTGGCGTACTGCTGCTCGGCGTTCTCACGCGCGACGGCGGCTGAGCGCAGACGGGCTTCGGCGGTCGTGACGGACTGCAAAGCATTGCGGACTTCGACCTGAATCAATTGCTCGAGCTGCTGGCGTTGCGTCGCAATTCGCTTACCTTCAGTCAACGCGTGCGCGAGTTGGCCTTCCGCTGTGCGGTTGCGCAGGGGAAAACTGAAAGTCACGCCGACGCGGAAGTTGTTGAACTCGTTTGTCGCGAGATTGCCGATCGAGCGTGGATAACCGCCAATTAAATCAGAGGGGATAGTCGCCGTCGGTGGTGGCGGCAAAGGCTGCAATCCGTTCAGCGTGGACAGCTCATTCACCCGTGCGCGCAACGCGTCGTTGCTTGAACTGAATGGATTGGTCGCCGAAGTGAGCGCGCCCGCATTGCCAACCATCCCATAGCTGCCGATGAAATCGATCTGCGGCTTCGTCATATCGCGATGCAGCTTCTGGTCGAGTTGATTGATCTCTCTCACGAGATCTGACTGTCTGAGCTCAGGCCGGTTCTCAATCGCTGCTTTCATGGCATCAGTCAGCACGACGCGCGGCACGGTGAGATCAACGTCATCCGTCGGCACGAGCGAAGCATTCCAAATCGGCGCCGATTGGTTCTCAGCAATCAAATTCTTCAGATTGTTCTCGGCGCGATTAACGTCTTCCAGGGCTGAGAATTCTGCTTGTTCAAGATTAGCGACCTGCGTCTGTGCGGCGATGATATCGATCGGCGCGAGCGTCCCTTCACCGACCATGCGCCGGTTGTGTTCGAGCTGGGTGCGCGCGTCGTTCAAAGACTCGCGCTGAATCTGCAGGTTCCGCAAAGTGAATACCAGGTCCCAGTACGAGCGCTGCACCTGCGTGATCACTTCGATTGAACGCTGGCGAAACTGCGCGTCAGTCAGCGAAAGATTTTTCTTTGCAACCTCGATATTTCGGCGCGGCAAGTCAAAGCTGCGGCCGCGCAACAGCGGCTGGGTGAAACTAAACGTCAGCGCGGTCGGATAACTTGGATTAAGTACGGTGAACTGGTTATTTGTCGTCTGTCGCATCGAAGAAAAATCGACTCGATAGTTCCCACCGAATTTCGAAGCCAGACCCTCGAGGCGCGCGGTATTTGCAAACGCAGAACTCTCGACGGTCTCACTAGTGCCGTTTAGGAAACTCGTGGCCGGCGTTTTGATCCGTTCGTAGTAACTCTGCGCAGTGAACCTCGGATCGTACGCGCCACGCACTGTCAGCAAGTCAGCTTCCGCGAGTTGCACATTGTCACGCGCAACTTCTATGTCTTTGTTATTGCTGAGCGCCAGCACGATTGCTTCGCGCAGAGTAATCGGCTTCTGCTGATCGACGTCCACGCCAATGCGGGTGAGCGCCGGCAAGGGCTTCGTCGCATCGGCGCGATAGTCGATGGCAATCGTAGGCAGTTTCAGTGTTTGTTGTGCCGAGATCATCGGCGCAGGCGTCGGTGACGCAACGGGTTCCTGGGCGAGTCCCCGATGCGCGGCCATGAGCATGAGAGCAGATGCAATAATGAGTGTCTTGAACATTGGACCTATTAATGAAGCTGCAGCGGTGGCAGCGCGTTTCCGCGCGCGGCCGAACACGCCGCCAATCGCCGATCCGATGCGCGCCCAGACGCGACTGCGCGCGAGATCGTCGAAGAGTGAGTAAAACACCGGCACTGCGAGCAGCGTCAGCAACAAACACAAAGACTGTCCGCCGACCACCAGCACGCCAATCGATCTGTTTGTGCCTGAGCCGGGGCCGCTTGAGATCGTCAGCGGCAACATGCCCGCGACCAACGCAATCGTGGTCATCAGAATCGGACGCAGACGATCGCGATTCGCCTGGATGATGGCTTCGTGGCGTTCCATGCCTTGGCGTCGCAAGCCATTTGTGTGATCGATCTGTAAGATCGCGTTCTTCTTCACCACGCCGAAAAGAAGCAGCAATCCAAGGCCGGAAAAGATGTTTACGGTTTGCCCCGTAACCAACAGCGAGAGAATGCCGAACGGAATCGCGAGCGGCAGCGTCAAGAGAATCGTTACCGGGTGGATAAACGATTCGAACTGCGCGGCCAAAACCATGTACATGAAAATGAACGACAGCACGATCGCCAGAAGGAAGTAGTAGCCCGTGCGAGTCAGCTCTTTCGAACGGCCCGCCAGCGACGTTTGATACGTGCTCTCCATCCTTTCTTCATCGGCAAACTGTTCGAGCCTGGCGATGACTGCCGTCTGCGAGCCGCCCGGTTTAGTATTGGCGGTGAGCATCACTTGCCGCTGCCGGTTGTAACGTTCGATTGACGATGGACCCGTGCCTTCTTCAACGCGCACGAGATTGTCGAGGCTGACCCAGCCGAGCTTTTGTGACGCGACGATCATCCGCTGTAAGCCTTCGGCATTCGCACGATACTGTCCCATTGCTCGCACCCGAATGTCGTACTGATCAACGCCCGCATTGAATGTCGAAACCTTCTGGCCGGCGACCAGAGTATTCAGCGACTGGGCAATATCGCCGATGCGCACACCGAGATCACCGGCACGCGCGCGATCGATCACGACGCGTAGCTCCGGCTTGCCGGCAATCAAACTCGAATCGGCATCGACGACATCCGGCACTGTCTTCAACTTGGCCAGCATGCTGTTGGAATATTGCGTCAATTTGTCTAAATCGGGACCGCCGATGACGTACTGAATGTCGGCATTGCGGAATCCGCCGCCGGAGATCGCCGCCACCGAATTGATGCTGGTGCGCAGTTGATCGGGAAACTCCTTCGCATACTTCGCGACGACTTCCTCGCGCGCGCGCGCCATCAGCTGGTTCTGGGTGACGCTACGCTCTTCGATTGGCGTCAGTTTGACGTAGATGTTCGCGATGTTGACGATTTGCTGTTGTCCACTGCCGATGGTTACCAGCGTGTCGGTCACGCCCGGCAGTTTGCGAAGATCCACAGCCATGCGTTCCGCCAGGGCTGAGGTGAACGACAGCGTCGAGCCTTCCGGCACGCGCACGTTAACTTCGAATTGTGATTGATCGTCAACCGGCAAAAAGTTCTTGCCAACGAACATGAACAACGGAATCGTGCTGAAAATAACGAAGACAGACAGTCCGACAATCGCCCAGCGATGCGCCATCGACCACTTGAGCATGCCTGTGTAAGCGCGATCGATCGGCCGATAGAAGCGTCCCTCTTTCGAATGCGCCTGACCGTACTTCTCTTTGAATTCCGCGATTGAGTAGTCGCGTTTCGTGGTTTCGGACGAATCGTCCTTATGTTCTGCTTTTGCCCGGTCGCTATCGCCCGCCGTGCTGACACGCTGCTTCCGCTTGATCATGCGGGCGGCCAGCATCGGCGTAAGCGTAAACGAGACAAGCAGCGAAACGGCGATCGCAAATGAAGCGGTGAAGCCGAACGACGACATGAAGCGTCCGACCATGCCCGCCATGAAGCCCACCGGCAGAAATACTGCGAGCAGCGAAAGCGTCGTGGCGGTTACCGCCAGACCAATCTCTTTCGTGCCGTCGATGGCTGCTTGAAACGGCGGCGCACCTTTTTCTTCCACGTATCGAAAAATGTTTTCCAACACCACGACCGCGTCGTCGATCACAATGCCGACCATCAGCGTCAGCGCCAGCATCGTGATTTGGTTCATCGTGAACCCCATCGCCGCCATCAATCCAAACGTCGCGATGATCGACGTCGGAATCGCAATTGCCGCGATAAACGTCGAGCGGAAGCTCCAGAGAAAAACGAAGACCACGATCGCCGCGAGGATGCTGCCTTCAATCAAGTGCAACTGAATCGCATCCAGCGACGCCTTAATGAAGATTGTCTGGTCGCCGACGAGTTGCACCTTCACGTCGGACGGCAGGGTCTTCTTGAGCTCTTCCAGCCGTTCTTTGACGGCGTCCGCGACCGCGACTGTGTTCTGACCAGACTGTTTCGAGATAACCAGCGTCACGGCGGGCTGACCATTCAAGCGCGCTTCGGTACGTTGCTCTTCGGCGCCGTCTTCGACATAGCCGATATCGCTAATCTTCACCGCGTAGACCCCGCGGTTAGCGATGACGATGTTGTTCAATTCCGCGGCATCGGTAACGCGTCCCATCGTGCGCACGGTCATCTCGCGCTTGCCTTCTTCCACGCGTCCACCGGGCAGCTCCATGTTCTGCACACGCACCGCGTTCGAGACATCCGCCGCCGAAACGTTGTACGCGCGCATCTTGTCGGTATCGAGCCAAACCTGAATCTCGCGTTGCCGGCCGCCGACAATCTGAACGTTGCCGACGCCGCTAATCGGCTCGATCTGGCGCTTGATTTGTTTGTCGGCAATGTCAGTGACTTCGCGCAGGGAGCGCGGGGCTGACAGAGCGATGCGCAATACCGGCGTTGCGTCGGTGTCGAGTTTCTGGACAATTGGAGTTTCCGCGGTTTCAGGAAGATCGTTTTGAATCAGCTCGATCTTGTTGCGGACTTCCTGCGCCGCGACGTCCGCGTTCTTTTCGAGAACAAAACTGATGAAGACTTGCGAGACGCCTTCGACCGAAGTCGAGCGCAGCTCGTCGATACCGCTGATCGTGTTGACCGCGCCTTCGACCTTGTCCGTGATTTCAGTTTCGATTTCCTGCGGCGAGGCGCCGGGATTCAGCACACTGACAGTGATCGTCGGCAGATCGATCTTCGGAAAGAGATCGACGCCCAACGAGCGGTAAGAGAACGCGCCCACGACCGTGAGACTCAGGATGAGCATGGTCGCGAACACCGGACGGCGAACACAAATTTCAGCTAACTTTTGCATGGCTTAGAAAGTCCAATGTCTAAAGTCCAACGTCCAACGTCCGTGACTTTGGACATTGGACTTTGGACGCTGGGCGTCATTGCTTTACGCTCGCGCCATCACTCAACTGCTCGACGTTAGTGGTCGCCACAATCTCGTCCGCCGCAACGCCGCTATTCAGCTCAACCAGGTCGCCTTCGATCTGTCCGGTTTGTACCAAGCGTTGTTCGGCGCGTCCGTTCTTAATCACGAACACGTAGGTCGCGCCTGAGACCTGGCGCAAAGCTCGTTGCGGCACGAGCACGGCAGGTTCGCTTTGCGGCAGCAGAATTCGCACGGTCGCGAACTGCCCCGGCTTCAACTCGCTGTTTGGATTCTGGACTTCAGCTTCGACGGTCAACGTCCGCGAACTGGCGGTGACATTGGGCGAAACGCGCGCGATGTGACCGGCAAAGTTTCGATCGGGATACGCGGATACGCGGACCGAAACGCTCTCGCCGACGCGCACACGCGGAATCGCCTGCTCGGGAATGTCGATGCGCACGCGCACGGGATTCATGTTGACGACCGTCGCGACCTTCTGCTGAGGCGAAACGTATTCACCAAGATTGGCCGTGCGTTCCGAAACGATACCGGAAATAGGCGAGATCACAATCGCGTAATCCAGGCTTCGTTTCGCCAGTCCAACCTGCGATTGCGCGGCATCAACCGCGGCTTTCGCGTTGGCTACCGCCGCGTAGTTCTGTTGCGCCTGATGGATCGCGACCTGGTGTTGCTCGCGCAGCTGATCGCGTTGCGATCGCTGCTGATCGTACTGCGCACGCGAAACGTCACCCGACTCAATCAACTTTTCGTAACGTTGTAGGTTCTTCTCGGCAAGATTCAGCGCCGCCCGCGCTGATGCGACTTCCGGGACGCTTTCCGGATTGAACTTCTGTCCCGGCCGTAAACCAATCTTCGCTTCGTTCTGGCGCATCGTGGCTTTCGCCTGATCCAGTTGCGCCTGCGCCTGTTCAAGCCGCAGCCGCAGATCGTTTGGGTCAAGCCGAACCACCATCTGCCCGCGCCGGACATAGCTGCCCATGTCCACGCCGAGCGCGACGACTTTGCCGGTCGTCGAAGGCATCACGTCGCTTGTCTCGTTCGCGGCGAGACTGCCGGTCGCTTCAAAATAGCGCGGCAATTGCCGCAGCACGGCCGCCGTCGTCGAGACCTCGATTGCCACAGGCGCAGCCGATGCCGCGTTGGTGTTGGGCGCGCCCTTCGAACGATTGCACGCGGTGCTAATCGCCCCCGCAGCGACTAACAAAACGATTCCGATAAGGCTGAGAGATGTACGAAAACTCATTTCCCTTTTCTCTTGTTGCTGTTATTCGGGCCCAAGTCCTTTTCAATCCCGTGAAGCAGAATGTTTGTGAACTCGCGGGCGGCCTTCTGGTTTGAGACACGAAGCAGGCGGCTTTCGCGATCCCACAGATTGTTGACCAGCGAGTGGTGCACGATCATGCCGATGAAAGCGCGCACGACAATCTTCGGTTCGACGTCAATAAATGCTCCATCACGTTGGCGCCCGCGAATGTAGCCACCGAGAAAGTGGTAAACCCGCAACACGAACTTCTCCCAAAACATTCGGGCCAGCTCGTGCTCTTCCAACGCCGAATGCAGCAGCAGACGTTGAAACTCCGGATCGCATTCGTGCTGTTTTAGGGCATGCAACGCCAGTCCCTCGAAGACCGCGCGGTCGTCTTTCCGGGCAACGGCTTCCGCAACGATCTGGCTGGGGTCCATCTCGTCGTGCAGACACATTTTGTGATCGAGAATTGCGCTGTAGAGTTCCTGCTTGGTTGCGAAGTGTTTAAAGAGCATCGCCTCCGAGACGCCTGCCGCGGCCGCGATTTCCTTCGTGGTCGTGCCCTGAAAGCCGCGCCGAGAAAACAGGCTCATCGCCTCGCGCAGGATTTGCAGCTTCCGGTTTTCGCCGGTCATGCGTCCGCCATTCGCAGCGGCGGCGGTGGTCTGGGTCTTAGTTGCGGTTGATTTCAGGGGATTACCTCGCTCTAAAAGTGAGTGCTTACTTACCATCAGTCGAAAGTCAAAGTCAAGGAAGCGTGACTGAACGCTGCCTCGTCATACCAGGTTCCGTCGCCGAAGCAAGTATCAAGTCTCAGATAGGCTACTTTTCAAGTGGATACAAATCCGGAAACAAATACCCGGCTGCGTGAGCGGGAAAACCTAAACGCACGGGGCCACGTGAGGAGTCGGAAAAGAGTAGACCTTCTTCTAAGAGGTTATTGAGAATGTCTCGACCGAGTCTCTCACTTACCCCGACAAGCTTACCAACCTCCCCACGTGATATCTCGCCTTCTATCGCCGTACGATGGAGTACGGAAGTAACCTCCGGGCGCAATGGCATTAGGTTCTGGTGAGGTGCGGCAGCCAGGCCCTCTACTCGAAGGTGTACGTACGTCTGCAGGCGATCTAGTAAACTGCTCAAGGTAAGTAAACCGTCCATATATTCAGCCTGATCCAAGCATGCTTTCAAAAAGAATTCACAGAATTCCGTGAGTCCGCGACTAGATAAATTTCCCCGCCCGTCCAGATCTCCTTCTCTCGGCAGATCAGCGGCAGCTAAGTGCGCTCGGTACTCTGCGCGTTGTCGGGCCAAACCGCGGCTCGCATTCCATAAGCCGTAGCCAGCGATCCTGCTCCGAAGAAAGTAAGCGTCAGTAAATAGACGTGCCACACGTCCGTTACCATCCAGAAAAGGATGAATCCACATCAAGCGATGGTGTGCTGCGGCGACGGCGATAAGAGGCCCAACACCGTGTTGTTTTGCGGGATCGTAAAACGATGCGAAGCGTTCGAGAAAGCTGTCGAGCGCTTCAGCCGTTGGAGGTATGTGTCTACCAACTTGGACATATCGCTTGCGAAACTCGCCAGCTTCAACCTTCTCGCTTTCTTGATTATTTCCTTTTACCCAACATAGGCGTTCTGGTATGCGTGAATAAAATCTCTCGTGAAACCATCGCAATACTCCCGCTGACGCGACATTCAACTTAGGTTCCTCAGCGATGCGTTTTGCGATTTCTTCTTGAACTTCTACGTGGATCTCACTTTCGGTCTGTAAGTCGCGCTTATTCTGATCACCGGAGTAGTCCTGTCGCATCGCCCGCTCAATATCGATTGGGTGGGTGCTGTGGCCTTCAATCAGGTTGCTGTAATAACTATTGACGACGCGCAAAAGCCTACGAACTCCATCAAGCGTCTGCGGAGCGAGACGCCCTTCCGCTTTTGCCGAGGTGGTAACTACATCTTTGGCTAGATCTTCTAGCCCTTCAGCGCGAGCCGGATAGAGAGGTTCCATTTGTGATATATGATCGTACGTCATGCCTCTATTTGCCGGTTAAATTGCCGGTACGGATGCCGGTTCCAAGACCTCTGTAACCCCTTGATAGCAGGGAGTATACATCTAATCTATTCGAGCCACAAACCGCTATTTCTGCCGGTATAGTTGCCGGTATTTCTGCCGTTGTGGGAGATCCCCCCGTACATCTGCATTTCCTTGTTATTTGTTGGTGGTCGAGTTTATGAGGAAACGACTATTGCATACCCATAACGTTAGCAGTGCACCCCGAGTGTTGACAGAGTCAGTAACGTGGCAGCAGGCTGGCGATGTTCAGGGCGAGGGCGAGTTGAGACTGAATTTCTCGTGGTTGAAAGCGGTGACCCGAGCGAAACACGAAGAGTTGATTCGCGCCGCCATCGACGCAGGTGCCGCCATAGCTTTCGAAAAATGACAGCAGCCGGTCGTTGAACGCCTGGCGAATGGCCGGCTCATCCTGGCCGCGCAGCAGGTATTGCTTTGAAAACTCGGGCCGCTGACCAAAGTCGATGTCCTGATAACCAAACGCCTGGAAAATCTTGGTCATAAAACCTTCGGGACGGAGGGAGAAGTAAGGCACGCGCAGATTGGCCGGCTCCAAATACGTAACGCTTTGATGGTGGACGCTCCGGTGCTTCCCTGACCCGGTCACAAAGACGTAGTCGAAGACAGCCGCCTTAACGCCGTTCGCTTCGCCGTACATAAAGTTCTTGATCTGCTTGCCGTGCCCCTGGTTGAACAGGGTGAAGTGCTCGAGTCCGGCAATCATGTTCATGGGCGACTCGTCGGCGAACTTCCACGCGAGTTGCGCGGCGATGGCGCGCATCTGCTCAGTCCTATCTCTTTCTTTCTTTCGGTTGTAGAAGTAAAGGAAGAAGCCAAGCGCGGCGCAGGCGATAAAGAAAACGATCGGCGCAAGAACGGGGAGAAAATCCATCTTGTTAGACCGTCACCGCTTCCCGATACTCGCCCCAGACGCCGCGCAGGCGGTTGCTGATTTCACCGACCGTCGCAAATGACTCGACGCACTCGAGGATTAGCGGGAGGACGTTTTCCGTTCCGCGCGCGGCTTCTTCAAGTCTCGCCAGGGCGTTTTCAGTGGCCGGTGCATCGCGTCGCGCCCGCAAAGCTTTAAGACGTTCGATCTGATCGCGTTCGATCGAAGGATCGATGCGCATGGTTTTGATTGGCTTATCGTCTTCGCTTTGATAGCGATTCACGCCGACCACGATTGCGTCGCCCGTCTCGACCGCGCGCTGATACTCGTAAGCGGAATTCTGAATCTCGCGCTGAATGTAGCCGGATTCGATCGCGTGCAACGTGCCGCCGAGAGCGTCAATCTTGTCGAGATAATCAACGACGCGCCCTTCGATTTCCGTCGTCAACTCTTCAATCGCGTACGAGCCCGCCACCGGATCGACCGTGTCCGCGACGCCTGATTCGTAAGCGATCACCTGCTGCGTTCGCAGCGCCAATCGCGCGGCATCCTCGGTCGGCAACGCCAGCGCTTCATCCATCGCGTTCGTGTGCAACGACTGCGTGCCGCCGAGCACCGCGGCCAATGCCTGTATCGCCGTCCGGACGATGTTTATTTCCGGTTGCTGCGCGGTAAGCGTCGAACCCGCCGTCTGCGTGTGAAAGCGCATCATCAAACTACGTTCGTCGCGCGCGTGAAAGCGCTCGCGCATGAGGCGCGCCCAAAGCCGGCGCGCCGCACGGAACTTCGCGATTTCTTCCAAAAGGTTGTTGTGGGAATTGAAGAAGAACGAGATGCGAGGCGCGAACTCATCGATGTCTAACCCGGCCTTCAGCGCGGCTTCGATGTATGCGATGGCATCAGCGAAGGTGAAGGCGATTTCCTGCACCGCCGTCGAGCCGGCTTCGCGAATGTGATAGCCGCTGATCGAAATCGTGTTCCAGTTCGGCACTTCGCGCGCGCAGAAAGCGAACGTGTCGGTAATCAGCCGCAGCGAAGGCTCGGGCGGAAAGATGTACGTACCGCGCGCAATGTACTCTTTCAAAATATCGTTTTGGATTGTGCCTTCGACTTTGTTGAAGGCGACGCCTTGCTTCCGCGCAACGGCGAGATAGAGGCTCAGCAGGATCGCCGCGGTCGCGTTGATCGTCATCGACGTTGAAACTTCGCCGAGCGGAATGCCGTCAAACAGCGTGAGCATGTCTTCGAGCGAGTCGATCGCGACGCCGACTTTTCCAACTTCTCCAGCGGCGAGCGGATCGTCGGAATCCAATCCGATCTGCGTCGGCAAGTCGAAGGCGACCGACAAACCGGTCGTGCCCTGGCTCAGCAGATATTTGTAGCGCGCATTGGATTCCTCCGCGTTCGCGTAGCCCGCGTACTGCCGCATGGTCCACAACCGGCCGCGATACATGTTCGGCCGAATGCCACGCGTGTACGGGAACTCGCCGGGATCAGCGAGGTCTCGATCGTATCGAACGGGTTCGGTGTTCGAGGGATTGAAATCGACGGGCAGTTCGATGCCGGAAGAAGTCTCGAAGTGCTCGCGTCGTTCGGTTATTGGCTTGGCGACCATCGGTGTGCAGCGGCAATCGCAGGCTAGCACAGCAAATGGTGAATAGTGAATCGTGAATGGTAAATAAAAAGAAGGGTGAATCGTAAATCGTGAATAGATTTTCCGACTCAGGAGTCGAATCGAAGTTTCTATTCACGATTTACCATTTACCATTTACGGTCTTATATCTATTTACGATTTACCATTTACCATTTACCTTCTTTCAATGCGCGCGCTTCGCGACATTCGTGTAGGTCCAGCCGGTTGGTCATATGCCGACTGGCGCGGTCGCGTCTTTCCCGAAAGCGCCGGTACGAAGTTCGACACACTGTCACTGGTTGCGAAGTATTTCGACACCGCCGAGATCAACAGCAGCTTTTATCACCCGCCCTCGCCTGAGACGGCCCGGTCCTGGCTGCGCCGTATCGAGCACAATCCGAACTTCGTTTTCACGGCAAAGCTCTTTCGCGCCTTCACACACGAGCGCGGCAAAGGGACTGCGGAAGACGAGAAGCTTTTTCGCGAAGGACTGGATCCGCTGATGGAGGCGGGCAAACTCGGCGCGGTGCTGATTCAGTTTCCGTGGTCGTTCAAAAACGAAATGGATGAGCGCAACTACCTGAATCAGCTCGTGGGAACATTCAAAGACTATCCGCTGGTCGTCGAGTTGCGGCACGAGTCATGGAACAACGCGCGCGTGCTGCAAACGCTTGAAGACCTCGGCGTCGGATTGTGTGATATCGATCAGCCTTTGTTTCACAACTCGATCAAACCGTCTGCGGAGGTAACGTCCGACATCGGTTACGTGCGTCTGCATGGCCGCAATTATCAGAACTGGTTTCGTGAAGAAGCGAACGTGCTGGAGCGTTACGATTATTTGTATGGGCCGGAAGAACTCGAGCCCTGGGTAAATCGGATCAAAGAGGTCGCGCAGAAAGCCAAACAAACCTTTGTCATCACGAACAATCACGCGCGCGGGCAGAGTTTGGCAAATGCCTTCGAAATTCTCGCGGAGCTGGAAGAAGAAAAAGTCCCCGGGCCGGCGAAGTTGATCGAAACATATCCGCGGCTGTCGGAATCGGTTGAGCCAGATGATGAATCGGCGCAACGGGCGTTGTTCTGATCACGGGGATCTGGAAAATATTTGACAGGTTCGCGCGCTCGTAGCATCTTAGGGCGCGGTTACCTTTAACTCCTTCTTTAAGAAAGGTGAACCTGATTGGCAAACTCACCACCTACATCCCCTGCAGCCAATTACGAGGACCAGTTTCTAAAGATTCTCAACAACGAAGACAAGTACAACCCTGACCTTCCTTCGCGCGATCGTGGTTTTGTGGTTTTGGTGCGCGGAACTTCAAGTCTCGCGCGGCTGCAAGACCTTTGCTTTGACAAGCGACAGGATTATAACCAGTGCCTGACCGCGCGATATCGCCTGAAGCCGCCCAGCATCTTTGGGACCCTGTTAGTTTCTTTCGTCTCAGATCTAAAAAAGATCTTTGCTGATGAAAATGATGTAAAAGGGAGCTTAAAGCCGGCTCCTTCTGAGGCTGTATGGCGCGATCTGGCGTTCTCAAGCCTAACTTTCATAGGTCCTCACAAAGCCTGGCCCCAGCGGACGTATCCGAAACGCGCTCTTCAGAGCGCTGAAGAAGTGGAACTTGAGCATAAATATTCGGCAGAAGTAGTTCAGGATGTTTTGAACATCGCACACGAGTCACGCGGTGACCTGACGCCAGAACAGTTGAAAGTAATAATCGGCTCCTTTGGCCTTAGTTCGGATACGTTCTCGAATAAGAGGAGCGCCGCATTGGACCCTGGTGACAGGCTTGTTCTGTTTGCCGAGGTAACCGAAGACGCAGCCAGCTTGGACGAATGGAACGCTGCCAAGGAAACCCTCTTCAATCGTTTGCCCGAGCGCATGGGGCTCGTGCTTTCGGGCGCACCTGCGGATTTTAAGCTCACCGGTGATGACGGTACCGCTGATCCGCATTTTCTCGATCTTAGTTTGCCCGAAGTAGAAGACAGCGCCGTGACTACAAGGTCAGTGGTGAAGTTCTCGAATGCTTCGTTCCATCGGGACCAGCCAGCGAGCAAGGACGAACTTGATGTTAACGATTATGCGAACGCCCTGGCCCGCTTCATTCTTCACAAGCAGACGCTGCCTCCCCTGACCGTGGGGATTCACGGCCGCTGGGGGAAAGGAAAATCGTCCTTCATGAAGATGGTCGATCATGCCCTGGTCAAACATGCCGATATGAATATCCAGCGACCCAAGATTTGGCGCTGGCAACCAAGGCGAGCAATTCCACCCGAGTTGGCGAGCAACCCGTTAACTAGATTTATTCGGCGGCTGGAGGCTGTACCAACGGAAGAGCCGGCCCAGACGGAAAAATGGAACGACGTAGTCGTCGAACTGATCCGGACTGAACCGGACGTGCAGAAATTGCTTACCGCGAAAGAACCCGCTGAACCCAAGGCCAAAGCCGAACGACAAAGAAAAATTGACGACTTTAAAGACCGGCAGAAGCGCGAGACCCGACTTTGGGGCACGATGCTTCGGAAGGCCCAACAGAACGTCGTCAGTGTGTGGTTCAATGCCTGGCAATTTGAAGACGCCAAACAAACCTGGGCCGGTCTTGCCAGCCAGATCAGCGAGCGCATGGAAGCGGCACTGCCATGGCATTCGCGTCAATGGCTAAAAATCCGTTACTCCGTTAAAGAGCGTAAATCAGAATTGGTGCTCAACGTTCTGATACCGCTGGCGGTTGTTTTGGTAGTCGCCGGGCTTGTCTGGTTTGGGCCGCTCGACAGCTTTAAGCCTGGCAACTCCGATTCGGACCTGGCGCGCTTGCTTCGTCTGCTGCTGCCCAGTTCCGGGTTGCTAACAATCTGGTTTGCGAGCACGCAATTTCTGAAAGTGACTCAACCTGTCAGCGAACGCGTGCTCACGTATGTGCGACTGCCAAACTATCGAGAACAGATGGGTTTCCAGCATCGGGTGAAGGACGATCTGCGATTCGTGTATCAATTCCTCTGTAAGCGTCGCAAGAATTGCCGGCTGGTAATCTACATTGACGATCTCGATCGCTGTTCCGAAGGTAAGATCATGGAGCTGCTTCAAGCGATCAATCTGATCCTAGCCAGTTGTGAGTTCTTCGTCTTCGTCGGCATGGACACCGAGATGATCTATCGCGCGATCGGGTCGCACTACAAGGAAAATATGCCTGACCGATTCGCGGAAAATTATTTGCGCAAGATCATTCAGATCTCGTTCTACCTGCCGGAGTCGAAACCTGAGGATCGATTGGCGTACGTGAATAGTCTTTTCAGTTGGAAGGCGAGAGCTGGAATAGCTGAGCCTACGGCAGAGGCTGAACCAACCGCGCCCAGGGCGACAGTGACGACGGCGCCACCGTCGGGCACGTTGGCCTACGATCTGGATCGCGTCTTAGATCTGATTTCAATCCATTACGAGGACGTTGAAGACACGGCTGACGAATTGAAAGCGCTTCACGATTATGTTCAGTTTCTTGATGACAACCCGCGCGAGATCAAGCGCCTCGTGAACCTCCACCGGCTCATCAAGATCCTGCTTCAAAAACCCAACACTGATTGGCAAGCCCCGCGGCAACGAAAGCTGGTCAAGTGGCTGGTGTTCTGCGACGCGTGGCCTCACCTGGTTGACGATGTTCTTACCCGAAACGAGGGGGAGTCAACGGATTGTCTGCGGGAGCTCGCCAATAAACTGGAGACACACGGAAAGAATAGTCGAAACAATTTGCCTTATCTGAAGAACTTTCAAGATTTTATCAACCTCAACGCCGACGATGTTTTGTCAGATACGGATCTCGACGACGATTTCAAGCGCGCCGCCTATCTCTCTCAGTTGATAAGGGAATCGCCTGAGATTTCGCCACTTCGCAACGGTAGCGTGGGCAATGCTTACGGAACCAGCTTTCTACTTTGATCGTGCCTATCTCGCCAGCGGATAGATCGGCTCGATATCGACCGGCACGTTCTTCAACTTATCCAACGCGCCCTTCATCGGCGGACGAATGTTGGCGTATTTGTCGAGGATCGCCGTCGCTTTCTCGTAAGAACCTTCCGCTTCAATTGTCAGCAGCTCGTTGCCCAGCTTATTTACGGCCGCACGGATCTTTGATTCATCGATGCTGAATTTGCCCGTGCGCTCGTTGAACTTGATCGCGCCTTCGTCGGTGAAGTAATTGAATTGCAGCGCCACGCCACGCCCGTGCGATTCGGTGATGCCGAAACGAACTGAGCGAAACATGCTCGCCAGGTAAGTCGTGTACAGGGTCCGCTGCATCCCCCGATCAATCACGCCCTTGTCGATCAGATACTGCAACGCCCAGAGGCCGGTGACGTCAGCTTTCGCTTCTTCGATCGAAGAATACTTTTCTTTGAGTTGGAGACGTGGCGTTGTCGCCTGGCCATTTACAGTTATGTTGTGCGGTCCGAGGCCGTGCACCACTTCATGCATCAGGATGTGCGTGAAGAATGAATCGAACGCGACATTGCGTTGTTGTGCAGGTTCCAGGACGATCCGTGAAATCGGAATCAGAACTTTATTGAATTTTGCGTCCTGGACGTTTTTCAACATCGTGCGTTTCGCGCCTTTCTCTTTGACGACGCGTTCATCGTTCGGGAGGTTGAAGGCGGCCGTCTGCACGCCGCTGTTTCCCTCTCCTGAGCTAAAGATGTTGTTAACCACGCGAATCGGCGACGCGGCGCCGAGCTTCGGGTTGCGATACTTGGGATCCATCGGCAGGTGGTCTTCAAGCTCCTGCAGATATTGGCTGAACTTTTTCAGCTTCTCTGTTTCCGCGTCATCGCGCAGCGTCACATAAGCCTCGAACGCGGCTTTGTAACCGAACAGCTCATCTTCGTAAGTTTCATAAGGGCCGATGGTGACTTCGATCGGTGAGTCCAAATCCATCCAAGCCACATCACTGTCGTAGTAATCGTTCGAAGCGAACGCGGCAGCACGCTTGTTCAAATAATCACGCAGCGACGCGTTCGTCGTTAGCGCGGCAGCTTCGCGAAGTGACTTCGCCGCAGGTTCAAGGAACTCGCGATACTCTTCGCTGTACGGGACGACTTTGAGCTTGCCGTTCGCGTCACGCCGAATCGCGTAGAAGTAACCGGTCGCCTTCTCTTTCTCAGCCGCCGCCAAAGTCTCCAACCAGGCGTTGAACTCCTCCTTAGTCATGTCTTCGGGGTAGTGATTTGCGCCGGCGAGTTTCGAGGGAATGTCATCGATGAACGGCTGCTTTTCGTCCAGCCGCGACCAGGGACCGTCGTTGATCAGGAAGTAATGAAGCAGCATGCGACTCATCGGCGTGCGATCGGCTTCAAGCTTTCGCTTCAGCGCCTCGTTTCCCGACCACACCTGTCGCAGGAACAACGGATCGAAAAGCTTCGCGGCCGCAATGATCTTTCTGAGCGCCAGACGATCTTTCGGTGTCAATCGTGCTGTGCTCGCGGTGAGCACCGTCGGCGAAAAGCGCCGAATCTTCACTGCCAGCTCACCCGGATCTGAAGCGCGAGGACGTTCGGGAACGCGAGTCTGCGCGACCAGAGGTGCCGCAAGAAACGCAGATATCAAAAGCAGCGAAAGTAATTGCTTGAATAACGACATGCTCTTTCCCTTCCGTAGTCTGCACGAAAATAAGTTTTGGTTCTTGGGTTTCCCTCCCCGTAAACGGGAGGGGTCCGAAGCTGCAACCTCTCCCCCATCCCCTCTCCGCTCGCCGGAGAGGGGCCAAACCAGTTCGATTACGTGCAAAGGCCTTCGTTGATTACAATGCCTGGCGGTTCTTCAGAATCTTCACAAACGATCCCGAACGCAGCTCGTCGTCAGTAAGGCTCGACAACTTCAACGCTTCCTCTTCGGTGATGGCGCCGGAATTCACCGCGCGCAGGAAGTAATTCAGCAGGCCCTGACCCGTGGCCGCATCGTCGAACACGTCGCCAACCAAAGTTGCTTTCGCAGCTTTCTCGACGAAATTGCGCAGACGCTCCGAAGCCGCGTCCAGGCTTTGCAGAAAGAACGCGTATACCGCCGCATAACGCGTCGGCAGTTGCGCCGGATGCAGGTCCCAGCCCTGGTAAAATCCGCCTACCAGTGAATGCTGAATGTGATCGTAATGCAGTTTCCACGCGCGATGAATCACCGCGCGATTCTCTTCGATTTGTTCCGGGGTGAGCGGCATACCTTCTGTCGCGCGATGCGGCCCGACCGGCATGATGTTCGTCGCGCCATCTGAGAGCCAGATGCCTGTACCGGCAAACGAAACCTGCATCATGTGCTTCGCAAAGTCACATGAGGGATGCATCATGTGCTGATGCGCGGCAGTAATGCTGCAACTGGCGGTGTAATCATAAGTTCCGAAGTGCGCCGCGACGCAACGACCGCGCGCGGCCTGCAAAAGCAACGGCAGGTTGATCCGGCCTTCAGAGTTGATGATTGATTGCGTCGTTTCAATCATCATCTCCATCTTCAAAGAGCCTGCCGCTAATCCAGTTTTCTTTTCGAGCAGATCGAAAATGTCCGCGAGCGCCGTGACTTGTTCCGGGGCAGTGATCTTCGGCAGCGTGACTACGAAGTTCTGCGGCAGTTTCCCACCGGCTTTTTCCAGCAGAGTCGAAACAAACATGTCGAGGGTGCGCATGCTGCGGGCGCGCAACTCTTCATTGAAAGGCTTGATGCGAATACCGATGAAGGGCGGGAGCGTGTCGCCTTCTATTCCTTTCGCGACTTCCGCGGCGGCAGATTCGGCGTGGCCGTCCTCTTCCGCGTCGGGGCGGTTGCCATAGCCGTCTTCGAAATCTATGCGAAAGTCCTCAACCGGTTCGCGCTTCAGCTTTTCCTGCACACGCGTGAAAATCGTGTACGCCAGCCAGGCGGGCTTGTTTCCTTCACGAACCGCTCCGGAATCGGCTTCCAGACGGTTCTTCAAACCGGTTGCGTAGTCCAGAACGTCGGGCAACCCGCCGGATAACGGCAGTCCGAGCGCGCGCGCAAACACGACGAAGTCGCCCGCGTTTTCGGCGAGCGCGCGTTCCGCCACCTGGCCTAAGCGCTTGGCCGTGTCGGCGCGAAACAGATGCGCGCCGCCGTAAACCGTGTGCACCGGCTGGCGATGACCGGTTTCGCCGGGATACGAAATCGCCGCCGCCTCGTTTGCCTTACTCAGGTTCTCAACTATCGGTTTGAGAAAATTGTCAGAGAGAGATGCTGCCATCTAAACGTCGTCTCCACCCTGGGGCTCGTGAAAACAGTTTGCGCCAGGTCATTTCATTAATAAGACAAGATTAGCCGCAGCGACTTGCGTGCGAATCTCGACTTCATTTGTGCGGGCATTGATCGTCAGATTCGCAACGGCGCTCTGCGCCAACGCGCGTCTGTCCGCCTTCATGCTCAGGACGAGCATTGCTGCAAGTTGCTTCAAGCCAGTCAAAGTGTCGCCCAGGTTTTTTGCAGACGCCGGCGTGTCCGTGCGCGCGACGATCGTCAACGCGACGTCTGTGGCCGTCGTTCCGACTGAACCATAAGCCTGCCGGATCGAACCAACGTCCTTCGCGATCGCGTCGGTCCCAAGATTCAGGCTCGACCATAGCGTCTTCGGCACGTTTGCGCCAAAGCCGATCACGGCCTGTCGATCCCGCGTCGCGAGTGATACCAGTTCGACGCTGTCGCGACGCGCAGTTCTTCCGGCATCGATGACCGCGCGCACGGTTGCGGGCGTGCCCAGGGCGACCGTGTTTGCGTTCAGCGCCGTGATCGCCAAATCACGAACGCGCATGTTCCATAACCCGAACAACTTCATCTCATCGTTGATTGCGAGCACGACGATGGTGGCGCCTCGATACTTTTCTTCACGAACCTTTCCCTTGCCTGACAGTCGGGCGGCGAGCGTGACGGCACGCGCATCGAATTTGCCTTGCGCGATCGCCACCGGCTCGAGCTTTGTCACCGTCGGTGACGGATGTGTGTAACGAGCGCTGACGACCACTCGCTCAAACGTACGCGGATCGATTCCCGTGTCCGTTTTGAACTTGTCCAACTCGGAATTGATGTGGGCGAGTTTCGCGGCGTCGCCGGCAAAGACGCGTGGCAGCGTCTCGTTCAGCAAGCGGTTAGCGTCAAGCACCACGACGCCATCCGACACAGGAACGAAAGAGAAGATGTCCGCCGTCTTCGCGCGCGACGTCGGTTGAGCGTTTGCGACTGACTGCCCGAGCACGACGCTGACAGCAAAAATGACGAGCGCGCTGATGCGCATGAATGAGTGTTGTTTCACAGTTTGTCTCCGTACGGAAGTTTCGGAAGAGTTATTCATCCGATGCCTTTACTTCCCGAGTCGTTGGCCGTGTCAGAAGGCCGAGCGTAAGCGAGGGCACTTATGAGAGTCCAATTTGAGATCTGAGATCTCAACAGCCCTCCTAACGGTCGGGCTTCCGACATTCAGTCCCGCTCAAGCAGCAGCGAAATTCCCATTCCGCCGCTAATGCAAAGGGTCGCCAGGCCGCGTTTTGCGTTTCGCTTCTTCATTTCGTGCAAGAGCGTCGTCGTAATCCGCACGCCCGTGCAGCCGATCGGGTGCCCCAAAGCGATCGCGCCACCGTTTACGTTCAGCTTCTCCGGATCGAATTGCAAGTCACGATCGCAGGCGATAACTTGCGCGGCGAATGCTTCGTTCAACTCGACGAGATCGACATCGTTGAGCGTCAGCTTCTGTCTTTCGAGCAATGCGCGCGTCGCGGGTACCGGACCAATGCCCATGATCTCGGGAGCCACACCACTAATCTCATAATCAATGATACGCGCGAACGGTTCAGCGCCTGATTCTTTCAAAGCTTCTTCGCTCATCACGACGACGGCCGCCGCGCCGTCAGTGATGCCTGAAGAATTGCCTGCCGTGATCGTTCCCTGTTTCGAGAACACTGGAGCAAGTTTGCGCAGGCTCTCGATCGAAGTATCGGCGCGCACGTGTTCGTCGGAGGCGAATGGAGTAACGTTTCCTTTTCGATCTTTGAGTTCGAGCGGCACGATTTCGGTGTCGAATCTTCCGGCATCGATGGCCGCCGCCGCTCTCTGCTGTGAACGCAGAGCGTATTCATCCTGCTCGTCACGCACGATCTCGTAACGATTCGCCAACTCTTCCGCCGTCTCTCCCATTACCATTCCCGAAAGCGGATCATTAAAACCGTCGCGATACATTCCATCGACCAGTTCAACGTGGCCCAGACGCATTCCCCAACGCGCGCCTTCGGCGAAGTAAGGCACGCGCGACATGCTCTCAGTTCCACCGGCCATCACAATCCTGGCGCGACCGAGCATGATTTTTTCCGCCGCGAGAATGATCGCGCGCAAACCTGACCCGCAGGCTTGATTCACGGTGAACGCGGGCACTTGCTCAGGCACGCCGGCGCGAAAAGTGATCTGCCGCGCCACGTTCGGTCCGCCGCCGGCCTGCCGCGCACAACCCCAGATCGAATCTTCAATCTGATCGGGCTGAATGTTCGCGCGGCGCAGGCTTTCTTTCGCGACTGCCACACCCATATCAGCGGCGGTCAAGTCCTTTAGCGAGCCTCCAAAACGGCCGATCGGAGTGCGCACTGCGGCTGTCAGAAAAACTGGTTTCATCGAAATACTTTTGGAAATGTTAAGCTCTGCCGCGATGTTAGCATAGCGGCCGATGCCTCCCGCAATTGCCACAAAAGGCGTGAACTCCCGCGACGTCGAAGGCGACCAGAGATCGATCTGCGAAATCATCAACGCGCATCACGATTGGTTCATGTCGATCGATGGCCGATCGCCGATTAATCTCACCACTGACGAGTTTGAGTTTTCGGCTTCGCCCGGCCGGCTAATTTTTTCATGCTGGACGCAAAACGGGTCGCGCGTCTGGCGGGTTAAGAGTTGGTGCTCGAGCGGCGACAAGCTGGTCGTGCAAGCGTCACGACGCATGGGCGCCGATGAAGTAACGATCGATCTGATTCCTCGAGCGTCAGCTAAAGCCATCGTCGCGGGCATCGCGGCAGCGCGTCAGGAGCGATGTGAGAGGTTAGCTGAACTAGTGGCACAGACTTTAGAGGGTGAAGTGGCACAGACTTCAGTCTGTGATTCGGACGGCGGGAAACACAGACTGAAGTCTGTGCCACTGCCGAGGATTGAGCGCGCACAACTCAGTCCCGGCATGCGTCGAGATCAACCCGGTCGTTATGCGCGCATCATTCTGCGTCTGCCGCATGAGCGCGTGGCTGTAACGGGCACAGTCGCGGAAAGCGACGTGCGCAACGTCGATTCTCTCTTTTCATCAACGCTGCTGTGGTTTCAGCGAATCCTGCAAACACCCAAACGGCCGTCACTTCAAAGGCTACTACTGGTCGTCGAACGCCAAATACTCGAGGCCGCGCGCCAGCGTCACGTTCTGTTGCGAGAGTCGCTGCGCGAACGAATTGAGCTGTGCGAAATCAACGACGGTTGGACTGAAGTCACGCGCGTTAAGAGCTTCGAACGCAAGCATCTCTGGCGAAAACGACTGGCGCGGTTTCCGCCGGTAAACGAACCCGAGCCCATGGAACATGCAAACGAAATGCTGGCGCAGTTGCCAGACGCCATCGACATGGTAGCGTCGCGGCAGGGACAGACGCTTCGTTATCACGGGCTGCCGTTCGCGCGTTTGCGGCGCGTCATGGAACAAGAGCGAATATGGTTTGGGATTGAGGGCTCGCGCCGGCGACAACTCGACGTCTTTCATCAGCGGGACTGGGCAAAGTTGTTTGACGATCTCGAGATGTATCGGAATGAAAGCTGCCGCGACCGCCGGCACTGGTTATACCGCGCGTCGGGCGAGGCCTGGCTTGAGTCGAAGTTGCGTCGCGACATAACGAAGCTTGATCCCGGACTGATCATCGCGCCGCTACATGCGCAGTTTAGGACGTCGCATGGCGGTCCGACTGGAGCGCGGCCGATCGACTTGCTCGCGCTGCGGCACGACGGCCGGCTGGTAGTTATCGAACTCAAGGTTACGGAAGATCGCGAACATGTCTTTCAGGGAGTGGATTACTGGCGGCGTGTCGAAGCTCATCGCCGGCGGGGGCACATCAGCTCGGCAAAGCTTTTCGGCGACCGCGACATCAGCGACGAGTCACCGTTAGTTTATCTGGTCGCGCCGGCGCTTCACTTTCACCCATCGTTTCGCACGCTGGCACAGACGATTGCGCCTGACATCGAGATTTATCGTTTTGATATCAACGAAGATTGGCGCTCAGGCGTGCGCGTTGTGCGAAGGGAACGAGTCAACTAACGAGGCAGGGGCTGAGTTGCGGTTTTTCTGTGTGTCTCTGTGAATGCTCAGTGCCTCCGTGGTGAAAATTTCGGGCAACACTTCACCACAGAGTCACAGAGATCTCACCGAGGCACAGAGAAAAGCCCAAACAAAAATCGCGACTGCGAACTCGCGTTTGCTCGCCGACGCCTTTTTTGCCAAGATGCACCCTCATCCTTAATCCGAATTTGCAGAAACCTGACCGTGAGGGAGGGTGCCAAGGAGCGTGCGGCCGCACCCTCCCTCACAGTCGGGTTTCTGTCGTGAACGCGTGGAGGATTTGTGAAGTTAATTGTATTGGCCGCCGGTTACGCGACGCGGCTGTACCCACTGACTCTCAATCAGCCGAAGCCTCTGCTGCCGGTGGCCGGCAGACCAATGATCGAGCACGTGCTTGATTGTCTGAAACCAATCAAGGAAATCGATCACGTGTATGTCGTTACGAACGAGAAGTTCTCCGGCCATTTTGAAGAGTGGGCGAATCAGTACGAAGCGGACCACGCGGGGCTTCCGATCACCGTGGTCAACGACCACTCGACGGATGACTCGAACAAGTTGGGCGCGATCGGCGATATGCATCTGGTAATCACGCAGACGAACATCGATGACGACATTCTCGTCGTGGCCGGCGACAATCTCTTTAGTAAACCTCTGGAAGGGTTCAGCGAGTTTTGCAAAGCTCGCAACGCTCCCGTACTAGGCGTCTATGACGTAGGAGACTTCAAAGAAGTAAAAAAATATCTCGCAATAGAGGTAGATCAAGAAGATCGAATTATATTCGCCAACGAGAAACCTGAGAACCCCAAGAGTACCCTGATCGGAATTGCCTTGTACTTCTACCCCGGATGGTCCCTCGCGTCGATTAATCAATACTTCGCCGAAGGCAACAATCCCGATCAACCAGGGCTCCTGATTCAATGGCTTTACCCGCGCAAGTCGGTTTACGTTTGGCGCGTGCCGGGAATTTGGTTCGACATCGGTTCAAGCGAAACACTAGAGCAAGCATCGGACATATTCTCGAAGCTGCGTACTAGCCAGTAAAACATTGCCTCATGTCCGTTAATCACATATCTCTCGTGCAGAACGGTCCTGTATGCTCTCGGCTCGCACTAGGCTTCTGGCGCACACGGGAATCCGGAATAACCCAACCACAATTGGCTAAGTTAGTAATGGCGAGTGTCGATTTGGGTATAACCACATTCGATCATGCTGACATCTATGGAGACTTCGCTTGCGAGCAACGCTTTGGACAAATATTGGAGAGTCGGCCGTCACTTCGAACTAGAATTCAGATCATAACCAAATGCGGAATCCGACGCGTGTTTAAAAAGCATGGCCGACAGAAGGTTCACTATTACGATTCCAGCAAGGCGTACGTCACAACGGCAGTCGAACAATCCTTGCAGCGACTCAGGACCGACTACGTCGACATTTTGTTGTTGCACAGGCCAGATCCGTTAATGAACGCCGATGAATTGACAGAGGCTCTTACGCGACTAAACGCTTCCGGCAAGGTGCTTCATATAGGCGTCTCAAATTTTTCGACGGCGCAGTTTGAACTTCTGAGATCGAGAGTTGTCATTCCTCTCGTCACGAATCAGATAGAGTTTTCGTTATCCCATCTCGCCCCTTTGTACGACGGCACGCTTGAGCAGTGCCAACGCTATAGAATCTCTCCGATGGCTTGGTCACCATTGGGCGGTTCTCGGCTGTTCCACGGACGCTCAAAACCACTTCAACAATTGCGGAAAACACTCCGAGCCATTGGAAGAGAATCTGGAGCGACGATCGCGCAGATTGCCTTGGCTTGGATTCTCAAGCACCCGTCCAAAATTATCCCTGTCTTGGGCACCAGCAATATCGAGCACCTTAGGGAAGCTGCTCGATGTGAATCATTTGCCTTGACGCGTGAACAGTGGTTTCATCTCTGGAGCGTTGCGTCTCAGAGACCTGTTCCATGATTTTCTGTAGGTTCTACACCTGGGGAAGTAACTAAGGTGGAAATCGTAAAGCAGTCCGAGACCAAATTTGCGGAAAAACCGGATGGCACCTCCGTTTCTTACTACATCTTTCCAGAATACGAAATACACTTTAACAAACTTCCGGCCGGTGCTATACAACAGTGGCATCACCACTCTCGTATTGAGGAAGTTATCTATGTCGTGTCAGGAGTAATCGAATGCCACTGGGTTGATAATGATACGCAGTTATCCCAGACCGTTCGCGTTGGGGACGTCGTCAGAGTCGGCACAGAGATTCACACACTTGAAAACAGCCAGACTGAACCGGCAACTTTCCTAACTATAAGGCTAGTTCTAACAGGAAACGATTATCGGTCATTGTTCAGGACCGATAAGATGCTCGACTAACGCTCTCAGACTCCGCCATGCCTCGCGCTGTTATCGCCTCAGCCCCAGGACGCGTATGTTTCGCCGGTGAGGACATCGACTGGATCTCTGGCCCCGCTATCTTAGGAGCCATCGATCTTCGAGTCTCAGTTAGCATCCAGTCTTTGCCGCATGATTCCAGTTTTATTGAGCTGAGATCAGGCTCCCCTTTCCATGCTGACCGGCGCGTTGCCCTATCGCACATTGAACAGTACGAAGGGAACGTCTTGGACTACTTGCAGGCGGCCGTTAACGTCATACGCAAGCAGGGGATCTCAATCACGCCAATCAGGATCGAAGTCGACTCCAATCTTCCACCACGCGCTGGTCTAGCCAGCAGCGCGGCCGTAACGGTGGCAGCCGTTGGCGCGCTGGCCCAGTTTTATCGATTGGACTTGCCGGTCGATCGCATTTGCCAGCTCGCCTACTTGGTTGAGAGTAGCGAGTTGCTCACCGGGGCAGGCCAAATGGATTTCTATGTGACCGGCTTAGGCGGTTTCTTGTATATAGATTCCTTCAAGACTCCACCGGACTGCATCGAACCGTTTCGTTTTCCACCAAGCTTGGGCATCGTGATTAGTAATACCGGAAAACCGCGCGCTACTTCTGACGTTATTCGCGCAAAACGGGCACGAATGGCAGCGGGTGAACCGGGCATCCTTTCGTACGTCGCGGGTACCGAAAAGGCAATTCAACGAATGCGTATTGTTCTGGCAAGGGATAATATAGATACTAAGGAATTCGGTGAGTTAGTCACGTCATGTCATACCTATTTAGACGCCTATATGCGCGTATCAACTGACTTATTGAATGCCTGTGTATCCGCATGCATCCGTAACGGCGCGGTGGGTGCGAAGCTCACAGGAACGGGCTTGGGCGGCTGCATGTTTGCTATTGTGCCGAAGTTTGCTATTCCGCTGATTCTACGGTCCCTTTCGACTTATTCGGTGGACGTTCATGTTACTGAGATCAGTAGAAGGGGCCTGGAGACCCACGAAAGGTAAAAGACGCGTGATATCGTTGCCTACGGGCTCTCGCAGCCTCCGCAAAACAGCCGAACTTGATTTGGTTCCGAAATTGCTCGGCCCAACGGTCTGGCCGAAACTCCACGAACTCATGACTGAGGGCTCGACAAAAGGACCGGTTATCATAGAATTTGATCCTACTACGGCCTGTAACTTCACCTGCCCTGAGTGCATTAGCATCGGATTACTGAACAAAGGACAAATTAAGCCTCAACGCGTTCGCCAACTTCTTCAAGAGTTTTCCAAGTGCGGTGTTCGAGGTGTCATTTTTATCGGCGGCGGCGAACCACTAGCTCACGTGTCGATGCCGGAACCTATCGTGCAAGCACATGAATTAGGCATGGCTGTCGGCCTCACCACTAACGGATCCCTCGTGAATCGCCACTTGAGCGCCATTGCAGAATGCGTTCAATGGACACGCTTTTCGATTGACGCTGCTACCGCTCACACATTTGCAGTATTTAGACCGTCACATGTCAAAAATGCGTTCGAGAAAGTAATCTCGAACATCGAACTTCTTGCCAAAATCAAAAAAGGGAAGATCGGTTATAGCTTTCTGTTGCTTAAGAGGAGAGACTCAGCCGGAGAGATTAACAACTATGAGGAGGTATTCGAAGCCGGCCGTTTGGCTAAAGAGATCGGATGTGACTATTTCGAGCTGAAGCCGGCGGTTGATTTCGCTCACCATCTGATCCCACTTTCGGAACAAGACAGGACGCAGATCCTCCGGCAAATCGAGGCGTTGACTGAACTAGACACACCGAATTTCCGGGTCATCTTCCCGAGTTCTTTGGAGCATCTGCTGAGTTCGCGTTCTACGGATCAACCAAAGTCCTATCAAACGTGTCCTACTCTAGAACTACGGACCGTTGTCACTCCTACTGGGATTTATCCGTGTCCTTACAAGCGAGGGTATGAGGAGAGTGTCCTCGCGTCTATTAACGATCCTTTTGATAGAGCTTGGGTGTCTCAGGAGAGAATCAGCCGTAGCAAGAGCATAAATCCCAGTGTAGATTGTGCATTTCACTGCATTCGTCACGATACGAATCTATTCATCCATGGGCTCGACGAACGTGGCTTTGAGAGACTCCCACAGTCGTACACAATAGATGATGATGTCTTTATTTAAGCCTCGGCAGGTCCACAATTACTTACAACCGGCGAACACATGGTGAACTGGGTTAAGAAAACTTTTAGCCTTCCCAATCTGGTTACGACCGCCACAATATTGCTCGGGGTTGCGGCGTCAATCGGAATTACTGAACGATTTTATCCCACAGAGAAGATTCTGACCGCCTTGGTAACGCTCGTTGCTGCGCAGCTCTTAGTAGATCGCTTGGGTGTACTTAGCTCTATTCATGAAAAACTTGGAAATAAGGCTCGGGATTACCTAGTCGAACTGTTACCCCGTACGGATCCCGCTTTTCAGAGGTTCTCGGTGTTTTCTAAGGGAGCTACCGAAATAATGGTAATTGGCGTCGACCTCGGGTTTATGGCTCAAGCAGACGCTTGGTTTGTGAAACAAGCATTAGAGAGCGGTGTCAACTTAAGAATTTTGATTTGTAGCCCTGACATAGATGGCGCCCTAAAAGAAGTTTTGAATAATCACGATGAAAGAAACAGAATCGGACAGCCCCCGGTCCATGATCATGTGTCCGGAGCCAAATCAACGCTTGAAACGCTACGTTCCATCAGCCAACCAGTAACAAAAGGCAGGCTTCAGATCAGAGCGCGGAGTGACATACCAAACCCTACAATGGCTATGGTCGACCCAACCACACGACACGGCAAAATTAGGGTCGAACTAAAGTTGTACAAGAAGAATCATGGTGAGGTTCCCTACTTCATCATGACTCGCTCCAGTGTTTGGTACGACATGTTTTTTGAACACTACTACGTAAGACTTTGGAACGACTCATCGGTCCTTTATGATTCGAATTCAAAGGAACTAACAGCACATCGCGTTGACGCCTCTCAGCAGACGTACGTTGGAAAGACGAACGATAGCAATGCTTGATCTGAATTACGTAAGAGAGAATCTCGACGCGGTTCGTGCTGCGTTGGCGAAGCGCGAGATGGCTACGGCCGCGCTCGATGATTTCGCCGCGGCCGATGCGGATCGTCGTCGTGTGATTTCCGAGTCAGATCAATTGAACGCTGAGCGCAACACGGCCAGCCGCGAGATCGGCGCGATGATGAAGGACGGCAAGCGCGACGAAGCGGATGCGCGCCGGAAACAGGTTAATGAACTGAAAGAGCGGATCGGTGAGCTTGATAGCGCCCGCGATCAAGCCGAAGCACGGATGCGCGAGCTGCTCTCAACGCTGCCGAACATCCCACATGAAAGCGTGCCGGTCGGCCAAGATGAATCAGCGAATGTCGAGATTCGCCGCTGGGGCACAAAACCTGAATTCGATTTTGAGCCGAAAGATCACGTCGATTTGGGAACGGCGCTCGGCATTCTCGACCTGGAGCGCGCGACTAAAATTGCCGGTGCTCGTTTTGCAATCCTCAACGGCGCAGGTGCGCGCCTGGAACGCGCGCTGATCGATTTCATGCTCACCCTGCACACGACTGAGCATGGCTACACGGAGACTCTGCCGCCGCTCATCGTCAACCGCGATGCGCTGTTCGGTACGGGTCAGCTGCCGAAGTTCGAACAGGACCTTTTCAAGCTTGAAGACGATCGCGGCTTCTACCTGGTGCCGACGGCGGAAGTGCCGGTCACGAATTATCACCGCGAAGAGATTCTCGACGCGTCACATTTGCCGATGAAGTGGGCGGCATACTCGGCGTGCTTTCGATCGGAAGCCGGAAGCTACGGCAAAGACACGCGCGGGATCATTCGCCAGCATCAGTTTGAAAAAGTTGAGTTGGTGAAATATTCGCTGCCAGAGAATTCCTACGATGAACTCGAATCGCTGACGCGCGACGCCGAAGTGGTTTTGCAGAAGCTCGGCATTCACTATCGCGTCGTAGCTCTTGCGTCCGGCGATCTCGGCTTTGGCAGCGCGAAGACGTACGACATCGAGGTCTGGCTGCCTTCACAGAATGCCTTTCGTGAAATCTCTTCGTGTTCGAATTGCGAAGCGTTTCAGGCGCGGCGCGCGAACATACGCTTTCGTCGCGCGGGCGGGGCGAAGCCGGAGTTTGTCCACACGCTCAACGGCTCCGGGCTAGCTGTTGGGCGAACGTGGATTGCGGTCCTCGAAAATTATCAGCAGAGGGATGGTTCGGTTGTGATTCCTGAGGCTCTGCGACCGCACATGAACGGGCTGGACTCTATCGCGCCAGATGGCCAGCGGAGATGACGCTCCGCCGCTTCACTTAGGACTGTAAATTACCAAAGTAGATCCGTCCGCCACGGCCAGCTCCAAATTGGTGGGTGAAAATTTAACCCAGCCATTGCCCTTTACCGCAGCCAGTTGTTTTCCGTCCGCGAGGCTCCAAATAGTCGCTTGTTTTGCGCCCGCAATGGCCAGCAGAGTTCCGTCAAACGAAAAGCTTGTTTCCGTGCCACCTTCCTTCGGCTTGTAACGACGGACTGTTTTCATGTTGGTCACGTCGAAGGTGTCTACAAAGGCAGGATTACCGTACCACCCGCGTCCCACCGCGATCAGCGAACTACCAGCGGCGGACAGGTTGTGGCTCATGGCACTGTCATCGCTCAGCTTGCCGAGTGAGATGGCAAACTGATCGCTCCCAGTTTTCTCAAGATTAATTTGCGGCTGGCTGGTCTTTACCGGAATCAACTTGTCTTCACCGGAAGTAATGTCTATCAGGTGTGGATTGCTTCCGTAAACAAGGGCCACCTGGCGATTTCCGATAAAGCTAATATCGCGCGCGCCGCCAACGCCTGGCTTGACGAGTTGTTTCTCCCGTTTGAGTGTTTTGAAGTCCCACAACCAGACTGCTTGCTTCGAATCCTGCGCCACCAGCCAGAGGCCATCAGGTGAGATAGCGAGCGCAAAGCCGATGTCATCAATTCGATCCTGTTGCGTCCAATCGGACACGGACCAAATCAGCGCCTGCATGTCCCGGCCCAGCGTAATCAGCCGATCGCCAGAGGGTAAGAAAACAACCGCACGAATTTCCGCAGTATGCCCGGTTAGTGTGCGGACCACTTCGCCGCGCGTGGTTTCGCAGACAGATACTTTTCCATCGGCATGACCGGCGGCGATGAATTTTCCGTCAGGAGAAAACGAGAGTGCAGTTGAAGCTGACGGCAGGCTGATCGTAAGACGCGGCTTCCAGCTCGCGGCGATGGTGGCTTGACTGCAAACGGCCACGCACGCCACGAAAAGAGCAAACGTCAGAATGCGAGATCTCATGAACGTAAGACCTCACCTGATCCGCAAACTGTAAGGCAGGAGATAAGCCGAATGCCCGCCCTTCATGCGGTCCATCATTTGAATGTAACGAAACGTACGGCGGACGTCTTCCGGCATCGCGGCCAGTAGTGCGGCCTGCTGCTGCATTTCGGCTGTCGCCCGCGTGTCGGCTTCACCCGAATCGCTGAACAATTCCTGCAGCCAGTTCGGCGGAACCGGCCGAATAACTCTCTGCACACCTTTGTCGGCGGGAATATTAGCGAGCTGCTTCGCGATCTCAATCGCCTTATCGAGACCACCATACTCATCGACCAGTCCGTTTTCTTTGCCTTGCCGTCCCGTCCAGACACGGCCCTGACCGATCGAGTCGATGTAGGCTTGATCCTTGCCTCGACCCTTCGCCACCTTAGCCGTGAAGTCGTCGTAGGTCGTCTTCAGAAACTCCTGAAACTTTGCGCGCTCGCTGTCGGTGAATTTCTCAGACTCGCGAAAGATGCCCGCGTTAGTGCCGCGCAGGACGTACTCATTCGTGACTCCAATCCAATCGTAAAAGCCTTTGATGACCGGCTTGCCACCCACGACGCCGATCGAGCCGGTGATCGTCGAAGGCTGGGCAACGACCTTGTTTGCGTTGCAGGCGATGTAGTAACCGCCGGAAGCCGCCACGTCACCCATCGACACGACAACCGGCTTCTTCGCTTTCAGCGATTCGATACCACGCCAAATAATGTCTGAAGCGAGACCTTCGCCGCCTGGACTGTCGATGCGCAGCACGACCGCTTTGATCGTTTTATCGTCGCGGACTTCATTCAACAACCTGACGAGTGACTCTGAACCGATCACTTCCTGTCCGTCACTGCCGAATTGTGAACTGCCGGACATGATGTCGCCGGCGGCATAAACGATGGCAATCTTCTCGCCCTTGTTCAGGCCCAGCGACTCCTGCGAAATCTTTCGATAGTCCGAAGCTTTGACCAGACGCAAATCGTCCTTCTCTGCGTATCCGAGCCGCTGCTTGAGTTCCTTCTCGAGTTCCTCGCGATACATGGCGCCGTCAATCAAACCGGCGTTCTTCGCCTGGCGCGCGTTGTAAGGCGCGTCGTCGATTAGCCTCTTCACATCATCCGTAGACTTGCCGCGCGCCTTCGCAATAGAGTCGACCAGGCGTCCATATAAATCATCGAGCAGCGAGTTCACTACGTCGCGGTGATCTTTCGTCATCTCCTTCTGAGTGAACATGTCGCCGGCGCTTTTGTATTTGCCGATCTGGTAGATGTCGGGATAGATGCCCAGCTTGTCGAGCGACCCGCGGAAGAACATCACGTCGGCGGCGAGGCCGGTCACGAAGAGCTCGCCGGGCGGCGGCATGTAAATCTTGTCGCACGCAGCCGCGACGTAATAGTCCTTGTTGAACCCCATCTCCATGTACGCATAGACGGGTTTGCCGGACGTGCGAAAGTCTTCGATGGCGGCGCGCAACTCTTCAGCCTTAGCCCAGCCCGTCTCAGACGCGTCAATGTCGAGGATGATTGCGCGGATTCGTTTGTCGGTTTTCGCTTTGCGAAACTGCGTTAGCAGACTGCTGAGAGACTGCGGCGGCGTCGCGAAGATGCGATTCAGCGGATTGTCCGGGACGTAATCCGGCAGCGGCCCTGAGACTCTCAGCGTCAGCACGCTGTTCTCGCGAATGGATGGCTGCTCGCCGCGGATGGCGGAAACCAGAATCGCCACGACGACGAAGCCGATGAGAACCAGGCCCAGCACGACCCCGGTGATCGCGAGCACGACTTTACGAGTTGTTGACATTGCCATAGTGATAGTTCCTGTAATGGTCGAGGTTTAGTCGATGATACGTGTGAGGGTCAAAAAAGGTTTACTAACTCCAGAAGGCAGTGGGCAAAAGGCAGAATGCAGAAGTGGTATTCGCGGTTTGCTGCCTTCGGCCTACTGCCTACTGCCGACTGCCTTCTGCCTACTGCCGACTGCCTTTAACGATCCAGCCACCGCCCAGCACTTCATCCCCACGATAGAACACGGTCGCCTGACCCGGCGTGATGGCGCGTTGGGGCTCGTCGAACTTAACCGAAGCGCGATTGTCTGTGAGCGGAGTGATCGTCGCGGGCGCTGCCGTGTGCCGGTAACGCACGCGCACTTCTGAGCGCACTGGTTCCGCTCCGTGATCAAATGCAATCCAGTTGACGCCCGCGGCGGTGAACTCATCGCGCAACAATTCATCATCGTAGCCGACGGTCACCCGGTTCGTCTCTGAATCTACATTCAGCACATACAGAGGCCGCGCGTCAGAGATGCCAATTCCGCGCCGCTGCCCAATCGTGAACCGATGAATGCCCGAATGATTCCCCAGCACTTCCCCGCCGGCAGTCACAATTTCACCCTCGCCGGGAAGCCGATCGATTTGCTGTTCAGCTGCCAGGTATCGATCGATGAAGCCGGCGTAATTACCGTCCGGAACAAAACAAATTTCCTGTGACTCTTTCTTTTCCGCGACGGCGAGATGACTCTCACGCGCGGCCTGGCGCGCATCACTCTTTGAAAGCTCGCCGAGGGGAAACAAAGAGCGCGAGAGTTGATCCTGGGTCAGCTCCCAAAGAAAGTAGGACTGATCCTTTTGCGGATCGCGTCCCCGCAAAAGTCGATAACGCTTCGTTCGGTCATCAAACTCAACGCGCGCATAATGCCCGGTGGCGACCTTCTCACAACCGAGACTCGCCGCCAGCTTATCGAGCGAAGCAAACTTCAAACGGCTATTGCAGGCCACGCAGGGAATCGGCGTTTCGCCGTTTAAGTAGCTGTTGACGAACGGCTGCACCACATCGCGCTCAAATTCCTTCTCCAGATTCAGCACGTAAAACGGAAAGCCCAGTTCTTCCGCCACGCGACGCGCGTCGTAAACGTCGTCGAGCGAGCAGCAACGCGAAGGCAGCGGCTCGCCATTTTCATCGACGCTGATGCCGCGGCGCTGGTTCCACAACTGCATCGTAAAGCCGACCAGTTCATGGCCCTGCTCTTTTAAAATCGCCGCGGCTGCGGAAGAATCCACGCCACCTGACATAGCAACTGCAATCTTCATAAAGTGGCACGCGCATCCTGCGCGTGAAGTCGGGCGAGACGCCCGTGCTACTTCGGAAACTATTTTTGCGCCTCAGTGATGAAATACACAACTTCGCGCGCGTCATTCGACGACAACCGGCGCGCCCATGATGAATGCAGGCGCGTCCATTCGCCCTTGTCCAAAACGCCAGCCTCGTTGACCTTCAATCCTGAGGCTTCATATCGCGTAGCCAGCGTATTTCGGACGTAGTCCAATGAAAAATCGGCTATCCCCAGTCGCTTAAGCTCTCGCCGGTCACGTGCGGGATCGAAGCCAATCACGACTTCCAGCAAGCACTCCGGCGCGCTGATCCGATGCAAGCCTTGCAACATGCGGTTGTCGCCCGTTGCTACAGCTCCCAGCAAACTCCCCCACGGAAAATGTATGTGAATTTCGTCAGCCGTGTTGTCCAATTCCTCTGGGAGTTCTTCGATAGCGGCCCTGATGAACAGAACGTTAGCGAGCCCGCCTTTGGCCGGCTTTCGCGTCGCCTTCATCGAGATTTTTTCGAGCGGCTTTGTGTTCGGATCGATCCCGATGAAAAACTTCTTCGGATTCGCCTGCGCGGACTCGTACACAAAGCGACCGTCGCCGGTCCCGATATCCACAATCACGCCGCCGCCGGTAAGGCCCGATAAGTTCTCTAAGCTCGGTTGCGTCGAGATGTTAGAACGTGCTGCCACGAATTGCTGTTAGCATAAGAGTAGTTCCCAGTTCCGGGTTTCGAGTTTCGAGTTAGTTACTTCGATGCTCTAGAATAACCCACAGGATACCAAAGCGGAATTTGGAGTGCGCCGGCAGAGCGGAGCGGCGACGGCGCTTTGGATCTGGTTCATTGCGGACACGTAACAATATCCATAGCGGCGTCGCACTCCGTTTGCCGCCGCACTCCAAATCCCAATGCCTGAACGCGCCATAGAAGAATATCGCATAGCCGACGAGCCCTATTACCTGCCCGTCGACAACGAAATTGGTTTGTTTGAAGCCGCGCACGCGGCCAAGCTGCCGGTGATTCTGAAAGGGCCGACCGGGTGTGGCAAGACCCGCTTTGTCGAGCACATGGCGTGGCGATTGGAGCGCCCGCTGATCACGGTCGCCTGCCACGAAGATCTGTCGTCCACCGATCTCGTCGGCCGGTTTTTAATCGAAGGGGAAGAAACGGTCTGGCACGATGGGCCGCTGACATCGGCTGTTCGTCATGGGGCGATTTGTTACCTCGACGAAGTTGTCGAAGCGCGCAAAGACACGGTCGTAATCATTCATCCGCTTACCGATCATCGACGGCGTCTGCCGATTGAAAAGCGCGGCACGGTCCTCGACGCGCCGGCGGATTTCATGCTCGTCGTTTCTTACAATCCGGGCTATCAATCGATTCTTAAAGACTTAAAGCAATCTACGCGGCAACGTTTCATCGCGATCGACTTCGATTACCCGACGCCGGAACTGGAAGCCGCGATCGTCGCGCATGAAGGCGGCATCGACGAAGGCACGGCGCGCGATCTCGTTTTGATCGGTCAGAAGGTCCGCAATCTACGCGGCCATGGATTGGAAGAAGGCGTCTCGACGCGTCTGTTGATTTACGCGGCGCAATTAATTTCCAACGGCATCGCCCCGACGCGCGCCGCCGAAGTCGCGATGTGCTCACCAATCACCGACGATCGCGATTTGCAGCGCAGCATTCGCGAGATCGTGACGACTGTGATCTAAAATGGAATCTCGGAAGAAACTGATAGACGCAGTTACCGGCGTGATTTCTCTTTTGAATAACGACGGGGATTACCGCACATCCAGCATGAGCAGATTTTCCGAGAGTTAGCGATGAGGCCAGTAAATCGCGGACTGCTTCCGGCCCAACCTGCGTAATAATCCCGGACCTTCGTTTTCATCCGTTCCTGATGATGGCGGCGAAGCGCACGCGATTTCATATGCCGATGATAGCATGCGCACTTTTCTTGGTTCAGCCCGCGGAAAGCCTTATACTCGGTTTCAGAAAATCATGCGAACGAAAGTTACAAATGAAGGCGTCATCATTCCAAAGGAATGGCTGACGGGAATTAGCGAAGTCGACATCCGAAAGCAGAATGGCATCATTGTCGTTGTGCCGACTTGTGATCAAGCCGTCGCCGAAACTCGACTTCAGCTCTCCCAACATCAAACTTGGGCGGACGTCCCTAAAGATGACCCGATTCATGACTTCGGGAAAAACCCGGTAACGTTGGATGTTACCGACGCCTCGGAGAATCTTGACAGGTACGTTTATGGTGGCGAATGACCGCTTTTTCCTGGATAGCGGTTATTTGATCGCGCTCGACGTCGAGAATGACCAACACCACGACGAGGCATCGAAGCATTGGGCCAGTATATTTGAAGTGCCGCTCATATTGGTCACCACCTCGTACGTCCTTGATGAAGTCGTGACCTTCCTTAATAGTCGCCGTCAGCACTCTAAAGCGATCCGAATCGGCGACAATCTGCAAACGGCTTCAAATATCCAACTCATTCATGTGGACGAGAGTCTCTTCCGAGAGGGGTGGGATTACTTCAAACAGCACGGTGACAAGGGCTTCTCGCTCACAGACTGTATTTCTTTCGTCGTGATGAAGCAGCTCGGGATTACTGCCGCGTTGACTTTCGACAAGCATTTCGCGCAAGCCGGGTTTGCAAAATTGCCGTAAGGCTCATTCTGATGGACGATAGATCACCCGCGAGCCCTGACGATGAATCCCTCGACCAGCAACTCAACGAGCATCTCAAATCCGTAAAAACTCCCGCTGAACGGCGCACAGTCGCTAAGCTGCTTAGTGAAATTCGTTCGCTGCCGCTGGAACACACCGTTGCCGCGATCGAAACCAGCGCCGCGATCGCAGGAGTTTCGCTGCGTGCGAGTATCGAATTTCTCCGTGCGACGCCGGACGCCGCGCGGGTTCTGGAACCCGCAGAACTACGCGCGTGGGGCGAGTTGGGACGGCGGTTGACGACAAACGACGTCGAGAGCGGCATCAAGTTCTTTTCCGCCGGCACCGCCGGCTTCGCGCGCGTACCGGCGCCTGTCCGCCCTTTCGTATTCCAGGTTTGTTCGCGACAGATGATTCTGTCGGCAGCGATTGCGGCCGAAACATTTCGCGACGCGCCCGCATTGGCTAACGCAGTCTCAGATGCCGAACTGCTTCGCTCGATTTATGAAATCGCGGCCAGCATCTCGCGTCGTTCAGCGAAACACAGCGCGGAGTTTTTGAGCGCGACGCCGGCGGTGGTTGAGGGTGTCGGGCGTGGGGTGTTAGGTGTAGAACAAGACGCGGGTGTTGGGCGTGGGGTGTTGGGTGTAGAACAAGACGAGGGTGTCGGGCGTAGGGTGTTGGGTGTAGATCCAGACGCGGGTGTTGGGCGTGGGGTGTTGGGTGTAGATCAAGACGCGTCTCATCAACACCCGACACCCGACACCCAACACCCTCTTCTTATTGCCGCCGTCGATCTGGCGAAATCGTTTGCCGAACACGCCGGCGGCATTGCGGCTGATGCGTGGGTTTCGATTCCGGCGGCAACCGCGCAACTCGATCCGGACAACGTGCTCAAATTGCTCCGGCGCGCACGCAGTTTTCTCGAACGCGGGGGTGGGGCGGCGCTGCAAGTCTTAATTGCTGGTGGCGACATCCTGCGGACAGTTCCGGAATGTTTCGACGAGTGGATCGAACTTCTTTGGGCGGTGGCGGCGCACGGCAACGCTGGACTGGTGGCGTTCACGCGAACTTGTCCGGGCGTCTTTCATTCGATTGCCACTGAAACTCGCCACGACCGCGGGATAGATCTCATACGCCGGGTAATCAGCCTCACGCGCGATGTGGCGCGTGTCGATGGTGAGAGCGCGTTGGCCTGTCTGCGTTCCAGCGCGAAAGCTCTGCGTACCGTTTCGATCGATCAATTTGAAGCGTGGGCCCGCGCCGGCTTGATTACCAGTGACACGCGGACGCGGCGAAGTTATTACGCGCTTGAGACGCGCACCAGCAACGACGCACTACGCGCCAGTGATCACGGCGGCGTCACACTCGAATCAATTCAGCATTTGCTGCGGCTGTACGTCGAAGGGTTAACCGGACGCGCGGTAGAGATCGCATCGGTTGCCGCGGTGCCGGTTGAAGCACGCATCGGCGATGGCAGCACGATTTATTTGCCGGCTGCAGTCTCTGATTTCGGTGATGACGAACTCGACTTTCGGCTTTACAAAGTGCTGGCGGCGCATGCGGCCGGCCAGATCGAATTCGGTACCTACGAGCAAGCAACGGATGAGCTGCGCGCCGCTTACGTTTCGCTCGCCGACCGTTTCGATCCGGCAAAGCAGGACGAGCGCGCCGCGTTCGCGGACGATGGATATGTGCCTGACATAGCTGCCGCGGAACAGGAGCAAAGCCCCTCTCCGCATGCGGAGAGGGGTGGGGGAGAGGTTGGCACGCGCGCTAACCCCACCCCATCCCTCCCCGCACACGGGGAGGGCGTAAGAGCCGGCTACTCCAACATCCTTCAATTGTTTCCGATTCCCGCTCTGGCGCGGCGCATTTTCGGCACGCTCGAGAATGGCCGCATCGATCGCCGGCTCCGAAGGCAATACCGAGGGCTCAATCGCGATCTCGATCTGATTCGTGCACACCTCCGAAGTCGCCGGCCGAAGTTAATCGATCTGCCGGCGACGTTGGTTCCCTTCGAATTGCTGTTTCAGATCACGATGCTCGGCGGTGCACTGGATGACGCTCGCGATTTCTACCGGCAGATCGTTTCTGAGTTGGAGACCGTGGTCGCGGAATATCTTAGCGATTCAAACACGACTGTGGCCGACACTCTGATGGCGACAAGTCGCGTGTACGACCTTTTCCAATCGATCTCGATGGAAGACGCGGAGAAGCAAATCGAAGTTCCGGACGAACAGGATCAGGAAGACGCGAGCAAGCTGGCCGAAGAAATGATGGCGCAACGCGAGCGCGATCGAAAGCCGGAGCGTCGCGACGCGCGCGAACTGTTCAACGCGTGGAATACCGAGGCTGAAGGCGAATTTGACGAACTGGAAGGCAGCGAAACGTGGAGCGAAGGCGAGACACCGGAGCATGGACTGGAAGAAGGTGAAGTCGCATTCAATTACGATGAATGGGACCGCGAACTGACCGACCACCGCGTTGGCTGGTGCCGCGTCGTGGAAAAGAAGGTGAAGCGCGGCAGCCGCACGTTCGTCGATGACACGCGCGAGCGCTACAAAGGCGTCATGTCATCAATCCGACATCAGTTTCAGTTGCTGAAGCCTGAGAACCTGACGCGCATCATGAACGAGCTAGACGGCGAAGACTACGATCTGAACGCCGTCGTCGATTACTTCATCGATCGGCGCGCCGACGGTCAACAATCGGAACGCATTTATACGAAACGCTTGCGCCGGCGTCGCGATGTTGCGGTTTCTTTCCTGCTCGATCAGTCGTCATCGACCGCGCGCACCATTGGCCGTCATCCGCTGCAGCCTTACACCCACCCGGGCCGGCGAATTATCGAAATTGAAAAGGAGGGCCTGGTGCTGATGAGCGAGGCGCTCGAAGCCGTCGGAGATGTCTATTCGATCAACGGCTTCACCTCCGAAGGCCGTCGCAATGTGAAGTTCTATGTACTGAAAGACTTTGACGAGCATTACTCGGACGAAGTTATGTGCCGCATCGGCGGCATCACTTATCAAAACAACACTCGTTTGGGCGCAGCGATCCGGCACGCGACTGCGAAACTCGAACAGCAGGAAGCGCGCACTCGTTTGTTGATTGTTCTGTCGGACGGACGGCCTTACGATCACGATTACGGCGACGCACGTTACGCGCGCGAAGACACGCGCGAAGCACTCGTGAATGCGAAGGTGCGCGGCATCACGCCCTTCTGCATCACGATTGATCGAGAATCTGAAGCCGAACTGCGCGATCTTTACGGCGAAGTCGGCTACACGATCATCGACGATGTGCTGTCCTTGCCGGAGCGGCTGCCGGGAATTTACCGAAGGTTGACGACGTGAACGTATGAAGTGCGGAATTACCTGCTTCACGGTACAATCGAGGCAAGCTGAGGAGGTTGTGTATGTCCACAGAAGCTTCCAAAATCCTGGCGGAAGTTCTCGCATTACCGCCAGATGAGCGCGCGCAACTGGTCGAAAAAATCCTCGACAGTCTCGGTGCTGAGCCAGACAAGGAAAGGCTGGAGAGATGGGCCGCCGAAGCGGAATCCCGACTCGACGCGATTGACCGGGGCGAGCTTGATGTGCTCCCGGGAGAAGAAGTATTCGAGCGCCTCAGACAAAGATACTCATGAACCTCAAGTTCTCGATCGTTGCTGAACGAGAAATAGAAGCCGCCGCCGACTATTACGAAAAACAAGAAGCTGGACTTGGCTTGAGATTTGTTCTTGAACTGGAACGCGCGCTCAAGTTCATTCTTCAATTTCCGAATGCCTGGGTTCCCATTTCCCAGCGAGCTCGGCGTTGCGTACTGAGACGCTTTCCTTACAATGTCATCTATTCTGTGCAACAAGACACAGTCACGATCGTAACTGTAGTCCATCAGCGTCGAGACCCCGAAAAGTGGCAGACGCTGGTTAAAGAGTTAGGACTCTAGAGATTTCTGCGATATCGCGTAGTCGTACCGCCGTCGGCACACCCGAGCCGTGGATCGAGAGGAGACAATTTGACGGATCAAAAACATTTTTCAGGCAAGTCGGCCATCGTCACCGGCGCGACGCGGGGCATCGGCCGCGCGATCGCACTTGAACTCGCGCATCGCGGCGCGGACATCGCGTTCAATTATGCAAAGAGCGCAGAAGCTGCCGAGACTTTGAAATCCGAAATTGAAGCGCTCGGCGTGCGCGCCCTCGCGACTCAGAGCGACGTCGCAAAGACGGATGAGGCGGCTGAGATGGTCAAGCAGACGAAAGACGCTTTCGGCCGCATCGATTTTCTCGTGAACAATGCCGGCATCGTGCGCGACACTTTGATCCTGCGCATGAAGGAAGAAGATTGGGACGCCGTGATCGACACGAATTTGAAAGGCGCCTGGAACTTTTCGAAGGCTGCCCTGCGCGTGATGCTGCGTCAGGATGGCGGCGGCTCGATCCTCAACATCACTTCAATCAGCGGCGTCGTCGGCATGGCCGGCCAATCAAATTATTCGGCTTCGAAAGCCGGCATGATTGGATTGACGAAGGCTCTGGCGCGCGAAGTTGCCAGCCGCAAAGTCACCGTCAACGCGCTCGCGCTCGGAATGGTGGCCACGGACATGGCCAGCGGTCTCGACGAAAGTTATCAAGCAAAAATAATCGAGCAGATTCCGCTCGGCCGCTTTGCCGAAGCCGACGAAGTCGCCCGCATCGCTTGCTTCCTCTTGTCAGATGATGCGCGCTACATCACGGGTCAGGTGATTCAGGTTGATGGCGGCCTCGCGATGTAGGTGCCGCCGAAGCCCGTGCAGCCTAACTTTCAAGTGTCGCGGATCAATCAGCACAAGACTCAAATCTTGACGAAGTAGTCGACTTCAGAAAGAATCCCTCAGCTCAATCCATCCACGCACCCAGCGCACCGGAGGAACCAGCATGACCGTCGATCCCAAGCCGGTTGTAGTTCAGAAATCCAATTGGACGACAATCGTTACCATTGCATCAATCTCCGGGATTTTCATTCTCTTCCTCGTGGTGCTTTGGGCAGCGGGCTTCTTTACATTCAGTGGGTCGGATCCCAGTTCCAAGGTCGTTGCGGCGGCGCTGGCACTTGTAGGCGGGCTAGTTGCGGCGGTGGTATCGATAATAGGCATTGTTCTAAAGTATTCAATTGACCAGAGAACTGAAACCCGGCTCCAGATCGAAGCTACTCGTGCAGCGGCCGATCGCAAAGCCGAATCCGATCGCGCAAGCGCTTTGCAAACGCAGGCCGAGCAACGATTGAATCTTGAAGCGGCGATCCGAGCTGTTGAATTGCTTGGAACAAAAGAAGGTTCCGACATCGCACTCCAGCGAACTGGGGCTTTGTTCGCGCTGTCCAGTCTGGATCATCACAGTTTGACTCTTGACCTGACTGCGTACTTGCTCGAAAAGAATTCTTTGGAACCAAGCATGGCCTGTACTTTGATCGATGCCGCGCTGAAAAGAGGCGACGAAGCGGGTAAGCGTCAGGCGGTGCTGATTTTCTACGAGAACGCCAGTCGAATGATAACTGAGTTTGACACCAATGCGCCGCGCGCTATTACAAATTGGGAAGATTGTCTTAGCGACCCCTACGTTCGTGAATTGGCAGCTTTAGCTCTGGGTAGAATGTTGCTGGCTCGTCGGTTTCCAGTGTGGCTGTCACAATTTGAGGGCGAGCTGTATACGCTCCTGGGCGCCTTGGCGTTAGCCTGGCAAACGGAATCGAACGATCGTCTGCGAAGTGACAGTGCTGCAATGTTGGAGTCGATATTAGCCGCGCCTTCTCTCAAAGGCGAGCTCTTCCATCCCAAGAAGAGCGTCAACCTTAACCAGATCAAAGAGGCGGTGACAGGAAGCGTTGCCGTTACGAGTCGCGTGACCAGACTCTCCGCACAACTGAGAACTTGGAGTCTAGATACGATCAGCTGACCCCAGCTTAATCAACTGCGGGCCTTCAGAAATTCATCCGGCTCGACAATCTTTCCCGCAATCGCGGAAGCCGCAACGACATAAGGACGCGCGAGATATAGTTCCTGGGCCGCTGCGGCCGGGAAAGTTTTGATTCTGGGCGCTTACAGTGACTGTTTCAGCGGTTTTGGAGGCGCCGGGCCAGACGTTGATGCAGGCGCCACATCTTCGGATCCATCAGCTCAGTGTCAGCTTTCATCTCTCGTTTACACCCACTTCACTGTCGCCGTTTACGTAATTGGTTGACGCTTTTAGCCAACCTAGGAAAGGGGAAACAGAATGAAAGTTGTTAACATTAATTCGCGAAGGCTCTTCGGTCAGTTTTACCCTCCGGCATATGAACGGGTGCCCGAGGGACTGAAATTTCTGTCTGGTGTGGTGCTGACGTTTGTTGCACCAACACTTGCCTACTGCTACGTCACTCACGAAGTCCGGCCGTTGTACCTAATGGCTTGCCAGTTGGTAATTGGCATCACGGTGCGGGTCGCCTGATGGGAAACGAGCCACGTTGCACATTGTGCGGCGTGGCTCTGTTTTTGTTCACATGAATGCTGATTGGCTTAATTCAAGAATTCATCCGGCTCGACGATCTTTCCCGCAATCGCGGAAGCAGCAACCACATAAGGAGACGCGAGGTAGAGTTTGCCTGGGCCACTGCGGCCGGGGAAGTTTCGGTTCTGGGCGCTGACCGTGACTGTTTCAGCGGATGGCGAAGCGCCGGGGCCGGCATTAATACAGGCGCCGCAAGATGGATCGATCAGTTCAGCCCCCGCCTTTTCAAAGATTTCTATATATCCCTTGCGACGCGCGTACTGCTTGATCTTCTGCGATCCAAACTGCAGGTAGAGATGAACACCGGGCGCGACATGCTTGCCCTGCGCGAGTGCGTGCTGCAAGACGGTTGCGTACATGTCCATATCAGCCATCTTGCCGCCGGTACAACTGCCGCCGTACGCGGCATCGATGCGCACTTCTTCCGCCAGCTCGTCAATCGGAATTCCGTTGCGCGGATCGCCGGGCAAAGCCACCATCGGCCTGATTTCGTCTAAATCGATCTCGAACACGGCAGCGTACTCGGCATCAGGGTCGCTATAAACGAATCCTTCGCGCACAGTTTCCGCATCCAGTCCGCGCATGGTGACGATGTAGGCCAGCGTCGCTTCGTCGGGTTCAATGATGCCGGTTGTACCTCCGGCTTCGACCGACATGTTCGTCAACGTCGCACGCTCATCCATCGGCCAATTCATCAAATCTTCGCCCGCGAACTCCAGAACCTTGCCGATGCCCTGACTCGTTTTCATGTAGTCGGTCGCGAGGATGTAGAGCATCACGTCTTTCGCCGTGACGTCAGCGCGCTTCTTTCCCGTCAAAACGTACTTAACGGTTTCGGGGACGCGGATGCGAATGTCTTTGGTGTACCAGGCGTTCGCCATGTCGGTTGAGCCGACGCCGAACGCGAAGCACCCGAGCACGCCCGCCATGCATGTGTGCGAGTCAGTGCCAATCACGATCTGTCCCGGCAAAGCGAGATCTTCAACGACCGCGTTGTGACAGATTGCTTCCGATCCACCGTCGGGATTCTCACCGTAGAGTTTGATTCCCTGCTTCGCGGTGAATGCCTCCTGAGTCGTCGCCAGGCCGTCGGCCTTTTCGAGCAGACCCATCTCGCGATGTTTTGGCGACATTACTTTGTTGAGAAACGTCAGGTGATCGCGAAACGCGAAGACTGATTGCGGTTCGGTCACTCTCGCATCAGGTCCGAGCGCCTGAGTCAAAAGCGAAGCGGCCATCGGCGTGACGTATTCATGCGAAAAGCGCACGTCAGCAACGGCGAACAAAGCGTCGCCCGGTTTGACTGACTCAACGCCGATCGTTCCGGCTTTGACGAACGCGTGTCGCGCGATGATCTTTTCGACGATGTTCATGGGACGGCGTGGGGCAATCGTGTCAGAAGCCCGACCGTCAGCGAGGGCAACGATCGAAGGCCCGCCCGCTAACGCTTCGCGACCCTCACCCTGCCCTCTCCCAAAGGGAGAGGGATTAGCAGGCGGTTCTGACAAAGGCGGCGGCGAAACTTCGCCCGCCAGACGCGCCTTGTTGTAATTGAACAGCCCGCCGTGCTCGACGATGTCTTTTGAAATTGGATCGAGCCCTTTGGTGAATTCGCCAAGCGGAATCTTTTCGCCGCGACGAACGCGATCAATCAGTCCGAAGTCTGTCGAAGTCAGCAAACCGATATTTTGCGAGTTCTGCCCGTAAATCTTCTCAATGCTCTGGGCGATGACGAGCTGAATGCCGGCCCATTTCTCGGCGTAGGGCGCCGTCTCGCGTGAAGAGCCACAGCCTTTCGACAAACCTGAAACGACGACGGCGAATCCGCCGTTCTTCACTTCATCCTTTCTGACTGCGGCATCGCGCATGCCGACGTACACGTACTCGCCCAGAGTCTCGTCGTAATGAAAACAAACCCAACCCGGCGTGATCTCGTCAGTCGAAATGTTGTTCATCAGCGGCAGATTGTCGGCGGCGAGTTGCGCCGCTAACTCAATTTCAATTCTTTGCGCTTCGTCGCCGGTGGCTTCAAGTTGCTTTCGAATCAGCGCCGTATCTTCCGTCAAAAACAGAATGCGGCCGCTGAACGTGATTTGGTCAGAGCGTTTTTCGAGTCGATTAGCTGACATTCTTACTCCGCGAAAGTCGTACGAGGAATTCAAACCAGAATTATAAACCGCGGGGGTTAAAATGTTGGAATCGAGTGTTTCCTGCTTTTGCGTGTTTCTCTTTGCGACGTTGCGCCTTCGCGTGAGCCATCCGGTCGCGACAAAGGATGTTCACGCAAAGGCGCAAAGACGCAAAGTTCCGCAAAGAAGAGAAGCTAGGGCGCGGGTGTCGTCAACATATACACCGCAAACGACGCCAGCCAATGTTCGCCTTCATAACTGCCGCTGGCGACATGCGGAAGGGCGGCCTGCGCGTGGGCGGTCGCCGAACGAGCGAGGACCGCGCGCGACGGATCGTTGCGCGGCAAAGCAGTTGCGATGCTGCGCATGCACCAGGCGCGACTCAGATTCAAACCGTCAAGATGCACAAGCTTCGGATCAGTGCGGTCGGTGACGATCGCAGGTTGCAGAAGCTGTCTCGGTTGATTGCGCGCGACACCCGGCAGAAACCGATGAAACCACGCGGCGAATTCTCTTCCCTTCATTACCCGGCGCATTAAATCGGCTTCCATCAATGCCGCGGAAAAGAAGTCTTCGCCGCCCGGCTCCCAGGCACCCGGATAATTTACGTCGCGGCCAAAATACGTGCGGCTGCGCTCAGTGATCAGCGTTTCGAGCTTTCGATTTCCCACCGCGCGCGCGTAGTCGAGCGCGAACGCGAGACCGAACGCCGTGTTCGGATGCACGCCCGTGCGAATTGGATAATTCTGCTTTGGCAGAAACGCCAGGTATCTCTCGGCAAAGGCAGCAGCCAGCGGCTGCAGATTCCTTGACCACTTTCGCCCGTCTTCGTCGTTCCAGCCGTGCAGCTCCTCCGCCAGCTTCAGAAGCCACGCCCAACCGTAAGTCCGTTCGAACGAGGCGCGACTCTTTTGATTTAGATACGCGACTTCGGCGGCAATGTTCTTCGCGCTGAGGTTGTCATCCAATGCCTCGCGAATCTGACGCCCCTCAGTAAGATTCGGAAACGTTTTCAGCAAATGAACGAGCATCCAGTGGCCGTGCACCGTTGAATGCCAATCAAAGCAACCATAGAACGCCGGGTGCAGTTCTTTCGGATTGCGAACCTCTGACGCATCGTTCATGGTGTGATCGAGCTTTTGCGGAAATTCTTTCCGGACACATTTCAAAGCGAGGCGCGCGAAATGCGAAGCTTGTGTTTGGTTTAGGGAGAGCTGTTCGCGCGTAGTTGATTGCGCGAGACTACCGGCAGGCAGGAACAAAACTATCGTCAGAATCAGAACTCGTGCAATGAGGCCTGTCTCGGTGTCTCTGTGTGGACTTTGTGTCTCTGCGGTTGATTCCCTCTCGCGTTCTGTTCCACCACAGAGGCACTGAGATCCACAGAGACACAGAGAGTTCTTTCGCAAGCTATTTCGGTTGGACACGTCTTCAGATTGAGTCCGCATCTCGCACAATTTTGACCGTGGTTCCCGGCACTGTAAAAAGTCGTTCCTTACCGCATGATCAACAGAACGTCTGTCAAACGATTGACGACGCCGAGCAGCGTGCGCCCCGATTGATCGAACTGTCCCATGGCCGCTTGAGCTTCTGCATCAGCAGCACCGGAAGCTGAACCGGCGAGCCTCAGATAGTAGCTCTGTAATCCGGGCGTGCTGCGAAAATAAATTTCCAACGCATCGAGACCTTCGCGCACGTTTCGCAGACTGGTCTTCACGGTTGTTTTGTTCGTCTCGTTCTGCTGAAGAGCAGTGGGCGACGCTTCGTTCTTCTTCGCTGCTTCATCGATCTGCTCGATTCCTTTGGCGACTCCGCCCAGCAGATACAGGAACCTCGTCAGGATCTTCACCTGATCGGCGACTCTCGTGGCTCCGGCCATGCGGATCTCGGCGGCTTGGGCAGCAGTGGATGTTTCCGCACGGGATCGCTGGGGAGTGCTCCTTCGCGTGCGCGTCTGGCTAAACGCGGTGATGGGCAAAAGCAATAAGCAGGCGGCGGCAATAATTGCGTAGCGGTTCATGTTTCCTCCGGTCGTCACTAAAACTGCGCTGCGGTACAATCGCGATTCTACTCTGTCCATGAGCGAACGGCGAAATCTGAAAGTTGAACGTCTTGGCCGCGTCGAATACGGCGCAGCGCTGGATATTCAGAAGCAAACCGAAGCGTTAGTGTTGGCCGGTGCACAGCCGGACACACTGCTTTTGCTCGAGCATCCGCACGTGCTGACCATGGGGCGACGTTCAGCGCCGGGCGCGATCATCGCTGCCGATGAAGTGTTGCAGGCGCGCGGCGTCACAGTCTTTGAAACAAACCGCGGCGGTAAAGCGACTTATCACGGGCTGGGCCAGGTGGTGGGATATCCGATCATCAACCTGAGTCCGGACCGCAAAGACGTGCATCGTTTCGTGCGGGACTTGGAAGAGGTGCTGATTCGCGCGATGTCGGACTTCGGCATCGAAACGTTTCGTATTGCCGGTTTGACCGGAGTGCATACGCCGCGCGGCAAAGTCGCGGCCATCGGCGTGCACATCGCGCGCTGGGTGACGACACACGGCTTCGCACTGAATGTGAATACTGATTTAAGTTACTTCAACCTGATCGTCGCATGCGAAGGCGAACCGGTAACTTCAATGAAGGAGTTGCTGGGACGCGAGATAGATTTGAGCAAAGTCGAAGATCGCATCGCGGAAAGATTCGCGGAAGTGTTCGAGATGGATGAGGTCAGTACCGGGAGCGGACCGGGGTCCCCGCGCGGGCAGCCCGCGGGGGGTGGTGGTTGCGACCGGATCCTGGCTTTATCCACATGACTGTACACCCGGTTGCTACCGCTCACGGTACTGACCTCATATCGCCAATGCTGACACTCGATCTAATCAAACAAGCCGCCGAACGAATCGCCGATCGCGTGCATCGCACGCCGATCGCGACTTCGCGCGCCTTTAACGAAGTCGCCGGCTGCGAAGTCTTCTTCAAATGCGAAAACCTGCAACGCGCGGGCGCGTTTAAAGCGCGTGGCGCGGCAAATAGAATTCTTTCGCTCACTGATGACGAAAAGAAGCGGGGCGTGCTCGCCGTTTCTTCCGGCAATCACGCGCAGGCGGTCGCGCTCGCGGCGCGCGAAGCCGGTGTGCGCGCGGTCGTTTGCATTCCTGATGATGCGCCGAAAATGAAAGTCGCCGGCATGCGCAGCTACGGCGCCGACATTCGCGTCTTCGATCGCCACAAAGACGACCGCGACGCTTTTGGCCGCGAGATCGCTGAACGCGAAGGGCTGGTGCAGGTTCCGGCCTACGATGACTTTTTGATCATGGCCGGTCAGGGAACGTGCGGCCTGGAGCTGGTGGAAGAAGTTCCGGACTTGGATTGCATCCTGACGCCTTGCAGTGGCGGCGGGTTGTTTGCTGGAGTCAGCACCGCAGCGAAGGGATTGAGTCCTTCCATCAGATGCTTTGCCGTCGAACCCGACACGGCGAACGACACCCAGCAATCAATTGCCAGGGGTGAGCGCGTCAAGATTTCTCCGCCGCCCACAATTGCTGACGGGTTGCGGGTGCAAAAGCCCGGCGAACTCACTTTCCCCATCACGCGTCAAAACGCCGAAGCAGTTCTGACGGTAACGGACGACGAGATCATCGCCACGATGAAATTTATCTTGTTTAGAATGAAGATGGTCGTCGAACCGTCAGGAGCCGCCGCTGCGGCCGCGGTGTTTACGAAAAAGATTCCGCAAAACTGCCGGCGCGTGGGCGTCGTATTATCCGGTGGTAATGTTGATAGCGATGTACTCGCCGAAATTCTGAAGGACTAGCGAATGATGAATCACATCTTCTTGCTCGATGCAGCGCCTGAGCCGGTCTCTGTCGGTATTGGAATCGCAGGTTTGATCCTGGTTGCCGTTGTTGTGTTGATGCTGACGGCGGCCGTTTTGGTCGGATTCGTTTTCCTCTTCAAGCGATTAAGACGAACTGACGGCGGAAGCACGCGTGTGGTCGTGGGCGACGTTTGTTTGAATCTGGACAACGCGGCTCAATCTGGTGCTCAGTCTCAGAGCAGTCCAAACCAGCCGTAAGCATTCAAGACCTCACCGGCCCCGAACGACGCGAGATTCGCGACGACGATGGCGGCGAAGTCTCGCCACATCGAACTCTTTCCTAAATCCTCTGATCTGCCGTAAGCCAGCCAAAACAAAATGCATTCGGCGACGGGTGCGAATGTTTCGGCGACGACGAGATACGCCGCGCGCGAGCGACTTTCGAACAGCGGCGGCAGCACGAGCACGACGACGGGATAAGTACACGCCGTCAGCCACAGTCCCGCCAACAGTCTTCGCTTAATCGAATGTCGTTTCGAGAGGCCGACGAGAAGAATCGGAGTTTCGATCAGAATTGTGAGCAGGTAACCAAACGGCAGGAAGCGCCAAAGAGCGGAAGACGACATTTCTCTGATTGCGGAACTTGTTTACAACCCCAACCCTGCGCGCAGAGATCTCTCCAGATCGCGTTCGTCGGATCCTGAGATCGAACCGACCGTTCTGATGACCAGCGACTGCTGAATGGTAAAGACATCACCCTTCACCGCAGAAGGCACGTTGAGGCCCGCGGCCTGCCAATTCTCCATCGCGAAGTCGCCCGGCTGAAGCTGGTCAGTCTTACTTGTCAGTGGAACGATCAAGACGTCTTGCGAGGGATGGGCGGCGCTAACGACTATTGCAGGTCTTACTTTCGAACTTGTTAAGTCGGAAAATGGGAAGCGAACGAGGATGACACTACCTCGAGAGTAGTTCGGCATAGACGTCGTCCTCCGGGTTTCCCCAGATCGCTTCCAGCGACGACTCGCTGGCATCGAGCCAGGACTCGCCGTTCGTCACAATCGTCACGAATACCTCCGTGCCGTCAGGTATCGATAGTTCATCGAGCGGCTCCAGTCGTCCTTCGCTAACAATGGCGCGAATCGTTTCTTGCATAACGAGTGTTCATTTTACCCAAAACCACAGGAATAGTAACGGGTTCGTCGGACAATCACAGCATTCTCAACAGGAACGGCGCTTCGGCGAGCACGTGCGCGATGGCGACGGTAAAATAAATGTCTCGGGTGGCATTGTAGTTCATCGAAAAGCCGAGCCACAGTACCGCCACGATAAAGAGACTGAAGATGAGAACACTGGCGATCAGTTTCGGAAAGCCACGCGAGTGGCCGGCGACCGGAATGGTCTTTACTTTCCAAATTGCGCCGGTTGCGCCAATCAACGGCAGCGCCACGATCCAGACGCCATAGTGCAGCATCTCGAGAAACACGTGCGTCGAAACAAGCATGTGACTCGAGACATTCGGCAGAAGCTCTGCACCGGCGTGTTGCGTGATACGCCAGAACAACCCGTTGTCTTCGGCCAGCGACGGCGTGCGTGAAAGCTGCCAGAGCATGCCGGCCAACAGAACCGGCAGAAGCATCAGACACCGGCGATACGTCTTGAGCCATTCCGGCTTTGTGCGGCGCAAGTGCCGATCAAGAAACCAGAGCGCAACAAGTGGATGTAGATAGACGATCCCAAGACTGAACAGATCGGGCACGAGCCAGTTGACCGCGCACAGGCCAAAGGCGACCGGCAAAGCCCATGACCAATCGCGTCGCGAGGTTTGGCGGCCACGCATCGCGACCAGCACGGCAATCCATAACAAGAGGCCCGTATTCCACGTCGCAATCGCCGTCGGCCAGTTCTGGCCTGACCAAAGGTTCGCGTAGTAAAGCGCCGGCAACGAAACGTAAGCGAGTGTCAGCGCGAAAATTCCGCCGAACGCGACGATGAAGAAGTTTCGCGAGCGGCCAAATCGCACCGGTAGACGCGTGAGGAAGTAGCGCAGCTCAAACCAATTGTGCGGACCGGCGAAAAGGAAAACGGTCGCGATTGACGCCGTCAACGGCACCCAACTGGCAAACGCTGCCGATAAAAGCGCGCTGCCAATCAGAATGGCCGCGAACAATCGTGCAGACACGTGCGCTCGCTCGCGTGCCTTAGCGCGCGGCCATGTCGCGATCGAAATGTTTTCAGCTCGTTCCATCTGCAGCTTTGTACTTTGTTCCTTGTTCTTTGTACTTTGTACTTTGTACTTTGCTTTCTCAGTCTCGGCGACTCAATTTGAACAGACATCAAAGCACAAAGTACTAAGTCCAAAGCACAGTCACCCAGCGCGCCTGTGCTGACCTACTCGCCCGGTCGATTCGGATTCCGCACCGGAATGATCACTTTAATGTCACCGTCGCCTGGAACGATCTCGATTGAGACATCGGCGTCGGTCTCTTTGCCGTCCTTTAAATTCTGCGCCAGGTTCCGCCATCTAACGTATCCCGGCGGGCCGGCATTCGCGCGCACGATTACAGTCGCGAAGCCAAAGACGAATGCGATCACCAGCACAGCCGCGACGGCTTTTATATTTCTCCGCTGATTCGAACGCGCCAGCCAAACACCTGCGAACGACACGGCAAGAAACATGAACAGTCCGGCCATCATCGTGCGGGTCGAGCTGTGCCTGATGCTTTGCATCAGCGATGCTGAATCGTCTCCCCTTTGCACCGCCTCATTAAGCTCTTTCAGCGTTTCTGCCGGGATTAGCACTCTCGCGTCGGAGATCTTGCTATCTGACGTGATGGTCAGTGAGCTGTTAACGGATATCTGCCTGATTGGTTCGATTGGTTTTGTTGGTTTCGGCCGAGCGATGTCGCCAAAGGCAAACGCAAAGCTCGTTAACAAAGCTGCGATCGCCGCTGTGGAAATCAGAATTCGCTTCATAAGGTCCTCCGAAATTCAGCGCACTATACCGCAGGACCGCCCACGGTGACGGGCGGTTTTTACTAAGCGCGCGTACTCGTCTTTTAAAGTAAGTGACTAGTGGCCAGTGACATGTGACAAGAGAACGAACTCACCGTCACCTGCCCCTCGTCATCACTCATCACTCATCACTCATCACTCATCACTCATCACTCATCACTCATTACTCATCACTCGACTCTCACTCGCCAGGTCGATTCGCATTGCGCAGCGGAACGATCAACCTAATCTGGCCGTCGCCGGGAACGATTTCGATATCAACACCGGCGGTCGTCGCTTTGCCGTCTTTCAAAGCTTGCGGCAGATTCTGCCAGCGAACGTATCCCGGCGGTCCGGCGTTCGCGCGTACAATGACTGTCGCCGCTCCGAATACGAACGCAATCACCAGCACCGCGGCGATGGCTTTCACGTTCCGACGCTGATTCGAACGCGCGAGCCAAACACCCGCGAACGAAACGGCGAGAAACATAAATAGTCCAGCCATCATTGTGCGCGTCGAACTGTGCGTGATGCTTTGCATCAGCGAAGCCGAACCGTCTTTCCTTTGCGCCGCCTCATTAATCGCCTTCAACGTCTCCGCCGGAATTTGCAGTCGCGCGTCCCAGGTTTTGCTGTCCGACGAAATGGTCAGCCCATGGTGAAGGACTATTTGTCCGTGAGGCTCAGTCGGTGTCGTCGGCCTCGGCCGGGCAATGTCGCCGAACGCGAAAACAAAACCGGTCAGCAATGCGCCAACCGCTGCCATCGAAATCAAAGTTCGTTTCATGTTTCCTCCGTAAACTAGTCAGCCACAGATGAACACAGATTTGCGCAGATAAGAAGAACTAATTTCGATCTGTATTTATCTGTGTCCATCTGTGGCCCTTTTGCCTTGGATGCCGATTCCGAGACGCGAATGCTAGAATGTTTTTGCACACTTTGAGGCAAACAAAAACCTTGGCCCGCGAACTTCGAGTCCTAAACACCAAACCTCGTCAGCCTAAACCTGATTGGCTGCGGATCCGTCTGGGCGATCCGACGAATCAGAATCATCTGCTGAAGCTGATCGAAGGACTGAACCTGCATACGGTTTGTCAGGAAGCACGGTGCCCGAACATCTTTGAATGTTGGTCGGATCGGACTGCCACTTTTATGTTAGGGGGAGACATCTGTACGCGGCATTGCGGTTTCTGCGCGGTCGGCAAAGGCGCGCCGAACGCTTTAGACATTGAGGAGCCGCGTCACGTCGCCGAAGCCGTCCGCCATCTGAATCTGGCGCACACAGTGATCACTTCCGTGAATCGCGACGATTTGCCGGACGGCGGCGCCGCGCACTGGGCCGAGACGATTCGCGAAGTACGCGCGCTCAATCCCGAGTGCAAAGTCGAAGTCCTGATTCCTGATTTCAACGGCGATGAGGACGCTCTGAACACAGTGCTCGATGCCGAACCCGACGTGTTGAATCACAACACTGAGACGATTGCGCGGCTCTATCGTCGCGTTCGTCCTGATGCTGTTTACGAACAGTCGATGACGTTACTGCAGCGCGCCGCCGCCCGCCGCGATCGTGAACAGAGCGGGATGTTGACGAAGAGCGGCATCATGGTCGGCCTCGGCGAAGAATTCGATGAAGTAGTCGAGCTCATGAAAGATCTGCGCGCCGCGTCGTGCAACATCATGACTATCGGCCAGTACCTGCAACCGCATGCGCGCCGCTTGCCGGTCGAACGTTACGTAACTCCTGAAGAATTCGATCGCTGGCGCGACATCGGCATGACAATGGGATTCAAACACGTGCAGTCCAGTCCGCTGACTCGATCCTCTTATCACGCACGTGAGCAAGCGAATGGTTCGGGCGGTGGTTAAGTTCTCATTCACACCTCGCTTCAGCGAGGTGACAAAAAGCCAAAGAGATTAACCGGGAACCGTTTCAACGGTTTTATTGAGAAAGCCGTTAAAACGGCTGGCGTATTTTCACGCTCACTCTAATCACCTCGCTGAAGCGAGGTGTGAATGAGAGCGTTGAAGCTTCGCGAAACTCTACCGCTTTCGTCCAACCGCAACCAAACTCTGCGACGACCGAACGTACATCACGCCTTCGGACAATGCGGGAGTGGCCATGAGAAGTTCGCCCATCGAATTGGTGGCGATATGAGTGAACTTATCTCCCGCGCCCACGACCACAATGTCACCATCTTCATTCGTTAGATAAATCTTGCCATCTGCCGCCACGGGTGACGCGCTGTAGCCACTGCCGATTGCCGGCAGGCGCTGGCGATAAATCTCTTCGCCGGTCTTCAAATTATAGGCGTCGAAGGTGCCGTTATTCGCCAGCACGTAAAGCCGCCCCTGATAGATGAGCGGTGTCGGCATGTAAGATCCACGGCCTGAGCGGCTCCAGGCGATCGTCTCGCTGGCTGTCTTGCCATCGGCCAGGGTGATGTCTCCGCGAGCGTTTGGTCGGACGACGAAAATCGGCCGTTCCGGACCGCGTCCGCTGGCGACTACGATCAGGTCATCGCTGACGAGGGGCGTAGGCGCCGTAATCTTTGAGCTGCGCCCAAGTCGCCACAATTCCTTTCCGGTGCGCGGGTCATAAGCGCGAATGAAGTTCGAGGCGTTGGTTAACAGTTGGATTCCGGCTGACGTGTCCGCGACCGTCGGCGTGCCCCACGATGGCAGTTCCTCACGGTCAGTTTTCCAGATGGTCTTCCCGGTGGCCACATCAAGTGCGATCAGAAAGGAATCGGTCTGAGTATCACACTGAATGATGACCAGATCATTCCAGATAATCGGTGAACTGGCCGGGCCCCATTCGTAGGTGGGGATGTCATAAGCGCCCATGTCCACGCGGCCCAAATCGACTTTCCAAAGAGACTTACCGTTGACGTCGTAGGCATGAACACCCTGCGATCCGAACCACGCAACCACGATGCGGCCATCCGTAGCGGGCGTCGCATTAGCATAAGTTGCCTTGATGTGTCGTTTCTCGATCGGCTGGCCCTGGTGGGCCACCCGTTCCCAGACGATCTTTCCGCTGCGTTTGTCGATCGCGTAGATCATCCATTTGTGAACGGAGCGATCCTTTGACGCGTCACCATCTCCGTACAAGCCGGGACGAAACGTCGCTTTTGGATCGGTGCTGATCGCTGTGGTGACAAATACCTTGTCGCCCCAAACGATCGGGCTTGAGTGCGCGAGCCCGGGTATGGCCGTCCGCCACAAAATGTTCTCACCGGTCTTGGTATTCCATTGATCGGGTAGGTTTTGACCTTCGGCGATGCCCAATGCCCGATGTCCTCGAAACGATGGCCAGCTTCCCGCAGCTGACCCGGAACGAGCGCGTGACGGGGCCCGTCCCGCATTTGTCAAAGTGATTTTGCGTGCAGGGATCACTTTCGCTTCGTCGGCGGGCGCCCAGTCACTGCCGTCGAGAATGATCTGACGTACGCGACACTCATCTGAGACGACTGTGAACTTGACGTGCTTTCCATCCATCCGGAATTGATAACGCCCGGGCCCATCGCAACCACCGGGTCCGCCAGACATCATCAACTCAACCTCCGACGAACTGCCGCTCTTCCAATTGCCATTCAAAGCCGGCCAGCCCTGGCCTTGCAGGGTGAAAGTGCCGCCGGGATCGAACCGCGCGGTAAAGGCGCCAAACTTCAATTGGTACGAAGGCAGCGAGGTAGCCTGGGCGGATACGCTTTGAACCACCACCTGATTTAGGCCAGCCATTAAGCTCAAAGCGATGACCAAGGCCAGGGAAAACTTGCCGCTGTCAGTGACTCTCATAGTCCTACTCCCTTCGTAACCCATTAGCTTCCGGCGCACGCATTCTAGCACCGGGTCGGTTTGCGCAATCGACCGGTGAGGTTTTCCCCGGTCTTCACTGAGGATTACGCGCTTCTTAACGCAAAGCTTCTGGCGCATTCTGATCGCCGTCGTTACTATGCGATTCGATGTTACGGAGAAGTAAGCGGTGCGTGGTGGGTGGGCTAACACTCGTGTTGCTGGCCAGTTGCCTACCGAAAGATCAAACCAGGAATCGCCTGGATGAAAATCATTTTCCGCGTGTCGTCCTGTGGGCGTGGGAACGGCCGGAAGACCTGAAGACAGCGGATCCGAACCGTTTTGCGGTTGCGTTCCTGGCGCAAACACTCGCGCTGAAGAACGACGACGTCATCTTGAATCCGCGTCATCAGCCCCTCGATGTCACGCCTGAGACGAAGTTGATGGCGGTCACGCGCATCGAATCGCAGAAGAATACCGGCGAACGCGCTGCGCTGAGTGACTCACAACGCAGGAAAGCCGTCGATCTCATTATGCGAACGATGCAACTTCGCAATGTTTTAGCAATTCAGATCGATTTCGATGCCGCCAGCTCCGAACGCGACTTCTATCGCGCACTGCTGCACGACGTGCGCGCTAAGCTGCCCGACAATGTCCCCCTATCGATGACGGCGCTCGCTTCGTTTTGTGTCGGCGACCGTTGGCTCAGCGATTTGCCGGTAGACGAAGCTGTGCCAATGATTTTTCGCATGGGGGCGGACGACCGCACGATCAAAACCTTTTTGTCCTCTGGCGAAGATTTTCGTGAACCGCTCTGCCAAAAAAGCTACGGCATCGCGGTGGACGAGCCCCTCGACCTTAAGTTCAAACCCGGCCGGCGCGTGTACGTCTTCAATCAGGGCTCATGGAAAGCAAGCGACATCGCGGCCATCACCGAAAGGATCGCCCAATGATTCGCCGCGCGATTACGTGCGTCTCTCTACTCGCGATCCTCTTCCAGTCCTACGGTCGGGCAAATGCATGTGGCCCGTCAGTCCTCGAACCTATTTTCGTCTTTAAAGAATCGTCCGACTTGCCGTTCAGTGATTTCGCCGCCGGCAAAATTGGAATTATCCAACCCACCTTCGGCCGAAAGACTCTTTTCATCGCGTACCGATATCTGAACGGCGTCACTTTCACGCCCGATGAACAGGAAGCTCTGGTGCGGGCGCTCCGCGGCAAACCACCTGAAGATGAAGATGAAGCTGCGGTCAAGCAGTGGGTCACTGCGCGCAAAGAAGTCGCCCTCGACGAGCGCAATCCACCGGAGATTTACACCGAGAGGCAATATGGCGGCTACGACTTTTTCCCTAACTGCACCAGGAACGCGTTCGAAGTCGCCACGGCAACTTTGCAAGATCGCGTGGCCCAGCACGGGTCGGAAGACCGGCACGTTCGGGCATGGCTCGCGGCGCAGGACCTTGTTTTTCAGAACTGCCAAACCGGAGCGGCTATTCCCAACAACCTTGGACCGGAAAGTCCGGGCTGGCTGCGGAAAGATCGCGACTACCAGATTGGTGCGGCGCTGCTCTACCAACTCAATTTGGATGATGCTCGTTCTCAGTTTGCGAAAATCGCGAGCGATCCGGAATCCCCGTGGCAGGAAACCGCTGATTACCTGGTTGGGAGAACGCTGGTTCGGCAGGGAAGCCTGACCAAAGACGAAACTAAGAAACGCGAGTCATATGAAAGAGCCGAACAACACCTCGCAATCATTGCCGCACGCCGTGGAAAGTTCGCGAAGCCGGCGGACAAGCTTATCGGCTTGATCAAGTATCGTGCGCGCCCGGATGAGAGGATTCGCGAGCTGGCCACGACGCTGACGAACGGCTTTGGAAACGAGAACCTTCAGCAGGACCTCATCGATTACGCATGGCTGTTCGACAAGATCGAAGACCGAGTCATGAAAGCGGAAGAGGCACGGCGGAAGGCGCTTGCCGGTGAGACCGTCGAAGATGAGAAGCAGGATTGGTTCAGCAAGGAAGCCAAAGATCGTTATGACGCCGTCCAGCGCGGAGACTTGATTGACATTTACTGGAGTCCGCAACAGCCGGATGGTCGTCCGGATTACAGTAAATCAATTCATCTTTATTTCACGGCCACGGCAAGCAACTCGGAGGTCAAACTCGCGTTTGAGGAGAAACTGGGCCGACAGCTAACCCCTGAAGAGTTAAAACAATTGGACGAACAACTCGCGGCCGCTTTGAAATCGCGCCAGTACCGAATCAGTCCTAACCGGCAGTTCAACCGCGAAGGCTTAACCGAACATGTCGGATGTGATTACGACTGCGAACGGATGACCCTGGATTTGGCGCCTTTTTTCCTGCGCGCCGACGATTTAAGCGACTGGATCCTTACCATGCAGTCTTCCGATCCGCGTGCTTACAACCATGCGTTAGCGAAGTGGCGGGAAACAAGATCTCCGGCATGGCTCGTCGGCGCGATTACAAAAGCTGGTTCGGGGTCGCCCCGATTGCCGAGTCTAATGGCTGATGCCGCCAAGATGGATCGAGAGTCTCCAGCCTTTGCAACCGCGATGTACCACCGGGTTCGACTCGAACTGGCCGCCGGAAAACGCAACCAGGCGCGCAAGATTCTGGATGAAGTTGTCATGCCGAATTCCGAAGACTTCCCCACTTCTACGCGCAACCTGTTTCTCGAGCAGGGGATGCAACTTTCCGACAGCGTCAATGATTTTTTGAAATTTGCTCAACGCAAGCCGGCGGCATTTTATGAGGAGGGCGTGCTGGGCTCGCTCAAAGATCATGTCCGCGTAGCCAAGGCACGATGGGATCTGTACCGCCGTTTTACTCCTCCGATAATGAATCATGAACCGCGGCAGACGCGCGAAGGCTATGAACAAGAAGTCGACGAATTCTATCGCGACATCTTGCCATGGGACGACCGCTATCAGATTGACGATGAGGCAATCGAGATTCTCAACTGGCATTTTCCGCTCGAACAGATGGAAGGCGTCGCGCGCAGCGCGGTTCTGCCGCCTTATGTTCGCGGCTCGTTAGTCCTGGCAGTTTGGACGAGGGCCATCGTTTTACGTAACGACGCCCTGGCAACGCGGATTGCGCCGGAGGTGTTAGCGGTGGCGCCTGAAATGGCTTCCGCCCTCAAGCCTTACCTCGAAGCCGACAACGCCGAACACCGGGAGCGCGCGGCCCTGTTTGTTCTCCTCAAGTTCCCGTCGCTCACCCCTCTGGTCGTCGGCGGGATTCCAGAGTTCACCACCGCTGAGCAGATTCAATACTACTTTCAAGAATCGTGGTGGTGCACTCCTTCCCAAACTGAATACAGCGTCAAAGACAGCCGTGAAGTGCAAAAGAATGTGAGCAAGCCACCGTTTCTAACGCGGCTTCAATTGGAGCAGGCGAGAAAAGAACGTGCTGCACTCATCGCCATCGGCGATGGCAAAAGCTATCTCGGAAAGCGCGTGCTTGAATGGGCAAAGGCGCAGCCCGATGATCCGCGCATTCCGGAAGCCCTCTTCATCGCGTTCAATGCGAATGCACGTTACAAGTATGGCTGCGATGGCTGGGAGCACGACGAGGAAACTCAGAACGCGGCCGCGGCGTTGTTGCGCGAGCGCTATCCGAATAGCTTTTGGACTGCGAAGTTACCTGCTCCCGACGACCAGTAATTCAGTTGCAACCGAGCAAGCAGCCTTATCACGCCTGGCCGGCATCTTAGCGGCAACCCTGGACCTCAACTTACGAATTGAGGTTTCGCATGAAAAAACTCTCCTTAACCACTTTGGCAATTGCAGTCGCAGCAGCGTTTGCAGCTGCCGCGCTCGCCGGTAACGACAACGACGCGCAGGCGCTCGATCAAATCTCCGGCTATCGACAATGGACGAAAGTAAATGCTGATCCGGTGAAGGTCGAAGTACCAGTCACTACCACTGATGCCGCCAGTCCGGTGCGCGAAGCACTGGTTTGAACCATGATCGTCAGCGCCGGCGGCGTTGGTCATCCAGCAATAAGTCTTAACTTTCCGAATCGCACGGTGATGGACGGTCTGCCCAACATCATCACCACGAAACCCACGACGAGAATTTATTTTCCGCGCGATTCCGCGCCCAGCGGTCGACGCAAAGACGACGGCAAACATGTAACGAGTTTTGGATTCGGTTATGTGAACGAAGTCGGACGCCGTGGATTCGATCGTGAACCGTTTAGTTTTCCGGTCGGTACCGTCATCGTGCGCGAGCGACGGTGGTCGCCGTCATCAGATCCCGATCGGCTGGTCGTAATGATCAAACACGAGAAGCGCTTCAACCCAAAAGCAAACGGCTGGGAATTTCTGACCGTGAACGGCGTGGGAACGAAAATTCTCAAGCGCGAAAAGGACGGCAAATGCCTGAAGTGCCACGCGTCGGCCGCGCAGAACGATTTTGTTTTTCCAATGGAGAAGCGCTGAGAAGAGTGGCAGAGATTTCAGTCAGCGGAGCTTGCGATAATCACAGACTGAAGTCTGTGCCACTCAGGTGAGTGTGGTCACCGCGAAATCGATCAGCCGATTCTGCCAATTTAACCAACGAAGGTCGAACGCACTGGCGTGACAATCGACCGCCACGCTGTTCGCCACGTCGGGTAGCATCACCCGTTGGCGAAAATCGGAAATCAAAGCCGGGTCGGTGAAGACGCCCAGGATTTCCTGATAAAGCCGGTAACTCAAGTAATCAAAATTTGAAGAGCCGGCAATGAGGACCTCTTCATCGATCAGCATCGCTTTTAGGTGGCTCATTCCCCGTTGATACAACCTCAGATCGATTTCTGATCGGGCCGATTCACGCCGCGCGTAGTTCGCGAAGTAACTCCAATTGTTTTGTCCGGGCGTCACGACTTTCACGTTAACGCCGCGATCTGCCGCCACGCGCAAACGCTCGTAAAACGGAAACGTGATGTAAGGGCTCTCGACAAAGACGCTCCGGCGAGCGCCATCAATCAGGTTAAGCACGCGCTGGAACGCGCGCCGGTTGTCGCGACCGTCAAGCGTGAACAGTTCGAGTTCGGGAAATTCACCGTGCGCGAAGCGGTCCCCACCGCTCCAGGTCGAAAGGAAATCTTTTCGCAGGAACCCGACCGCGTTCGCATCGTCAATCCGCAGCATCATGTCGTGCCATGCCGCGTTGTGTTCACTGAAATTGATGCCGCCGATGTACGCCGTTGATTCGTCGATAACGATCAGCTTCTTGTGATTGCGGCTCAGCAAGGTGCGTGGCGTGGGGCGATAGGCGTTAGTGAATCTGATCCTGGTTCCCGCCGCTTCTAAGTTTCTTCGCATCGCGGCGGTTTCTCGCGCTTCAGATCGCAACGCGCGGTCGAGCATGTTCGCCGGTGAATAGCGAAACCGATCACTCAAAACGATCCGCGTAAACGAATCGGCCAGCACTCGCTTGTCGGGCGCCGGCGACGACAGCAGAGCTTCAGCCAATTGTTTGCCGATTGAATCACCTTCAAACGCAAACGTCTGAACAAACACCGACTCGTGCGCGCGCGCGATATCTGCGCGCAAGCGCGACCAGAATTCGTTGAAATTGACGAGAAGCTCTATCGACATCTAAGTCAGCACCGCCTGCGGTAGCGCGTGCGCACGGCCTGCGCTGCCAGGGCGCTCCCAACGGCGCCCAGATTGTATTCGATTACCAGCCAGAACCCGAACGATTTCGTTCGTAGCCCAACCGTCTTTTGTGGCCGGAGTTTGCGTAATTCCAAGAGTCGCCGCTATGATGCTGTCCGCAAAACCGAAAGCCCGGTTTTCCAAACCGTTTCCTTGAAGAGGTGAATATGAAACGAACTCTTATTGGTCTGAGTTTAATCGCCGCTATGTCCTTAGGTTCCAGCTGCGAACGTCGCGGTACTGGTTTACCGGGCGGCGACCCCATTAAGGTGGGCGTCTATCTCGATCTCTCTGGTCAGACTTCGAGTTTTGGTCAGTCCACGAAGAATGGCATTGAGATGGCCCGTGATGAGATCAATAAAGCGGGGGGCATCAATGGCAGGCCCATTCAACTTTTCATCGAGGACGAGCAGGGCGAGCCGGGCAAGGTGACGACCGTGGTCACGAAGCTGCTGCGCCAGGATCAGGTGCATGCCCTTCTCGGCGAAGTCGCTTCGACCAACAGTCTGGCCGCCGCTCCTAAGGCGCAAGAAGCCAAGATCCCGATGCTCACACCTTCTTCGACTAATCCGAAGGTTACGCAAGTAGGCGATTACATCTTCCGCGTTTGCTTCATTGATCCTTTTCAAGGTGAGGTAATGGCAAAGTTCGCCGCCACCACTTTGAAAGCAAAGCGTGCCGCCATCCTGGCCGATTTCAATTCCGATTACAGCAAGGGACTAACAGAGTTCTTCAAACAGAGTTTCACCAAGCTTGGTGGAACGATTGTGGATGAGAAGACTTACACCCAGACGGACCGGGACTTCAGCAGCCAGTTAACGGCAATTCGGACCACCAATCCAGACGTCATTTACATTCCCGGTTACTACGGGCAGGTCGGCGTTATCGCGAAGCAGGCACGACAACAGGGCATTACCGTCCCGCTTCTGGGAGGCGACGGTTGGGACGCGCCGCAACTCTGGGATCTCGGCGGCGAGGCGCTTCAAAACAGCTACATTTCGAATCATTACTCGATTGACGATCCCAAACCCCAGATACAGAAGTTTGTCGCCGATTACAAGGCACGCTATAACGGGGTCGCGCCCGACGCGCTTGCTGCGCTGGGCTACGACGCTATGCATGTGCTCGGTGATGCGATCAAACGTGCCGGCGGGACTGATGCCACGAAACTGCGCGATGCGATCGCCCAAACCAAAGACTTTCCGGGTATCACGGGTACCATCACGATGAACTCCCAGCGAAATGTGGACAAGCCGGCCACGGTGCTTGACCTGAAACCGCGGGAGCGTAAATTCGACTACAAAGAAACCATCTTCCCGGATGGCATGGCTCCGCCCGCGGCGGCGACCAGCCCGGCACAGTAATCGAGACGCCTTTAGCTCTACACGTTTTGGCCGGAGGCCAAACAGACACTATCCGCGAAGTTGCGGCTGAACTAAATCCAGTGCGCTAAGGTTGCGATGGATTATCTTGTCCAACAACTGATTAACGGGCTGAGTATCGGGGCCATCTATGCGCTCATCGCACTCGGCTACACGATGGTCTATGGCATCCTGCGCTTGATTAACTTCGCGCACGGCGATGTGTATATGGTCGGGGCGTTCGTAGGCTTGGGGCTGGCGAAACTGCTGGGCTATACGACTAGCATTCCGGGATATAACGCCGACACGGTGGGCCATTCGCTCTGGGGTGGGTTAACTTTGGTTCTAATCGGTGCGATGGTCGGGGCGGCAATCGTCGGGATGGCGATTGAGCGTTTCGCCTACCGCCCAGTCAGAAAATACTCGCGCATGACCACGCTGATTACCGCCATCGGCGTCTCGCTTCTGATTGAATATCTCTTCGTCGCCCAAATCGGATCGGCACAGCAGTCGTTTCCCGCGCTAATCAGGAACGACGCCATTGTGTCCTTCGGCGCGGTGCGGATATCGAAGCCTCAAGCAATGATTTTTGCCGTCTCAATTGTTTTGATGCTCCTGCTGCAATTGATTATCTACAAAACCAAAATCGGAACGGCCATGCGCGCTGTGTCGTTCAATCTCAATTCAGCAAAGCTGATGGGCATCAACACAGACGTGGTCATCAGCTTTACCTTCGCCCTAGGGTCGGCGATGGCCGCCGCGGGTGGCGTGCTGACGGCGCAGTTCAATCCGAGCATTGATCCCTTGATGGGCATCATCACTGGCCTTAAAGCCTTCGTTGCGGCCGTGCTCGGCGGCATCGGAAACATCCCTGGCGCAGTGCTGGGCGGCTTAATGATCGGAGTAGCCGAGACGATGGTTGTTGCATATGGCAGCAACATAGGTTTGGCCTCGTCTTACCGTGACGCCGTCGCGTTTATGATATTGATTCTCGTACTACTGCTGCGCCCGGCAGGTCTGCTCGGCACAACCGTGAAAGAGAAAGTCTAAAACAGCGGCAAAATTGCGGCTTTAAGCAATGCTTAGCCAGTCGTTAGTCACTGAACTTAATGTATTCTCTTCTCAAAAGAGTGGTCGTTGCGCTAGTTATCGTCGCCATCCTTTATATCGTGAACCTGGCGACAAGTAACGAGGGAGTTTATGGATTCGGCCTGCCGTACTACTACTCGCATCTGCTGCGACTAGCGGGCATCAACATAATCCTCGCAGTCTCGCTCAATCTGATTACGGGCTTCACCGGCCAGTTCTCCATTGGCCACGCAGGCTTCATGGCCGTCGGCGCTTATTCCTCCGCCTACCTGACCGTCTACTACACTCTGGGATTAGAGAACTCGCTAACGGCAATCGTGGGAGCAACCGTGGCGCAAGCATTAGTCTTTCTGCTGGTCACGCTGGTTGGCGCGTTAACCGCCGCATTGGCGGGACTTATCGTGGGCGTTCCGTCTCTGCGACTGCGAGGTGATTATCTAGCTATTGTGACTCTTGGTTTTGCGGAAATTATTCGCATTCTGCTCGTTAATGTACAAAGAGTCGGCGGGCCGACCGGCTTTTCCGGTGCGATAGCACCTTGGGAGGGGCGCGCGGTCATTCCGCAATACGCCAGCTTTTTCTGGATCGGTCTTTACGCCGTCGCCACCATCGTAGTTGTCTATAACATAGTCCGCTCGGATACGGGGCGAGCGCTGGTCTCAATCCGCGAAGACGAGTTGGCAGCGCAGGCGATGGGCATCCACGCCACGCGCTACAAGGTCTTGGCCTTTGTAATCAGCTCAGCGTTCGCCGGAATTGCTGGCGCACTGTGGGCGCACTACAACTCGTTCCTAAGCACGCAGGATTTTCAGTTTTTCCGGTCCTTCGAAGTCATCATCATGATCGTGCTTGGAGGCATGGGATCAATCACGGGATCGATCTTAGGTGCGGTCGTGATTACTGTGCTTCCAGAGTTACTTCGCACTTATCCGTACGAAATCATCATTCTCCTCGCGTTGATACCGATCACCGTCGTCATCTTGCGTGCGATCGGTCGCGAGCGCTTGCCCCAAGCCTTGCGTACTGGCTGGACGCACGCCGCGTTCGTTATTGTTTTCTACGTTGTGTTCTTTGCCCTTAGCCGCCTTCTCTTTATAAACCTTTTGGATTTGGATTATCGGCTGGCTGTGCTTGGCGACATTTCGAAGTACCGGCTCGTCATCTATGCGATTCTCTTGATTGCCATGATGTTGACGAGGCCACAGGGCCTGTTTGGGCAGAGAGAGATTGGCTTCTCGTGGTTAAAGCGCGCGCAAAAGCAGCCCGTCGGCGATGAGGCCGTCGGCGGTTCAGCGGGTGTGCCCATCGCTGAACGCACGTCGTCCGCACTCGACGAGAAGAAGGACAGCGAGAATCGATGAATAAGGAAGAGGGCAAGACAAACGGCGAGTTTTCGCTGGGAACCTCGAAGGCGACGATTCGTTTCGGCGGCCTGGTGGCCGTCAACGAGTTGGACATGCAGGTCAAGCGCGGCGAAATCTACGGCCTCATCGGACCGAACGGCGCCGGCAAAACAACAATTTTCAATCTGCTGACCGGCGTTTACGAGCCGACTTCCGGCGAGATTCATTTCGAAGGCGAGCGCATCGACGGCCTGCGTCCTTATCAAATTTCGCGGCGCGGTGTCTCGCGCACTTTTCAAAATATTCGTTTGTTCCCCGGCATGTCCGTTTTGGAAAACGTAATGACCGCCTGCCACATTCACGCGCGGCAGAGCCTGGTCGACGCGGTGCTGCGACTGCCGCGTTATTACCGCGACGAAGACGAGCATCGAAAGTTCGCGATGGAACTGCTCGAGATTTTCGATCTGGGCGGTCTCAAGGATGAAGGCGGCACGAGTTTGCCTTATGGAAAGCAAAGGCGTTTGGAGATTGTGCGCGCGCTGGCGACACGACCGAAACTTCTTCTGCTCGATGAGCCGGCCGCCGGTTTGAATCCTTCGGAGCAGGAAGATTTGATGAATTTGATTCAGCAGATTCGCGATCGTTTCGGGCTCACGATCCTCCTGGTCGAGCACAACATGAAAGTAGTCATGGGTGTGTGCGAGCGCATTCAGGTGGTCGATTATGGAAAATCGATTGCGCTCGGCTTGCCGGAAGAAATTCGCAACGATCCGAAAGTGATTGAAGCGTATCTTGGGGATTAGTCCGTTGTCAGTAGTCCGTGGTCAGTTGTTCTTTCAACTGACTACTGACGACTGACCACTGACAGTTTTTTATGCTGACTTTAGATAATGTTTCAGTGAATTACGGCGCCATTGAAGCGCTGCGCGGCATCTCGATGCATGTCGAGAAAGGCGAAGTCGTGACACTCATCGGCGCGAACGGCGCCGGCAAGACGACGACGCTGCGCACGATCACTGGCCTGTTGTCGCCGCGTGAAGGCAAAGTCACTTTCGAAGGCCAGGACATCGGCGGGACAGCCACGCACAAACTCGTGGCGCGCGGCATCTCGATGTCGCCCGAAGGCCGCGGCGTGTTCGCGAACTTGTCGGTGCGCGAAAACCTGAACATGGGTGCGTATCTGCAAAAGAATCGCAGCCAGATAAGCGGCGACCTGGCTAAAGTTTTCGAGATGTTTCCGCGTCTGAAAGAGCGCGAAAATCAGAAGGCCGGTACCTTGTCCGGCGGCGAGCAGCAGATGCTGGCCATGGGGCGAGCGCTGATGTCGCGTCCGCGCTTGCTTCTCCTTGATGAGCCTTCGTTGGGTCTGGCGCCGCTGGTGGTGCACACCATTTTCGAAGCGATCGATTCGATTCGCAGCGAAGGCACCACGATTCTTTTGGTTGAGCAGAACGCCCACGCCGCCTTGCATCATTCCGATCGCGCTTACGTTTTGGAAACCGGCGAGATCACGATGGAAGGCAATTCAAAAGACCTCGCCAACGATCCGCGAATTAAAGAAGCCTACCTGGGAGAGTAAACAAAACTCCGACACGACTGGAGCGCAAGCGTCTCGCTTGCTTCTAAATCGCCGGCCGAGTACGCGTTCTGCCAGTTTGCAACCGGGACGGTTGCGCTCCAGTCAGCGGCTGTCAGTTCAGGTTCTTCATTGCCAGTACTTCTCGCGCGGGCACTCGACTGCCGTCCGAGCTGATGCGGCGCGGCGCGGCGAGAAACTTCAAACTAAATCCGAGCTTCCGGTATAAACGGACGATGCGCGGCGTCGCCTGATTGGAAAGCAGTACCGGCCCGCGATGTTTCGCCAGCCACTCGGCCGTCCGCACTTGATCGTCCCACGAAAAACCTCCGGCACTGTAGGTTGTGAATTCAACATCGTACGGGGGATCGGCGTAGACAAAGTCGCGACGTTCAATCTCCATCTCTTCAAGATCCACGCTGGTGAATTTCCACGCTCGCAGCATCTTTCGATAATCAATGAAATCGGTCGCGTAGTTCACCGTCTTATACTTTCCGAATGGAACATTGAACTCGCCGTTGCGATTAAACCGGCACAGTCCGTTGTAGCAGGTGCGATTCAAGTAGTAGAAGAGTTGCGCGGCTTCTGCCGATTTCGTGCCGCCATTCAAAATCATTTCATTGAATCGTGCGCGGTGTGCGTAGAAAAGCGCCGCATCGTAACGGACATCAATCGAGATCCGAAGTCCGCGTTGTATCTGACGATAAAAATTAATCAGGTGCGGGTTGAGATCGTTGAGCAGCGCGCGCTTAGGTTGTGTTCCCAGCGCCACTGACAAACCGCCGCAGAATGGTTCGACGTATCGCCGATTTTCGTGACGATGCCAAAAGGACGCGATGTGCGGGAGCAGCCAGCGTTTGCCGCCGGCCCATTTGAGCGGCGGGCTAAGGTGATTCGAATTGCTCTTAGCTCCAGACATCCTCGAAAGTAACTCGATTAGGTCTTGAGGTTCTGGCGGATCCAATCAGCCAGTTGATGTTCCGAGATAACCCCTTCAGCGAATCTTGGGCAAAGTCAGGGGATTGTTCACTGTACGCCTGAAGATTGTGAGGTCGCGCCAACGCAGATTTCAGCAATCCCTCATCGCGTACTCCCGGAGTGCCACCATGCTCGGCTATCTGACGTTGATGGATCGCCTTAACGGCATCCTCCAACAACCAGATGATTTCAGCCATCCCGTTACTCAGCCAGTTTCTTTAGCGCTTCGCGATCTTCACTCATGACGCGTTTGGCAAGCTCCATTTGGGCCGCGAACTTTGAGTCATGGCAGACAAGTAAACCGCCAGGAGATTCTACGAGTGCGAGTTCATCGCCTGATCGCAAGCCATGCTTGTCGACTAAATCCGCAGGTATTGTGATCTTGCCGTCAACGTCTACTGTGAGTTTCTGCATAGCGTGAGCCTCGATGCGCGCCTTTGGGGTAGTCCGCAATCCTCTTTTCAAGCTGGTGCCGGAGGAGAGACTCGAACTCTCATGAGGAGTGAACCTCGCCAGATTTTGAGTCTGGTGCGTATACCAATTTCGCCACTCCGGCTCTTGCGGGACCGCTTGTCGACGGCGTCAGGCCATATTAAGGAGACCCGCGCTTAGCGTCAACTTGAACCACACGTGAAAGGGCTTCCCAACCCGATCCTGCCGAATTCCGGCACAATGGGCCGATTTCGTTGTGAAAAAACATGTTGGCCACTCTTCCGGTGGTATTGTACAATCGTCCTGCCAGTCTTTCGACTGGAGATATTCCGCTAACGAAGGCTCCGGAGTCCACTCCCGAGCCTGGCACTTCCCCCGAATCAGAAGCTTGCCCGCATCGCGTTGTTGCGCTTCACTTCAACCGAATTCATGTCGCAGGAACAGTCTAAGCCCCGTCTTCTAATTGTCGATGACGAACCGGTCGTTCGTGGCGTCTTGCACGATTTGCTGGACGGCTCGTACGACTGCGCCGAAGCGCCTTCAGCGGAAGAAGCCCTGGACCAACTCGTTCTCAGTACCTTTGACCTGGTCATCAGCGACATCACGATGAGCGGTATGAGTGGTCTGGAGATGATTCCGCACATCAAAGAGATCTCGCCGGACACCGTCATCGTGATGATTAGCGGCATGCAGACGATGGAGAGCGCGATCAACGCGCTGCGTCTGGGCGCGTACGATTATTTGATGAAGCCGTTCGACCTGCGCCAGGTTGAAGCCGCCATCCAGCGCGCTCATGAGCATCACGAACTGATCGTCGCCAAGCAGCGTTACGAAAATCACCTCGAAGAATTGGTCGTACAGCGAACCGCGGAATTGGATGACGCGCTGGAGTCAGTCGAAAGCGCGTACCGATCAACTTTGCAGGCCCTGACCGCGGCGCTGGAAACCCGCGACGCGGAAACGCACGGCCATTCGGAGCGCGTAGTCACTTTCAGTCTGCGTCTCGGCCGTGAATATGGCTTGAATGCGGCTGAGTTGAAAGCGCTCGAGTTCGGCTCGCTGCTGCACGACATTGGAAAGATTGGCGTACCCGATGCCATCCTTCGCAAGCCGGCGAAACTCACTGATGAAGAGTGGGTGCGCATGCGCGAACACCCGTCGCACGGTCAACAGATTTTGCGTGGCATCGCATTTCTGGAAGGCGCCGCGCGCGTGGTTGCGCAGCATCACGAGAAGTGGGATGGCTCAGGTTATCCGCTGGGATTGAAACGTGAAGAGATAGATATCTGCGCGCGCATCTTTGCCGTCGCCGACGCGTTCGACGCGATTACCAGTGACCGTGTGTATCGGAAAGGACGACCTTACGAATCCGCAGTCGCAGAGTTGAACGAGTGGGCTGATCGCCAATTCGATCCAAAAGTAGTCGCTGCTTTTCACCGCGTTCCGCCGCAAGATTGGGAAGAACTGCGCCGCCGCTCGCTCATGCGAAAACCGAACGACGCTGAATGGCAGCCGGTTGGCACTTCCATCGAATCAAGACTTACCGCCTAGTGCCTGATTTCTTGACCGCCGCAATCCCGACGTGTCGGGATTCCGACTAATACGCATCTTCACCGCGCCACATCACGGGCAGCGTCTGCAGAATAATCTTCACGTCCAACAACAACGACCAGTTTTCGATGTAGTAAAGGTCCATTCGCACCATCTCGTCGAACGGCAGACGGTTGCGTCCCGAGACCTGCCAGAGGCCTGTAATCCCTGGTTTCATGTCGAGCCGCTTGCGGTGCCACAGTTCGTAGCTTTCCACTTCATAAGGAATCGGCGGACGCGGACCGACGACGCTCATGTCGCCGCGCAGCACGTTGAAAAGCTGAGGCAGTTCGTCGAGGCTGGTCTTCCGCAAAACTTGTCCCAAGCGCGTGACGCGTTCGTCACCGCGCAGCTTGTAAGCGGGTCGTTCGTCGTCGCCGAGATTTGAATCGGCTTCGCCTTTGATGTACTTGCGCTGGAACTCACGATGACGTTCGTCGTCCGAACCCTTTTGCATCGAACGAAACTTGTAGAAGAGAAAAACGCGGCCATCCATGCCGACGCGTTCCTGCTTGTAGAACACGGGTCCCCGCGAGTCGAGCTTGATCAACAGTGCTACGAGTAGCCACAACGGCGCCAGCAGTACCACCGCCGTGGTCGCGATCACCAAATCTGAAGCACGCTTCCCAAAACGCGCGGCATTCGACAAAGGTGAGCGGAACAACGTCACCATCGGGAGCGAACCCACTTGATCGATTTCCGTTTTGCTGGGCAAGCAATTCAAGAGCGTGGGGGCGATGCGAAACTCGACGCCACGACGGCGGCCGGTTTTGATCATGACGTCGAACAGATCTTCGCCGGGCACGTTTGGATCGGAAATGATTACTTCGTTCGCGTGCGAGTCGCGAATCGCCTGCGGCAAGGACTTCAGATCACCGACGATCGGGACGCCTTCAAAGGTCGCCCCGGGCGCACCGACGTGTCCATTCTCGACGATTCCAATGACGCGATAGCCAAGCTCCGGGCGCGCGCGCATCTCGCGAATGCACAACGCGGCTTCGGGTCCACGGCCCACAATCAGGGTTGGAATCAGATTCACGCCGCGACGGCGAATCGCGATTTGAGCAGCGCGCACGATCACCCGGAGCAAACCAATACTCGCGAACGCTAATAGAAAGTCGAGCGCAAAGATCGCGCGCGAATACGAGAAGGTGCGGTACGCCACTCCGCCGCGATACATGAACGCGGCCGCCACGATCAGCAGCGAGCCGATGGCGGTAGCTTTGAAGACGCGCGCGGCATCATCAACAAACGAGAACTCACCGCGCAGGCGATACAAATCGTAGTAACGGAGCAACAGCAGGCGGATCGGAATCACCAGCGGCAAAAGGACTGCGTACGGCGCGAATTGGCTTGACCATGCGAGCGCGCCTTCCGCCGTGCGACCAAGCACCGGTTCGTTGTGACGGATGTAAAAGGCGACGGCAAACGAGATCGTGGCAAGGATGATGTCGCTAACGACCAAAAGCGCCTTGACCAGCGGCACCACCCAGCGCGGCGCGCGCGCGGGAGCGCGAACAGCTTGCGCGGTCGTTCCACTTTTGGCAGGTTCAGCTTTCAATAAGGTTTGCGACACCAATGCAACCTGAGGAAAATTTGAAATGACCGCCGACTGAAAGTTTCGGCTGAGGGTCGCTCGTCAAGGCATCGGAGTCGTGAGATCGATTGCCAGCATGACATCCGTCGCTGATCCATCCGTGACCGTCACGATTTGTTTAGCGGTTCGTGCTCCTCGCCGTCCGGGAATAAAAGCAGTGCCTGTTAGTTCGTAAGTTCCAGCAGCCAGGCCCTCGATCACAAAGCGGCCGCGCGCATCTGCTAGCGTTCCACCTCCACTGGGCGTACTAACAGCATCTCCCATCTTCAAGATACTTACAATCAAACGTGCATCCGACGGTAAAGTACCATTCTCCACTTTCACCACGCCCCGGATACTTCCGCTGCTGTAAGCAGCCACGATTCGCAACCCCGAGAGGTGTTCGCCGGTCTGGACTTGTATGCCAGCTGGTTGAACCACGCCATCCCGCTCGACGCGCGAGACAGTTATCGGTTGGGCATTACCTGTCGGCCCGAATGTTCCAACTGAAAAGGTAACGTTCCCAGCCACTAATCCTCCGACGCGAAAGCTGCCGTCTGGTTTAATCCGAATCCCTTGATTTGAGTAAGAGCCACGGTTGTCGCTGCGTACTTGAACTGAGAGCCAGGTGGGCGTCTGCCCTGTGATATTGGATCCACGGCTTCCTTCAAGAACGACAGTTCCGGACAGACTTGCTCCGGTAGCAGTCTTGATCAGCAGGCCTGAGACATCCTGGTCGATAACGTCAACCGTAACCGATGCTGCTTTCAGGTTCGATTCCGGTTCCGGCTGGATTGAAATCGCATATCTTCCGGGGGGCAATTTCTCCAACCGGAAGGCGCCATCCGCCTTAGAGCGAACGTCTGTGGATCCACCAAAGCCACTCGTGTTGTTCTTATCGATTATAGTGATCTTGGAAAGACTGATCGTTACATTCGACACAGGCTTGCCGGTATCTCCCTCGATGACTCGGCCGCTCACGGCGAAACCTTCGCGTGTGTGGCCGACGGTAATGTCGATGCTGGTTGCTTCGGAGCCTTCACCTACTTCAATCACTCCCGCTTGCGCGGCTTCGCTTGCGTCGGGATGGAACGTTGTCGGAAGAGAAGGACGACCTCTTCCCACGCCCCGATACACACTCTCCTGCCCTACGGATACTTTGTAACGGCCCGGTCGTATTCCGAAGAACCGGTAAATACCTCGATCATCAGTTTGAACGCTACCCGGAACGTGATAGGAAGACCCGCTTGGCCGATCAGCCGTCAGGAGATTGACACTCTCTTCCACAATGGGACGACCATCCGTATCTGTGACCTTGCCGGTAATCACTCCGCCGCGCATCAGATCAAAATCGATCCCTTCGATGTTCTCACCTTCGTTAACTATGACAGACTGACCGCTCGAGTTATTCATGTGTGCGATTACGAGCGCGGGAGCTATCGGCGCGATTACATAACTGCCCTGAGGGACTTCGGCCCGATATTTACCATCCTTATCAGTCGTCGCCTTAAAGGTAGGAGCAAACGGCATAGGCTCGTTTTTACGCAGGCCGACAACGATTCCCGCCGCGGGCTCGCCTTTGATAGTGACTTTGCCTGCAACGGTTGCGGCCCCACCATTCTTACCGAGCGCGGTTTGTGAATTCACAGGCTGGGAGAAGCATGCGCAACAAAGCAGTAAGGCTGGAATGATTGTGCGAACCGGGAGCGGCATAAAACGGGCCCCTTTCAATCGACGGCGCCTATGATACCGAAATCGCCCTTCTCTGTCTCTCGCATCAAAAACTAACGATCCAGGATCAAACTGACGATTTCTTTTTTTACGTTCGTTGCTTGCCGTGGATTCAAGCCGCCCTTCTTTTCAGTGGACAAAGATCGGATCTCTTCGCTCGAACCTATTCGCAGCAAACGTCCTTCCGTGACCAGTTGCTCATCAATCGCCGCCCACTTTCCGGCGTAAACGCTTGCGGCCGGGACACCCAACGCCGCCGCTTCGCGGTTCATGGTGCCGCCGGCGCTGACAATCAGGTCGGCGGCGGCCACAAGGTTAGCACCGTCCAGGGCTTCGCGGGGCATGATTACGTTCGCCAGCTTTCGCGCTTCGTACTCAGCGCGCTGCGCATCCGTTCTCGGCAGCAAAACGGTTCTGACACTCGGCTGAGAACTCAAGTGCGTCAGCAGATCCTCAAACAACTCGTTTTCGAATCGATGATATAGAGCTTCGTGGGCCGGTGGGCGCGCAACGACGAGCACATCTTCGGCGGCGACTCCCAGTTCCCGCAGCACCTCGGCGAACTTTGGATCCGGGGTGAACTCGGCGAGATAGACATCTTCCTTCAGCCCGTCGTAACGCGCGACCTTGCGCAGCGACGCGCCGTATTTTTTCAATTCTGCGGACGGGAATGCGCGGGGCACGATCACTTTCGAAGCTAGCCGGAAGGCGAGATGATTCGCCGGCTGATGCTCATAGTCCATCAGCGTCACGCTTTGAATTCCCAACGATGCCGCCGCCGAAATTTGTGCGTACGAATTATGACTGACCGCGAGATCGAATCCACGATCCCGGGCCCACTTGCGAAGCGCGGCGGCGCGCCCAATTAGATTCCCCGCCTTGCCGGTCAACTTCCCGCCGCCATGCCCGCCAATCACGTGCGGCAGCATTCCGGCTTTCGTCGCGAGCTCAACCGTCTGCGCGAAGTCTCGCGCGCTAATTTCGACTTGATGACCGCGCGCGACAAACTCCGGAATCAACGCGCGAAAGAACGGCACGTGCGGAGAATTTGCCAGGTCGATCCAGATTCGAAGCGATTTACTCATTGATTCATTGGCTCATTGATTCAATCAACAAATGAATCAATGAATCACTTCGTTCATTCGCGCCAGCGCGTACGCCATCCACGCTTGTGACCACCGCATGTAAGGAATGCGGTTCGTGTGAAAACGATGACGCTGATAGTAAAAGTATCCTTCCCCGCTGCGCATGTTGTGCAGCGCCCAGTTGGCGATCTGTTCTGCCAATTCCAACGTGCCGGGAAAACGGCCGCGCAGCTCGACCAGCGTCACAATGGCCGCGGCGGTTGAATGGACATCCGCCGGATAAAGCCGCGTCGGATGATACTTGGGCCAGCCGTTGCTGAGAAAAAACCGCTCTTTCCAGAATTCAAATCCATGGACCAGTGCACCTTGAAGACCCAGATCCGTTGGCCCCTCCCCACGGGTGGGGAGGGGTTGGGGCGGGGTTAAGCCGCGGTCAACCTCTCCCCCAACCCCCTCTCCGCCCGCGGAGAGGCGGCCAGCGATGGCCAGCATGCGCGAGATTCGCGAAAGGCTTGTAAGAATGAACCCCGTGTGAAAGTTGTCGCTCCACGTTTGATGCCCATCAGCGCCGTACGCCCACGAACCATCGTTGAGCTGGCGGCGAACCACGTAGCGCGTCGCGCGCATCGCCCCTTCGCAAAGGCTCTGTTCGCGCAGCATCCCACCGACAGTCGCGAGAACTTCTGCGGCCATTAGACTGGCGTTGAAAACACGCGTCTGGTCGAGCGGCGAATAGCTGAAACAAACCTCCTCGCTGGTCTCGTCCGACTGATTCAGATCGTTGAGAATGAAATCGCAGATAGTGCGCGCAAACGGCAGGTACTCATCGCGGTCAATCACCTCGGCCGCTTCGCACAGTGCGCGCGCAGCGAAAGCCGTGGGAATGATGGTTGGCGTACCCTTCGGCGCGAAAAACGAACGCGACTGCCAATCAAAGTTGTAGCCCCAGCAAGCGCCACGGAAGCCTTTCAGGCTCATGCCAATCAGATCGTCAAGCAACTCCCGCACTTCGACTTCAGCTTCTTTTGTTTGTAGCCGCCGGTAATCCGCAAGCGCCGCCAACGCAAACAGGGCAATGCCCTTCGCGTTCCGCTCTGCGGGCACGCCGGAGATTTTACGGAGGTTGAATGGTGCGCGTTTAAGAAGCTGCGTCCAGGCCAGACGCGCGGCGCGTGAATGCCGAAGGGGTGTTGCTTGAAATAATGAGCTGTTCAGACCGTCGTAAGGATCGTGGCCGGCAAAATCATTGGCGCGACACCAGTTCAAAAGGTCGGAATGGGCGGTGATGAGATCGGGCGGCATTTAGCTGTTGCTCCCTTCTCCGTTTGGGAGAAGGGTCGGGGATGAGGGTTTAGCTGACGAGCAATGTTGGAAATCAATCTTGAAGCGACTCTGCACGGCAGAGTCGCTTCAAGAAAAACAACAGAATTA
>JBASRE010000004.1:0-263204 GCA_049273695.1 Pyrinomonadaceae bacterium
GCTTTCAGTTCAGCCTTGTTCTGATGTTTGAGTTCGTGGGTTGACATGACCCCGTCCTCAGTTGTCAAAGAGCAGATCGTTTGTTGACGTGCATGAAAGTCGACGCCGCAATATACTCTGTAGTCCATAGCAGGTGTCTCCTTTCGGTTTTATGTCACCCGCCAGTCTAATCCACTGACGGAAAAACCAGGGGCACCTGCTTCATCCCATCAAAGCAACGCAAAGTAAAACTCAACACGACTCAGTGACCGTCTCGCTCTCCAGCAAGCAGAGCAACGGCATGTGACAGCACCGGCCTAATTATTTCGAAGCTCTCTAACACACCTTTTGGTGAACCGGGAAGGTTAAGAATGAGTGCGCCCGAGCGAATGCCACTGACGCCACGCGAGATCATCGCCATCGGCGTGTTCTTCAAAGTTTGAATGCGCATCGCTTCGGCCAGTCCGGGCGCTTCGCGCTCGATTACGCGCAGCGTGGCTTCCGGCGTGTTGTCGCGCGGACCGAAACCTGTGCCGCCGGTCGTGACAACCAGATTCACATCCGGACGATCGGCGTACTCGCGCAGTTTGTCGGCGAGCGGCTCAAGATCATCGGCGAGAAGTTCCTTCGCGACTATGCGCGCTCCGATTCCCGTCAGCAGTTCAACCAGCAACTCGCCTGATTTGTCCTCGCGCTCGCCGCGCGAGCAGGCATCGCTGGCGGTGATGACGACGGCGTGAATTTCAGTAGGCATAGGGCAAAGAGCCAAGGGCAAAGAGCAAAGGGCCAAGGGCAAAGGGCAAACGGCTAAGGGCAAGGGCAAAGAGCAAAGTTCTCAACTGACACTTAGAATTTCAACTCTTAGCTCTCTGCGCTTAGCCCTTAGCCCTTAGCGCTTTGCCGCCTTATCGCGCAGAAGCCGTGACCGCGTGCAACTCTTGTAAGGCACGCACGTCGATTTCTGCGCGCGTCGTGCTCGCTGCGAGTGATTCCACCAACGCTTGTGCGCCGGTCATGGTCGTCACGCACGGCACGTTGTATTGCAGAGCCGCGCGACGGATCGCCTGTTCGTCGTAATGCGAAGCGCGCCCCAGCGGCGTGTTGATGATCAAGGCAACCTCGTTCTGTTTGATGTGATCGACGATGTTCGGCCGGCCCTCGTTTACTTTGAAGACATTCTCAATCCTCAGACCAACCTCGCGCAGGCGTTCCGCAGTTGCACGTGTCGCTATCAACTCGAAACCCAGACGTACAAGACGCCGCGCCAGCAAAACGGCCTGACCCTTGTCGTTGTCGTTCACGCTAATGAACGCCGTTCCACTCGCCGGCAGTTTCAATCCTGCGGCGGTCATAGCTTTGCCGTACGCTTCGCCAAACGTTTCGCCGATGCCCATTACTTCGCCGGTCGAATGCATCTCCGGACTCAGCACCGGGTCGACGCCGGGAAACTTCGCAAAGGGGAACACCGGCGACTTCACATAGAAGCGATCGACCGTCAGATCATTCGGTAAACCAAAGTCTTTCAGTTTTTGGCCGGCCATCACGAGCGCGCCGATGCGCGCGAGGGGAACGCCCGTCGCTTTCGAAACGAACGGCACGGTCCGCGATGCGCGTGGATTTACCTCAAGCACGTAAACGCGGTCGTCCTTGATTGCGAACTGAATATTCATCAGCCCCTTGACCGACAAAGCTGTCGCCAGCCGGCGCGTGTAGTGCCGCATCGTCTCAAGATGCTCTTCGGCAATGCGGACCGGTGGGAGCACGCACGATGAATCGCCCGAGTGAATGCCGGCTTCCTCGATGTGTTCCTGAATAGCCGCGACGACACACGCCGTTTCGTCAGCGACAGCATCAACATCAAACTCCGCGGCCTGCTCGAGAAACTTGTCGATCAGTACCGGCCTCTTATGCGAGAAATCGACGGCCGTGCGCATGTAACGCTCAAGGGCATCGTCGTCGTAAACAATCACCATCGCGCGGCCGCCCAGGACGTAGCTCGGACGCACAAGGACCGGATAGCCAATGCGCTCGGCTATTTCGCGGGCCTCTTCGATTGAAGTTGCCGTGCCGTTTTCCGGTTGCGGAATTCCGCCTTCACGCAGCAGCGCCCCGAAACGTTTGCGATCTTCGGCGAGGTCAATCGAATCCGGCGATGTGCCGATGATGGGAACGCCGGCCTCATGCAGACGCATCGCGAGGTTCAAAGGTGTCTGGCCGCCGAACTGCACGATGACGCCGGTCGGCTTCTCGACATCGACAATGTTCATGACGTCTTCGAAGGTGAGCGGTTCGAAGTACAGACGATCCGACGTGTCATAGTCGGTCGAAACCGTTTCCGGATTGCAGTTGACCATGATCGTTTCGAAACCGGCTTCGTGCAGGGCATACGACGCGTGCACGCAGCAATAATCGAACTCGATGCCCTGACCGATGCGGTTCGGCCCCGAGCCAAGAATCATGATCTTCCGTTTGTCGGTCGGTTGAGACTCGTCTTCCTCTTCGTACGTCGAGTAAAGATAAGGAGTGTGAGATTCGAACTCGGCGCCGCAGGTGTCTACGCGTTTGTAAACCGGAATCAGTCCAAGTGACTTGCGATAGGCGCGCACTTCGTCTTCGCTTCGTTGTGTTAGATAAGCGAGCCGGCGATCGGAAAGCGCGGCTTCCTTGAAGGCGCGCAGAAGATCGAGAGGGATGTTCTCAAGGGCAGGGGGATTTGTGTCAGTACCGGGAGCGGTAGCGACCGGATCAGCAAGCCCGTGAGGTTCGCCTGATCCCGTCGCTACCGCTCCGGGTACTGACACCGGCGGCACGGCTTCGACCTCGCGCTGAATTTCCATTACCTGTTGAAGCTGATCCAAAAACCACGGATCGATTTTCGATAGACGGTAGATCTCATCGATCGACCAGCCATGCTCAAGCGCGTAGGTGATGTACGAGAAGCGTTGCGAATTCGGCCGCGCAAGTTTCCGCTGCAGCTCATCATTCGGCACATCTTCGAGGCGTAAAGGCTTGACGGCTTCCAACGAGCGCAGGCCTTTAAAGAGTGATTCCTTGAAAGTGCGGCCGATGGCCATGACTTCGCCGACCGACTTCATCTGCGTGCCGAGCACGTCTTCCGCTTCCTGAAATTTCTCGAAATTCCATTTCGGAATCTTCGTAACCACGTAGTCAATCGTCGGTTCGAATGACGCCGGCGTTTTCTTAGTGATGTCGTTCGGAATTTCGTCGAGCGTGTAGCCGACGGCCAGCTTCGCCGCGATCTTAGCAATCGGAAAACCAGTCGCTTTCGAAGCCAGCGCCGAGGAACGCGACACGCGCGGATTCATTTCGATCACGCGAACCTCGCCGTTCTCGGGATTAACTGCGAACTGAATATTCGAGCCGCCCGTTTCCACGCCGACCTTGCGGATAATCTTGATCGCCATGTCGCGCATCGCCTGGTATTCACGATCCGTGAGGGTTTGCGCCGGCGCGACCGTGATCGAGTCGCCGGTGTGCACACCCATCGGATCGAAGTTCTCGATCGAACAGATGATGACGACGTTGTCTGCCAGGTCGCGCATCACTTCCAGCTCAAACTCTTTCCAGCCGAGGATGGATTCTTCAATCAAGACTTCCTGGATCGGCGAAGCGGCGAGACCGGCGCGAACAATCTCTTCGTATTCTTCAGGATTGAAAGCGGTGCCGCCACCGGTTCCTCCGAGCGTGAATGATGGCCGGATGATTGCGGGATAATCGGTGGTTTTGACGATGGCCTCGGCTTCGGCCCACGTCTTGGCAAAGCCGCCGCGCGGCATCAGCATGCCCGCTTCGTACATCGCTTCCTTGAACAGCAGGCGGTCTTCGGCGACCTTGATCGCTTCGCGTTTCGCGCCGATCATTTCGACGCCAAACTCATTGAGCACCCCTGCGTCGTCCAAAGCGATCGCCAAATTCAGGGCGGTCTGTCCGCCGACGGTTGGCAACAACGCGTCCGGTCTTTCTTTCTTGATAATCGCGGCAACTGATTCGACGGTGAGCGGCTCGATATAAGTGCTGTCAGCCGTGGCCGGATCGGTCATGATCGTTGCGGGATTCGAATTGACGAGAACGACCTGATAGCCTTCCTGCCGCAGGGCCTTGCATGCTTGTGTGCCGGAATAATCAAATTCGCACGCCTGCCCGATGACGATGGGGCCTGAGCCGATGATCAGAATTTTGTGAATGTCAGTGCGCTTGGGCATTGAAGATGGTCAAACATTCTACACGCCGATCTGTTTGAAGCGAACCGTCGCGAATAAATCCGACATTTGACTTACGCCTCCTAAGGTCATAGAAACTTTCTGTTCAACTCAAATTCAACTGAGGTGCCTGAAATGATCAAGAGACTCGCTCTGTTTGCCGGATTAATCTCGGCGGTTTTGTTCCTCGTGATTGCCTGTCAGCCGGCAACCGAAACTCGCCCAACCGAAACCGCCACAACGGCGACGATGCCTGCCGAGCTGAAATCAGGGCTCGACACGATAACGACGGCTGACCTGACGCAGCACACGAAAGCTTTATCGGCCGATGAATACGAGGGGCGGGGGCCCGGCACGAAAGGCGAAGAGCTGACCGTCAAATATCTCACCGATCAGTTTCAGCGCATCGGACTGAAACCCGGCAATCCCGATGGCACGTACTTGCAAAAAGTTCCGCTAGCCGGATTCACTGGGCAGCCGACTGCCTCGTTCACCGCGGGCGACAAGAAGATCGATTTAAAATTCCCTGAGGATTATGTCGCCGTGTCACGTCGCTTTGTGCCGCAGTCGAAAGTTGAAAACTCTGACATGGTGTTCGTAGGCTACGGCGTCGTCGCGCCCGAATACGGTTGGGACGATTACAAAGGCCTCGACGTACGCGGCAAGACGATTGTCATGCTCATCAACGATCCGGCGGTGCCCGACGCAAACGATGCTTCGAAGCTCGACGACAAAATTTTCAAGGGCAAGGCGATGACCTACTATGGCCGCTGGACGTATAAATACGAGATTGCGACCGAGAAAGGCGCCGCCGCCGCCATCATAATTCACGAGACCGGTCCCGCGGGTTATCCGTTTGAAGTCGTTTCCGGAAGCTGGTCGCGCGAGAACTTTGACATTGTACGGCCGGACAAGAATATGAATCGGGTCGCCGTCGAAGGGTGGATAACTACGGATCGCGCGAAAGAGTTGTTTACGGCCACAGGTCAGGATTTCGACGCGCTGAAAAAAGCTGCCGTCAGCAAAGACTTCAAGCCGGTGGAGCTGAAAGCGAAGGCGAACATCACGGTCCAGAACACTCTGCGCGAGATTCAGTCAAACAACGTCGTCGGCAAGATCGAAGGCGCAGAGAAGAAAGACGAGTACGTGGTGTATTCGGCGCACTGGGATCATCTCGGCCGCGATCCGAAACTTCAGGGCGATCAGATTTTCAACGGCGCACTAGATAATGCCTCGGGCATCGCCTCGATGCTCGAGATTGCCGAAGCGTTTACGAAACTCAACACGCCTCCGAAACGCTCGATCCTGTTTTTGGCAGTGACCGCGGAAGAGAAGGGCTTGCTCGGCGCGAAATACTATGGCGAGAACCCGCTCTATCCGCTCAACAAGACGTTGGCCAACATCAACATGGACGGCGTCAATCAATGGGGCCGCACCAAAGACATCACGATGGTGGGGGACGACAATAGCACGCTGATTGACTTGTTGCGCGAGGTTTCGAAAATGCAGAACCGCGTCGTCAATCCCGATCCGGAACCCGAGAAGGGCTTCTACTATCGTTCAGATCACTTCGAGTTCGCGAAGCAGGGCGTGCCCGCGCTCTACACCGATTCCGGCATTGACTACATCGGCAAGGACACCGCGTTCAGCAAACAGAAGCGCGACGAATACACGGCCAAGGACTATCACAAAATATCCGACGAGATTAAGCCGGACTGGGATTTGGCCGGCGCCGTAGATGATGCGCAGTTGCTGATGATTATCGGCCACCGCATCGCGCAGACGGACATCTTTCCCACGTGGAAGTCGGGTAGCGAGTTCAAAGCGAAGCGTGATGCGATGATGGGCGGGTAGCCGAGAACGATGAGCAAACTCTTACTTTCTCTAATCGTTCTGGTGGTGTGCTTCGCCGCGTCCGCTGCAGCGCAGCACTCGTCGAATGACGAGTCGCTCAGGCCGGTCACCGCTAAGACTGATCTTTATCCCGCCGATGCTGATGCAAAGAAAGAGATTGAAGCGGCCTTAAAAACAGCCCACGCGGAAAACAAACGCGTGATGCTCATCTTTGGCGGGAACTGGTGTTACGACTGTCACGTGCTTGATCAAGCTCTGCACGAAGGCGAAGCTAACAAGATCGTCAAAGAGAGTTTCTTGCTGGTACACGTGGACATCGGCGAAGGCGACAAGAATCTCGACCTGATCAAGAAATACGCGACGACGCTGGGTTCTGGCGTGCCGACAGTTGTGATAATTAACGGCGAAGGTCGCGTAGTCTACAGCAGCACCAAGGGCGAGTTTGAAGCGGCGCGGCAGATGATGAAGAAGGACCTGGTGGCGTTTTTGAATCGTTGGAAGGCGACGGGGAAGTAGCCCGACCGCAAGGGTGGCGTGCTGAGATCTCAAATCTCAAAGCGGAGATCTCAATTCCAAATCTGAGATCTCATTGTCTTCCGTCACGGTCCGGCTACTGGGCCCTTCTTGAGTAACGGAATCGTTTTTGGTAGTTTTCTCGTTCGTATCCCCGCAAGAACAATTCAATTATCAATCAAATGGAGCATTCATGAAGTTCAGATTATTTCTTTTTGCGTCTCTCGTATTCGCCGTCTCAATGGTTTCTGCAATCACGTCGGCTCAACGCCGCCCAGCAACCGACAAACCGCTCACAGGTGATTTCAAGATTACCTTCAAACAAAGCGTTTCCGGACAAACAATGCAGAGCACGACGATGATCAAGGGTCAGCGCGAGCGCAGCGAAAGCAGCATTAATGCCGGCGCTTACACCATGAACACCGTCAACATCACGCAGTGCGACATGAGGCGCACGATTCAAGTTAACGATCGCGCGCGTAAGTACCTGATCACGCCGATGGATGACGGTACGTCCGGCGGGAGCACCGCCACCGGCACGCCCCGCACCGGAGCGCCTGTGACGCGCGGCGGAGTGGTGACGATGACGGTCAACGCCGTAGACACCGGAGAGCGCAAAGAAATGATGGGTTTCACCGCGCGCCGGTTCAAGCGAACGACGATGATGGAATCGTCGCCGGACGCTTGTACGCAGACGAAAATGAAGATCGAAACAGACGGCTGGTACATCAACCTGGAATATGGGTTAAGCTGCCCGTCGAATCAGTCATCCTCAACCGCGTCTACCTCGACCGGCGGCTGCCGCGATCGATACGTTTACAAAACCACCGGCCCGGCCCACATCGGTTTTCCACTACAGGAAACGACAACGATGTATGGCGCGGACGGCAGCGTGACCATGACGATGACGAAAGAAGTCGTCGAGATTTCGCGCGATCCGCTTGAAGCCGCGCTCTTCGACATTCCGGCCGGTTACACCCAAGCCACGGACCAGCAGGAGATGTTTTCCATGCCGTCGATGGACGAGATTACATCGTCTTCGCGCCCGCAGAATCGGACGGAGTCAAGCAGCCAGTCGCAACCGACGGCGCCGGCCAAGCGAATTCGTGTCGGTGTGGCTCAGTTGAACAACAAGACGAAGGCTTCGGCGGGAACTGATTCGCTGCAACAGCAACTCGTCGCGGCTTTAACTGCTCAAGGCCTCGAGGCCGTCGCGCTCAAGGCGATTTCGCCGAGTGAAGCCGTCGCCGAAGCGGAAGCCAACCAGGTCGATTACATTCTTTACACGGACATTGCGACTTTGAAAGCCCCTTCGGCCGGCAAGAAGATTGGTGGAATGTTCGGCCGGGCAACCGGTATCGGTTCGGGCGATACCGGGAAGGGAGAAGCGAAACTGGATTTCCGTCTCGTTCCGAGCGCCGGCTCCGGGACGAGGTTGGAATTGTCGGCCACCACAAAGGCAGAAACGCAGGAAGCAAGTCTCGACGCGGCCATCCGTAGCGAGGCGCAAAGTGTCGGTGAAGCGCTTCGCGGGCAGTAGCGTTTTCGGTTTCTAATTCGACAGATGGCGAAGACTCATTCAGACGCGGAGGGCGGTTCGGCAGCGAAAGCTACTAACCTCTCTCCGCGTTCGGACGCAGGTTTCGCAACCAAAGCTGACGTTAAGACTCTCCAGAACCAACTTCGCGAACTACAGCAGACGACGAAATACCGCTCGCTGTTTCTAGCGCGGCTGGCGCATGAGCTGCGCACTCCGCTGACTTCGATAATGGGCTTCTCAGAAATTCTGTTGAGTCAGGAAAAAATCACTGACGCGCAGCGTGGCTTCTGTGAACGAATTCAAAGCTCAGCTCAACAACTACAAAGCAGCCTCAATCAATTGTCGGATCTAGCGCGGCTGGAAGCAGGAGAGACAAAGTTAGCCCAGGATGAGATAGCGCTTGGAGAAACGTTGCGCGACGTTTTGCCGGCACTGGCACGCAGCGCTTACAAAAAGCGCGTCCGACTCAGATCCGTAGCGGCTGACGACCTGCCAATCGTGATTTCGGATCGCGCGCGCGTGCGGCTCGTCATTTACAATTTGCTGACGAACGCCATTTCCAGAAGTCCTGACGGCGCCACTGTCATGGCGGACGCGAAGTCCGTACCGGATGGCGTGGCGATTTCAATCACGGATGTGGGCGATCCAATTGCCGAGCCTGCTCGGATTGGAATTCTGGCACCCGACGACAATTCCAGCACCGGTGAACTCGGGCTTTCGATCGCGCGCCAGAATGTAGAAGTCCTTGGCGGCTCAATCACTGCCACCAACGGCGATGGAGAAGTTCAACTCACCTTTAATCTGCCGCTTCGTCTCGCCACCTAACTTTCTTTCCCTCGATAATTCGCGAAACTGCCGTGTTATTATGTCGGCTCGCAATCAAATTTGAGCTGCCGTTTTCAGATGTCTCCTGCCGTGAACAAGCTAGTCGACATTCGCCAGGTAAATACCATCGAAGAGTACGACGCGTGTGTGTACTTGCAACGCGCAGTGTTCGCGCTGCCGGACCTGGAAATTTCGCCGCGGCGGCATTTAATCGTTTCGGAGCAAGCCGGCGGGTGGACTCTCGGAGCATTCGTTGACGGGAAGCTCGTCGGTTTTGTTCATCACCTGGCGGCGGTGCGCGGGAATGAAGTCTTCGGCTACTCGCACATGATGGCCGTGGCGGCTGAGTATCAGAATTTCGGCATCGGCGCGAAGCTGAAATGGGCGCAACGCGCGCGCGTTTTGGCCGAGGGCAGGGAATTCATCAAATGGACTTTCGAACCCGTCCGCGCGCGCAACGCGCATTTCAATCTAAATCGGCTTGGAGTGGTGGTGCGATCGTACGCCGTGAACTTCTACGGGACAGATTACGCTACGGACGCGGCTGAGCGTTCAGCAGGCCCCCTCGGAATGGACAGCGATCGTTTGTTTGCGTCGTGGGAATTGAAATCGCCCCGTGTCGAAGCGTTGGCCGATCGTCGCGACGTTTCAGTGGGAGCTCCGGATGAAGTGATCGAGATTCCGAACGACTTCGGCGCGCTGCTGAAATCTGATCCGGCCGCGGCCAAGGCTGAAGCTCTGCGCATCCGTGAAGAGTTCCTCCGCGCTTTCAGCGCCGGTCTTGTGTGTCGTGCTTTCGAACGTGATGACCAGCGACCGAAGTATTTGCTCTATAAACAGAAGTAGTGCCACATACTTCAGTCTGTGGTTTCGTAGGGGGAAAATCAGAGACTGAAGTCTGTGCCACTTTTAACTTACCTTGCCCAAACGACCAGCAAGCGAAAAACAGATCAAAACTTTGCGCGACGAAATTCGTCGCCACGAAGACCTCTACTACCTCGAAGAGAATCCCGAGATTTCGGATCAGGAATACGACGAGCTCCTCGAGAAGCTTCGCAAACTAGAAGCGCAACACCCGGAACTAATCACACCTGACAGCCCGACCCAGCGCGTGGGTGGCCGGCCCGCCGAAGGCTTTCCTGAATTCGTGCATCGACGGCCAATGCTTTCGCTCGACAACAGCTACAACATCGAGGAACTGCGCGCGTTCGATGCCCGCTGCCGGAAACTGGCTGACGGTCAGTCGTTGGAATACGTCGCTGAACTGAAGATTGATGGACTTTCGCTGGCGGTGCATTACGACGACGGCGTGTTCGTTCGCGGCGTGACGCGTGGCGACGGATTTCGGGGGGAAGATGTAACTTCCAACGTGCGCACGATTCGCAGCATTCCGCTGAAGCTGAACGATCGCGCAAAGAAAGTCGCGAACGAAATCGAAGTGCGCGGCGAGGCTTATCTGTCGCGCAAAGTCTTCGAGAAGGTCAATCGCGAACGTGAGGAAGCCGGCGAGCCACGCTTCGCAAATCCGCGCAACTCTGCGGCCGGGACTCTGCGACAGCTCGATCCGTCGATTACCTCGCGCCGCCGTCTGGAAATGTTTGCCTACGACGTATTCGCGGGCGAGCGCAAGGCGTTTGCGACGCACTGGGAGGCGCTCAATTGGCTGGAAAAGGCCGGGCTGCGGGTTAATCCGCATCGAGCGTTGTGCAAATCGATCGACGAGGTGGTCGGCTTCTGCGATCGGATGGAAGCAAAGCGGGAAGAACTCGACTACGAGATTGATGGCCTCGTCGTGAAAGTGAATTCTACTGCGATGCAGGAAGAGTTCGGCGCCACCGGCAAGGCGCCCCGTTGGGCCGTCGCTTACAAATACGCGGCGCGACAAGCGACGACGCGCGTTAACGACATTCTGGTTTCGGTGGGCCGCACCGGCGCGCTGACTCCTGTTGCGATGCTCGAGCCGGTGCCGCTCGGAGGCGTGACGGTTTCGCGTTCGACGCTGCACAACGAAGATGAAATTGGGCGGCTCGGATTGAAGATCGGAGACTGGGTTCTGATCGAGCGCGGCGGCGACGTCATTCCCAAGGTTCTGAAAGTCATCGAGTCCAAACGCACCGGTAAAGAAAAGCCGTTCAAGATGCCGACGACGTGTCCGGTCTGCGGCGGTCGTGTCTCGCGGCCGGAAGGCGAATCCGTTTCGCGTTGCATCGCCGCCGACTGCCCCGCCCAGTTGATCGGCCGCTTGCTTCACTTCGCTTCACGGCGAGCGATGCGCATTGAAGGTTTAGGCGGAGCTCTTGCCGATCAATTGATCGAAAAGAAGCTAGTCAAGGACGTTGCCGATCTCTACAGCCTGAATTTGGATGATCTGGTCTCGCTGGAACGGATGGCGAAGAAGTCAGCGACGAACGTGCTTGATCAAATTGAAGCAAGTAAGTCGCGCGATTTGTCGAGTCTGATTTATGGCCTCGGCGTTCGGCATGTGGGTGAACGCACCGCGGGAATTCTGGCGCGCGAGTTCGGGTCGCTCGAGAAACTGGCGCAGGCGACGGTTGAAGAACTGGATGCGGTCCACGAAATCGGCTTGACGATGGCTGTGAGTATTCACGATTGGTTCACCGATCCCGGCAACGCGCGTCTGTGCGAGCGTTTGCATGACGCCGGTGTGCGAACTGAAATCGAAAAAGCGGCGCGGCCTTCAGCGGCGCAGACGTTAGCCGGCAAAATATTTGTTCTAACCGGGACGTTGCCAAACCTGTCACGGGATGAAGCCACCGCGCAGATCGAAGCCCGTGGCGGACGCGTAACTTCGTCTGTCAGCAAGAAAACTGATTTCGTGCTGGCCGGCGCCGAGCCAGGCTCGAAGTTGGATAAGGCGAATCAGCTTGGGGTGAAGGTTCTTGCTGAGGACGAATTTAGAAAGCTGCTGAAGTGAATGGGGTCTAAGATTCGCATCATGTGGTCAGTACCGCGAGCGGATCGATTCCCTCTCCCTATGGGAGAGGGCCAGGGTGAGCGTCCCGACTTGTCGGGATAGCGACCGGGTCAAACTGAGATTCATGATCAGCAGAAAGCCGACTAAATCGCTACCGCTGCTTGTACTGACCTCACGTCGAGCCTAAACTGATCTCAAATGCAACCAACTCAGCAGATGGAAGCCGAGGAGAAACTCGAATTGGTCTATACGCTTCTTTGCGACGATGTGCGCCTGGAAGTCGGCAACAAACTCTCTTACATGGGAGTGTTTCAGAGCATCATCGTGCCGCAGTTGCCGGTCTGGCTGCCAAAGTTGGCGGTGGTGAATCACTGGCGCGGGAATGGCGCGCACCTTTCAGAAGTCAGGATTCTCATGCCGGATCGGCAGCAGGCGCTGGTCGTCTCACAGCCGGCGCGCTTCGAAATCAATCAGGGTTCGGCCGACAACATCAGCTTTTTTGTGAATGTTACTTTTCCGGTTGCGGGAGAGTACTGGGTGCAGACGCTGGTGGATTCGACTCTGTTTGAAGAGCGTGCGTTGATGGTCTCGGATCAGTTGATCGCGCCCGCCGAAGAAACCTCAGAAGCCGTCAACTGAGTGTCACAGACTTAGTTTTTGTTGCTCCGAATTGCAGGATTTTCCCTAGAGCAAACCGTACGTCTTTACCTTGTAGTTGAGGGTGGTCGTTCCCAGACCCAGTAGTTGCGCGGCTCGCGCCTGGTTGCCGCCGGCTAGTTCCAGGGCTCGGTTGATCAATCTAACCTCGAACTGGCGAACTTCCTCGAAGAAGTTTATCGCGGCATTCGTGCTGAGTGACGCGATCGTTGCCGACGCTTCAGCCAACTCGCCTTCATGCTCAAGCGCTTCGCTCTCTTCCAGCAGTTCTGACGCCAAATCGCGCATTTTCTTGAGGCGACCGTTAGTCTGACTTGTTTTCGTTCGCGACGGCAGTCCGCGCAGATGGCGTTTGTTGATTGATTCTACAAGTGCGGCTTTAGCTGTGCTCATGTGAGTTCCCTGGTTCTTATGACGCTGTGGAGTCTTCGTTCATTAACGTCTGGGGTCACCATTAAGACGCGTGACGGATGTCCCAGGTTCCAGATTTTTGCATGAATCTGCTCCGAGAATTGTTAATTAGTGTTAAGTGTTCATCACGAAAGAGGTAGGCGCCAGGCAGAGAGTAGCTTTTTGATGTCTTTCGCCGATCTCCGATTGCGCTTCGTTGATGCCAACCGCGCGGCCCGGAGACCGAGCGCCGCGTACAAATCCGCGGCCTCTGTCATTTTCTTTGCCTTCATTGCGGTCAAATGTTTTTCGATAGTGGCGAGATCACCACGCGCGAACGGACCCGTCAGGGCTTCGGCGGGACTTTGTCCGACAAGATTGGCGGCCGTGCTGGTGAGAAGTGGTGCGAGAATCTGTCGCGCCCGCAGCTTTGTTAGCCCGCACTCCTGCAGCATTTCAATTGCCAGGTCAAATAGTGCGGTTACGTGCCCTGAGGAAACGGTAGCGGCGGCGTGGTAGAGCGGTTTAGCTTCAGACGAAATGGTAAACGGGTGACCGCCGAGTTCTTTGACCAGGGATCTGGCGACCCGTGCGGCTGCGCGATCACCTTCTACGCAAAAGTGAGCACCTCGAAAGTGATCTTGAGCACCGGCGGCATCCGCAACCGAGACCAATGGGTGTAACGAGCCGACTGAAAACCCAAGCGCCCGAAGGGGCGCCAGGACCTCTGACGAGACGGCGCCGCTCGTGTGAAGCGCGAATCGTTGAGCTTTGCCTCCATCGCCGCCAGCGCGGCGAATTGTTTCGGCGAGGCGTGCGGCGACTGCTTTTAAGGCATCGTCCGGCGTCGAAATCAGCAGAAGGTCACTCCGGACGAGCCGGCTCACCCTCTCTGCCGACGCGTGGTTGCGTTGGCTTTCTGCCAATGCTGCCGCGCCCCCGCCAATCAACTTCGCCGCCCGACGCGCGCTCGGCGCGGTTTTCGTTACGATCAACTCAATGTGATGCCCGGCTCGGCGCAGCGCTACACCGAGCGCAGTTCCCATGCGGCCGGCGCCGACAATTGAAATTCGGAAGCCCTTGGCTCTGGATCTTGAAGTAGACGAATGCGAGGTTTTTGACTTCAGTTGTGGTCGCTTCCTGGCTGCCGGCATTGGGTTTGAAATCGAGTGGGTTGCGTCCGCGGACTTTAGCATGGCCTCAACACCACCGCAATTCCGTGGTTTTTCTCGGCTTCTAGTCTATAATGCCAGCGACGCAATTCGCGGTTCGCTGCCGAAAGAAAGCTGAAAGCAATGCGCAACCTCGGCTTACGGCCCAGCATCCAAGCGGTGCCTCAGTAAATTCAGTGCCGATGCCTCGGGTGCTGTCCTGGGAAAAAAATCATGACCGCGACGACGTTGCGGTCGCTGAGGATCAAATCCTCGGCAGGTCTGGAGGACAAGAATGAAGCATAGCCTCTCTCGCGCCGTCATCGCCCTCGGCATTGCCATGAGTCTGTGGCTGACTAGCGTTGCGGCCGTCGCCGCGCCGCGTCGCACGCAGGATCCGAAATCGTCCAGCTCTCAACAAAAGGACAAAGATAACGCGAAGCCGCAGCCCGCTACTACGCAGACCGCCCGCACCAAGCCGCTCTCTACAAATGAAGACCCGACGATGATCGGGAAGCGGAACATTAATAAAGGCATCTGGGGAAAGATGGCCGGCGGTACTGAGAGTGAAGTGAAGATCGGCCGTCAGTTAGCAGCCCAGGTCGAACGCGAAGCCAAGTTCGTCGATGATCCCATCATCACTGAGTACGTAAATCGGGTTGGCCAGAATATCGTTCTGCATTCCGACGCAAAGATTCCATTCACAATCAAAGTCATCGATTCGGACGAAGTTAATGCCTTCGCACTTCCGGGTGGTTTCTTCTTCGTTAACAAGGGACTGATCCTGGCGGCGGACAATGAAGCCGAGTTGGCCGGGGTGATGGCGCACGAAATTGCGCACGTTGCCGCGCGTCACGCGATGGAAAACCAGCGCAAGATGCAGATTCTCGATTACGGCTTGCTCGCGGGAATTCTTTTGGGCGGCGGCATAATCGGTAACGTGCTGTATAACGCAGGCGGCTTGATCGAAGGCCTCAGCTTCTTGAAGTTCACGCGCGGTGCGGAAGAAGAAGCCGACAAACTCGGCATCCAGTACATGTGGGCCGCAGGCTACGATCCAAATGCCATGGCTACGATGTTCGAGAAGCTGGAAGCCAAGAACAAGAAGAAGCCGGGCACCATTGCCAAGTTGTTCGCGACGCATCCAGCGCCACCGGATCGCCGCGCGCACTCAATCTCACTTGCCGCACGTTTCCCTGAGCGTGACGAGTACGTCATCAGCTCCTCGGAATTCCAGCGCGTGAAAAATCGTCTGCTGCGTCTATCGAATGCGCGCGCGACTTCATCAGGAGTGATTGCCGGTAGCGAAGACGGGACACCCGGACGTCCGACGTTAAAACGACGTCAGCCGACACCGGATGATCCGGCCGCGACGAATCCGGACGGCACGCCAAAGACGGAAACGACTAAGCCCGCGCCGCCGACATTGCGCCGCGATCCAGCCGCACAGCCATCACCGTCGCCACAGCCCTAGCAGTGGGCAGTGGGCAGTCGTCAGTACCACTTGCGTAAGCAACTGGGTTAAATCGACAGAACAACAAAAGGCTCTCAAGCGTTCGCTTGAGAGCCTTTTTCCCGGTACGCGCGCCGCTGGCGCGCTCAAGCACGCCAGCGGCGTGCGTACCCAAATTATTTCTAAATCCGCTCCTGGGCCGTCGCGGCGGCGGCGCTTGCTTTGGCTTTCGCCTGTTTCTCTCGCACCACCTGCGCGTAAAAAGCGCGGAAATAATCCCACATTGAATAGATTGCCGACAGCACGACAATCCACAACATCGCGCGGCCGGTCGTGTACAGCAGGACTTGCCAGTCAGTCCACGTCGTATCTCCCGGTCCGGTCAAATGACCCCACGCCGTTTGCAATTCGGGCACAGTCCAAAACTTGATCGCCGGAAAAGGCTTTCCGAAATTCGAAACAGGCGCGCCTCCACCTGAGGGCGGCAAAGACAGAATCAAAAGCCCAACCGTGATCACCTGCATGACCATTTTGAACTTACCCATGCCGGATGCCGAGATGATTTTTCCCTCAGTCGCGGCGACGGAGCGCAAACCCGTCACGGCAAACTCGCGACCGACGATGATCACAACCGCCCATGCCGGCGCGAGATGATTTTCAACCAGCGCGATCAGCGCGGCTGAAATCAAAAGTTTGTCGGCAATCGGATCTAGTAATTTGCCCAGCTTGGAGACCTGTTTCCTGCTTCGCGCGAGCCGGCCATCAAAAAAATCCGTCAGGGCGGCCGCGGTGAAAATCAAAACTCCCAGAATGTGTTGCGGCACACCGATGCGGTTGCTGAGCGGCGTCAGCAGCACAACCACCAGCAACGGCACAATGAAAATCCGGGAAAGCGTCAGTGCATTCGGAAGGTTCAACGTGGACTCCCAATCTCGCGAGTAATCGAAGTCTAGGTTGCGACCGATGCAACGTCAAGGCGATGTTTCGCCAGCTTGCTGGAGGGATTTCGCTCAGCTACAATCGTCGGTTCTGCGCCACGCCAAATTCTCGTCTGTGGCGCTCGACTTTGTTTTAGAGCAATGGCAATTGATCGCATCAGCGTCCGTGGCGCCCGCCAACACAACCTGAAAAATATCGACGTTGATATTCCGCGCGACAAGCTGACCGTCATTACCGGCCTGTCCGGGTCGGGAAAATCTTCGCTCGCATTCGACACGATTTACGCGGAAGGCCAGCGCCGCTATGTCGAATCGCTGTCGGCATATGCCCGCCAGTTTCTCGATCAGCTCGAAAAACCTGACGTAGATTCGGTGGAAGGTCTATCACCGGCGATCTCGATCGAGCAGAAGACCGTCGCCCGCAGTCCGCGTTCAACCATCGGGACCGTCACCGAAATTTACGACTATCTGCGCCTGTTGTTTTCTTCGGTGGGACTTCCGCATTGTCCGCAGTGCGGTGCGCCAATCACGCGCCAAAGTGTCGATCAGATTCTGCAAGACGTGCTCAGTCTTCCTGAAGGCGAGCGCGTAATGGTTTTGGCGCCGATCGTGCGCGGTCGAAAAGGTGAGTTCAAGAAAGAACTGGCCAAGCTCGCGCGCGACGGCTTCATTCGGGCCCGCATCGACGGCGAGTTACGCGCCCTCGATGAAGACATTCCGCTGGACAAGCGGCGCAATCACACCATTGAAGCAGTCGTCGATCGATTGCTGATCAAGCCCGGGATAAACGATCGGCTCGGTGAGTCGATTCGCACGGCTTTGAAATTGACGAACGGCGCGGTGGTCGTGTCGGTGGTTGACGGGGAAGAGAAGCTCTACTCGGAAAAAATGGCGTGCGTGAATTGTGGCATCAACGTGCCGCCGCTCGAGCCGCGCTCCTTCTCGTTCAACTCGGCTTACGGCGCCTGCCGGAATTGCCACGGCCTGGGAAGCGTCGTCGAGGTTGATCCCGCGAAACTAATTCCGAATCCGGAACTGACGGCCGAAGAGTTGCCCTTCCTGGGGGCGGACAAAGCTGGTACTGCTTACCTGCGAAGCGCGCTGCTTGCGCTGATTGCGCATTTTAAAGGCGACGCGAACGCACCGTTTCGGGACCAGCCTCAGCAAATTCGCGAGGCGTACTTTCACGGGTTGGCGGCTTCAATAAAATTCCGCCAGGGCCTTTACAGTTACAAAGGGCCCTGGACGGGCGCGCTGCCGTGGTTGCGCGAGCGTTTGAACGAGCCGCCCAGCGAAAAAATTCGGGCCGCTTTGGAAGAAATGGTTTCGCCGGCCGTTTGTTCTGAGTGCGACGGGCGTCGTCTGCGATCCGATTCGTTGGCGGTGCGCGTCGGCGGACGCGGGATCGCGGACTACACGAACATGACGATCGAAGACGCCATCAAGGCTTTCGATCAAGTGAAGCTGGACAAGCGATCACAACAGATTGCCGGTTTAATCCTACAAGAGATTCGTAGCCGGCTGCGTTTTCTCGAAACAGTGGGCTTGGGATATCTGACGTTGGATCGGCCTTCAGCGACTTTGTCGGGCGGCGAAGGCCAGCGGATTCGTCTGGCGACGCAAATTGGATCTCAACTTCGCGGCGTGTTGTACGTTTTGGACGAGCCTTCAATCGGACTGCATCCGCGTGACAACCGGCGTCTGTTGGATACCCTCGCCGCGTTGCGCGATCTGGGCAACACGGTTTTAGTTGTTGAGCATGATGAGGAGACTATTCGTCGCGCCGACTACGTTGTCGATCTTGGCCCGGGCGCGGGCACTCATGGCGGAATTGTGGTGGCGCGCGGCACGGCAGAGGATGTAGCGCGCAATCGCAACTCCGTAACGGGTCTCTACATCAGCGGCGAAAAGAAAATCCCAATTCCACCCGATCGCCGTCTGCCAAACGGCAAAGCCATTACAATTCGCGGCGCTCACCACAACAACTTAAAAGACATTGATGTCTCTTTTCCATTGGCCTTGCTGACCGTCGTCACCGGCGTGTCAGGTTCAGGTAAGTCTACGCTGGTTCAGGACATCCTCTATCGCGCCCTCGCGAAAGAACTCTACGGTTCGCTCGCTGAGCCGGGCGCGCATCAGGCGATCGACGGGCTCGAGCATCTGGACAAAGTAATCGAGATCGATCAGTCACCAATTGGCCGGACGCCACGTTCAAATCCCGCGACGTACACCGGCTTGTTCACACCGATTCGCGAGCTATACGCCATGCTGCCTGAGTCGCGCGAGCGCGGCTATAAACCGGGTCGCTTCTCGTTCAACGTCAAAGGCGGCCGCTGCGAAGGCTGTGAAGGCGAAGGGCTGAAGCGAATCGAGATGAACTTCCTGCCGGACGTTTACGTGCTGTGCGACGTGTGCCGCGGCGCGCGTTACAACCGCGAGACGCTTTCGGTGAAGTACAAAGGCAAATCTATCGCAGAGCTGCTGGACACCACGGTCGAAGAGGCCCTCCCCGTGCTCGAGAACGTTCCGCAAATCAAGCAAAAGCTTCAGACGCTGCTCGACGTGGGACTTGGTTACATCAAGCTTGGGCAGTCGGCCACGACCTTGTCAGGCGGCGAAGCACAGCGCATTAAGCTGGCCAAGGAGCTGTCGAAACGTGCGACGGGCAGAACGGTTTACATCCTCGACGAGCCAACCACGGGTTTACACTTCGCCGACGTTCACAAACTGCTGGATGTGCTGCAACGGTTGGTCAGTCTCGGCAACACTGTCATCGTCATCGAGCACAATCTCGACATCATCAAGAGCGCGGACTTCATCATCGATCTCGGCCCGGAAGGCGGTGCGCACGGCGGACGCGTCGTTGCCAGTGGAACTCCGGAAGACGTAGCAGCTGTGAGGCGTTCGCACACGGGTCAGGTCCTCAAACCGCTGCTCAACGGGAGTGCGAAGCGCAACGGCGCGAAACACACTTCGGACCCCGCGCACATTGCCGCCGAAAGCAAGAAGGTCGCGTGATATACTCGCCGCCGCCGCGCTTTCGACCCTGAAAACATGTCAGAACGCCTCTCTGCGATCGTCAACGACAGTCTGGAAACAAAGCGAAAGTTTTTCGCTGCGCACAGCTCCGAAGTAGAGCGCGCGGCTGAGATGATCTCTGCGACGCTTGCGTCGGGCGGCAAGCTGCTCATCTTCGGCAATGGCGGATCGGCGGCGGACGCGCAGCACATTGCCGGCGAGTTGGTAAATCGTTTTCTTCAAGAGCGGAAGGCGCTGCCGGCGATTGCGCTGTCAACAGACGGCGGCGTACTCACGTGCATTGCCAACGACACGGGATTTGAGAACGTCTTTGCGCGCCAAATCGAAGCGCTGGGGCGCGCAGGCGATGTCTGCGTCGCGATTTCAACGTCGGGCCAGTCAGCGAACATCGTCGTTGCGTGTGAACAGGCGCGATCGCAGGGAATCAAGGTAATCGGCTTATTGGGCCGCGATGGTGGAAAGGTTGCGGCGCTTTGCGACCTGGCGTTGGTTGTTCCCAGCGACGACACGCAGAGGATTCAGGAGACACACAATTTGATTGGTCACATCCTTTGTGAGCTGATCGAAGGTACGATGTTTCCGAAGTAACACAAGTTGTTAACTTGCGTGATGTAGAATCCGCCCGCAAGTTAGCAACTTGCGCTACAAACTAAATGTCAATCTACGACGCCAAGCCAATCAGTCTCGAGAAGGTGAAAACCTATCCGCTCGCTTCGCGCCCCAGCAAAGTCACAATTCAGGATTTCGCGAAACCGGTAACGGAGGAGTCGTCGTTAAAAGACTACCTCTCGTCCCTCCCGAATATCCTGGCTGTTCAAAATCTGCGTGACCTCGCGGCGCGTATGCGGCAGGCGCATGATCTGGGGAAGCCGATTATCTGGGGCTTTGGCGGGCATGTAATTAAAACCGGTCTGGCGCCGATTATCATCGACCTGATGAACCGCGGGTTCGTTACGGCGATTGCCGGGAATGGATCGGTCCTGGTGCACGACGCCGAGATCGCCATGGTCGGCTCAACTTCGGAAGATGTTGACGCAACGCTGGGTGAGGGCATCTTCGGCGGAGCCGACGAGACCGGAAAACTTCTGAATGACGCCGCACGGAACGGTGTAAGCGAAGGCTTGGGTTTGGGCGAAAGCGTAGGCCGCGCGTTGATGGAAACTAAACCGCGACATGCCGAACATTCTCTGCTCTGTGCCGCTTACGAGAACAAAGTCCCGTTCACGGCATTCGTCACGATCGGCGGAGACATTGCTCACTTTCATCCGAGCGCTGACGGCGGCGCGCTGGGAGCGACATCGCACACAGACTTTCGTTTGCTGGCAGAAATGGTGCGGCAAATGAACGGCGGCGGAGTTTATCTGAATGTTGGTTCAGCTGTGACGCTGCCGGAAGTGTTCTTGAAATGCGTGACGTTGGTGAGAAACCTCGGGCACGAGTTGCGCGACATCACGACAGCCAACTTTGACTTCATTCAATCCTATCGGCCGCTAACAAACGTTGTGCGGCGGCCGACGGCTGACGGCGCGGGTCAGGGTTACGCCATCACCGGCCATCATGAGCTGACTATTCCACTGCTGGCGGCCGAGCTGATCAGCGGAAAAGCGGCAGGATAGCCTCACTCAACAACTTCGTTCTGACGATTACCAGTTGTCGCTTTGCCGCACCGCACAGCGGGGATATATAATCCAGCTCCCCCGCACACGTTCACAGCTCAGAACTCTTCCGTCAAAGTTTCACTCATGGATAACGGCAAGCTCCAACACTACAAACAACTGTTATTGGCCCAACTGCGTCTGCATGCCCAGCATGTGAGCGAGGGACAGGCAAACGCCATTGAACTTGCCGACGACGGCGCAAAGGAAAGCGCTGACCTGGCTTTGCGCGATCTGATGAGTGAGATGGTGCTGAATCTGGGCGAACGCGAGTCGCAGATGATTGCTGACATCGACCAGGCTCTGCTGCGAATGGAGGAGGGTTCTTACGGGCGCTGCACAAAGTGTAATCGGCAGATCGACGAGCGCCGGCTGGAGGCCCTGCCCACGGCCCGTTACGACGCGGTTTGTCAGGAAGCAGTCGAGGCTGAAAGTGGGGAAGCGCGACCGACGCTTTGACGAACCAAACGGTTCAGCTTAAGACTGACCGCCCAGTCTCTTTCGGAAATCTTCACCTTCAATCACGACGGTCTTGCACATCTCGTAGAGCCGCGACCGCAGTGGGACGCCGATTCGATCCTCGAGTATCTCGCCTTCCTTTTCGTTCTTGCGAGAATCCGAAAAGTTCGTGGTGAAGATCGTCAGACGCTTCTCGTTGTAGCGGTTGTTAATGATTTGCATCATCGTGTCGCGTACCCAATCGGTCGGTTTGGACGCGCCGAGTTCATCCAGCACCAAAACCTCGGCCTCAAAGACCGGCGCCAGCACAGTCAACTCGGAATTCTGCGAGACGGGATTGTACGAGTCCTGGATCTGCCGCAAGAGCGCGCCAAACTGATAGAACAACCCGCGCGCCTGGTAACGCGAAATCAACTCGCGCAGAATCGCGACTGCCAAATGTGTCTTGCCGACGCCCACCGGACCTGTGAGTAGCAGCCCGCGGCCCTCGAGCGACAGGTAGTCGTCGATGATGATCTGGGCTTCCATCTTGGCGGCCCACTTCGAGAGTTCATCATTTGCAGCTTCGTACCCCTGGATTGTGCAGTGCTGATATCGCGGCGGTATCCGCGCGGATTGTAGAAGCCGGTCGCGATTGTCGGGTGACTGGCATCGGCAACGGCGCGCGCCTTCACCCGAGACGACTTCCATCCCGCTGCCGAAACAGTGAGGACACTCCGAGGATGGCGGGGCTTCGGTTAACGCCGTCGTCGCCTCGACCGTCTGCGAAGCGGCGGATGTGTTGCGGTCGCGATTTTCTGAAGAACTCATCGATGGAATGATGAAACGGCGGCCAGATTACAACATTCGCTGAATGACGCCAATTGTACTACTTGCGAACGGACGATTTATGTCGGGAGACGCGCGATCGGCTCCGAGGAAACCCGCCGCACTAATTCGCCATCTGAACAATTGAGGTTATTCAGAACGTGCCGCGAAAAGTGCCGCGAGTAACGCGGCCGGCTCTCGCGGTCGCCAGTTGCGAGAGCGCGGTACCCAATAACCCCAACCTTTCGAGGTTCCTCCTGTGATTTCGCCGCCCGGTGCGAACGACCGGGCGGCTTTTTTTGATCCTCATTGAGAATAGGGATACGCGCAGCGTTTCCGATTCTCGCGTCCTAATGGTAAAGTACCGGTTTTGTTTTGCGACCTAAATCGCCGTCTGAGCAGACTGTGAAAGAGATTGTTGCAACAGAACGAGCGCCGCGCGCAATCGGCCCTTATTCGCAGGCGGTGCGGAGCGGGAACTTCCTGTTTGCGTCAGGACAGATTCCGATAGACCCGGCGACGGGTGAATTCGTAGCGGGCGGTATCACCGAACAGACTGAACAGGTGATGCGAAACGTCTCAGCGATTCTGGAAGCCGCGGGGGCGGGCCTGCAACAGGTCGTCAAAACCACGGTTTTTCTGGCGGATATGGATGACTTCACCGCGATGAACGAGGTCTATGGCCGCTTTTTTGGCGACGATCCGCCGGCGCGCGCAACTGTCCAGGCAGCACGGCTGCCGCGGGATGCGCGGGTTGAGATAGAAGCGATCGCAATTCTCGATTGATGTTTTGAGACAGCCGGTGGCGGCTGTTTTGATAGTTTAGAAGCGGGACAATCGCTCCAAATAAAAGTTTAGAGGCGGGCGTTGCCCGCCGTTTGGATAGAGGTAATTCATAATGGCAAAAAGATGTGACGCTTGCGGCAAAGGACCGCAGTTTGGCAACAACGTATCGCACGCTAACAATCGCTCACCGCGACGGTTCAATCCGAATCTTCAACCGGTGCGCGTGCAGCTTCCGAACGGCGCCGCGCGCCGCATGCGCGTCTGCGCGAAGTGCATCAAAGGCGGCAAAATTGCGAAGGCTGCTTAGCACAACAGGCCGTCGGCCTGTTCTAAATTTAGGAGCAAATCAAGTGTACAGAATTTCAACCCCTTTTAAGCTTTCGTTGTTCGCGGTCGTGATCGCGATTTCCGCCGCCGCGTGCTCATCGACCAGCAACACGCCGGAAAGCACCGTCGCTGCAACCGTCAACGGCAAGAAGATCGTGCTTGGTGAAGTTGAGCGCATTATTCATCAGCAGTCGCAGGGCAAACAATCGCTGCTCTCGTCGCACGATTTGGCGCAGGCACGGCTTCAGGTGCTCGACCAGTTGGTTAGACGCGAGGTGCTGTTCCAACGCGCTGAGAAGGATAAGCTTTTGCCGAGCGAGGACGAGATAACGAACATCATCAACACCCAAAAGCAGGAAAGTGGGATGACCGACGACGAATTCCAGCGTCAGCTCAAGACTCAGAACCTGACGATGGAAGCTTTGCGCGACGAAGCAAAGAAGGATTTGGCGATTAAGAAGCTGGAAGAGAAGTACGCCGGCAAAATCACGATCAACGATCGTGAGGTCGAAGACTTTTACACAGCGAATCGAAACCTCTTTGTGGCCCAGCGCGGTGTCCGGCTGGCCGTAATCATTATCGATCCCAGCGACAACGCGGCGCAGCAAATTACCGATGACGCGAAGGGCGATGCCGCGGCCAAGGCCAAGGTCGATGCTATTTCTCAGCAACTGAAAAGCGGGGCAGACTTCGCGACCATCGCGCGGGCGAAGAGCGAAGACTCGCAGAGCCTCTTGAAGGGCGGCGACATCGGGTTCTTTAGCGAAGATGGAATGCGACAAGCAGGGTTCCCAAGGGAGCTGACTGACTCGTTCATGGGATCGATGACCGTGGGCAGTGTTACCGAACCGAAGCTGCTAAATAACAAGTGGTACATCTTCAAGCTGCAAGAGAAGCGCCTTCAGACCGAAAATCTTACGCTGGAAAGTCAGGGCGTGCGCCAGCAAATCACGCTCGAGCTGACAAATCAGCGCAAGCAGATTTTGAACGCGGCGTTGCTGGAAGTGGCGATGAGAGAAGCCAAGATCGTCAACAACCTTGCCAATGAGATTCTCAACAATCCGAGCAACCTCGGTTTACGGCCGGCGGGTTACGATCCTTCGAAGGCTGCGCCTAGTCCGACGCCAACGCCGGCAGCCACGGCCGCTGCAAGCCCAGCCGCGACGGCTTCGCCTGCAAAGTAAAGCGAATTCTTCGAGCTGATTCCGGGCGGGTGCAGGCTGACGGTTTGCACCCGCTTCGTGTGTCTAATCATGCTGTTCCGACTCTCCGAAGTTCATAAGTCTTTTGCCGCGCAAGACGTTTTGCGTGGCGCATCGCTCCAGGTCAATCCGGGCGAGCACGTCGGACTTGTCGGTCGCAACGGCGCAGGCAAGACGACTATCTTTCGGCTCGTTACCGGAGAAGAACCGGTTGACCGCGGCGACGTGGTGCGCGCGCGCGGCCTGAAGCTTGGCCTGCTCGCGCAGCATGTTCATTTCAAACCGGGCTCGACAGTTCACGAATCCGCGCTCGCCGCATTCGGCCGGCTTCAGCAGATCGAACACGAAATGCACGAGCTTGAGCATCGCATGGCCGACCCGGGTGGAGATTTGGAGAAGGTGCTCGCGCGTTACAGCGATCTTCAGCATGAGTTTGAGCGGGAAGGCGGCTTTGAATATTCGGCGAAAGCCGAAGCGATTCTCCAGGGCCTCGGGTTCGATAAGGATTCGTGGCAAATGGAAACCGAGAAGCTCTCAGGCGGGCAACAGAATCGTCTCGGCCTGGCGTGCTTGCTTTTGTCTGAGCCGGACGTGCTGCTGCTCGACGAACCGACAAACCATCTTGATGTGAACGCGGTCGAATGGCTTGAACAGTTTCTGCAAAGTTACGCCAGCGCGTTCGTCATAATTTCGCACGATCGATATTTTCTTGACCGCGCGTGTCAACGCATCATCGAGGTCGAGAATGGCCAGGCGACCAGCTACAGCGGCAACTACTCGCACTACCTCGTCGAGCGCGAAGAGCGCCGCGAAATTCAGCAGCGGGCCTACGAAAATCAGCAGCGACTGATTGCGAAGACGGAAGAATTCATCCGCAAGAACCTCGCCGGCCAAAAGACGAAGCAGGCCAAGTCGCGACGAACTATGCTGCAAAGACTTGAGCGAGTTGACGCCGTGCGGGGGGATCAAGCTTCGGGAGACTTTCGTTTGCAGGACATCGAACGTACCGGAACGCACGTGCTGACGATTAACGAAGGCGCGATCGGTTATGGCGACAATGTCCTGGGACGCGACATTTCGCTAATTCTGCGGCGCGGCGAATGTCTGGGCGTCATCGGCCCGAACGGCTCCGGAAAGACGACGTTCCTGAAAACGATTCTGGGAAAGATTCCGTTTCTGAATGGCGATGTTCGTTGGGGCAGTAAAGTTGAAGTTGGTTACTACGCTCAGCAGCTCGAGGATCTCGACGACCGAAACGAGATCATCATGGAGCTGCGTCGCGTGGCGCCATCGAGTGCTACCGCCGGGGAACTGCGATCGTTTCTGGCGAAGTTTCTGTTCGTCGGCGACGACGTGTACAAACACGTGCGCGATTTGTCCGGCGGAGAGAAGGGAAGACTGTCGCTCGCGAAACTGATCTATTCAGGCGTCAATGTGCTGGTACTGGACGAGCCGACGAACCATCTCGACATTCCATCACGCGAATCGCTGGAAGAAGCGCTGGAGGCTTACGAAGGGACGATTTTAACGATCAGTCACGATCGGTTCTTCCTTGATCGCGTCGCGACGCAGATTCTGGCGCTCGATGGTCAGGGCAACGTCGAACATTATAACGGCGACTACACTGAGTATCACGATTGGAAGGCTGCCCGCGCGCGCGGCGAAGCAGCGCCTGCAGACTCGACTGAGCAACGCTTGTCAGAAGCCCGACCCCGGGGTCTTCAAGCGGGCAGCCCGCTTGGCGTGGGACGGTCAGGGCGGGCAACTTCTGCGAAGCGTCACTCGAAGTCGGCGGGGGCTTCGCGTGCGATGAAGTCAGTACCACCCGCAGCAGCGGGTGGGTCCAACGTCGAATCGACGCGCGTCAAGGTAGTCAAAAAACCGCGCGACGCACAGACCATCGAAGCTGAGATTGCGGAACTCGAAAAGCAGGCAGCGGAAGTCTCGAACGAGATGTCTACGCCTGAGGTCGCGCGTGACATCACCAAACTCGTGGCGGCAAACGAAGCTTACGAAAAAGCCCAGGCGCGGCTGGCGGAACTGTACGATGAGTGGGAACGGGCGGAAGCTGCTACCAGCCCGGTAAAGAAAAAGACTTCGCGCCGTTAAGGTTCCACTCTGCGGCGGTGTTGTCCGATTAATTTGTAGCTGACCCGCGAGACAGTTAGGGGACACTAGCTTTGACCAGTTGCTTGACTTCTCGATCAGCCGTTTGTTACTTTCGCGCTCTCGCAAAGTAATCAATCCTTTAGCGAGTTTCACCCTTAGGCACGTAGCTCAGTTGGTAGAGCACTACCTTGACACGGTAGGGGTCAGCGGTTCGAGTCCGCTCGTGCCTACCAATCCGTTTCGATAACTTATTCTGCACAACCACGTTTTCCGTTGATCGTAAGTCTTGGTTACTGCAGCACTTTTCTAACTTCCCCAATCCGGACGGTCGGCTTGGCGCGCCTTTGTCGTACTTTATGTTGACAGGAGTCAATGGTTGGTATAGATAAGCAGCGCTTAATCCACGTGGCGGGCTTGTTATCGAAGCTTGTAATAAGGCATTACCTTACGAGCCTGCAACGTCCTTGAATTGCAATTACCGCTGACGCGAGTTTCCTCACGCCAGTCCCGAGAATTTCTAGCGTCATGTTTCTGAAGTGGTGCGCAACCCGTTCTTTGGGTTGCCAAGAGATTTTGGTCAGTTACTTCGCGCCCTTGAAATAAAAGGCACTCTACTTCCATACACAGTAGACGATGACTGGGAACAAGTCTTACATCATGGCGGTGGCGCTATCGCCCCCAGCTATTAGTGCCCTTTTATTGAGGATGATTCTGGGTCGGTGGTCGCCCCCGGGCCTTCACCTACCGCTTCGATCGACGATGAAGCCGAGAGCCGCATCGTTGTTAAGACTCTTTAACGTGAACTGTAAGTACCTGTCAGAGCCGACGGTACGCCTCTTCACATCGGTTCCACTCAAACAACCCAATAGGAGGAGATTCGAATGGCACGACGTTTAGGACACGGAGAACCCATAACTATCGAACAATTTGATGGAGCGCGGGAAAGCCTGGTAGCCAGCGTTACCGACGTTCCCCTGGCTTTCGCCGCCGGGCAGCCGGTGGACTTGAAGGACTTCGACTTCCTGTTTCCAGATCTTCAAAACGATCCGAACAACCTGCTGCCGGAGGCCGCGACAACTCCAGCCAACCTGGTACGCCTCGGCAAGACGATGATTGACAACATTGGGAACGATGCCGCCGGCGACGCTGACATTTCGGCGCTGATGACCTATTTTGGGCAGTTTATTGATCACGACATCACGCTCGAGCTCGCCTCTGCCGATCTACCGACACTCACTAGCCCAGCCCTGACGCCGCTTCCGCTCGATGAGATTCGTAACAATCTCAAAAACGCCCGCTCGGCAACGCTGGATCTGGACAGTGTCTACGATCTTCCCGCCGCGCGCGACGGAGACAAGATGGTGATAGGCACGGTGAGCCCTACCGGGAGTTCGAACCCGCCGCTAGGTCGGCCAGCTGGGAAAGATGACTTCAACGATCTTCCACGCGGGCCGCGGACTGCGGACCCGGCAACCGACCGCGCCGCGAACATCGGTGATCCGCGCAATGACGAGAACACGATTATCGCCCAATTGCACCTCGCGTTTCTGCGGGCCCACAACAAGCTGGTCGACAGATGGCATTCCTTCACGGAGCCGCGCCGTGTTATGCGCCAACACTACCAACACCTCGTCATTCACGACTTCTTGATGAAGGTCGCGGACAAGAAGATCGTGAAAGATACTCTTAAGAACGGCACTCAGTTTTTCAAACCGTTTCAGGAGCCGTTCTTCATGCCTTTGGAGTTTGCCGTCGCTGGCTATCGGTTTGGCCACACCATGGTGCGCAAAGATTACGACTTCAATGTGAACTTTAATACCCAGGGCGGCATCCCCGCGACGCTGGGTCTGCTCTTCACATTCACCGCGCTCACCGGACAGCTCGGCGACTTCGACACTCTGCCCGAGAATTGGATCATTGAGTGGGAGAACTTCACCGGCAACAATCCGCGCAGCAAGTCACGACTGTTTGATACCAAACTGGTCAACCCGCTCTTCAACCTTACGAGATCAGATGGCTCGCCTGAAGCCGGCCTCGGTGCCATGCTCGCCGTGCGTAATTTGCTGCGCGGCTACTTGCTTCGTATGCCCACAGGACAGGCGCTGGCGACGGCTATGAATCTGACACCGCTCACGGCCGCGGAGCTCGAGGAGGTTGCGTCCAAGGTTACTGCGGCACCGGGACAGGAGAGCCAGTTGGAAGTCCTCCGCAGCAGCGGGTTCGCGGAGCGCACTCCTCTCTGGTACTACATACTGGCCGAGGCGGCGTTTCACGCTAAAGGCAAACATCTGGGGCCAGTCGGCAGCACCCTGATTGCGGAAGTCCTGATCGGGCTCGTCAACAAGAGCGAAAACTCGATTCTGCGGACGCAGTTTTGGGAGCCGACACTGCCCATGGCCAACAACGGGAAGTTTACGTTGGAGGATTTGTTGAGGTTCGCGGACGTGTTGGACTAAGAGTCGCACTGAGTGGCGGGGCGATCAAAAGATCGATTGTCCCGCCACTCACATCGATAGAGCTAACTGTTCGGGTTGAGCACGGGCTCTTACTGTCACTATCTGGTAGAGGAAGAATAATGGCGCAAGGAACTTCGAGAATTCGCTGGCATCGGCCTTCTTTGGAAGCGGCCGAGAGCCTGAGTCTCAGGGAGGGGATAGTTGCTCCTCCATCCGCTGAAAGCGACGCAGTGCGCCAAATGGTCCTGAGCGTTGGGATTCCATTAGTCGAGGGTGCCGAAACCGCAAAGGAATATGCTATCGGTCTCCTAAAGCTGACCGCGGAAGTTGAGCACGCCTTGATGGTGCAGTATCTCTACGCGGCGTTTTCACTTAAAGATAAACGGAGGGTACTGGCTATCGCGGTCCAGGAGATGGGCCACCTTACGACGATCCAAAACCTGTTGTTGCTGCTCGGTGGACGGGATGCGATTTATATGCAGCGTGACCTTATTCGGGAAGGGAGCGAGCAAAACCCAATCCCGTTCGTGCTTGAACCAATAAGCAAGGTTTCGTTAGCAAAGTATGTAGCCGCCGAGAAGCCGGCCACCGTACCGCCGGATATGGAAGCGAAGGTCGCTGAGCTGGTCCAATTGGCCGAAGCCGATGCCGGGGTTGAAACTCATCGAGTGGGGATCATTTTCGAACTCCTGAAATGGGTATTTCTGCCTCCGGAGACTGAGGGCGAGGATATTGATTTTGCGCTACTCGCGCCCCTTCCTGAGAAACCGCATCTCTCTGATCAGGATCTTCAGGATCACCTTCAAGACGTACCCATGTTCGAAGCGCTTGCGGTTGAAGAATGGGAGGTGTTTGACGAAGATGTGATCCTTCCTACTGTTCGCACCCGTGCGGAGGCTTTGGATGCCCTCGACAAGATTGCCCGCCAGGGTGAAGGACTGAGTAATGGAGGCCCGTCACACTTCACCGAGTTCATGGCGATAGTGGCCTCATTCGAGGCTGGAAATATCTCGGTCAAACCTGTCCCGAAGGCACCGACCCTCGGCGCGGGGCCAGGCCAGCCGATATTGCATCCGTACTCGAGATTGTGGTGTGAGGTTTTCAATTGGCAGTACAACTTACTGGTATTGTCCATCTACCATGCCCTGATTACTGCGCGTCCGAATGATGGAAGTGAGGCTCTGCGTGCGGGTTTGACCCGCACAGCACTCTTCAGTATGCGCCAAGTCATTGATCCTCTCGCAGTCCTCATCACTTCTTTGCCATTAAACACAGACGGCGGCGCCGGCAGAGCCGGCCCAACCTTCGATTTGGATGCTTCAATTCTCGAGTCCAATAGTGAGCCTGACCTCGTCGCCCAACATATTCGCATGCTTGATGCTCTAACGAGCGTTTATGGTGCTATCGAATTGTCGCCGGATTTTACTTCTTTCCCGGCGCACGCAAACACACTTGCCAACTTGCGAAACTTCGATGAAGAGCGGCGCAACCTATTTACGCCGCCTCCCCCTCCACCGAACTAAGCGCACTTACCAGGAGAAAAAGAACATGAGATACCGCATCTTCCCATCTATTGGAATTGCCCGTCTCGGTGAAGACGGCGATTTCTTCCTTGGCCCCGAACGTCCCGGTGATCGCGCCGGTGAGTTGCAGCCCGACGGAACGGTTTTACCCTTGACACGCTTTAAAGATGCCACGCGAACCAGGATCCGAAAACAAGGCGCCCGATTCCACCTATTCGAATCCAACGACGGCGCCAATTGGACGCCTGCAAATCTGCCTGCGACTGCTACCGTCACATGGAGTGTGACACTGGAAAACAAAAAGTCGGCAGTCACTCGTCCCGCCGATCCGCCAACCACCTTCATGCGGCCTCAGGTTCCTGCCGGCAATCAGTCGATGGTAATTAAGGGCGGGACAAAGCAAGTTGCCGGTCCCAACGCGGTGAGCACTCCTTTTGTAGGTCCTTACACCACCACAGCTCCTGATGGCTCGACCTTCCAGGTGGATGTTGATTTGGGATTGCTGCGTACCGATGGACAAGGACGACTCATCGTGCTCGGTGGAAAAGGCCAGGCCCGAGCTCCCGCCAATGTTCCGCTCGGCGCGTCATTCTATAGAAATCCAAAATGGCACGATGACGTCGCGGATGGACCAGTTACCGCGGAGATCAAGCTTTCTCCAACGGCGGCGCCAATTCCAGCCGAAGAAGGCGCCTGGGTAATCGTTGGCCCTCCCGATTACGCACCTGGCATCGACTGTGTCGTGACTCTTTATGACGTGTTGCGGCAAGTGGGTATTTCGGAGTTGGGTTTGCCGGCGCCTGGCCCACCGTCCTTTGATCTCGATATCGCTCCGATCATTAACCGGGTACGTCGCCTTCGATGGGTTCATGTCAATGCGACGTGGAAGAACCCAAAGTTGGAGAGCCCGAAGTTGCGAAGTCGTAGCGCCGCCGACCAGCAGTTGCGTGACGACGTGCGGAATCTGGTGCTGACTACCGAAAGCGTGTTCAAAGGTCACGAATCAGACGCCGGGCCGCCGTTCGAATTGCGGTTGTTTCAGAGAAAGTTTCTTGACGATTGGGTGATAGGTAATTTCGACGACACTCCAGCCATTCCCGCGGCGGGGCCAACCCCTGAAGGCCTCACCCGTGCCTCGCTCGAAGGTGCTGCGGGACAGGGATTCTTCCCCGGTATTGAGGCCGGAATCATCGTCCTTGATAAGACGCTTTACACGACGCCTTTCGACTTTCGGATCAATCACGCGTCGGTTAAGGCCGGGGACATAACGGCTCTGATGGCCCAGCCATGGCAAGCAGACTTTCTGAAATGCCATACGGAATGGTGGCCAACGCAGCGTCCGGATCTGGCCCCGTTCGCCGATGGGACATTTAAGGACTGGAAACGCGGCGCAGCCACTCATAAGCTCATGGTTGAACGACATCCCAGACTGGGCTTTGTTGTACAACAAGGGGCCGCCGAGGTCTTCCTTGAAGTTGAACGTGACCCAACCCTTTGAGCATTGGTGCAATTGTGAAGTTACCCATCATCGTTATCGGAGGCGGTCCAGCAGGGAGCATCTGTGCTCTCGAACTGGCTCGCCTCGGTCATCGGGTCACCCTGGCCGAACGGACTACCAGTCCCACGCCAAAGCTCGGGGAAACCTGTGGTCCGCGCGTGCGACAGTTGCTCAAGATGGCAGGCGGTCTTTCTCTGCCGGAGTCGATCTATCGACCACTCGAAATTTTCTTTTCAGCCTGGGGATCGCCCGAAATCGACGGGCGCAGTTTCACTTTTTGGCAGGGCGAAACTGGACTCGTGCTTGATCGGACGGCGTTTGATAAATGGCTTTTGGATTCGGCAGAGTCGGCCGGCGTGACGGTTCTTCGAGGATGCAAAGTCATCGGTGGAACGTGGGCCCAGGGGAGTTGGAAAATTGAAGGTTTGGTTGACGGCCGACATCAAACGCTCAATGCCAGCTTCATCGTGGAGGCGACCGGGCCGAGGGTAAGATCGGCCGTTCAGCAGGACGTCAAGAGGGTCTTCACGGATACGTTGGTGTGCCTGTCCGTTGAACTACCTGCGCAGTCGAGCGAGTCTCCCAGCGTGATGGTAGAGTCGTGTGAAGTTGGGTGGTGGTACACAGTCAAGCTTCTGCACGGACGGCAAATCGTGGCCTTATTTACAGATGTTGACTTGCTCGCACCCGCGGAAACGCGCTTGGAGTGGTTGAACTCTCTCCTGAATGAAACCACACACATCCGCCGCCTTGTAAATGAATTCACGAAAGACGCTAAGGTTGAAGTTTGCGATGCGCGGACTTCGATTCGAAATGTCCTTTGGCGCGCTGGGTGGATCTCCATTGGTGATGCGGTTTGGTCTCTGGATCCCCTTTCAGGGTTTGGCATCCAAAGGGCAATCAACGATGGCATCAACGCCGCGCCCGCAATTTCGCGCGCCCTGACCGGAGATGCTGCGGAGCTCCGAGCTTACGCTGTTTCCCAGGGTGGCAGTTTCAATGAATCACTACGTGCTCAGCGCCGGTACTACAGTGCGGAAATGCGCTGGGAGGATGCCGCCTTTTGGCGCAGGCGGCAACGTTATTCGCACCAGGCTTCGTCTGTCTGAGAAGTGAAGCTGACTTCCGATGGCCACTCAGGAAACATTGCTCATTCGGTACGAGGAGTTGCGACGCCGGGTTGAGGCCTTGCCAACCGAAGTCAACGGCTGGCGAGATCGCTCCTCGGGCCAACTCGACTTGAATGCGCATTTTAGTCAACTCGGGGCTCTCGAGGTTTTGATGAGTGGCTATATCGAGCGGCAACGCTCCCTCCTGGCCGAACTGAAGCTACTTGAAGGCACGGAAGAGTTCATGGCAAAAGCCTTCGAGCTTACGAATGTCATCATCAAGTCGCAGGGGGTCTGGGACTATTTCCGTGACATGCTCGAATTGCGATTCTCACCGACCTTTAAGAATGTGCTCTGGATCGCCGACACCGTGGCTTGGGACAGTTACCTGCCGGTTCTGGAAAGGGCTGCGGATGAGGGGATCATCCCCCGTTCTAAGTTGCGTGAGCCGCCTCTCACCTATCTGACCGCTGCTTTGTCTCCGGCGACCTTCGCACGCGCCGCCCGAACTTTTGAGAGTGTTGACTCGAACCAGGGCACCGTTCGTCTCCCGATCCCGGTCATCGAAATGCCGTGGGACCAGGTCGAGAATGTTTGGGAGCTTGTTTCGATTCCCCACGAAGTGGGCCACGATCTCGAAGCCGATCTCCAACTGCGGCCGTTGCTCAAGTTAAATCTTGATACGATCTTGCCTGGCGGAGGGGTGCCCCTCGAGCGGGTCGATACCTGGAAGACCTGGGTAGGCGAAGTCTTCGCGGATTTAGTGGCGCTACAGTTGGCTGGACCGGCTTTCAGCGAGACGTTGTTTCAACTCTTGTTGTGGCCCGGCAAAATGGTTACGACGCTCGATAAGACATCCAAACATCCGACACCCTATCTACGCATCCTGATGAATGTCGCGTACATAGAGACCCTGGTTCCCGGTGCTCCAGCCCTCGCCAATCACGCGGCAGAAATTAAGACTCGGTGGTTGGGTATTTACGGTGAGCAGCCGCACCTGAACGACTTTGTTAAGGACTTCGGACTGGTTTTTAAGGCCCTGATGGATACGGGGTTGCACGCATTAAAGAACAAGACGGTGAGACAGTTAATGCCGTACTCAATCGCCGACGACAAGCGAATCCGGGATGCGGCGAGATACCTTTTGACAGGAGCGGATGCCCCGGCGGCGATGTCGCTCAAACCAAGACAGTGTATAAGCGCCGCGAGGTTGGCTTTCACTCAGGCTTCGCGAGGCTTGGAGGACGCCATCCCGAACGGTGAGTTAGACCCGGGAAAACGATTACAGCTGGCAAGGGAAGAGCTCACAAAGCGTCTACAAAAAATAAGTAAAGAGGCTCCGGCGTTAGTTACTGAAAATACCCCCAGCGTTCTACGCGCCGGGGATGACTCAAAAGTGCATAAGAAGTATATCGCCGGCTTCGTTGATATCATTTGAGAGCCCAAGGTTGCCGGATGTTTGTCGCATCAAAGGAGAGACTATGACACAAGTAGATTACCGCGACGCTCTGTGGGTAGTGACCCCCGAACAAGGCGGTGGCGAGACAAGCCTCCTGCGGTCCTTCTCCCATGAAGCTGCATTATTTGAAACGACAGAGGACGCGCGAAGCGACAACGCCTTTACCGTTAAGTTGCCTTTGAGCAAGTTGGTGGGAACGCGCGATTTTAAAACCACGTGGACTCAGGACCGTGTGCAAATGACTGAGGCCCTCAAGGCTGGACGAAAACTCTATCATGCCCTGCCACGCCAACTGACGAGCATTCTCGATCAATCCGCCGACCCCAGGCCGCTGCGCCTGAAAATCTACAGCCCACAACCTCGCATTACGGATTTACCCTGGGAATGGCTCACGGATGACGCGGGCGATCCGATCGCGTTGCGTTCGGACGTGCGTTTCGTGCGCTGCGTCCCACGGCGTTTCGAGATTCCGCACCTCACCATAGCTCGGCCCGTCAAGGTTCTGATGGTGCTGACCAACCCCAAGGATGAAAGGCTGCTGGACGCACCCAGGGAACTCGCCTCGGCCGCCCAAAGACTCGTCCAGCCGGACTACGAAATGCAGGTCTGCCCGGAGCCGACTATCGAGAAGCTCAAAGACGTCATGCATGGCTTTCTCCCGCATGTCATTCACTACATCGGACACGCCGGAATCAATAACGGCGAAGGCAATATCATCCTGCATGACGATTACAACCGGGCTTACTGGATGCCGGGCTCTGTGCTTTCGCAAATCTTGCCTTCCACGACTCGCCTTATCTGCCTGAGTACCTGTGTCACTGCTCCGAATTACCAGCTCTTAGGTCTGCCGCACCTGGCGCACGCCTCAAGCGATTTGAATCTGCCGACAGTCGTCGTCAACCGCTACCCCTTAGACGCACAGAGCGCCGCGGCTTTCTGGAACACCTTTTACAGCGCTCTCATTGACGAACACGGGAATGTCAACGAAGCGGTGCACCATGCGCGTCGCCAGACGCAAGTTGCGGATCCGTCGTTCGCCGACTGGGCGAGCTTCTCGCTGGTCTTACGTGATCGAACCGGGCAGGCCCTCAACATCGTCGAAGCCGCGAGCCATCAGCTTCAAGATATTCAGGCCCGCGAGTTTCAGGCCCAGTATGCCGCGCGGCTCGCGAACGATTTGGCCCAGCAGGTGAGCCTGTACGACGATCACATCACGGAGAGTGTTCGGGAGTCGCTTGAAGTCGCGACCAGAGACGCCACCGAACTGTTCAAAATAGCCGGAGATTTGTCGAAAGATTTTGAAGCGTAACAAGCAAGCCCGCAGGAGGAGATTTGAAGATGGCTGAATATGAGGAATTTCGTCTTGAAATATCACCTTCTCTGAGAGCGCCCAGTGGCTGGGACATCAACCTTGTGAAATGCCCGGTCGCCGATTTGGCGGGGGACCAAGGGACGGTCGTTCCGACATTTACGCGAACACAACTGCTTCGTCTGCGCAACCGTCACGACTGGCCGAGTCTCACCGAGCTTGAATCCATCGGCCAAAAGGTCTGGGAGTCGGTCATGACCGCTGATGCCAGCGCAGCCTTTAAAGCTTCGCGCGCGGTGATGAAGGCTAAAAACAAAGGGCTGCGCATCACGGTGGTCATGCTCGGGGACAACGTGAACCCCGCGCCGGGGGATGAAATCAGGTTGTCCGAGTTGCCGGTCGAAGCTCTCTGCAAAAATGCGCAGTTTTTTGGCACCGATCTGGATACGCCAATCAGCCGGACTTTACAGTCTGAGCCCACCCACGACCCGTTCAAGGTCCTAATCCCGCTACGCGTGTTAGTGGTGGTAGCGGCGCCCGCTGATAAACCGCCGGCCAAAGCGGACGAAGAGGCTAAGGCTATCCGCGATGCTCTAGCCGAGCTAGCCGGCCCTGGTGGCCCTGTCGACCTTGAGTTTTGCGAGCCGCCGACGAGAGATGAGTTGAAGAAACGGTTGTCAAGACCCTGCCACATTCTGCATTTCATCGGGCACGGGGGATTCGACAACTTCGGCGCCGACGAAATTCCGGACCCTTATGTATCCTTTGTGCAGAAGGACTCAAATAAGAGCGAGAATGTTAATGCGGGTGACCTGACCGCGTTGTTGAAAAACACAGGCGTCCGCCTGTTGGTCCTTACAGCCTGCTCAAGCGCCGCCCCGACTCCTGATGAAGAGCCATATCGGATCGGCGCGTTCGATGGTTTGGCGCAACGCGTGCTTGCCGGCGTCTCAGATATCTCGGCTACGGTGGCCATGCAATTCGACATGGAATCGGAGGCCGCCGTTAACTTCACCCGAGTCTTCTATGAGAACTTGTTACGCCCCGATAAAAGCCTCGATGAGGTGGTAACTCTTGCTCGGAGGGAACTGGCTACCAACGCGAAATTCGGCGCGGGGCACAGGGCCTGGGTGACGCCGACCGTTTATTGGCGTTGCAAGGAAGGCAAAGTCTTCGACATTAATACTATCAGCGTGAAGCCTTCGGAGGAGGCGCAACGGAAAATTCAGGCCCTGGAAAGTCAGCTAATCATCTATCGCCGAATCCTGTCAGAAATGGCGGCCCAGCCGCCTGATGTTCGCGACAAGGTAACGCCCTTGGTCTTGAAATATCAGAATGACGTCGAGGCTTTGATGGCGGAACGCGCCACCTTGTTCGGCGAGTCAATACGCCTGCGCGGGGACAGCGTTAAGCCGGGCGCGGAGTATACCGGCCGTCTTACCTTGCGCGTGCGCTTGCCCGGAGCTATAGATTTGGTCAAGGTATCAATCACATATCAGCCCGACAAACTGAAGTATGAAGGGCGTGATGCCGGAAAGGACACGCCGGGCAACCAGCCAACCATCGGCAATCCCGCTCCGGGCGAGTTGGAAGTTATAGTTCTGGATCCCTCGAAGGGGATGAGCTGGAGTCCGAACGAGTACGAGATAGGCTTGATCAAATTCACCTTAGCGGCCGGACTTCCGCCGGGCATCCTGGACGTAACGGTAAAGGCGGTGGAGATTCGCCGGGGTGGAACACCCCTGGGCTTTGTGCAGGCTCTCGACGCTGTCGTGTTTGTCGAAGACGCCGATTAACGTCCCCGGGTCATAGCCAGGTGGAATTGCGCTCCTGGTAAATTAGGAAGTTCCAGAGAATGTCGGAAGAAGGTAGAAAGAGTGCCGCCGCGGAGTTCCTTGATGAGCACCCTGAACTGCGCGCGTTCATGACCGCGTCAGAGAAGTTTCGTGACATTAAGAAGCGCAAGTCCCTGGTTATCGACGGCGAGCAACTTTATGTCGTCCAGGGTGACATGCAGGGTGACGAAGACGACCTCTTTGTGGACACCATCGTCAGAGGCTCAAACTCCGCGACCCGCGAAGAACTTGCACGTAGTCTCTTTCTCGAACTGAACGACCGTCAAAAAGACTTAATCATGAAGCGTTTCACGAAGTAGCCAGTGTTGGCCCAAAACAACCCAAACCTTTAAAGGAGACATTAACCATGCCAGAACAAAGTGAGACCGGTGCGGCTCCGGCCGTCGCCGCAGGTACAACTACCGAAACCACCAACGCAAGCCCACGCCTGAAAGAAGTGGAGATCGAAGGCGAGAAGTTCTTTATCGCGGAAGGCGACCTGTTGTTGGACGAAGACGAACTGGGCATCTATCAGCAACAACAAGAAACACTCGCACGCGAACGGGCGTTGAAGTCAGAGAAGGCTGCGCTCGGCTCCGCAGACATCGTCGAAGCCGAGCCCGCACGTCTGGTCGGGGTTACAGAGAACGGAAAACTAGTGCGCTGGGAGCCGGGAACTGTGCTCTCTTACTGCGTTTTGAAAAATACGTTTTCCAATACCAACTATCAAATGGTTCGCGAAAACATGGCGCAGGCCACGGCGGGCTGGGAGGCAATCTGCGGCGTTAGGTTCCAGTATCGCGCCGACCTGGACGAGAGCCCCACAACTACGCCGGCGGGCGTACTCTTTGTGGTTCGCGAGATAGACGCGCAAGGACAATTCATCGCCTCGGCTTTCTTCCCGAACGGACCGAAAAATCGTCGCCGGGTGTTGATCGACCCGTCCTACTACCGAGAGGGGCTGACCTTCGATCGCGTCGGTGTTCTGCGACACGAGCTTGGGCATGTGCTCGGATTTAGGCACGAGCACATACGGAGCGGCGCGCCCGCGGCTTGTCCGGACGAAAGCACTGCGGAGACCTTCGACTTTACGCCGTATGACCCGAACTCTGTCATGCACTATTTCTGCGGCGGCGTCGGCAAGCCTGAGCTCGCGATAACGGAGTTAGACAGGACTGGAGCACAAAAGCTTTACGGGCCACCGCTCAATACCTTCGTCTTCGCCACGCAGTAATTCCGTGGCAAGGACGTCTCGGACCCGCTCGAGGGAGCGCTCTTCTTTACCATGCAGAACGCTCTGTAGATGGAGTGTGCGCGACACATAAGGCAGAGGTCGCGAGGCATGCGAGCAAACCGCAAAATTCTCGCAGACTTTTGGCAACTGCGCTTGGAACTTAATCAACTCATACAACGCGAGCGTACTGTCCTATTTTGCCTTTGCGATCCTTTGCAAACTTTGCGTCTTTGCGTGAATTGCCCTTCTTAAGACGGCTGGCTTCAACGCAAAGGCGCGAAGGAGCAAAAGACACGCAAAGCAGGACACTACTCAACGCGAGTGGGAGTTCTCCAGCGCTCAAGTTACTGTTTACGGGTTTCGGAATGAATGCGTGCTCCAAGCCGTGACTGGTGACGGCGTTGACACGGTAGGGGTCAGCGGTTTTAGTCCGCTCGTGCCTACCAATCTTTCCAATAAAACGTCACAGCTTACCTAAATGAGTGATCGGCTTAGCCGATGATCTCGAAGTCGGTCCACTGCGTGACTGGTCCCCGGGCTTAGCCGATGATCTCGAAGTCCGTCCACTGCGTGACCATTTGCTCGCGCTCCGGTGCTAATGCGTCCGTGACGATCACCTGAAGCAAGTACTCACCAGGCGTGAGGTCGCCGCCGAGACGCAGGCGGCCACTTGCCGTGAGTCGCTTGAGGTCGGTCTGCGTGCCGGCATCGAAGGCTTCTGGGCCGCTCGCAAAGACCTGCTTGCCATCGCGGAACAAGCGCACCTGCGTCGTCAACCTTGGCTTGCCGGTGCTGCTGTCTGTGCGCGCGTTGTAGATGACGTAACCGAAGTCCATGCGCGTGCCGCGGCGGAAGCGCCGGACGGCCGGGCTGAGTTCGGGGTTTGGCTCGTAACCTTCCTCCTCGGTGCTGGGCTCAGCGCCCTGCGGGACGGCGGCAGGCGGTGGCTCGTAGCCCGCGGCGACCACGCCGGAGAGGGCAAGCCGGTTGCCCTTATCGATCTCCGGCACCTCCACGAACTCGCTGGCTGAGCCAATCCGTTCGGTGGCCGTGTCCCGCACGGCAAGGCGGAGCTGGTAGGCGCCGGCTTTTCGCACCGGAACGTTCATGGGATAGACAAGGCCACCCTTGAGTAGGCGCTGGAGAGTTTCGCCGCGCGCGCGCAGGGTGTGCTTGCGGTTGAGCTCACCGACAATGGCGCCGTCCGCGTGGAAGAGGACAGCGAGCAGGTCGATGTCAGCTCTTTGCCAGCCGTCCTCTTCGGGCTTGAACGTGAGGTCGCGTGCCTCGATGTGAAGCAGCGAGCGGATGAAGGAACCATTCGGCGCCTCGTTTCCGAAGAGCGCCGTCAACCGCAGTCCGACGCCGGCTGACGTGAACGGCAAAGCGAGCGCGTCGACCAACTGTTCGTCGCGCGAGCGTACTCGCGGGGCCATGCGCTTCTTCTCAGGCGTGCCATAGAAGCCGCTGCGTGAGCGCACTTTCAGGCCGGGGCGACGGACCTTGATAGTGAGCTTGCGGAACTTTGGCGTGCCGGTCTCGGCGTCGAAAGTTTTCTCGTCCGGGCGGTAGCCGAGCAGGTAGTAGCCTTCGTGGTCGTCGAGGATGTGATTCAAGCTGCGAAGAATGTCATTGCGGTTATGGAGAGCGAATCCCCCGGTCTCGCGCGTCAGGTGGACTAATCCGTCCTGCGATCTGAAGTAGCGGCTGCGGCGCGCGCCAATGCTGGGGTCGTTGCCGCTCAGTACGGCGTTGAGCGTATTGGGCTTGCCGGTCAGCGGGCCGCCGATTTCTAATCCCGGCTCGGCCGCTTCGCGACCGAGTGTCGGAAGGCCACGCGCGTCGATGCCGAAAAAGGTGACAGACGAGCGGTTGGCGAGATCCACAAGCCGTTTCATCTCCGTGTCAACGATGTTAGTGCCCTCGCTGTCGAAGATGGGGATAAGGTTGGTAAGGATGACTATAGACTTGCGGCCCGGCAGTTCGCGCAGCCCTCGGACGAAACGGGCCAGTGCTTCAAGCGTGTTGATGCTGGAAATCCTCTCGCTAACACCACCGACGGGGTTGTGAGTCTGGAGTTCGTCGGCGTCAGTGGTCAATCGCCGGGCAGACGCTTCGGCCGCCTGCGCCTGACTCCCCTCGTTGGTCACGATAGCGTTGAGGCCGCCGCTGCCGCGTGGGTTCCAGCGCACTTGATCGACGGCCGCCAGGAGCTGCCGCTTGTCCGTGGTGAGTTGCTGAAGCGCGCCTGCCTCCGAGCCTGTCTTCACGACCGCCATCAGGTCGCCGGGCTCCATCTCCTGTTCGATGAACTTTCTGGCCGCCTTCTTCGCGATCTGCATCGTCTCGAACGAGAGACTAAGGTCGTCAAAGGCGAGTACGATGATGCGCCGCGCCTCACCCTTCGGCAAAACGGCCGGTGCGACTGGGGGAGGAGGCGTTTTCGAAGTGCTCTTTGCCTCCTTACCGCGCGGAGCGGCGACGGTAACCACGGGAGAAGACGTGGTACGTGCCGGCGACGTGTCAATGTAAGAGAAGTTCGTGACGGGCCGCGTGCGGCCGTCCTCTACAATCTCGAAATCTTCGGGGCGCAGGTCCCTGACGTGACGCCCGTCCTTGTCGAGCACAACGGCGTCGAGCTGCACGAGGTTCGTCGTGATGCGGACAACATCATCGGCGTCATCCTGCTGCGCTGGCTGCTGTGTAACGGGGGGCCGCACTCCCTGGCGATCTTGTGGCTGTGGCTGTTGTGCCAGCGCGGGCGTGCCAAGGTTTAGGGTGAGTAAACCGGCGAGCAGTATTTTCCGACTCATGAGTGTGTCCTCCGTAGTGGTCAGGGAAGAGGGATAAATCCAGAAGATGGAGATGCGGCGTCTTAAACAGAGGCAGCGGGAAGAGTCTGCCGGATGATTTGACCGCGGCCCGATTCTAACACCCTATGCGCGCGGAACGAAGGAAGGTTCGGGTCGGATCGTTACGAGTTTGCAGTTTAGCGCTTGGGCGTTTTCTTGCCCTTCTTCTTGGCGTCCGGCGCGCCGCGCTGCGCCGCCAGATTCTCGATCTCAGCATTGACTTCGCCGCCGATCAAAACTGCTAACCCGGTCAGGTAAAGCCACAACATTAGGATGATCACCGCGCCCAGTGAGCCGTACGTCGTGCTGTAAGAATTGAAGAAGTGCAGGTAACCTTTCAACCCAAACGAGGCGAGAAGCCAGAGAACAACTCCGATGACCGAGCCGGGTGTGATCCACTTCCAATCCTGATCGCGAAGATCCGGCGCGAAGTAGTAGATCAAAGCAAACGCCGCCAGCATGAACCCCAGCGCGAGCGGCCACTGCAAGAGCTTCCACACCCATGTGAACGCCGAGCTAAATCCGAACACGGCCGCCAGATAATCGGCCAGCCGGCCACCGCCGATCACCATCGCGAGCGCGGCGATGATCAAAACGGACAGGCCAACGGTCAGCAGTACCGCAGCCAATCGCCGTTTCCACCACGCCCGCGTCTCTTCGACGTCGTACGCCGTGTTCAATGCTTCAGTGATCGCCCCCATGCCGTTGGACGCTGCCCAAAGCGCCAACAGCAACCCGAACGAAAGCTTGCCGGCGCTGCTGGAGTTAGCGACTTCCAACATGGTCGAATCGATCAATTGAAAAGCCGATGACGGCATCACGCGCGCGAGATACTGAAACAGCGTGTTACGCATACTGGTCTCAGAGCCGACAATCAGGCCGATAGCCGACGTCAGAAAGATCAGCAGCGGAAACAACGCCAGCAGAAAGTAATACGCAAGCTTCGCGGCGTCGCCGAAGACATCGTCGCGATTCATCTCGTTCCAAACACGCACGGCCATCTTTTTCCACGAAAGGCCGTTCAGCGTCCACATGCTCCGTCGTACTTTACTCGCCACAGTTGTATCGCTTTCGACTGTGAGTTTGCCGCCGTTCTTGCGTTCGAGCAACCCTCATGCCCGTTGGGATCGATTGCGGCTCGCGGCGTTTTGCTTTCGCGGACCAAGGCCGAGAGTCGTCAAACCAAAGAGTGCAAACAGCGAGCGCAGTCGGGCTGAGCAAACCAATCGCGAACACGACGCTGTACTGAATCAAAGCGAACCGTCGGGTTGCCAACGCGAGTCGTGAGCGACAATCCGGCCAGGGTTAGCGTTTCGAAAATTAACGAAGGATTGTATGCTCGCAATCAATGATGCGAGTCCTGGTGACAGGCGGCGCCGGTTACATTGGCAGCGTCGTCGTTGAAGAGCTGATGAACGATGGCCACACGGTTGTCGTTTACGACAACCTCGCGAAAGGTCATCGGCAGAGCGTGCCCGCTAACGTGCCATTCATTGAATCAGACCTGCTCGATCGTCAGCGATTAATCGAAGCTTTTCGTGAGCACGAAATCGAGGCCGTGATCCACATGGCGGCCGATTCGCTGGTTGGCGAGTCCGTGCAAAAGCCCGACAAGTACTATCGAAACAATGTCGTTGCCGGGCTGGCGCTGCTGGATGCGATGCGCGATACCGGCGTGAAGCGGCTTGTGCTCTCTTCGACGGCCGCGGTTTACGGCGAGTCTGAGAAGCAGCCCATCGAAGAGACCGACGCGACGAACCCGATCAACCCTTACGGCGAAACGAAGCTCACGTTCGAACGCGCGTTGCGGTGGTATGAAAGTGCCTGCGGAATTCGTTACGCGTCGCTGCGCTACTTCAACGCCGCGGGCGCGACTGATCGTTGCGGTGAGTGGCACGATCCGGAAACGCACTTGATTCCGCTGGTGCTGCAAGCGGCCACGGGTCAGCGCCCACATGTCGAAATTTACGGCGAAGATTACACCACGCGCGACGGCACGTGCGTCCGTGACTACATTCATGTCGTCGATCTTGCCCGCGCGCACATTTTGGCGCTGCAGATACTCGGCGAGCGAAGCGCGATCTATAACCTCGGTTGCGGTGGCGACGGCTATTCGGTCCGCGAAGTTGTCGATGTGGCAAGTGAGATTGCCGGCCGGACAATTCCAATCAGGCTTGGCCCGCGACGCCCGGGCGACCCCGCGGTGCTGATCGCGAGCTCAGAAAAGGTCAAACGCGAGCTCGGATGGTCGCCGCAGTTTCAGGATTTGCGCAAAATCATCGAGTCGGCGTGGCGATGGTTGCAACGCCACCCCCGTGGTTATGCTGATGATTGAGACGGCGTGACCGGCCAAGAAAACCTCACAAGGCCATCTGCTTTTCGTGGTAATCTAACCGTCTTACCAGTTTTATCTCCATTAGCTTTCTTGCATTTTTGACTCCCTGGTCAGTCCCAGGTGCAGTGACAGGTACGGAAGCAGCTGTCGCAAATTGGAGATTGCTCATGACGAATAAGACAACAAATCGGCTGGTCCTGGATCTCAGCGATGTCGGCGCAGGCGATGTCGAACTGGTGGGCGGCAAGTGTGCCAGCCTCGGCGAACTGTTTAATTGTCTCGGGCCACGCGGAGTGCGGGCCGTTGACGGATTTGCCACGACCAGTGACGCATATCGCTTGCTGCTCGAGGAAAATGGATTGCTGGAGCGTCTGCGCGAGTTGGTGCGCGGAGTGGACTACAAGGACATAGATGCGCTTGGCCGTGCCGGACACCGGGCGCGGACACTCATCCTTGAGGCGGAGTTACCACGAAAGCTCCGCAACGAAATCATCGACGCCTACCATCGCTTGTCGGAACGATCGGGCCGAGTTCCGGAAGTTGCTGTTCGTTCGTCTGCCACAGCAGAAGATTTGCCGGATGCTTCCTTCGCCGGCCAGCAGGAAACGTTTCTGAATGTCCGGGGTGAAGAGCGCTTGATCGACGCATGTCACCGTTGCTTCGCGTCTTTGTGGACAGATCGCGCGATTTCGTATCGGGCCGCGCGCGGCTTCGATCATTTTGAAGTAGCACTTTCGATCGGCGTGCAGCCGATGGTGAGATCCGATCTCGCGTGTTCAGGCGTCATGTTCACGCTTGACACGGAATCCGGATTTCGCGACGCAGTCGTGATCAACGGCGCGTGGGGCCTCGGCGAAGCGATCGTGCAAGGAATGGCTACGCCAGACGAATGGATCGTATTCAAACCCACACTTGCGAACGGCGCCCGGCCGATCGTCAGCCGCCAACTGGGAACGAAAGAAGTGCAGATGGTTTACGGGCTCGACGGGAAGGGGACGCGTGTCCGCGAGGTTGTCGATGCGCAGCGCCAGCGGTTCTGCCTGAATGATTACGAAGTGCTGCAACTTGCGAAGTGGGGCTGCGAGATCGAGCAACACTATTCCGAACGCGCCGGCCGGCCGACGCCCATGGACATCGAATGGGCGAAGGATGGGCTGACGGGGGACCTGTTCATCCTTCAGGCACGGCCTGAGACCGTGCATGCGATGAACAAACAGAATTACATCGAGAGTTACAAGCTGACGGGCGAACACGGTCCACCATTGTGTGCAGGCATCGCCGTCGGGGAAAAGATCAGCACCGGTCAAGTGCACGTGCTCGACAATCCGGATCAACTCTCCGAGTTTCGCGCCGGCTCTGTGCTGGTAACTTCGCACACGGATCCTGCCTGGGAACCCATAATGAAAAAAGCTTCCGCCATCGTGACGGATCGGGGCGGGCGCACGTGTCACAGCGCGATCGTTAGTCGCGAACTTGGTTTGCCCTGCATCGTTGGCACCGGGAACGCGACGCAGGTCCTGAAATCCGACATGGACGTGACGGTGTGTTGCGCCAACGGTGCTAAGGGGAGCGTACTCGAGGGTCTGATTGATTTCACCGTTGATAAGCACATCATCGATAACCGCCGCCGGCCCGTGACGAAGGTCATGATGAACGTGGGCGACCCTGAGCATGCTTTCGCGCTTGCGTCGATGCCCAACGATGGAGTCGGGCTGGCGCGACTCGAGTTCATCATCAACAACCACATCGGCATTCATCCCATGGCTTTGGTGCATTATCCGAAGCTGTCGAACGAAGAAGTCGTCCGTGAAATCGCCAAACGCATTGGTGAAGAAGACCCGCGCGAATTCTTCGTCCGTCGCCTGGCCGAAGGGATTGCGCGTATTGCGGCGGCGTTTTATCCGAATCCCGTCATCGTCCGGATGTCGGATTTCAAGTCGAACGAGTACGCCATGCTGATCGGCGGCCAGGATTACGAACCGGCCGAAGAGAATCCGATGCTCGGCTTCCGCGGCGCGTCGCGTTATTACGATGAACGCTACCGCGAAGGTTTTCAGCTTGAATGCCTGGCACTGAGACGCGTGCGCGAAGACATGGGCCTGACGAACGTGAAGGCTATGATTCCATTCTGCCGCACGGTCGAAGAAGGAAAACGGGTCATTGAGTTAATGGCGGAAAATGGCTTGGCGCGAGGCCAGAACGATCTGGAAATCTACGCGATGTGCGAACTGCCTTCGAACGTGGTGTTCGCGGACGAGTTTCTGCGCATCTTTGACGGTTACTCGATCGGATCGAACGACTTGACCCAGTTGACGCTGGGCCTCGATCGCGACTCTGAAATGGTTGCGCACTTGTTCGATGAACGCGATGGCGCGGTCGAGAAGATGATCTCGATGGCGATTGATGCCGCGCATCGGGCCGGCAAGAAGATTGGCATCTGCGGCCAGGCGCCCTCTGATTATCCTGAGTTCGCGCGATTTCTCGTCGAGAAAGGAATTACTTCGATCTCGCTGAATCCAGACACGGTGATGCAGACGACTGAACTAATTCTGCAGGCCGAAACGGAGTTGGGGAAGGAAGCCGGCGCAAAGGTTTTGCTGGAGGAGGCCGCTGAGATGCTCGCTACCGAGCTTAAGCCCATTTACGTTGACGAGGTCGTGTGAGAGTGGCTTGCTTTGGGTGCTCTGTGGTTGAATTCGTGCAATGCCAAAGAAAAGCGCTGGCCTTCTCCTGTATCGGCGAACCAATGAATCTGGCATTCAGGTGTTACTAGTTCATCCCGGAGGTCCGTTCTGGCGCAACAGAGACGAAGGCGCCTGGACTATTCCCAAAGGCGAATTCGACGATGAAGACCCGCTCGAAGCCGCCAGGCGCGAATTCAAAGAAGAAACCGGCACCACACCTCCCGACGGACATTACCTTCCGCTGACACCAATCAAACAGAAGAACGGCAAGATCGTCCTTGCGTGGGCCGTCGAAGGCGACTTCGATCCGGCAGGACTGAACAGCAATGAGTTCGAAACTGAGTGGCCTCCGAAATCAGGCCGGATAGAGAAGTTTCCCGAGGTCGATCGAGCTGAGTGGTTCGCGCCAGATGTGGCCAGGCGAAAAATGCTGAGCGGGCAGGAAGCTTTGATAGATGAACTCCTACATGTGCTCGGGATGTAATCAGTATTTGCGGTTTCTACGATTTCTTTCGGTGAGTCGCGCTCGTGTCATACGCTCGCGAAGGCCGCCTTCCCTTAGAAAGACTTGTTCAAGCTGTTGAATCTGACGATCGAGCAAGTAATTCGTGAGCTTAATCATGCCAATCAAAACGTTTGCCGAAATTGCAGGATCGGGGTTCTCGATACCCTTTCGAAAGGTGTCATAGTTTGCATTGGGTAAACAGTTCAATTGTCGCAAACGTTGAACGTATGGATGGTTCTTTCCCCATTCGTCGAGGCCGCGCACGCGGAGATAGTCGCGATAGTCTTCGAGCAATTCTTCGAGACTGGCGCGTGCCACGTTAGTTAATTTGATCTCGGTTTCCTTGGAAGTGCCGGACGCCTGGCTGCCTTCGAGTATGTTTTGCTTGCCCGATCGTGCCGCCTGAATCATCTGGTCAACGGTACGGTCGCGTTTGTTCAGGAAGTGATTACAGAACCATACCGTGCCGTCGTAGACAATTCGCGCCTTTTGAAAGGACAGAAGATTCTCGTAACCGCCGTGAGCAGGAATGAATCGATTCAACGTCATGCTTGAAAAAGGACTGAAGTGACGAAAAACGACGTAAACGAAAAGAAAACCAACGAAAAGATACTTATGTCACTTCTGTCCCTTATGTCCTTTTTTGCTCGGCAGTTTACCAAATAGTCTAAACACCCAATGCAAGGTCGAATTCGCGTTGACGCTTAACGTAACGCCGCATTACAATTCGCTCGTTCAGCTTGATTGCTAACCTTCAACGTGAGTAGACAAATTAACTTACCAAATCTTTGCCTGGCCGTTATGTGCGTGATTGCGGCCGCCTCGGGTATGCGCGCGCAACAGCGTCCTCTGATCACGGAAGACGTGGATATCATTCCACCGGGTTCAATGCGGTTGGAAGTCGGCATGGATTTTCTGCAGAACGCAAAGTTCCCAGTTTCAGGTTTGCGGGGTGACCTGACGCGCGCGGGCGTCATTGGCATAAACATCGGGCTGGCGCCGAACGTTGAGGTGCAAATTGAGGGCGTTGCGCAAAACTTTCTTAGCATCAATTCGCAGGGGCCAAGCGCGATTCCTTTGGAGATTGCCCCGGGCGCCAACTCAACGAATGACTTCGGCGACTTCACGCTCTGGACCAAGATTAAGCTGCGCAGCGAAACGGCGAACGGCCCTTCGATCGGATTCCGCTTCGGCGTCCAATTACCAAATTCGAGTCAGGGCCGCGGCATCGGTCTGAACCAGACGAATGCTTACGGTCAGATACTTGTCGGAAAGAAGTTCGGTCGCAACGGGCGCGTGAACACGTTTGGAAACCTCGGCATCGGTATTCTTACGGCGCCAACTCAACTGTTCACGCAGAACGACGTGATCATGTACGGCGCCGCGAGCATCATTCGGATCAATGACCAATTCAGCATCGCGGGCGAGGTAAACGGCCGCATGAACACGCGACCCGGGAGCGGCCCGCTGGGAACTGAGTCGCAAGGCGAAGCCCGTCTGGGAATGCAGATTCGCGCGTCAGGTCTGCGATTCGATTTCGCCGGCATCAAAGGCCTGACGAGTCAGAGCCCGCGCTCAGGACTTACGGTAGGCGTTACTTACGACACCCCTTCAATCTTCAAACCAGCACAGTGAAATCGGTGACAGGTGACAGGTAACGGGTGACCGGAAGATCGTCCCAGTCCAACCTGTCACCTGACACCCGTTACCCGGTACCTGTGTCACCTGTCACCGATTATGTTTGATTGGCTCGACGCAATCGCGCGACGCGTGGGAGGTTTCATTGTCGGCGTTCCGGTTTACTACGCCGGGCCGGCGATGATTCTGATAGGCGCCCTGGACTCGTCGCTGCTCTCGCTGCCTGAAATCAACGACTACCTCGTCGTCGCCCGTTGTTACTCGCATCCGAAAACGGCTTTCTTCTTTCCTCTGTTTCCCGCCATTGGATCCGTGCTGGGCTGTTTGCTGCTGTACACGATTTTCAAGCGTGGCGGATTGGCGGTTCTTCATCGACGCTTTCGCGCCGATCGCGTCGAGAAAGTCGAGCGTGCCTATGCGCGCTTTGGTGTGTTTGCACTGGCGATTCCGGCTTTGTTGCCGCCGCCTTTGCCCTTCAAGATTTTCGTTGCGACTGCCGGCGCTTTGCAGTTTCCGCGGCGCAAGTTTCTACTGACGATTCTGATCGCGCGATCGATTCGCTATTACGTAGAAGGCATCCTCGCGGTTTATTATGGCGAAGCCGTCCTAAGATTCCTGAAAGACAATGGACTGCTAATCGTGAGCGTCGTCGCGGCGGTGGCACTGATTGCCCTGGCGATTTATTTAATCTCGCGCCGGGGACGAAAGGCCGTCGAAGAGGGGAAGCACGCCACCGAAGATTCACTGAAAGGCTAATCATATTTGAAGGCTTTAATTCATAAGATCACTGGAGCGCTCGGGCAGGTTTCGCAGTATCTGATTTCACTTGGTCCGTTTGGACTGTTCGCAATCGCGTTTTTGGATTCGGTCATGGTGCCGATGCCAGGCGGGGTTGATGCCGTGCTGCTTTTGTTGGCTGCCGCGCGTCCCGGTTGGATGTTGATTTACGTGGCCGCGGCAACTATCGGTTCAACGATTGGTTGCGTCACTTTGTATCGGCTATCGCAGCGTGCCGGGAAAAAAGCATTATCAAAATTTTCAGCATCGAAGCAAAAGCGCGTCAAGGACTTGATCGACCGTTATGACGTCATGTCGGTGCTGGTGGCGTCGCTTCTGCCGCCGCCGTTTCCCTTTAAGCTGTTCGTCGTCTCGGCCGGGGTGTTTCGACTGAACCTGATGCGGTTCACGCTGGCAGTCGCCGGCGGACGCACTTTTCGTTATTTGCTGTTGGGATATCTGGCCGCGCGCTACGGCGATCAAGCGAAGGAGCTGCTGACGCGTTATTACCCGGCGATTGGCATTACGCTGGCTGTACTGATCGTTGTGTTCTTCGTCGCGAAGGCCTTGATGCGCCAGTCCGGTAAGAACCAGCCGTCAGGCGTCGAAAGCTAGCTGGAGCTCGCCGGCGCCAAGCTTGGTCTGGAAACTACGTGCTTCGGCAAGCGTGAGAATCCCGTTCTCAGACAAATCATTCAGCAAGCGGAGAAAAACGCGGGCAGTGGCCAGCGCATCGTCAGCCGCACGATGCCGGCGCGAGACTTCGAAACCAAAGTAAGCAACCAGCGAATCGAGTCCGTGACTCTCGACGCGCGGCACCAGCCGGCGCGCCAGATCAACCGTACAGAGGTGCGCGTTCCGCAAACGGTAGCCGGGAAAGACGCGTGCTATTTCGCGGTTCATGAGCGGCAAATCGAAATTCGCATTGTGCGCGACCAGCACTGCGTCGCCGATGAAGTCCAGCCACTCGTCCGCGACATCCGCGAACTTTGGCGCCGTCAGAAGCATTTCAGTTGAAATACCAGTGAGGTTCGTCAAAAACTTCGGCACGACGGCCTCCGGATTTATCAGCGTTTCGTACTTGTCGAGAATCTCGTCACCGCGGACCCGATAAGCGCCGATTTCAATAATCCGGGCCGGCGTTCGACGTTCGTGAGTCGCTTCGACATCGACAACGACGAACTCCAGATCCCGCAACAGGGCTGAGTTGGAGTCTTCGACTGCCGCCAGTTGCTCGGCTTCCAGAACGAATCGCGGATCGTTCTTGACCAGCTCACTGACTATTGACGCCGCCAATTCGGCGTCGATGTTTGACAGGAGAAAGATTGACTCAGCGACTGCCAGAAAGCTCGCTCGGCCGCCTTGTGCGCGTATTAGTTCGAGAGTTTCGTCTATCAGAGTAGAATCAGAAACAAGATTGCGTCGCACCATCACGGAGCATTGTACGCGACGGTGCAAGCGCGGTGCTAACTATGAAACAGACTGAGGTGCTGGAAACATTCAAACGCACGGGCGCACTGCTCGAAGGACACTTCGTCTTGTCGAGCGGGCTGCACAGTTCGGTCTATCTCCAGTGCGCGATCGCGCTGCAAACGCCGGCAGAGGCGGCGCAGTTCGGCGAAGCGATCGCCGATCAGTTTCGCGAGAAGGGAATTGAAACGGTGGCGTCCCCGGCCATTGGTGGACTCATTATCGGTTATGAAGTAGCTCGGCAACTCGGCGTGCGATTCATTTGGACAGAGCGCGAACAGGGAAGCATGACTCTGCGGCGCGGTTTCACCGTCCGCGAAGGTGAACGCGTTTTGGTTGTCGAAGATGTGATCACGACCGGCGGCTCGACCAGGGACACGATCAAGGCGCTAACTGATAGCGGTGCTGCGGTCGTCGGGGCCGCCTCAATCATCGATCGATCCGGTGGCGAAGCTGACGTCGGTGTACCGCGGTTCTCGCTGGCAACGCTGAATGTTCCTGCGGTCGAGCCGGCGGGTTGTGACGCTTGCAATCGTGGTGAGTCGGCCATAAAACCTGGAAGTCGGACCCAATGAGTTTGGAGTGCGGCGACTCGTCGACGCTTTTTAAGATGCACGCGCCCGGCCTTTCCCAGGGAAGTAGAAAAGCGGTGACACCCGCACTCCAAAATGAACTTCAAACTTCTGCTCCAATACGACGGCACTGACTTTCACGGCTGGCAAATTCAAGAAAATCTGCGAACTGTGCAGGGCGAACTAACGCGTGTGCTTTCGTTGCTCGACGGTCGCGAAGTTGTCGTCCACGGTTCAGGGCGAACCGACGCAGGAGTGCACGCTGAAGGACAAGTCGCCAGCGTGCAGCTACAGCGTGAGATAGCTCCGGATAAATTGCGCACCGCGATTAACGGAAATCTGCCGCCGGATGTGCGTGTGTTGTTTGTCAGCCCCGCTCCCGAAGACTTTCACGCACGTTACTCGGCGCGTGGTAAGACCTACACCTATCGCATTGTGCACGGGCCAGTGATGTCGCCATTCTGGTCACGCTATGCGTTGCTCGAGTCTCGCGCGCTCGATGTTGAGCTGGCGCGCAGGTGCGCGAGGTCGTTTGTGGGCGAGCACGACTGGACGGCCTTTTCGGCGGCGCAATCAGACGCCGAATCGCGAGTTCGCAACGTTACGCGCTGCGTTCTTGACCATCGATGGAGTGCACGCGGGCGTTGTCATCTCATCGAAGTCACCGTTACGGCAAGTGGTTTTCTGCGCTACATGGTGCGATCGATTGTGGGCACACTGCTGGCCGCGGCGCGTGGCGACATTGACGAGGAGACAGTCTGGCGTGCCCTGCGCGAAGGCAAACGCGAGTTGGCCGGCGCAACGGCGCCCGCGCACGGCCTGACACTGATCAGCGTGCAGTACGATTGACAGTCTTTTCGCTTGCGGTAAGAATTAAGCCCTCTTTTGGTTTCTATTCCATCAGTGCACGAAAACTTCACAGAAGTAGTTGAGAAAGGCAGTCGCGACGAGCGGCTGCTTTCGTCGATCGCTTGGGATCGTCTGCCGCGGCACATTGCGATCATCATGGACGGTAACGGCCGGTGGGCCGCGCAGCGTGGACAGCCGCGCATTGCCGGTCACCGCGCCGGCGTCGAAGCCGTGCGCGCCGCAGTCGATACCGGCGCGCGCCTGGGTTTGGGAGCGCTCACGCTCTACGCGTTCTCGACCGAGAACTGGAAGCGCCCGCGTTACGAAGTGGATGCGCTGATGCGGATGCTACGCAAGTATCTGCGGCTGGAACTGGAAGAGATTAATCGACAGAACATTCGGTTTCAGACCATTGGCCGCACCCACGAGCTTGCGCCGAACGTGCAGCAGGAAATTGTGCGCGCCGGAGAGCGTACGGCGAAGAACGGTGGGATGGTGCTGAGCGTCGCGCTGAACTACGGCGGTCGCGCGGAAATCGTCGATGCAGCCCGCGCGGCGATGCGAAGAGCAATCGCTGAGAAGCGAACGCCCGATGAATTGTCAGAGGAAGACATCGCGCGCGAGTTGTACACGCGCGACTTGCCTGAACTCGATCTGCTGGTGCGGACCAGCGGTGAGCTGCGCATCTCGAACTTTCTTTTGTGGCAAAGCGCGTACGCGGAAATTCATGTGACGGAAACGCTCTGGCCCGACTTCCGCCGTGTGCATCTGCTCGAAGCGATTGTCGATTATCAACAACGCCGCCGGCGATTCGGAGGGCTGAAGCTCGTCGTGAATGCGAAGTGAGCGAGGACGACTTTTACATAGTTTGGAGGCGGGCTACTGCCCGCCTTTCAGATAAGGGCGGGCGGTAGCCCACCTCTAAACAAAGCTCGACAGAAAACGCGCGGGCTTCTGACACTCTCTTGCCGACTCAACCCAAGAAACCAAATCCAATCTCGAAGCTTAGCGCTATTCCCCCCGGCATCGCGCGGCTCGTGACGGCCGTGGTGCTTCTGCCAATCCTGATCGCGTCGATCCTGGTTCCCAAGCTTGCGTCCCTGTTCGTTGTGTTGGCGGGTATCGCCCTGCTCCTGGCGCTGCTCGAGTTTTGGCTCATCGCGGCCAAACAACAGATACGGGCTGACCCGGTCGCGGGATTTCTGGGTGCAGCGGCGCTGTTCACGATCTTTTGTCTTATCGATCCGAGACAGCCACTCGATTTCTTTTCAATGATCGTGGTCGTGCTAATCCTGCTCACCATTTGTTCACTGGTAGCAGCGATGTTGCGGGGCGCACCCTTCGAACGCATGCTGGCGCGTAGCGGAGTGACGGTGCTCGGCGTGATGTATGTCGTCCTTTTGGGGAGCCACCTTGTTGCCGTGCGTAACGGCTTCGGCCCAGAGTTATCGAAGGACCTGCTTTCCTTTTTCTTCCTTGTTCTGATGGGCTCGGATGCGGCCGCGTATTACGGCGGCAGGGCTTTTGGAAAGCACAAGCTGGCGCCCAATGTAAGTCCGGGCAAAACCTGGGAGGGTGCGATTGCCGGCATGCTGGCGAGCCTGCTGCTGGCGGCCGCGGCGCATTACTGGTTCTTCCGGCAGCTGCCTTTGAAGTTTGCTTTACCGCTGGCGGCAGCGATGAATATCTTCGGTGTGCTCGGCGATTTAACCGAGAGTGCGCTCAAGCGCAGCGCCGGCACGAAGGACACGGCAAAGATTCTGCCGGGCCATGGCGGCATGCTCGATCGGGTCGATAGCTTGCTGTTCAATGCGCCGCTCATCTACTATTTTGCCCTGGTGTACTTCCGCTGATTATGTCCACAAAAAAAATAGTGCTGATTGTAGTCGGAATCCTTGGCGTTCTGGCGCTTCTGGGTGTGCTGTTTGTCGTCGGCATTGGCTGGTTCGTGTTCAGCACGATTGGAAATAGCGAAGCTGCTGAGACAGCGCGCACGTACCTGCGAACCAATGAGGAACTGAAGCGAGACATCGGCGAGGTGAAAGACTTTGGTTCGTTCGTGACCGGCAATATCAACACCCAAAATCAAAACGGTGAAGCGACCCTGAATTTGAAAGTTTACGGCGAGCGAAAGACCGTTAATGCAACGGTCTCGCTCGCTTATCGCAGCAACCAGAACTGGCGCGTCACTGAAGCGTTTTACGACGATGATGGCCGCAAGGTTTTGCTGAGAGCCCCCTATGACATGCCCCCGCCGGCGGCATCGCCGTAAACAAACATGACAGCTCGCGGAGTTTCCATTCTCGGTTCGACCGGCTCGATCGGTTGCAACACGCTGCGCGTGATCGAAGCGCTGGGGCGTGATGCTTTCCGTGTCGTCGCGCTGGGAGCCGGGCGAAATATCGAGAAACTCGCCGACCAAATCGAGAAGTTCAAACCGGAACTTGTCTCAGTCGAGTCCGAAGAAACCGCCGAGCGACTGCGAATCGAGCTGGGCGTTCGAGCAGTTTCGCCTCCCTCAATCCTCATCGGTGAACCAGGTTTAGTTGAAGTCGCAACGCGCGACGACGCGGAAATTGTCGTGTCGGGAACGGTGGGCGCCGTCGGATTTGTGCCGACTCTGCGAGCGCTGGAAGCAGGGAAACGCGTCGCGCTGGCAAACAAAGAAACGCTCGTGATGGCCGGCGAGTTGATGACGCGGGCCGCGGAAAGATCGGGCGCCGAGATGCTGCCCGTGGATTCAGAACACAACGCGCTGCATCAATGCCTGCGCGGCGAGAAGCGTTCGGAAGTCCGCCGGCTGATTCTAACGGCATCGGGCGGCCCGTTTCGCACGCGTGACAAAGCCGCTATCAAATCGGCGTCGGTTGCCGAAGCGCTGCAACATCCGACCTGGAACATGGGCGCGAAAATCACGATCGATTCGGCGACGTTGATGAACAAAGGGCTCGAGGTAATCGAGGCGCATTGGCTGTTCGGGTTCGACGCCGAGCAAATTACCATCGTCGTTCATCCTGAGTCGGTCGTGCATTCGATGATCGAGTTAGTTGACGGCTCGATCATCGCGCAACTGGGCGTGACGGACATGCGACACGCGATTCAGTACGCGCTCACTTATCCCGAGCGCCATGTATCCGAACTAGCGCCACTCGATGTCACAAAGCTTTCCTCGCTGAACTTCGAACCGCCCGATCTCGATCGCTTCCCGTGTATTTCACTGGCGTACCGCGCGCTTGAAGCGGGCGGCACCACGCCGGCAGCCCTGAACGCGGCCAATGAAGAGGCCGTCCGCGCATTTATCGAAGAACGCATCAATCTCACCGACATTCCTCGCGTAATTGACACTGTGATGTCCCAGCACGCTCGTGGCCCAGCCGATAATCTTGAAGCCATTCTAAAGGCTGATGGTGATGCTCGTGCGGCCGCGGCAGCAGCTATTGACCAGCTTGCCGCGCCATCGGTCGAGACTACGGCCGCCTAATCCGGACTCGCCAACCTTCTGCGTTTGACGCATCTCTATCGTCCGCTTACACTCGCTTGTTGATAGATTTTTCATTGAGACAGTAATCAAATGAGCCTTTTACAAAGTGGCATTATTGGAGTTCTCGCCTTCATTTTCATTCTCGGCGCCGCGGTTGTCTTGCACGAATTTGGCCACTTCATCGTTGCCAAACTCTTCAAAATCCGGGTTGAGACCTTCTCCGTAGGCTTTGGTCCGCGGCTTTTCGGATGGAAGAGAGGCCACACGGATTATCGCGTTTCGGCGATTCCCTTGGGTGGCTATGTGAAGCTCGGCGGCGACGAATCGAACGCACCGATCGAAGGCGAAGGCGCGTCCGACATTCCCGCGCATGAACGTTTCGACCTCCGGCCACGTTGGCAACGCATCCTGGTTGCCGTGGCGGGGCCGGTAATGAACGTCCTGACTGCGATCGCCATTCCCTTCGCCGGCGCGATGATTTACGGCGTGCAGCTCGCGCCGCCGCCGGTCGTGCGTTACCTCCTTCCGGGAGGCGCAGCCGAAGCCGCTGGTCTCCAACCAGGTGATCGCATCGTCGTTTTTGACGGGCGCGAGCACCCGCGCTGGCGCACGATTGCTGATGACGCGTTGCTGTCGCCGGGTAAGGATTTGCCGCTCGAGGTTGAGCGCAACGGGCAACGAGTCAAACTCACCATCAAGCCAACGGCGCGCACCGAACAAGGCGAGACGATGGGGACGCTCGACTTTCTTCCTGACTACGGAAACCTGCCGATCGTTGTGCGGAACGTCGAGGTTAACAGTCCAGCGGCCGAATCGGGATTACAACCCGGAGATCGAATACTCGCGGTCAATGGCGAGCCGGTAAAAAGCGCCGAGCAGGTCAGCCAGTTCATCCGCGATCACAAGGGACAGCCGATCACTCTGCGGGTGCAGCGGCAAGGACAACAGCTGGATATCACCGCCACACCGCGCCGGTTGAACGCAAACGAAAATCGCGAACGGCTTGGCTTTCTACCTGACGAAGAGATTCCTTTTCAGCGTGTAGGACCCTTCACCGCTCTGTCCGAGGCGGTCGACACGAACCTGGAATATCTTCGGGTCACAGGCAAAGCGTTGGGTCAGTTGTTCTCTGGCGAACGGTCGGTGCGAGATACGATCTCCGGACCGATCGGCATTTATCGAGTCGCAGCGACATCGGCGATCAAGTTCGGCTGGGCCGGCATCTTTGGGACGCTCGGGTTTCTGAGTCTGAACCTCGGCATCTTTAACTTGCTGCCGATTCCGGTGCTGGACGGTGGCGCGATTTTTCTGTTGATGATCGAAGGCGCACTGGCCAAGGTTGGGCTCAGCATCTCGCGGACGATTCGCGAGCGCATTCAACAGGTCGGGTTCGTTATGGTCATCCTCCTGATGGTGTTCGTGATTACAAACGACGTGATCAAGCAGACAGCACTGTTTCGCGGTTCCGGAGACCCAAGTCCGACACCCGCAGCCTCGCCCGCTCAACCCGGCCCCACAAGGTGATAAGATAACGATTGTTTAGAGGCGGGCTACTGCCCGTCATCGGAGGGCGGTAGCCCTCCGCTAAACAGTAGAGGCATTCATGCGGAAGACCAGAGCAGTACAAGTCAAACACGTGCAAATCGGCGGCGGCGCGCCGGTGGTCATTCAGTCAATGACCAAGACCGACACGGCCAATGTCGATGAGACGGTCAAACAAATCGAGGAGATGGTCAGCGCGGGCTGCGAAATTGTCCGTCTGGCTGTGCCTGATAACGACGCGGCAATCGCGCTGAAAGAGATTCGCAAACGCGTCCCCGAAGTTCCGCTCGTCGCCGACATTCACTTTCACTACAAGCTCGCCTTGCTCGCATTGGAAGCCGGCATCGACAAGCTGCGTTTGAATCCCGGCAACATCGGCAAACACGAGCGCATCGTCGAAGTCGTGCGCGCAGCACAAGCGCAAAAGGTTCCAATCCGGATCGGCGTGAACGGCGGCTCTTTAGAAAAGGACCTGCTGAAAAAGTATGGCACCGCGACGCCCGAAGCGATGGTTGAATCGGCGTTGCGTCACATCGGGATTCTCGAAGACCTCGACTTTACCGACATTATCGTTTCACTGAAGGCGTCTGACGTGCACCGCACCGTCGCGGCGTATCGGCTGCTCGCTGAGAAGGTTGATTATCCGTTTCATCTCGGTGTGACCGAAGCGGGCACGGCGTTCACCGGCACGGTGAAATCATCGATCGGCCTGGGCATCCTCTTGAACGAAGGCATCGGCGATACGATTCGCGTTTCACTCGCCGCCGAACCGCAGGAAGAAGTGCGCGTCGCCTGGGAGATCGTGAAGTCGCTTGGGCTGCGCACGCGTGGCGTTACCGTCGTTGCTTGTCCGACCTGTGGCCGTCTGGATGTCGATAACTTCGTCGAGATTGTGACTGAGATTGAAAGACGGCTGGCTCATATTCAGGAACCGCTGCATCTCTCGATCATGGGGTGTGCTGTGAATGGCCCTGGCGAAGCACACGATTCGCAATTGGGAATCACCTTTGGCCGTGGCGTCGGCATGATATTCAAAGACGGCGTGCCGATGCGCAAAGTCGCCGGCGAAGACATCGTCGAAGCGTTCGTGAAAGAAACAGAAAAGCTTCTCGCCGAAGGAACAGCGGCATCACCTCAACCCGGTCTCACTCGCTTCGTACCGGAACTTGTCTCAATCAAATAGCCTTTCAACACCTCGGCCAAATTAAGCGCGGCAAAATCATTGACTGGCGCCGTCTCTGGTGATAGGTATTAGGCCGTTTCCTATCCGCTATTTTCTGCACTGTTCGACAGTCTCGGCTCTTTAGAAATCTTCGTTTGGAGGGCTCCGCAAAATGAAAACGGTTCGAACGGCAATTTGGGTGGCGATTGTGTGCGCGGCGGTTTTGTTCGGAGTTCGCGTTTACACCAATACTGCCCACGCGAGCTTTGCAGCGCGCGTCGATCACCCACCAGTTCCCGAACCAACACCGACGAATGCGCCGACTGCGAAGGCCGACGTGAAGAGTGCCGGCGGCTTAACGACAGCCACCTTCGATACGAATTTTGGCAAGATTCGAGTCCATCTGCCCGACGACATGCGTGCGGGCGATACTATCTCCGGCACAGTGGTCGCGGAACCGAATGGCCAGACAAAGGAAGAGCGCGCCAGAAATCAACAAGCTTTAAGTCAATACGAAGTAATGATTGCAAACTCCCGGCCGGGCGCCAATGACTTCATTCTCAAACTGTTTAAAAAGAAAACGACGAAACCAATCACCGGAACTGGATCAAACATTGATTTCTCTGAGCCGTGCGTGTGTCCCTTCGGATTTGGCTTTACAGGGGGTCAGTTCGTAACCGTGGAGCAAACCGCTTCCACCCCGACTGGCGCGGCAGTGCCTGAGACCTGCCTCGAGAGCTGCCCTGCTTTTCTGGCTTATGGCAGCGTTTTGGATAACGCCAGCGGTGACGCCACGACGGTGGAGGCGCAGTATTCGAAAGCCTTGACCGAAACACAAGTCCGGGAGATCTACGAAACCAAAGAGACAGGGAAGCCCGCGTCAGAACCCAAGCCAAATGAATTCCGGTTGCCCAGTGTCGGGCAACAGGGCCGTCCCATCGAAATCTTCGGCCCGTTCGATGGCAATTCATCCAACACAATTCTCAAGTTCGGTCCGCCTAAAAGCACCGTCCAAGACTTCGAGAAGGGTACCGAGAATGTCTCAGGTGGATTCGGCGTGATCAAGCCGCTGGCCGAGTCGCCGCGCAAAATTGTCTTCGAGTCCCCGACCAATGTTACCGGGCCGATTGAACTGAATCTCAAGGAAGGAAATGTCCAAACTAAGGGAACGTACCGCAACGTAGGCGTGAACCTGAGCGCACCGAAAACGAATTTGCTGAAAGGCGAAAAGACCATTTTGACCATAGAAGTCAGAGGTCTCGAAGGGATTCAGAAACCGGTGCCGCTAACGCTCACTTCTGAAGGCGTCATCACGATGGAAGGCGGCCCCTATCAGCCGCTGATGATTCAACCGTCTCAGGTTGACGCCGGAGGACGGTATTCCACCACGCGCGGCGTCACCGGGATTCAGGCCGGTGGTTGGGGAGCGACGGCAACGTTAGTGATCGGCAGGTTCAACATCTGGTTGCAGGACGACGCCGATCCGAATCGAATCTTTCACTTCAACAGCTTCACGGGTGATTACGTCTTCGCGTGTGGCGGTGGAAGCTGTCGCACCGGCGGTACCGGAGGAACTAGTAGCCAACCGCCAACGGGATCGTCTGCGCCGCCGCCTCCCGTTACCCTTACGGGCATCGGCAAACCAGCGATGAAAGGCTGCATCATTACACTCAGTCACAACGCGCCGGACCGCCGTGTGTTTGCGAAGCTTGATGCGTGCACCAAGACCGGCGAAGCTTCGGTGGAAACAAAGTCGCCGAAAGCTAACTTCAATATTAATGATAAGAACACAACCGATAATTCGGTCACCTCGCCGCCGAAATAGGCAGTCAATTGTCTGAGGCAAACCGCTCACTTTGCGGATTACAGGAAGGAACCAAGGACCCGATTGCTGGCTTGCGCCTTCTTTCTTCTCGACGTCTTTGGCCTGGCCGATCTGCGGTACGGTTTCAGGGAATGAAATTGAATCCAACCTTGCCCATAACAATTAGCACTTCATCAACACAAACAGGATCACTAATTTGGGCCTGCCCCTTTTTGACTAACACGGGGATGAGAGATTTGATTAGGGTGCCAGGCACGCACTCCGTTTCCAATACGTACTCTCCTTCCAGCAGCCCGCCAGTCACAGGGTCTTTCACGTTATCGACGTTAAAAACGAACCCATTGCCGACCTTCTTCACTCGCCAGCCGTTATCTTTGGCGTCCTTCACAAGCGCAATGTACCAGGGCTGCGTAATGATGGTGGCCGTGACGTCGAAACCGCCAGCCTGCCTTCCGGTAATCTTGCGGGTAATGGTGTAGCGCCCGCCCTGAACGTCACCAGGGTGAATTCGCAAGAGCTGAGCATTACCGCCCTCCATATTGATAACGCCTTTTGTAGTGAGGTGCAGCGGAATCGTTCGTTTGATCCCATCCAGTCCTGTGACTGTCACCGTCACGATGGCGGTCTCGCCTTTCAGCAGATTCGTCTTGGTCGCCGTCACGTCCACATTGATGACGTTACACGTGCCTTCAGCTCTTCCACTTCCTTCTTCGACCGTGACCTTCACCTGACCTTTGAGATTGCTCGGAACCTTTACCACAGTCTTACTTGCAGTTTCCTCCAGCACTTCAGCACGCTGCCCGTCGATTGTTACCACTGTCGTTTGCGCACTGCCGTCGAACGAGCCGGTGAGTTCGAGGTTGCGTCCGTTTTGTGCCTGCGTTGGAATTTTGATTTTCGCGGGGCCGGGTGTCTTCTCTTTTTCGCCCTGCTCCCTGATCCAAGCCAGACACTCTTCTTTCGTTCCCGTCTTGCCCGCATCGTTCCAGCCGAGAGGATTCTCGCGATCCGCAGGCCAGATCGAGTATGCCTCTTCGTGATTAATGACTACCTTGTAGATCGTCTCCTCGCTCGGACGAACAACCCCGGTGTCTGGCGCTTTCGCGCTGGAGGCGATGCCGGCCAACAAAAACAATGCGAGCGCGCAAAGTAGAAATATACTTCTCATTTATCTTCCCTCTTTCAATAAGTCGGATAAGGAGTCTCATTTCGAGACCACGGATGAGGTGTTCCTTTTCAATTCGCCGACGAAATGCGGACAAAGACTAAGCCGTAGAAATGAATGCAAACTCAGGTAAGAAAAAGAAGCCAGTGTCCGTCTTGGTATTTGACTGAGACCCCAACTTGATCGGATGGGCGCGAGCTTATTACTGTCGGGATGCAGTGTCAATAATTGCGACGTTACGGTTTCCAGTGGGCGTAAGGACCCCGAATTCGGCCAGGCGTGGACATGGTAAGGAGCAGCGCGTCACTGGCGATCTTACGATTGATGTTTACCTCGAGGGCGCCGCGGAGTTCTTCGATTTGCTGCAGCCAGGCGGCGGCTTGGGAACTTCTCAGATCGCCGCCGATTCTCTGAAGCTGATCGAATAAATCCACATTCACCATCGATTCTTTCGGCCGGCCCAATGACAGCGCCCATGCATCCCGAATCAAGACTTGCAAAACGTCCAGCGATTGTTCGTATTCATCGCGGTCTTTAATCGCCGCGAGTTCCTCTGCGGAACGTAACAACGCCGCGCGATCTCCGTCGACGGTGAGGGCGGCAAGCACGGCCATCATCGCTTCGCGTCGCTCGCGATATGTTTCGATATCGCCCGCGCACGCGCGACCGAGACTTCCGCGCGATGTTCTCGCCAGGAGCGGAGCGTCTTTTTGGGAAACGCCTTTTGACTCGATCAAGAACTTCTCAATTTCTTCGGTGCGAATTGGCGCGAACTGAATTGTCTGGCAACGCGAGCGAATCGTGGCGGGCAGAGCCGACGGATTGGTGCTTGTCAAAACCAGATGTGTCGTCGGCTCAGGCTCTTCCAGCGTCTTCAACAAAGCGTTGGCGGCCTGGTCGTTCATATAATCGGCGTCTTCGATGATGAAAAGGCGGCCTGCGCCTTCAAACGGTCGGAAGTTGGCTTCGCGTTCAAGTTCGCGTATCGGTCCGACGCGGATGATTTGTTTGTAGGGCCGCACCATCGCGACATCGGCGTGCTCGCTCCAAATCAACCGAGTCTTATCATCGTCATCGTCATTGAAGGGCGGAAACGTCGAGTGAGAGATTCGTTTGCATGCTGAGCACTCGTCACACGCCTCGACACCGCGACGAGTTTTGCAATTCAGAATCCTGGCCAGTTCGAGCGCGAACAGCTTTTTGCCGACGCCCTCTTCGCCGGTGAAGAGCAGGGAACCCGGCAAACGGCCGTTCTCCAGCAGCCGCCGCAGCGAGTTCTTTACTTCTTCGTTACCGATGAGGTTTGAAAACATGAGTGCTGCAAAGGGGCTAAGAGCTAAGGCGTAATCGTTCCCTCTCCCTTTGGAAGAGGGTTAGGGTGAGGGCTTAGCGCCGTAGTCTTCTTCAATCTATTTCTTATCTGGCGTGAGGCTGCGCCTCACGCCAGAGAGAATTTCAATTGATAAGTCGCGCTAAGCTGCGCACCCTCACCCCGGCCCTCTCCCAAAGGGAGAGGGAGGAGACAGAGTTGTGACGTAGCACCGTCCACCATCGGCTCTTAGCGCTTAGCCCTTAGCTCCTTGACCACCAGCAGTCCCCGCTCTTCCAAAAACGGGATCACGATTTCCATCACCCGCCGTTGAGTTTCATCGACCGAGCCGCGCGCGTCGATGACCCGAAATCGGTCTGGCTCGGCTTTGGCGATTTCCACGTACGCGTTGCGGACGCGCGTATGAAAGTCCTCGTTCTCGACGTCCAGCCGGTCCGTCCGCTTGCTTTGCACGCGTTTACGCGTGCGAATCGCGGCATCCGCTACGGAGAGATCAAACAGCAAAGTGAGATCGGGTTTGAGCCCGTCCGTCGCCAATTGAACGATCTCCTCAATCAGTTCCGGCTTGAATCCGCGCCCGGCGCCCTGGTAAGCCACTGTCGCGTCAGCGTAGCGATCCGACAGCACGATCTGATTTCGCTCCAGCGCCGGCAGTAGATGTTTGCGCACGTGTTGCGCTCGATCAGCAGCAAAGACGAGCAACTCGGCAAGCGGATCGACCTCTTCCTTCACATCCAGAAGCGCCGTGCGCAACTTCTGCCCCAGCGGCGTGCCGCCGGGCTCGCGCGTCGCAATTACGGGCAATCCCCGCACGCGCAGTTCGCCCGCCAACATTCTTAGCTGCGTAGATTTTCCACAGCCATCGATCCCTTCAAATGTAATGAAAGCGCCGCCCATAGGTGCGTTGACGTGTTCCGAGTCAACTGATTTCAAGAGGCGGAAGTCTCTTCGGCCGGTGCGGCTGGCGGATCAGCAGCGGGCGCCGGCTGATGACGAAGTTCGCCGGTCGAACGCCGTGACTGAGATATGGTCGAGATTGCATGCTTGAAAACGAGTTGCTCTTGCGTGCTGGTTTCCAAAATCAGTGAGAACTTGTCGAAGCTCTTGATGCGCCCCAAAAGTTTCGCGCCATTCACGAGATAGATCGTCACCGTCATTTTCTCGCGGCGCGCGAGGTTCAGGAACCCATCCTGAATGTTTTGTGGAGCAGTTTTGGAATCCATCATCCTCCGACGTGGCCAAACTGATCGAATCTACAAGAGGGCTGAGAGTATATCACGAGATTCGACGTGACAAGTTTTTTCTCAGTTCAGTCTGCGGGCTGTTCAAGCAGTTGTAGCAAGTAACTCTGCGTTTGCGGATCGTCACCGAAGCCGTCTAGCCACTGGATGCCTGGCTCACGTCGAAACCATGTCAGTTGTCGCTTCGCATAGTGGCGCACGTCGCGCTTCGTCTGCTCAATCGCGCCTGGTAGATCGCGTTCTTCGCGCAGGTACTCAACCACGCGCCGGTAGCCATGTGCGCCCAGTGCATTGGAGTTTGCCGGCACGCCTTTGTCGAGGAGCGTGCGGACTTCATCAACCAGGCCATTCCCGAAGTGCGACTCAGTGCGCGCATTGATTCGTCCGTACAGTTCTTCCCGCGGCGGATTCAGTGCGAAGACTTTGATTCGGTCAGCGAATTCGGGTGGCTCTTCACGATTTGGTCGCTGCGAAGAGATGTGTTCACCGGTTTGAAGATAAAACTCAATTGCTCTCTGGACGCGAGGCCAATCACGCTGGGTTAGTTTGGCGGCTTCTTCCGGGTCGAACTTTTTCAGGATTTTGTGAAGGTGTTCAGGCCCGCGGCGCTCGCGAATCGCGGTCAGGCGCGCTCGCAACTCCTCGTCCGTCGCCGGGCTGGGAAAGAAAGGCTGACGGAGGGCACGCAGATAGAATCCTGTGCCGCCCACGAGCATTGCGATGTTTCCGCGGTTCTCAATCTCTTCAATCTTCTTCGTTGCCGCGCGCGCGAAATCGGCAGCGGTAAAATTGATTGCGGGTGGAATAAAATCAATCAGATGATGCGGAATGCCGCGTCGCTCACGAACGGAAACTTTAGCAGTAGCGATCTGAATCTCTTGATAAACCTGGACGGAATCGCAATTGATTATCTCGCCACCAAGCCGCAGTGCCACTGCGATTGCGAGTTCAGATTTGCCCGAGGCAGTGGGACCGACGATGGCGATGATGTGGCGCAAGTTGTTAACTTGCGGGTCAATGTAGCGCAAGTTGTTAACTTGCGTTTTGTTAGATGGATTTGAAGCAGCTGGTTTTGCTCGCACGATCAGATCAATCGACGCAAATTAGCAATTTGCGTTACTCGCTTACGCAAATTAACAATTTGCGCTACCGAGCGATGATAAGCCGGATCACGATCACGAGCCAGATGGCGACGAGGAGGATCAGAGCGCCAATAATTTGATTGCGGGAGAAGCGCATGTTACGGGCGAAACTTCGCCCATCTGTTAGAGCTTAAAAAGCGCGCTTCCGGATAATCGAAATGCTGGCAGCAATGGAGTGCTAATCTCGTCACCGTTACCAAGACTAGCGACGCTCTCGAGATGTTCTTTCTGCAAACGATACACTTCAACCGCACGCGTTTCGCCGTCGATGATCCAGTATTCGGTGACCCCGTATTTACCGTAGAGCTGCCGTTTCACCAGCAGATCGCGGCGCCGGTTTTCAGCGCCCGGAGAGAGTACCTCAATGACCAGGTCGGGAGCGCCTGTGAATTTTTCGCCCGTGACTACTTGCTGCCAGCGTTCATTTCGTACAAACACAAGATCCGGAATCACTGCATCGTAATCGCTGAAGATCGCCCCGGCCCCCGGGACTAAAACTCCAATCGGATGTTCCGCGAGATAGGTACTAAGGCTGATCTCCAAATTGAGAATTACACGCTGGTGTGGAATTCCGGGAGCGCGTGACACGAACAGTTCTCCTCCTATTAGTTCGTAACGATTGTTATCGTCCGGGCAGGCGTCGAGGTCAGCCACGGTCAATAAAGGCTCGATTCTAGCTGCCATATCGGTTCCTTCAGACTGTTCGCAATTTAGCACACTTCGAAGAAGCAGGTTAAAGCTCAGTTTTTAGCAAACTCAACTCTTCGACACCCAGCGCTGAAAGCTTTAATTGTAGAGCTTAGTCAGTTCAATTCCCGTGTAGTAGGTCTTCAGAATCTGTTCGACGTTGAGGCCCTGTTTCGCCAGGCCATACGCGCCGTATTGGCACATGCCGACGCCGTGACCCCAGCCGCGACCGACAAAGACAAACCCGGTGACTCGATCGTTTGCACCGTAGACGCGGTCGATTACAAACAGTTGCTCGCGCAGGCCGAGCGCGGATCGAATGCGTCCACCGCGAACGTGCGCCGTTCCTTGGGTGCCAACGACTTCGAGATCCGTCGCGCGTCTGGATGAGCCGCGCTTCACCACGCGTAGATCTGTAATCGCGCCGACGCCGCGGGCGGAGCGTGCGAGACGCGCCTGCACCTGTCCGAGTGACAACTCAGTTGTCCAGTTCGTAAACGGCGAAAATCTTTCCGCGGACGCGCCGTCCGTCGCGGGTTTGATTTCGAGGTAATCGACTTCGCCTTTCGCGCCGACGTGAAAAGTTACTGCTTCGCCGCCAATCAGCGTCACCGACTTCATTTGATAAAGAGTTTCGCCGAACTGCCGGAACAGGAAAGTGTCGCGGCTGACGACGACGGGTTGTTCTTTCGAGCGGGTGAGCCGCAGAATTAACGCGCCGTTGACCGTTGGACGCGTGGTCCCTTTTTGCAAAGCTAACGCGCCGCGCGTTTCGAGCATTCGCGCAATCGCGTGCAGCGCACGACCGCGAGGCATCGCTTCTTTCGGTCGTAACGTCGCGTCGGTAAACAGCTTGAGCGCGCCTTCGCGAATCAACATCGCCACATCGGCCCGATTTGATGCGGGGACGTCTTCTCCATCCCGAAAACTCAGAAGGTAGTTGATGTCAGCCGAGTTCAGGAGAGTGTCGGCGCGGGCTTCGCCAAAAATAGCGGAGATGAGCGCAGTACTAAACGATGGTGCCTTGATTGAGTCTTCCGAAGGTGGGCGGTGCGCGGCATTCTTTGACAGCCGGGCGACAACAGCCAGCCAATCGCGCACTTCATCGCTCTCAAGATCGTCGGCTAGCCAGGCGCTGGAAATCTTTCCGGTCGGCAAATTGAAACCATTCACGGCGAGCAAAGCCACATCGCGAGCAAAAGTCAGGTCGCGCTCATCCTTGATTTCGAAGAGCGAGCGGGAACTGTGGATCGCGAAAGGCGCGAAGGGCGCCTTGATCTCCGCCGTGCATTCACGCGCCCGAAGATAGGGGACTGCATCGTTGAAGATGTTCTCGGCGTCTTCGGTGCGCCCGCCGCACGTGGATGTGTACAGGGCATTGATCGGTTCGCCGTGATACGTGGCGACGACGCCGCGGGTCTCGTCAACGGCCCGTGTCGTCAAAGTAGTTTCGGTGGTCAAGCCGCCATAAACTTGTGAGCGCGTCGTCGGCAGCAAATCAAAACCTTCGGAGGCGAACTGATCACGGTTCTTAAGCGCGTAGGTGCGCGCGGCGATCGCTTGGGCCTTCAAGGCTTCCAGCGCAGGGAAGGAAAGTTCGTTCGGCACCACGCCCTTCACGTAATCCTCAAGACCGATCACGTTTACAACTGTTAGCGAGCCGCGCCGGTTGGCGAATACTTCAATTCGTCCGCGGTACGGTTTGTCGTTGAATCGGACCGGCGCGCTCTTCTCGTCGCTGGACGCGAACGTGAGTGGCGCGCTCGAATGCAGCGGCGACAAGCCACCGCCGAACGCAATCACTTCGCGGTTGGGCGCCATTGCGCGCGAGGTGAGTCTCACGCGACCTGGCGGATTCATCCTCGCGGAAGCGGTGTTGGCGCCGGCAGACGAAGTAGCATTTGTCGCGCGCGGTCTCGATGCGGCGCCGGAAGTTAAGGTGCTGGAGTCGGCCGGCTTAATGTTTTCAGTTGCCTTGCCGGACGATAACTTCGCGTCGAACCCAGCGGCTTCAAGCTTCTCAATAGCCGCTTGACCGTCCTCCAAAGACTGCTTCACAACGACGACGCGCCACCTATCACCTGAATCAACGACTGCTTTCGCTTCCTCGTCAGTTACTTCACTGACTGACTTGATCAAGCGATCTGCGTCTTCACGCGAGAGCGCACGCGCGAGGGTGATCTCAACATCCTGATCGTGCGAATCCTGCGGCGAGAGCACCCGTGACTCAACGCGCACGCGCGAAGTTTCGAGGGGCTGTGGCTCGCCGATGAAGTCCGATGCGTTGAGCAGTTGCGCGGCAGTCGAAATAGTCGCGGCGCGCGTGTTGGTCGAAAGCGCAATGCGCATGACCGGTTCGGGCAATTGGCTTTGGTCGTTTTGCTGGCTGGCAGTAACGCTGCGGTCACGCTGTTGCGGCCGAACTGATAGCGGCGCAAACGACAAGCAGCCGGGTAGGAAAGTCGCGGCGAGTAAAGCGGCCGTGGCCTGCTGTTTATGAATTGACATACCTCTGATCTTACTTTGAGCGCTATGAGGGGCGGGCGCGACGCAATCTTACTACAAGGTTTGCTTCGCGTGCGCGAAAAAGTTTCGCGGGATGACGATCAATTATCCCCGCTCGTTCAGCGCTTGAATTGCAAGCGTATGAAACTCGCGTCGAACGGCATTGATGTTTGCGAATGGAAGTTGACGCGCGTGCGTGCGATTCGTAAGCAGGATAAAGACCCGCTGACGTTCGGCATCGATCCAACAGCTTGTGCCGGTGAAACCTGTGTGCCCGAACGCATCGGGCGCGAGACTTCCCCCGGCGGTCGAATCTTTCGTGGCGCCGAGCTGCCATGCAAACGAACGCGCCTCGTTTAAGCCTTCCGTAAAGTTCTGTCGGAACAGCTTACAGGTCTCCGCGTTTAGCAATTGAGATAACCCGCCGATGAACTGGTTTGTGATCCGTAACGTTTCGCTTGCGTTGGAAAACAGTCCCGCGTGGCCCGCCGCGCCGCCGAGAAAATGCGCATTCCCGTCGTGGACTTCTCCCCAGATAATTCCACTCCGCCATCCCGCATATGTTTGTCCGGCAAAGTCGCGTTCGCACATGTCGCGCTCGTACGCGTTGCCGGTTTCGCAAGCTGCGACGCCCGTACGCATCGCCGCAGAAGGATTGAAGAAGGTGTACTCGAGCTTCAACGGTTCAAAGATTTCGTGTTGGGCGAGTTCCGGGAGCGACCTGCCACTGACGCGTTGCAAAAGGAAGCCGAGAGCGATGAAGCCGAGGTCACTGTAAACAACCCGTTCGCCTGTCGGATATTCAAGCGCCTGTTCGGCGATTGCTGCCAGCGCGTCCTCCTTATCTTTCGCCAGGAGGTAGATGGGCCGCCACGCCGGTAAACCTGAGGTGTGGGCCAAGAGGTGCTTGACTGTGATCTCGCGCTTATCCTCACGATTGAATTCGGGCAGATAGTCGCCGACACGGTCATCGATGTTCAGCGCATCCTGTTCCACTAAACGCGCGCACAGAAGCCCCGTCACCAAAGGTTTCGTCATCGATGCTAAGTCGTAAATCGTGTCGAGCGTTGCCGGCCGTTTTTCCGGTTCGCGCGCGGCGTCACCTACCGCATCGGCAAACACTCCGCGGCCGTGTTCGGCCACAACATAAACGGCGGAAGGGAAATCACCGGCGGCGATTCGCCGTGCGAGCAAGGACGAAATGGCTGGTTGGGCGTTCAAAACCGGCAGGCACAGGTTAAAGGTGCGACTATGATTGTGGCGGTTTGTCTCTTGCGATCTTCAGTTCTTCCATTAACGCTCTTAGTTTTGCGTCACTGCGCGCGCCAATTTCTCGCATCTCCACCCGGCGCTGTTCGCAAGCCTTCTCGAACTCAACTCGTCGTTGAGCGGATCGGCTCTTCTCAGTTCTTGGTGCTGTGACGATCTTCTTCAGTACTCGCTCCAGTCGATCCATATCTCGATTGAGCTTCCGACGCTCCGCTGTTTCTTCTAGCAGCACGCCTGCTGGAGTTGAATCCTCCATTCGGTGCCTTGATTGATTCCTTCAGGCGTTCAAACTCTTCGTTTGTCATGGTGTTTTTACGAACCATTTGTCCGTTGACGAACAATGTCAACGAGCGCATCAAGCTTGCTGTCAGTATGGGCGATCGACGCCTCCGTACGTTTCTGGGCTTCCGCGAGCTCGGTTAAGGCTTGATTGACTCGGGAGAACTGGGCATCGAACTGTGCGTTCGTTTCACGCCGGTGTTCGCGGTCCCGTCGCCCGGCGCCTACCATTAACTTCATGATGGGTTCCAAGCGTGACAGACGAATCCCATACTTTTGGTCATTGACCGCGACTTGCGCCAGCGTGTCAATAATGAATTCCATCTTGCGCTCAAGCTGTTCGTTCGTCATGACGTTTTCTCCGCAACGACGCTCTGCATATTACCAACAGTCGCGCGCGGAGGGAACAACATCGCGGACTACGCCTTTTGCAACAAAGCATTACCACCCATCCGAACCGTGTGTGTCTGAATCTGTTCCAAAGTTCTGAGCGCCAGGGACAAAGCGCGCCGGCCGTCCTCGCCTGACACGATTGGGCGCGTTCTGGTCTCGGCGGCTGTCAGGAATGATTCAATCTCAGCGCGCAACGGCTCGATGTTGTTTACCTCCAGGATTCTGGTTTGCACTCCTGGCCACAAGCCCGCACCGGAAGGCGCCAGACCGCTGATCGACGCGTGATTTGTGACATAGTCCACGGCAATGTAATCCCGCGGTTGGAAGAACCGCATCTTGCGAATCTTTTCGGTGCCGACGCGCGAAGCGGTGATGTTGGCGACGGCGCCGGTCGCGAACTCCAGCCGCGCGTTCGCGGCGTCAACCTTGTCCGTCAGGATCGGAATTCCCACCGCGTGCAGTTCGGTAACTTCGACGTCTTCTCCGACCAGCCACTGAACGATGTCCAGATCGTGAATCATCAAATCGAGCACTACATCGATGTCGAGCGAGCGCGCCGTGAACTCACCGACGCGATGGATTTCGAAATAGACGGGATTGCGGACATGCGGGCGCAGCGCCACTAACGCCGGGTTGAAGCGTTCGGCGTGCCCGATTTGCAGCACAGCTTTTCCTGCTTGCGCCGACGCGATCATGAGGTCAGCTTCCTCAAGCGTGCGTGAGATTGGTTTCTCAACCAGGACGTGAATACCTGCATTGAGCAACTCGCAAGCGATTTCACAGTGCGATTCGGTCGGTACAGCGAGGCTCACCGCGTCAACTTTTCCAACTAGTGTCCGCCAATCTGCTGTCGATTGAGTGTTTCGTTCGGTCGCGACTTTTTGCGCTCGTTTCTCATCGAGATCGCACACCGCCGCGAACTCGCAGAGACCTTCCGCGGCAAGCGTTGCATGAATGCGCGCGTGCTGCGTGCCCAGATGTCCAACGCCGATGACTGCAGTGCGAAGCATGGTGTCGGGTCAGTAGTCAGTAGTCAGTTGTCAGTTGTCAGTTGCAGGCGGCTTTGATTCACGGTTTGTTTAGACGATACTGTCGCGGAATTTCTGCTTGTGACGATCACCGTCCAGCTAACAACTGACCACTGACAACTGACCGTTTCACATTCCTTGGGACTATACTTGCCAACTTCGAAACTTGCCAAGCACGGTTGGAAAATTCTTTTCATAGCGGTTGGCGCTATTTATCTTTATGGGTTGGGGTCGCTTCCTCTCGTCGGACCTGACGAGCCTCGCTATGCTCAGGTCGCCCGCGAGATGCTCCAGCGTGGCGATTTCATCACGCCGACGCTTGGTAACGTGCCGTGGTTTGAGAAGCCGCCGCTGCTCTACTGGATGATGATGGCGAGCTACCGCGTGTTCGGCGTCAGCGAATTCGCGGCTCGGCTTGGGCCGGCGATTTGCGGGCTATTGACGGCCGTCTTCCTCTTCTGGGCCGGTAAAAATATCGCCACGTTGAACGATCATGACGAAGACGTCGCGAGCGGCTGCGCGAATCTCGGACATTGGACCGCGTTCGTTTTTCTTACCAGCCTCGGCACGATTGTTTTTTCGCGCGGCGCGAGTTTCGATATCGTGCTAACGATGACTATAACGGGCGTGCTGTGCTGTTTCTTTGTTTGGCATGTTCGAAATGCTCTGGGCGAGGTTGGAAACACGCGACCTTGGCTCCTCGCCGCTTTTTATCTCTTCATCGGATTTTCGTTGTTGGCAAAAGGGCTCGTTGGCATGGTGCTGCCTTTCGGAATCATCGGCGTGTATTTTGTGGCGCGGCGCGCATGGCCGAGCAGAAGTTTTGTGTTAAGCCTGCTGTGGGGAATTCCAATCGCCGTTGTTGTTGCCGGCGTGTGGTACGGGCCAATGATCTACCGCCACGGCTGGACGTTCATCGATCAATTCATCATTCAGCATCATTTCGCACGCTTCGTCTCAAACAAGTACCGGCATCCGCAATCGTTTTACTTCTACGTGCCGATCGTGGCAGCGCTTGTTCTGCCATGGACTATGATTTTAATCGCCACGCTTACGGCGTCGCCGCGCTGGCGATGGCGCGGAATGGATCAAGTCGATCGTATCCGTCTATTCGCCCTGGCCTGGCTCGTTGTTCCTACCCTCTTCTTTTCCTTGTCCGGATCGAAAATTCCCGGATACGTGCTGCCCGTTTTGCCTGCCGCATCTATGTTGGTCGCCGAACGAGTCAGTTATGTGCTGAAAGTTGGACTCGGCCAGCGCCTCATTCGACTAACCGGCGGCCTGCTGTTGTTAGTAGCCGTCGTTGGCGCTTGGTCTGCGACGCGCACTTTGGGAATCCAAAGTGCGTGGGTAATTGCGGCGACCGTTCCCGTGCTGATAGTTGCATCAGTGGCTTTGTTCGCGCCACGGCAGCGAGTTCTTAACTTCCTACTCTTCGGTGTGATTTCCCTCGCCGTCAGCGCGATCGCTTTGCAACCGGCGCGCGCGATCGCGGACCGCGAATCGGTGCGCGAATTGATGCGCATGGCCGAAGCGCGTGGCCATGGCGCGGCTCCCGTGTTCTATCTCTTGTGTGACGACCGAACCGCTGAGTTCTACGCGGGTAGCCGCCTGGCCTATCAACCGAACGGCGAACCGATTCGATTTGATGGAGCGCAGGAACTTCCTCCCGCGATCCGCGCGAAAGGCCGCGTTGCGCTGGTTCTGGTTGAAACGCGTTGGGAAAAACAGTTGACGGATTACTCGGGAGTTGAAACCGAAAAGGTAGGCAGCAACGGCTGGGTCACCCTGTTTGTGGTGCGGCCGCGATGATTCTCACTTGCGGTACGCGCGCGTCTCGCGCGCTAAGGCAGGCGGGACGCCTGCGTACCGACCAATGATTCAGCGTTGAGCTGCCGAAAGCGAATCCGGTATTTCCTGTTCACCAATTCGTACTCAGGCCGCACGAGCGTGTGAGCATCCAACCAGGCTTTTCCTTCAGCCGTTGCTTCCAACTGGTCGATTAAAGTTGTCTCAAGCCAACCCGACCGCCCGCTCGGCGGCAAAACTGAAACATCCCGGGTCAGGACGTCCGGGGAGGCTTCAATCCAAACGCTTGCTGGATTGAAGTACTTGACCAGGAGGTTGTCGCTGTTCGACGAGGCAAAGTAAACCGTCGTTCCGCCCGGCCAAGCCTGATTCAGCGTCAGCGCGAGTTGCAGCGGCGGATTAGCGCGCACCTGGGTGGACGGGTACTGCGACAGCGTCAGGTTCGAGAAGAACACAGCGGCCGCTAACAGCGCCGCGCGGTATCGGCGCACGTGATTCGGCGAACTTTCAATCGTCGCCAGGAGTGTCGCCGCCAGAATCACAAGCGCCGGCAAATAGAACAGACGGTAGAAAGTATTCTGCGGAATGAAGAAGAAAAGAAACACAATATAGACAAGCGCCCAAATGATGCAGAGCGTCGTCAACGGTTTGAATTGCGCTCTCTCTCGAATAGCGGTGGCGACCGCCGCTTTGAGTTCTGAGACGCGTCGCAGCATTCGCGCAAAGAAAGCCAGGACAACCAGCAAGCTCACGGCCACCAGCGTCAGAATTACTGGCCCCCACAAATCGCGAACAAAGCCAGTGCGGCCGCCAAGAAAGACGCGCCACTGCGAGCGCAGCGTATGAACCAGATTGTTCCATACGCTAAAGGTGAAGCCGTGCTCGGGCGAAAAGTAGGTAATCCACGTGGCGAATCGTCGAACAGACAGACTGCCCGTCGCTAAATAAAACATCGCAAAGTAAACGGCGACGGTGACGGTCACGACGGTCAGCACGTATTTCGCGACGCACTTGATCTGATCGTTTCTTGGCAGGCCCCGACATTGGAAAATCAAAGCCGCCACGGCGACGGGAAAGAAGAGAACTGACAGTTGGTGGACGCAAATCGCCAGCGCGTGAACCATCGCCAGCACAAGCGGCCGCGGCTTTTGCTGCGGTAAAGCCAAAGAGAAACAACAAAGCAGCAGCAGCACGGCGAGGATGTAGCTGTTTGCGTCGGTCGAAAACTTCCACCACGTCGCCGAGAAGGCGAACAAAGCGGTTGAGACGAGCGAGACGTAGCGTGACTTAAAAGACTCCAGACAGATTCTGAAGAACACGCATCCCGCCAACGCGGCAAAGATGCAGTTGCTGACCTGCATGACCGTGAGCGCACGCGGCTGAAGACCTGTCAGCAGCACCGCGCGATAAATCACGTACTGAAAAACCATGTCCAGCAGATGGCTGGGGTGAACCAACGACGCATTCAGCCGCGGCGCATTTTCGATCGTGTGCGCGAAGAAAATTCCGTCCCAGTAGTAATTCCTGGTCAGTAGCAGGATGTAGCTAAGGAGGGTAACCGCGAACACCGTCGCCAAAAGCACGCGTGGCCGGGAAAAAAAGCTTCCTGGACCAGGCTCGGTTGGGTGTGCTCTGCGGCTGGCCTTTTGACGGGGCGTCATTCGATCTTCGGCGCGTGTCAGTACCGGGAGCGGTAGCGACCGGATCAAGAGACAACTGAACTAGAGCTTTGATCCCGTCGCATCCACCACCCCACGCGGGATGCCCGCGCGGGGACCCCGGTCCGCTCCGGGTACTGACACAATGAGGCTTCGGATTGCGGCCATTACTTCAGCGCGTTCTTGAAGAACTCGATCACCGGCCGATCGTAGGCTTCTTCCTGCTCGCCCGTGGCAGTGTTGAGGTTCATTCCAGTGAGTTGTAAGTCCTTCTTAACTTCAACTGCGCCGCCGCTGAAGCAGTTTGCCAGGTCAAGCGTAGAAGCGCGCCACGGATCGTTCGAAGGGCCGGTGAGGAGTTGTACCTTCACGTTGCGCAATGCGCGCGCGAGTTCGCAGGACGGAATGCTTTGATATTTGCCCCACGCGTAGGCGCGCACGCCCCAGCAACCCAGCTTTTGAAACAACACGTTGCTCATTGCGGTGCGTTGACTGGTGGCCGAACGAACCAGGTCGTCCGGTGAGCCCGGCGCTGAATCCAGCGCCAGTGCGCGCACTTCCGGATAGCGCTTCGCGGCATCGAGCGCGGCGTAGGCGCCAAGCTCCACACCGAAAATCCCGATGAACCCCACATGCGGTTGTCCCGCGGCGGTCTTCAAAGTGCGCAGGTGATCAATGGCCGCGGTGGCGTCGTCGCCCTCGATCGCGCCAAACAGCGTCCAGTTGACCGGCGGATTCAGACCGTGCCCGCGCAGATCAGGCCACAGCACCGTGAAGCCGGTGCTCTCGTTAAGCTTCACCGCCAAATTCAGCAGCGACGATCGATCCGCGCCGTACCGATGGAGAAGAATGACTGCGGGCGCACCTTCATCGCCCTTGATCAGCCAACCTCGCGCCTGTGTTCCGTCATGGTTGGGCCAGGTAGCGTCGCTGGCTTTCAGAATGGGGCCGAGGGTGAAGCTTTGTGGCGTAACCAGATAAGCAGCGCGCGTCGGCCGCGTGATGTTGTAAACGATCAGACCCATCACCACGACGACTGCGATCAGAATGATCAGAACAATCGGGAGGAAAGTTGTCGCTATCCGTCTGATGGGGCTCCGGCGCGATGCCATGATTCGCATTATGCGGGAAGAAAGATGATTTGCAACTGAAAAGTTGAGAGGAAACCGAAGAGCCAAACTATCAGCGCCTGCGGGTTGCTTAAGCGAGCCGTTTCGCGCGTTCGAAGTCCCCGGGCGTATTCAAGTTTAAGAAGAAGTTTTCCGCGCCCGGTAAGTCGCCCAACTCCGGAAACTGAACAAATCGGGTTCTGACATTTGCCAGCAGGGCTCGAGGAGTGTGTTCGCCGGCGCTGACTAACCTCTCAATCTCCGGCAGACAGGCCTCGCGGCGGTAGAGCGCGCAGACGGGTTGCGGACGACCGTCAGGCTGTATGGGAACGATCGAGTCAATGACTTCGTTTGGGGATTCGTCTGCAAAGCTCTTCAACCTATCGAAAAGACTTCGCGTGACGAACGGCAAGTCACACGCGATTACGATGATCCAATCGGTCTTTGCCGCTGACAGTGCCGCGTGGATTCCGCCCAGCGCTCCCCACTTTTCGTAGACGTCAGGAATAGTCGGCAGGGAATGCCCCACATAAGCCTGAGGGTTTCCGACCAGCGTCACTGAAGAGGTGACCGGGGCTAACTGAGCGGCCAGCCGCTCAAGCATTGTTTCAGGGCCGAGCCGCATTTGCGCCTTGTCTTGACCCATTCGTCGAGAGGCGCCGCCAACCAGAATGAACCCTTGGACATCGAACATACGCGTCAACCGGACTTGATGCTATTACTTTCAATCGAATTGGGCTATATTCCGTTTACAGCGCTTCTCCGAGCACGCGCAATCGCATTATGAAAATCACTAAACAAATCGTTTCGTTTTTCGTCCTCACTGCCTTTGTCCTCAGCATGTTTTCGCTCGTGGGTGCTCAGGAGAAGACCCCCGTGTCTTTCAAGACCGTCGGCGGGCATACGATTATGCCGGTTCAGGATCTGCGGCCGGGAATGAAAGGCGTCGCGCGCACGGTGTTTTCCGGCAGCGCGTCTGAAGAGTTTGGAATCGAAATTATCGGCGTGATGCCGAACTTCAATGGCCCGCGCCACTCCCTGATCATTGGCAGACTCAGCGGACCGAACGTCGCCAAAACCGGCGTTTTCGCGGGCATGTCCGGTTCGCCCGTTTACGTTGATAACCGTTTAGTAGGCGCAATTGCCTACAGCTTTCCTTTCGCGAAAGAGCCCATTTGCGGCATCACTCCGATCGAGCAGATGATCGACATTTTTGAAGCCGGCTCGCCGAAGATTGCGCGCCGCCCGCGCCCGGTATCGATGGCGCAATTGGCGCGCACCGAATGGAAACCGTCGCTGCCCAAGCAAGAGACGGCCAATGGTCCACTGATGGCGGGCGTTTCTGCCGGCTCGCCGCTCGCGCCGTTCATCGGCCAGCAGATTCAGCGGATCGCCACGCCGTTAGTTTTCAGTGGCATCTCTCAGGAAAGCCTCTCGCTCTTTTCAAACGAGTTGACGAGCCGCGGTCTACTGCCCGTTGCCGGTGTGGGCGGCGGTGCTGCGATCACCCCGCTTGCTCCGTTCAACGAAAAGACGCTGGCGCCAGGCGCGTCGGTCAGTGTTCAGCTCGTCCGTGGTGATCTTTCTATCGCGGCGTCGGGAACGGTCACGTCGCGCGACGGCGAGCGCATCTACGCCTTTGGCCATCCGTTCCTGAGCCTGGGCGGCGCTGACATGCCGATGGCTGAGAGCTCAGTGGTCACAGTGATTCCAAACGCATACAACTCGTTCAAGCTGGCGGTGCCGGGGCAGATGGTGGGAACGATTTCGCAGGATCGGGCGACGGGAATTTTCGGCAAGCTGGGCCGCGCGCCAAAGATGATTCCGATCAAAATCAACCTCCACACCAGTCGCAATCAGAATGAGCAGTTTGCTTTTGAAGTGGTCAACGACGAATTCCTGACGCCGCTGCTTTTGATGATCACGGTTTTCAACAGCATTAACGCGCAAGAGCGCTCAATGGGCGAAGCTACTCTGTCCTTGCGCGGTTCAATCACGGTCGAAGGACAAAAGCCGATCGAGTTGGAACGTCGGTTTGCTTCGCAGAACGCCACCATGATGGCGGCCAGCTCGATTGCGAGCCCGGTTGCCGAACTCCTCAGCAGCGGATTTGAAAACGTCGCCCTGAAGGGAATTAATGTCGAGATTTGGGCGAGTGAAGACACCAACGTCGCATCGCTCGAACGGCTGTCGCTGGATCGAACTGAAGTCGCCAGCGGCGAAACAGTGGAAGTTCAAGCCTATCTCCGCACCGATGCCGGACGTCAATTCGTGCAACGTATTCCGGTGCAGATTCCCGCGGACGCTGCGTCAGGCCCGCTGATGATCACGGTCGGCGATGGCGCCAGTTTGCAGGAGGCTTCCGCCGCGCGGCAATTTGTTCCGCTTAACCTCGATCAGTTGGTTACCGCAATCAACAAGGTGAAGAAAAACGATCGGCTTTATCTCCGCGTTCAGCGCCCGGCGCCCGGCGTCGTGATCGGGACGAATGAGATGCCGAATCTTCCGCCGTCGTCTGTCGCCACACTAAACAGTGAACGCAGTTCGGGCGGGTACACGCCGATGTCTGTCTCGCAGCTTTACGAACGGGAATTGGCGCCCGCTGAATTCGTCATCACCGGTCAGCAGACAATCACAGTCACAATTAAATAGATGAGGCGCGCCGGCTAGGCTTGGTTCAGGCGCGCTTGTTTGCGGCGTTGCCGGATCTTGGCGGCTGTTCCCGCCAGGCCGAGGCCTAACAGCGTGAGCGTGGCAGGCTCGGGCACCGGTTCACAGTTCTCTGTAATCGTGAGTTGCGCCTCAAGGAGCCCGCAGAACTCGCCAAAATCGAGTCCGGAGTTTCCGAAGATCGACACTGGCATCATACTTACGTCCACCGTGAAGGTGTCGAAAGTGAATGTAAGCGGATCGGCGTGAAGCAGGTGCAAAGTGTGGGTCTCAAAGCCGATGTCGATCGTGCCGAAGATGTTCATCATCTGCGCCTGCCCGTCGATGAAGACGAGTTGTGAGAAATTGAAATCATGCGAGCCCGGAGAGTCAACGCCAGTAAAGCCCATCGCCAGGGTGAGGTCGTTCAGAGTAGCGACAAAACTGCCAGGGCCGTCGAAAGTAAAGGGTCGCGTTGCCGCGTAGCCAATCAAGGTGTCCAAACCGTTCGGGACTGAGCCGTCATTGCCCAGGTCATTAACCGTAAAGCCATCAGCGCTAATCGAAAGCGTGTCGGCTTTTGCCGCCGGAACCGTGGCCAACGCAAACAGCAATACCGCCAGTCCACAGGACGCTTTCAAAAGTAATCGCATCATCTACCGCCTTCTGTTGGGCTCACTCGTCGAAGACCTTGCCGGCTTCAGACATCAATTAAGAGGACTTTTAGAGACACGAAACGACCAATCCAAATTCAGTTCCAAGAAGATATGGTCACCCAGCGCGGATTTCCCAAACATGCGCGGCGACGAGGAAACGCCTTTCAGACCTCGGGATTCGTTCAATGGAGCCACCCGGCAGCAACCGTCGAATTTGCTCCAACAGCGATTCGCCCGCAAAGAACAAATAAGTAGCTTCCTCGGGCGCCCAAGCGATCAGTTTCAGCAGCAGTTCGCTGAACTTGTCGATGGCCCGGCAGGTGATGAAGCCCACGTCAGGGCAGGGCACGTCTTCGAAACGCGCCACGATCAATCGAGTTCGGTCGGGAAATTTAACGCGCCGTAGGGCCTCTTTCAGAAACGCAGCTTTGCGTTGTGATGACTCGATCAGCACGCCGTGAAGATCATCGCGGACAAGCAGACACGGAATGATGGGAAGCCCGGCGCCAGTGCCAACGTCGGCGACATGCGCATTCGTTGAGAGGTGTTTCAGGAGCGTGAGAGATTCGAGAATGTGTCTGACAGCGAACTCTTCAGGTGAGCACGGCGCGACCAGATGCAGTTTCGGGTTCCACTTCAGCAGCAGCTCGTAATACGAGCTGAGACGGTCAATGTGTTCCGATTGAAATTCGACGCCGAACACCTCACTGTGCAGCGCGAGGGCGCGTCTGAATTGTTCGATCTCCGTTTCCATTTGCCGTCTTATCTGTTTACATTAGCGTCGTTCGCGTTGGCGTGGCTAACCTTATCATGACCCCTGACGAATTCAGCCGTCTGCACGAAACGCTCGGTACCGCGGTCACGAAACTGATCTCTGAGCACGCACGTTCTCTCGAATCGCGGCCCGTCACGTCACGGGCCACGCCTGACGATCTCAAGAGGCTATTTGAGGAACCATTACCGCTTCATGGCATGCCGGCGCAGGAAATTCTCGACAAGTGTGCCCGCGACGTGGTGCCGCACGCCATGCAGGTTCCGAGTCCTCGCTACTTTGGCCAGTTCAATCCGACGCCATTAGCGATCGGTGTGTGGGCCGACGCGCTCTGTTCGTCACTCAATCAAAATGCCGGCGCGTGGCGGAACGGACCGACCTCGGCGCTCATCGAGGATCGAGTGATCCGTTGGATGTGCGAATTGATCGGCTATGAATCGACAGCGTACGGCGTTCTCGCCAGCGGCGGTTCGGAAGCCAATTTAATCGCGCTGAAGTGTGCGCGCGATCGGGTGTCTAGCGAAATCCCCCGACGTGGCGCGCGGGCTGCCGGCGAACTCACGGTCTATACGTCCGAACAGTGTCACTATTCGGTTGAAAAGAGTCTGGACATTCTCGGCCTTGGGCGCGAGAGCCTGCGCAAGATTGCTACGGATGAACGCTTTCACATTCGGCTCGATCGTTTGCGAGATGCGATTAGCGCGGACATTGAAACGGGCCGGCGCCCCTTCTGCATCGTCGGTGTTGCCGGGACAACTTCGACGGGAGTGATCGATCCGCTTCCGGAACTTGCTGACATCGCGCGCGAGTACGATCTGTGGTTTCACGTTGATGCGGCGTATGGGGGCGGGCTGGCATTTTCAGACAAACACAAATCAAAGCTGCGTGGCATTGAGCTGGCCGACTCGATCACCTTCGATCCGCACAAGTGGATGTTTGTGCCGTTTTCCTGCGGCGCGACTCTAGTACGCGACGGGGCGCAGGTTCTGCGCAACTCGTTCGATATGTCGCCTGAGTACTTGAGCGAGCAGCGCGGTTTCGCGGATGCGCAATTCGATTTCTTTCGTTACGGCCAGATGGGCACGCGACGTTTCAACGCTTTGAAGCTCTGGATGTGCTTTAAGTTCATGGGTAAATTCGGGTACGCCCAAACCACTGAGCGCCACCTCGAGCTGGCGGAACATCTCGCGCGACGGCTCGACGAGACACCGGAATTCCAGCGTATCGGAGAGGTTGAAACGGCTGTGTGCTGCTTTCGTTATCTGCCTGAGACGGTGCGGGCGATGTCACCAGAGGATCAGGATCAGATTCAGCAGGCTTTGCAACAGCGCATCGAACGCAGTGGCAAAGCGTTCTTTCCATCGACGATTCTCCACGGCCGCCGCGCGCTGCGCGTGAATATCAACAGCTATTTAACTGAACAGCGGCACATTGACGATCTGGTAGAATTGCTCGTCACTGAAGGCCGCGAGTTGCTGAAGGAAGGCAAGTAGACACATGTCGAGAGCAGCGAGCATTTGTTCTTATTTCTGCGCGCTCCTGATCTCGCTCGCTGTTGCCACAACCGGATTCGGCCAGCAGTCACATGTCTCAATAGTCCACTTGATTGATCAAACAATTGTTAAGAGTGACGTGCTTTACGTCATCAACATGCCGTCGCAGTTCATGCAGCTTCAGTTCAACGGCCGGCACGCCAAACAGAACAATCCAGGCAGTCTCCCAGATCAAATCAATGTCGAATTTTCGTCGTTTGCGCAAAGGCCACTCTACGAAAATGATTTAGCCCATCAGTTCAGGGTCAAAGCTGACGACGAAATTATCGACTTTGGATCTTTGTCCTATTCGAAGGTTGCCGAGGGCAACGGCCAGCCGTCAAAAGACAACACAAGTGTTCGCGCCAGGCTGCCGCGAACCGCCCTGATCGCGAAAGCCGATGTATTGACGCTCGAGCGGATGTCGATGTTGCACGCAGATCTTGATGATTTAGCAAAAATCTCAAAAGCAAAGAGCGTTGTGATGAAACTCGGCGACACGGTCTTTCCCCTGACACCAATCCATTTGAGCATCCTGCGCGAGTTTGTCGAAGCGATGATCCGGGCCGGGGGGCTTGCGCCGCCTCAGCCCACCATCTCAGAAGTGCCCGCCAACGTTCCGTCCGACGCCAACAAAGCGTCACTGGATGAAACGCTGAAGTGGATCAAAACGCACTTGGACCGCGAAGGCATGACGAACGACTCGAGCAAGCTCGAGCCCTTCAACTTCAAAACCTGCCGTGTCTCTTATCGTTTGATACCGCGTTTCAGGGAAACTATGGTCTCAAGCAAACTGGTCTATGCCATTATGGAAGTTCAGATGGACCTGGGCGACTTGAGTCTCGAAACGCTGAGAGCCAATAAATTGGGCAACACGTCGACTCTGTTCATAGCTACCCGTGACAATCAGTTGAAGATTAAGGTGCTGAAGCATGCGAACGAAAACGGCGCCATGGGCAGAACGCTCGACGAGGCTTCATATGCCTCGACCTTGATTCAGTTGAAGAGTGTCGATGCGGCGAACAGCCTTAGAGTAGCGTTGCAGCACGCTATCAATTTGTGTCAGGCGCAGCGTTGAAATCGAACATGAAACGGATTGCCACAGTCTTGTCTTTTGTTCTCGCGATGGGATTGATCAGTTCGCGCGCGGCCGTACGCACCGATGATCCAGGTTCATTGCCGGCGGTGAAGAGTCGCGCCGAGTTCGATGCGCTCGGCGTCGTTTACGATCCGGAGACGCCGTACGCGTTGCCGCACGTGATGTTCGTGATCGATCGGCAGAACAAGGACCGCATCTATTACGTCAATTCGAAGCGCTACAAATTTCACAAGGATTTCGTCAACGGCACTTATCTTTCGCTTGAACGCGGTCAGGTATTTTTCGAAAACAATTATATTAAGCCGAATCGGCGATTCATTCTCGGGACGGTCGCGTATCAAACCCCAGTCAGAAAGTGGACTTTTGAATTCTGGGAAGGCGATTTGATTCCACCCGAACAGATCAAACTAACTTCCGACGTCATCAACCGTACATTCTTCACGCCGGTTGCTTACAAACCGAATTCGCTGCGGCAGGAAGAAGCCTCAGCGAGCATTGCCGGTTTGGCGCGCGTGCTGCAAACCGAGATTCTGCGAGGACAGGATTATCAGGCGCTGAACGTTGCCAAAGGCCTCGGCCGGATTCACGTCATTCGGAAGCTTGATGACCATGTCGAGATTGGTTCCAACGAGATTCTCGTGCTCGACGAAGTCCCGATTCAATTGCCGCCAGTCGCCGGCATCATTACAAGCAAACCTTCAACGCCACTGTCACACATCAATTTGCTCGCAAAGGGTTGGGGCGTCCCGAACGCTTACATCAAGAATGCGCACGAGCTGTTTAAGCAGTATGACGGCTGGTGGGTCGAGTTCGACGCGCGCCGCGACACGTACACGATCAAGCGCGCGGACAACACGGCCCTGGCGGAGTATCAGCAGCGGTTGAAGCAGCGGCGCGACATCATGACGCCGCGATTCGATTTGGCGGTTATGCGCCTCGCGACGTTGAACGAGCAGAGAAGGACTTCGTCGATTGCGTACGGCGCAAAGTCTGCGAACCTTGGTGAATTGATTCGGGCGCGGCTGCCGGGTTTCGCGGTTCCGCCCGGATTCACGGTTCCGTTCTCGTACTACGATGCGTTCATCAAACAGAACGAAATCGACGACGAGATTTACGAACTGCTGAACGACCAGAAGTTCGTGCACGACCCGGTGCACCGGCGCGGGGAATTGACGAAACTCCGGGAAAAGATTCAGCGGGGAACGTTCGACGCGAAGCTGAGCGCCGAAGTGCTGCGTCGTTGGCGAGCCGACCTCGGCGGCCGAGGAGTGTTCGCGCGCAGCTCGACAAACAGCGAAGACCTGCCAAATTTCAGCGGCGCCGGCATTTACACCAGCATGCCGAATCTGCGTACCGACGATCAGTTGATCGAAGGTATTAAGACTGTCTGGGCATCGGTTTGGAACTTTCAAGCTTACGAAGCACGCGAGCGCGCCGGGATCGATCACATGAAAGTATTCATGGCCGTGCTGATTCAGGACGGTATTAACTCTGAAAGCTCCGGCGTGATGATTACCACAGATCCGTTCAATCGCAACGCGCGTGAAGCCATCTACATCAGCGCCAAACGCGGTCTCGGCATCAAAGTGGTCGAAGGGCAGAGAGTTGCCGAGCAAGTCGTATTTCGCCCGCGCGCTAACGCCGTTCAAGTGCTGACGCGTTCCGAAGAAGACAGCTTGCTGACGTTCGACGAAAACGGAGGCGTCAAAGAAATTCCGATCAGCGGCGAAAGAGCAGTGCTCAGCGATGCCGTGGTGCGAAGACTCGCCGCCGCCGGGCAGAACATCAAGCGCTTATTCGGCGGGCACGATCAGGACATTGAGTGGGCTTACATGCGCGGACAGATCTACATTGTTCAGGCTCGGCCCTTTATCGCTGGTGGTTAACGGCAGCCTTGCGAAATGAGGTTTTTATGAAACGGAAAACTCTTTGGGTCGTTGGTTGTATCGCGTTGTTGTGCGCGATCGCATTCGGAATCTCCGCACAGACAAAGACGCCGCCCCGCGAGCATTGGGAATACCAAACGGTAGGCGCTTGGCACGGCCAGGGAAGTTCTTTCAATAGGCTGGGTAACGAGGGTTGGGAACTTACCACCGTCACGTGTTCTGGGGATTTAAATCAGTGTGCGTATTACTTCAAACGACGAAAATAGCCCCGAGGTACAGGAATGAGTTCAATCTTCGCTGAAGGCGTCCTTAAGGACCATGTTGCGTTCGTCACCGGCGGCGGCACCGGCATTACCGGAGGCGTTGCGCGCGCACTCTCTGAAGCCGGCGCACACGTCGCGCTCGTCAGCCGCAGCATGGAACATCTCGAGCCTGCGGCCGCGTCGATTAACGACGCGCGGAGTGATACATCTGGCGAAGCCTTCGCCGTCGCGGCAGACGTTCGCCATCCGGATCAAGTGGCGACCGCCCTCGCCGCTACCGTCGAGCGCTTCGACAAGATCGACATCGTCGTGAACGGTGCGGCCGGAAACTTCCTTTGCAAACCGGAGGAGCTTTCACCGAACGGGTTCGGCACAGTCGTCGATATCGATCTGAAAGGCACGTTCAATGTCTGCCGTGCCGCGTTCGATCAGCTGAAGGAGCACAAGGGACAGATTCTGAACATCAGCGCGACCCTGCATTACCTCGGCACGCCGATGCAGCTTCATGTTTCCGCGGCCAAAGCCGGTGTTGATGCTTTGACTCGAAATCTGGCGGTTGAGTGGGGCCGCTATGGCATTCGCGTTAATGCGATTGCGCCAGGACCAATCGAAGATACGGAAGGGATGAAGCGCCTCGTTCCTGAAGCAATCAAAGAAAAACTTCGAAACCGTGTGCCACTCGGCCGCATGGGCCGCATTCAGGACATTGAAGCCTCCGCCGTCTTCCTTTGCTCAGACGCAGCCAGTTACATCAACGGTGCGGTGCTGGTTGTTGATGGGGGACACTGGCTGGCCGCCAATCGAATGCTGTAACGCCGGCTTATTGTCTCCCGCAACTCCAGACGTGTTATAAAACGCGGCAGATGCTGTCGCTTTCTCCAGCTACCTTCGAAGAATTTGAACGCGAAACCGCGCGCGGAAACGTCGTGCCGGTGACGCGGACGGTGCTCGCTGATTTGCAGACGCCGCTGGGCGCGTTTCTGCGGATTGGGGGCGATGCGTCGTACGCGTTCTTGCTGGAATCAATCGAAGGCGGTGAACGTCTCGCGCGCTATTCATTCGTTGGCGCCGACCCCTGGATGATCGCTCGCGGTCGCGGCGGCACAACTACGATTCAGAAAGAGGGCCGCCAGGAAACAGTCGAGCACAATGCGGTCGATGTCCTGCGCGAGACGTTTAGCGAAAAGAAGCTGGCGCGGCGGCCCGGACTAGCGCCGTTGTGTGGAGGCGCGGTCGGCTACCTCGGTTATGACGCGGCGAGTTGGTTCGAGCCGGTGCTTTGGCACAATGGCCATCAGCCGGATTCAGATGATGCGGTCTGGATGTTCTTCCGCACCGTGCTGGCATTCGATCGTGTGCAGCAGCAGATTGAAATCACTTCGGTCGTATTCGTTTCTGAAGCTGCGGGCGATGGTGAACAGTTGCGCTCGCTTTATGACAAAGCCGTTCGCGAGACTGAGCGTATCGAGAACCTGCTTAGCGAGCCGATAACTGTTCCTTCAAATCAGCCGACAATCGGACAAACAACCGTTCACTTCCAATCCAATTGGCCAAGGCCTCAATTCGAAGCGGCGGTCGAAAAGGTGAAACAGCACATCGCCGCCGGCGACTGTTATCAGGCAGTCATCGCCCAGAAATTCACAAAGCCAACTGCCGCCGATCCTTTGGCGATTTATCGTGCGCTGCGCGCGACGAACCCTTCGCCTTATATGTTCCTGCTGCGCATGGGTGGCGAGACGATCATTGGATCGTCGCCAGAGATGCTGGTTCGCTGTCACGGTCAGCGCCTGGATTACCGCCCGATTGCGGGGACGCGGCGACGTGGGGCGACTGAAGCGGAAGACTGGATGCTCGGCGAAGAGATGAGCAGCGATGAGAAAGAAGTCGCCGAGCACACGATGCTTGTGGATCTTGGTCGAAACGATTTGGGACGCGTCTCAGATTACGGTTCGGTAAAAGTCGAAGAGCTGATGTCGATCGAACGTTATTCCCACGTGCAGCATTTGGTGACCAGCCTGCGCTCGCGCCTGCGTGACGACCTCGACCGATTCGATGCGTTGCGTTCGTGTTTTCCCGCGGGCACAGTCACCGGCGCGCCAAAGATTCGGGCGATGCAAATCATCGATCAACTCGAACCGGCGAAGCGCGGCGTTTACGCAGGGTCCGTGCTTTATGTTGATTACGCCGACAACCTGGATTCGTGTATCGCGATCCGGACGATCCATTTGCGCGACGGCGTGGCTACCGTCCAGGCGGGCGCCGGCATCGTTGCCGACTCAGTCCCGGAGCGAGAGTACGAAGAATGCGTGAACAAGGCGCGCGCGCTGTTTCGCGCGATTGAGTTGGCTGAGAGAGGCCTATGACACTCGCTAGACTTCTCTTGATCCTGGCGGCGGGCGCGGCGCCGGTCTTCGCCCAGAATCCAGCGCCGAGCGCGGACACTTTGAAGAAGGCAAACGCGCGGCCGGTTGCGTCGCCGACGCCACGGGTCGAGCCATTCGTCGGCGCCTCAGTCGAGCAGATGACGGGCCAGTGTGTATCACTCGAAACCGAACAGGGCCTGATTGTCTTTGAGCTCTTGGCGAATAAAGCTCCTGAAACCGTGCGCGGGTTTTTGAATCTGGCGGCTTCAGGCGCGCTGGACACGACAACCTTCAGCCGCACGGTGAAAGGTTTTGTAATTCAGGGTGGCAACCTTTCGACGAGCGAGAAGTGGGGCAGGGAACTGTCGGCGAGAATGCAACGTTCGCTGCCCGACGAGCCGAACGATGTGAAACACGTACGCGGAATCGTTTCGATGGCGCGCGGCGAAGAACCGAACAGCGCAACGACGCACTTCTTTATTCTCGTCGGTGACGGGCCGCACCTGGACGGGAAGTTTGCGGCGTTCGGTCGTGTGCTGCGCGGGATTGAAGTCGCCGACTCGATCAACCGGGCGCCGGCGGAAGAAGAGAAACCCGTTTCGCCGGTCCGAATCACCCGTGCAACTGTTTCGCGCTGTGAAAAGTAGTCGCAAACCTACCGTTTTCCGCCGGTCCGCGAAATACGCGGCGATGGCGCTCTGTGTGTGGCTTGGTGGGTGCACTGGCGCCTCGAGCGATCAGCCGACACCTGAAGCCGCAAAGCGATTTTTGCAACTGCGGGGTTACGACTTCGATGAGCAGTCCTTCTTCAGAGCCGCGGCTGCCGGCGATGTCATGTCGGTTAACGGTTTTATCAGCGCCGGCATCAACGTGAACGCGAAGAACACAGACGATGACACAGCACTGACCGCGAGCGCGGCGCGCGGTGATGCCAAGATCGTCGAAGCGCTGTTGCGCGGGGGCGCTGATGTGAATGCGAAAGGCCGTAATAACTGGACCGCGCTCTTGCTTGCGTTATCAGAAGATCACGACCTGGTCACCGGCGCCTTGCTTGCTCATCCGAACACTGACTTCAAAGCTGAACATCCGGAAGGCATGACGGCCTTGATGCTCGCCGTGTGGCATCAGCGGGAACCAGTCGTGGAGTTGATTTTGAAACGTGGCGGGGATGTAAATCATCAGGACAAGGACGGTGACGCGGCCGTTCACGGCGCCGCGCTTTACGGAAACACAAGGATACTGAAGCTGCTGTTGGACGGCGGTGCGAATCCGAACGTCAAGAATCAGTTGGGAGGGACTGCACTGATGTGGGCGGCCGCATACGGACACGAAGAGGTTGTCAGCGTGTTGCTCAGCCGCGGCGCCGATCCGAAGATTAGAGATGTTGACGGCGTGACGGCGGCGGGTTGGGCTGCGAAGAATAGTCGCGGCAGTATTGAACTTATGCTCAAGGCTGCGGAACGCAGCCGTCAGTAGTCAGTTGTCAATAGTCAGTTGTCAGTAGTCAGTTGTCAGTAGTCAGTTGTTTGTTGTCTGTTGCCAAGTGTCTGTAGCCAACAAAGCGTTCATCTCGTCGTTGTACAACTGACTACTGACCACTGACAACTGACAACTGACTACTGACCCTTGACATGCTTCTTGTAATCGACAACTACGATTCATTTACTTACAACCTCGTCCAATACCTTGGTGAACTGGGCGAGCGAATCGAGGTGCGGCGGAATGATCAAGTTACCGTCGAGCAGATCGAGGCGATGACGCCCGATCGACTACTGATTTCGCCGGGACCGGGAACGCCCAACGACGCAGGCATCTCGATGAGTGTGATCGAGAAGTTTGCCGGCAAACTTCCGATTCTCGGCGTTTGTTTGGGGCATCAGGCGATCGGGCAGGTGTTTGGCGGACGAGTGGTGCGTTCGTCCCGGCAATTCCACGGAAAATCGTCACGGGTGCAGCACGACGGCAAAACGATCTTCAACGGTCTGGAAAATCCTTTCCCGGCAGGCCGATATCACTCGCTGATCGTCGAGCGTGAGACTTTCCCGGTCGAATTGGAGATTTCGGCGACAACTCCGAATGGAACGATCATGGGTTTGCGGCATCGCAGGCTAAAGATCGAAGGCGTTCAGTTTCATCCGGAATCAATAATGACGACGGAAGGAAAGAAGTTGCTCGCTAACTTTTTGAGTCTGTAAGTCTGGAGTGCGAAGTCTGGAGTCAATCTATTAATCGCAGCGTCGCGACGATGAATCAGCCAACATCAGCTACCGGACTTGAGACTCCAGACCCCGGACTCAAGGACTTCATCGCGCGGCTGATGCGCCGCGACGATCTTTCGCGAAGCGAAGCGAACGATCTGCTTGAGGCCCTGCTCAACGACGATGCAACTGACGGTCAGATCGCCGCGACGTTGATCGCACTCAAGCTCAAGGGCGAGACAGTCGAAGAGTTGGCGGGACTGGCCCAAGGCATGAGAGCTCGAGCGGTGCGAATTCAGTCACGGCACGAGCGATTCATTGATACGGCCGGCACCGGATCAAGCGCGGCGAAGTGTTTCAACGTCTCGACTGCGGCAGCGTTCGTGATCGCCGGTGCCGGACTGCCGGTCGCCAAGCACGGCAATCGCGCGGCGAGCAGCAAGTGCGGCAGTGCCGATGTGCTATCGGCATTGGGTGTCAACGTTTCGGTCGGGCCTGAAGTTTCTGAGAGATGTTTGAATGAGCTCGGCATCTGTTTCATGTTCGCGCCGCTTTACCATGGCGCCACCGCGCGCGTAGCCGGCATTCGACGGCAGCTCGGCGTGCAGACGACCTTCAATCTGCTCGGCCCGCTGACGAATCCGGCGGGCGCGCCACGACAAATCATTGGCGTATCCGATCGGGACTTCGTCGAACCGCTGGCACGCGCATTGTCTCTTCTGGGCACCGAACGAGCGTGGGTTGTCCACGGTGCGGACGGCCTTGACGAAATAACGCTCGCGAACAAAACGTTTGTGGTTGAGACGCGCGACAGTCAGGTTCGTTCGTTCGAAATTGCGCCAGAGGATTTCGGCGTTCAAAGAGGTTCTCTCGAAGGCTTGGCGGGCCAGAGCGCCGAAGCAAACGCGGGTACGATTCGCGATGTCTTAAGCGGAAAGCGCCGAGACGCGGCGCGTACACTTGTGATGGTAAATGCCGCGGCCGCCTTGCACGTGGGTGACTCGGCGCCAAGTTTGAAAGAAGGTATGCAGTTGGCCGAAGGCAGCATTGCCAGTGGCCGCGCCATTGCGAAACTGAACGCGTTGGTGAGAATGACCAACGCAGGTGAATGATCGGTCAATGGACTTTCTTTCTGAAATCATCGCCGTGAAACGGCAAAGGGTGGCTGAGGCCAAGGAACGCTGGCCGCTGTCGCTGGATGTACTGCGTACGTGTCTTATGCCGAAGCGCGCTGACGGGTTCCCACACGCTTTCAAAAAGGCGCTCGAGCGTCCTCAGATCAACCTAATTGCGGAGTTTAAGCGTCGGTCGCCTTCGAAAGGAAAGATCAGCTCGAATGCGAGCCCCGTGGCGATCGCACGCACCTACGAGTTGGCAGGCGCCGCTGCGATTTCCGTTTTAACTGAAGAAGATCACTTCGGCGGTTCGCTCGGGCACCTCCGGCGCATTCGCGAAATCACTCGACTTCCGGTCTTGCGCAAGGATTTTATTATCGACGAGTATCAGGTCTACGAATCGGCGTTTAGCGGCGCTGATGCGTTGCTATTGATCGTTGCAGCGCTGAATGATGAAGAGCTAAAGCGCCTTCGCATCATTACCGAGGATGAATTTGGCATGGACGCACTGATCGAGGTTCATACAAAAGATGAACTCGAGCGCGCAGTTGCCTGCGGCGCGCGGATTATTGGTGTCAACAATCGCGACTTGGGGACTTTTGAAGTCTCGGTCGAAACGTCCTATCAACTCGCGCAGGTCGCGCCGACGGACGCGATCCTGGTTAGCGAGAGCGGCTTATCGCCGCCGGAAGTTCGGAAGCTCCGGGATGTTGGTTATCAGGGCTTTCTTGTAGGCGAGGCGTTGATGCGTGCGCCTGATCCCGCGCAAGCCGTTCGCGAGTTTATCGGCGAACCAGAAGCGGGCTCACAGTCTGTCCTCGTGAAAATCTGCGGTATCACGAATCTCGAAGATGCCCGCGCCGCGGTCGCGGCCGGCGCAGACATGCTCGGTTTCAACTTCTATCCGTGCAGCCCGAGATTCATCGAACCTGATGCCGCGCAGCAAATCATCTCTACCCTTCGATCTGAGATGGAGTCAGATCATCAGTCGGTGAAGGTGGTCGGCGTCTTTGTAAACCAAACGCTGTTCGACGTTGGACTAACTGCTGAGAGTGTCGGTCTCGATGGGATTCAGCTTCATGGCGACGAGAAGTCGAACTATTGCCGATTCTTTAAGCGAGGCGACCCGTGTCCGTTAGTGATTAAGGTCATCCCTGATGGCGCCCCACTCGACTGGGGTGCGCTAAGCCGGTATCCGGTTGATGCATTCATGGTGGACGCATCTGATCCTTCGCTGCGTGGCGGCACCGGCCGAACGGCGGATTGGACGCTTGCGCGTGAGGCTGCACGGCAGCTGCCGCGGCTGTTTTTGGCCGGCGGCCTTTCCCCCGAAAATGTGGGCGAAGCTATAGCCACCGTCAGGCCTTACGCCGTTGATGCGTGCAGCGCGCTGGAGCTTTCGCCCGGGAAGAAGGACCATGCGCGCATGAAGGAGTTTGTCGCCGCCGTCCGAGCGGTTAAACTGCCAGACGAAGTATCTGCTTCGCAATGAAGGAAAGCGTTTTGGCCCAAACTATCGAAGCTCCGCCAGCCACGAAAGCGCAGCCACGCGCGCATGATGTTGGATCGAAGACTGCTTCGGCGCGCGCGCTTGCCGCTTTCAATCTGCGGAAATCCTACGGCCGCCGGCGCGTGGTGGACGACGTTACTCTGCATGTGGAGCCAGGCGAAGTGGTCGGCTTGCTGGGAGCAAACGGCGCGGGAAAGACCACGACGTTCTACATGATGGTTGGTCTGGAAACTCCTGAAGACGGCCGAATTTCATTGAGTGGTGAGGACGTTACGCGTTTGCCGATGTACCTGCGCGCTCGACTTGGCTTGGGATACTTGCCCCAGGAGCCATCAATTTTTCGAAAACTTTCAGTCGCTGAAAACTTGCTCGCCGTTCTCGAGACAATGGGGCTGCGTCGTCGTGAACAACTAAAACGCGTCGAGGAGCTGCTTCAGGAATTCGGCATCGAGCACGTACGCAACACGCGCGGCGAATCTCTGTCGGGCGGTGAACGACGCCGCACAGAGATCGCGCGCGCGTTAGCCACTGAGCCGCAGTTCATCCTGCTCGACGAGCCATTCGCCGGAATCGATCCCAAGGCAGTAGATGACATTCAAACCGTCATCCTATATTTGCGGGATCGCGGCATTGGAATTCTCGTCACGGATCACAACGTCCGCGAGACGCTCGGCGTCACCGACCGCGCGTACATCATGGCCGAAGGGAAAATATTTCGCTCGGGAAAGCCGCGCGACTTGACAGAAGATGCCGAGGTTCGAAGACTTTATCTTGGCGAGAAGTTCCGAATGTAAGATGACGAGTGATTGATGCGCGATTGCGTTATAATCCCTCCACGCGGGATTCCCGCTAGCAAGCCCCCGGCAGTTGAAGAGCAGATTCACCGACTATGTCAGTTAGGTTAACCACCAGTCTTTCGCAGCGACTCGTATTGACGCCCCAGTTGCGTCAACGCATCGAGATGCTGCAGATGACTACGATCGAGCTTTCGGATTTGATTCAGCAACAACTGAATGAAAATCCGGTGCTCGAAGAAGTGGCCACGCAGGAGGAAGCGCGCGAACTGGCTGAGAAGATCCTCGACCACATGGCCAATGGTGGCGAGCTCGAGAACCTGCCCGGTTCGAACGTCGAGGCGTCTGCGCCGGAAATTGGATCGCCGTCTTCGAACGGGGCTGGTGACAGCGAAGTCTCGTTTTCCGAATCGGGACCTGACGCTCAACCCACCGGTGACTTCGAAATGGATGCGGAAGCAGCCACAGTCGAGGGCACCGAAGACAGCGCAGTCGAAGGGACGCGCGACCCCTTTGAAGAAGTGGACTTCGGCCGCGAGTTTCAGGATTACCTCGACCCCGGGTACAAGACTCAGGAATTTGAATATAAAGAAGACGCGCCGACTTTCGAGCAGTTTCTTACGAAGGCGCCTTCCTTGGGCGAGCATCTTGAATGGCAGCTTCACATGGACTGCGAGGACGGCGAGGTATGCGACGCCGCGGAAGCAGTCATCGGAAATCTCGACGAAGATGGTCGCCTGAATGCGAGCAACGAAGAAATCGCGGCGCAAGGCGGTTGGTCGGAAGAGATAGTTGAGCGCGCCCGTCAGCTCGTGATGAGGCTCGATCCAGTTGGCTGTGGCGCGCGCGACGTGCGTGAGTGCCTGCTGACGCAGCTGGAGGTGCGTGGTGAAACCGAACGGCTGGCCAGCCAGCTGATTCGGGACCACCTCGAAGCTTTGCAGCAGCACAAGCTGCCGCACCTGGCAAAACAGATTGGTCTTGACGTGGAAGCGCTGGTCGCCGAGCTGCAATTCATCCGCACGCTGGATCCTTATCCTGGTCGCCGCTATTCGTCTGAAGAGCCGGTACTGATTTCCCCCGAGATATACATCGAAAAGCTGGACGAGGGCGGCGATTACATCATCTACTTTGCCGATGACGGCAGTCCGCGCCTGCGCATCAGTCCGAGCTATCAACAGATGCTTTCGCAGGGTGACACGACCAAGGAGACGCGTGATTTCATCAAAGAGAAGATGCGCTCGGCCGTCGATTTGTTGCGAAACATCGAGCACCGCCGGCAGACGATATATCGCGTCGTGGAATCGATCGTGAATCGGCAGCGCGAGTTTCTCGATAACGGCGTCCAGTACATAAAACCGATGATGTTGAAAGACATCGCCGAAGACATCGGCATGCACCTATCCACTGTCTCACGCGTCGTCAATCGCAAGTACGCACACACTCCGCAGGGCGTGATCGAACTGCGCCGCTTCTTCACTGAAGGCATGCTAAATGAGGAAGGCGAGGAAGTTTCGACGCGAATTATCAAGCTAAAGATCAAAAAATTGATAGAAGAAGAAGACTCTCACAACCCAATTACCGACGATCAAGTGGTAAAGATATTGGTGAAAGATGGAATAAAACTTTCGCGCAGGACGGTGGCGAAATACCGGGACCAAATGAACATTCCCGGCTCGCGCGAGCGTCGCGCAGTTGTTTAATGTGCGTGATCGTCGCTTCGCATCGCTAATTTAGAAACAATTCGTGCTGCGCGCCAACATGAGAGGCGAAAAACCGCAATGAAGTTTGAATACACCGGACGCCATGTGGAAGTCACTCCAGCAATTCGTCGTCACGTTGAAGAGCAATTCAAGAAACTCAACAACATCTTCAATGGAACCGAGCCGCGCGTACATGTAATTCTCGAAATCGAAAAGAACCGGCAAATCGGCGAGATTGTCGTTTACTGGCTCGATCACACTCTCGCCGCCAAAGACACTAACGCCGACATGTACATGGCTTTGAGCCGGGCCATCAATAAGCTCGAAAAGCAGGCTCTCAAACTCAAGAAGCGCATCATTGACCGCAAGCAGCACGCGCGCAAGAGATCTGCGGACGCGCCGAGTCCGGATGGACAGATCGAAGCTGCGCCGCCACCGGCCCGCATCATCGCTGCCCGGCGTTACGCGGTAAAGCCGATGACGGCCGAAGAAGCCGCCCTCGACTTGTCAGGCCGCAATGATCAGTTCGTCGTCTTTCGTGACGCGGACACAGACCGTCTCGGCGTGCTTTACAAGCGTCAGGATGGAAACTTTGGTCTGATCGAGCCGTGACGGTCATTCAAACTTGAAAACGGCAAAGGAGCGGATCAATTTGGTCGCGCTCCTTTTCGTTTGTGCTTGTAATGATGAACAGTCCCCATTACATTGAAGCGCGTTCGCGATGTAGTGGCACAGACTTCAGTCTGTGGTTTCTACCAGGATCATGCTCAATGTCGTTGAAATCACAGACTGAAGTCTGTGCCACGTTATGGCAACAAAGCGAAAACCCAGGGCGATTGATGGCACCGCGCCGGACGTCGTCATTATCACAGGGCTGAGCGGCTCGGGCATGAGTTCGGCGACGAACGCGTTCGAGGACCTCGGGTACTTTTGCGTGGACAATATGCCGCTGACGTTGCTGCCTACGTTCGCACGTCTGGTGCAGTCGCACGATGATGCTCGCGGACGGATCGATCGCGCGGCCCTGGTAATCAGCTTTCGCGAAGGCCAGTTCCTCGCGGATTTCGCGACGCAACTGCGCAGTCTTCGCCGGCGCGGCCTGACCGTTTCAGTTCTTTTCTTTGAAGCGTCGGATGAAATCCTGGCGCGCCGCTTCAGTGAAACGCGCCGCCCGCACCCGGCTGAGCGTGGCAAGGGCCTGCACGATGCGATTCGCGCTGAACGGACCGCGATGAAGCGCGTGCGCGCGCTGGCGGACGAAGTGATCGAGACTTCCGACTACACGGTTCATTCGTTGCGTAACGTGCTACTCGAGCGATTCAGGCCCTCAGCCAACGCGGCGCCGATGCGCGTTCAAGTCTTGAGCTTCGGCCACAAATACGGAGTGCCGCGAGAAATGGAGCTTCTGTTCGATGTGCGGCATCTCCCGAATCCGTTCTTCATCTCAACCTTGAAGAACCTCGCCGGCGACGATCCGCGGGTTATCAAATACCTGAACGCACAGCCCGAGGTCGAGGACACTGTGGGACGATTCATGGATCTGCTGACTTATCTGCTGCCGCAGTACAAACGGGAAGGGAAGTCATATCTGACGGTTGGCATCGGTTGCACCGGCGGGCGCCATCGATCGGTAATGATTGCGAATGAACTGGCGTCGCGTCTGCGTAAGGTTGGGTTCGATGCGCAGGCGGTCCACCGCGACGTGCGTCAGGCCGCACCCGCGAAGAGTTAGAGTGATATGAAAGTTATCGACGGCACAGCGCGTACTGCTCCTCAACCGCTCGTGGGCGGTGTGATCGTCTCGCATGCCCATTTGGGGAGTGAGTTTCTCGCGGCGGCCGAAATGATTCTTGGCAAAGCGCTGCCGCATATCACTTCAGCTTCGATCGACTGGCATGATGATGTGGACGTCGCTCGTCACGAGTTGGAGCGCGCGATCGCACGCGTGTCGCAGGGAAAAGGAGTTTTGCTAATCACCGACATGTTCGGTGGCGCGCCGACCGACGTCGCCTCGATGTTTCTTGATGACCCTACGGTGGAAGTTATTTCCGGCGTGAACCTGCCGATGGTGCTGAAACTGGCGCAACAGGAGCCCGGCGGGTCCCTCCTTACCGTCTCGCAAGCCGTCCGTGACAGCGGTAAAGACGGAATTCAAATGGCCGGCGAACTCCTGCCGCGGACTGCCACTTCCTAATATTCTGCCTTGCCCCGCGTGTCCTGCGGGAAACTTCCCGAATTTTTCTGAAACCAGCCGCCTTTCGTCGTTTATCCACATTGATAAGCCCGTCGCCCGACGGGCGAGCAATTCGGCGTCATTGCCCGACGCCCAGCAGCAAAGTTGATGTGGAGTTGAGTGTCATGGTGAAAAACACATCCCTCGTTTTTCTTTTCCTTTTAGTGGCCGTTCCGACGGTCACGGCTCAAACGCAAATCCGAGCGCGTATGACGAGCGCGCCTCCGCCAGCTCCGGAGAATCAGAATTCGTCGACCCGAAGTCGGACCGTTGCGCCCAATAACAAGCCGACGAACGATGCCGGCATGGCGAATCAGCCCAAACCAGCGTGGGGCGATTCCGGCGTCCCGGTAGCTGCTCATCCGGCAGTGGTCACGCCGCCGCGTCCAACGAACACACGCGACATTCCACGCGCCGCCGTGAACCAACCGGAGCTCGTGAAACCGACGAGCTTGACCGTCAGTAATTCCACAACACCACGTCCCGCTCCCGCCACCGCTCCTACCACGATCTATCGCGTTGGGATTGGCGATGTGCTCGACATTCGTCTGACGAACATGGCGACGCGCGAATCGACCCTCTTTACCGTGATGAAGAACGGCGTGTTGGAGTATCCGTTGCTCGCCAAGCCGATGAGTGTCGCCGGGCTTACGCCTGACGAGATCGCGCGCCAGTTGAGCTTAGAGATCAAAGTCATTCGGAACCCGCGGCCGTCGGTAAGTGTCCGCGACTATGCAAGTCACTTTGTTTCGATAACCGGCGCCGTAGACAATCCGGGCCGCAAGGTCTTACGCCGTGAAGCGATGCCACTGTTCACGTTGTTAGCTGAGGCCCTACCACGTTCAGATGCCGCGACCGTGACAGTCGTCAGAAACGGCAAGGAAACGAATCTTTCGGTGAATCGTACCGACGAATTGTCGATGCTGGTGATGCCGGGTGATGTTATTCGTGTGTCGCCTGCGTCGGGTCTGTTCGTTTACGTCGGTGGTGAAGTAGCGTCCGCCGGCGAAAAAGAATTACGTCAGGGAATGACGCTGACACAACTGCTTCTGGCTGCTGGCGGAGTTCGTCAGGATCGTCAGTTCACCGCAAAAATATCGCGCCGCGATGGGAGCGGCTTTCTCAGAGCGCAGGATCACAATCTTAAGGCCATTGAACAAGGAAAGGCCGCCGATCCTTTGCTGCAAGCCGGTGATCGAATCGAGGTCAGGTCAGGTATGTGATAATCTCTGCCGCATGTGATGCAGATGACGAAGGGCGGTGCGCACGCGTGCCGCCCTCTTTCTTTGCCTGAATAGCAGACATGAATCTCTTTTCACGTGGGGGACTGACTAACTTACTAATCGGCAAATCTATCGCCGAAGCATTGCTGGTCACTACGGTTGCAGCAGGCTTCTATCTTTCGACAACGAACCCGAGCCTGCGTGGCTGGTTGGATTTTGCAGACGCGCAAACAATTACCGGGTGGGCAGTTGACGATGACAATCCGGGCCGGCGGGTGGAAGTACAACTATTCATCGACGATCAATTTATCGAACAACGCACGGCGGCTGAGTTACGGCCAGACGTCCGTCAGGCAGGACGCGCTGCGGATGACTCGCACGGTTTTATTTTCAAAACGCCGACGCTGCCGCCGGGCGAACACGAAGCTCGCGTCTATCTCCTGCATCGCGGCGCCTCGCCGGCGAGAAGGACGCTCCAGATAATCGGGAAGCCCCTGCGCTTCACAGTCCATTCCACGCCTGCTCAATGAACGATTCAGCTTCACTGCCGGATATTTCGAGTGCGCCTAAAGCGGCGCTGTCGGATCGGACGCTCGCCCTTTGGGAGATCGCTTCCGTTACGTCCTCAGTCGTGATTGCGGAATGGATGCTCGCTTCTGCCGCAGGGTTCAGCAAGGCAGTCATCGCTGTACCGGTGATCTTTGGGGTCCTGTTGATGTTCGTGTCCCACCGCGTCCGGCGCGAAAGCCTGCGCGACCTCGGCTTCCGTTTCGATACCTTTCTTCGGGCGCTGTATCTGTTGGCCGTGCCGGTGATGCTGGTGGCCGGGGCGTGCCTGTTAATAGCATGGACGACCGGTTCGTCGATTAGTTTTCTGCGATGGCATCCGAACCGAAATTTGGCGCTGCAGCTCGCAATCGGATTTGTGTGGGCCCTGGGGCAACAGTACGTGCTACAAGGCTTCTTCAATAGGCGAGCAATGATTGCCCTCGGCCGTGGCTGGCTTAGCGTTTCGCTCGTCGCCGTTATCTTCGGCTTGCTGCACCTTCCCAACCCCTGGATCACGCTGATTACTCTTATCGCCGGTGGAATTTGGGCCGCAGTCTATCAGCGCGCCCCGAACCTCTTCGCTCTGGCCGTCACCCATTCGGTGATGACGTGGTTTATTGTCTCGACACTTCCTGCGTCGATGCTCGGTCATTTGCGCGTCGGTTTGGGCTATTTCGGTTAAAACCCTGAAGAATTCGGGCAAGATGCCTCCGCGACACCGGCTTCGAAGTCTTCGATTTTCGCCTGTGCGTGTTGAACAATGGTTTGCTATACTTATCGCGCCTTGCATGAGAGCAGGTCGGGCGGTCGCTGCTTCGCTTTCAAAGTCTCAAATTTCAGATCTTAGATTTGAAATCAGACGCGAATCGAAGGAGAGGAAAGTCCGAACACCATAGGGCAGCGAGCCCGCTAACGGCGGGGCGGCAGCTTCGGATTCAAGAATTCAAAATTCAAGATTCCAAAGCTGACCGACGACAAGTGCAACAGAAAACAGACCAGCCGGCGGCAAGTCAGATTTTGAGATCTCAATTCTGAATCCGCAGGTGATGGGTGAAACGGTGCGGCCGTAAGGCTAATCTCAGATCTCACATTTGAGATTTGAGAGAGTAAGAGCGCACCGGCGCGTGTGGTGACATGCGCGGCCAGGCAAACTCCTCGCGGTGCAAGACCAAATAGGGAAGCACTTTGAAATCTCAGATTTCGATTTGAGATTCAAAACGGGCTGCCCGCCCAAAGCTTCCGGGTAGGTCGCTGGATCCAATCGGCAACGGCTGGGCTAGAGGAATGATCGCCCTTTCGCTTTCAGATTTGAGATCTCAGATCTGAAATTTCAAATCTGAAAGCGGGAGACAGAATTCGGCTTACAGACTTGCTCTCATTGCATCGGCATTTTCCTTTCGTACTGCTTGATATGCTTCTTATCGTCTGAGTGCGGCGTATTTCCGAGTTCGATCAGCCTGGAAAGAAGGAGCCCCCAACCAATGGCCAATCGCAAAGGCGTTTTCATCGGAGCTTATGTCCCTAGCGATCTGAAAGAGTCCCTGCGGCGCAAAGCCGCCTCCGAGCATCGCACGTTGTCGCAGGAAATTACTCGGATCCTAACAGAAGCAGTGCACGGTCGCGGTTTGCCGGCGGGCAGCATCGACAGGCGCGGGCCAAATTCGCCGTCGCGTCGTCGCGCAGTCGATCCTTACCCGCGCAGACGAAAAGACGACTTGCCGTGACCTGGCCACTCGGTTAGCTCCCGTAATAGCAATTTAAGAAAATCTTGAAAATCCTGCTCGTCGTCGGCGTCCTTTTCGTTCTCGCGATAGTGCTGTACCGAGTGCTTCGTCCGGTTATCACTCTCGCGCGACAATTCCTCAAAACGGTTCGGCACTTTCAACAAGTGACCAGCAAGCCCGCTCGGCCAGGCAATGCTGCCGAGAAACTCGTCAAATGCGAAACGTGCGGTATTTGGACTCCGGAGAGTAGGACCTTGAGCAGCGGCTCGCTCGCATATTGCTCGCGCGAATGTTTGAAGCGTGCCGGCGCCTCCCGACGCAAAAACACCGCCGCTTAACTTTGAGTTTCGGCCGCCTCTTCAGGCAGAAGGTTTCCGGCTTCGTGTATCGCCCGGTCAGTGTCAGTGAAGATCAGAATCAACAGGCCAATCACGAAAAAGATGATTAGAAGGAGAATCGCCTGACGATAGGAACCCGTCTGGTTGACTACGATAGTGAACATTCCCATGCCCATCCACGAGGCGCGCTCGGAGATTTCATAGAGTCCGAAAAACGAAGCCTCACGTCCCGGCGGAATCATGCGTGAGTAGAGCCCGCGTGAAAGGGCCTGCGTTCCTCCCAGCACAATGGCGATGAACGCGGCCATCCACCAGGCTTGCGTCGTTGTCTGCAAAAAACCATAGGCGTAAATGACGACGCCCGACCAGATCACAAGCGACGCCATGATTGCCTTCTTAGTACCGATGAAGGCAGCGATGCGTTCGAACAGCAGCGCCCCGAAGATGGCCATGAACTGCACCAACAGGAAGATGCCGAGCAGAAAAGCCGGACTGGCCTCCAGGCCGCGCGCGACGAACAATTCCTGCGCCAGAAATACACCGGCCATGCCGATAATCGTCTGGACGCCGTCGATGAAAAACAAATAGGCAATCAGGTAACGGAACGTGTGACGCAGTCGCCGAAGCTCGCGGAAGGTCTGACCCAGCTCAGAAAAACCAATCGTTAGGTAGGACTTGCCCGGCGGAAGGCGGCGGGCCGCGTTGTGTGAGCGCAGCAGGCTAAATGTCAGCAAGGCGAAGCTGCCCCACCAAATACCGGCGGACAGCAGCGAGATGCGGACGGCCGTCGGCTCGGCGATTCCTATTCGCGGAGCGACGACGCCGATGAAGACTGAGTTCAGCGCCAGCAGAAGTCCACCGCCGAGATATCCGAGTGCGAAACCGCGACTCGAAATTTTGTCACGGCGGTCCTCAGTGCTGATTTGTGGGAGATACGAGTTGTAGATCACGATGGCTGCGTTGAAGCCCAGCATCGCGATGATGAAAAGCAGTCCACCGAGAAGGTATCTCCCGCCGGCGACGAAATACATGAGGCAGGTGGCTCCGGCGCCCGCGTAACAGAAGATGATCAGGAGCCGTTTCTTCAGGCTCGAATAATCAGCCATCGCCCCCAGCAAGGGCAGAAGGAAGATCTGCATCAGCACCGCCAGGGTTATGCAAAGTGGGTAAAAGGACTTTGCTGAGATTGAAAAGAACGACCCGAAGCTGAGCGCGACGCCGTTCTCGCCGACCGCCTGCTGCACGACATAAGTCAGATATTGTCCGTAAAGCGCGCCGACCACCGTCGTATAGAACGCGGAGTTTGCCCAGTCATACATCATCCAACCGAAAATCTCACGCGGATTGTTCTTTCCGTCTGGGGCGATTTGGTTTTTAGACATTCGCGGTTGCGCTTTTTAATTTGGCTTAGCCCCCTCTCCGCAGGCGGGGAGGGGGTTGGGGGGAGAGGTTGTCGGTTGCGTAACCCCACCCCAACCCCTCCCCGCTTGCGGGGAGGGGCTATGGGTTAACGAGCTCACAATCGCCGGCGTTATGTCGGCGAGCGAAGTGATGCGTGCCGAAATGAGCTCCTTGTTCGGGCCCCAAATAATTGTTGGGACTGCGTTGAGCGTGTGGCTCTTTGTCGATAAGTCTTCGATGTTGCCGTGATCGCTCGTCATGATGACGGTGGTTTTCTGTAAATCCAGCTGTCCAATGAGACGGCGAATCATCTGCGCCAGATTTTGCAGTACGAGCCGCGCGGAAGTCATGTCCTGCGCGTGGCCGACCTTGTCGGTGATGAAGTATTCGTAAAGGGTAAATCGGTGGTCCGCGACGACGGACGCGAGAACGTCGGCCGCTTGTTCGGGCGTGCGAGGTTCAACGTCTTCGCCGCGTTCGAACAGTTGCCTGTTGGTGAAGTCCTGGTACACAGCACGGCCGGCCCTCAGGTCATCGACGGTATTGAAACTGAGGCCGGCTGCTTCGACCGCTGCCGTGGTTGCTGAGATCCATCGTGGACGACTCTCGAAAAAACGTTTGGTATAGGTGTTTGCGAAAGTGATCGGAGCGACTCCGGCGCGCTTAAGCTGCAGGAAAATCGAATGTTCGCGAATAATTTGAAGCAGCGCTGCGTTCGGAAAGCCCTGCTTGTGATGGCCTATCGCGGCCGGCGCGTTAATCCCGGTGAGTATCGTCGTTTGACCGGATGCGCTTTGGGGCCGCCCCTCGACGCCCAGACGCGAGTCGGTCTCAACTAAAACGCCGTCGAACGGAATTCGCGCCTGCTCATCCTGAAAAATCGCCAGCGGCTCGGCGTCCGGCAACCCATCGAGCGGATTGTGCGGTCCACGCGTGCCGATGCCGAGTCCATCAATGAAGAAGAGCAGAACATTTTCCATTTGTCATTTCACATTTCTCATTTGCCGAATCGCTTGTTGCGCAATGCGCCAGCGTCTTAGAAATGACAAATGTTAAATGCCAAATGATAAATGAAAAATAGTCCTATCTGTCTTCTTCCTGAAGAAGTCCCTTGGCTCGATACGCATTCAATTTGTTGTGCAGCGTCTTTAAGCTGATGCCGAGCAACTCTGCCGCGCGAGTCTTGTTATTGCCCGTCTTGTCGAGCGTGCGCAGAATCATGTGACGCTCAATTTCGTCCAGGGGCGTGCCAACCGGAAACGTGACCGTATCTTCGGACCGTAATCGCTGCCGCTGATCAAACGGATACGGCGTGAAATGATGACGCTCAATTTGCTCACCCGAACAAATCACAACTGCGCGCTCGATGACGTTGCGCAGCTCGCGCACGTTTCCGGGCCACGAATGAAACTGAAGAGCGTCGAGTGCCGCCGGACTGATGAATCGCGCCGGTCGATCGTGTTTGGCGGCAAGCCGCGTCACGAGATGTTGCACCAGGAGCGGCAAATCGTCGAGTCGTTCAGCCAGGCGCGGCAGATGAATCGTGATTACGTTCAAACGGTAAAGAAGGTCTTCGCGGAGCGTTCGGTCGCGGACTGCTGTGTGTGGGTCCCGGTTGGTCGCGGCAAGAATGCGAACATCCACAGAAATGTCCTTTCGACTACCAAGACGATGCAGGACGCGTTCTTCGATAACCCGTAGCAGTTTTGCCTGAAGCAGCGTCGGCATTTCGCCGATTTCATCGAGCAAGAGTGTGCCGGTGTTTGCGAGCTCGAAACAACCGTGCCGCCGCGCGACTGCGCCGGTGAAAGCTCCTTTTTCATGGCCGAACAATTCCGACTCCATCAACGTGTCCGGGATGGCCGAGCAGTTTATGGCGAGAAACGGTGCATCGCGTCGCGGACTCAGATTGTGAATCGTCCGGGCAACCAGCTCTTTACCGGTGCCGGATTCGCCGGTTATCAGCACCGAAGCCGACGACGACGCAACCTGTTCAATCAGGCGATAAACCTGCTGCATCGTTTCTGAGTTGCCGACCAGTTCACCGAAGGCGCCGCGGTCGCGCAATTCCCGCCGCAGCAAATCGTTCTCGCGCCGTGCATCAGCGAGTTCGACCGCCCGCTCGAGCACGGGCGTCAGTTTCTCGACTTCGACTGGCTTGTTGAAATAGTGGTAGGCGCCCTCATCCTGAATCGCGCGCAGCGCCGTCTCAACCGAACTTGCTTCGCCCGCAACAATTATCGGAGTGTGCGGGTGGTTGACCCGAATCTCGCGCAGGGCGGCGAACGCCTCGCGGTCGGTGGGGATAGTGTCTGTGATGATTACCGAAGGAGAAAATGTCTCGGCGACTTTGATACCTGAAGCGTTGTTTGGCTCGGCGAGTACTTCGTAACCAAGCGCCTTCAGCTGATCGCGCAAAGCATGCGAAGAGTTTCGATCGCTGTCGATGATGAGCACTCGGCCTTTCATCCGTTTCAGTTTAGCACAGCGCAAATGGCGGCCTGTCGAGGTTAAACGCCGAAGCGGTTCGCTAGCAATTCGGTGATTGCGCGCGATGAAGACGCGTCCGGTTGCAGCGGCTGCGAAATGCCGGCGGCTTCGGCCGCGTTTGTCGTGGCGTCGCCAATGGCGAGCACTAACGTGTTCCTCAGGAGCGGGCTGAGATTGTTCGTGTCGAACACGCGCGCGAGTTCCGAGACTTCATCCGGGCTCGTGAACACAACGCCATCAACGCTGCCGGTGAGCAGCATGCTTTGCAGACCGGCTAGTCGCGTCAAGTCATCGTTGGAAACCGTCTGGTACGTAACGACCACGTCCGCGCGAGCACCAGTGTTTTCAATGTGTTCTTTCAGATAGTCCCGGCCAATTGCGGCTTGAGGCAACAAGAAGTTCAGACGATCAAAGGTTTGGATGCCACCGGCGTACGTTGCCAAATGTTCGATGATTGCGGACGGATTAGTTTGCGTCGCTAACACATCGACATGAACTTGCACGTGTTCCAGCGCGGCGGCAGTCGGTTCGCCAATTGCGCATACGCGGAGCGTATCGAGGTCGCTGACTTCCCGTGACTGCTGCTCGATGCGCTCGACAAAGACGCGAACTGCGTCGGAATTGATGAAGATAATCCAGTCGTAGCCGTAAAGATTCGCGATCGCCTCATCGAGGGCCGCGAAGTTATCAAGCGGCGTTAATTGCAGCTTCGGCCACGTGATGGTTTGAAAACCCGCTGATTCGAGTTGCGGGGCCAGATTTGAATCCGGGGCAACGAGCAGAACACGTTCATTCATCGGACATACGAGAGTTCGTCAAACATCGCGCGATGGGACAGATCGTAGTTGGATTCGCGCTGAAACGTGTTTACAATACCGCGTCTCTCCAAATAGTTCGATTCATCGCAGCCGTCGTTTCTTCCAATGCAACTGGCGCCTCGAGTTTTTGCTCTACTGCTCAGTCTCGTTTTCGTGGGGCAGTCTTTGCTCGCTCAACCGCAGAAAAAGCCGCCAGTCGCTGCTCCGCAAAAACCGGCTAAGGTCGAACAGGTTGAGGAGGCTCCCGTCGAACAGGACCTGGAGACTTTGAAAGTCGACACAAACCTGGTGACTGTTCCGGTCATTGCCAGTTCGCGCACGGGGAGGTACATCGCCGACCTGGTGAAAGAAGAATTCAAGATTTCTGAGGACGGCGTCGCCCAGGAAATCGCGTTTCTCGCGACCGTGAACGCGCCCTTCACCATGGTACTGCTTCTGGATACCAGCGGCAGCACTAAAGAAAAGTTGCCGATGATCCAGCGAGCGGCGATTGCGTTTGTCGAGCAGCTAGGCTCAGCCGACAAAGTGAAAGTGATTTCCTTCGACGACTCGGTGCGCGACTGGAATGAGTTCACGTCCGACAAAGCCGTCATTCGTCAGGCTATCATGCAGACGACGTCGGGCGAGGGAACGAAAGTCTATGACGCGGTTGAGCGCTCGTTGAATAATTTGCGACCGGTTAGCGGCCGGCGCGCGATCGTTGTTTTCACGGATGGTGTGGACTGGCACAGCGACAGGGGAGGGAGCTACGAGGGTACGCTAAAGAACCTGGACGAATCCGGCGTGATCGTTTATCCGATTCGTTTCGATACCCGTGCAGAGACTGAAGCGATCGCGCGGCGTCAGGCGCAAGAGCAGGGCGGGCTCGGATTACCGACCAGCGATGTAATTCGCCGGGAGGGTACCACCCCTTCCACGTTTCCCTCTGAAGATCCTTCCGATCCGAATCGGCAAGGCAAATCGCCGTTGGAGATGATTCTCAGCCGCCCGGTGCGGCACCCGGTCCCGACGCAGACGCCGCAAGGATCGCCGACCGATTTCCCCGACGCTTCTGGTGGCCGGAGACCGACAATAGATCCCGGTCCGGCGCCAAACAAGCGCCCAACGCCCGACGACTCGATCAAAGGGATGCTCGACCAGGCGTACTTCATGGCGGACAGCTACTTGAAAGAACTGGCCGATCGCTCGGGCGGACAGATACACCGCGCCGACACACTCGCGATGCTGCCACAGGCGTTCGCCGCAATTGCGGCAGAGTTGCGCACGCAATACGCGCTCGGTTACTACCCGACAAACCGTGAGAAGGACGGCAAGTACCGCAAGATTCAAGTCAAGACTACCCGCAAAGACGTCGCCATTCGCGCGCGGCCCGGCTATCGCGCAAAGTCAAAGTAATTTTGGAGTGACTGGCAGAGCTAAGCAGCGACAGCGCTTGGGATAATCATTAAGAACGTGTTCCTGCGATTCAAAGCGGCGTCACGCTCCGCTTGCCGCCGCACTCCAAATTGAACTTGTCGCTGACGAATCCCGCGTGTTAGTTTTCCACTCGGTCAAGCGAATTTCATGACAACACCGACCCGTGAAGAAGCGTGGGAACTGCTCTGCGAGTACACGAAGGGCGATAGCCTGCGCAAGCATGCGCTCGCGGTTGAGACGGCGATGCGGGCGTGCGCGGAACGCTACGGCGCTGGCGAAGCAGACAAAGACGAGTGGGGTCTGGTCGGACTCCTCCACGATTTCGATTACGAAATGTTTCCGTCGGCGGACCAGCATCCATTCACCGGCTCGAACATCCTCTGCGGCCGCGGCTATCCGGATCGAATAATCAAAGCAATCCTGGGCCACGCGACGTACACCGGCGTTCCGCGCGACACGCAGATGGCGAAAGCTCTGTTCGCGACCGACGAGCTTTGCGGATTTCTGGTCGCGTGCGCGCTCGTGCGGCCGACGCGCAGTCTTGATGACCTTGAAGTGAAGTCAGTGAAGAAGAAACTGAAAGATAAAGCCTTCGCACGTTCAGTTAATCGCGACGACATCCATCAAGGCGTAGAGGAACTCGGAGTCACGCTTGATGAGCACATTCAGTTTGTGATCGATGCGTTGAAGCCGATGCAGAAGGAGATTGGATTGGGGCCGCGAGAAGAGAGTGTTGTCAGCGTTTAGTCTACCGCGCGTGGCGAACTTCCGAGGTGCGGGGAATTATCAGCTTTTCAGGGAAGGCCTGTGAAGCTACTAGATAAAAGGTTGCGGACAATACGCAGGTGAGCACAATGGTGAGAAATGCTTGCGTTTTTCGCCTGCGGGCGGTGTGACGATACGCGAAGATTCCGGAAAAAGCAGCCAGGGCAATGGGGATCAAGAGACTGCCAGCTAATCGCCAGTCATTCCGTGCCATCACCCAAGCCGAGCCGAAGAACAAAATAGCGACAGCCGACCATAGGGTTAAAGCCAGCAGAGCTGCAATAATCGAAACCGGCACAACAAGTTTCCAACGCATGAAAGTCGATATTCCCTGGGCTTGAGTTTCAGAAGTAACGATACCACAGCGAAGAATCATCACTGAATAATGCTAACCCGCAGCGCGCTCCTCTACCTCGCCCGTCAGGACAAACTTAAAGATTTCGCCGCGCGTTTCGCGGCGTTCAGAAAAATCACCGCGCGCTTCATCGCCGGCGAAACGGATGACCAAGCCGTGGCCGCGATCAAGGAACTTAACACGCGCGGCTGCTCGGCCTCGTTCGATCATCTGAACGAATCTGTCGATAGCGTCGCTGAAACCGAAGGCGAAGTGCGCGAATATCTGAACGTGCTCGCAAAAATCGACGAGTCCCAAATCAACTCGAACGTCTCGATCAAGCTTACGCAGTTCGGACTAGACATCGATCCGGAACTGGCTTATCGCAACGCCCGCACGGTCGTTTCAGACGCAGCCCGCCGCGGTAACTTTGTGCGCGTCGATATGGAAAGCTCCGCCGTCACCCAGGTCACGATCGATATCTTCAAGCGGCTGCGTAGTGAGTTCGGGTTGAATGACGTAGGAATAGTCTTGCAGTCGTACCTGCGGCGCACTTACGACGATGCGCAGGACTTGTTAAAGATTCCGGCCCGCATACGCATCTGCAAGGGCGCCTACAACGAGCCTCCCGAAGTTGCCTTCCCGGACAAGAAAGACGTGGATGAAAACTATGTGCGGGTGATGAAACTCCTGCTCTCCAGCGGCACTTATCATGGAATCGCCACCCACGACCCGCAGATGATTAACGCCACCATTCGCTACGCCCGCGACCAGGGCATCGGCAAGGATGCATTCGAGTTTCAGATGCTTTACGGCATTCGCCGCAATTTGCAGGAGAAACTGGCGCGCGACGGGTATAATATGCGCGTCTATGTGCCCTACGGTAAACACTGGTATCCGTATTTCATGCGCCGGCTCGCGGAACGTCCGGCGAATATTTGGTTTGTAATGAAGAACCTTTGGAAGTAGAAAAGATCATTTTCCATTTGGCATTTGACATCTGCCATTTGACATTGGCAATCACGATTTCTGGCAGAGCGTAGTTATAGTTCTGTCCTGAGTTGGAGCTAGGCTATTCTTACCATGCGAATGTTCACGGGCCATGGCAAATGTCAGATGATAAATGTCAAATGCCAAGTGGAAAATGATTTTCTTTTGCCGGACTGACACACACGCTACCTAATGGAAAACTACTTCTGGATTGTTTGGCTCATTCTCGGCGCCGTGCTGATCATCGCTGAGATCTTCTCGACTGGGTTTGTACTTCTGTGGTTTGGCATCGGCGCTTTGGCGGCGGCGCTGGCAAACCTCGCGGGCGTCACCAGCCTTCCGTTGCAATTCCTTATTTTTGCGGTGGTTTCAATTGGACTGACCGCTGCGTCGCGCACCATCTTCGTCAATTACTTTTCGCGTGAAAAATCAGGCGGCGATCTGAAAAGCGGCGCCGATGCCCTGCCGGGCCAGGTAGGCACGGTCGTTACTTCCAGTCGCGGCGCGCTGCATGAAGGCGCCGTCAAAGTTTTCGGTTCAACCTGGACTGCTTATCCGGCCGACGGTGAAGAGCCGCTCGAAGCCGGCGACCGCGTGCAGGTCGAGTGCGTCAAGGGTGCTTCGATTTATGTTCGTCGTACTGGGCAGGTGCCTGACTGGCGCGGGAAAGAATTGAAATCTTAGCGACAGGAATCAGAGGCTAGGCGTGCGATGCTGCGTGTCTATCTCGGTTTCGTCGAGCGTCTTATCGTCATCCATTGCCGGCAACTCGATCGTAATCCGGTCTCCAGCTGAGTCTTGTAAGTCTTCTCCTGAGAATTTCGCCAACACAACCGTGATGTTATCTTCGCCGCCGCGGTCGTTAGCGGCCGCTACCAGAGCATCACAGGCTGCGGTCAGGTCGTCGCTCGAGTCGCTCACGATTTGACGGATCTCTTCGTTGCGCAGTTTCCCTGAAAGCCCGTCACTGCAAAGCAACAGCACGTCGCCCTGCCGTAGCTGAATGCGCGCGGTCGCAGGCGTTAGCTCAGTCTGGGCGCCGAGGGCCTGAAGAATCACATTCCGAAACATGTGCGTCTCGGCTTCTTCCTCACTGATTTGGCCGACATCGACAAGCTGCTGCACGAGCGACTGGTCCTTTGTCGCGAGGCGAATCTGATCGCCGCGCACCACATACGCTCGACTGTCACCCACCTGCACGAGATCGAGCATGTCGTGACGAATGGCTGCGCCGGTTAAAGTCGCGCCCATGCCGCTGCAACGGCTGTCTTCGAGGCTCTTGTAGTGGATCGCGCGGTTGGCCTGAAGGGTGGCGTGCTTCAGACAATCAACTAGTGACGATTCCGGATCGCACGCATTGCCGTCATTTCCGGTCATTACTTCGCGCACCGAATCGATGGCCATGCGGCTGGCGACATCGCCGGCCAGCGCGCCGCCCATGCCGTCGGAAACGACCAGGACCAAACCTTTTTCGCCGACGTCCAGTCGATTCATCTCTGACGGGCTGTCTGCGCCATCCGAGCCAGTCCACGCCTGGTGCGTCCCCAGATCGAGGAGCAGAAAATTATCTTCGTTGCCACGGCGGACGCGGCCTACATCGGATTTGGCGTGTAGCTCTACGAGCATTTAGAGGAGCGTTAAGGGCGAATTTGAAGCCGGTAATTCGTCAGGGATTTTATATTGTCGCCGCTGGGTTGTCACCCAACCGAGGCGAGCGCCTGATCCAAATCTGCAATGATGTCGTCAGTGTCTTCGATGCCGACGGAAATTCGCACCAACCCATCGGTAATACCGAGCCGATCGCGCGATTCGGCAGTGACCGAGGCGTGCGTCATTGTTGCGGGATGACAAATCAAAGTCTCAACGCCGCCGAGACTCTCCGCGAGCGTGCAGAGTTTTGTCGATTCGAGCACAGCCCGCGCCGCCTCAAGCGAGCCGACATCGAAGGAAATCATACTGCCGAAGCCCTTCTGTTGGCGCTTTGCCAGCTCGTGCTGTTTGTGCGACAGCGATCCCGGGTAATAAATTTTCTGCACTTTGGGATGGTCTTCAAGAAACGCGGCGACGGCGCGTCCGGATTTGTCATGCTGTTCCATGCGCAGAGCCAGAGTTTTGGTGCCGCGCAAAACCAGCCATGAATCAAACGGAGAAAGAATTGCGCCGGCGCTGTTCTGGACGAATTGAATCCACGCCGCGTCGTCTTCGTTGTTGAGCACGACCGCGCCCCCGATACCGTCCGAATGGCCATTCAGGAATTTCGTCGTCGAATGAACGACGATATCGACGCCGAAGTCTATCGGCCTTTGCAGGTACGGTGACATGAAGGTGTTATCGCAAACGACGCGGGCGCCCGCTGCGTGCGCCACGTCGCTGACGGCTTGCAAATCCGTGATCATCATCACCGGATTCGTCGGCGTCTCAATAAACACCATGCGCGTGTTGTCTTTGATTGCGGCTTCGACGTTGGTAACGTCCGACGTGTCCACAAAGTCGAACTCGATGCAATAGTTCGAAAGAATCTTGCTGAAGAGCCGAAACGTCCCGCCATACGTGTTGTCGGAAACGATCACGTGCTCGTTGGCTTTTATCAGCCGCAGCGTCGCATCAATCGCCGCCATCCCTGACGCGAAGGCGTAACCGAACTGGGCTCCTTCCAGCGCCGCGATGTTTCGCTCGAGCGCCAAACGGGTCGGATTCGCGGTGCGCGCGTACTCAAATCCCTTGTTCTTGCCGAGGCCGTCCTGCGCGTAAGTCGACGTTTGATAGATGGGGACGGACACCGCCCCAGTAGCCGAGTCCGGTTCATTGCCGGCGTGAATTGCCGTTGTGGCGAAGCCCATAGTTGAAGCTCGAAAAGCAGAATTTCGGGATCTGATTGCGAAAGGCGATAGTATCTTCGCGCGATCTTAGTGTCAATCGAGTGTGCGGTTCGCTCTTCCAATTGCGAGACGAATAGATTTAATTGTCTATGATCTAGTAGAATCGCGCGCGTTAACGCCATACAGAGTTCGAAAGGACAGGCCATGGCCGAAACAGAGGACCCACAGGAAATTTCGACCGATGATCGGCGGCAACACGACCGTTCTCGTTTGATCGTGGACGTGCATTTCGATGGCGCTGAATCAACCGGGGTCGCGAGCACTAAAGACATCAGCCCTGGCGGTCTGTACATGACCACACAGACGCGCATTCCGGTGGGGGCCATGCTGGCGCTGCGCATACCCATCGGCGGCGATCACGTTATCGTCACCGGAGAGGTCGTCTACAGCAATCCCGGCGAAGGCGTCGGCGTGAAATTCCACGAGTTGGCAGACGACACGCGTCGCGCGTTGGAGCGTGGGTTACGACCGGCATAGAACATGGCGGTCGCTATCGATGAACAGTCACTCACCTGGGCCGAAATTTCGGAAGAAAAGCGTCAGCGCTACCGTGAGAAACTGGGCGGGCTCTATGGTCACGAAGGCGATGAGGGCGCTTATAACGCGCTGACGCGGGACAAACAGGAGGCGCTCGACCTGCTTTCCGGCCGATTGATTGGCACAGATCTATGGCGTCATGTCGGCCGAATCGTCAATGTTTACGGGCGCGGCGGCGTCGGGATGTACTTCAGCGCCGTGTCCGACCTTGAAACTGACCTGCTGAGCAGGCGACAATTCACCCGAACGTTCGCCAGACATCGTGATAACACCGGCGGCTTTCTGGAGAAAGGCCGCTCACACGCGTCGCTGCACTTTCTTTACATCGATCCGGAGAAAGGCGAGCGCGAGTGGCATGTTCACCTCGACTTGTATGGCGGATGGGGATCGATCCTGACCATGATTCAGCACTTGTACTACGAACGTTTCCGAAAGTTCAGACCCGATTGGCAAATCATGAAGCGTTGGGTGGATTAGATGTTTATACGTGGGTATAGCCCGCGGACACAGGGCGCGGTTTTATGTTCGACCAATTCACACTCGGCATTGAAGAAGAATTCCAGATTGTCGATCCGGTGACGCGCGAGCTGCGTTCGCACGTCACAGAGTTTCTCGATGAGGGCCGGATGATTCTCGGTGAGCAAATCAAGCCCGAGATGATTCAGTCGATGATCGAAGTGGGCACCGGCATCTGCAAGAACATTCAGGAAGCGCGTGCCGACATATCGAACCTCCGGGGCGTGATTGCGTCGCTGGCAGAGAAGAACGGACTGAGAATTGTAGCCGCGTCCACTCATCCGATTTCGCGTTGGCAGGACCAGAAGATTTTCGAGGATGAGCGATACGAGCTGCTGGTCCAGGAGCTACAGACTGTGGCTCGTTCGCTTTTGATCTTTGGCTTGCACGTTCATGTCGGCATTCCGGACCGCGAGCGCCAGATTCACATCATGAATGCCTCGCGCTATTTTCTGCCGCACATCCTCGCGCTCACTACATCGTCGCCGTTCTGGATGGGTCATAACACGGGCTTGAAGAGTTACCGGTCGGAAATCTTCAAACAGTTTCCGCGCACTGACATTCCCGATCACTTTGATTCTTACCCCGGGTTTCAGCGTTACGTCGATTTGCTGGTAAAGACGAACTGCATCAACGACGGCAAGAAAATTTGGTGGGATTGCCGGCCGCATCCCGTCTTTCCGACGCTGGAGTTTCGCATCTGCGATATTCCTACGCGCGTGGACGACACCGTCGCGATTGCGGCGCTCTTCCAGGCGATTGTGGCGAAGCTCACCAAACTGATTGAAAAGAACCTGGGCTTCCGTCTCTACCGGCGCATGTTGATTCAGGAAAACAAATGGCGCGCTGTGCGTTGGGGTCTGGAAGGCAAGATGATCGACTTCGGGAAGCAGAAAGAAGTGCCGACCCGGGATTTAGTGCTCGAGCTTTTGGACTTTGTTGACGACGTGCTTGATGATCTCGGCTCACGCAAGGAAGTCGAACACATCCACACAATTCTCCAGCGGGGAACGTCAGCCGAGGAACAACTCCGCATCTATCGCGAGACGAATGACTTGACTGCCGTCGTCGATCGGCTAATGGAGCTAACGATGGAAAACGTCCCGCGCGACGTGAACCTTAACGTCGGCAAATTTGCTACTGCGCCGTCAACGATTGCGAAGTAATCCGGCGAAATTGTAGACTCAAGCCGGTTCAATATGGCGACTCTCGAGCAAAGTCAAACGGTTCCCCTGAGAATGATGGATGACGGCACGATTCGCATTGCTGATTCGCGGGTCAGTCTTGAGTCTGTAATTCATCATTACAAGCTCGGCGCTTCGGCGGAGCAAATCGCCCAGAAGTTTCCATCTCTCGATTTGGCCGATGTGTACGCAGCGATTAGTTATTATCTGAACAACGAAGGTACCGTCGAAGAATACCTGCGGCAGCAAGAAGCCGAAGGCGATGAAGTGCAAAGAAAAATTGAGTCCGATCCTCAATATCGAAAAACGTCTGCCGACCTCCGCACGCGATTGTTGACTCGCAAGTCGGAACTCAAACAAGGCTAATCACCAACCGACGTGATACTTGCGTCGGTCACAATCACCAGCGGTATCGTGAATTCGTATCTTCGGAGGTAACGCTGGTCTGCACTGGGTGCGTTTACGATCACTGAGAAGTGAATAGCCAGGAGAAAATGATGCCGAAAAAATCGAAGTGGCTTGAAATGGAATTCGCGCCGGCTGACTTCTACAACCCACACAACATCACAATTCTAACAGACGTGCTGACGCTCATTGAGGATGCAGCGTATAGATCGATGCTCGACGAGAAACCTGAATTACTGGTTGAAGCCGTTAACAAGATTTCTTTTCCGCCAGGTTGCCCATACACGCCACTCAGGTGCTTCAATTTGACCTACGCCTTTGAACAAGCGCCTGCTCTATCCGACATTGCTGAACTCTTGTGGTATCTGTACGTGTCCTCAAAAGCGAAAATGACCGCACATGCGAAGATCTATGAAAAGGCAAAAGGTCAACAGACAAAAAGGTCCGGGAAGGATGGCGCGCGGAGGTCAAACAGAAATTCCCTGAATTGGACGATGAATTGATTGCAAGATTATCCGGTAAGGCAACGGACTTAACCGAGGAACATCATGCCGTTCTCGCCGAGAAGGGTGGCGATTCTACCCCATCAGAAATCGCCCTTGAACAAGCGGCGCGTAGGTGCGGAATTAAACGATACACGTATACAAAACGCGCTCTGTTGAAGCGGCTGGAAATAAAGAAATCGAGAAGCCAAGCGCAAGGGCTAATGACCTTCTTGGTGAACTGGCACGGACACGGCGAAAAGCTGGACAGTACAGTCTTGAAACATCTACTTCCCATTGTAGGCGCTTAGTTGAAACTCCCCTTCACATTTGATTTTCAAGGGGAGTTACAGAGCCTGTAAGCTGCTGTACAAGTAAGCTGGCGAACAAGGCGTAGTCTTTCCGCAAGAACCAATGCTCCAGTTGTTAATAGACCAAGACCTCGATCACGACATCCTTCGCGGATTGATTCGGCGCATCCCTCAGCTTGATGCCGTAACAGCTTTAGAAATTGGAATGAGTGAGGCGACTGACTCTGAATTATTATCCAGGGCAGCGCCCGAAGCGCGCGTCATCGTCACGCATGACCGAAAGACTATGCCTTGGCACGCGGCAGACTTGATGTCTCCGGGCAAGAATATCGCAGGTCTTATAATTGTGCCGCGCAGAATACCCCCTCATCAGGTTCTCGATGACCTGGAGTTGATGATCACCTGTAGTGAACCTGACGAATGGATCAATGTTATTAGGTATTTGCCGCTCTGAACAATTGCGGCAGGATATTTTCCGAGGATGTCTTAATCGTCAGAAAGGGAGTCCACGAGGTCGTCAACATCCGATAAGGTTTTAAGTCTACCTTCGCGGTATTCGTTCAGACCCGCGTCCGCGTCCACACGTATCTGGCGGCGTCTCGCAGTCTTTCGACCGGGGCCGACCTTTCTGATTCTTAAACTCTTCAGGTCGTACTCCGGCCTGAGTTCGTCGGTTGTATCCGTTTCCGTATCTTTCATGAACTTTCGCTTCGTTCCGCCAAATAGTACTGCCACAGCATTCGTGCCGCAACAGATCGATACGGACGCCAGCGCTCGGCGATCTTTGCGAGCTCAACGAAAGAAGGACGGGTGCTTAATTTACGCAATCGAGCAACTGAGGTAGCCAGTGCAATATCCCCATCGGGCCAGATGTCCGGCCGCTTTAAAGCCATCAGCAAGTAAATGTTCGCAGTCCACGGACCGACGCCTTTAATGCGCAGCAGTGTTGCGTGCGCATCTTCGTCACTTAGCCTGCTAACGCCTTGCAGGTCGCCGTTCGTGAAGGCGTGCGCGACTTGAATGCAGTAATGCGCCTTCTGGCGGGTCAAGCCGAGCGAGCGCAGGTATGGCTCATCGCGCGATATGAACGACGCGGGGGTAAACGGTTCGATGTTTGATTTCAAGCGCGCGAAGACAGCGCGCGCTGAGATAAGCGAAACCTGCTGCTCGAGGACAATCCGCAGAAGCGTTTCGAAGCCTGGGCGGCGGCCCCACATCGGCGGGGGACCGTGTTGTTTGTAAATCGACGCGAGATAACGATCGCGCGATGCAAGAATCTCAGCGGCAGTTACTAGAGTTTCGTTTGTGAGGCGATCTGGCTTCAATGGTCTCTGTGAATCTCTGTGGTCCTCTGTGCCTCGGTGGTGAAGATGGATCGTTTACCACAGAGACACAGAGAACCACAGAGGAGACACCGAGCCTAGCGATTTTCCAAGGCCAGTCTGAGGAAATTCTCAAAAAGGATTCGGCCGTCACGCGATTCGTTCGGGTGCTCCCAACGCGTCGGGTTTTTGTGCCAGTCCTCAAAAGACTTTTCCAGATGAAACTGTACGGAGTAAATCAACTGACCGTCAGAGCGCTTGGCCATCATTTGGTTGCGACAGAGATATGAAGTGGCGAGCAGCGTGAACCCTTCAGGAACACCGTCGAGCTGGAGTCCGTGGTTTTGCCAGACGCGCAGAATGCAGCCTTCGCGAGTGTAATCGTGCCAGCGGCGCGACTCGGGGTTGTCGATGCCTTCGAAGATCGGATCCTCAGGTTCGACGATTCGTACGAAGCGATACTGGTATTCGGTCACCCGATCGGTGCGGCGCTGTTCCTGCTCCTGTTGGTCGAGGGTCACGACGCGAGCGCCAAAACTGAGTCCGACAAGTTGATGCCCGCCGCAGATGGCCAGTACCGGCAAACGAGTAGCCGTGATGAAGCTTTTAAACGTGTCGAGAATCTCCGGCTTGTAGTAATCGAAGTCTCGCAGTGTGCCGCTAAGAACGATTGCGTCAGGCTTGAATTCCTGCACCGCTTCCGCGACTTCACTGACATGTGTGATTCGCGTGGCCGGCTGTTTCACCAGCCGTTTGACGTTGGTGACAATGTTTTGCATCGCGAGCGATGCTATTTCGCGCTCGCGCTTCAACTCAGAGCCGATCTCCTTGCCCCATTCGCTGCGCGCGACGTCAGACACATCGCCCTCATCACGCAGCAGATTGTCGACGATCAGCACGCGCGCTGCCTCGATCGTTTGCTCGATCGATTCGAAATGACAGAACGTTTGCTGGTTGAAGGGAAAAGGCAGCGTATGATCGCCGTCTGCCGGCGTATGTTCCGTTTGGACTTGCTGTAAGTTCGGTTCCATAAAAATCGACGGGAAATTATATCATCGCTGACGCTGTTTTGTACTTTGCGCAAATTCAGGAGCGCGTGCTCCCGCGCCTGCCTGTGTGATTTCGTCGCGCATTCGCTCGATGAGCAGGCGCCTCACGCGAGTGCGAAGTGTCTCTGGGCTTTGACGCGTCGATTCGTCCGCCAGGAGCAGGGTTCGGTACCAGGAACTCTCGAGGGCGTCGGCAACGTGAGAGATTTTCGTAATGTCGTAGGGAATCGCCACGGCTTTACAGCCGATGCGAGCGAACACGGACAGGTAACGCGCGGTCGACAGATCGGGGCAAAGCATTCGCCGCCGGCCAACTTTCAATTCAATTCCCAATAACGTGTGATGAATCTGCGGCGCCGCGTTCTTCGAGAGAGCAGGGAATTCGTACGCGCGTGTGCGCATTTTCAGAATCCGATCTCGGTAAATCCGCGGTAGCCACGAATCACCTATCGTTTCCTGGATTGCCGAGGCGAGATCGCTCGCTGAGTTGGGCATGTTAGCGAACTACAACAGGAATGGCCGGCTTGGGACTGAAAGCGTTGATTACGCGTCCGGGAAACAGACCCAGATAGAACACGCCTAAGATTGTGAGAATCAGGGCGACCGCAACACTAGCCGGAACACGCGGCGGCTCCCAGGCCCCGGTCCGTTCCCGGAAGAACATTACGATAATCAAACGCAGGTAGTAGTAAGCCGAGATTGCTGTGTTCAGCACGCCCAGCACGACCAGCCAGACATAGCCCTGGTTCACGGCCGCGCTGAACACCATGATCTTGCCCATGAAGCCGGCGGTGAGAGGCATTCCCAGCAGACTCAGGAGAAAGATCGAAAGCGAAAACGCGAGCACCGGCGAGCTGAAACCGATACCGTTGTAGTCTTCGACTTCATTTCGCCGGTCGCCTTTGCGAGCGATGATTGTCACGATCGCAAATGCGCCCATGTTCATCACGGCGTACGTGAGCAGGTAGAAGATGACAGCGGTGACGGCCGCGCTTCTTTGCGCCGAATCAGTTGCCGCGCCGGCTGCGACAAATCCCACCAGCGCGTAACCGGCGTGCGCGATCGACGAGTAAGCCAGCATCCGCTTGACGTTGTTTTGGACAATGGCGACCACGTTACCGATTGTCATGGTCAGCGCGGCCATGATGGCCAGCGCGCCGACCCAGGCCGTGTGCGCGAAACCTGCGGTGCTGGCGGCCGCGGTCACGATTGGAAAGCCGAACAAGAACACGCGCATGAAAGATGCGAAGCCGGCGGCCTTTGGCCCGGCGGCCATGAACGCCGTGACAGGCGTCGGCGCGCCTTCGTAAACGTCCGGCGTCCACACGTGAAATGGCGCCGTCGCGATTTTGAATCCGAAACCGACGAGCAGCATTGCAATCCCGGCGAACAGCAGGGGCGGATACAAGGATTGATCGAGGCGCGTGGCAATCGTGGCGATGTTCGTCGTGCCGGGCAGAGTGTTCGTAGCAGTCGCCCCGTAAATCAACGCAATCCCATACAACAAAAACGCCGATGCGAACGAGCCGAGAATGAAATACTTCAAAGACGATTCATTCGACCGCGTGTCGGTGCGTCGGAATCCGGCGAGCACGTAAGTCGCGATCGAAAGAATCTCAAGACCGAGAAAGACAATTACCAGGTCGCCGGCCGAAGCCATCAGCATCATGCCCGCAGTCGCGAACAGAAGCAGCGCATGAAACTCACCGGCCGGCAGGTTTTCCGTCTCGATCCAAAACGTCGCAATCAAGAGAGTGAGGATCGCTACGACGATAAATATCACCGTGAAGCTCAGACGGAACTCGTCGAGCACAATCATGCCGTTAAACGCGCTGGCCGTTAAGGGGCGCGCAACCCACAACCAAATCGTTGCGGCTCCGGCCGCCAGCATAAACAGCAGAGATAACGTACCAGTTACGAGTCGCTGACGCGGATGGCTGAACGCATCGACGATCATCACGATCACGGCGGCAATGGCCACGATCATCTCAGGCAGGATGAGCGTCAGGTTAACGTCCGGATTAGCGACTTGAAATAAAAGCATCTTTTTACCCCCTCTCCCTTTGGGAGAGGGTTGGGCGTGGCACAGACTTAGTCTGTGTTTTCGCCGGATGAATTCACAGACTGAAGTCTGTGCCACCTGACGCCCTCACCCTCAGTCCCTCTCCCATGGGGAGAGGGAAGTGACAGATCGAAAACTGCGTTGAAGACGACCACCATGACTACTTCTGCGCAACCGTCGGCGCAGGTTCCTGCGGTGAAGCTACTCGTTGGCGCGCCGCTTCAACGCTCTCGCGCGAACGATTCAAAAACGGTTGCGGGTAAACTCCCATGAAAAACATTAAAAAGATCAGCGGCAGAATCAATAAGGCTTCGCGAAGATTCAGGTCGTGCAGCTTCGCATTTTCTTCGCTTGTCTTGGTGCCGAAAACCACGCGCTGCAACATCCAGAGCATGTAAACCGCCGCCCAAATCACGCCCGTGCCGGCGAGCATCGTCACAATCCATGCGTTCTGCACGGCGGTTGTCAGCCAGGCGCCAAGCATGATCAGGAATTCACCCACGAAGCCGTTCATGAACGGCAAGCCAATCGATGAAAGCGACGCGATGATAAACAGCGTCGAGAACCAGGGCATCGGGCGCGCCAGGCCTCCGAAATCGCTGATCATGCGCGTGTGCCGCCGCTCGTAAATCATGCCGACAAACAAAAACAGCGCGCCGGTTGAAACGCCGTGATTCAACATCTGGTACAACGCGCCCTGCATCCCTTGCTCGGTAAACGAGAACAGGCCGAGCACGACAAAACCCATGTGACTAACAGATGAGTATGCGACGAGCCGCTTCACATCCGGCTGGACCATGGCCACGAGCGCGCCGTAGATGATGCCAATCACGGCCAATGTGATCATGAGCCATGCGAATTGACGCGACGCGTTCGGGAACAATCCAAAGTTGAAACGGAGCAGTCCATACGTGCCCATCTTCAGCAACACGCCGGCAAGAATCACTGAGCCGGCGGTTGGCGCTTCGGTGTGTGCGTCGGGCAGCCAGGTGTGCAACGGCCACAGTGGCACTTTGATGCAGAACGCAAACGCGAACGCAAGGAACAGCCAGAACTCCGCGCGCGGGGAAATCACTCCCGCCGTCGTGCGCAGCGTTTCCAGCAGCACGGCGTAATCAAATGTACCGATGCCGGTCGCGCGCTGATGAATGAAATACAGCGCAATGATGCCGACCAACATCAGCAGCGAACCGACGGCGGTGTAAATGAAGAATTTGACGGCTGCGTAGATGCGCCGCTCGCCACCCCAAACGCCAATCAGGAAAAACATCGGCACGAGCGAGGCTTCAAAGAACAAGTAGAAAAGCAGCAAGTCGAGCGACACGAACACGCCGATCATCGCGGATTCAAGCAGCAACAAGAGCACGTAGTACGTGGGCTGGCGTTTTGTCACCGCTGTCCAACTGGAAAGAATCGAGATCGGCATCAACAGCGTCGTCAGCAGCACGAGCCAGAGGCTGATGCCATCGACGCCGACGTGATAACGCGCTCCAATCGAACCGATCCATGAGTAGTTTTCGTCAAACTGAAAACCGCCGAGGGTGCCGCCGCCGCCTTTCAGCAGAAGCAGCGAGACGATGAACGCCGCCGTCGTGAAGCCGAGGGCAATCCAACGGTGATGCGATTCGCGTGCGCCCGGCGTGAACCCGTAGACAAGCGCCGTCGCCGCGCCGATGACGGGCAAGAGAATCAAAATTGTCAGCAGGTAACTCTGCATTAGCTTAACGACTTTGCGTTCCTTTGCGTCTTGGCGCCTTTGCGTGAAGTCGTGCCACGCGAAGCCGCAAAGCCGCAAAGTTTCGCAAAGATCCAAAGCGCCGCCAAAGCCGGCGCACTCCAAATTCATCGAGTCAACATTTGCGCGCCTTGATACGCGAAGTAACCGATGATGATCAGCGCGCCGGCCAGAATGATCGCCGCGTAACCGCGCAGGAATCCGAACTGCATGTAACGAAACGTTCGTCCGAGATCGATAATCGAACTACCCAACGTGTGCAGGAATCCGTCAATCACGCCGACATCGAAAATCTTCCAAAGACCTTCGCGCGAAACGACGTGAATGGGTTTGATGATCGCACCGTCGTACACTTCGTCGACGTAATACTTGTGCTCGAGCAGCCGCGGCATTTGTCGCAACGGCTGGCGATTAAACATCACCCACCCAAGTCCGATGCCGGTCAGCGCGATCAGCACCGAAACCAAAGTTAGCAGGCGTTCCGTGCGAATTTCCTCCGGGCTGTGCACCGCGTGTTCTGTTCCATGAGTCGATGCTTCGCCGGCAGGCGTGAACGCAGGTTTGCCATCAGTGTGTTCAGGCTCAGGCGAAAGCCAGTGCACATCCTTCGGTGGCCCGGCGCCGTGCGCGTCGGGAGCCGGGGCCTTGCTAATCACCGGCGCCAGCGTCTCTTCAAAATAGTTTCTCGGATGACCGCCCACCATCGAACTGAGCGCGTAGGGAACGCCAACCAGACCACCAACCGTCGAAAGGATCGCCAGGACGATTAGCGGAATCGTCATCGACTTTGGCGACTCGTGCGGTTCATGCGCGACATCGTGACCGTGCTCGCCATGATGGTGGTCAGAACTCTTATCGCGAAAACGTTCGTTGCTCCAGAACGTCATCACCATCAGACGCGTCATGTAAACGGCGGTGAGCAGCGCGGTCAAAGCGCCAATGAACCACAACGCTTTATTGAAACCGGGCGGGATGCCCGGCGCGTCGCCGCTCCACGTCTTCCAAAGAATCTCGTCTTTTGAGAAGAAGCCGGCAAAGATCGGCACCCCGCAAATCGCCAACCAGCCGGCGCACATCGTGATCCACGTAATCGGCATGTACTTGTGCAGACCGCCCATGCGGCGCATGTCCTGCTCGTGATGCATGCCGTGAATGACCGAGCCGGAGCCGAGGAACAGTTGCGCTTTAAAGAAAGCGTGCGTCATCACGTGAAAGATCGCCGCGACAAACGCGCCGACGCCGCACGCGAGAAACATGTAGCCGAGCTGTGAGATGGTTGAGTACGCGAGAACTTTCTTGATGTCGTTTTGCGCCAACCCGATCGTGGCGGCGAACAGCGCCGTGGCCGCGCCGATAATTGCGACGATGAACATCGCAGTCGGCGCGTGCGAATAGATCGCGTTGCAGCGGACGACCATGTACACGCCCGCGGTGACCATAGTCGCGGCGTGAATCAGCGCCGACACCGGTGTCGGGCCGGCCATTGCGTCCGGCAGCCAGACAAACAGAGGAATCTGCGCGCTCTTTCCCGTTGCGCCAATGAAAAGAAGCACGGCCACCGAGGTGACGCCGCCGGCGAAAATAATCCGCCAGCCAAACGGATCCGTCGGCATCGCAGCGATTGTCGTCAGCGCGCTCGTTAATCCAGTCTTATCGAAGAAGCTGATCGACGGGGCCCCTGCACCAGACGTCAGCCAAAAGATCAGCATGACGCCGAGAATGAATCCCCAGTCGCCGACGCGGTTGGCAATGAACGCTTTCTTCGCCGCGGGCGCGGCTTCGCTTTTGTCGATGTAGTAACCGATTAACAGATACGAACACAGCCCGACGCCTTCCCAGCCGACAAACATCAGCAGAAAATTGTCCGCGAGCACCAGCGTCAGCATCGCGAACATGAACAGGTTGAGATACGCGAAGAAACGGTAGTAACCGCGATCACCATGCATGTAGCCGGTCGCGAAAACGTGTATCAAAAAACCGACGAAGGTGATGAACAGCGCGTAGATCCCGCTGAGCCGATCCATCGCCAGGCCGAAGTCTGCCCGGAAGTTGCCGACGTGAATCCACGTGAACAGGTGATCCATGATCGGCTGCGTCGTGTGTAGCGCGCCGTTAGATTTGAAGGCCAGAAAGAAAGCGATGAGAGTCGAAATTCCAACTGCCGAGCAGGCAACGATGCCGATGAAGCGTTCATTGCGCAGACGCCGACCGACGAGCCAATTTATGACTGCGCCCGCCAGCGGAGCGAAGATGATTAGGCTGAGGAGGTTGTTCTCCATTCGAAAACTGTCAGTAGTCAGTTGTTAGTGGTCGGTTGTAAAAAACTCTCGACGACGCGGCGTTCGAACAACTGACTACTGACAACGGACGACTGACTAAAGTCTTAGAGTGCTCGAATCATCGACATCCAACGACTCACGCGTGCGAAAGATGGCGATGATGATTCCCAAACCCACGGCGGCTTCCGCAGCGGCCACCGTCATGACGATAAAGACGAACAACTGACCCGAAACATCGCGGAAGAAACTCGAAAACGCGACAAACGTCAGGTTCACGGCATTCAGCATCAGCTCAATGCACATGAACATCGAAATGACGTTACGCTTCAGCATGACGCCGACCACACCGATCGTGAATAGCACGGCCGAAAGCGCGAGATACCATGAAAGCTGTGGTTCCATAGAAACGAACTAAACGTCTTTCTCTTCTGCGTGAGGCGCTCCTTCGATGCCCAAAACCCTTTCGACTTCTTCCGTCGTGCGCGACTGAATTGGCGTCAGATCGTCACCCGCCTGTGGATCCAAAACGTCTTTAGCCAAAACTTGATGACCCGGCACAACGACTGCGCGCGGTGATAACAGACCGCCAGTACGCGCGAGGGTGATGGCTCCCACAATGGCCATCAAAAGCAAAATCGAAGTTATCTCAAACGGCAGCAAGTAGGTCGTAAACAGCCCGCCGCCGATGGAAGCGGTTTGTCCGATATCAGAAACTGTGGCCGCGGGCGTGGCCGGTGATGCCTGCACGAAGTAGATGATGAAAGCTGTCTCGGCGAAGAAGATTGCCGCCAGCATCATGCCAATCGGAACGAGGGCGCGCAGACGAAGCTTGGACTCTGCGTCTTCCACGTTCAGCAGCATGATTACGAAAACGACCAGCACCATGATTGCGCCGGCGTAAACGATGACCTGGACGGCCGCGATGAAAGGCGCCGACAGCATCACATACAGACAGGCAAGGGAAATGAATACGCCGATGAGCGAAATGGCGCCGTAAAGCGGATTGCGCTGCACCACCATTGAAATCGCGCACCCAATCGCCATGCCGGCAAACAAGATGAAGAGCGCTGCAGTCATTAATTTCTCTATGAACCTCTGTGGTCCTTTGTGTCTCTGTGGTTTATAAAGCAGGCCCTACCACAGAGACACAAAGAGACACAGAGTCAGCACGGAGGCTTATCCTCCCCAACCAGTATTCGTCTTCAGATACTGGCCCACGTAATCGAACAGGCCGAGCCACTGCACGGTCGCCGTCAGGACGATATTGATGATTGCTGCCGGCACCAGATACTTCCAGCCAAACGTCATCAGTTGATCGAAACGAAAACGCGGCAGAGTTCCGCGCAGCCAGATGTACAGAAACAGGAACAGCATCACTTTGCCGAAGAAGTAGAAAACGCCGAGCCACGGCAATTGCTGAACGAATGGACCGTTCCAGCCGCCGAGAAACAGCGTCGTCGCCAGCATCGATACGGTGAACATGTTGACGTATTCGGCGAGGAAGAAGAGCGCAAACTTCATCGCGCTGTATTCAGTATGAAAGCCCGCGACTAATTCAGTCTCCGCCTCAGGCAAATCAAAAGGTACGCGGTTGGTCTCAGCAATCGCGGCGATCAAGTAGATGATGAAACCCAGCGGCTGCACCCAGAACATGTTCCAGCCGGAAATGCCCAGATGGCCCGCCTGCTGTTCGACGATGCTGTAAAGATCGAGCGTCCCGGATTGCAGAATGACGCCGATGAGGCCCAGGCCGAGCGCCAGCTCGTACGAAATCATCTGCGCCGAGGAACGCAGTCCGCCCATCAAGCTGTACTTGTTGTTTGAAGACCAGCCCGCGAGCGCGATGCCGTAGACCCCTACCGACGTCACGCCAAGCACGTAGAGCAGTGCCACGTCGAACCGTGCTATGACCAAACGAATCGGACCCAGGACCGGAAGATTTACTTCGGGTCCGAAGGGATAAACGACCATCGTCATCAACGCCGCGACGGTGGCGATGATCGGCGCAAGAAAATAAATGAAGCGGGTCGATTTGTCGGGGACGATGTCTTCTTTGAAAATGAACTTGATCAGATCGGCGAGTGGTTGCAGAAATCCGCCCGGACCGACGCGGTTAGGACCGAGACGTCCCTGAATAAATCCGAGCACCCTCCGCTCAGCGAGCACCGTGTAAGCCACCATCGTCATCACGACGAAGAAGGCGACCAGGATGCCGACCATTAGCAGTGCGACGTGTTTTAGATCTGCCATGACTCAACTAATTTGGAGTGCGCCGGCAACGACGGCGCTTTGGATTCGCCGGTCGCCGATCCAAAGCGGCGTCGCGCTACGCTTGCCGCCGCACTCCAAATCTACGCAGCCGCTTCGCGCTTCAGCCCTTCATCAATCGAAATTTGATACAACGGTGAAACTAAAACACTTTCGGGTTTCGGATTACCCGCGGCCAGCAAATGAAACTGCGGCACCTTTTCGGTCAGCGTACTCAGCTTAAACAGCTCGTGGCCGACTTCGGGCGTTAGTTGTTCTTTGTTTGCCGTCTCATCCATCGCTTCGACTGCTGCGCGCATCGTCGCGAAGTCGTCTGTTAGATCGCGCTGCGCGGCAATCGCGTGCTTGACCTGAACCGGGTTGCTTTCGTCCTTCAAGAGCGGATACCGCAAACCAGAATATGCAGGCACGCGCTCTCCGATCTCTCGGAACACTGCACTGGCGGACATCTCGAAACCAAAGTCCACACCGAGTTCTCTGGCCAGCTGCGCCGCGATCAGCCAATCGGGTTTCGATTGATGGAGTGGTTCGATGGCTTTGCGCACGCGCTGGACGAATCCGTCGTTGTTCGTAAACGTGCCGTCAACTTCAGCAAATGAAGCGGCCGGGAGGACGACGTCAGCGTATTCGCCGGCGGCAGTCAGGAACAATTCCGAGAGGACGATGAATTCGCAGTTCGGAATAAGACCCGCGTCGCCGGTAACGTTCGTCAAAGGCGTGCCGGCAAGAATCATCGCCCGGAGCGACTCATCTCGAAGCAATTCAGCACCGTCCTTGCCCTCACTCAGCATATCGAGCGCGCCGACGCTGTTGTTGTAGAGCGGCAGAGGATGCAGCAGCACACGGCGGCCTTCACCGCCGAAAGTATGCGGCATTTGCGCGACGACAGCCTGCGCCGCGCCGCTGAGTTCGGCGCCGAACATAATGACAACGTCGCCCTGTGTATCAGTGATTGCTTTGCGTGCGGCTTCGATCTCGGCGGCGTCGACGTCCATCTTGCGCGTAGCCAGCAGCTCGTCGGTCGCGTTCGCTAATGCGAGCACGGCTGCGTCTTCGCTGCCGGGGAGAAGGTGAATGAACTGCGAGGCCTGTTCGCGCAGACGTATGCGGACACTGTTGATGAGAATGAATTGCGCGCCGCCGTTGCGGACGGCCTGGCGAATCTGTTTTCCGGTGAGCGGCTGTAACTCTTCCGGCTCGCCGCCGATCAACACAATCGTTTTCGCGTAACGAATGTCGCGATGTGTGGCTAAGGGCCCGCTGAGATTGTCGAAGAACGGCTTTAACGAAAATGCGTCGGAGATTCCGTAGTTCTCAGTTCCGATTGCATCCGTTGCCAGCTTGCGAAGCGAATAAAGCGCTTCATTAGTCAGCCGCGGATTGCCCAGCACGCCGATCGAATTAGCTCCGTACGTCTGTTTGATTTCGCTGAGGCGTCGCACCGTGAAGCTCAGGGCTTCGTCCCACGTGGCGGGAATCAGCTTCCCGCCTTTCTGGTGGCGAATCAGCGGCGTGCGAATGCGTTCGCGATGATCGATGAAGGGATGACCGAAGCGGCCCTTGATGCAGAGGAACTCACCATTCAATCCGTTCACGTAACGGTCGCGCGCGACGACGCGCAGCACCTCGGTCCCACGCGAGCCAATCGACAACTGACAGCCATCCGAGCAGAAGTTGCACGTCGAAACGTTCTGGTTCAATTCCCACGGCCGCGCCTGATGTCGATAGGTCCCGTCCAGCAGCGTGCCCGTCGGACAAACTTCAATGCAGTTGCCGCACTGCGAACAGTTGAGCCAGCCGCCGTACGTGCCGATAACTGTGTGCGCGCCGCGATTGCCGGCTTCGATCGCCTGCTCGCCCATCCACTCGTCACAGACGCGTGTGCAGCGCTTGCAAAGGATGCATCGCTGCGGGTCGTTGGCGATCATCGGCGAAAGATATTTTTCGGGGTGATAGTTCTTCTGTTCCGTGAACCGCTCTTCCAGATTTCCCCAGTCAAAAGTCTGTTCCTGCAGCTCGCACTCGCCACCGCGATCGCACACGGGGCAATCGAGCGGGTGGTTCGCGAGCAGAAACTCGAGCATCGATCGTTGCGCTTTCTGAATCTCTTCGCTCTGCGTGGTGACAACCATGCCATCGGTGCAGATGATCGTGCAGGAGGTTTGCAGCTTCGGCATCTTTTCGATGCGCACCAGGCACATGCGACACGACGCTTGCAGAGCGAGGTCGGCGTAATAACAGAAAGACGGGATATCGAACTGGTTGTCGCGGCAGACGTCGATCAGACGGGCGCCCTTCGCGACTTGAAAGTCCGCGCCGTTGATAGTGACCTTGATTAAGTCTGATTGATCCATTTGTTCATTGACTCATTGAATCAATGGGCAAATGAATCAATGATTCAATTTCTTTTCGAAGTCCTCCGGAAACCTTTTAATCGCCGACTGAATCGGCCAGGCAGCAGCATCGCCGAGCGGACAGAACGATTTGCCTTCGATGTTGTCGCAAAGATCGAGAAACAACTGGATATCGCCTTCGCGGCCGCCTCCGTTTTCAATTCGCTTAAAGATCTTCACGAGCCAATCCGTGCCTTCGCGACAGGGCGTGCACCAGCCGCACGACTCATGTTTGTAAAACTCAGTCAGGTTCTTCGTCGATTCAAACACATCGACCGTTTCGTCCATCACGATGAAACCGCCGGAGCCAACCATGGAACCGCCCGCGACCAACCCTTCGTAATCCATCCGCACGTCTTTCCCGATAATCTGATCGGCGCGCATGATGTAAACCGACGAGCCGCCGGGAATCACGGCCTTCAATTGCCGGGCCGAAGAAATTCCGCCGCAGTCTTCCATGATGAACTTTTCCATGTCGTCATAGCCCATCGGCAATTCGTAAACGCCGGGGCGATTGACATGGCCTGATACCGACCAAAGCTTGGTGCCGCCACTCTTTTCCGTGCCGAGCTTCTGATAAGCGTCGCCGCCCATCTTGATGATGTCCGGCACGGCCGTGAGCGTCTCGACGTTGTTCACCACTGTCGGCGATGCGTACAAGCCGGAGACGGCAGGGAAGGGGGGTTTCATGCGCGGATGTCCACGATATCCTTCGAGTGAACTAAGCAGCGCCGTCTCTTCACCGCAGATGTAAGCGCCTGCGCCTGTGTGCGTGTAGATTTCGCAGGAGAAGTTCGTGCCGAGAATGTTTTCGCCGAGCAATCCAGCCGCCCGCGCTTCATCCAGCGCGACATCCATGATGTCGATCAGGTATTTGTATTCGCCGCGCGTGTAGATGTAGTTCGTCTTCGCGCCCAGGGCGTACGCCGCGATCAGCATGCCTTCGATCAGCATGTGCGGATCGCGCTCCATCAGGTAGCGATCCTTAAATGTGCCGGGCTCAGATTCGTCGGCGTTGCAGACGACGTACTTCGGCTTCGGCGAATCCTTCGGCACGAAACTCCACTTCATGCCTGTTGGAAATCCGGCGCCCCCGCGGCCGCGCAACTGCGATTTCTTTACTTCGTTGATGATGTCGTCCGGCGACATTGAATCGAGGGCTTTCTTGAGCGCTTCATAGCCGCCGTTCGCGCGATACACGTCGAGCGAATGCGAGTTCTCGAGATGAACTCGCCGCAGCTGATAAGGCTCACATCCAATAGCGCCGATAAACATGACTCAAGAGGTGCTTGGTTCTTAGTTCTTTGTACTTTGATGCGGCTTGGCTACATGCGCAGTCACATCAAAGCACAAAGTACGAAGCACAAAGTACGAAGCACAAAGTACGATTACTCCAATGCATCTAAGATCTGATCGACCTTCTCAGCCGTCAGGTTCTCGTGATAGTCAAAATTAACCTGGAACATGGGGGCGGTGCCGCACGAGCCAAGGCACTCAACCAAAGACAATGAAAACTTTCCATCCGCTGTCGTCTCGCCGGGTTTGATTCCCAACTTTTGCGAACACTGTTCGGCAATCTTGTCCGCCCCGAGCAGCTTGCACGAAAGCGTTTTGCAAATCTGAATGTGATACTGGCCGATCGGCTTCGTATGCAACATCGAATAGAACGTCGCGACTTCCCAAATGTCCGTAATGCGCAGGCTCAAGCGATTCGCCAGGTAGGAAACGCCGGGGCCATCGAGATAGCCGCGCTCGCGCTGGACGATGAACATGATGGGTAGAATAGCGGAACGCTTCGACGGATACTTCGCGAGGTGCCAATCAATTTCCGCTTCGACTTCCGGCGAAAACACCGCCATCTCGCCGGACATTTTCACCGGTTGATAGAGTGGCTGGATGTTTACTAGTTCGGTTGTCATTGCTTAGCAGTTTCGCGTTTCGAGTTCAGAGTTTCGAGTTTGGGTTATGAATTTAACTCGAAACCCGAAACTCGGAACTCGAAACTATCTATCGATCTCGCCCAGCACGATGTCCAACGATCCGATGATCGCCACGATGTCCGCGATCATCGCGCCGCGCGCCATGTGCGGCAGCGCCGACAAGTTCACAAAGCTCGGTCCGCGGAAATGCACGCGCGCGGGCTTGGGCCCACCGGTCGATTTAATGTAAACGCCGAGTTCACCTTTCGACGCTTCAATCGGGTGATAGACCTCACCCGGTGGCACATCCACACCTTCGGCGACCAAAAGGAAGTGATGAATCAACGCATCCATGTGCCGCTTCATCGCTTCTCGATCCGGAAGCACAACCTTCGGCGCGTCAGCTTTGACCGGCCCGGGTTTGAGGCGCGACAAAGTCTGCTGAACAATCTTGTGTGACTCGCGCATCTCGCGCATGCGCACCAGGTAGCGGGCCCAAACATCGCCGTCGTGCTCAACCGGAATTTCGAAATCGTAGGTCTCGTAGCCGGTGTAAGGATTCGCGCGACGGGTGTCCAACGCAATGCCACTGCCGCGGAGAATCGGACCTGACAGTCCCCAGTCGATCGCATCTTCCGCCGAGATGTATCCGATACCCTGCGTCCGTTTTTGAAAAATGCGGTTGCCGGTCACCAACGTGTTGAATTCGTCGAGCGCGTTCGGCAAATCGTTCTGGAATTGCTGCACGCGCCGCTCAAAACCGGCCGGCAGATCCATCATCAAACCGCCGACGCGAAAGTACGACGGTGTCAGACGCCCGCCGGAAGCGGCCTCGATCAAATTCATGATCTTTTCGCGTTCCCGGAAGCAGTAGAAGAAAACCGTCATCGCTCCGAGGTCGAGAGCGTGCGTGGCGAGCCAGACAAGATGCGAAGCGATGCGCTGAAGTTCGCACATCATCACGCGAATCACTTGCGCGCGTTCCGGGATTTCGATTTGCAGAAGCTTCTCGATCGCCATCACGTAGGCGAGGTTGTTGCCAAGCGGATTCAGGTAATCCATCCGGTCGGTGATGACGATGCCTTGCTGGTACTTGCGATACTCGAACAGCTTCTCCATGCCGGTGTGGAGATAGCCGATGTCGGGCGTGGCTTTGACAACCATCTCGCCGTCGAGCACCAGCTCGAGGCGCAGCACACCGTGCGTCGAAGGGTGCTGCGGCCCCATCGAGATCGTCATCTGCGAGTCAAGCGGACGATCGACGACTTCGAACTGCGGCGGAATGTTGGCGGTCGCTGTGCTCATCGGTCCAATGTCCAATGTCCAATGTCCAACGTCCGCAGCCTAATCGACTTTGGACTTTGGACGTGGGACTTTGGACTACGTCAGGCTGTACGGTTCATACCCTCGCAACGGAAAATCCTTCCGCAACGCGTGCCCCTGCCAATCTTCGGGAAGAAGGATGCGCCGCAAGTCCGGATGTCCGTCGAAAACTACTCCGAATAAGTCGTAAGTCTCGCGCTCGTGCCAGTTCGCGGTGCGCCAGACGCCGGTGACTGTCGGTACGCGCGGGTCTTCTTCATGCAAAACTACTTTCAAGCGCAGCCGGTGATACCGAGTTGTCGAGAACAGGTGGTAGTTAACTTCGAAGCGCGGCTCTTCTTCGGGACCGCGATCGAAACCACACAAATCGGTCAACAAATCAAAGTTGAGGCCGGGCGCCGTCTTGAGGAAACTGCAAGCTTCAACTATGTAGTCACGCGGCACGATGATAGTCGTCTCGCCCAGCGCGTTGACGATCTCGCTCACCCAATTCGGATGATCGAGTTGCAACGCCTCCGCAATCTGCGCCGGCGTGTGATTGTTGTTGGGTTCTGAAATTTGCGCGTGTGGGTGTTCTGGCTGCTGCAGTTCAGACATTTACGTTTGACCTTTGCGCAAGCTCTAAAACGACCGGCGCTTCTCGTGTGTCGAAGCGATTGTGTACGGTTGGGGCTGAATTCTTTCGGGTTGATCCAAAGTTGATCCGTCGGTGACGGGCAGCGTTCCGGGGGTGATCGCTTCGCGCGCTTCGTCTTCCTGAGCGTCGCGACGATCGCGAACCGATTCCTTCATCACTTTTTCCTGGAGCATGATCACTGCGTGAATCAACATCTCTGGCCGCGGGGGACAACCGGGGATGTAAACGTCTACCGGAACGACCTTGTCTACGCCCTGGACGATTGCGTAGTTGTCGAAGACACCGCCCGACGTCGCGCACGCGCCCATGGAAATCACCCACTTTGGCTCAGGCATCTGATCGTAGATTCGCCGCAGCACGGGGGCCATCTTTCTGGAGACGCGCCCCGAGACAATCATGACGTCCGCTTGTCTCGGCGAGGCGCGAAAGACCTCCGCGCCAAACCGGGCCAGATCGTTCCGCGAACTCGTCACGTTCATCATTTCGATCGCGCAGCAAGCCAGGCCGAACGTCGCCGGCCAGAGCGAAGACTTGCGCGCCCAGTTGATCAGCGAATCGAGGCGCGTGGTCAGCACCTCAGGCAGCGCTTCAGCTATGACATTTTCGAGTCCCATAACTAAATCCAGTTTCGAGTTTCGGGTTTCGAGTTAAGCCGCTTTCGACGAACTTGAAACCTGAAACTTGGAACTTGAAACCGTTTCCAACAATCGAGCTTCCGCCTCAGCCTCGCGGCGCGCGCGCTCGCCCCAATCAAGCGCGCCTTTCTTAATCACGTAAACCAAACCGGCCGCGAGCAGCGTGATGAAAATGATCATCTCGAAGAAAATCAGATTGGCCAGTCCGTACTGTGGCGATGAAAGCGTGCGGAACACCACCGCCCACGGAATCAGAAAGATGACTTCAATGTCGAACAGGATGAAGATCATGGCGATGAGGTAGAACTTCACTGAAAAACGTTCACGCGCTGAGCCGACCGGATCTTTGCCGCACTCGTAGGGCATCAGTTTCGTGCGCGTGCGCTTGCGTTGGCCGACAAGCTGAGACAGCCCCACCATCGTCACCGCGAATCCCGTGGCGACGACGAACATGAGAAGAACGGGCAGGTAGTCAGCTAGGTTGAAACTCATCTCGTAAAGCAAAGAGCAAAGCGCCAAGAGCGAAGTGGTAAGAGCAAAGTGTTAAGAGAAACAGAACGAAGGCATTAACACTTTGCCCTTCGCTCTTGGCGCTTTGCCGCCCGACTGCTTGAGAATCATTGTACAAGCCTCATCCTAATGCTGCGTCAGAGGGGTGTCAAGCGATCAATCTGCCGTATTCTGAAGTTTGAAATCGCGATCATTGACCGATGATTGACCGTCCAAAAATCGCTGTGCTACCGTCCGATTGATGTTAGATGCGAATGCATCGCCAGCAAAGAACCTGAGCAACTGACCAGCGAGTGATTACCGGCTACAACACAGACGTCGAACACAATGGCGTCGTCTATCACGTCCAAACCGAAGACAAAGGTTTGCGGACGCCAATGATTCTGTCGCTCGTGTATACGGGCGGTGCGATTCTCGCCAGCAAGCGTTCTCCTTACGATGATTTGATCGCCAGCGGATTCGAAGAGAAAGCCTTGGTTGAGCGCCTGGAACGCCAACACAAACTAATTTGTGCAGCGGTGCACGCCGGGCGGATCGAAGATCTTAAGCGGATGAGTGAGCGCGCGCCCGTTTCAGATGAATCAGTGGTTGGGGCATCAACCCAGCCGATTCAAACGGGAGGAGAGGAAGCTAGAGCTATCGCGCCTGGCAGTACTCCCGCGACTGAGGCGTCTGCGGTCGTACCGTCCGAGCGTTTCTCAATTAACGAGGAAAATGACGATGCGCTGACGATTAGTCTATTGGACGAGAAGCAACTGCGACCGGGCGAGTCCGTCACTTTGCGTATTGAAGTAACGAAACGCACAGAATCAGGGCGAACACCGGCGGCAAAAGCCAACATAACGATGAAGGTCCTGGGCAGCTCTTTCCAACCATCATCGACCTATTCCACGACAGACAGTGCAGGTCACTCGGCGATTTCGGTCACGTTGCCAGCTTTCAAAACCGGACGGGCCGCGATTCTAATTCGCGCGGAAGCTGACGGCGAAGTCGCCGAATTGCGCCGCATCATTCATCCCGCCTAACTCTCGAACTATCGTGCGCATTCAAATCAACGGCGAGCCGCGCGAATTCCCGCAGAGTTCTCTATCGCTCAACGAACTGCTCGGTACGTTGTCGCTGCCGCCCCAGCGAATCGCCGTCGAACTCAACAAGACGATTGTGCCGCGCAGCAATTGGGAGAAGACAACTCTGAAAGACGGAGATCAGATCGAAATTGTTCACTTCGTCGGAGGCGGTAGCGAGGTGAAGCGTCCTAGGCTGGCGCGCGCGAACCGCCGCGACGGACAAGTTCTCAAATGAAAGCTAAAGCTCATTCGTACGGTTGAACTGTTAGACCGTCGCTAGAGCCCAAGGGAGACCGCCCAAAGGTCCAAGTTAGCCCGTCTCTAAGCACGTTGTTAGGCATTCTTTCCTCAATACCGGCACTTTACCTTTTTGAATACCGTGCCGGAAGGAATGTGAAACCTTCTACAGGCTTAGGGTTATGAACCCGGGTAGGTATTACCACTTGCGATATTCGTTATAACGGCAGTTATTGGGGGATTGCACTCCGAACACGGATCGCCTGTCAAGGTCCTGCTTCCGCCGGGCTCCACCAGTATGTCGATGCCGCAGTTTGTATAACTCACGTTTGTCCATGTGGAGTCAACGTGATTCCAGGTATCAAAACCAACCTGGCAATTGCTGGCGGTGCAGCTACTGTATTGCACCCAGTAAGCGCCGACATCCACGAAGGGATGTCTCGGATCCGGCGCCCAGCCAAAACCGTTGCCGTATCCAAGCGCAGGATTTGTGTTTCCATTTTCATCGGTAACACTTACATTGGTGGCAATGCAACCGGTAAATGTTATTTCCATTCCCCAAGCGCTGAAACCCGCGCTTTGCTTATCCTGAGGATTGATAGCCACGATGTCTGTGACAGAGCAATTCTTTATTGAAACAAATGCTCCGTAAACCTCCAGCCCCGTGGCTTTGGCTCCTGAGTGCGATTCAGCGACACCATCAACTACGTTGTTTGCTGTAAAGTTATCTACCGTAACCAGTGCATCCAGAAAAACGGACATGCCGTGGCAGTCGTCGCAGCATCCGGTCATGTTTGTGGCTGAACAATTTTCATAAAGCAACTCTATGCAGAGTATGGGAATGAAACCTAAAACGGTGTGGCCAGAGGTTAGTATGTTCCCGTTGAAATGCGACTGGAAAACGAGAGCCTGACAGTTCGAAGTCGTAATCTTTGACGAAGTGAGGTAGCTGTAGCCCTGTACCGAGCCATCGTTGTTCACAAAGTCGCTCATCAGGCAGTTGCTTACCGTTCCGCCGGATGTATTCAGTATCTGTATCCCGGCGCTGCCGTCGGAAGTGACATTCAGGTTTCGCACCGTGCAGTTATCGACGTTTATATCCGTTGCCCCATTAATATGTATGCCTGCCGGGGTCAAAAGCCGCGTGTCCAAATTTTTAAAACTAAGCCCATCTACGTTGATGTTTTCAATTGATAAGCCGCTAACGTTCTCGGCGAGAATTCCATACTGACACATATTCGCCAGCGTGCCGTTTCGAATGGTGACCGATGAACTATTCTGAATGCTTATGCCGTTAATGAGCTGGCTGTTGTCCTGTACCGTTGCCGTCAAACTGAAATTGCCCAGCTCCAGCACAACATCGCCAGCCGTTATGGTAATAGCCGAACAGGCGGTAGATTCGGGGTTCCAGGTTAAATTACTCTCAAAGGTATAGGTGCCGGGTTTGCCGATGACAATTCCCTCCGGCGGAATTTCTGAAATAACATTGTCGTCTTGCGGTTTTTGTCCTTCTTGCGAACGGATGGCTGAGTTTATCTCAAAAATGGCGCTGGAGAAGTCATACCTGTTTACCAGCTCATCCTTATCGAGCTGGTTAAAAACATCGTAAGAAAAAATTTGGTCGATGATGGCTTGAGAGTTATGTGAGTTAATCTGCGATTCTTTGGAGTCATTTGAATTCATTATCTGTTTTCTCCTTCACCTGTCTTAAACGATTACGTGGTGTTCCGCAGCGTGGCAGTCGGACTTCTATGTTTTGTTATGTCTCAGCTTCTAAATTCTAATTATCCCACCCCGGTCGAACTCCGAAGCGGGACACCAAATGCCGAATCTCTAACCTTATGTGTGAGACTGCGAAAATTCGCCAAGCAGAAAAGCGCAGTAAAGATATGGCCCGCGTAACGGCGAGTCAATAGCGAGCAAGCTTTACTCGCATGGGATCGCACGCTAAAGGGTCGGCGGGATGTCTTCTTATGAACACGAATCAACCATGGAGCCTCCTTATCGTACTTCGATTTCAATTTCTTCTTTTGACGGTGTAAAGTCCCTAGTACCCTGAGAAAAAGGAAGTAGGGTTCATGTCATCACCAGCAAGCGCAATGACCGATCAATTCAAGGTCGCAGGAAAGGCGTTCAACTCGCGTCTGATTATTGGCACGGGAAAGTACCGTAGCTTCGACGAGATGAAGGCAGCGCATCGCGCTTCGGGCGCTGAGATGGTTACCGTCGCCGTGCGCCGCGTGCCACTCGATCACAGCAGCGAATCGTTTTTGGATCATCTCGATCCGGCTTTGCAGATCCTGCCGAACACGGCCGGCTGTTACTCGGCAGAGGAAGCGGTGCGGACAGCGCGGCTGGCGCGTGAAGCGCTGGAAACGGAATGGATCAAACTGGAAGTCATCGGCGATCAAACCACACTGTTTCCCGATAACGAACAGACGCTCGAAGCCGCACGAACACTGGTGAAAGAGGGATTTATTGTCCTGCCGTACTTCACGGACGATTTGATTGTGGCGAAGAAACTTCTCGACGCGGGATGTGCGGCGGTGATGCCGCTGGCCGCTCCAATTGGATCAGGCCTCGGCATTCAAAACCCCACCAACTTGCGCATCATGCGCGAACAATTACCAGACGCGACGATCATCGTCGATGCCGGCGTCGGCACCGCGAGTGACGCGACCATCGCCATGGAACTCGGCGCCGATGCAGTGCTGATGAACACAGCCATTGCCGAGGCCGAGGACGCAGCGAAGATGGCTGAGGCCATGAAGCTGGCGATTGAGGCGGGACGCTTGGCCTATCTGTCAGGCCGAATGACGAAGCGACTTTACGCCAGCGCGTCGAGCCCAACTACTCAGTTGATCGAATAAGTAAGTCTCTTGCGCAGTAAACTGGCTACATAGACTCAGCTTCCACCTGAGTCATCCACATGTACCGCCATCCGTTGATAACTTTGCTACGGCTTGCGAGATTCTGCTCGCGGTGCGGCCTTCGCTGGCGACGCCGCCGGCTTTGGTTTGGAAGCGTTCTGTTTGATCACACCCTGTATTGTTAGAAGCCTCGCGAGTAATTGGACCGGTTTCGGCTGAATCTTTCTGGCCTGTGCCAACCCAACTTCTAAATCGACCTGACCGATTGCTGCGAACGCCTGTTCCATGTTCGGTTCGTCGAATAGAGTATTCGGGTCATTCAATCGCGCCATCGCGGCTTCTGCTAAAGAGTCGCCGGCATTCGTCTCTTTAGTAGGCGTAGTAAGAGTGTTGATTGTAGTTATTGCGGCGTTCAGGAATTCCATGCCGTCATCCTGGACGCCCAGCTTCATGAGTCGAGACGCAAACGCCAGCAGGGCACGAAGGTGTAATCCATTTCGATCGGTTTGAGGGATTAGCAACCTAGCTTCGTTGATGATGATCTTCGCCACGTCACCGTCGCGTTTCTTTTGGGTGGCCTGAAGCGCATCTAAATACATCACCAGCCGCGAAGTTGGATCCTCCAGCTTGCGGATTGCGGCGACAGCTTCCATCAACTCCGATCTTGCGAGGAAGGCTCTCGCTTCAGTCTTTAGTAACAGTTGCGTATAGAGGCTCCGCTTTTCATCTTCCCGAATGCGATCGATCTCTTTACGCGCCTCGTCAAAGTCCGGTTTCGATAACGCAAAAAAGAAGCGCTGTTCGGGATCCTGTGAACTCAAATCGCCGCTCAGCTGTGCAAGCATGGACTGTGTCAATCGCGGCATGTTAGCGGGCACTTGGGGTGCCAGCCTGCGTGCGATGTCCGTCAGCTCAAGCGCTAAAGATGGTTGAAAACGAGGCGCCAGTGCCGCGAGTATCGCAGCGACTTCGGCTTGATACACTCCGCGAAATTGCAATAGTTGATCTGTGTAATGGTGCTCCTTAATCAATCCTTCCCTGGTTTCATTGAGGGATGCGCGCAGAACATCGTAAGCGACAGAGAAGTATCGAAATTGAAGAGAGAGTCGTGATGATTCGGCATCTATGGAAGGTACGGGGGCTTCCGAACCGGGAAATACATACGCTGGTAACAGGTTAAGGGCCGGTAAAGATATTAAAGTCGGCTGGCTGCTCATGGCATCCATGGCTTTGGCCGCGACATAATCTGCCAGAAGGAAATTCCTCTCTCGCAATGTCGTCAATGCCCCGACGCTGGCCATTGATATTCCCGTCGAAAGCGACTGTTCGAGCACCGCTGCGGCCGACGCAGGATCCGTGTCGAGTAATGCGCGTGCGAGCTGACCATCAAAATTAGATTCATCGTCAAGTCCCAACGAACGCATTGGCGACGATGACTTCTGCTTCGGAGAACGTTCACTCATCAGCCTACGCGCGAGCTGTGGGCTTCGGGATTGAAGGTATTTCAAAATTAGGATCTGAGACTTTTGCTTATCGAAATCACTATCGGTTTGCTCAAGGACGAACCGCCACAGATCAATTAACATCCTTTCGGCGCGTGCCGGATCGGAGTATGAAACGAGCATGGCCGCGCGCGCAGTGATGTTCACCTTCGCATTCTTGTTCGTAAGGCTTTTCGCCTCGGTAAGTACTGCTTCGAGATCCTGAGCGTCAACGGTTGGACCGTCGTTCAAAACCTGTGCGGGTTGTTGAGCTAAAAACTGAATTGGATAAAGTAGCAAACAAAGGACGATGAACCACCTTAACAACATGGCGAGGCTCCTTTCCGTTGATTGAAGGGGCAGCTTTAGGATGCTGCCCCAAGAACAAGTTTGTTGTATCTCGTGGTTCAACTCGGCGAAACGGTTTGGGGCGATTTAATCAGACGCTTCGCGTGTAGCCGATTAGATTGAAGCCCTCGGTTGCGTGCCTCAAATCCTGCGTCTGCAGCAAACACATTGCGCCAGACACAGTACTGTGCGCATCCCATTACGATCCACTGATGGATACCGGCACAGATAGCACAACCAACCGGATTGGCCGCGCATGCCGCGGCGCATGCTGCCGCGGACGCAGTGCTTACACCGTTATTCTCAAGACAACTTCTAAAACATGACCCCCATGAAGCTAACGCCGGGGTAGGGCAGGCACAGCTGCACCTTTTTAGTGCAGCTTTAATCACCCTTTGCAGGTCGCGTTTTGACAAGGTGACGTGGTGAATGCGGGCGTCGAGCTGATTCGAAGCAGGCCGAAGGTAGTCGGTCCGCATTACTTTGTTGCGGTTTGTCGCCCGATGTGGACCTCGTTGAAAACCTGATTGATCCTTGGCTGGCGTTTCTATCGTGGTCGCAAGGAGCGAAAGACAAAGAACGGCAAGTCCGAAGAGAATGCGACGTGTGGTCATTGAATCCTCCTATCTGTTGTTTAGTACATTCCGAGACGAAATTTGACGAGCAGCCAGATGAGGAATGACAGTGACGTTACGATAAGTAGCCACCTGCCAAATTTCATTCTGGACTTAGGAGGAAGCCAATAGGCCAACAGCAGCCAAACAAATGTGCTAATGGCCCAAGCCCATGGTTTTGGTAGCCAGTTAGCTGCGATGTGCGCCGAGACCACCGCGGGAACATATGCACAGGCTACTCTGATGCCGAACCGGCCTCCTGGATCCTCTTTACTCATCATTCGATTTCAGCGCGGCGCCGTTCTACCAAACCGCGTACTCGCCGTCATGCAACTGAGTGAATCTCGATATCAACCTATTCCAATCGCGAGCTGAACCATTACGCCTACGAAAGCGCAATCGGCCGCAGCGCCTCCGGTTCTCTAACGATGATCCAACCTTTACTTCTGGTGATGACATTCTCCTGCTCCAGTGTATTCAGCAGCCGGCAAAGGTACGTCGGCGTGATTGAGAGCAGGTCTGCAATCTCGTAATGCTTCAGCGGCAGTTGGAGCTTCGATGTGATCGCAGATGGTTGGCCGTCTCGGTGCGGCCCCAGCCGCTCGCAGAATTGCCAAAGGAGTTGCTCCAAACGTTGGCGCGCGGGCAGACAGGTGAGCTGCGAAATTCGCGCTACATGATCGAGAATGTCGTCGCTCAGAATCTCTCGTACGCGCGCAGCCAGGCTGGTATCAGTATCTAATAAGGAAACAAAACTTCGTGCACTCCACATAGTCAATGTGCACTGTGTGACCGTGACCGCCGCAAACGGGTGTGGTTTCTCGCTTATTGCCGCCGCCGAGCCCACCAACGATCCGGCAAACCTAAGGTCCAGTAGGATCTCATGGCCATTCGCTTCACTGCGGGTAAACTTCACGATGCCTGTTTGGACAAGATAGACGTTGGCCGGATAGGCACCCTGCCTGAAGAGCTCAACGGCTGGTGGGTAAGTATGTGAGTCGCTCCGTAGCGCAGCGCTACCAAGCTCGCCGCTTGCCGATCGAGAGTCGTGGGAGAAGTTCGACATCAAAATGCACCAACGGGACGCTTCCAATGCCTTTGGGAAGCGATAAGCGAGGATTCCGGGCGCGTAATCTAGCAGCGTTTTCGACTAGCGGCAACAAGATTTTCCCGCCGCTTTTCTTATGACTAAGCGTGCTTGGGATAAGGCAGCCTGTACAGAAGAATTACATGCGGAGCTGCGGCCGTATAATTTCCCTTGCAGTCTGGTTTCAATAGTAGTAAACGACTCGCGGCTCTGCGATTCTGACACTCAAGTCAGGAAGAAAAGTCATGCCGTCTGCAAACTCTCAACTCGATCGAATCAATCACATCGTAGTGCTCATGCTCGAGAATCGCTCCTTTGACAACGTTCTCGGCTGGCTCTACGACTCAAACAACAAACCGCTGCGCGGCCAACAATTCGAAGGCGTGGCCGGAAAGGACCTGTCGAATCCTCGATCCATACCGCCGGATGGAAACACTGTGCCAGTAGGGAAGGGCACGGTGATGACTGATCCGTATCCGGACCCAAACGAGCCTTACGATCACGTCTACTCGCAGATGTACGGCGTAAGTCCACCGCCTCAATGTATTCCCAACACCACCGCTACGCCCCCGATGAATGGATTTGTGGTGGATTACGCCAATGCGATCAAAACGGCGGGCGAACCTAAAAAGGGTTGCAACAAACTGCTTTCATGGCTGTTTCGCGGAAACACTCCCATGGATACGGATCCCGGAATCATAATGAACTGCTTTGCGCCTGAGAGCCTCCCGGTAATCAACGGTCTCGCCAAAGCTTATGCCGTGTGTGATCACTGGTACAGCTCAGTTCCGACCCAGACCTTTCCTAACCGTTCGTTCGTGCATGCGGCCACCTCCTCAGGTTACGTCACGAACCTTTGGACCGGCGCGCACGAGTGGGACGTCCGCTATCTCTTGAATAAGACTCCGACGATTTACAACAAACTTTCTGAGCGTGGGATCGACTGGCGAATTTACTATGGCAGTGCCTTACTCCTGTGCAATGCCCTGATGATCCAGGAAAAGCTTTGGCAGTATGTGCCCCTCGATCGCCACTTCTTTCCGTTCGCTCAGTTTTGCGAGGATGCAGGCAAAGGAAATTTGCCGGCGTATACCTTTATCGAACCCAACATGCTTTGCAGCCGGAAGTATGGTCCGGAAAACGACATGCATCCGGCATTCGCAATCACAGAGACCGGCACCGCAACTAACGTCTTGTACGGAGACGAGCTGATCCACAGGATCTACAACGCCCTGCGTGAGAGTCCCGCATGGGACAGCACTTTGCTCGTAATTACTTTTGATGAGCATGGCGGAACCTATGACCACGTGGCGACACCTCCGCCCCATGCAAAGTCGCCGGACGGTATCATCATTCCGCCGGGGCAACCGGGCGGTAGCGGTTTCAACTTCGAACGCTTCGGTGTTCGCGTTCCCGCGGTTTTGGTTTCACCATTGATCGAGCAAGGCACGGTATGCAACACGCATTTCGATCACACTTCGATTATCAAGACGGTGGCAAAGCGCTGGCTTAAAGGTGAGCACCTGACGGCGCGAGACAAACACGCGAATGACATCGGTGAGGTCTTAACTCTTGAGAAACCCCGCACGGACATTCCGGACATCACTCCGAATCCGCCGCCCGTGTTCAAGGGTTGTGGCGCGCATCCGCTCTCGCCGCTGCATCGAGCGCTGGTAAGAGCTGCGAACGGCTTCTTAGAGCAGCAGACCGGCGAATCGATACACCCAGAGACTATTCAAACGACGGATCAGGCTGTCGACACGCTCGATGAGCGCGAAGAACAGGTGCGGATGGCTATGGCTGGAAAGACGAGTTGAAGAAGGGCCTGGCTTTCCCAAACCATCTTCACGTCACGGACAAATATTAGCGGCGGTTGAGTTATTGCGCGGCACGGGCGGGGCCGTATTGGTGAAGTCAGAGGCATTGCTGTCAGTATCCTGACAACCCCCAAGTTTGCGCGAAACAGATGTTGCGTTGCCGCTGAAATTTGGCGTAGTCGGCGCACCTTCGAAGCAATTCGCAGTCGAGCCATATCCAACCCGGTCCATGACCGTGGCGAACGAAGACGAACAGCCAACTCCATTCGGGGAAACGAGTGCGGTGAGCGAGTTCGTTAAAGCGACCTTGCCTGCAGTTGCCGCCAGATTTGTTGGACTAGCCGGCGTTGCGTCAGGAGTGGGTAACGGAGCGCCCGTCGCACCACCAGCCAGTTGCACCAACCAATACTTGCCCGGACCCAGCAGGCAAGTTCCCGTCGGGCAAACTCGATTGACTGCCCATGCGGTTCCCGAAACGCCCCCGACGGTGGTGGCGGCCGAGCGCGTGGCGGAACTTACAGGCCGGCAAATTGAATTGGATACTTTGAAGACTACCGATCACGTGGTAGCTGAACTGGATGAGCACGAAGCAGCGGTGAGAGCGAGATGAGCTTGACCTTACCGTGTTTGAGTTGCCGTTGAGGGCCGTAATTGCGCACTAAGTGAAGGCTCAGCATCGACAGTTCAGCCCGGTGAGTAATCAACTAACCGGTAACTGGTTACCCTAGTGTCTGATCGATTGAGCCCGGCGAGTAATTTCTTCGGCGCGTGGGCTGAACGGTCGCTTACCGGATCACCTGAAAACAAAAGCGGACTGTCAAAAAAATATCGCGTGCTGTCCACACTGACGTCCGCGGCAGGCGCAACCTGAATCCCGAACATCGCGAACAGGTTCTTCCAAAGCGGGAGCGCTACGACTCCGCAGGTGTTCACCGCGTCGGGAGTTGGACCAAACGTCGCGTAAGTTGAAGTGTTGCGCGCGCCACCGGTGCCGTTCGGACATCGCTGGATCGAATTGGTCGTGCTGGCGCTTCCGGTGTTCTCATTCACCTGCGGCTGGCCCGCATTGAGAAGCACCAGCAAAGCCGCGTCGTCGGCCTGGCCCGTGTCATAGACGACCGCGTCCACCAGATTTGTCGTCGTGATCGCAGTACCATTCGGGAACGACGCGGCCGATCCAACGAACAGCGCGACTGCATCCTGCCCGTTCTGCAAGAAGTTGCCCGAGAAAGTCTGATCGACACCAGCGACGCCAGTGTTGCCGACCGTGTAGTAACCCTGCGCATTTGTCGATCCCGTCAGGTCAATGGCGAAGTAAGAGACATCAGTGCCGCCGTTGTAGAAAACCAGCACCAGTCCACTCAGCGAACTGTTTCCTACGCCGCCATCGTAAATCTCGATGAACTCCGCCGCATCTGTGCCGGTCTGATCAGAATCCAGTTCGTTAATGATGAACGCAGGACTTGGCGACGGACTCGGAGAAGGACTTGGACTGGGCGATGGACTTGGACTCGGTGACGGCGAGGGGTCGGGCGACGGCGAAGGGCTTGGACTCGGTGAAGGTGACGGACTCGGCGATGGAGAAGGAGACGGAGATGGTGACGGCGTCGCGCACAGGTTTGCGCCATCGGGCGTCGGCGCAAATTGCCCGTACGTGTTCGTGTTTCTCTGTCCGCCGGTACCGTTCGGGCATCGCTGATTCGAATTAGTCGTGCCGTTGCCACCCGCATCTTCATCAACCTGAGGTTGGCCGGGGTTCAGAAGCACCAGCAGGCCCGCGTCGTCTACCTGACCAGTGTCATAAACCAGTGCGTCGAGCAAATTCGTTGTACTTACCGACGTGCCAGTTGGAAAGTCCGTCGCGCTTCCAGTGTAGAGAGCAACTGCATCAGCACCGTTTTGGAGGAGACCATTATTGAAGATCAAATCCACGCCCGGAACTGCGCTGTTGGCAAGCGTGAAGTAGCCGTTGGCATCTGTGCTAAACCCATCCAAATCGAACGCCCCATAAGATTGGTCAGTGCTGCCGTTGTAAAAGACTACAACCAGTCCATCCAGCGAAGTGTTTCCAGTTCCGCCGTCAAACAGTTCAATGAACTCAACGGTGTCCGTCCCAGGCGTATCCGAATCGACCTCGTTAATGATTATGTTGGTGGCCGGCGACGGCGATGGTGATGGACTTGGACTCGGTGAAGGTGACGGACTCGGGCTTGGCGATGGTGACGGGCTCGGCGAAGGCGATGGACTTGGACTCGGCGATGGCGAAGGACTTGGTGATGGCGTCGCACACAGGTTTGCACCGTCAGGAGTCGGCACAAATTGTCCGTAGCTAATGGTATTTCTTTGTCCGCCTGAACCGTTCGGACATCGCTGATTCGAATTCGTCGTGCCGTTGCCACCCGCATCTTCATCAACCTGAGGTTGGCCGGCGTTCAGAAGCACCAGCAGGCCCGCGTCGTCTACCTGACCAGTGTCATAAACCAGTGCGTCGAGCAGGTTCGTCGTCGTCACAGGTGTGTTAGTCGGAAAATCGCCCGCACTCGCTACGTAAAGCGCGACTGCATCAGCACCGTTTTGGAGGAGACCATTATTGAAGATCAAATCCACGCCCGGAACTGCGCTGTTGGCAAGCGTGAAGTAGCCGTTTGCGTCCGTGTTGAAGCCGTCGAGATCGAACACAGCATACGACTGGTCAGTGCCGCCGTTGAAGAAGACGACGACGAGTCCATCCAACGAAGTGTTTCCCGCACCGCCGTCAAAGAGCTCTATGAACTCGGCCGTATCTGTGCTCGCCTGATCCGAATCGACTTCGTTAATGACCACATTGGTCGCAGGCGTCGGACTCGGTGACGGACTCGGCGATGTACCTGGCGAGGGACTCGGTGACGTGCCTGGCGAGGGACTCGGTGACGGCGTCGGGGACGCGCAGGTGTTTTGGCTGTCAGCAGTCGGCGCGTTCAGCGCGTACGTCACAGTATTTCGCGCGCCGCCTGAGCCATTTGCACAGCGTTGCATTGAAACAGTTGTGCTGTCACCGCCGCCCGATTCGTCGACCTGCGGTTGGCCTGCATTCAGAAGCACCAGCAATCCGGCGTCGTCTGTTTGGCCCGTGTCATAAACCATTGCGTCCTGAAGGCTGGCCGTCGTCACGCCCGTGCCCGTTGGGAAGTCAGACGCGTTGGCGCGATAAAGCGCGATCGCGTCGGTGCCGTTCTGCAGGTTTCCGTTCGCAAAAGTGAGATCGACTCCCGGGACGGCGCTATTGCCAATCGTGAAATAGCCGCTCGCGTTCGTGCTCAATCCGTCGAGATCGAAAGCTGCGTACGATTGGTCCGTACCGCCGTTAAAGAAGACGACCACCAGGCCGGTCAGAGAAGTGTTGCCGACGCCGCCGTCATACAGCTCGACGAATTCGAGCGTGTCAGTGCTGGCCTGGTCGATGTCAACTTCATTGATGATCACGTTGACACCCGCAATGTCGTCGTTGCGAATTGTGCCCGCACCCTGGGCGTCCGTGACGCTAGCGCCCAAAACGTTCGAGACATTGACGAAGAAGATCTCATCCGCTTCCACCGTAGCGTCGCCGTTGACGGTCACGTTGAACTGATAGGTCTGTTGGCCGGTCGGAATGGTTTGAGCGGTCAGCGATTGCGTGACGTAATCGTTATCCGCGACGGTCGCCGTGTTGTCCTGCGTCGCGATATCAAAAGTGACGGGTGCCGTCGCGACAGTCGAAAGGGATACAGTGAAGGTGAATGTTGAAGTGCCTGCATTTCCTTCGCTCTGGCTGACGTCGTTGATGCTTAAGGCCGGGCCGCTGACTGTTAGAGCGGCAGGCGTGCTGTTGACGGTATTCGAACCGTCCGTGGCCGACGCGGTGATGTTGGCCACCCCGGGATTGCGACCTAGAACGTCAGCGGTGCCGACACCTGTGGTCGAGTTCGTCGTCACGGACTCAACCGTCGCGACGGTGGTGTTATCGGAACTGAAAGTGAACGTGACGCCGGTCATTACTCGGCCGTATTGATCGAATGCCTGCCCCGTGAACTGCCGAGTCTGGCCTACGTCAATCGTTGCGGACGGCGGCGAGATCGTGACGCTCGTCAAGATCGACGGGCAATTTCCGAACGGTGTGCCGTCAGTCCTCAGTCCCGGCGAGAATCTTCGACCGCTCGCGCCCGCCGACGCGGTGTGTTGCACGTACGTGCCGGTAATGTCCGGCGAACGTGTCAGCGATTGATTATTGTCTCCGTCGCGGCCGGTGCTGCCTCCGTAACTGAATTCGGTAATCAGGTTTCCGGACGCGTCGCGAATCAGCACTGTCACGCCTGAGTTAGTCAGCGACAAGCCGGCGGTCGTCGTAGCTTTCACAACCTGCGCACAACCAAAGACTGTGTCCGAAGGATTGAAGCTGCCGCCGCCAAACACGACGATCGCCTGGCCCGCGGGCAGGGAAGTGCCTAAAGCGAAAGTAAAGCGTGTGGTCTCGGAGGTGCTGCCGGTCGCGCGTGTGCGAATTGTCCAGCCACCCAGCCCGATCGCATCGCTCGTGGTGCCATTAACGAGTTCGACGAATTCATCATGCGTGCCATCGCGCACGCCGTCGTGATTCGCATCACCGGCTATTCCATCGGGAGGATCGGCCAGGACTTCGTTGATGACGACGTTGCGGCTTGGGTCTCCCAGGAACCTCGCCGTCACCGGGTTGCTGTCGCGCCCATCAGTCTGAATGAACAGGTTGACGTTGCCTGCGCCGCGCAAATCAGCGGGCACGCGCACCAGGACTTCGTCGAGCCCCGGCATCTCGGTCGATTGGTTAACTGCTTCAGGTGTGACTACTCGGCCGCCAATGTTAACGGTCTTGGTAATTCCATTGCGCACTCCGGTCGAAAAGATCAGCAGGCGCAAATTGCCGTCGCTGGGGTCGAATGGTCCTTCCGCGAGCGTGTCGGCATTCAGAATCATTCCTTCGCCAATGCCGTCGCCGGTCTTGGTATAGATGCCCGGAGCGGCAAGCAAAATCGGCACCGTTCCCTTCGAAGCAAAGCCGTCCGCGTTCGTGATAATAACTTCGGCGTTGCCGATTTCCGTCTGCGAAGGAACGAGGAAGTGAACGCGTTCGGGCGAGACGAAAAATATCTGCGCCGTGCGGCCATTCACCGTCACGGTTGTGCCCCCGACGTTCGTCGGAAATTCTCCGTTGGGCTGCTTCTGAGATTGCTGCGTGGTGTTCGCGAGCACACTGCCGAACGCGGCGGCGATGCTGTTCGGCGCCACCGCTTTGATTGGTGATGGCTCGTGCCCGAGCGATGCCTGATTTAAAATCGAAGTCAGAGCGCCAAACGGAGGCCGTGCTATTAACCCGGTCGCATAAATCTCAGACTTGTTTTCCAGACCGGCCGTCACTGTGCCGGACAGAGCTCGTGGAAAATTGAAGACAACCGTCGACCCGTCATCGTTCAAAGAAGAGACCACCTCACACGCTGGGTTGCTACCGTCGAAGCAGTCCGCATCGTTGTTTGAAGTGTTCGTGATCCGGGCGAATGTGCCGGTGGGTATGTCGTGTGTATAAAGCTCAACGCTGGCGTCTGAGTTGCTGAAGCCTGTTAGTGCGCGACGCGTGGCGAAAGCGATACGCCGGCCGTCGCCGCTGATCGTCGGGTGAAGCGGAACTTCAGTCACGCGCGTGCCGAGCGTCGTTACCTGCCGGTTAACATTTCCGCTGCGGCCGTCATAGTAAAAGACCTGGGTTGAGTTCGCGGCCGTCTCAACTGAGTAAGCCACGCGTGTGCCGTCATCGCTAATGGCCCGGCCGTAGGTCATTGCGAGCCGCGGAACATTCAACGACAGCACTGTCTGAGCCGCGTTTGTCCGATTGATTCTGAGCAGGTCGCGATTCGTGCTCGGCGTCGCGCCGGTGTCGCGGATGCACGCGATGGCGGACCCGTCGCCGCTAATCTTTGCGTCACTGAAACCGACACTGCCCGTCGAGTTCGTCAGTTGCGTAAATGCGGCTGCGACTGAATCGAAGACGAAAACCTCGAGATTTCCGTCGCCGTTTTGTGAAGTCAGATTTCGGTTTGACGAGAACGCGACGAACCGGCCGTCGTCAGACATCGAAGGCTGAAAGTTACCCTCGGTGACTCGATTCGCAGGATTGCCCGGCGTGGTGTTGGTGACCTGAACCAGGTTCGAGCCGTTGAAAACAAAGATCTCTGAGTTTCCATCGGCGTTGGTTCCGAGCGGATCGTCTTTCGAAGCGAAAGCGATTCGCGATCCGTCCTGCGAGATACCCGGGGCGTTCGCGCGCGTTCTTCCCATTTGAAAGAATGTGGGCGGATCGACCGAGATGTTTGCGCGAATCGCGCGAAAGTAATTCGTCCCGCCGGCTCCAGCGACGTCTTCTGTCGATTCAAAACCGATAATTCGTCCATCGCCGCTAATCGACGGATTGATGCTGATGCCTTCATCGGTGGTGTTGGTGATGCGTCGAAGCGAGGACTGTGTTTCGGCCGAGCGCAGGCACACGAAACAGATGGCCACCGCGGCGGCCAGAGCGAAAAAGACAATGCGCGGGCGAGACGTCACAAGAAGCGCGGGTAGAGCGGAGGAATTCTATACGTTTTTCTCCCGATTACAATGCAATACGCCCGCGGGTCGTGCCGTACTTTGCGGGACTTTGCGCCTTGGCGACTTGGCGTGAACCATTCGTAGTCGACTCAGAGCGATTTCACGCAAAGACGCAAAGTCGCAAAGGAGCGCAATGGCAAAACAGGGCATTAGTTGCCCGCGGGCGCCGGGCCCAGATGACGCGGCTTTGCGCGCTGAGTTAGGATGCTTCTCGTCTTCGAATATTCGGACACGGGGAGACCCATGAAAATTGCCATTGCAGGCGCAAGCGGCCTTGTTGGTTCGGCGCTGATTCCGGAACTTGAAAGCGACGGTCACGAGATCGTTCGTCTGGTTCGCAATACGCCGAAAGCCGGCGAGATCGAATGGCATCCGAATCAGGATGAGATCGATCCCGCAACCATCGATGGTTTCGACGCGATCATTAATCTCGCGGGCGAGAGCATCGCCGAAGGCCGCTGGACTGAAGAGAAGAAAAAGAGAATCCGCGACAGCCGCATTAACGGGACCCACTTGATAAGCGAAGCGATCGCCAAGCTGGCGACGAAGCCGCGAGTCTTTCTGTGCGCTTCAGCAACCGGAATTTACGGTGACCGCGGCGATGAGACGCTTGACGAGCAGAGCGAATCCGGTGGCGGCTTTCTCGCCGGCGTCTGTCGCGAATGGGAAAAGGCTACGGAACCTGCAAGCAAAGCAGGGGTGCGTGTGGTTAACCTTCGCTTCGGCCCAATCCTCGCGCGCGCAGGCGGGATGCTGGAAAAGATGCTGACGCCATTCAAGATGGGCCTCGGTGGAAAAATCGGTTCCGGCAAGCAGTACATAAGCTGGGTCGGAATCGAAGATGTGATCGCCGCGACGAAACTTGCGCTGAACGATGACTCGATCCGCGGCCCTTTGAACATCGTCTCGCCCAAGCCGGTCACGAATGAGCGATTCACGCGCGCGCTTGGCGAAGCGCTCTCACGCCCAACCGTTATGTCGATGCCCGCATTCGCGGCGCGACTCGCGTTTGGCGAAATGGCCGACGAGATGTTGTTGGTCAGCCAGCGTGTCGCGCCGAAGAGACTGAATACCGCAGGATTTCAGTTTCAGAATCCGGACTTGGAGGGTGCGATCAGAAAATACGTTGTGTGACTGTCATGGGACAGCATGTCGCGCGACTTTCTAGTCTCGCGAACTCAACCGTTTCCGCCCTGGGCGCTGTTTTTTTGAACCAAACGGTTGAGCGTGTCGGGCACGAGCCGTTCAGCGAACCCAGCAAGAAAAGACCAAACAATTAGAAGCGCATACGAGACTCCGCTGGCGGGTCCGGTTTCTTTCAGGAATTCCTCTATTTTCAAAACGCGCGAACTCGCAAACGAAGGACTGTCGTCGGGAAGAGGAGTCGGTGTTGGCGCCTCAGGTGTTGGAACTTCCGAGGTCGCGGTCGAGCCTGCAGGAGTCGGGGTGTGTGTCGTCGTCAACTGTGGCGATTCCTCAGCGGTCGCGGCCGGTTCGGGAGATGGTGATGCTGTCGGAGCCGTGGGAACGTCAACCGCTGGTGTGGGTGCCGGAGCATCTCGCTCCGATCTCGGTGGCGTTACGATCGTCGGAAACACTGCGCCGTCCAGGACACCACCGGCGAACAGGACGAATAACAAAAAAGCGAAGATGCCGCCGTAAACTGGCGCCAGCATGATTCCTCTCCAGCCACTTGTCAGTGCCGCTAAATTGAAGACAGCGTCCCCCTCGCTTGGGGTGGATTGGATTCGCTGTAACATGCTTATGCAACCACCAACGATTCCGGCCATCATGACTGTTAGTACCGTAATGAAAACAGCTGAGAGGGTGTTAAATCGGGGGCTGATCAGAGACACGGTAACGTTGGCAACCAGGGCAAGACCAATCACTATAACCACCCCTGCGGTCAGGACCACCGCTCGTTTGGTCATCTGGTCGCGTAGCCCTTCACGCATCGGTAATAGCGCGTAATAGAGGTAGACCTTGTTCAGGAGATACTTTATGTCGGCGCGTAGTTCACGTTCGATCAAAACATCGGCCTTTGGTAGATCCGCGTCCCAGTCAATCTTGACGGCTCCGAGATCCATCGGCTTTGACGCCAGGTACTCGTCATATTCCTTCTGGCCTGCAACGCTGCGATATCTGGCGCGGGAATCATAGGCCTTGCGAACCAAACTCTCGGCGGGCCGCACATCGACCAGCGTCAAATCGAACGCGTAGATGTCGCTCCACGTTAGCTCCAGTTTCAGGCGCTTCTGAGAAATCTCTTCCAATCGGTTAAGAACGCCATAGTCCGTAATCAATGGCTTGAAGGCAAGATATTCGCTGTTTAAATGATCGAAGAAGAGTCGCGCGTAGGCCGGCACGGGCTTGTCCATGGCCTTCTGACTCCAAGAGTCGATATCTTTCATTTTTGTGGTTTCTGCGGACATTGTGACCGGTGGATGTCCTTAGGCAAATTCTGCCTCTTACGGTTTTTCGAGCGACATTGAGAAGACAGTGTTAATGGAGCGGCTTTTCTAAGGATTCCGCCGCGACCAGGGCCTGAAAATCTCGCCCTAGAGGTCGTCTCATTCCCGCCGGTTGTTTCGGTGCTGGAAATTTATTGTTTCTCGCGGCACTTCACAAATCAGAAAACTCACATTATCGTGCGCGGCGAAGAATACGCTCAGCAGCACATCGACCATTGGGAGCTCTCTATGAATATTTTTGACTGCCGTTTCACCTTGGCGTCACGTTTACTGGTGTTGGGGTTAATTCTGCTGACGGCAACAACATCCCCAGCTCAACACCCCGTCAACACCCGACCGGCTGATCGGATTCTGTTGAACGGAGTCATCTGGACGGTCGATAGCAAGGATTCCATTGTTCAAGCTGTGGCGATTCGTGACGGCAAGTTCGTGGCAGTCGGATCGAATCGCGACGCGTTGAGATTGCGCGGGCCGGGAACGCAGGTAATCGATTTGCGCGGGCGATTCGTCACGCCCGGCTTCAACGACAATCACGTGCACTTCGCTTCGGCGGCGCAATTTCTCGAATTCAATATTATGGCGGTGGCGTCGCAGGAACAGTTCCTCGCGCGCGTCAAAGACGTGACTTCGGCTTTGCCTAAAGGCGAGTGGATCGGCGGTGGTTTCTGGGGCGCCTACGACCAATGGACGGCGGGCAGCGCGGGAAGTCAGAAACGCGAGCCGTTTGCTCCCGACATGAAATTGATCGAGAGCCTCACCGCCGGCTATCCGATGTTTATCCGCAAGTTTGACGACAGCCAGTTTGCCGCGAATCGTGCGGCGCTTCGGGCAGCCGGAATTGATCCGGCAAATCCTGGTGCACCTGATGTCGAGTTTCTGAAAGATGCACAAGGCCGCTTTAACGGCCACATGCGCGGAAAAGGTGTGCCGCGATTGTTCGCTTCAGTTGTTCCGCGAACCTTCTCGCGAGCGCGGCGCATTCAACAGACTAAGAACGCGCTGGCAGAGATTCGACGGTTCGGCGTGACCAACGTCAGCGATATGTCTGATGACACACAGGTAGATATCTATCGCGAGCTGCACAGCCAAGGTGAGTTGACCGTGCGGGTACATTTTCGGCCCGGCCTCGATCGTTGGAAAGAAATGTCAGCGAAGGGAATCAAGGTCGGCTCGGGCGACGAATGGATTCGGCTTGGCGCTTTGAAGGGCCACATCGACGGCATCATGGGAACCAGCTCGGCGCGCTTCTTCGAACCTTACTCGAACAATCCCAACAATCGTGGACGCTGGCGGCCTTTGATGGTGAACGACAAAGGCGAGTTCGTAGAAGGAAAGTTTTTGGGCTACATGCTCGATGCTGACAAAGCGGGATTGCAGCTGACCGTGCACGCGATTGGTGATGAAGCCAACAGTGTGCTGCTCGACTATCTCGAAGAACTTGATCGCCGCAACGGAAAGCGCGATCGGCGGTTTCGATTAGTGCACGCGCAGGTGCTTGCGCCAAAGGATTTCAAACGTCTCGGTCCGCTCAGAATCGTGGCTGAAGTTCAGCCATTCCATCTCAGTGACGACATGCGCTGGATGGAAGAGCGCATCGGCGCTGCGCGAAGCAAGGGTGCATATGCTTTCAAGAGCATCCAGGCCAGCGGCGCGGTTTTGAGTTTCGGCACAGACTGGCCCGGAACATCGGCTTCCGAATATCCGATCAATCCGATGCTCGGGCTGTATGCAGCGGTTACTCGCCAAACGACCAACGGCAAACCTGAGGCAGGTTGGTTTCCGGACGAAAGAATCAGCATCCAGGACGCGATTCGGGCTTACACCTACAACACGGCTTACGCAAACTTTGAAGAGTCGACCAAAGGATCAATTGAAGTTGGGAAGTTGGCTGACCTAACTGTGCTCTCCCGAAATCTGTTGCGGATTCCGCCCAAGGACATTCTGACAACTGAAGTTGTGTACACGATTGTGAATGGGAAGATCGTGTATCAGAAGCGAGCTAATTCAAGATAGAGGAGCCTCGATACATCTTTGCCACGATGTCGTGGAAACACGTGATCTCTCCTTCAACTTCTTCGCCCCAGTACAGGGTGTGCGCCTTGAAACCAGTTAGCGTAGTCTCAGTTTCCATCTAACGATGTTGTGGAGTGGACGGTGCTAACCGTTGACTGGAGCCGCCACGTGCTTTCGCTCGCTGAACTCCGGCATCACCTCGAACACTTCCAAAGCATACTTCACATTTCCGAACGGCGCGGAGACCTGCACGCCTTGAATAAACTCGCGCACTTCCAGCAGTGATTCGCGCGCAATCTTCAGACCTTCGTCGCGACCTGCTTCTTTGCTGATCGCGGACGCGGCGCGCATGCGTTCCATAATTTCGGGAGTTACGTGCACGCCCGGTACTTCGTTGTGCAGGAACTCGGCATTGCGGAAAGAAACCAGAGGCCAGATGCCGGCCACAATCGGAATGCGGCAGTGCTCGATGTTCTTTAGAAAGTCGCGCAACTGCGCCGTGTCGAACACGGGCTGAGTGATGGCATATTCAGCGCCGGCTTCGATCTTCCATTCGAAGCGACGCATCTCTTCATCCATATTCACCGCGCCCGGATTCACTCCGACACCAATTGAGAACGCGGTCGGCTCGCCGATTGGATTGTTCCCGATATCCAGGCCGTGATTCAGCTTGTTCACCATGTTCGTCAAGCCGATCGCGTCGATGTCGAACACCGCGGTCGCGTCAGGATAAGGGCCCATCTTCGGCGGGTCGCCGGTGATCAGAAGCAGGTTCCGCAAGCCCATCGCCGCGGCGCCCAGCAAGTCGGACATCATACCGAGCAAATTTCGATCGCGACAGCAGTAGTGCAGCACCGCTTCCATTCCGATTTCCTTCTGCACCATCAGCGCCGTGGCCATCGCGCCCATGCGCGTCTGCGCTCGCGGCCCATCGGGAATGTTTACGCCGTCAACGCCTGCGTCCTTCAAAAGGCGGATCGAATCAAGCGTCTTCCACGGATTGCAGCCTTTGGGCGGCAGTACTTCGACCGTGGTGACGAACTCACCGGTAGCGATCTTGCGCGCCCAGTTCGAACGCTCTTCGGCCGGCACAACAGTCACGTCCGCCGGCGTCAGGTCGTTGACGCTGATCTTCGCGATATCCGGCACAACAACTTTTTGGCTGCGCGGATTCAGCATGCGCAGCGCGTCGGCCATCAACTTGATGTGCGCCGGCGTCGTGCCACAACAGCCGCCGATAAATTTCGCGCCTGACTGCGCAATACGCCGCGAGTACTCAGCCATGTACTCAGGCGAGCACATGTAAATCTGACGGCCACCAACGTCGCGCGGTAGACCCGCGTTCGGTTGCGCCGAGAGCTTGCGCTCAGTGAAAGTGCGCATCTTCTCGATCGCGCCCAAAACGATCGCGGGACCGACGCCGCAGTTGAGACCAATTACGTCCGCGCCCCATTGATCGATACGCGAAGTGAACACCTCGGCAGTGGTGCCGAAGATCGTATTGCCGTCGAGTTGTATCGTCACCTGCGCGACGATCGGCAAATCGCACAACTCGCGGACCGCGCGAATCGCTTGCTGCAGTTCTGAAATGTCCGAAAAAGTTTCGAGTACAAACAGATCCACGCCACCTTCAAGCAGCGCCGAAACCTGTTCGGCGAACATCGTCTTCGCTTCTTCGAAAGAAGTTGGGCCGTAGGGCTCGATGCGTAAACCGAGGGGGCCGACTGCGCCCGCGACGTAAACGCGATTGCCGGCAGCTTCGCGGGCCAGGCGTGCGGCTGTGATGTTGATTTCGCGGGCGTTGCCTTCCAATCCGTAAGGCTGAAGTTTGTTGACGTTCGCGCCGAACGTGTTCGTCTCAATGATATCGGCCCCCGCGCGAATGTATTCCGCGTGCACTTCGCGGACGAGATCCGGTGCAGCAAGATTCAGTTCGTCGTACGAGCGATTGATATAGATGCCCTTGGAATAGAGCATCGTTCCCATCGCGCCGTCGAAGACGTGAATGCCGTCGGATTCGAGCAGGTCTCGGAAGTTAAGCATCTGATTGGTCCGTGGTCAGTTGTCAGTAGCAAACACGTAACAACTGACAACGGACGACTGACAACTGACGAAAATGAAAAATCCCGCGCTAAACAACGCGGGACTTCAAAGTCGTCTGAAGTTTTTTCGGGTTCGCCATTTCGAACTTGCCCGAGCTGTTTAGCCGTTTGTTTTACGTGGCCGCAAGTCGCCTTAACTCACCACGTTTTCCTCTGCCGTTATACGCTGCAACGGTAAATTCTGTCAACCGCAAGCCTAAACCCAGGTGGTCTGAAGCGAACCCGTGAAGTAACCATTCTTTACTTCTTGCGATTGTTCATGACGACGTAAATCAGGACGCAGATCAGGATGATCGCCCCGACTATGTAAACGGCGTACTGACCTTGCCTATACGCAGGACTACTCTCGTCCACTTGAAGGATTAGCGAGAGGATATTGTGTAGCACCGACGGGGCTTATATCACCGATGAGGAAGGGTGACAATGGCGAGGAGAAATAAAGGCCGTGCCCCGTCAAGAACTCTTGATTGCGGTCGGCTATCGGGAGGTGCGGCATGCACATTATTGTTTGCGGGTAGTAGTCCCACCTTCATCGTTGGTCAAGTCTGTCTCTCATCGGGGCGATTAATGAAACGAACCTTCATCTTGAGTGCGAGAGCCCACGACGTAACCTGGATCACGTATTAAACAAAAAACATATTGTTGACTTCTGCAACAGCTCGCACTATGGTGCGCGCATTCGCGTAGGCTGAATCCCTCGAGCCTGGTGACTTGCACTCTCGCCCGAATCCAGCCCTACAAACACCATTTATTTCCCGACTTGTGTGACCGGCCCAATTCAAATTGGCGATCTCCTGGTGACCAGTGACGTTCCTGGAGTTGCGATGAAGTCAGAGCCGATCAAAGTCGGTGGGCGCCCGATGCACATGCCAGGTTAGTTGATTGGCAAAGCGCTCGAACCGCTCGAGAAAGGTTCGAAAGAGATTTTGGTACTCAGTCTTCAATAATTCCCTTAAGGAGTAATTCGATGAAACACTATTCACAAAAATTGAGTTTGCGATTCCGGCTGGGAACCGCCGGCGTTGCATTCTTATTCTTAGCGATCTGTCAGCACAGTGCTCAAGCACAGACGAACACTTTCCCCGCCACTGGCAATGCCGGCGTCGGCACTACTACCCCTTCAGCCGCCCTACAGATTAACAGCAGTACGCCTGGGGTGGCGGCGGTCAAAGTTAAGGGAGCCACATCGCAGACCGCAAACCTGTTGGAATTTCGCAGCTCGGATGACACCTTGAGGTCTTACGTCAATGCTAGCGGAGCGTTGTTTTTTAATCCTGCCATGGATCAGGTGCCATCCGCCCTCACGATCGCTCCAAACTTCAATGGCGCTTATTACGCCGGCGCCGAGCATAATGCCTTTACTATCAACGGCGCCAACATGGCTAACTACGGGCTGTATACCAACCCGACTGTACGTATGTTTCTCATTAAAGACGTAAGCGGATACAACGCGTTTGAAGTTAATAAAATCGGCATGACGACTCTTCGCGGCGACATGTCAAACCGCTCCTGGGTTACTAACATTCACGTCGACTCCGCCAACGCCTATTACGCAGGTAATGCCGATGGATTGCTCATCAACGGTACGGGGTTAGCAAATCACGGACTCTATTCGGGAGGCACCGTCCGCATGCTGAGAGTGGTCGGAACAGGAGAAGCATTAGCAGTCACTCGGGACAACCGTACCGGCTTCGGGACCCTGACGCCCGCAGCGCGCGTGGAAATCGTGGGTTCGGGCAGCACCTCCGCAAGTGTGGGGCTTAGCGTTAGGAACAGTGCCGCCAGCTCACTCCTGCACGTCCGCGACGATGGTTATGTAGGCATCGGTACAGCAGGGCCCGGCTTTAAGTTCGATGTTCAAGGCGGGCAAATTAATTCATCCGGAGGGCTTTGTATCGCCGGTGACTGCAAGACTGCGTGGTCGCAGGTCGGAGGGAGCGGTAGTTCGCAGTGGACCACCACCACCACCGGATCCAATATTTATTTCAACACCGGCAACGTCGGGATTGGCACGGATTCGCCTTTGACCAAACTACACGTGGCGGGCGGCACACGTGTGGATGGTGCAAGCGGAAAAGTCTACCTTGGCACGAGTGCGGTCGCGGGATCGAGAGGTCTCGAGTTCATAGAAGAGAACGCCACGACTTTCTCCATTCGGCATCATGATCCAAGCGTCGCATGGCGGAACATCGTGATCAACCCTCATGGGGGCTCTGTCGGCATCGGCCTAATAAGCCCGCTCTACTCGCTTGATGTGAACGGAGGTGTCAACGGCTTTCGCGCGAAGGCGGCGACGGTGTCCAGTGGTGACACAATCGCGGCTTTCGAAAACTCCAGCGGTGTTCAAGCAATTGTTCGCGGTAACGGCAACGTCGGCATCGGCACAACCAATCCGGCCAGCAATCTGCAAATCGGCGCGCAGACCGGGAGTTCCAGCGCCAACCCCGCGAGGTTGTCACTGGGTGGAAGTTATAGCAATGCCGCAGGCACTAATTTCAAATTGAGACTTTATGACGACGGCGTCACCGGCAACACCTATGGCCTTGGCGTCTCCGCAGGCAGTATGGACTTTGGTGTCAGCCCTACCGCCGGCTACAACTGGTATTCCGGTGGCGCGCATAAGATGACTCTTAGCGCCGACGGCAATTTGGGGATCGGAACCGGCGCAACAGCCCCGACTGCGAAGCTTCAAGTTCTGGGCAACATCAATGTAACCGGGACTGGCCCCAATGCCGGCAACATCAATATCTCGGGCACAATCAATGCCAAATACCAGGACGTTGCCGAGTGGGTCGAGTCTTCCCAAGCCCTCGGCGCCGGCACAGTCGTCGTTCTCGATCACACCAGATCCAATCAGGTGGTCGCTTCTTCGAAAGCTTATGACACGCGCGTCGCCGGAGTGATTTCCGTACAACCCGGAATCGCGTTGGGTGAAAGCGGCGCCAGCAAAGTGCTGGTCGCCACCACCGGACGCGTCAAAATCAAAGTTGACGCATCAGCCGGCCCGATTCAAATCGGTGATCTCCTGGTCACCAGCGACAAGGAAGGCGTGGCGAAAAAGTCTGAACCAATCAGCCTTGGCGGCGTGCAGATTCACCGTCCCGGCACGCTTATTGGCAAAGCGCTTGAGCCGCTCGCTAAGGGAACAGGAGAGATCCTGGTGCTACTGAGTCTCCAGTAATTACTTCCGTTCTCAGCGAAAGCTCCTGAGATGCCGTCAGCTCATACATATCGCGTTCGCGTCTGATTTACAGACTGCGGGTATACGGCGAGATCAACTTTGCCAATTTTGCCACTGTCAAACAGACAACGTCATCAGTTCGTGGACGTCCACATTTGCATAGGAGTCAACCATGCCGCTGCAACTGATTTCAACAACGAGCAAACCCTGCAGTCTTGAAATAAGAGCACGATCTCAGCGCCAGCTAAGGGCAGTAATGCGGACGGTAATTCTGTTCGTTGCGGTGCAGTTATTGCTTTTGACTTCGCCAGCTCACAGCCGGGCACAAACGATCCAATATACCCAGCACAAGCCAGACCTTGCGTTGCGCAGTTCCATGCGGGTCGATCCGGCGACGCTGGCGTTGAGCATTGAGGTGCCCATAGCCAATTATCCGGCACGCGGCACAAGCTTACCTGTAAATCTGATTTACTCTTCCAAGCTGTGGCGCTTCAACTACTTCGACACATTTTACAGCGGAACAGGCTCACCACGGACGATCTCGCACCCCAAGTTTAGTGAGTGGGCGAAAGCGGGATGGACCACTAGTTCTGATTTTCCAATCATAGAATGGACCGGTCACAACCAGATCTACTCCAATAGCACCGGTGAGCCGTGCAGCGATTGCCCAGGCGGCTACACTTATATCAACCGCATTCAGGTACATATGCCGGGAGGATCGGCTCACGAACTTCGGATCGATGATACGCCCGTGTCACAGCCGACCTACGCCGGTATTTACTACGCCGTAGATGGTTCGAACTTGCGCTATGAAGCAACCTCGTTTACTGACGGCACACTCTACTTACCTGACGGCTCACAATACTGGTTGCGGCCTTCTTCATCGGGCTACCATCACGTCGATCGCAACGGGAACTTCCTTACTTATGACGCGGCAAATAGGCGATGGACTGATACGCAAAATCGTGCTCTGGATCTGCCCTTAGCTGGCGCCCCGAGCGCTACTACATACACTTACAATCTCCCGTCAACCACGGGCACTCTCTCCTACAGCGTGCGCTGGAGCACGCTGCAAAATGCCTTGACCAATCCAAGTGATCCGCTGCGCTATTACACGAATATGACGGGGAGCTATAGCGAGACTTGGACACCGCGGTCGCCGGCCTTATTCGATGGGAATGGCGAAAACCGCCTCTATGACCCTTTTGAAGCTAATGGTGTTTTCAACCCCATTGTGTTAGCTGAAATCATACTGCCCACCGGCAAGAGTTACACGTTTACTTACAACGTCTGGGGGGAAATCACCAAGGTCGTTTATCCAACTGGCGGATACGAGCGCTTCGATTATGCCACCGTGGCCGGAGTTGGCTATCTGGAGTACCCCTATACCCAGTCTAACCGCGGTGTGGTTGATCGTTGGCTCAGCCCGAGCGGAAACAGCGCCGACGAAGTGCACTGGCATTATTCCGCGGCTGCTAACAATTTCCAGCTGACGGTCACCACCACGGAGCCGGACAACTCAGTCACCGAACGAGTTATGCACGCAGAAACTTCGCAAGGGCAAAGTCTCTACGGGTTTTCGTGGGCAGAGTTGGGAATGCAGTTTGAAGAGCGGACGTTGGCCAGCGCCGGGGGAGCGATGCTGAGACGCAAGCTCACCAAGTGGACTAGTTCGGGTCCGCTCCCGGGCGGTGCGAGTTCTGCAACTAGAAATCCGCGCGCAATCAAGGAGGTAAACGTCCTATTGGATACGGGGACCAGCAATGCCCTCACGTCCACGACCACGATGGAGTACGACAATGACTTGAACGTCAAAGCCGTCCATCAGTATGACTTTACGTCGATTACTCAACAAAGCGCATCGACGTCGGCGATCGATTCAATCTCTCCAGGCAACCTGCTGCGCACCGAAGAAACTACTTACCTGGTAAATGATTTGAACCTTAACGCAGACACTCGTGCCGCATATCGCAACCGGAATCTCTTGCGTCTTCCGACGTCATCGCGCGTGAGGAAACCAGCGGGCAGTGTACCCGGTGACGTAGTTGCACAAACGAAGACCAGCTATGACGACTATGACCCGACCGGCAGCTACCAGACCGGCAACTATCCGCTGTTAACCTACACCGGAACGATTTCCCACTGGACAGATCCGGGTAGTCTGCGCGGCCTGCCTACTACCAACAGCGTTTGGCTGAACACCACCAACACCTACCTGCAAACGCATTCGCAGTATGACCTGTTCGGCAACCTGAGAAACTCGTGGGATGCGAAAGGCAATCAGTCTCAAGTGACTTACTCAGACGCCTATTCATATGCCTATCCCACCACCGCCATCACGGCCGTGCCGGATCCCACGGGAGCATACGGCTCAACTGTAGTGTTGACCACAACAGCGGAATATAATGCTGCGACCGGATTGATGACTTTACTAAGGGATGCCAACGATCAAGGCACCAGCTATACCTATGACAGCATTAATCGGCCGGCGACAATCACCCACCCGACCGGCGCGCATGTAAGCTACAGCTATTCAGACGCGCCCAACGATCTATACGTGCGCGTACTGACTGAACAGGATGCCTCGCGCTCAATCGAGACGCGCAAATATTTCGACGGCTTGGGCCGAGGGACCCGCGAGTTTGTATACGATGGAACACCCTCAACGCCGTGGCTGGTGACAGATAGTTACTATGACAACATGGGACGCGTCTCGAAAGTGTCTCATCCATATCGAGTGAGCAATCCGAGCAGCAGTGTGCCGGCGACTTGTTCGCTATGCACCACCAACGGCTACGACGCGCTCGGTCGCGTAATCACCGTCACCACGGCTGACACCGCGCAGGTGGCAACTAGTTACACCGCCAGCACCAGCGGCACGCTAGGGACAATTACCACCGTCACTGACCAGGCGTTAAGAAAGCGTCGCAGTTTAACGGATGCTTTGGGAAGATTGGTGCGCGTTGACGAGCCAAACAAGGACACGGGCAGCCTTGACGCGGGCGGCGCGGCTACTTTCTATGCCTACAACACTCTGGGCCACCTGTTGAGGGTGGATCAAGACGCCCAGCAACGCTTTTTCATGTACGACTCGTTGGGCCGATTGCTGCGTGCTAAAAACCCTGAACAGGGCAACTTCACGCCGGACGCTGATTTTCCGGCCATGACCGATGCCTCTTCAGACGTCTCGAATGACCAATGGTCAACAGGCTACGTCTATGATGCCAATGGGAGTTTGACTAAACGAAAGGACGCGCGCGACATCGTCGCGTCATACGTCTACGATGGACTCAACCGCAACATCACCGTCGATTATTCCAATACGCCTTCAATTAATCCCGACATCACTCGAAAATATGACAGTGCGGGCAACGGCAAGGGACGGTTGAGCGAAAGCTACGCCGGCGGTAGTGAAAACGTCGGGGTCATTGTTGAGCACACCAAGATTCTGAACTATGACGCCATGGGACGGCCTCTCGCTCTTCAGCAACGGTTTAAGACCGACAGCGCCTGGGGCGACTCGACTCGGACTTACTCTACGCACCGCACTTATGATCTCGCCGGCCACGTTAAGACCCAAACCTATCCTTCTGGCCGCATAGTGACTTACAACTACGATCAGGCTGGGCGCTTAGGCGACAAAGATGCGCAGAACCTTGCCTTCACTGGCAATCTGGGTAATGAAGCGCGCACCTATTCCGCCGGCATTCTCTATTCAACGTTGGGTGGTATGTCGGAGGAAAGATTTGGCACGGACACAGCGCTCTACAACAAATCGTTCCACAACAGCCGAGGACAGCTCGCCGAAATTCGCGTCGGCACGTACCACGCGACCGACAATACCTTTTGGAATCGCGGGGCAATCATCAATCACTATAGCGAAGGCTGTTGGGGCAGTTGCGGCGGCAGCAATAGCGCCACTCCGATGCCAGACAACAACGGCAACCTGAAAAAGCAGGAGGTTCACGTTCCGAATACGGAGCAGAACGTGCAAATCACGGACTCCACCATGCGGTGGCAGCAGTATGACTACGATTGGCTAAACCGGCTTGCCTGGGTGCGCGAAATATCAAATGGATCGGAGCTCTGGAAGCAGGGCTTCACCTACGATCGGTTCGGGAATCGCACGATCAACCAGGGTGTGACGTATGGCGGTGGTATCAATAACAAATCCTTCACGGTCAACCCGGGGAACAATCGGCTGGGCGTGCCTGGCGGACAAACGGGCGACATGGATTACGATCCGGCCGGAAATCTGATCAAGGATACCTACAGCGCGGGGGCGGTAACTCGAGATTACGATGCCGAGAACCGCATGACGAAGGAGACACAAGCGAATTCGAACGTCGTGGGCACTTACGGCTACAACGCTGACGGACAGCGCGTGAGGCGCAAGGTTGGCACTGTCGAAACCTGGCAGATATATGGAATGGACGGTGAGCTGCTGGCCGAATACGACGCGAACACGCCGTACACCAGTCCAAAGAAAGAGTATGGCTACCGCAACGGACAGTTGCTGATTACGGCGACCACGGCCACGCAAGGTTGGGGCGCGCCGCCGGCAATTGACGACAACCCGCTGAAAGATCCCAACAACCCAGAGAGCTTCAAAATCAAGGCCATTCACATCACGCAGTTGCGCGCTGCTATCAACGCACTCCGCTTTCACCACAATCAGCCGAATTATCAATGGGTGAAGCCCACGGCGAGCGGCGGCACGATTAATAGCAGTGTCCCGATAAGTTGGGAGCCCATTGACGAAATGCGCACGGCGCTGGATGAAGCACTGAATCCACCATCGCCCCCGTACACTGGCGGTTTAGCGCAGGGACAGCCGATCCTTGCTGACCACATCCAAGAGTTGCGTAATCGAGTCCTGAATGCCTGGCAGGGGGGCGGCGTTGGCGCGGACATTCGTTGGCTCGTGGCGGATCAACTCGGTACGCCGCGCATCGTGTTGGACAAGACAGGCTCATTCGCCGCAACGAAGCGGCACGATTATCTGCCCTTTGGTGAGGAACTGTTTGCCGAGACCGGTGGACGAACAACAGGGCAAGGATATACCGCCGTTGGCAACGTTGCCGGTGATGGCGTGCGGCAGCAGTTCACCCTCAAGGAACGGGATAATGAAACGGGATTGGATTACTTTCTGGCTAGATACTATTCATCAAAACAGGGAAGGTTCACGGGAGTAGATCCATTGATGGCAAGTGCGCAGGCGTCCTTGCCACAGAGTTGGAACCGTTATTCATATTCTTTCAATAATCCTCTGGCTTTCATTGACCCTGACGGCAGAAAAGCGGTCCCCAATGACTATTACGCTGACAGGGATGGCGCAATTACCATTGACGAAACCACTGATACCTTTGACAGGTTTTATGTAGAAAATCCGAATGGAACCTACAGTCTGGTTGCGACCTTGCAAAGGAATAACGATGGGCTGGTTCAGTTTCCAGACAACGGCACGGGCTTCACAAGATACGGGACAGTGGACGCAGGCGGCCAGGATCGAGGCGGAGAAAACGTAGGGCAGGGCGATCACTTCCTTCAGCCAGTAGTAGCGGCGGCGCTCTTTGGCACGATAAATGTCGTGAATAGTGATCACCAACTAACCGTGTCGCTTGGAGATATGTCTTCGTCAAACGGCAGCGATCCCTGGCAGCCAGGCGGGCAGCATCACGCGGGCCATGGACACAGAGGGAATCGTTCCGGCCTCGATATCGATTTTAGGTACTTGAACAACAATGGAGTGAGTTTCCAAAGCCCAACCGCGAGAAGCGATCCTCAATTCAGTGTCCAAAACAACCAAACGTTCTACGACACGGCGCGCACATTCGGGTTTACAACCAATTACCAGGGAACCAATCGCGGCAATAATGGAGAAATACGCGGAGTGACGCGAGAAGGCGGCCACAACGATCACGGCCACCTCGGCTTCAATCGTGCGGATGCGCGAGTTACGTGGCGAACGGTATTCATAACACGTCCTAATTAAAAGAAGGAGCGCCGTGACGACAAGAATCTCGATTTTGATCATGAGCGTCTCTTTAGCTTTGAATTGTTCTGCTAACACGGCGCATAGAGAGATTTCCCGTCCAAGCTTAGATGAAACGAAGGCTCAGGAACCGTTGGAGATTTCGCGAAGAAAGCAATCGAATATTAAGAACACAAAGGGCGTCGTTGTTTTAAGTAAATTTGTCAGAGGCGACTTTGTTCGAATCTATAACGGCAACGGAAGCCTGTGGTATGAGTTCAGTTATTTCTATGATGACAGCGATGGGAAGTTTGATTACCCTAACGATGATTTCAGACCCTTTGCGTTTCACGTGGATAATTTCCTCCTAGCTCTGAAGTGTACCAAGCGTGACGACAGTTCTCTTGAGGTGATAGTGAATGAAGAGACAGGGCTTCGGAAATATGTGAAGGCAGACGATCCTGTCCTGAAGCTCGAGGAGTGGGACAAGTTTGTTCTGGGCGTTTTTGCCGTCACCTTCGACCAGAACACAAATCCGCTCCTTGAAGGTCCGAACGATCAAACGAAGAAGATCGCAGCGCCAAAGAGCGCCATTTTCCGTCCGGTTGAGACACGAGGGAACTGGTTGAAAGTTAGTTGGCAGTCGGTAGAAGAGCAACGGACAGAGACTGTCAATGGTTGGATCCGGTGGAGGAACGATGAAACTCTTTTGATCGACCTTTCTTTCTTTGCCTAGTTAAGCCCCGCTTGACGCAGCTGCAGAAGTTCACTTTTAAGGAACGGGACAGCGAGACAGGATTGAATCCACCTCACCCACAACACTGTTATCAGTACAGCCTCTCTTGTGATTGTAAGTAGTGACCGGACCGAAGACGACATCCTGTGTTTTTGGTTGAGCGGCGACGTGCTGCGGCAAGACCGTGCCGGCGACAGTCAGGCAAAGAAAAGCTAGAACTGCAAACAAGTTTTTGTTCATCATCGCTCCTCTGTGGGCCGAGTCCGCGACCGCCTGAGCACGCCGATTCTTGTTTTTGAAGCGGCGACTTCGTGGGCGTGGGGCGCGCGCGATAGCATCGTATGGTGACAACCAGAGATCGTCCACAACTTAATTGTGAGAATTCATCGCGCTCAAAGCCAATGTTTAGACCGTTTTCAGGTTGACAGCCCTAGGTGCCTTCTGGCTGAATGCCTTTAAATAATTGCAACCATCTCTCTCCGTTAGTTCGTCGAACGACTGAAGAGGAGCGAATACAACAATATGGCCACCAACAATCAGGTGGGCGTTACCAAGCACCCGAAGGGTCTGTACGTCCTGTTTGCCACCGAGATGTGGGAGCGGTTCAGCTTCTACTCGATGCTGGCTCTCTTTACGCTTTATCTTCGGCACTCAACTGAGGGATTCGGGTGGACTGCGGCTGACGCAACGTCCTTATATTCGAATTACCTGATGTTTGTTTACGCGAGCCCGCTAATCGGCGGATTGATCGCCGACAAGCTCACCGGTTATCGCAAGGCCGTCATGATTGGCGGATTCTTCTTCATGGCCGGTCACGGATTGCTGTCGATTCCGAAGCTTTGGGCGGTTTACGCCGCGCTGACATGTCTCGTCATCGGAAACGGCTTCTTCAAACCGAACGTCTCGACGATGGTCGGCAATCTCTATCCCGAAGGCAGTCACCTCAAGGACCGCGCTTACAACATTTTTTACATGGGCATCAACGCGGGTGCGTTTCTCGCGCCGATAGTGATGGAGATCGTTCGTGCGAAGTTCGGGTTCCATCCGGCGTTTGCGGTCGCGGCTTTCGGAATGGTCATCTCGGTGTCGATCCTCTGGTACTTCAAGAATCTGGTATCGGCCGCGGATCGGAAGAGAGATGCGCAGCAAGACGCGGACACCGCGGCCACGGCGACCGACGCCCCGCCGCATGGCGTCAGCGATCAGGACGAAGGTGGGCACGCGAAAGGCGCCGGCGGCGATGCTGGGCGGAGCGCCGACATGTTGGCGGTTCCGAACTGGAAACGCGTCATGGCTCTCATCGTGATCTTCCTGATCGTGATCGTCTTCTGGATGGTCTTTCACCAGAACGGCTCGACGCTCACCTATTTCGCGGATGACAACACTGACTGGAACGTCACCGGTACGATCTCGAATTCCATCAACGCGTTTTGGGTCCTGACCCTGACCTTCCCGCTGGTTTGGTTCTGGGGATTTCTGGATCGGCGCGGTAAGGAGCCGTCAACGCCTACCAAGATGGCGTTCGGCATGACGCTTACCGGACTCTCGTTCCTCGTACTTTGGTATGGCGCGTCGATCGGCGAGAAAATGACGAAGACGCCGGAGCAGCTTGCGGCCGGTGAGTTTCGTATCAACGAACGCGTACTCAACAATCTTGCCGCGTCCGGAGTTTCGAAAGACGTGCTGGACAAGATCCAGAATGCGAAAGCACCCGACGGCAAGAACAGCGTCTTCGGGGTTAAGTTTTCTAAGAAGACGGATGAGGTGACGAAGGTGACGACGTCGGGCGAGCAGGGGTTAATTGCCGCCGTCAACGCCGCTTCGCCCGGCGCCGGTGACGCGAATCGCGCCATCATCCTTCAGAACGCGCACCTCTTCCGCGTTTCTCCGTTCTGGTTGGTTTTTGCTTACGCGATCGTGACGCTGGGCGAGCTTATGCTTTCGCCGATGGGTCTGTCGCTGGTCTCGAAGGTCGCTCCGATAAGTATCCGCGGTTTGATGATGGGCGGGTGGTTTGTCGCGACGGCCATCGGAAACAAGCTAACGCAAATCGGCATCTACTGGGACATTTGGCTGCAGTCGCAGTTCTTCCTGGTGCTGGCGCTAATGGCGCTATTCATGGCGGTGGTGTTGGCAGTGCTGCTGAAGCCGCTGAAGAAAGCGATGCCAGGCGTGTGAGCTTTTCGCAAACTGAATTTGGAGCAAGCTCGTGATAAGTTGCAGAGAGGCGCAAGGGTGAAAGCCTTTGTTGCCTCTTTGCTTTTTCCGCGCTGACGTTTGTCCTGATCTCAACTGGAGTGAATCAAGTGAAAATATTCCGACGAAGCATTCTTCTATTCTTCATTATTAGCAGCGTCGCGGTTCAAGCGATCGCGCAAACCAAGCAACTCACCATTGATGACATTTTCGATCCGCAGAAGCGCGTCGCCTTTGGCGGCACGCCCGTCAGTCCGCGCTGGCTGAAGGACGGCGTCCATTACACCGTGGTCAGCCGCGATCGAAACGCGTTCCCGCGACTTGTAAAAGTAAACGCAGTCACGGGCAAGGCTGAGCCGTTTTACAACGCGGCGAAAATGGAAGCTGCGTTTGCCGGGCTCCCCGGAATGAAAGACGCAGCGCGGCGTCTGGCGAATCAGACCTTCTATCAGATGAATCCGGCAGAGACAGGCGTACTGATTAACCACGCGAACGACTTGTTCTATTACGAGTTCGGGAGCGATCGCGCCGTTCGGGTGACGCATAGTCCGCAGGAAGAAGTCGGTGAAGGTTTCAGCCCTGACGGCAAGTTCATCAGTTACGTTCGCAGCGGAAATCTCTACGTTGCGGACCTCGCTTCACAACGCGAACGCGCCCTGACGAGTGACGGCGGCGAAAAGATTTTGAATGGACGCCTCGACTGGGTTTATCAGGAAGAGCTCTACGGCCGTGGCAACTTCGGCGCCTACTGGTGGAGTCCGGATTCGACGCGACTCGCGTTCCTTCGTCTCGACGAGAATCCGGTGCCAAATTTTCCGGTCGTCGATCACATTCCGATCAACCAGGTTCTCGAGAACACACCGTACCCGAAAGCGGGCGAAGCGAATCCGCTGGTGAAGCTGGGCGTGGTCAACGCAGCCGGCGGCGAAATCACCTGGGTCGATACCGGCAAATACATGCCGGAAGATTTGCTGATTGTGCGCGTCGGTTGGTTTCCCGACGGCAAGAAGGTTTGGTTCCAGGCGCAAAATCGCATTCAGAGTTATCTCGATTTGAACACTGCGAATCCCGACAACGGGACTTCGTCAAACCTCTTCCGTGAGACGAGCAAGGCCTGGGTCGAAGTCGTCGATGAAGGTCTGCGCTGGCTGAACAACGGCTCGTTTCTCTGGCTTAGCAGTCGCGACGGCTGGCATCACATTTATCACTACGGCGCCGACGGGAAGCTAATCCGGCAGGTGACGAAAGGTGATTGGGACGTCCGCACGCTTGATGAAGTCAATGACGGGAAGGGAACGATCTACTTCACGGGCACCGAACAGAGCTACATTGCGAATAATGCCTATGCGATCAAACTCGACGGGACCGGCCTGGGCCGGCTGACAACAACCGAGGGCACTCATCGTCCGTCGTTCAATTCCAACGCAACGCACTTCATCGATACCTGGTCTGACGTAAACACGCCGACCCAGGTGCGGCTCTACGATGCCGGCGGAAAACTCGTCCGCGTCATCGACGAGAACAAAGTCGATGCGTTGGCGCAGTACAAGCTCGGCAAGGTTGAGTTACTCAACGTGAAGACGCGCGACGGCTTCACGATGGAAGCGATGATGATCAAGCCGCCGGATTTCGATCCTTCAAAGAAATATCCGGTGTGGTCGTATACGTACGGCGGCCCGCAAGCGCCGCAGGTTCGCAATGCGTGGGGCGGGGCGACGTTCATGTGGCATCAGATGTTGGCGCAGAAGGGCTACATCATTTGGATCTGCGACAACCGCACGGCCAGCAGTAAAGGAGCCGGGTCCGCCTGGCCCGCTTACAAGAATCTGGGCGAGCTGGAGCTACGCGATATTGAGGACGGTTTCACATGGTTGAAGTTACAAACCTACGTTGACGGTACGCGAATCGGTATCTGGGGTTGGAGCTATGGCGGTTACATGACGACTTATGCGCTAACGCACAGCCAGACATTCAAGATTGGAATTGCCGGCGGCTCAGTCACTGACTGGCGGAACTATGACACGATTTACACCGAACGTTTGATGGACACGCCGCAGAATAATCCGGAAGGTTACCGCAAGTCTGCGCCGCTGCATTCCGCAAAGAACCTGAACGGCAAGTTGCTCCTGATTCACGGCGCCATCGACGATAACGTGCACATGTCGAATACGATTCAGTTTCTTTACGAGTTACAGAAGAGCGGCAAGCCGGTGCAGTTGATGGTTTATCCCAAGTCGCGCCACGGCGTAACCGATCCCCTGCTGCTCAAACACATGCGGCAGATGATGACGGATTTTATTCTGGCGAATTTGTAAGGAGCGGGGCGCGCTTCTCATTCACACCCGGCTTCAGCCGGGTGGCAGGGTTACAACACTACTTCATAAACCGTTTTGAAACGGTTAGGCGCAATTTTGTTGCAAGCAAGTCACCCGGTTGAAACCGGGTGAGAATGAGAACTAAAATCGGAGTCAGATGGCAAAACTTCGTTCAGATGCTTCTCAACCAGTCGCCTCGACCGATCAAAGTGTTCGGGGCCGGCCCGAGGTCATCCTTGAGTTTCTGTTCGATCGCGGAATGTTGCTCGTTGCGCTGCGAAACATAGGTCAACGACCGGCCATTGCCACCTCGGTACAGTTCGACAAGAAAATCGTGGGCCTCGGCGGGCTGAAAGACATTTCGACGCTGCCGGTCTTTCGACAGGTCGAATTCCTCGGCCCTGGCCGTGAGATCGTTGTGTTCGTTGACCAGAGCCATTCTTACTTTGCGCGGAAGCAGCCAACTAAAATTTCCGCTCGCATTTCTTATTCTGATTCTGAGAAGCAGAAATACGACACGACCATCAATCACGACCTCGAGATTTACCGAAACTTGCCTTACCTGACGCTCGAACATCACTGCATTGACCAGGCTAAAGACTGAAAGAGGAGGCGACAATGGCTCGAAACGACCCTTACAAGAACTTCAAGTTCCGCGTTGAAATCGACAACATGGCGAGCTCTGGCTTTTCCGAGTGCACCGGTATCGAGTCAGAAGTTGGGTGCATCGAATATCGCGAAGGCGGCGATCATGTAACCAGAAAACTGCCGGGACTGCACAAGGTTGGCAACATCACTCTCAAACGCGGCGTTACCCAGTCGACGGAGCTATACGATTGGCATAAGAACATCGTGAATGGCCTCTCCGATCGGCGGAATGGCACAATCATTCTGCTGGACGATGACGGTTCAGACGTAGTGCGCTGGCGGTTTTCGGATGGTTTTCCGCGAAAATACGAAGGCCCGACTTTCAATGCTAAAGGTAACGAGGTCGCGATTGAAACGCTCGAGATTTGTTGTGAGCGAATCGAGCGGGATCAATAGCTCGTCGAGGAACTGGTCCGCGCTTTTTTCATTCACACCCGGCTGATTGATCCAATGATTCAATGAGTGAATGAGTCAATGAATCAATTGTGTAATCTGCGTAATCTGTGGACTACCATCTCTGACACCTCGGACACCAGTAAGTTGATCTCCCACGGTGCGTCTCGCGCCGAATCTTCGCGCCGCACCTGACGCAGGGCTCGCTTTCGCGATCGTAAACATGCCAGAAATCTTCGAACGCCTCGCCGTACGTGAATCCATCCGGATGCTCGAGGTTTACACGTAGCCGTGTTCCATCACTCAGCGCGTCGGTAAGAACCTCACGGATGGCCCGATGCAGTCTGACGACACGTTTCGGAGCCAGTGTGGCCGCGATTTTGAAAGGATTGATTTGCGCACGAAAGAGCGCTTCGGACGCGTAGATGTTCCCCAGCCCAAGCACTCTTGTTTGATCGAGCAGGAGCGTCTTCAGACTTCGCTGCGAGCGCGCCAGGACTTTACTTAGATAATCCAAACTGAAATCGTCTGAAAAAGGTTCGGGTGCGAGCTCGCGAATCCCTTTGGTGCGGGCCAGTCGGGAATACGCAACCAGCTTCATCACTCCAAACTGACGCTGATCGCAGAAGACGAGGCGTCGATCGTTATCCAGGTAAAAGATCGCGTGCGCGTATCGCGGCAGTTCCTCATCGACGGTGAGATATCGAAACTTGCCGGTCATGCGCAGGTGGAAGATCAAAACACTGCCTGAGCCGGGACGAGTGCCGACGGCGCGACCATGCGAAAGCATTTTTGTTTTGTCGAGATCGATCAGAATGAACTTGCCGCGGCGCCGCACGCCGCAGATGCGAGAACCCTTTAGTTTGCGATTGAAGGCCGCCTGCGCGTCACGCGGAACGAGCTTGGGAAGGCGTATCTCAGTAGCGAGTATGCGGCGGCGAACCACAGCCCGGCGCAGCGCGCGCACGACGTGCTCGACCTCCGGCAGCTCGGGCATGGACGAGAGTGTCGGATGCCCTGACGCCGAAGTCAAAGCGGAAAATGTGCATCAAATTGTTCTGAAGCGAGGACCAGACCGTCTCAGGTTAGAACACCCGTGACCGCTGGAGAATAGTTACCGGAAGACCCCTAATAGCAAAAGGATGATCACGATAAGCAGGATCAGCCCGAGTCCGCCGCTTGGGCCATAGCCCCAATTGCGGCTATATGGCCACGCCGGCACCGCTCCCAACAGCAAAATGATCAGAATTATTAGAAGGATGAGACCCATGAACCGAAACCTCCCGTGTCGAATCAGAAGCCGATTACTTCTACGCCGGGATCTGCTTTCGAAATGGTTTCGGCAAGGCTTGTGCCAATCCTAGTGCGGCTTGGTTCCGATGATCTCTTCAATCTCGGTGCGCAGGTTTTCCACTAAGCCGGGTTTATGCGCTTCGACGTTCAGGCGGAGCAGAGGCTCGGTATTTGAAGAGCGAATGTTAAAGCGCCAATCGTCGGAATTCAGCGAGTAGCCATCGGTTAAGTCTTCGGTGCCACGTCCGTTAAAACGCTCCTTCACGGCCGCGATGGTTTTCTGCACATCCGAGACGCGGTAATTCAATTCGCCTGACATGTAGTGGCCTTCCATGTACGGCCGCATGGTTTCGGAAAAAGATTTTCCAGTACGGGATAACTGCTCAAGCACGAGCAGGAAGGGAATCACGCCGTTGTCGGCGTAGAAGTTCTCACGGAAGTAGTAATGCGCGCTCATCTCGCCGGCGAAGATAGCGTTCTCGTTGCGCATGCGATCCTTGATGAAGGCATGACCGCTCTTTGAGATGATCGGTTCCGCGCCATGTTGCTCGCAAACTTTAGTCGTTGGCCAAATTACCCGCGGATCGAAAATGATTTTGTTCGGGCCACTGCTCTTTGTCAGCAGCACGTCGGCAAGCGACGCCGTCACGTAAGCGCCTGAAATGAACTCGCCTTTCTCGTCCAGGAACATGCATCGATCGGCGTCGGCGTCCCAGATGGAGGCGACGTCGTGCTTTGAATCGCGCATCAACTGTTCAGTCTCAGCGCGATTGGCAGGCTGCATCGGATCGGGTGTGCCTTTTGGAAAAGCGCCATCAGGTTGCCAGTTCAGCCGCGTAAGCTTCAGCGGTAACCGCTCTGCCAAGAGATCGACTACTTTGCCGACGAAACCGAAGTTTGCGTTCGCGACGACATCCAGCGGTTTGATCGCATCGAGATCGATGAAAGTGAGTACGTGCTCAACGTAGCCGGCAGTGACGTCTTTCTCTTCGACTCGCCCTTTGGTGGCCGATGTGACTTCCTTGTCCTTGCCTTCCTTCAGCGCGTCGCGGATGGCGAATAATCCAGTTTCGGAAGATATGGCCGCGGCTTTCTCGCGCACCATCTTCGCGCCGTTGTATTCCTTGGGGTTGTGCGAGGCCGAGACGACGATGCCGCCGGAGTATTCGTCTGACGAGCCGACCGCGTAGTACAGCATGTCGGTCGTGATGCCGCCGATGTCCACGACGTTTACGCCGGCGTCCACAAAGCCCTTCGTCAGCGCAGCTTTCAACGACGGCCCTGATTCGCGCGCGTCCATGCCGACGACCATCGTCTTTGGGTGAAAGAGGTAGGTGTAAGCCTTGGCGATCCGGTAGAAAGCCTCTTCATCGAGATCGGTCGGATAGACGCCGCGAATGTCGTAAGCACGAAAGCTGTCGAAGTTCATAATTTATCCTTGTTGGCGCCTGACGGCGTTAGAGTACCGACTTTAGTCGGGCAAGTTGCCAACATCGCGTATTCGCGAAGAAATAGCCCAACTAAGGTTGGTACTCTAACACTTGCCTTTCACACGCACGTTCTTGTGTAATCGCTCAAAGATGTCTTATCACCCAGCACGCAACCCGGACCGACAAACGCTGACCGTCCGATGTGGCAACCCCGACCAATGAGGGCGCTCCTCACTTCCGCCGCAGTGCCGACGCGCGTGTGACTCCAAAGCACGGAATTCTCGATCCGGGCCCGCTCTTCTATGTAGCAGCCCGGCCCAAGAACCGAGTTAACGATCTCGACTCCAGGTTTGATGGTGCAATCGTCCGCGATGATCGATAGCTCATCAATTTGCGAATGCGTCGCCGAATCAAAGTTACCGCGGCGATCCTTCAGGTGAAAGCGGGTGACGCGATTCGCCAGCATGTCGTGATGCGCTTGCAGGTAACGCGCGGGCGTACCAATGTCCAACCAGTAAGTGCGCGGCGGAACGTGCGCAAAGAAAGCCTCGCCCTGCTCAAGCAACTTCGGAAACAGTGCGTATTCAAACGAGTAATTCTCGCCTTTAGGAATCAAATCCAGCACCTTCGGTTCCAGAACATACGCGCCGGCGTTGATGTTTCGACAGTCTGTCTCGCCCGGCTTGGGCTTTTCCACAAAGCGATGAACGCGTCCCTCTTCGTCCGTTTCCACCACGCCGTACATGCTGGCATCTTCGACAGGGATCAAAAAGATCGAGGCCGTTGCCCCGCGCTGTTGATGCTGTCTAATCATCACTTTTAGATCGAGATCCGTGAGCACGTCGCCGTTGAAGACGACGGTCGGTTCGCGAATCAAGTCTTCCGCAAATTTGTAAGCGCCGGCCGTACCCATCGGCTGAGGCTCGACCGTGTACTTCAGTTTCACACCGAAGTTCGAGCCGTCGCCGAGCTGCTGCTCAATCTTCTCAGGTTGGTAAGAGAGCGAAAGGGTGATGTCCGTGACGCCGGCGCGTCTCAAGGTGTCGATTTGGTAAAGCAGAAACGGCCGGTTGCAAATCGGAACGATTGGTTTCGGCGTGTAAACAGTCAGGGGCCGCAGCCGGGTGCCTTTTCCGCCAGCCAGAATGAGTGCCTGCATAGATTAATTGATCGGAGCGTGAATGATTCGGAGGTTTAATTTCAAGCGGAGAGTCTAGCATTCGCACGCGAGGGTTTTCAATTTGGAGTGCGGTGGCAAGCGCAGCGCGACACCGCTTTGGATCAATTGCTGTCGCATTCAAGTCGCATCCAAAGCGCCGTCGTCGCTTCGCTTTGCCGGCGCACTCCAAATTGCTGCGTATTAGCACCGTAGACGCTTGACACGTTTCTGGATTACAAGTGATGCTAAACGCAACTCATTTAGCTGAACATCTAATCAAATGTCATCAATCAAAGAAGCAGTAATTATCAGCGCCGTGCGTACCCCCGTGGGAAAGTTTCTCGGCGCGCTGAAAAGTTTCAAAGCAACTGAACTTGGCGCTATCGCCGTGCGCGAGGCCGTCAAACGTGCGGGAGTAAATCCTGAAGACGTCGACGAAGTGATCATGGGCTGCGTCATTCAGGCTGGCCTGGGTCAGAACCCGGCGCGGCAAGCGGCGTTGAAAGGCGGTTTGCCAAACACTGTATCGGCGGTGACGGTCAACAAGGTCTGTGGCTCGGGATTGAAAGCCGTGATGATGGCGGCGCAAGGCGTCCAGCTCGGCGACACTGAGATTGTCGTCGCGGGTGGCATGGAGTCGATGTCGAATGCGCCGTACCTGCTGCCCAAAGCGCGTGAAGGATATCGGCTCGGCCATGGGGCGATCGTGGATACAGTGATTCAGGACGGGCTCTGGTGCGCGTTCGACGATCAGCACATGGGCTGCACCGGTGAAGTCGTTTCCGAGCGTTACAACGTTCCCCGCACAGAGCAGGATGAGTACGCGCTGAATTCGCATCGCAAAGCAGCCGCGGCAATCAGGTCGGGGCTTTTCAAAGACGAAATTGTTCCCGTCGAGATTCCCCAAAAGAAAGGTGCGTCAATTGTTTTTGACACCGACGAACCGGTGAGGGAAGACAGCTCGATCGAAGCGTTGGCGAAACTCAAACCGGCCTTCAAGAGTGATGGGACGGTAACGGCCGGCAACGCGCCGGGAATGAACGACGGGGCATCAGCGGTGGTGGTGACGTCTGCTGAACGCGCGAAGGCCCTCGGTGTCGAGCCGCTGGGGCGCATTGTGGCGCAGGCTACTTCGGGCACTGAACCGAAGCTCGTGATGATGGCGCCGGTTGAGGCAATCAGAAAGCTGCTCAAAAAGACGGGCTGGTCATTGAACGATGTCGATCTGATCGAATTGAACGAGGCGTTTTCGGTCCAGGCCGTCGCGATTACACGAGAACTAGGTCTCGATCCAGACAAGGTCAACGTCAATGGTGGCGCCGTTGCTTTGGGTCACGCCATCGGTCAATCCGGATCGCGCATCCTCACGACGATGCTCTACGAATTGAAGCGGCGCGACGCGCATCGCGGAGTCGCCGCGCTGTGTCTGGGCGGCGGCAACGCTGTGGCGATGGCTGTCGAACGATAATGACCGCCGAAGAGCACAATAAGACACTGGCGACGCTGTATTTTGTGTACAGCGGAATTCACGGGCTCACGTTGATCGGACTGTTACTGCTCGTGCTGGTGGTGAATCTCACGACGCCGGCCGCGGAACTTATCACATCGTTCTGGCTGTTCGTCGGTGGGCTGGCGTTTGTGATTCTGTTCCTGATCGTCGGCTTGCTGCCATTGATTGTCGGTTATGGATTTCGCAAACGAGCGAGCTGGCTGAAACCAGTCGCTTTTGTAACGGCAATACTTTCGCTGGTGAATATTCCGATCGGAACGGCGCTCGGAATTTACACCATGAAGTTTTTCAGAAGTGAAGCCGGCGTGAAACTGTACGGGGGCCGGGCGGACTCGACCGCGGAAGATGAGCTGAAGAACGCGATGAATGGAGCGCAACCGCTGATGAACTGGGCGGATCGTTTGAAGTAGTGGAACAGACTTTAGTCTGTGATTTCCATCGGTACGCACGCCTCTGGCGTGCTCTGATTTCCACCGGTACGCACGCCTCTGGCGTGCTCTGATTCGCATCGGTACGCACGCCTCTGGCGTGCTCTCAGCGGCATGATAAATGGCACGCCGGAGGGGTGCGTACCGAATGAAACCAGTCTGTGCCACTGATTGAATATGAGTAAAATCTTCGGCGTAGTCGGCGCGGGCACCATGGGCAATGGCATTGCTCAGGTTGCCGCGCGCGCAGGATTCGACGTCGTCATGCGCGACGTCTCGGAAGACTTCCTCGCCCGCGGTCTGAAGGCCGTCGACAAGAGCCTGCAACGCGATGTCGACAAAGAGCGGCTCAGCGCGGAAGAGAAGAGCGCTGTCTTCGGTCGAATCAAGACGGCGACTGAGTTGGATGCACTGTCGGATGCCTTCATTGTCGTCGAGGCTGTGACGGAGGATCTGGCAGTCAAAACGGAAGTTTTTCGCGCGTTGGATCAAATCACGAAACCGGACTGCATTCTGGCTTCAAACACGTCGTCGATCTCGATGACGAAACTCGGCGCGGCCACGGAACGTCCTGACAAAGTGATCGGCATGCACTTCATGAATCCCGTACCGGTGATGAAGCTGGTCGAAGTCATTCGCGGCGCGGCAACGTCCGATGAAACTTATGAACGCGTGCGAGAGTTGAGCGAAAAACTTGGCAAGACGCCGCTTGAGTGTCAGGATTATCCCGGCTTCATTTCAAATCGCGTGTTGATGCCGATGATTAATGAAGCCATCTTTGCCCTGCACGAGGGAGTCGCGACGCGCGAGAGCATCGATGGGATCATGAAGCTCGGCATGAACCATCCGATGGGGCCGCTGACGCTGGCGGACTTCATCGGACTCGATGTTTGCCTTGCGATCATGAACGTGCTACATGAAGGTTTCGGCGATTCGAAGTATCGCCCGTGCCCGCTGCTGAAGCGATATGTTGACGCCGGTTGGTTGGGAAAGAAGAGTGGCAGAGGGTTTTACGAATATTAGGACTTAGGACCTTGTGCTTGGTACTTGGTACTTTGTACTCAGTTCTTCGTTCTGTCTTTTTGGTTTTTCAAAGTACAAAGTACTAAGAGCGAATTTCAGATTCAAGATTCAAGATTCCAGATTTAAGATTCCAAATTTCAGATTGCAGAATGCAACAACGCGCCATCTCACATTTCTGTCAGAACTGCCGGGCGGCTAATCCGCTGGGCCAGGAATTCTGTCAGCGCTGCGGCACCCGGCTAATGCTGATTGTGCGGCCGCCGTCGATGCGCGTCGATTTTCCCGAGACGACACCTCACGAAGAGCACTTGCTTGAGCGCCTCACGATTTTGGAAAACACGATGGCGCGGCTGGCGGAGCGTTTGGAGCAAGGCCTGAAGCTGCTTCTGCGACAGTCCGAAACGGCTTATGCGCACCACGCGCTGGTAAAAAGCCTGGTCGAGATTCTCAATGAATGCGGCGTCGTTGATCACGGTCATCTGGAATCAAAGTGGCGCGCCGAATGTGACAAGCTCCACGAGGACGAGGAAAAGCCGGCGAAGCCGACCGCGAAAAAAGCGCGTAAAGTTAACCGAAAAGCTGCCGGCCGGCGCTGAGCGGCCTTTGACAGCGCGAAGTGCGCCGCTATAATTAACGACTTTGCGCCTGGCCCCTGACGCGGTCTGTGCGAGTCAGGAGCGCGTTCGCGATGCGGCTCGAGCTCGAAAACCTTGGGAAAGACCACTCATTCGCGCACAGTTACGCACCGGATGAGCTGCCACTTGATGAGCGCGATCTAAGATTGGTTGAGCCCGCGGGCGTTGAGGGGCGCATTCGCCGTAAGGGCGAGGAAGTTCAGGTTAGCGGCACGCTGACGACCAAGGTCGAAACACCGTGCGCACGATGTTTGAAGCCTGTTCTCATCCCGATCAAGGCTGAGTTCTTCGAGCGTTTTGTCACGGCCGTGAGCTGGCGCCATGAAGAGCAGCACGAGTTGGCGAGCGAAGACTTGAACCTCTCGGTCTTTGACGGCCAGACGATCGATTTGGACGAGCTCGTGCGGGAGGAGATCGAACTGGCCACGCCGGTGCAGGTTTTCTGTCGAGAGGATTGCAAGGGGCTTTGTCCGGTTTGCGGCGTCGATTGGAACTTGAAGACGTGTGAGTGCGGGACGCAGCAAATCGATTCGCGCTGGGAGAAGTTGAAGGATTTGCGATTCTGAGAGAAGACGTGCTTGGTTTTTTGTGCTTTGTACTTTGATGTCGAACGAACGTTGAGCTAGGCATCAAAGTACAAAGTTCTAAGTACAAAGTCTAAGTACAAAGCACGGTATCAATTTGAGATTCCAGATTCCAGATTTCAAATTACAGATTTCAAATTACAGATTTCAAATTACAGATTTCAAATTACAGATTTAAAGATTTAGATTACAGATTTAAAGATTTAAGATTTAAGAGGTTGAAGTAATTATGCCAAATCCAAAACGTCGCCATTCGAAGTCACGCCGCGGCAAACGCCGGGCGCACGACGCGCTGCGCATTCCGCAAACGGTTGTTTGTCCTAACTGCCAGGAGCCGCGGATGCAGCATCGCGTGTGTCCGAAGTGCGGCTTCTACAAAGGCCGCGAAGTGATTCACGTTGAACAGGCTGCTTGATTAACTCTTCAGCCGTTTAGCAGCCGCCCTGGTGCGGCGTGGGCGGGACAAGTTCTGCCGCTAAACGGTCTTCAAATGCAAGGCAGTCATAACAACTAACTAATGTCGAACGTTCGCGCAGGAATTCTCGGCACCGGTCACTCGTATCCGTCGGGGATTCTGACCAACGCTGACCTCGAGAAGATTGTTGACACCACGGACGAGTGGATTACTACTCGCACGGGTATCAAGCAGCGGCGGAAAGCTGCGCCGGGCGAGTACACGTCGCAGTTCGCCACGCGCGCGTCGCGGGAAGCAATTGAGCGCGCCGGGATCGATCCGGCCGACATCGATCTGATTTTGTGCGCGACCGTGACGCCGGATCAGATCCTGCCTTCAACGGCATGCTTGATTCAGGCGCAACTTGGAGCGAGCAAAGCCGCGGCGATGGATATTGTAGCCGCCTGCTCAGGCTTTGTTTACGGTGTCACGATCGCCGAGCCGATGATTCGCAGCGGCCAGATTAAGTACGCCCTCGTTATCGGCGCCGAACTTTTGACGCGTTACGTGGATTACAGCGATCGTGGGACGTGCGTGCTATTCGGCGATGGCGCGGGTGCTGCAATTCTCGGCCCGGTCGAAGGAGACCGCGGGATTCTGGCGGCAAAGATTCGCTCTGACGGTCGATACGAGGAACAGCTCTACGCTCCCGGTGGAGGAACAAAGGGTGGCTTCAGCGCCGAGACAATCGCGCGCGGCGACCACTTCTTCAAGATGAAGGGCAATGAAGTTTTTAAGATCGCCGTGCGGTCGATGTCCGACATCTCAAAGCAAGTACTCTGCGAGGCCGGGTTGAGTACCGAAGACGTCAACCTGTTCATCCCGCACCAGGCGAATCAAAGAATCACTGAGGCGGTGGCGAACATGCTGAAAGTCGATCCCGCGCTCGTGTATTCGAACATTTCGCAACACGGCAATACTTCGTCAGCTTCGATTCCGATTTGTCTGGATGAGTGCGTGCAAGCCGGTCGCATCAAGAAAGACGATATTGTGCTGATGGCTTCTTTTGGCGGCGGCTTCACCTGGGGCGGCGTTGTAATGCGCTGGTAAGGTACGCACGCCTCTGGCATGCTATGAAATTGAAAGCGGCACGCCGGAGGCGTGCGTACCGCAGATTATGATTGCATTCATTTTTCCCGGCCAGGGGTCGCAGAAACGGGGCATGGGAAAAGATTTGGCCGACAAGTTTCCCGCGGCCAGACAGGTCTTTGAAGAAGCGGATGAAGCGCTCGGTTTCGCGCTATCGGATTTGTGTTTCAACGGGCCCGCCGAACAGTTGCAGCTCACCGAGAATACACAGCCGGCGATCCTGACAAAGTCCGTGGCCGCGCTTCGGGCAATTGAGAGCGAAGGCTTTCCGAAACCCGATTTCGTTGCGGGCCATAGCCTGGGTGAGTACTCCGCGCTCGTCGCCGCGGGCGCGTTGTCGTTAACCGACGCCGTGCAGACCGTGCGTAAGCGCGGCCAGTACATGCAAGAGGCTGTGCCCGTGGGGACCGGCGGCATGGCCGCGATTCTTGGCGCCGATGTTGAAATGGTCGCCGCCGCCTGTGCGGAGGCGGCCCAGGGCGCGGTTTGCAGTCCCGCGAACATTAATTCGCCGCATCAGATCGTGATCGCGGGCGCCGCCGCGGCCATCGATCGCGCAATCGTAATCGCGAAGGCACGCGGCGCAAAGCATGCGGTTAAGCTCAACGTAAGCGCTCCTTTCCATTGCGCGATGATGATGCCGGCGCAGGAACGGCTGGCACTCGATCTGGCCGAACTCGAGTTTAAAGATTTAGCGACGCCGGTCGTGACGAACGTTGACGCGCGGCCGATAAACAAAGGCTCAGATGCCCGCGACGCGCTGATTCGCCAGGTGTCGCAACCGGTTCGCTGGCTGGAGTCAGTTGAATTTTTGGCGACGCACGGTGTACAAACTTTCATTGAAATCGGACCCGGAAAAGTTTTGAGCGGACTATTGCGGCAAATTAACCGCGAACTCCGCGGTTTGAACGTTGAGGACGAGAGTAGCCTGCGCGCCGCGCGTGAGGCGCTTGAGATAGCATAGACGTGAGTCTGTGTTGTTAACTAAGAATTGCGCGCTTACAGACTAAAGTCTGTGCCACATTTATTTTTCAGAGGAGCAAAAGAATGCCCGATCCAGATATTGAAGGTAAAGTAAAACAGATCATCGTTGACGAGCTCGGCGTCGACGAAAACGAAGTCACGCCGAACGCGCGATTCATTGACGACCTCGGCGCGGACTCGCTGGACACAGTCGAGCTGGTGATGCGCTTTGAGGAAGAGTTCGGCATCGAGATTCCCGACGAAGACGCCGAAAAGATTCAAAGCGTGCGCGACGCGTACGACTACATCGATCAGCACAAGGCAAAGTGACGGTCGCACGGTACGCATGCCTCTGGCATGCTAACCGAACGCAAGCACGCCAGAGGCGTGCGGACCGTGGTCACAAAAGGAGCTTTGATCTTGAATCGTCGCGTTGTTGTCACCGGTCTTGGATTGGTTACTCCGGTCGGTAATTCAGTCGGGACCACCTGGGCCGCGCTCGTTGAAGGCCGCAGTGGCGCGGACTTCATCAAAAAGTTCGACACCGAAAAGTTTCCCGTTCGGTTCGCCTGCGAAGTCAAAGACTTCGATCCGCTGAACTACATCGAAAAGAAGGAGGCGCGCAAGATGGGCGCCTTCATTCATTACGCCGTCGCGGCTTCGCAAGAGGCAGTGGACGACAGCGGATTGCAGATTACTGACGAGATCGCCGAGAACGTCGGCACCTACATCAGCAGCGGCATCGGCGACTTCTGGGCGATTGAACGTGAGCACGAAAAGCTTTTGAAGGGCGGTCCGAGCCGCGTCTCGCCGTTCTTTATTCCGTCGGCAATCGTTAACCTTGCCTCCGGCCAGGTTTCGATTCGGCACAACGCGAAGGGGCCTAATTCAGCCACTGCAACCGCGTGTTCTGCCGGCGCGCACGCGATCGGCGACAGCTTCAAGATCATTCAACGCGGCGACGCCGATGCGATGATTTGCGGCGGAGCTGAATCCGCGATCACGCCGATGAGCGTCGCGGGATTCGCGGCCTTGCGCGCGCTTTCGACGCGCAACGATGATCCGACGCACGCTTCACGGCCCTTTGATTTGGAACGCGACGGATTCGTGATCGGTGAAGGCGCCGGCATCATGATGCTTGAGGAGCTCGAGTTCGCGCGTCGTCGCGGCGCCAAAATCTATGCCGAAGTCGTCGGCTACGGGATGACGGGCGACGCGTTCCACATCACCATGCCGGATCAGAGTGGCTCAGGTGCGGTTCGGGTCATGCAGAAGACGCTTTCCGATGCCGGGGCGAAACCGGAAGAGGTCGGTTACATAAACGCGCACGGAACTTCGACGCCCTACAACGACAAGTTCGAGACGATGGCGATCAAGAAAACGTTTGGCGACCACGTCTCGAAACTCGCCATCAGCTCGACGAAGTCGATGACCGGTCATTTGCTCGGCGCGGCCGGCGGCGTCGAAGGCGTGTTCTCAGTGCTCTCGATTTACAAGAACATTCTGCTGCCGACTATCAACTACCAAACCCCTGATCCGGATTGTGATCTGGATTACGTGCCGAACCAGGCACGCGAGGTTAAGTTGAATTACGCTTTGTCGAACAGTTTCGGATTCGGCGGGACGAACGCAGCGTTGTTGTTTAAGCGATACGAAGATTGATTCATCGGCTCATTGGTTCATTGAATCAATGAAGAAATGAGTTAATGAGTAAATAATGAAGATTCTTGTCTTAATGAAGCAGGTCGCGAACAAAGACGCGATCCTGCGCATCAACAAAGACTCGACCTGGATCGAGGAGGCCGATCTGTCGTTCGAAGTGAACGAATCAGACGGCTACGCCCTCGAAGAATCTCTGCGCATTAAGGAGAAAGTCGGCGGCGAAGTCGTCGTCGTGTCGATGGGTCCGCAGCGCGCGAAGAGCGTAATCAAAGACGCGCTGGCACGCGGCGCGGATCGCGCGATTCATGTCATCGGCGACAACGTAGGGCATCTGTCACCGTTCGCGGCCGCCTCTGTTTTGGCCGAAGCGATTCGCGAAGAAAATGCCGATCTCATCATGACCGGGTTGCAGTCCGACGATTACGGCTACGCGCAGACCGGGGTGATTCTGGCGGAAGTCCTCGGCCTGCCGCACGCGACCATCGTCATCGAACTGGACGCCACCGGTGAGCAGTTGCGCGTGAAGCGCGAGCTCGAAAGCGGCTGGTACCAGTGGTACACGATGCCGACGCCTGCGCTCCTCACGATTCAATCCGGCATTAGTCAGATTCGCTACGCCACGCTGAAGGGCATCATGGCGGCCAAGAAGAAAGAGATTAAGGAAGTCACGCCGTCCGCCGATATTGTCGGCAAGCCCTCGCATCAGCGAATTGAAAAGATCTATCTGCCGCAAAAGTCGAAGCAGACACAGTTCCTCGGCAATGGCGATGCGAAGAAGGGCGCCGTTGAATTGGCAGAGAAGCTGCGGACTGAAGCGCGAGTAATCTGAAGGGGCACAGACTTTAGTCTGTGATTTCGGCCTGGGCCACGCTAATGTCAGTTGAAACCACAGACTGAAGTCTGTGCCACATCCAAAAATGAGCATTCTCGTAGTCATCGAACACAAAGCGGGCGCGTTGAACAAGACGTCGCTTGAGGCTATTGCTGCGGGGCAGAAGCTGGGCAGCGACGTTGGCCAGAAAGTTTCAGCCGTCGTGCTGGGCTCGTCTGCGCTGGCGAGTGAGATTGCCGCTTACGATATCGAAAAAGTAATTTCCGTCGAGAACGATAAGCTGGCCGACTACACGCCCGATGCATACGCGGCCGCGCTGGAGCACGTCGTGCGGGCGACGAATCCCGAATACGTGATCATGTCGCACACGTATCAGGCGCGCGACTTTGCTCCGAAGGTCGCGGCGCGGTTTCAGAAGGGTTTGATCGGCGACTGCATTCGCATGAATGTTGAAGGCGACAAGCGCGTCTTCACTCGGCGAATCTTTCTCGGCAAGTTGGACGCCGATGTTGTCTCGGATGGCGAACCGCCGAACTTCGTCACCTTTCAGTCCGGAGCGTTTCGCGGCGATCAGGCGGTGAAGGGAAGCGGCTCTGCTATTGATCAGATGCCGGTCGACATAAGTGAGCCGCGCATGAAGCCCGAAGCGCCTTTTCAGGAAGCGAAGCAGGCCGTTGATCTCAGCAAAGCAGACGTGATCGTCGCGGTCGGTCGTGGCATCAAGAGCAAAGACAATCTGGCGCTCGCGGAAAAGCTAGCTGAAGCGCTGGGCGGCGATCTCGCGGCGTCACGGCCGATTTGCGACGCGGAATGGCTGCCAATCGATCGGCAGATTGGATCGTCCGGCCAGACGGTCGCGCCGAAGCTTTACGTCGCGATTGGCATCTCAGGCGCGATTCAGCACCTGGTCGGCATGAAGAACTCTCAGACGATCGTCGCCATCAACAAAGATCCGGAAGCCCCAATCTTCGACATTGCCGATTACGGCATCGTCGGCGACCTCTTTGAAGCTGTGCCGGTGCTCACCGAAGAAATCAAAAAGCTCAAGGGTTAGAACTCAGGCGACTTCCGGCCCATATTCATCAACACTGCTTTCGGGGTTTACATTTCCCGGCGCTGCCGGCGTCGAAAATCGCCTTAATCTCCTCGGGTGAAAGCGCGCGATTGAAGAGTTCGACCTCATCAATCAGACCATTGAATTTCCCCGTTCCCTGATCATCTGCGCGACCTCCGATATTAAACGGCACATTATCCCCTTCAATATTTCCCGTCTTAGGCGCCTGGCCCATTAGTTTTCCGTTGACGTAAATCCTGATTTGTTGTCCATCGTAGGTCAGGGCCACATGTGTCCATTCATCGATCGGCGGGACATAGAATTTGGTGTTCGATGGAAAATCGGAAAATGCGTGGACGGGCACTTCAAGGCCATCTGATTTGAGCCTCGCGCTAACGCCCCGAGAGAACAACAGCAAGTAAGGGTTCGTGCCATATTCTGTCCTGCCAAAATAAATCGCGATGCTGTTTACTTTGGGCTTAATCCAGCCGTCCATCGTCATTTGAGTCTTCACCAGATTTACCGCGGCTGGGTTTCCGATAGTCACAAAAGACTGGGCGTCGAGGCTAAAAGCCTGATCCACTTTGCCCGGCTCAAATTTCACACCTCCGACCAGCGAGCCAGGATTAAACCCGGCTATGTCGATCGCGTCACCATCACCTGGCCACCAACCGACCAGCCCCGGCGGCGGGGAGGAACATTCCGAACCGGGACAAACCGCGGTGTAAGCATCCACAGCGGCCAGCGGTTCTCCCTGCGAATCGCCACTGCCGACGACATAAACGATTCCATCGATGGCAACCGGTTGGAGCAGAGCCCGCGGAGCCGGTAGCGGCGCCTTGGGAAGCCACTCATCGGACGAAGGATCGTAAGCCTCGACCGCGCTGGATGGTCCGATGGTCGTGACTCCACCAATGGCATACAGTTGGCCGTGGATTGCCGCCAACCCTATGCTGCTCCGAGGAATTCCCAGAGCCGCTTTCAGCGACCACTTGTCGGTGGCGGGATCGTACATGGCTAATCGTTGCGGGTTTACAAGCTCCTCGCCCGGCGTAAGAACACCGCCGACTACATAAAACTTCCCATCGAGGGCTGCGCCGCCCGGAGAGGTATGCGCAGTAGGAAGAGGTGCTTTCGCAGTCTCCCACGTGTCGGTGACCGGGTCGTAAATCTCGAGCTTGTCGTATCCCGAACAAGGTGGGCATGGGCCTCTCCCGCCGGCGACATAGAGCTTTCCAGCGATCACGGCCGAAGCCATTAAACTTCTGGCCGTCGGCATCGGCGACTTGACGGACCAACTGTTTGAAGCGGGATCGTAAACTTCAAGCACGTTGGTCGTACCAATCCGGCAATCCGAGTTGTGTGTGCATCCGCCAAAAACATAGAGCCTTCCGTTGATTCCAGCAGCGCCGACCCCCGTGCGAGCGGTTGGGATAGGAGCCCGGGAAGTCCATTTTCCGGTTGCCGGATCATATTCGTCGAGTTCGTTAATAGTGCCCGATTTATCATTGCCACTGGCCACGTACAGCCTGCCATTCATTGTCGCAACGGCTGCACCAGCGCGAGGGCGGTTAAGCGGAGTTTTTACGCTCCATGTTCCCGGAGAAATCGCCTTCGTGGGCCGGGTGGAATAAACCAGCGCGACAATTCCGATAGCCAGCGTTACCGAAACGAACGCAACCGCCAGCTTGTGTGACTCTACCGCCGCTGAAACCGTCGCCCTCCAATGAAGAGTTCCAACGCGGACATCGTGTAACAGGTTGCGGGGCCGCGAGGTTGCCGACGTAACGCCGGGAAAGCCGCCAGACTCAAGTTGGGACCGGCTCTTCAGAGCAGTCAGGTCCGATAAAAGTTCTTGCGCGTCGCGGTAACGCGCATCTGGATTCTTGGAAAGTGCCTTGCGGATTATTCTTACCAAAGGTTCAGCGGCACCATCGAGCGCTAACCAGGGCGGCTCATCTGTGACGACGGACTTCACAGTTTCAATGACTGTCTTGCCGTGAAAGGGCGCATGGCCGGCAACCATCTCAAACAGGACGACTCCCATACTGAAGATGTCGCTGCGAGCGTCAACGGCGAATCCCTGGGCTTGCTCCGGCGACATGTATTTGACCGTACCCATCACCAGCGCGGACGAAGTTTCCGCATCGCCGTGCGCCTCGGCAGCGGGCGTGGCTTCCACGAACTCCTTTAGTTTTGCTAATCCGAAATCCAGAACCTTCACATAGCCATCACGGCGCAGCATGATGTTCTCAGGCTTGATATCTCGATGAACGATGTCTGCCTCGTGTGCTGCCGTCATGGCGCTGGCTAATTGAACGGCGATATCGAGGATTTGAACCGGAGCGAGTGTCTCGCGATTCAATCGGTCGCGCAGTGTCTCTCCATCCACAAACTCAGTGGCAATGAACTGCAGGTCCTCAACCTGCCGGAGTTCATGTATCGTCAAAATGTTGGGATGATTCAGGGCTGAGACTGCGAACGCTTCCTGTTGAAAGCGCCTTAATCGTTCCGGGTGGGTCGTGTAGTCGGCGGGCAGTAACTTCAAAGCGATGCGACGATTTAGAACTTCGTCTTTGGCGAGGTAGACCTCTCCCATGCCACCTCGGCCGATTAAGCGCACGATTTCGTAATTGCCGAGTTTCTGGCCGTCGTCCAGTCTGGGAAACTCAACTGCGAGGAAGGGCGCCGCCTGTGACAGGACCTCTTGATCGATCAAGTTCGATGCGCTGGCATCGGAAAACAGGAGCGAGTCCACTTCTTCTCGCAGTGAGCGGTTGCCTTTGCAAGCCTCTTCAAGAAAAGTGTCCCGATCCTTAGGATTCAGCTCTACCGCGTGTTGAAATAACTGATCGATCTCCTGCCATTGTTGCGGGGTCATTGGGAAATCAAAGAAGCTCTTGATAGTTCTTACGTCTTCTCTTGAATAAAGCGCACTATCAAGTTGAAAAGTATCAAGCCTGAACACCAAACAAAGAGTCGCTGTTGCTAAGTTCGCGCTGCAGCCAGGCGCGTGCTGAACGCCACTCCCGTTTGATTGTGATGGGCGACAGCTTCAGCACATCTGCTACTTCTTCCACGGTTAGACCGCCGAAGAACCGCAATTCAACGATGCGGCTTTTGCGTTCGTCGATCTCTGCGAGCTTCACAAGGGCCTCGTCGAGCGCGACAAATTCCGCAGCCCTTTCCCGGCTCATGGCTTCCATCTCGTCCAGGGTCACGACTTGGGCGCCCGCGCCGCGTTTGGCCGCCTGATGTCGCCTGGCATGATCGATCAGAATGCGGCGCATCACCTGGGCGGCGACGGCAAAAAAGTGCGCGCGGTCCTGCCATGCCACGTCGCGCTGATTCACCAGGCGCAAATAGGCTTCATTGATAAGGGCCGACGTTTGGAGTGTGTGACCGGGATCTTCCTGACGCATGTGGCGCCGTGCTAAGCGACGCAGTTCGGGATAGATGAGCGTAACTAAGTCTTCAAAAGCCGTCGGACTCCCATTGCTCCAGCTTACGAGAAGTTCTGTGATCTCCCGTGGATTCGCGGCCATGAAGACTAAGTGGAGATTAGCTCGGTGATTCAAAATCTCGTTCTGAATCAACGACCAGAAATTTCGCGCGGATGATACCACCCACCAGAATTCTGCGCTATTAGCAATGACCGGGATTTTTACTTAGCCGTGGCCGTTCACGCGCGAGCATGAATCGACCCAAGCCCGGCCGGAATCTGCCTGTGTGACACGGACTCACGAGGCTTTCAACAAGGAGAGAAATCATGAAACACGAACGACGAGTTTCTTTTTTGCACAAGACGCTGTTGGCTCTTGTCCTGATGAACGTTCTGGCCGCCACAGCGTTGGCCCAAACCTGGTCAACAAAATCCTCTATGCCCGGCACGCGTTACGCTTTTGCATCATGTGTCGCTGACGGCACGCTTTACGCGTTTGGCGGCTACGATGGAACGCATATTGACACCGTAGTTGCTTACGATCCCGCGACCAACTCCTGGTCTTCGAAGTCGCCGATGCCCGTCCAACGCACGGACGCGGACGCTGTCGAATCCGGCGGCAAGATTTACGTAATGGGAGGTCAGATCGGAGGTGCGACGCTGACTACTCGCGTGGACGTGTACGACCCGGCGACCGACTCGTGGGGCACGCCCGTGTCACCGATGCCGACAATGCGCACTGCCTTCGGCGTTGCCTCGATCGATGGAATCATCTACACCGTCGGCGGCACTAATGGTGGCGACCTGTCCACTGTCGAAGCCTACGATCCCATTTCTGACACATGGGAAACGAAGGCCTCGATGCCAACTGCTCACTCTCATGTTGGTGTCGGAGTAATCAATGGCGTTTTGTATGCGGCCGGTAGCGCAAACGGGAATGTATCGTTTGAGGCTTATGACCCGGCTACCGATACCTGGAGCGTGAAGGCTTCGATGCCGAGTACTCGCTTCATCCCGGGTGTGGGTGCGCTGGGCGGTCTGCTGTACGTGATCGGCGGGGCGACATCGGGAACGCTAAACACGGTCGATGCGTATGACCCAACGACGAACTCGTGGAGCACCGGACCGGCCATGCCTACAGATCGGTATGCGTTCGGGGTTGGCGTGACCGGCGGCGTGCTATACGCGTTTGGCGGCGCAACCTTCACCGGCGGCTTCACGACCCTTTCGACTGTTGAAGCCCTCTCGACTGAACAAGAAGCCACCCCGCGTGAACTGACGTCGGATCTCATCAATCTGGTACGAAGCTTCACGCTTCAGCGCGGTATCTCGAACAGCTTCGAGAGCAAACTGCAAAAAGTAATCGCCGCTCTCGATTCGCCTGACGGAAGTGCTGAGGCATGCGACCAGCTCAAAGCGTTTATTAACCATGCCAGAGCGCAATCAGGTAAGCACTTAACCGGGGCGCAGTCGGATCAGTTAATAGCCGACGCGTCACAAATTCGAACTTTGCTGGGTTGCGAATGATTTCTCGGTAAAGCCACGTAGGGTTTGGGAAAGCTGCTCTAACTCCCACAACAGCTTTCCTTTCCCGGTGTGTAGCCTTCTCGTACGAGCCTCCCACTAATCTGTCCCCAATCTATCTCCTTCGGTGGATAGTGTCCCGCTTTGCGTGGCTTTGCGTCTTTGCGCCTTTGCGTGAACCAACCGGTTGTCGAGAGGGCAATTTCACGCAAAGCCGCAAAGTCGCAAAGGATCGCAAAGACACACACGGGACTACGCATCTTTGGCCTGCCATTTGTTTGTCTGCACCGACTAATGGCAGAACGACAAACAACCGCAGCGCTTGAACAGCCGCAGGACTTGCCCTCGCTTCTGGAACGATTGGCCAGTGACGTCACTACGCTGTTCGACACGAAGCTGACGTTACTCAAGATTGAAATTAAAGAAGACGTCAACGCATACATCCGCGCGAGCGTCGCGATTATCGCCGGCGGGATAGTGGCGGCCGTCGGCTTCGCTTTGGTGAATGTGGCGTTGGCGTTCGCGATTTCAACGCTCTTCGCGGATCTGGATATTAGCCAACCCGCCAAATACGCTCTGGGCTTTGCGATTTCCGGCGGTCTCTATCTGGCGATTGGGTCGATCGTAATAGTAATCATGAAGAACCGTCTGGGGCGGGGCATCGTCCCAGAAAGAACGATTAATGAACTTGGGCGCGACAAAGAGTGGATTCAGAAGGAACTTTAGACCAGCACACCGAAACGCAACGGAGGTTAGATGGCGGAATCAGCTTCACAACCAAGCAAGCAGCAACTTCAAAGGCAGATGGAAAAATCGCGGCAGTCTGTTTCTGAGACTGTCGGGGAAATCAAAGAGACAGTTAATGAGCAGATCGCGGTCGCGAAGCAGACGGTCACCGGTGTCCTGAACTATCGGGAAGAGTTTTCAAAGGAGCCGCTGGTCTGGAGTCTCGGCGCTTTGTCTGCCGGATTTGCGCTCGGCTACACGATGGGTTACGCGCACAGAGAGACGAAAGGCGCGCGTAACAAATCCGAGGTGGCCGCGTTCGCGAACAGTTTGGTTGAGGAGCTGTCAGTGGTGGGAAACAACCTGGTGATGCCCGCGCTTAATTCTCGAATTAAAGAGTTGTTCGGGTTCGACTTTGGTGACGCTCTCAGTTCGATTGAAAAGGCAAACAAAGGCAAGTCGAAAAGATCGCGGGCTAAGAAAACGATTGGCAGGCCAAAGCGTAAAGCCTTGCCTGCCAAATCGCGTAAGTAATTGAGATTGGGTCGCGCGCCTCCGGCGTGCAAGCCATGCCGCCTCGGTACGCACGCTCTCGCGTGCAGCATGCCGGAGGCATGCGTACCGAAGCGAAAACTATTTCTTCCTGCTGCCGCCCTTGCCCGATCCGCCAGTGCCGGAAGCCTTCTGCACTTCTTCGACTGCGCCTTCGAGCGCGCCCGCCACGGCGCCTAACGCCGCACCTTGAGCTACGCGTTTCGCCACCTTCTTAACTGACTTCAGGGCCGCGCGTGGTTTCGTGGCTACCTTCTTCACAGTCTTTTTCAAAGCGGCTGTATTCGCGGCTTTATCAGCGGCGGCTTTGTTGGCACCGCCTTTTTTCACTGAGCGTTTCGCAGCACCCTTGCTTGATTTTCCTGCCTTCTTTTTTTTCGTCGCCATGTCTTACGCATTCCCTCCCAAACTAGTCATTGTGCAGTAAATCTGTACACAGATTGTCTTTCAAGGTGATGAAGCAATATGCGAGCCTTAGTTGGGCGTTTGCACAAGGGCCTTCAAATCAGCGGCGATCTCGTTGGGTTTCCATTCGTTGCCGCGATAGAGCTTCGCAAGCTTTCCTTCGGGATCAATCACGGCCGTCCGCAGCGAGTGGATTAGTTCCTCTTTGCCAGTGGCAGCGTCTTTGAACGAGCGCACTCCAAAATACTCAGCAACGCGTTTCACCTGTTCTGCGGTGCCGGTGGCGAACTCCCAATGCTTGAAGGCCTCATCTGCGTAGCGGCCCGAGTGCGATGCGCCGTAGCTGCGCATCACTTTCGGCGTGTCGTACTCGGGATCGAAGGTAATGGAGAGCAGGTGTGTCTTCGCGTAAACGTCCGTGTGCTGCTGCAACTCCTTCTCGATGGCGGCGAAGTTGGTGCTCATCAAGGTGCACTGGTCCGGTTGCGGGCAGCGCGTGTAGACAAATGTCAGCGCTACGCCACGGCCTTTGTACTGTGAAAGGCGAATCGGTTTTCCGTCCTGATTAACGAGGCTGAAATCAGGAATCTCGTCACCCGGTTTGGGTTCGCCGGGCACAACGGTGGTCGGCGTCAGCTCGGTACCACCCTGACTTATCGCAATTATTTCAATCCACGAAGACGTGTCAGTCACGACCAGGTCCCCCGTGATGCGATCGCCGGCCTTCATTTTGTCGAGGTCCGAATCGTTCTTGACCTTGAACTCCATCGTCATGGGTTCCATGTAGCCCGGAATCTCATCGTGGTTGACGGTCGCGGTCTTTTCAGTCTTATTGATGGCGATGACTTTGCCGGTGAGTGGATAGCGCTTCTCGTTTTCAGACTTCGCGCCACCGCACTGACTGGCGGCGAACACGAGCAGGATTAAGGCGATTTTCAAAACTCGTTTTTCGATTGTCATGATGAAAGGTACGCATAGCTTAACGGTTGCTCCAGTACCTCTTCAACTGAAGTCAGATCGGCGCGCGTTTTTCCTTTGCGGTTCTTAGCGCCTTTGTGCCTTGGCGCGAACCAAACGCGCTCGAACAATTTCACGCAAAGTGGCAAAGACGCAAAGGCTCGCAAAGAGGAAGCGGGACAACCAAGTGCAAGCTCGGTCTTATGTTACGATGGCCGCGATGATCCGCAGGGAGAAGCAGCGCGCGCAAATTCTCGACGGGCGCCCAGCTGCGGATGCGATAAAAAGGGAAGTCGCAGAAGAAGTTCGCGAACTAAAGCTAACGCGCGGCGTTACGCCATGCTTGGCCGCTGTTCTGGTTGGCGACGACCCTGCGTCGGCGGTTTACGTGCGCAACAAGGTACGTGCTTGCGAAGATGTCGGGATCGCGTCAAAGCACCTCGCGCTGGATGCAGCGACCTCGAGCGAAGCGCTGTTGTTTGTTGTGCAGGAATTGAATGCGGACAACGAGGTTGATGGAATCCTCGTTCAGTTACCACTGCCCAAACAGATCGACGACGCAATAGTCATCGAGGCAATAGATCCGCGCAAAGACGTAGACGCCTTTCATCCGACGAACGTAGGTCTGCTTGCAATGGGCCGACCGCGTTTTGTGCCCTGCACGCCCGCCGGCATCATCGAACTGCTGGATCGAAACAACATTGAGATCGCCGGCGCAAATGCCGTCGTGGTGGGACGCAGCCAGATTGTCGGCCGCCCCGTCGCCAGTTTGCTCCTGCAACGCCACGCCACCGTGACGGTTTGCCATTCGCAGACGCGCGATCTGCCGTCCGTCACAAGCCAGGCAGACATTCTCATCGCCGCCATCGGCAGGCCGGCATTCATTGGTCGCGATTTCATCAAGCCGGGCGCAACTGTAATCGACGTCGGCGTCAACAAGATTAGCGATGTTGGCCAGGCCCACGACCTCTTCGGCGACGAAGCAGAGAAGAGAATCGAAGCGATCAAAACACGCGGCTACACACTGGTTGGTGATGTTCATCCGGCGGACGCGGATGCTGTCGCCGGACAGCGGACGCCGGTGCCAGGGGGCGTGGGGCTGCTTACCGTCGCGATGTTGATGCGGAATACTCTGCAGGCAGCAAAGTGGCGACGGGGAGGCGAAGCTTCAGTGCCGTAGGCACGAAATGTTTATAGCCAGATTGCCGTGCGATCGATCTACGAATTGAGGGAATCTCGACACGTCGAGATTCCCTCAATTCGGTGAGGGTAGATTTAGGTTCAACACGTTCTATAAACATTCGGCCGCTACGCGGCTGAGTAAATTTGAGCAATGCTAAAGGTCGGACTCACGGGATCGATTGCTGTAGGCAAATCGTTCGTGCTGGATATCCTGCGCGAACTCGGCGCGCAAACGATTGATGCTGACGCTGTGGCGCGGGAGGTTGTCGAGCCGGGGACGGCGGGACTGAAAGCCGTTGTCGACGAATTTGGCGCTGAGATTCTAAGACCCGACGGATCGTTGAATCGCGCGGCACTCGGCTCGATCATTTTCGCTGATGAGGCAAAGCGTCAGAAGCTAAACTCGATTCTTCATCCATTCATCATCGCGCGTCAGGACGAAATCATGCGGCAGTGGGAGAAGGAGGCTCCGGACGCGATCGCCGTTGTCGATGCGGCGCTCATGATCGAGTCCGGCGGCTATAAACGGTTCGATAAACTGATCGTCGTCCATTGCCAGACGCAGGTCCAGCTTGAGCGGTTGATGAAGCGCGACAACATTTCGCGCGAAGAAGCCGAGCGACGCATCAACGCGCAGATGCCCCAGGAACAGAAGAAGAAACATGCCGATTACCTGATTGATACGTCCGCAGGCTTCGAAAGCGCCCGTCAGCAAGCCAAGGCAGTGTGGCAAGAACTTCAGGCCACTGGCGCCCGGTAAGGTACGCGCGCCAGGGGCGTGCTCTTGATGGACCTGATGAGCACGCCTAGACATGAGGTACGCACGCCTCTGGCGTGCCACTGATGCTGATGCGATTAGAATCCTCACCCGCGGACAAGAACTGCACGCCGGAGGCGTGCGTACCTGAAGGGTTCAGAAAAAGCATTGCTCACCCGCGCATCCGCGTGTTACTTTGGGCTCGACGATGACTCGCCTTTCATCGCGTGACAGATTTCTTGGTTTCCTCCTCACGCTGAACGTCGTTTTCGCCGGCTGCTCCGCGTCGGCGAGCAAATCACTTTTCTTCGGAAAGACCGATCCGCCGCGCGAAAACGTGCTTCGTTACGTCTCGGGCTCAGAACCCGAAAGTCTCGATCCGCAGATTCCTTCGCAGCAAAACGAAGCGCGCATCGCCCTTGCGCTTTTCGACGGACTGACTGAGTACGATCCGAAAACGACCGCTCCGATCCCGGCGCTGGCTGAGCGATGGGAAGTAAACAAAGACTGGTCGGAAGTCACATTTCACCTGCGTCGCAATGGCCGCTTTTCGAATGGCGATCCGATCACGGCGCATGATTTCGTTTACACGATTCGCCGCGGGCTTAAGCCGAGCACCGGTTCCCGCACTGCTTCGCTGGCTTTTCCGATCAAGTACGCGCAGGCGTTCAATGGGGGTGGATTCTTCGTTTTCGATCCGGCTACGAAATCGTATTTGCTCGAAAGAGACTTTGCAGAAAACCCGCCCGCGCCGCCGCTCAGCGAACAAGACGTCGCGTCAGTTACCGACGAATATCCGCCGAACGCCGAAAACAAGACTCCGGCTTCCGATACAACTTTTCATCGTGCGATGCACGCACCGGTCAGGCTGGTGCTGCCCGGCCCCGACAAAGCTCGCAAGGCTGCGATTGAAGCCGATCCCAAACTGAAGGCTGCCGTCGAAGGAAAACAGCTTGTCCCTGTGACCGCTGACGACGTTGGCATCGAAGCCGTCGATGACTACACGCTGCGCATGATCCTGATGAAGCCGGCGCCGTATTTCATCAGCATGATGCCGCATCAGTTCTTCCGCGCGGTTCACCGGAAAACGATCGATAAATTTGGGGACACGTGGACTGACCCCGCGCACATTGTGACCAGCGGGGCCTTCAAGCTCGAGAGTTGGAAGCACTACGACCGTATCGTTGTCGTTCGCGATCCGATGAACTGGGACGCGCAGACTGTGAAGCTTGACCGGATTGTCTTCTACTTGCTGGCCGACAATTCGACGATGATGAGCCTCTACAAGGCAGGCGATCTCGATGCGCTCTACAATCACACGGTCCCGTCCGCCTGGTTAAGCGTCATCGGTCCGATGAAGGATTTCATGGACGCGCCCGAAGCGGGAATAGATTTTTACAATTTCAATACGAAGAGCGGCCCGACGAAGGACCTGCGTGTGCGAAAGGCGCTCAACATGGCAATCGACAAGAAAGCGTTTGCCAGTTGGCGACAACTGCAACCGCTGACGGCGATTGTTCCAACGGGAATCTTCCCAGGCTATCCGCACCCAAAGGGCGATCCATACGATCCTGAGAAGGCTAAAAAACTTCTGGCCGAAGCCGGCTACAAAGACTCTGCCGGAAATTTCGATCCGCAGAAGTTCCAGGCGAGCGAAATCGAAATGATCGTCAACACTGACGGTAACAACATTCCCTATGCGGAGTTCCTTCAGGGTCTTTGGAAGCAGAGTCTCGGTGCAACCATTCCGCTTCGTGTCATGGAGAACAAAACGTATTTCCGGACGCAGGCGGCGCTCGATTACAAAGGCGTGTCGCGGACGGGCTGGGGCGCCGACTACATGGACCCGTTTACGTTCCTCGGTATTTGGTACACGCCGACCGGCGCGAATGCAACCGGATGGTGGGACCCGAAATTCGCTGAGTTGCTGGACGAAGCGAATCGCACAATCGATCCGCAGCGCCGGTATCAAATTCTGGCGCAGGCTGAACAACTGTTACTCGACGCGCAACCGGTGATGCCGCTGACGGTCCCCACGACGCGTTGGATGAAAAAACCCTACGTGAAGGGTCTGTATCCCAACGCGGCCACCCTGCATTCGTGGAAGTACGTTTATGTTGAGCGCGATTCGGCCAAGTGGGACTACGGCTTGCCGGATATGGCGAACTAGGACTTTGGTCTTTGTGCTTTGGTCTGTGTGCTTTGTACTTAGTACTTTGTACTTTGTACTTTGATGTGTTGCTCAACTTGCGTTAGACGTCAAAGTACAAAGCACAAAGTACAAAGACCCCATTCAAAATGCTTCGCTTCATCATTCGCCGCATCATCATCATCGTCCCGATGCTTTTCATTGTCGTCACGTTGACGTGGATGCTGGTGCGTTTGGCGCCTGGGAACTTTTACAGCGGCGAGAAGAAGCTGGCGCCGGCAATCGAAAACAACCTCCGCGAAAAATACGGGCTGAACAAACCCTGGCACGTTCAGTATCGGCGCGTGCTCTGGAATATTGCGCGCTTCGATTTCGGCACGTCGCTGAAGTATGAAGGCCAAACTGTTAACCAGATTCTCTGGCGCGCGCTCCCGGTTTCGGCAGCATTGGGACTGAGCGCCTACGTGATAGCGCTCCTGGTGGGCATCACTCTCGGAACGTTTGCGGCGCTGCGCCAGAATTCGTGGATTGACTACGCGAGCATGACGATCGCAATGCTGGGCATTTCGATTCCGAACTTTGTGCTAGGGCCGCTCCTGGTCTTGCTGTTTTCGCTCACGCTGTTTTGGTTTCCGGCCGCGTTGTGGGACGGGTTTCCCAGTCGAAGTATCGTGCTGCCGGCGCTCACGCTGTCGGCGATTTACATTGCTTACATTGCGCGGCTGACGCGTTCGGGAATGCTGGAGGTTTTACGCTCTGATTACATCCGCACTGCCCGTGCGAAGGGTCTGAGCGAGCGACAGGTGGTAACGCGACATGCATTGCGCGGCGGATTGTTGCCGGTCGTTTCTTTTTCCGGACCGGCGCTGGCCTTTCTGATTACCGGCACGGTTGTCGTCGAGAAAATCTTTGCGCTGCCGGGTCTCGGGAATTACTTCATCAATGCGTGCCTGAATCGAGACGAGCCCTTAATCATCGGTATCGTTGCTTTCATCGCAGTGACGGTTTTGGTTTTCAATCTGCTCGTGGACATTTCGTATGCGTTGATCGATCCACGCATAAGGTACTGATTTCAGATTTTGAGATCTCAGATCTGAGATCTCAGGCTGTACGGCAAGTATGAACGACCGTCCCCCAGATAAGCCGCATCACCCGAAAGATGATGAGGCTCTTGAAATCCCGGAGCGCATGCCGGATCCGCCATTGCTGCAGGTCGGGCCGGAAATGGCTGTCGCTGAGGACGTGCATGACATCGTCAGCGGTGAACTTGTTGCAGGTTCGTCCCTTTGGCGAGACGCGTGGCGACGGCTTCTCCGGAATAAGCTCGCGGTCTTTGGCATTGTCATCGTGCTTCTGGTTACGATCGCATCGCTGATCGGCCCTTCGATTCTCAAAGCCACCAGCGGATACTCGTACGACTACATTCCTAAAGACAATCTCCTGAACAAATCTTTGCCGCCGTTCCGCGCGCCCGACGGAAGTTTTTCGTGGACGCATCCGATGGGTACCGACAACGCGGGGCGCGACATTCTCGCGCGTGTTTTGTCGGGCGGACAGATTTCCTTGATGGTCGCGCTGATCGCCACGCTGGTTTCGCTGCTGATTGGAGTCAGCTATGGCGCGTTGGCAGGTTATCTGGGCGGCCGGGTCGATGATTTGATGATGCGCATCGTCGATGTTCTCTACTCGTTGCCTTATGTGATCATCGTCATCGTTTTGCTGGCACTACTGCCCGCAAAGACTCCGACGGGTCAGTTGGCGCAACTGTTTTTTGCACTCGGGGCCGTGTCGTGGTTGACGATGGCCAGGATTGTTCGCGGTCAGGTGTTGTCGCTCAAGAATCAGGATTTCGTTTTGGCCGCGCGCGCGACCGGAGTCTCCACGCCAAAGATAGTCTTTCGACATCTTATTCCGAACGTGCTGGGGCCGGTCATCGTGTACGCGACGCTCACGGTGCCTACGGTAATGCTCAGCGAAGCGTTCCTGTCATTTCTTGGACTCGGCGTGCGGCCGCCGCGCGTCTCGTGGGGCAGTCTGGCGGCCGAAGGCGCACAACATTTGTCGGTCTATCCGTGGCAGTTGATCTTTCCGGGAGCCACGATGGCGCTGATGCTGTTCAGTTTGAATTTTCTTGGAGATGGTTTGCGCGACGCGCTCGATCCGCAAACGAGGAAAGAATAGGTCTTTGTACTGTGAACTTTGTGCTTTGATGCCTGCTTCAACCATCGCCGCACATCAAAGACCAAAGACCTAAGACCCTAGGCCATTAAGAGTTACGATGGTATCAAGCGACAACTTACTGAAAGTCAAAGATCTTCGCACGTACTTTCACACCGAGGACGGCACAGTGAAAGCCGTGGATGGCGTTAGCTTTGAAGTAAAACGCGGCGACACGCTGGGCATCGTCGGCGAATCTGGTTCCGGCAAGACCGTAGCGAACCTTTCAATCATGCGTTTGATATCCGATCCGCCCGGGCGAATTGCCGGCGGTGCGGTCGAATTCAATGGTCGCGATGTTTTGAAGTTGTCGCCGCGTGAGCTGCGCGATCTTCGAGGCTGTCACATCGCGATGATTTTCCAGGATCCGATGACGTCGTTGAATCCGTTCATGCGCGTGTCGAAGCAGTTGATGGAGGTAACCGAGCTTCACCTCCGGCACACCAAAGAACAGGCGCGCCGTCACGCAATCGAAATGCTTGAGCATGTAGGTATTCCTGACGCCGCCCAACGAATCGACAGCTACCCGCACGAATTCTCAGGAGGCATGCGTCAGCGCGTGATGATCGCGATGGCGCTGTCTTGCAAGCCGCAGCTGCTAATCGCTGACGAGCCGACCACGGCATTGGACGTAACGATTCAGGCGCAGATTCTCGAACTCATCAGGAAACTGAAAAGCGAGACAGGCGCGAGCGTGATTTTGATCACTCACGACCTGGGCGTTATCGCCGGCATGACCGACCACGTTGTGGTGATGTATGCCGGAAAAGTCTTCGAGCAGGCGCCAACCGGCGAACTGTTTGATCGACCGGGCAATCCCTACACGCGCGGTCTGTTGCGCTCCGTTCCCGATCCGACTTCGGAACAGGGAAAGCTCTATCAAATACCGGGTCAGCCGCCGGACCTGGCGCATTTGCCATCCGGTTGTCCTTTCGCGCCGCGCTGTGAACGCGCGGAAGGGATCTGTACGCGTGAGTTTCCCCCGTTCGTTCAGCTCACGAGCAATCACCATTCGCTCTGTCATTTCGCTAACGAGGTCTACGCCGAATCGAATCGCTGATGCAGCCATTGATCTCAATTCAGGATCTGAAGGTGCACTTTCCGGTGCGGAAGTCGCTCTTCAGTAGATCGCGTCAAGTCGTCATGGCGGTCGATGGGGTGTCGCTGGACATTTTTGAAGGCGAGACACTCGGACTGGTTGGCGAATCCGGCTGCGGAAAGACAACCCTCGGCCGCGCAATTCTGCGGCTCGTCGAACCGACATCCGGTCAGGTCCTCTTCCACGGCAACGATCTGGCGCAACTCTCGAACCGCGCCATGCGCGAAGAGCGACGTCATCTGCAAATCGTTTTTCAGGATCCATACGCTTCCTTGAATCCGCGCATGACGGTCGATCAAATCATCAGCGAGCCGATTCGTACGTTTCGACTTGCCGAGGGCGAGGCGAGAAAACGCCGTGTCCAGGAATTAATGACACAGGTCGGCCTTAGCCCACGTTTTCTGCGCCGTTACCCGCACGAGTTTTCCGGAGGACAGCGGCAACGAATTGGCATCGCGCGCGCGTTGGCTGTGGATCCGAGCTTCATAGTTGCGGACGAGCCAATCTCGGCGCTCGACGTTTCAATTCAATCCCAGATCATGAATCTGCTCGAGCGGCTCAGGCGCGAAAAGAACCTTACGTATCTTTTCATCTCGCACGACTTGCGGGCGGTGCAACACGTCTCGGACCGCGTGGCGGTGATGTACCTTGGAAAAATCGTCGAACTCGCCCCCGCCAAAGAGATTTATGCGCGGCCGCTGATGCCCTACACGAAGGCCCTGATTTCGGCTGTCCCCGTTCCGGATCCAAAAATTGAATTGTCCCGCAGACGAATCGTGCTCGAAGGCGACGTCCCTTCGCCGATCAATCCTCCGAGCGGCTGCCGCTTTCGCACCCGCTGTCCGTACACCATCGAGGTCTGTGCGGATGTCGAACCACAGCTAGTGCAAATCAAGCCGAATCACTCGGCAGCCTGCCTTCGCATCAGTCCGGAACACCCCGATATCGACCGGGTTGCACCTGGATCTGCGCCGGGATTGAGTCAACACCTCGCCGTCTCGACCGCGTGAAAAACGGGGCCAATTCGTCGTTTAACTTACTGTGAGTCGAAATTGTTAGCGCTTAGCGGCACAGACTTTAGTTCTGTGATTGGATGACAGAATGCACAGACTGAAGTCTGTGCCACGTATACTGGCGACGAAAAGCAAATTTGTAACCCCGATGGCCCGAAAGAAACTCGCGCGACTGGCGCCCATTGAAAAGGAATTACCGGAACGAGCGCCACGCGGTTGGGGTGAAGTGCAACAATCCGTCGCAAAAGAGTCCGGGATCGCTCTGTTGATGGTCGAAGGCTACCAGCCTCCCGCGTTGGTTGTTTCGAACAACAACTCGATTTGTGAAGCCCTGCAGTCGTCGCCGGAACACGTGCGACTCTGCGATCCGTTTTGCGGATTGGCGCACAAACGAGCGACCAATGAAGGCGCAGTAGTTCACTATCGATGCCACGCGGGATTGCAGTGCTTTTCGCTGCCGGTTGAGATTAACAAGCGTAAGCTCGCGGTGATCGGCGGCCGTGCATTCAGCAGCAGCAAGGACTATCGCGAGTTTGTCGAGCGGGTACGGGGCGGTGACCTGCAAGACCTGGCTTCCGACGAACTGTTTCGCAATGTGATCTTCGCGGACGAAGGTGACCTCGATCATGCGGCCTTAAGACTAAGTCGCGCGGCAGCTGAGTTTCGCGAGAAAACGGTTGAGCCGCCTCCGGTAGTACTGCCTGCGCGTGATGAGATTCCCGCAAGCGATGAGCCGGTACAGGCCGTTGAAGAACGACGCGTTGAACGTACCCCGTACGTGGGTCTGGATCGTCGCGCCCCTTTTGCTGATTCGATTCGACGCTTCGCCGAACAGATTGATGCGGCCGAACCGTCCCAGATTTACGAATCGATCCTGGCGCAATCCGCGGACTTGCTGGACGCTGAGCGCGGTTCACTTTGGTTGTTCGACGAGGAATCGAACCAGTTGAACATCAAAGCCGCGCGCGGCATTCCCGTCGGTCAGCGCGACATCGAAGCCATCCGCATGGGTGAGGGAATTGCCGGTTCGGTGATCAGCGCCGGACAACCGCTGGTTACCACGATCGATGCGTTGGGAAAACAGTCGTTGCCGGAACGGAATTACAAGACAAAGTCTTTCATCAGCTATCCGATCGCGATTGGCGCACGAAAAATCGGGGTCCTGAACGTGACCGACAGACGAAGCGGCGCGGCTTATGACGAATCAGACCTGGAGGTAATCGATCTGGTAGCGCCGCAAATCGCGCTGGCACTCGAACGTGCCACGTGGCAACACCGCGCGAACCAGTTTCAGTTGATGTCGATTACGGATCCGCTGACGGGTTTACATAACCGCCGCTACATGGAAGCCCGTTTGTCTGAAGAACTGAATCGCTCGAAGCGTTACGACTTTCCGATGAGCTTCATGATGATCGACATCGACGATTTCAAGCACTACAACGATCGCAACGGTCATCAGGCAGGCGATCGCGCGCTGGAAATAACGGCGCAGTGCTTGCGCTCGACGCTGCGTAAGGTTGACGTCGCATCGCGCTACGGCGGCGAAGAGTTCACGATTCTTCTGCCGCAAACGACTTTGACAGAAGCCGGCGCCATCGCCGATCGCTTGCGACGGCAAATCATGACGACGAAGTTTCCGCACGGCGATTCACAGCCGCAGGGCGCGGTCACGATTAGCATCGGCTTGTCGTCCCTGTCTTCGTCAGTCGATTCCGCCGAAGCAATTATCCGGGCAGCCGACCGCGCGTTGTATCACGCGAAGAGTCATGGCAAGAACCGCGCGTACGCGTACCAGGGCACGGTGAGTTAGTCAGTAGCGGCGCAGACTTTAGTTTGGGTTTTGTATTCGCGATGTTTGTGCGCCTCGTGAATCGAGGCTTAGGTGAAATCACAGGCTGAAGCCTGGGCCACTCGGCGAAGTAATTTTAGATGAGTCATCAACGCATTCTTGCGAAGTTGGCGCGGGACGAGTTTGTCGGCCGCGATGCCGAGCTGCATCGACTCATCAGTTACTCCTCACAACCAAACGAGCGGAAGCTTCTGTTGTTGGCGGCGCCCAATGCCGGAGGCTCGGAATTTTTACGACAGGCTTACGACGAACTCTTCTTTCGACGCACTCAAGCCGCGCCCATCCATTTTTCGTTCCGTTCAAGCGAAGGCAGCCTGGCGGACGTTGCCTCGAATTTCTTCCGGACGTTTCTTCAACAGTACGTCGCCTATCGTCGGGTTAACCCGTCGCTGCTGACGACTGCCCTCACCGCTGAGGACGTCGCTGAAGCCGCTCTGCCCACCGATTACGAAGCAATCATCTCGCTGTTGGAATCGTTCGCACGCGAAAAGAACTCCGCCGACGAACTGACGTTGCTTCGCTTCTGTTTACACGCGCCGCAGAAGCTTGCGGCGGCAACCAAGCGACCGCTGCTTCCGTTGATCGATTGTTTGCCGCTGGCGGATGAATCAGACACCGGTCCTTTGTCGAGGGAACTAACGCAGGCGTTCCTGCGACGCACTCCTTTTGTCGCGATGGCGGGACTGCGGCGGCAAATGCCGAACGCGATTCACGCCGCCGGCGCTGACCTGGATGCGGATGAAATAATTCGCCTGGATTATCTGGCCGAGGATGACGCGCACATGTTGCTTGACGCGCTCACGCGCAGCGTTGGCGTCGAGAGCAACGAACAGACTCGCGACCTGATTGTGCAGCAGGTACATGGCAGCCCCTTCTTCCTTGCTGCTCTGGCGCAGGCCGCGCGTGAAAAGCGCGCGTCGCTCACCAGCTTCCTTGAGTGCCAGAGGCTTTATGTGGACGAACTGCTCGGCGGTCGCATCCATCGGCATTTCGCCGGCTTGCTCAATCAAGTGGCTCCGCAAGCGCAAACGCGCAGGACGTTGGTGCGCGTGCTGTACGAATCCGCCTTGAGCGAAACGCGCAAAGCATCGGTGTGGACCTGGAAGAAAAGACTCGGTGTCGAAGGTTCCGAATTCGAACGCATCATCGACGCACTGCACATTCATGAACTGGCAAACTCGAGCGGCGCGACGATCGAGCTGAATTCCGAACCCCCGGTTTGGATGGACTATTTGCACGCACAGTATCAGCTTGAGGTCGCCGGTGAGCCGCGCGCACTGGTAGTGGCGAACACGTTGCTCAGTACACTGAAGCGCGCGCCGCAAACCATGCGTCGGAAGTACCGGCGCGAAGCAGCGCTCGGTTTGAGAGACATCCTGGCGCGCTTCAATTGTCAGGAAGTCCCGGCCAGCCTGTTTCAATACGATCGTTTCGCCGCGTCGCACACGGGCGTGGATACCGAAACCGTCAATGCCGCGCTCGACGCCGAGCCGGACATCGTGCGACTGCCCCAGATTGTCTCTGCCGAGGACTGCTCAGTTCTGGCCACTGCGGTAAGAACGGAAGAGGGACGATGCGCGATGGGCCACGGTTTTGAAGGAGCCGACTACACTGATGAGCACGAGATCGTCTGGCTGACGGCTGAAGTTGAATCGAAGCTCGAGGCCGACGACGACGTTACAAAAGAGTGCGTCGATCGTCTGGAGCAACTGGCTCGCGAAGCTAACCTCGGCCGCACACGCTTGTGGCTGGTTAGTCCCGAAGGCTTTTCTGAAGACGCGTCAGAAGTCCTTAAGCAGCACGACGCGTACAGCTCCAGCCGGCGGCAACTGGAACTGCTGACCTCACGTCTGCAACCTGAACCAACCAAATCCGAAACGACATCGGACGAATACGAGATGGTGATCCCGATGGGCACCGATACCGAATTGATTGCCGCACGTGCGGTGGAAGAGATTGCGCGACGCGTTAACTTTCAACCGGAAGCGATCAATCAGATCAAGCTCGCGCTGGTCGAAGCATGCATCAACGCGACCGAGCACAGCCTCAGTCCCGATCGAAAGATTTATCAGCGGTTTCGGGTGGAAGATGATAAATTAGTCGTCATAGTTGCGAGCCGCGGCGTCGTTCCGGCAAGTGTTCCAGACAACGGCGGCGTGAACGGAGATGGGAAAAGTCGTCGGGGGTGGGGATTGAAACTCATCCGCAGCCTGATGGACGAAGTTGAATTTGAGCGCGTTGACGACGGCACTCAATTGAAGATGACGAAGTACATTCGGTGAGTGGCACAGACTTTAGTCTGTGATTTCATCGGGGCAACACAGACTGAAGTTTGTGCCACAGTAAGAGGGGGGCTTACTGAAGATGGAAACAACGGGGGCGACTCCGGTGCAGGCGCGCTGTGTCGGGGACACGGCGATCATTTACGCCAGCGATTACCTGAACAAGCTGAGCGGGGAACGCATCGAGCGTGAGTGCAAGAACCAGCTTGAAGCGGGCCGTCAGGCAGTTGTCATCAATTTTCGGGACACCGAGCTGGTGAACAGCATTGGAGTCTCGATTCTGATGGGCGTCATCGACGCAGCCGAGCAAAGCCATGCTCGGCTAATTTTTTGTGACGTGAATACTCAATCGACCAGTTTGTTTGAGATGCTCGGCCTCACCAAGCATGTTCGGATTGCCCAGGACGAGAGTGAGGCATTGTCGTGGATTGAACCGGGCATAGAATCCCGAGGCGTGGGGATAGCAAGCGGTTCGTAGTTCTTTGCGATCCTTTGCGTCTTAGCGCCTTTGCGTGAATTCGTTGCTTGGTCGATGTTCACGCCAAGGCGCTAAGACGCAAAGAAACGCCAAGTTTGAACTATCAATGGAAACTAACAACCAAAGACTCCTCCACACCTTCGCAGCCCTGGCCGATCTCGGGCAGGAAATTGCGAACACCGCGGACTTTGAAGAGATGCTGCGGTCGTCTTTTCATCTGCTGCTCGGGTCGGTCGCGATTCGCCGCGGCGCAGTAGCGCAGTATGACCGTCAGGGTGACACGCTTCGCGTGATCTCCGCGCGCGGCTTGGAGCAAACGCCGGACACCGAAATTCCAATCGCACGTGAACATGCGCGTGAGCTGACCAGCCTCGGCGCGTCTTTAACCCTGGCGGATGCCACGGCTGAAGCGACGCGATTTATGGAGGAGCACAAGAATCTATTTGCGTCCGCGGAAATTCAATTGTTGCTGCCCCTCGTTGTTCATGAAAGATTGATCGGTGTAGTGCTGCTCGGCGAAAAAGCGAGCGGCGAAACATTCACCGAAGAAGATCTGGAAACGCTGAGCGCCCTCGCGCGTCACATCGCGGTTGGGATCAACAGCCATCACCTGCTCGGGGAAGTGAAGCGGAAGGCGGAAGAGAACCAACGGCTATACGACGGCCTGCGCACGATCTACAAAGAAACCGTGCGCGCATTCGCCGCGGCCATCGACATGAAGGACCGCTACACGCAAGGTCATTCAGTGCGTGTCGGCAAGTACAGCGAAGTGATCGCGCGCGAGATGGGCTGGGGCGAAGACGAAGTCGAAGGCATCACCATCGCCGGCTATCTCCACGACATCGGCAAGTTGATCGTGGACCTCAGCGTCATTAATTCACCGGAACGATTCAGCGCGAAAGACTCAGCCGAGATGAGTAAGCACCCGGCCGCCGGCTATGAAATCCTTGCGCCGATTTCACATCCTTACGCCGACATTCCCCTGATGGCTCGTTACCATCACGAACGTATCGACGGCGCCGGCTATCCCGACGGCTTGAAAGGCGATCAAATTCCGCCGGGCGCAAAGATCGTCACGCTTGCCGATTCGTTCGACGCGATGACGACCGACCGTCCGTATCGAAAGAAACTTCCGCTCGAGGATGTACTGCTGGATTTCCGCGCCAACACCGGCACCCAATTCGATCCGGCCGTCGTCTGCGCCTTCTGCCGAGCTTTCCTAAACGAGATTGAGGGCAAGAAAGAACGCCGCCTGCTGAACCTGCTGAATCGAAACTACGAGAACGTCGAAGCGGTTACACCCCTGCTCAACCAACTCCTGGCCGAATTCGACGTCGGCGCGATGGCCGCGACCACGGGCCACTGAATCGGACCTGTCTTGGAACTATGGTCACGAATATGTATCACGGAGTATTATTGGCAACAACATGATTGACGAGACGCTCCTAGGACGAATCACCGCTAACCCTCAGATTTTTGGAGGCAAGCCCATCATCCGCGGGATGCGAATCTCCGTGGAACTGATTTTGAGTTTGTTGGCACAAGGCGAAACGTCCGAAGCGATTTTGGCCGACTATCCCGACCTCGAGCCAGATGATCTGCGCGCTTGTTTGGCTTATGCGCATGCGGCGATCTCACATGACAAGCTCGATTCCGTGCAAATCTCAGCATGATGCGGTTCCTCGTCGATCGTTGCGCTGGAACCCGAATAGCCGCATGGCTGCGAACGCAAGGACACGATGTAGTTGAGGCGCGTGAACGAGGCGAGGATCCGGGCGACCGCGTCTTGCTAGAGTGGGCGGCGCAGGAATCGAGAGTTCTCGTAACAATCGACACTGACTTTGGCTAATTGATTTTCCTCGAAGCGCAGCCTCACGGCGGTCTAATCCGTTTGCCGGACGTTCCTTCAGACCAGAGAATTGAGATTGTTCGAGATCTCATCCAGCGGTTTCAGAGCGAACTCGAGGGTAGGGCAATCATTACGGTACGCGGCGGGAAGATTCGAATCTCGGGACCGTCCGAGTAGTAAAGGCGCGGGCTGCAGGAGACCAGGTTAGCTTGTAAGCCATGAGGCCAACTGTTTTTTTACTTCGTCGTGAGGAATGCCTTCGCCTTTGTCCAGTTGATCGAGCCCCTTCTGCACCGCCGCCATAAACTCAATGCGCTCGGCAATCTCCTCCAACGAACAATCGTCCGGCAAGGCCCGGATGGTCTCAAGAACAATCTCCTTCTCAGTCATGCGGCAATTATGAGATTGCTCACGCTCGTAGCGCAAGTAATAGTTGTGGCAATAGTCCTAGATTCCCGTCAGCCGTTCAAGCGCTTCAGGATATCGCGCGCCTTGCACCGTTATCTTCGCCGACGCTTCATCAATTTCGCGCAGGTCGTCAGTCGTTAACTCAAATTCCGTAGCGCCGATGTTTTCTTCCAGACGATGCAATTTGGTGGTGCCGGGAATGGGAACGATCCAGGGCTTTTGCCCGAGCAGCCAGGCGAGCGCAATCTGCGCCGGCGTCGCTTTCTTCCGCTCTCCGATCGAACGCAGCAGATCGATTAACGTCTGATTCGCTTTGCGCGCTTCCGGCGTAAAGCGCGGCAGGCTCGCGCGAAAGTCATTCGGCTCGAACGTGGTGCTCTCATCCATCTTGCCCGTGAGGAAGCCTCGGCCAAGCGGACTGTAGGGAACGAATCCGATGCCAAGTTCCTCGAGCGCCGGCAAGACTTCCTTCTCAGGCGTTCTCGTCCACAGTGAGTATTCGTTCTGCACGGCGGTTACGGGTTGGATTGCGTGCGCGCGCCGCAGGGTCTGCACGCCCGGCTCAGACATGCCGAAGTGTCTGACCTTGCCTGCTTGAATCAGTTCCTTCACCGCGCCCGCGACATCTTCAATAGGCACGTCCGGGTCAACGCGATGTTGATAGAACAAATCGATGCGATCAGTTCTAAGTCGCTTGAGTGAGGCTTCGGCAACTTCCTTGATGTGTTCCGGCCGGCTGTCCACGCCCGCCCAACGCTTCTCGCCAGTGGGATCGAGTTTGAATCCAAACTTGGTCGCGATAACTACCTGATCACGTACCGGGGCAAGCGCTTCACCCACGAGTTCTTCGTTTGTGAAGGGTCCATAGACTTCAGCCGTGTCGAAGAAGGTGATGCCGTGCTCAAACGCCGCACGGAGCAGAGAGAGCATCTCCTGCCGGTCCGGCGTCTTGCCGTAAGACATGCTCATCCCCATACAGCCCAGTCCGAGCGCGGACACTTCGAGGCCGCCGTTGCCGAGTTTTCGTTTCCTCATCGTTGCTGTGAAAGTAGCACAGTTCTTATGGTGCGTGATGCGGGCCTCGCAGTCGCGAGTCCAAGAGCGAGTAGAGGGCGGCCGCGCGAACTATTGAATAGCTTGCTAAGATCCGTGCTAGAATCCGCGCCGTTTCTTACTAGTTGCCGCAAACCCCGTCCCAGACATACGCGGCAGGCTGTCTTCAAGCAGAATTCTGTATATCGGCTGACGTGATTAGTCGGGAAAAGCAGTCAAGGTAAATGCGCCACTTCGGGACGCCACCCCGGAACTTGATATTTATTAATTCCATCGCCAGCTTCAGCGGCGACAAGGAGGAGGACGAATATGCAGACAGATACAACCATTAACGCAACGCCACAATTTAACCAATACAAGAGTTGGAGGTGTTGCAAATGTCGTCATGAGAACCATCACGACAAGTTTGTATGCCTTGACCCTGACTGCCGACACGAACGCTGCAACAACTGCACGGATTTAGACTGAGCATGTTCTTCCTTCCCAATGCTGGGAGGGAAGAGGAGATTCATGAGGCAGTCGCTTCATGACACGCGCGCGCGCTTCATCGGCGCCGCGAAGAGAACCGGCAAGGCGTCCAAGAATCAGTTTGCATCACCGCGGGTCGCCCAACGTGTTGGCCTATGCGCCCGCTGATGAGCGCATCCAATATTTATCCATAGACTCGAGGTAACAATGGCCGCCACCATACTGCTAATTTATGATCGTGTGCCGGCAAGACTGAAAGAGCTTGCTGACGCCGAGGGGTTGCACGCTACGAAGGGCGCGACACAAAGTCAGCCTGCTAAGAAGCGCCCTGGCGAAATTAGAGCCGGAGACGAGATCGGCGGCTATGTCGTCAAGACCGTTGATTACTCCAACGACGATTATGCCATCTTCCGGACGACGAAAAACACGCTTGGTTTTCAGATTGATCCCGCGTTTCCTTTCAAGACAGAAGCTGAAAGCGCATTTCATGAAGCTAAACGTAAAGTGGATTCGCAATTGAGAGGCGCTTATCGACACGACGCTTTCACACTCTTAGCATCATGCCTTGCTTCTTGCCTGCGGGCTCAGAGCGACGCTGAAATACATTTCCAATCTGTAGACCAATTCATAACCGAGCGCGCGCCCATCGAATATGTCTACGGCATTGATACGGATTGGGCCGTGTACACCAACAAGCACGACGAACTTACTTATGAGTATTCGACCCTGCCAACAAAACTCGCGCCCGCAGTAACGGAATTCAATCGATTATCGAGCATTGCTAAGGCTAAGTCCGGACTGGATGCCCTTGATCAGAAAGCGATGCAACACATTTTGGGCATTGATCTGGCAGCGGCATTTACCAGCGGCGAACAGTTCCATCCACAAACCAATTTTTTATCGTCGCGCGATTTCATTAACAGCAAGGTAGAAGAAAAACTGCGTGCCACATACATCCTGGGCAGCGTAGCTTGTGCCGTTATTCTCTTTTTGCTGACGGGACTCGGCACATATCTCCTCTGGCGAGGGGGAAGTTTTTTGTGGGAGGTATCACTCGGACTTCTGGGTGGCGTGCTTGGCGCGACCATCTCGGTCATGCAACGAGGAGGCAACTTAACCGTCAACCCCTTTTTCAGGTGGCCACGAATTGTTCTTATGGGATTAACGCGGATCAGTCTGGGAATGATCTTCGGGGCCGTACTGGTGGTCGCGGCAAAGGCGGACATCAGCATGAGCATGGTGAAAAGCAATATGTGGTCCCTCTTTATCTTTACTATTGTTGCAGGTTTCAGCGAACGATTTGTTCCCGACGTTTTAGGAAGTATCAGTAAACACTAACGGGCCGCGACATCTTGTGCCTTCTCACCACCTGCCGGAGACTAACGTGGGATTCCTCTTGCGCATCGTCCCGGGGCTTACGCCCCGGGCTCTATGCTTGCGCGTGCTTCGCACGCGATCAAGCAGGTAGACGCGCGACCATTTTGCGATCAATGTGGGTGTTGAAGTTGCTGGTTTATCTTGCTGCGGAGCTGCTTCATTTCACTTCGGCTGGATGCGCAGCGTATACGCGCAGATTGCGATCTTCTCATCGGGTTGGACGACGGTGCGCTGTTCGCGCGAAAGTTCGCGGCCGGAGACTAACGTGGGGTTGCGGCCTTTTGGAGTCAGCCAGAAACGGCCCTGATCGTCGAGCGTGAGCGTGGCGTGCACGCGGCTGATTTCGGGATCTCCTTTCAGAGCCAAATCCACTGACACTGACTTTGATCCGCGCCCGATCGTTATCTCGGGTTTCGTGACCGGGACGACCGACTGGCGCACGCCTTCACGCCACAACTCGATCGAATAAAGCTCAACCACGCGCGGGCGGACGACGGTAACTTCACCGCCTTCACTTTCGCCTTCAGTCGCAGCCGTGGCTTCGCCTTCGGGCGCAGGCGCCGTACCTGCGGTCGTTGCGTTCAGTGCCGCGGGCCGGACCGTGACCATCGTGTGGCCGGCTTCGGCTTCATCCCACACGGGCTGCACGCGAAACTCGTTCTTGTTCAAAGTACCATCGACGCGCAGCTCGATCGCGAACGACTTAGTCTGCAGGTTATGCGAACCGGCCAATTCGCGCGCGCGCTCAGACAGGACGTGGAACAAGCCCTGTTCGAGGCCGCGGCGCTTGTCGCCTTGCCAGTCGCGGTCGTCTTCGTTGCTGAGGTAGACGATGTATTCGCGCGGAATGTAAGTCGGCCCACCGGGCGGTGTGAACATTTCGCGCTGCATCACGGCTTCAACTTCGCGCGCGATCTTCACGAGAAACTCTTCCGACGCGCGACGCGGATGCGCCTGCTCGTCAACTTCTTCGAGGATGTCGTCAGTGGTCTCGCCGTCGATCCAGCGGCGGATTGATTCAATTAGGCTCATGCGTTAGTGAATAGTAAATGGTAAATAGACGAAGTCGCAATCGCGGCCGTGTCTATTCACCATTCACTATTCACTCGAACTTCAGGTACTGCCTGTTGACCCAGCCGCGATCCGAGAAGCTTGGATCGACCTTGGGGCTGCTGTGCTCAAGCACCTGGACTTCGTACCAGTTAGCATTGCTGCCGCTGATGCTCAAAACCTTCACGCGCGATCCCGCGGCGGCCATACCCACCCGATCGTTAGCGGAACTGGGGCCGGCGCGCAAGTTTAGATCAGTTGTGGTCAAAGCTTCACGTCCGATGGGGCCGCTCTGTTGCGTTTGCTGCTGGGCCCAGCGATTGCGAATGTAGTTTCGGGTCGCGAGCAGCATTCCCGCAAACGCGATAATCAGGATAAGGGAAACGAGAATCGCCCGCAGCCGGTTCGAGCGCTTAGGTGTCGGTTCGACTTGAACCGGCTTTTGACCGCCGCCTTGAACGGCCACGTTCACGCGGCCGGGTTGCTTCTGGACGCCGCCGAACGTTGGCGCTGCCGCCGCTACGGCCGCCGGCGCGATCTTGTTAGCAATCGGCACAACGATCCGTGGGCGCGCGCCGTTCGCTGCCGGCTCTTCGCGCAGCTCCTGCGAACTTTCGAATCGCGGTCTTGGCGGAGCGGCCGTAGCCACGGCCGCAAGGTTCAGCTCGGCTGTAACTGAACGAGGCGCTTCCACCGCAGTTAACTCGCGCGTCGGCGGGAGCATGGCATCGCTTAGTTCGTCCCAGAACTCCTGCACCGTTTGGTAGCGCTCGTCCGGGCGTGTCTGCGTGGCGTGCTCGAATACCGCGAGCAGGCTTTCTGCCCAGGGTTTGCTCGCTAAATGTTCAGGCAGTTCGGTGACGGGCTCGTGCGCGAATCTGCGCGGAGGCAACCCGCAGATCAGTGTGTAAGCAGTCTTTGCCAGCGAATAGATATCAGCCGCCGGCGTCAGCCGTTCGCTGGACAGCGACGCCGTGCCGAGTTGTGCAGTTTGCAGAAGCGGACTGTGTTCCGGGGCGGCGTAGATGTTTGTGCCGACACGCGTGATTGCGCCTTCCGAGGCTTCCAAGCGCGCCACACCGAAATCGGCAATCTTGACTGTTTGATGGTCGGCGGTGAGCAGAAGGTTCTGCGGCTTGATGTCGCGATGAATGACACCCGATTCGTGTGCGTGCGCCAGGCCCGAGCAAACCTGCTGAAGATAGAAGAGCGCGGTTTCCAGCGTGAGCGGCTCACGTCGCGCCAACGCTGACAGGTCACCGCCGCCGAGAAACTCAAGCACGATGTAATGAAAAGCAGTTCCGTTGAGATCGAGCGCAGTGCCGTGACCGAGACGGCTGATGATATTCGGATGGCGCACGCGATCGAGAGCAATCGCTTCGTTCTGAAAGTTCTGAAGCAATGTCCGTTCGAGTTCGGGATCCTGGTAACCCTGCAGGAGAACGTTGAGCGCTTTGATTACGACTTCGCGGAAGCGTTCGTCAGTCGCGGCGCGATCACGCGCGACGTAAATCTCTGCGTAGCTGCCGCGGCCCAGACAATCTTCGACGTCGTATCGGCCATCGAGTCGGCACTGTAGAAGTTTCAGCTCTGACATTATTTCTGACCGGCAATCTCTTCCAATTCAGGAACGATCTGAGGCAGCTCCTTCGATGCAATTTCCCAAACGATGTCGAAATTAACGCCAAAATAGTCGTGGATTAGCCGGTCGCGCAGTCCCGACATGCTGCGCCACGGAATGTTGGAATGCGCATCACGCAGAGTATCGCTTGGCTTCTTGACAGCTTCGCCAACGATTTCAAGATTTCGCGTGACCGCGTCCTGTGTCTTAATGTCGGCGAGAAACGTTTCGTACGTGAGGCCAGCGGTGTAAGAAGTTATTCGCCTGGCAGCCTCTAATATGTCCTGAATCAGCTCGGGATCATCGCGTTCAGACATATTCCACACTTCGAGAGATATTGGCCGCAACGGTGCCGACCCTGATACCTTCCAGACCGGAGGGCGTCAACAAACCCACTCTACGTCCAAGCAATCTCTCCAGTTCATCGGCAAATTCCATGAAGCGAAGTCCAAGGGGGCGATCGAACTCAACGAGAAGATCGACATCGCTATCGTCATCGGGGACCCCATTCGCGTAAGAGCCAAACAGCCCGATCTTCCTTACGCCGTACTTCGAAGCAAAGTGACTCTGATTGCTCCGCAACCGTTGTTGAATTGTTTCTTTGGTCAACATCGAATCGCTCTGCTTCATTTGGGCGCAGTCTGGCCTTTCACTCCGAGGAGTTCGTCGAGGATGGTTGCTGCTTTTTGCTGACCCGCCAACGAGTCTTGAGTAGGGGTCCCGATTGCAGATGAACTTTGTTTCAAAGCGGCCGCTGCCTGAGCCAGCTTCACTTCTGCGTTCAAAGGAAGGGGAGCGGCCGAGGCCGTATGATAGTTTGCGATCGCAAGATCGAATGCCTGGCTGGCGTCGCGATGGCTGCCCGTCAGCATCTGCGCGCGGCCGTACAGGTAAAGGAACTCAGGGTCTTTTGATTCGAACGGTCTCGAACCGGCGGTCACGTTCTCAGCCAGCCACTTGAGCGGGTCTGCATCGACGGCGGCGCGCTTCGCGTCGAATGATGCGCGGGTGTCCGGCGACGGTGACGGCGTGGGCTGAACTGACGGGGCATTCAAACCCAAGACGCGACGAATATCCGGGTACCGCATGCCGGCGTAAAACGCCGCGGCGATCAGCGCCAGCACGAAAACAAATCCAAAAAAGCGACGCACGGCATGACCTCCTGTCGCAGGCGCTTGTTCCGCTGCGCTGACCGCCGGAGCAGTCAATGGTTCAGTTGCGGGGCCAGGGAAAGCGATACGCGAAGCCGGTGTCAGCAGCACGCGCGGTTCAGCGACGTCCGGTGTGGTGCGGGCGAGCTCGGGCGGCAGCTTTGCGTCAACTGTGCGTTCGGCGTCTGCGGCGGCGGTGTACTTGGGCGTGCCGACCTGGACGATGACGGCGGTGAGGTTATCTTCGGCGCCACGTTCATAACAGCGCCGTTTCATCTCTTCACACACCGCATCCAGCGGCTGTCCGCTCGCGATTAAGTCCCGCAGCTCATTGTCTGAGATGTGTCGGGTAATACCGTCGGTGCAGAGCAGGAAAGAAGTGCCCTCTTCGATCTCGATCGTTTGCATATCAACTTCGACCGAGGGTTCAGCGCCGAGGGCGCGGCTGATCACGTTCTTGCTGGGATGGTTCTGAGCCTGTTCAGGCGTCATGCGTCCGGCACGAACTTCTTCTTCGACGATCGAGTGATCCTCAGTTTCGCGACGGAATTGGCCGTTCGATGTCAGGCGGTAAAGCCGCGAATCGCCGACGTGTCCGAAAGTAGCCCGGAAGCCGTCGACGTGCAGAGCTACGATCGTCGTCGCCATCATTGAAAACCGTGGATGCTCGTTCGCCATCTGATGGATCGACGCGTTGGCGCGCTGAATCGCCAATTCCATCAGGTCCTCGACGTCGTCGCCGTCGTGAATCCGGTGACGAAAGGCCTCGCTAAGAACATCGACGGCGGTTTGCGAAGCGACTTCACCGGCCTCGGCGCCGCCGACGCCGTCAGCGACTGCAAAGATGCCGCGCTCATGATCGCTGAGGAATGAATCCTCATTGAGTGGACGCTTGGTGTTCAGTCCACGATCGCTGACTGACGCGACTTTCACGTTATTGGCAGGGGTAGGGGTGCTCACTCGACCGCCTCCAGCTTAATGCTGCTCTCCGGCTCGTGCTTCACACGGGCCATCGCCTGGGCATCAACCGCGTTCCGATGTGAGAAAGCCATCAGCATTCCGAGCATCGCGAAACTTGTGATCAGACTAAAACCGCCGTGACTGACGAATGGCAGAGTGATTCCCGTCATCGGCAGAGCGCGCACGATTCCGCCGATATTCACGAGCGCCTGAACGCCAATGAAGGCCGTGAGCCCGGCAGCACATAACTTCGTAAACATATCACGCGCATCAATCGATGTGCGAATACCTGCGATGACTAAAATAATCACCGCGAGAATCACCAACGCGCCGCCGATTAGACCCATTTCCTCAGCAATTGCGGCGTATACATAGTCCGAATCCGCAATCGGAATCACCTCGGGAAAACCAAGCCCTAAGCCCCGGCCGGTCGTCCTGCCTGACGCAATGCCAAAGATTGCCTGCGCCGGTTGGAAAGCCAACTTGTCGAACCAGACGTCGTTGTTCACGCTCTGTCGCATGGTTTCGCTTTCGGCGGCGAGCTCGCGCATGCGCGGATTCTCAGCGAGGGCTTCTTCAAATTCAGGCTTCCACCAGGACGTCTCAGGCGAAGGCGGATTGAAACCGTCGAGCCAGAGATGGAAGCGTTGCTGAATGCGCGAGGGCAGAATTGTTTGAATCGGACGGGCCACGGTTGGCAACATCGGAAATTTTTCCTGCATGTCGCGCGGCAGCGCGCCAATCACCAGAATCGATATCACGAGCACGATCGATCCGACGAAGACCAGCAACTGCGGCCAGCGACGGACTGCGACAAGATAAAGCGTTGCGTATGCGCCGCTGAAGATGAGCATCTGCCCAAAATCTTTGAGCGCGAAAAACGGAATGAACGGAATCGCCGCCATCACCAGCAGAGGAATGATGTCGCGCGCGCGGGGAATGCCCCAGTAAGTGCGCGCCAGATCTTTGTAACGCGCTGTCAGAAGGCCTGCGAAGCCAAGCAGGAAGGGGACTTTCGCCGGCTCCCAGGGCGTTGTGTTGCCGAGCGACTTACCCGCGCTCGAGTTAACGATCGCGATTGCCAGCGGTAACAGAGTGACCAGCACGATGATGAAACTGTTGCGCTGGACCCACGACAGCAGACGGTCGCTCATGCAAAAGGCAAACGCGAGCGCAAATCCGATCAACGCAAACACCGGGACCCAGGTGTAACTGGATGTCAGCGCATTGAAGAAACTGTAGTTTGCTGTCTTAGTCGGGAGCTCTTCGTTGGCCGGCGGCGTCGGGGGCAGACCCATCAACGCGCGCTTGTTCGCGTCGTAGTTCTCGTTGATGTAACGGATGCGTAGTGCCTGTGTTTTTTCCTGACGGGCCGCGGCTTTGTTGCGCGCGCCGTACTCAGGGTCACTGTACAGACGATACTGGACCAGCATCCCCATCGAGAAAAGAACGATGGCCGTCGTGTAGAGCACCCAGCTTCCTTTAAATCGGTACGTGCGTGAGAGCCAAAACGCCGCCACGATAAGTGGGAAGAACAAAAGGAGATCGCGAGCCGCGCCGATCCATGAAGTTTCGTAACCGCGAATCAAGCCCGAGCGGTAAATCGCAAAGTAGCCGACAACCTCGACCGCGATCAGCGCGAGCAGCACGAAAATATGTGATGAAAGACGATTCCTCATTACGCTTCAGGCCAACTGATCGGTGTGGACAATGGCTTTGCCATCTGATGTGCGGAGGGCCTCGGGCCTTCCGTTAGCTTTCCCTTTTCATCTTCGGGGCTACGCCCCGGTAAATTGGGGCATAGCCCAAGTTAATCTTCCATCCTGACGGAAGGCCTGAGGCCTTCGGTGTAGCGCAAGTTGCTAACTTGCGAGCCCGCAAATTAACAATTTGCGCTACTCACGGAGTCGCACGCGTCCTTGCTCGCGGCCTCTGCGGTGTCGGGCTTGCCGACGGGACGCTGGTGTTGCTGCCAAAGTAACCCAACGACTTCGCTTTCAGAATCAACTGCGCCGCAATCGGCCCGGCGTTCTTGCCGCCGTAGAAACTGATTCCGGGACCGGGGCCTTCCAACAGCACGGCCATCGCAATCACAGGCTTGTCGAGCGGAGCGAAGCTCAAGTACCACGCGTCGCTTCTAAGCTTGTCGTGCATCACGATTTCGTAATACTGGCGGACGATATTACCGCGGAAGTCGCGCTCGCTAACCAAACGCCGCTGCGGTTCACCCGTCTTGGGATCGATCACCGGCACGGCTTTCTGGGCAGTACCGGTCTTGCCGCCGCTCTTAATGCCGGCGGCTTTCACGGGGGCCATCACGCTGTTAGCGGTGCCGCCTTCAGTAACCAGGTGCATGATGCCGCGGACCGTTTGCGCCTGCGCGGGCGTCAGCACCTGACTAAACATTTCGTTGGGGCGCTCCAATTCGATCTTGGGCTTCATCAGCTTGCCCTCCATGTTAGCGCCGGCTGAAACAACCAGGGCCATCTGGAATGGCGTCATCTGTGAAGCGTAACCCTGGCCGTAACCCTCGTACATCAATTCGCACCGCGTTGATTTCTTCCCGGCCTTCAGCCATGACTCAGTCGGTGCGATCGCGTTCTGGACCGCTCGCGAACTCGCATTCCAAATTTCAGGTTGATGACGGCCCTGGCCGTCACCGCTGAGGCTGTCGTAGGCGCCCATGCCGAGTAGTTTCGCCGTCTCTTGAATCTTCTCGCCGCCTAGCTGGGTCCCGAGCCAGGAAAAATAAATATTGCTCGACTGCTGAAAGGCCAAATCTATCCCGATGTTCCCGCAGGCATGGCAGCCACCGCCGTCGTCGGTAATCGTTTTGTCACAGCCCGGCGGGGAAAACATTCCACTGGTGTTGAAGCGGGCGTTCTGCATCCCGTTGCGGAACGCTGCGTACATCATCACCGTTTTGAATGTCGAACCCGGCACGTAGTATTCGTTCATCGCACGGTTTAGCAGTGGCTTCTGTTTGCGATCTTTGTCGAGTCGAATCCAGGTCGCTTCGTCCTGCACCTGCTTCAGGCTGTACGCGGGATTGCTGTACATAGCCAGCACTTCGCCTGTTTGCGGATTGAAAATCACGACGGCGCCGGGATTGCCCTTGAGCTGATCGACAACAGCTTGCTGAAGGTCTTTGTCGATCGTCAGCGTGTAATCTTTGTTCAGCTTCTGTTCGACGGTTTCGCCCTTGATGATCTGCATGACTTCGGGGACCGCTCCGCTTTCGGTTCCGAAGAGCGCGCGCTCCAGACCCGGATCGCCCCGATCCGCCCCAAACAGGTGCGCAAACGGATCGTCCATCGGGTATTCGCGGACAATCTGACCTGACGAATCTTTCTTGTAGTACGCCAGCGGCCGGCCCTTGCGATCGTAAATCCATCCCCGCAGAGTCGATTCAGAAAGACGACGGTTGCGCAGATCCTTGTAACTCATCTCCTGAAACTTCGGATTTCGATCGCGCGCGTAGTTTGCCCAGTAGACGTGAAAGCCGAACATGGTGAGCGCAATTAGCACGAACAGCCAGCGCCAGACTCTCAGGCCCCGATTGGTTGCAGACGCACCGAGGCGCCGGCGAATGTCAGCAGACAGGTTCGCGAAAATCTGTGCGGCGCCGCCCTTGCGGGTGAACCAACCGCGCAGCAGTCCGATCAGCAGCAGCAAAGCGACGAACGCAATGCCGATCAAAAAAATGAGTGTCAGCCAGGCCGGGAATTTTTCCGGAGAGTCTGCAGGCGTCGGAGTGGCTGATTGTAAAAGAAACAGTGCGCGCGCCATGTGTCAGGAATTGATTCTACGAAAACGGACCTCGACATCGCCAAACGCGATCAGGTCGCCTTCATTTATGGGGCGTGCTTCACCATAGGGGATTCGTTGGCCGTTGATGTGCGTGCCGTTGGTTGAGCCCGTGTCGGCCACCACGATCGTGCCGAGATTGTCCATACGCAGCGACGCATGAATCTTGGAAACGCTCGAGTGATTCAGATGCAGATCACTGTCAGTGGCCCGGCCGACATTTACCCGGCGTCCGCCGGGAGCGAATTCCAACTGCACGTCTTTCGAAAGTTCGGGGGTGGAAATGTGCACGCTGTAGGTGACGCTCAGTTTCTCGCCGTGACGGGGCTTGTTCTTCAGCGCGTCCTTGCCAAGTTTCCGCTCGAGGTCTTCGCGCTGAAGTTCTTCTTCAAATTCGCCGAAGTTCGGATCGACCGCGATTCCTTTCGTGAAGATATCAACTTCAGTCTCAATGCTGACCGGCGCGAGCGTGCGATAACGACTGTCGTTGATGTGATCGATGGCGGCGGCAAGCACCTCCTGCTCGAGCCGTTTCGTCACCTCAGGAGCCGTCTCAGAATGTTTGCCCCACTCGACTTTCAATTTCAGATGATGAGGGGCGATGCGGCCGCGGCGTTTGTCGTTGCGCGCCCGTTCATCGATGAGCGCATTCATCCGCCTAATCAGGTGATCCGTGGTCAGGCCGCTTTCAGAGTCGGGTGTCCGGCCAAGCTTCCGATCGACGACGTCGCCAACGCCCTCAAGGACGCGGCGCATCAGCCGCTCAGGCACGATCGTGTCGCGACGTCTTTTTGGGGTCTGGTTCTGCTCTTCTGCCATGAACGTTAATACGTTGAGACCGCGAAACCTGTTCGAAGGGTTGTTCCGACTAAAAATACACTAGTTTGGCGCGCGCTGTCTTGCCGCTTCGAACAGGATGACACCGGCGGCGACCGCTACATTCAGGCTTTCCGCGGCTCCCTGCATGGGAATTCGCACAGATGCATCCGTGGCCGCGAGCTCTTCAGGCGAAAGACCGGTCGATTCCCGGCCGACGATTATTGCGCTCGATTTGCGCCAATCGACATCCCGGTGCACTGCTGAGCCGGATAAGTCCGCAGCGATTGTCTGGATTTTTCGTGAGCGACACCAGTCAACGGCTGCGGCGAACGAAGGGCCGCTCCAAATCGGCAGGCGAAACGCCGAGCCCATGGCGCCGCGCAGAGCCTTGGGTGAAAACGGATCGGCGGTATACGCAGTGGCGATGATCCCGGTAGCGCCCGCCGCTTCCGCCGTACGTACGATCGCGCCGACGTTCACCGGATTGTTTATTTCGTGAAGGACGACGAGAAGGGGCGACTTTGTTTGCTTCGACGCAAAAGTTTCTTCGTCGTTCGCGGGCCTCACAGCGAGCACGACAACGCCCTGGGGCGTTTTCGTATAAGAGACTGATTCGAGCAGTTTCTCGCTGACGGTGGCCGAACTATCAGCGGCCGCGTTCAACTTTTCTATCGACTGCGCCGCGCGATCTTTGCGGAGGATATGGTCCGAGTAGATAACTGCTTCAATTCGCATTTCGGACTTGAGCGCTTCTTCACAGAGCCGCAGTCCTTCGACGAAGATCAAATCATCAATCTTGCCATCGCGGACAGCACGCGCGCGGCGGAGCAGGGAATTGTCGCGGGCTGTGATTAGTTTCGAGTTTCGAGTTTCGGGTTTCGAGTTCTTGTCCTTTGGCATCACCGGAAATATGTTTGCAGGCTTTTATACAGGAGCTATCTGTGAAAACCGAACTCGAAACCCGAAACTCAGAACTCGAAACTTAGCACCGACCTGGAACTTGAAACTAAAGTTCCATCTCCGCCCAAACCGGCCAATGATCTGAAACGTTAAGCGGTTTCGCAACTCCCCAACGTTTGAACGTGACCCCTTTGCCGAAAATCCAATCGGCGTGAAAGCGCACGACGCCCGCGCCGCGCCAGGTCGGAATATCTGTGGGAAACGGTGTCGTGTAGCCGTGCGACTCCATTAGTTTGCGAATCTCGATCGCCTTTTCCTTTGACAGCGTGTTGAAGTCGCCAAGCACCACTGTCGGTCCATCATGCTCCGACGCCCGTTCCAAAACGGCTTCAGTCTGCTGATGTTGATTGTCGAGCGGCCCGTGCGGATCGATGTGCGCATTAAACAAACGAACCTTCTCATTGTGCCAGTGAATAGTCGCGGCGACGGCAACGCGCGGATGCCAGGGGCATTCGTGCCAGGGCAAATCGATAAGCTCGACATCGGTGAGCGGCATGCGGCTCAACCACGCGACGCCCATGTCCCCTTCGTCATCCATTGCGACTTGCTCTTCGAAGTTCAGCCACCACTCGCGTTGCTTCGGCTGTATTCCACCAGGCAATCCTGCGCCGGCATGCACGTAAGACATCTTCATTGCTTCCGCCAGACGTCGCGCGATGTGTCGACGCGCCGTGCGGCCGGTCATCTTGTCAGCTTCCTGCAATGCTAGAATGTCCGGTGCGGGCAGCGAGCGATTGTTAGTGAAAGCGGCGGCCGCCGTGGCGAGGTTCTGCTCAATCGCGTCTGCCCGACGACCCGGAAAGTTATAGCCGAGTTTCCGCAGCAAGCCGGACAGAATCAGGAAACGCCCGACGGCGTATCTGATGTTGTATGAAGCGAGCACCAGAGTGGACTTTTCACGCAAGTCGGCTTGCGAAAGGTGTTCGTTTCCAAATTCAATTCGTGTGTTCGCGTCCGGAGGCGTGAAAGACATTGCGGCGCATGATGTGGCAGTAGACGGGCGGTTAGCAAGGGTGACTGGAGCGCAAGCGTCTCGCTTGCAATCATCCAGCCGGTTCACGGGCAAGCGGGACGCTTGCGCTCCAGTCGTCAGCAAGTTAACCAGATATGCAAAACGTCATTGCGGTAGTTGATGATCTCTTCTTTGCCTCGAAGATTCGCGGCACGGCCGAACAGGTCGGCGCGCAGGTTCAGTTTGTGAGATCGATTCCCGCGGCGATTGAGAAAGCCCGAGACGAAGCGCCGACTTTGATCATTGCCGATTTGAATGCCGGTTGTTGTGACGTTTTAGAGTTGGCTCGCGCTCTGAAGGGCGATGATGCGTTGGCCGGAGTTCCGCTGCTCGGATTCTTTTCCCACATCCAAACCGAGCTGCAACAAGCGGCAGTCGCGGCAGGTTACGATCGAGTGATGCCGCGCTCGGCTTTCACGAAAAACCTCGGCGACATTCTGTCGGGTAAACCGAACGGGCTTAATGTAAGTAGTTAAGACGCATACTGCTCAACAATCCCCGGGTTGCGCTCGCTGCGCTCGCTCACCCGGGGCTACTTTCTGTCGCCGCTTCGCGGCTGGGCACTGACGTCATTAAGAAACAGGTTGTGGTGTGACGACTTCGTGAATCGGCCGCACCTCCTGAATTAGCTGCTCGTATTGATCGGGAGTCAGCGCCTGCGCGCCGTCCGACAGGGCCTTTTCCGGCTGGTCGTGGACTTCGACGATCAAACCATCGGCGCCGACCGCGACACCTGCACACGCCAGCGGAATCACCATGTAGTTCTTCCCGGTCCCGTGCGATGGATCGACGATCACCGGCAGATGCGAGACGCGACGGACAGCGGGAATCGAAGCGAGGTCGAGCGTGTTGCGCGTGTGCTGCGCGAAAGTCCGCACGCCGCGTTCGCACAGCACGACGTTGTAGTTGCCCTCGGACATAATGTACTCAGCCGCCAACAGCCACTCATCGAGAGTCGCCGACAGCCCGCGTTTCAAAAGCACCGGCAGATGCGAACGACCGGCGCGCCTGAGCAGACTGAAGTTCTGCATGTTCCGTGCACCGATCTGAATGACGTCGCCGTACTTCTCGACGAGTTCCAGACTGTTTTCATCCAGCGCCTCGGTGACGATTTTCAGTCCATAGGCTTCGCGCACTTCCGCCAGAATCCGTAATCCTTCTTCGCCTAATCCCTGGAAAGCATACGGAGAAGTCCTTGGCTTGAACGCGCCGCCGCGAAAGAAACGCGCGCCGCTGCGCCGCACGGCTTCCGCAACCGCAAAGGCCTGGGCATGACTTTCGATCGCGCAGGGTCCGGCAATGATGGCAAGTTCGTCTCCGCCAATCGTCGCATCGCCGACACGCACGACGGTCTTTTCGGGCCGCAGGTCCAGACTGATCAGTTTGTAGGGCTTGGTGACGCGAATGGCTTCGGCCACGCCCGGCAGGTTTTCGAAACGCGTCGGGTCAATCGCACCCGGATTGCCGGTGACGCCAATCGCTGTGCGATTCGCGCCCGGCATTGAGTGCGGTTTGAAGCCGAGTTCGGTGATGACGTCGCACACATGCGCAACTTGCGCATCCGTGGCGTCGGCTTTCATGACAATGAGCATCGCGACCTATCGTAAATGGTAAATGCCAAATCGTAAAAGGAGGAGCTCACATGTGTAGTCGCCGAATCTGCGGTTTTCACTGTCTCTCCGTGTGTCCTCTGTGCCTCTGTGGTGAAAGTATTAGCCAAAAACGCACCACCGAGGCACAGAGCATTTCACAGAGACACAGAGGGAATGCGAGTAGGACACCACTGCTCACATTCGTTCCGGAACTGTAATACCCAGCGTTGCCAAAGCCGCGGTCAACTGGCGCCGCGTGTACTCGGCAACAATGATTAGCACGGCGCGTTTTGCCAAATCTTCTTCCGCGATAATGCGGTGCCGGTGATAGAAAAGGTTGAATGCCTTCGCCAGATTAAAAGTGTACTTGGCGAGGAATGACGGCTCCGCGCTGGCAGCAGCCTGGGCGTTTGCATCTTCCAGTCGCGCCGCTAACATCAGAAGAGACCAAATTTCATCGCCGACTTCGCCTGTCAGGATTCTGTTCACATCATCAGATGTGGCCCCGCCGCCCCCGGCTCTAATTCCCATGCCCCCATTGCCTTCGTTCGCAGAATCTGGCTCGCCCATAGCCAGCTTTCTAAAAATCGAGTTCGCACGCACCGCCGCGTATTGGCAATACGGTCCCGTCTCGCCTTCGAATGACAGCGCCTCTTTGAAGTCGAAAGCGATGACTGTGTTCCGGGTAAACTTCAGAAGGAAGTAACGCAGCGCGCCAATCGCAATTGCATGGGCGGTTTCGCGCTGTTCCGTTTCATCCAGGTCAGGATGGCGACTCTTAACTTCCGCGAGCGCATCTGACTGTAATCGATTGATTAAATCGTCGGCTTTAACGCCGAGGCCTTTGCGGCCGCTCATCTCGATGTAGGGCCGCTTTCGATCCTCTTCAGACAGTGCGATTCCAAGTTCCTCGCACGCGGCCGGGGACAGCGCCACCATTTCGTACGACAAGTGAACGCTCGCTTCTTCGCCCAATTCCGGGACGATTGAGGCGACACCGCGCTTGACGATTTCCTGCGGATAGGACTGGCGCGAGTCGATCACGTTGTAAACAACTGAGCCGCCGCCGAAATTGGGACGCGGCACCTCGGGCAAAGTTTCGGCGTTCGAATCAGTGGTCGTCACCCAAACAACCTGGTCGTCGGGATAACTGCGAAACGGCTTGTAATTGAAATCCAGTCCGAGCTGACCCAACTTCCAAAGTTGGTAGGCGATGTCTTTGCCTGTGTACGTCACAGTTCCATTTGAGCGCACGATAATCTTGTCGGATTCGTGCTCGTCGGTTCCGGTGTGCGACTCGAATGGCATGACCCAGCAGCCGTTATGTTTGCCTTCGCTTTCGAGACGAATCACCCCGCGCTCTTTCATCAGCTGAAAAGCGCGCTCCCAAAAATGTAGATGAAGAATTTCGGATTCGCGCGCCAGCAAGTCATAACGAATCCCCAGCCGTTCCATCGTATCGAGAATGCATTCAACGTTTCGCGTCGCCACGTAATCAGCCAGTTCCGCCGTCGGATTGTTTCCTTCTTCGATCGCATGAAGGATTTCGCCGCGCAGTTTCAGCTTTTCCGGATTCTGTTCGCCTTCAGCCTTGCCGTCGCGATAGAACAGCCCGACGCGCGTGTACAAATCCCAGCAGTAATAATCAAACGACTGATCGGCAGTCAGAGAACGATCGAGCGTCCTGATGTCATCGAGCGACATATTCTCGATGTGCATGAAACCAACCACAACGTCGGCGACCTGGACGCCTGTGTTGTCGATGTAGTTCTGGATTTCGACGCGGTTGCCTGCGGCGCGGAGAATGTTCACAAACGTATCGCCCAGCACTGAATTGCGAACGTGACCGATGTGCGCGGCCTTGTTCGGATTGATACTGGTGTGCTCAACCATCAGCTTTCGATCCTGCGGGGTTAGGTTCTCCCCTCTCCGCGCGCGGAGAGGGGTAGGGGGAGAGGTTTGCGGCCCGGCTAACCCCACCCCCAACCCCTCCCCGCTTGTGGGGAGGGGAATAGACGGAGCCAATTCACCCAGCAGTCGAGCGCGGTCGAAGAAGACATTGAGATATCCCGCGCCCGCAACTTCGACTCGATCAACTTCGTCGATTCGCTCTAAAGCAGACTTCAACGCTTCCGCAATGGCGCGTGGCGCGCGCTTCTCGCCGGTCTTTTGTTTGATTAGCTTTGCGAGTTCGAACGCTACCGGAAACGCGAGGTCGCCGAGTGCCGTGCGCGGCGGAACCTCGCCCGCCACTTGGTCGAGTTCGACATCGAATTGCGCGCGAGCTTCTTCGCGAATCGCGTCCTTGATCGTGTTTTGAAGTTCGAGCAAGTTCATGGGAATCAGAAAACCGTCGCGCTCCCTCTTGTAAAAAAAGAACTCTGTGACTCTCTGTGCAATCTCCGTGACTCTGTGGTGTGTTTTCTTAAGCTATTTTCACCACGGAGACACAGAGCACCACAGAGCTGCGCAGAGAAATCTTTTTCCGCCAGGCTTCTCCCCAGGGAGAGGGGGAACTAAACAAAGCCGCTATTGTAGTGAATCGCCGATGAATCGCGAAATTGCGGGCGTGCGCCGCGCTCTGTTACCATCCGATTTCCTGATGCATGCAGCCGCAAGTGCCACAGTGATCTCTGATGAGCTGCGCGAGCGGTTCGCACGAGCGAGGAACGTACTCGTGCTGACAGGCGCGGGCGTGTCGGCTGAATCGGGGGTGCCGACGTTCCGCGGCGGGGGACAAGCAGCCGTTTGGAAAGGCATGCCGTTCGATGTGATTTCGTCCGGCGCAATGCTCGAGAAGGATCTGCCCGCGGTTTGGGAGTGGTTCAACTATCGCCGCGGAGTCCTGCGCACTTTAAAGCCGAATGCGGCGCACGAAACGATCGCGGGTTGGCAGGATCGATTCGAGCAATTCACCCTCGTGACGCAGAATGTGGACGGACTTCATATACTGGCCGGGTCGCGAGACATCATTGAACTGCACGGCAGTGTCTGGCGCGCGCGCTGTCTCAGCTGCCAGACGCGGATTAATCTTCGCGAGTCAGATCATCAGGACGGCGTACCTGCGTGTCTTGATTGCGGTGGTTCGATGCGCCCGGATGTTGTTCTCTTTGGCGAAATGTTGCCGGCCGGAGCGTTCGAAAATGCCGCGACGCGTGCGGCGGCCTGCGACCTCTGTTTCGTGATTGGCACTTCGGCTGTCGTTTATCCGGCGGCAGCGATTCCGGAAATCGCGCGCCAGGCGGGGGCCTACGTTGTCGAAGTCAATCCGGAACCGACGCCGCTATCACATGTATGTAACGAAGTGCTGGCCGGCAAAGCCGGTGAGATTCTTCCGTTGATTCATTAGTTATGACTGCAAAACTCACAGCGCTGAAATCGAAACAGCGAGAGCGCACGCCCAAAGCGCGCCGCGCCGATCTCACGCGCATCGCGGAAGGCGTGCGTCTGATTCTGGAAGGCATCGGCGAGGATCCGAATCGCGAGGGCTTGCGCGACACGCCGCAACGCGTTGCCGAAATGTACGAGGAACTTACCGCCGGCATGCGGGAAGATCCGAGCGAGCACATCGTGCCGCTGTCCGGCAACAAGCATGACGAGATGGTGATCGTGAAGGACATTTCAATCGCCTCGCTTTGTGAACATCATCTCGCGCCGTTCGTCGGCAAATGTCACATCGCGTACATTCCAAAGAACGGAAATATTCTCGGCGTCTCGAAACTAGCGCGGCTGGCGGAAACGTTTGCGCGGCGTCTGCAATTGCAGGAGCGACTGACTTCGGAAATCGCGAACACGCTTTACGAAAAGTTGGGCGCGCTTGGCGTTATGGTAGTGATCGAGGCCGAACATACTTGCATGACTCTCAGAGGTGTGAAGAAGCCGGGTGCGCAGACAATAACTTCGGCTGTGCTTGGCGGATTCCGCAAAGACCCGCGCACGCGCGCTGAGGCGATGGCGCTGATCACGGGCCGCGGATAAACGTGAGCATATGGCAAAAGCCCGAGAATAAGCGGTAAACTGATAAGCCATGGAAGAAATGCAAAGAAGTCGCGGCGATGCGGAGATGATGCCCCAGACTTATGCTTACATCACCCGCGAAGTCGGCGTCCGGGGGGGCAATCCCATCATCGCCGGAACACGCGTCGGAGTACACGATGTAATCGGGTTGTTGCAGAATGGCGAGACGGTAGACAGCGTCGTCGCTGAGAGCTTTCCAAATCTGACGAAGGCCCAAGTCTACGAATGTCTGGCGTATTATGAGGATCACCGCGGCGAGATCGATCTGTTAGTAGCGCGTCAGATTAGCTCGGGCGAGACATCTTGACGTTCCTGTTTGATCACGATGTGCCTGATGACATGGCCTACACTCTCCAGGCCATGGGCCATGAGGTTCGGAAGCTGAGAGAGTTACTCGACATTCAAATCACCGATGAAGCTTTATTGAAATTTGCAGGTGAAAACGAGTTTGTCCTGATCACTTGCAATCGTGATGACTTTCTGACCGCGGCACAAACAACTCCTCACGCTGGTATCATCATTTTGATTCGTCGCAATTCGCGGGTGCGAGAACGCGTCGCGTTGTTTCGCTTTCTAGAGAAGGCCGGAGAGAGCGGTATCCGCGGCAATATCAATTTCGCTTGAGTTTGCGACCTCAATCGACAATGACCTTCTACGTCACCACTCCAATTTACTACGCTAACAGCCTCCCGCACCTCGGTCATCTCTATACGATGATCGCGGCGGACACGATCGCGCGGTCAAAACGGCAGCAGGGAATTGAGACGTTCTTCCTCACCGGCACAGACGAACACGGCATCAACATTGAACGCGCGGCCCAGCGCAACAATCGTGCTCCTAAAGAACAAGCCGACTACGTCGTCAGCTACTTTACAAAGATGACTGCCGCATTCGGGCTCGATACGGCGCACGGGGGTTACGACATCTTCATGCGGACGACGAACGCGTTTCACTACGAAGCTGCGAGCGAGCTTTGGCGGCGCGTGTCGAAAGCGAAGACGCCGAAGGGCAACGACGCGTTGTACAAAGGTCACTACGAAGGTTGGTTCTGCGCCCCGTGTGCCGGTTATAAAAGTGAAGATGAATATGCGGCGCCAGCGTCACCCGGCGAGCCGCCCACTTGCCTGGTTCACGAAACGAAACTCGATCGCGTTTCGGAAGAGAGTTACTTCTTTCGTCTGTCGGATTACGACGAGGCTTTGCTCGACCTTTACGACTCCCGGTCAGATTTCGTGAGACCGGAAGCGCGTCGCAATGAAGTAAAGAGTTTCGTCGCGGGCGGTCTTCAGGATCTTTCCGTCAGTCGTTTGAAATCATCCGTCAGTTGGGGCGTTCCCGTACCCGGCGATCCAAATCATACGATGTACGTTTGGTTCGACGCGCTGTCGAACTACATCACCGCGATCGGATTCGGAAACGAACAGCAGAATCGCGCCATCGGTTTCGACAAGTTCTGGCCCGCGCTGCACCTGGTCGGTAAAGACATACTGCGCTTTCATGCAGTCTATTGGCCTGCCTTTCTCATGGCTGGTGGAATCGAGCAGCCGCGCGGAATCTATGCTCATGGCATGTGGCTCGATCCGACGGGACGCAAAATGTCGAAGACGCTCGGCAACACTGTTGAGCTGGACGTGCTGAACAGGTATTTCCCGATCGATGCGATCCGTTACTTCTGCCTGCGCGAGATGGTGTTTGGACAGGACGGACGGTTCGGCTACGAAGGTCTGATTGATCGAACGAACAGCGATCTCGCAAGCGGACTCGGCAATCTTTCCAGCCGCACGCTGACGATGATTCAGCGTTATCGCGAAGGCCGCATTCCTTCGGGAAATATTTCTGACGAAGCGCGTCTGTCCGCAAAACGCGCGGGGGTTGAAGACGAGGATGCGATTTCAGTTTTCGTCGAGCATGCGCGCGATGAGTTCATCCGCCATTTTGAAGACTTCGCCTTCAGCCGCGCGCTCGAAGAAGCCTGGAGTATCGTCGCGCGCGCGGACAAAATGATTTCTGACGCGAAGCCATGGGACCTCGCGAAGGATGACAAGCAGCGCGAGTCCCTGAACGCCGTGTTGTACCGCGCCGCCGAGACGCTGCGTTGGTTGTCGGTTCTTTTGTACCCGGTAATGCCGGATGCCGCGCGCGCGATCTACCAGCAGCTGGGTCTGGCCGATGACGTCCGGAGGACCGATCCCCGCGACTTAAAGTGGGGAGCGTTGACGGAAGGCACTGCGATTGGCGAAGTGAAACCAATATTTCCGAGAATCGATAAGGCAAAGACGATGGAAGAAATCAAAGCAGAGCAGAAGTCAGAGGTCAGAGATCAGAAGTCAGAAGAGGCTGCCGCAGTCCCTTTGGCGAAGGACGAACGAGGCAGTACCCCGACCGTCAGTGAGGGCGTAGGCTCCGGTCAACACGCAACCGAAGCCGAAGCCGTTCCCGGTGTTGCTCACATCGACATCACGGATTTCGCGAAGGTCGATCTGCGCGTAGGTGAAGTGAAGACCGCCGAGCGCATTCCCAAAGCCGACAAGCTTTTGCTGATTACCGTGGACATTGGGGAAGAGAAGCCCAGACAACTCCTTGCCGGCATCGCTCAGTATTACGAGCCTGAAACACTGATAGGTCGGAAGATCGTCGTCGTTGCTAATTTGAAGCCGCGAAAGATGCGGGGTTATGAATCACAGGGAATGCTGCTGGCTGCTTCAGTCGGCGACGAAGGTAAACCGGTCCTCGCTACTTTCACTGAAGACGTCCCCAACGGCGCGAGATTGAAATGAAGACGGCGCGCTCACTCTTTTACAGACCCGTTATCAAAAACCTACTGTCGGTTGCGGTTATCCTTCTTTCCCAAATCTTTTTACCAGGCACCCTCGCGGCCCAATCGCCGCAAACTCTGCAACTGACGGCTGAAGTCATCGAGCAAAGGTATTGTTCGATAAACCCTGACAAGATAACTCTTCAGTTAAAGCTAAGGGTGCGCTACAGCAACCTCGGCGCTGAACGTCTGATCATCTACCAGGGCCACGATCTGTTTTACCAAATCAAAGTTCGCAGCGACGCTGCCGGCGGAGCCCCACCCTACGAAGTTCTTCTCCTGAACATGCATTATTTCGATGAGGAGTTCGAGCGCATCGACGCGAGCTCGCCCGGAAAGGTATTCGAAAAGCTGGCGCCAAAAGAAGTTTTCGAGCGCGAGTTGATCACCGGTCTTGGGGTTACCGATCACGACAAGGATCGGAGCAGTACGACGGTAAAGCCGGGGCGTCACACTGTTCACGTGATCGTGTCTACCTGGTATCAGACGCCGCAACTCGCGGTGAAGCTTAGAGAGCAGTGGCAGCGGAAAGGCGTCTTGTGGAGCCAGCCGTTAACCTCCGTTCCCGTCAGCCTCGTCATTGAGAAGCCGGCCGCCGCGCCGCCTTGCCGTTAAGTTTCGCGACCACGAATTCCGCGAAATGTTGCTGACGCCTTCGGAGGGCGACGAGGTTAAACCGTCTCGGATACGTTTTGGTTCCTGATGGTGCGCGCGGCTGATGTAGTCACGCCGCGACCATCGTTGTCCTCAGTTCATGATTGCGCGTGGGTAAGTACGAGCAGCGCAAGATAGAAAAAATAACAGATGGTCGCGATACTGAGCAGCGCGCGGATAAAAGTACCTGTGGTGACCGAACTTAACACCAGCTCGTCACTCCACTTCTGTTGAGTTTCAAGCCTGGCCAGCGCAGCATCAGAGAAAAACAGCAATAAGAAGGTCAAAACGGCATCCGCTGTCAAAGTGATCTGCCACCAGGGCCAGCGGTCGAGAAGAACTATGGTCGAGACTACTTTCTGACTTGGAAACTTAGATTCAATATAAGCACGATCGACCATACCAAAGACCAAAGCTAGTTTGGCTGTCATTGTGGCCAGGATAATGTACGAGAGTCCGCGCCGAACCTTTTCCATCTCGCCTTCCTTAATGCGCTCCAATCGGGTTTTAAGCGACAAAGGGTTGCGCAGTGTGGATTGGGCCACCCAGATGAAGGGTGCATATGCAAGCGCGGTTGCTTTGAATGACACGCGGTAGAAAATCGAGGGCAACCAACCTAGAAGAATGACTGGTAAGAACAAAGCAACCACGATCGCGCGCTGCCAAGTCTCGGGATACTCTTTCATCACTTCGGGAAGAAACTGAAACGTCGTGATGTTATCACTCTTGCCTTTTCCCCTAACGATTTCTAAAGGAAGAATCTCAGGAGGGTGAACAATGTCCGTGCACAGCGCTTGGCGAAGCCAGTTCTGAGGCGCGTCTTTAATGGTTTGCAGAGGATTCCTCATTGCCCAATAAACGGTGGCCGCAATTCTTATTCCAGTTCCCACGATTGGCGTGCTAAAAACCCACACAAGGAAGGTAGCAGTCTCACTGAGATTGCTCTCGTTGAGACGGTCTAAGAACTTGGCATATATTGTTAGGCCCCAATCGATCGAACGCTCCGTTCGAAAGAGCATGAGCGGCGCAAAAACCACGGCGAAGGCGAGATATCGAAAAGTTCCAAGGTAAAGACCGACACCAACGTAAACGGAGATAGAAACTGCACACTCTAGGATCGCAAGCTTAGAAATCTCCAGATTGAGCGACGATTCGGGAGTGGAGTACGTTCGCATCTAAGTTGAGCAATTCTGGCGAAAGGTGCTGTATATACAGGTCGCCTCGCACATATTACTCACGAGGTAAGGAATAGCAAGAGTTGATCGCGCGGAGTTTTGCGGTCTTGAAACGCGATCGACAGTTAACCACGACTTTGACTTACCGACTCAGAACCTTCAATGCCCTTCGTTGATTCTCACTGCCACATTGACGGGCCCGAATACGACGCCGACCGCGACGAGGTGATCGCGCGGGCGCGCGACGCGGGTGTCACGACGATGCTTAATGTCGGCACCGGCGATCCACACAGCGGTGCGTTTGAACGAGCCGTGGCGTTGGCCAAGCAGCATCCGGAAGTTTATTGCGCGATCGGCGTTCACCCGCACGACGCAAAATTGTTTGACGAAGCGGCCCAGCAACGATTGCTTGATTTGGCGAAGCAAAGTTCACGTGTCGTTGCCTGGGGCGAGATTGGTCTCGACTATCATTATGATCATTCACCACGCGAAGTGCAGCGCGATGTCTTGCGCCGCCAGCTCGTCATCGCGCGCAAACTGAAGTTGCCGGTAGTGATTCATTCCCGCGCAGCCGACGAAGACACAATCGCGATCTTGCGCGAAGAACTCACCGGCTACGACCGTGCCGGCGTGTTGCATTGTTTCGGCGGGAGCTTACCAATGGCTGAGCAGGCCATCGAACTTGGATTCTTCATTTCTTTTGCCGGCAATCTCACTTTTAAGAAAGCCGACGACCTGCGCGCCATCGCGCGCCAACTTCCACTTGAGCGGTTGCTCGTCGAGACAGACTGTCCGTATCTGACGCCCGTCCCATTCCGCGGCAAACGCAATGAACCGGCGCGAGTGGTGGAGACGGCAAAGTTTCTGGCGGAATTAAAAGATGTCACCCCGGAAGAACTGGGACGGGTCACATCCGAGAACTTCGCGCGACTATTTGGAGTGCGCCGCGCGTAGACTTTCGTCTCCGCTGTCAGTAGTCAGTTGTCAGTTGTCAGTGGCCAGTTGGAAAAGAGATGCAACTGACAACGGACTACTGACCACTGACGAACCGGCACAGACTGACGTCTATGCTACCCCTTAGAGAAGACTTTCACATGCTCCGCGTTTGGTGTTATTCTTCGAGCAATTACGGATTACTCATGGCCCAGCAGAATTCATTCGACATCACGTCGCAAGTTGACCGCGCGGAGATCACAAACGCCATCAATCAGACGACTAAGGAAATCCAGCAGCGCTTCGATTTCAAAGGCAGCCACGCCGAAGTGAAGCTCGAAGAGAAAGAGCTGGTGCTGGCGGCCGAAGACGAAACCAGGCTGCGAAACATGAACGACATTCTCCAGCAGAAGCTGGTGCGGCGCGGCGTGCCTCTGAAGGCTTTGAGCTATGGGAAAGTTGAGCCGGCGGCCGGCGGCACGGTTCGTCAGCATGTGCAGATTCAGCAGGGCATTCCGCAAGAGAAGGCGAAGGAGATTGTGAAGGCCATCAAGGATTCAAAGGCCAAGGTCCAGGCTTCGATTCAGGGTGATTTGGTTCGCGTTTCCGGTAAGGACCGCGACACTTTACAGACGGTGATCGCTAACCTGAAGGCGAAGGACTTCGGAATTAATATGCAGTTTACGAATTACCGATCGAACTAGTGGAACAGACTTCAGTCTGTTGTTAAGACTAAGGCGGACTCGATCAATTGAAGACAATCACAGACTAAAGTCTGTGCCACTCACGACCAATGACGACGGCAACTACCCAATCAGCGCTCCTCGACGACGTGCAGCTTACTGCTCGGCGCATCTTTGAGTTGATCGCGCCGGAGTTGCACCTGGTCGAGGAAGAGTTCGAGCGGCAGGCGCGTTCGAACATCCAGGTCATTGCCTACATCGGCGAGTACCTGCGGCGCTCAGGCGGCAAACGCGTGCGACCGGCGCTGACGATTCTTTCGAACTACGCCGTCGGCGGTGATGGCTCAAACGTCAGTTCGATTCGCATGGCCACCGTGATGGAATTTCTGCACACGGCCACACTCGTACACGACGATGTGATCGACAAAGCCGAGACCCGTCGCAACCGTCCGTCGATCAACTCGGAATTTGGAAATCAGACGGCCGTATTGATGGGCGACTGGCTTTACATGTCCGCGTTCGAGACCAGTCTCGCCGAACGCTCGCTGGCAATCCTCGACATTCTCACGGCGGTCACTCGCAAGATGACCGAAGGCGAGCTGCTGCAACTGACCCTCCTCGGGCGAACGGATATTTCTGAAGAGCAGTACTTCGATGTGATCGAGCGCAAGACGGCCTACCTGTTCAGCGCGTGTTGTGAAATCGGCGCGCTGCTCGGTGGGGCGGATACGAACACGCAAGCGAGACTGCGCGATTACGGAATGAACCTGGGCACCGCGTTCCAGCTAGTCGATGACCTGCTGGACTTCACCGGCACGGAAGAGTCGCTGGGCAAGCCTGCGGGAGCCGACCTGATCGAAGGCAAGGTTTCACTTCCTCTGATCTTTCTGCTTCAGCGAAATCCTGAATGGCGAACCGGAATTCAGTCGGTGATCGCGGACCAGGGCTACGAAAGCATCTCACGCGCGAGTCTGATTGAGGCTTTGCAGGAAACAGGCGCGCTGCAATTGGCCAAGGAGCGTGCGGTGGAATACGCAGAAGCCGCGCGTAACTCGCTCAATGGACTGAATGACTGCCCGCACGCCCAGGCCCTCGCCGCGATTCCCACCTATATCGTCGAACGAGATCGATAAAGTCATTGCCAACCGACAGGCCTCAATCTACAATCTGCACTGGCAGTTGAAGTGGTCAGTTAACGATGCCGACCGTTCTGCGAAATGGGCCCTATCGGTTCTTTTTCTATGCCGGAGATCGCGAAGAGCCACCGCACATACATGTAGAACGTGACGATTGTCTCGCAAAGTTTGGCTTGAACCGGTTCGACTTCAACGCAGCGGCGGCTTTGGCAGTAGTGAGATTAGCCGAATTGAGAAACTAGTTCCCGAACAGTCAGAGCAACTCCTGAAGAGCTGGAATGAATACTTTAGTCACTGACATCCGAGCACAAGCAGTGAACATCGACGAAGACAGTCTAACTGTCGATCTCTACGACGGCCGTTCTCTCAGTGTACCGCTGGCCTGGTATCCGCGGCTTAATCATGCAACGGCGGCTGAGCAACTGAACTGGCGTTGGATTGGAGATCGAGAAGGGATTCATTGGCCGGATCTGGACGAAGACATCAGCATTCAAAACTTGGTGCTTGGCCAGCCCTCGGGCGAGAGTCAGGAATCATTCCGTCGCTGGCTCGATACGCGTAACGTAGTTAATCGCCATGGCTAACGAAACCCTCATCGCCCGACTTGAGCTAAGCCTGCGGCAATCGCGCGCGGCGCGAACTCGTCTGGCGGCGCGTCTCGCCGAGCTGGAATCCGAATCTGAGATCATTCGCGCTGAGTTGGCCGAGATGGACACCCTCGCCGGTCAAACTGAAGCCGCGATATTTCGCCTGCTCTCGAATGTGATGACCGGGCCGGCGACTCAGGTCGGAACGCGTTCGGTTGGTGAATTGGAAGTTGAGATACAGCGCCGGCTGGCTCACGCTGAACTGGCAGAGCATCCGTCGGCCCCGGTTCGTCACAATGTGCCGCCGATCAAATCGAACGTCACCGCCATTGACGACCGGTTCTATGACCGTACGATTCCCCAAGCCGCGACCATGCTTCTACGAGAGGCCAACGGCCCGCTTCATGTTAATGAGATCTACAACCGCCTGATGGAAGGTGGATTCAGTTTCACCGGCAACAACCCCACAATCAGCATTGCCGTTTCGTTGAACCGCAACACCCGCTTCCGTAAAGTCGCACCCGGAACATTCGATTTGGTGATAAAGGACGCGGCGAAGGCGAGCTGAGAATTATTGAATCATTGGTTCATTGACTCAATGGATCAATGAACAAATGGATCAATTCTTCCTTCACACCAGCTTTTTCTTCATCTCTTCCAGCATCGTCTTCGCGTCCGAATCACTCATCTTCTCGACATTAGCCGCGCGTAATTCATCGACGACTTTCTGATTCGCTAAATCGAACAGGGAGTTCTGCGCAGCAAGACGGCGGCGGCCCGCCCGGCTCGCGGCCTTCGTCAACGCTTGCTCTTCAACGGCAGTCGAGCCCGCGGAAGCAGCAACCACGCGCTGCGACTCGAGGACTGATTCCTCTTCCGCAAACACATCCAGCTCATATCGTTCGAGCCGCTGCAGGACTTCGCGTGCGCGCGCTAAGGCAGCGGGCGGCATGCCTGCCAGTCGCGCCACTTCAATTCCATAAGACTTCGACGCGATGCCACGCTCGAGTCGATGTAAGAAAACGACCTCTCCCTCACGTTCCGTCGCGGTGATTTGATAGTTCTGCGCGCCGGGCAGACGCTCAGCCAGTTCAGTCAGCTCGTGATAATGCGTCGCGAACAAAGTCTTCGCCGCGTGCTCAGATGAATCGTGCAGGTACTCAGCCACGGCCCAGGCGATCGACAAGCCATCGAAGGTCGCCGTCCCGCGACCGATCTCGTCAAGCAACACAAGCGATCGCGGCGTCGCGTTGTGCAGGATCGCCGCGGTCTCTGTCATCTCGACCATGAAGGTCGAGCGGCCGCGCGCGAGATCATCCGAAGCTCCAACCCGCGTCCAGACGCGATCGAGCAAAGGCAACTTAGCTTTCTCAGCCGGGACGAACGATCCCATCTGCGCGAGGATTGAAATGATGGCCGTCTGACGCAGCACCGTGCTCTTGCCACCCATGTTCGGTCCCGTGATGATCAGCAGGCGATCAGTCGAGTTGTTCAGATAGACGCTGTTCGGCACGAACGGTTCTTCATTGAAGACCTCGATCACCGGATGGCGGCCGTGGATGATTTCGATTTCGTCGCCATCGTGCATTGCCGGCTTCACGCAACGACGCCGCACCGCCGTCTCAGCCAACGAAGAGACCGCGTCCAGACACGCGAGCGCGCGCGCCGTGGCTTGAATCCGCAAAGTCTCAGCCGCAACCTGCCGGCAGACGAGCGAAAAGATTTCCGACTCCATTTGCAGGATGCGTTCTTCCGCGCCGAGCACTTTCGCTTCGTACTCTTTCAAGGCGGGAGTGGTGAAGCGTTCGGCGTTCGCCAGAGTTTGCCGCCGTTCGTAATCGTCAGGCACGCGCGCCGCATTCGCCTTCGACACTTCCAGGAAATAGCCGAACACGTTGTTAAAGCGGATCCGCAAGGTGCCGATGCCCGTCCGCGCGCGCTCTTCGGCTTCCATCGCGGCTATTGTTTGTTTGGCGTCTCGACTAAGAGACCGCAGTTCGTCGAGCTCGGTTGAGTAGCCCGCGCGAATCACGCCGCCGTCGATTACTTTCGGTGGAGGATCGTCTTCGATCGCATTACCGATGAGTTCGCGCACGTCCGCCAGCTCATCGGCCGCGTCGTTGAGGACCTGGAGCAGGGAAGAGTCAGCATTCGCTAACGCCTCGCGAATGTGGGGGACCTGATCGAGCGAGCGTCGCAGCGCCACCAAGTCGCGCGGGGTGGCCGAGCCAAGATTCAAGCGACCCGTCAAGCGCTCAACGTCCGCAACTTCTTTCAGCAGCACACGCAAACGATCGCGCTTCATGTGCGACGCGTGCAGTTCCGCGACGGCGCCGTGACGCGCTTCTATCTCACCACGCCTGATCGAAGGACGGAGCAACCAGGATCGCAGCAGACGCGCGCCCATGCCCGTCACTGTCTCGTCGATCACGTCGAGCAGCGAGCGCGACGCGCCGCCCATCGCTTCAACCAACTCGAGATTGCGGACGGTGATTTGATCGAGAACGAGATGATCCTGCGGCTCGAAGTAAACGATGTCCGCGATGTGCGCGGCCGCGGCGCGTTGCGTCTCTTGCGCATAGCGCAGGCACGAGCCGGCGGCGCGAATCGCTTCGTGCTTGCGTGTCAGACCGTAACCATCGAGCGACCGCACGCCGAACTGTTTAATAAGGAGCGCCGCGCAGTCGTCCGTTTGCCAAAGCCAATCGTCCAGGGGGGTCAAGGCAGCGGAAAGGGTGTTGGGTGTCGGGTGTTGGGTGTCGCGGCTTTGCCGCAGCACATTGCGGTAAGCCTCCGGCTTACCGGCTTGTTGCTCGTGAGATTCTTCGGAGGCGACGCCTCCGATTCCCTCTCCCTCTGGGAGAGGGTCAGGGTGAGGGCTTACGGCGGGAGGAGTTTCCATTCTTTCTATTTCATCGGCTGAGCTGAGTTCAGCCGATGACGATCCTTCTTTAAGGTCTTCTGTCGTAGAGCTTCGCTCCCTTACCCCAGCCCTCTCCCAAGGGGAGAGGGAGTTCCTGCCGTCTGCCTCCTGCCGACTGCCTCCTGATTCCAGCGGCAACGGCGCTGTCTTCTGCTCGCTCCTGAATCCCGCCCGCACCAAAGCACTCAGCGCCTGCGGAAAGATCAATTCGCGCGGCGCGTACGACTCGATGTCCGCGACGATTTTCTCCCACGCGTCCTTGCCCGTCGCCTGTGTCGCGCGAAATTCGCCGGTCGAGATATCGAGGAACGCGGCGCCGACTGTCTCGCCTTGCGCACATACGGCCGCGAGGTAAACCGATTCACGCGGTTCGAGCAGTTGCGGATCGATGGGTGTGCCCGGCGTAACGATGCGCACCACTTCGCGCTTCACCAGCTTCTTCGTCTTTGAAGCGTCCTCGGTCTGCTCGCAAATAGCGACGCGATAACCCTTGCGCACCAGCTTCGCGATGTAGTTCGCCGCCGAGTGATGCGGCACGCCGCACATTGGAATGGGATCTTTGCTGTCTTTCTGACGCGCGGTGAGCGTGATTTGCAGTTCGCGCGCGCCGGTCACCGCGTCTTCAAAGAACAACTCGTAAAAGTCGCCGAGCCGAAAGAAGAGAAGCGTACCGGGATGCTGTGCTTTCAGCTCCTGATACTGGCGAACCATGGGGGTTGAGTTGGACATGCTAGTGAGCCGTGCGTTGAGCGTAGTGAGCGGTCATCGCCACGCGAGTGACGGATAATACATCAGGAGCCTGAGCAGAGCGCAGTCGGGGCAGCTGCTGATATCACCGTCGGCCGCGCGGACTTAATCCGAATTATATTGGAAGCGAAGTCCGGGCCTTGAAGGAAAATTTCTGGCAAGACCTTTCGGGTAAGCGTGAGAAGGCTGCGCCCGACTCGAAAAACGAGCGCGTGAAGCGCGCAGCGTCGCCGACTCCGCCTCGCGTTTGAGTCCGCTGTACCAGAAGTCCGGCACGTTCTTCTCCAGCTATGTGTGTTACCGCACGGATGAGCCCGAGTCGTCAGTGATATAAGCCCACCGCTGAGGAAAGACTAAACATGGAAGGATCATTGCAAACTCTATTGACTTTTCGCGCCATTCCGCACTACTCTCCGCAACATTCATATTGTTTGTGGTCAACTGGCCCGCCTGTGACGGTGCCCGTTGACGTTGGTTTTTTAGTAGTCTCAGTTGTGTCGCATTGCGGCGAAGTGGCAAGCGCGAAGTGCAAGCGTCAGCGTTATCGGCCTTAGCTCTTATCTCTTAGCCCTTAGCCATTAGTGGAGAACAAGCGGTAGCATTCGTCACGTAGGTTCCTGCCTACTGCCTGCTTACTGCCTTCTGGATTTAAGAGGAGTTCGCCCGCAAGGATGTCCCACACGCCCTACGGCCCACGCGCGATGACCAGAGCCAAGCGCCAACAGCAAAGCGCACGCTTGTTGTTTGCCCTTCGCTCTGCACCTTTAGCTGCCCTGGCTCTGCTCGCCGTCCTTTGCGCGTTGCCGTTTATCGCGCGCACTGAGGCAGCACCTACGAGCTCAGCATTCAATACTCATCACTCATCATCGAGTAGTCGCTATTCGGGGCTCGGCGACAATTCCGACATCTACACAAAGATTCTGACGAGTAGAAACAGAAGCGCCCGCTATTTGAGTCCGCATACACCGATGTTCGCAGGAGAAACGCTTTATGATTCTTTTGCGGACGGGGATTTCACTGCTAATCCGGTCTGGGGAGGCAATACAGGGAATTGGGCAATTCAGGCGAATAGTGATGTTGCGGCAGGGGCCACCGGATCAAACACGTTGAGGTTGGCTGCTCCCGCTGTTTCCCAGACTGACTATTTAAGCAGCCAAATTGCCTCGTGGGCCGACAGCCAGGAATGGGGAGTGTTCATTGGGCGACGAGCACAGGCTCTTACCGCAGCAAACCAGTCGCATTTCTGGCTATATGCAAATGAGTCAACCTTGAATAATGCAACGGTTGATGGATACCGCTTAGCAATCGGTGATGATTCGGGCGCCGATGAGATCAGGCTTGAATATGTCGTAAACGGGGCCCTTAGTGCTACGGTCCTCACTTCTTCTGGCAGTGTTCCAAATGGACTTACGGACATTGGGTTTTTAGTTAGAGTTACCAGAAATTCGTCAGGGATATTCCAGATATTTACGTCTACGCTTCCGACCGCGAACGGTACCGGGGCAATTGCATCAGATATTCCCAATTCGACAAACGCGAACATAAATCAGGGAATAGCACAGCACACTACAATTGTCCCGGCGGCCAATGGCTATGTTGGCGTGGCGGCACTTCATTCAACTGGAGCAAATGCCATAGTTGGAGCCGAATTCGATCAGGTGTATTTCACGGCAACCGTTGCGCCGCCTTCGATACAAAAGCTATTTCAACATTCGTCTATCGTTGTCGGCGGCTCGACGATGATGACGCTTTCGGTCGTCAATCCAAATTTCGTGACGACTCTTACCGGTATCGCGTTTAGCGATACATTGCCGACTGGACTGGCATTTAACGGCGATTTCTCGGCACCTATCTGCGGCGGCACGATCTCAGTAAGCGGTGCGACTATCAGCCTGACAGGTGGTACGGAAGCCCCGACCAGCGGCGATTGCAATATCGCGCTGCCGGTAAACGCGAATGGCGCAGCCACTGGCCTGCTTACAAACACCACGAGCGCCGTAACTTCAACCAACGGCGGCACCGGCAACAGCGCCTCAGCGCAAATCACCGTCAACTTGCCTCCGCCGAAGTACCGTTCCCGTCAAAGCGGCGCTTGGAACGATTTCACCTCCTGGCAGGTCGATTCAGGCAGCGGATTCGTCGATGCCGTCAGCGGCCAGACACCAACCAGCGCCGACGACACAATCACGATTCAAAACGGCCACACCGTTAGTGTCACCGCCAACGTCAACGCCGACCAGGTCACCGTAGAATTGGGCGCGAATCTCTCGGTCATATCAGGGACTACGCTGACGATCGATGACGGAACGGGAACCGACCTCGACGTTAACGGCATCACTGAAGTCAATGGCACTGCCGTCATAAGCGGCGCCGGTTTGTTTAGTTTGAACTCTGGCGCAACCTTGACAATCGGAGACGCGAACGGCATCAGCACCGCCGCGTGCGGAACGGGCAGCACGTGCGGCAGCATTCGCACCGTGACGCGTAGCTTCTCAGGCACGGCGAACTACAACTACAACAATGGTAGCGCGCAGGCGACCGGCAATGCGCTGACTTCCGTCAACAACCTCAGTGTACAGAGCGGCACTGTCTTGTCGCTCACGACGGGTGTCACGGTCAACGGAACCTTCAACGTAAATACCGGCACGACGCTCCACACCGGCATAAACACTCTTTCGGGCGCTGGTGTGTTCAATCTTTTCTCAGGCGCGACGCTCGGCATTGGCAGCGCGGCCGGCATCACTTCATCTGGCGGCACCGGCAATGTTCAGACAGCGACGCGAAACTTCAATACCGGCGCGACCTACAACTACAACGGCAGCACGAACCAATCAGTTGGAAATGGTCTCCCTGCGACGGTTGCGAACCTGACCATCTCCAACACCGGTACTATCGGCAATAACACTGTCACCGGCAATCCAGGGCAAGCGGTAACCGGATCGTTGAATTTGGTCAGTGGAGTCTACGCGAGCGCAAGCGACTATCACCACGTGGTGATTAATTCCAGCGGCACGTTGTCGATTTCGAATCCGATCACCGTCAGCGGTGACTGGACGAACAACGGCACATTCACGAACAACGGTTTCGGTGTGACCTTTGACGGCACCGGCGCACAGACAATTACGACGGGCGGCACGGTGGCGGGCAAGACCTTCGCCGGATTCACGGTCAACAAGAGTTCAGGCACGGCAACTCTGGCAGGTGACCTCCGCGCGCTGACGGTCACGATTACTGCAGGGACGTTTAATCAAGGCGCATCGTTCAGCGTGCAAACCACCGCCGGAGGCGCGGTCGCCTCGGTGGGAACAAACGGAATTTGGGAGAACTTCGGCACCGGCGACCTCACGCTTTCCGGCAATATTTCGAACGCGGGCACGATTAGCTTCAACGGCAACGGCACGGCCTGTAACGAGCTGGCGACCAACGATATATCGATCAGTTCGACGGGAGGGGCACGAACCTGGTCAGGCACCGGCACCTTCTCAATGACTGACGTGACGGTGGCCAATCAAAGCTCGGCCTCGCCTTTGCCGCCTATCGCAATCCTGGTCAACAGCGGAACTGACGGCGGTGGTAACACCGGCTGGGTGTTTGTCGATCAGTGCACGGCGGGAACCTACACCTGGATTGGCGGCACGCTTGGCGCGAACACTGATTGGCAGGTAAGCACGAATTGGAACCCGGCGCGTGCGACTCCAGCAGCAGGCGACGTTCTGATCTTCGACGGCGCTTCGACGCCCGCGCCGATAGTGACGAACGTGCCGACGCAAACGATCTCGTCGCTGCAACTGAAGAACAGTGCCAACGCGGTGCAGCTGAACGCCGCCGCGCTTGGGCCGCATACTTTGACGATCACAGGGAACGCGGGCCTTGATGTGCAGGCGGTAAGCCGGCTTGAACTGGTGGGCAGCACCGGTCTGACGATAGCAGTGACTACCGGTTCGGCTTCGACGATCAATGGTCAGATGGCGCTGGCCGGCGGGCCGCATCAACTGACTGGCGCGAACGCTGGTCAGATTGTTTTCGCGAGCGGTTCGATCTTCACGGCCAGCACCGGTTTTACCGGCCATCCCTTCGGCCAGGGCACGGACGGTTCGGTCATCTTCCAGAGCGGCGCTTCAGCCTTCTTCAATGCCGGCAGCGATCCATTCGGTGGTAGCGGCAACGAAATTGTCACGTTCAATCTGGGCAGCAATCAGGAGTTCTCCGCGTCAACTGCGTTTGATTCCAACGGCCGAACTTACGGAAACCTGACGCTCACCGGCGCCACGACCTTCAACGGTTCAGGGGCCAACCCACTGACGGTGACCGGCAACTTCGCGCTGGGCAGCAGCACCACGGTCATCCTGTCGGGCACAGCCGGCGGCGACATGGTCGTCAACGGAAACTTCACCGACGGCAACACGTTAGCAAGTGCGTTCCAGAGTAACGGCCGGATCGTCACGTTCTCAGGTGGCAGCTCGACGCAGACGATTTCGAAGGCCGGCGTTATCGGCGAAATATTCGCTCACCTAAGAATCTTAAAGACCGGCGGCTCAGTGAAGCTTCTGAGCGAGATCAACGTTAACGGCTCGATAACTTTTGCCGGCGTGGCGGGCAATGCCGTCGATGTCCTCGAGATGAACGGCAAGGGAGTTTCATTGCCGGGGACGCTCAGCTCCGTTCCGGACGCTAACTCAGGATTCAAAGGCGATCAGATCGGTGCGTCGCTGTTTATCGGGGGCAGCGTCAATCCGCTCGGCAACCCAATCCACTTTGTCAGTGGCGGCGAATTCCTGAATCTGTTCTTTGTGGATCGGGCCAGCGGTGTGTCGGTTGATACCAACCTGACCATCGGGCATCCGACCACCACGCCAAACGGCAATCTGACGCTAACGAATGGCGTTCTCGACATGGGCGCAAACACGCTCACGTTGAATCCGAATGCGACCCTCAGCCGCACAACCGGTTATGTCAGCGGGAATCTGAAGAAGAATTTCGGCGCGACCGGCGCTTTCAACTTCGCCGTCGGCACCGCGAATGGTTACTCGCCGGTGGGCGTGAATGTTACGGCGGGCACAGGCGATCTAACCGTAAAGGCCGTCCAGGGCCCGCAGCCGAATATCACCGGCGCGAATGCTTTGCAGCGTTACTGGACGCTGAACGGGACCGGGATCACCGCCGACCTAACGTTCAATTACCTGGATCCGACAGACATTCCGGGAACTGCAAACGAGAGCCTGTTCGTGATCTTTAAGTATGACGGCTCGTTCAGCACTCCCGGCGGGACCGTTAACACCGGCGCAAACACCGCGACAATTAATGGCGTTTCGTCATTCTCTGACTGGACACTGGCTGAAGCCGCAGCGGTGCAGGAAGGCGCGCTGGAATTCTCTTCGGCGACTTACACTGAGGCAGAAAACGTCGGCGGTGGAACCGTGACCATCACGGTCAACCGAACCGGCGGCAGTGACGGCGCCGTCAGTGTTGATTACGCGACGGTGGTGGGTGGAACCGCTACCGGCGGCGCGACATGCGTCGGCGCGCCCACTTTCACCGATTACCTGGATGCGTCGGGCACGCTCAACTTTGCGGACAACGAAACTTCAAAGACCTTTACGATCACGCTTTGCAACGACATTGCCTTTGAACCGAACGACACAGTCAATCTCGCATTGTCGAACCCGCAAGGTGGAGCAACGCTGGGAGCGCAAAATACTTCGGTCTTGAATATCACCAGCGAAGATGCCGCACCGACAATCTCGATCAACGACGTAACGGCGGCTGAAGGCAACGCGGGCACGACTAACTTCACATTCAACATCTTCCGCGTCGGCAGTCCATCGCAGGATCCCATTAACATCGCCTACCACACGGTTGACGTTGGCGCAGTCGCACCCGGCGACTACTCCGCCGTCGCTGCCGGAAACACCAGTATCGCGGCGTTCGGCCCGTCGGTGAACATCACGATCAGCGTCAACGGCGACACCGATTTTGAGCCGGATGAAACCTTCAACGTAGTTCTTGACAGTGTTTCAGTAGGCACGATTGGTGACGGCACAGGCGTGGGGACGATTACGAACGACGATGCCGCGCCGACACCTGATGTGAGTGTCGCTCTCTTTGGAGCCGCCTCAGTTGCTGAAAATAGCGGAACGCCGCTGGTTTATCGGTTCACGCGCACAGACAGCTCCTCGGCTATCACCGTGAACTTTGCCGCCACAGGCACGGCCGACCCGAACAATGATTACGCCGTGACCGGTACGGATGTGTCGTTCACACCGGGGACCGCGAGCGGCACGATAGATTTCGGCGTCGGGGAATCGCAAAAAGATGTCTCGGTAACGCCATCTGATGATGGCGACGACGAGCCTGATGAGACGGTAATACTCACCGTCGCCTCCGGCACGGGATACAACGTCGGCACACCCGCTAGCGATACCGGCACGATTACGGATGACGACGTTACCTGTCCGACGACGCTCGAGGTGAATGATGCCGGAGACGGCACTGATTTCAATCCGGGCGACGGAATCTGCGAGACGGCCGCCGGCAATGGTATGTGCACACTGCGCGCCGCGATCATGGAAGTTAACGCGCTGACTACCTGCACCAGCTCGATCACGATTACCTTCAATATCGGCGGCTCAGGCGTGCAAACGATTCAGCCGGCGTCGGCGTTGCCGGTAATCACGCAGCCCGTCTTTATCGATGGATACAGCCAGCCCGGCTCGTCCATGAACACGCTGGCCGCGGGTAACGACGCGGTTATTAACATTGAGCTCGACGGCACGAACGCGGGCAGCGCCTTCATTCCTGGACTCGTGCTCGGCGGCGGGTCGAGTGGCGTGCAGGGTCTGATCATTAATCGATTCAGCGGCCAGGGCATTCACATTCCGCCCGGCAGCGATAACAACGCCATTATCGGCAACTTTATCGGTACTGATGCCACCGGCCTCGCTGATGCCGGCAATGCGCTTGATGGTGTGTTTATCGAAGGCTCAACGAATGAAGTTGGCTGTGAGGTCGAAGGCGAGCGAAACGTCATTTCCGGTAACGACGGCCACGGTGTTCAGATCTCAGGTTCACCCGCGCAGTTTAATGTTGTTTCCGGTAACTACATCGGTACAGACAAGAACGGCACGGCCGCGGTGCCCAACTCGAATGTAGGTCTGATGGTGATCCAGGGTTCGTTCAACCTAATCGGCAGCACGGATCCTATCGGGCGCAATGTGATCTCAGGCAACAACAATAGCGGCGTCCAATTGCATCAGGATGGCAATGGAAACGGCGGCTCTGACAACGTCGTCATCGGCAACTACATAGGCGTCGATGTGACGGGCGCGACCGCGCTGCCTAATACGGGCACGGGACTTAATGTCTTCGGTAAGAACAACCAGATCGGCGGCACGATTGCCGGCAGTCGCAATGTGATCTCGGGCAACGGCCTCTGGGGTATGCGGATGGTCGGCGGCGTAATCGATCTGAACGATGGAGTCAGCGGCAATATCGTTCAGGGCAACTACATCGGCGTGGCGGCTGACGGCACCACGGCGATGGGGAACGGCTGGGCCGGGATAGATCTCTCGAATGCTTCGACGAGCACGATCGGTGGACTCAATCCAGGCGAAGCAAACGTGATCGCCAATAATGGAAACGCAGCGGGCGCCGTATCCAAAGACGGCATTTCCATAACGAAGGCAGCCGGCCCGGCACCAGCCAATCAAAATTTGATTCGCGGCAATTCCATCTACAACAACGGCCAACTGGGAATCGATTTAGTGGGGGGAACTGAGAGTGGCTCCGGTGTAACCACCAACGACGTGGGCGATGGCGATACCGGTCCGAACGATCTGCAGAACTTCCCGGTGATCACGTCGGCAACCGTAGGCTCAACCACGGTGAGCGGTACCATCGACAGCGTTGCGGGGAATGACACAATCGATATCTACCTCAACACTGGTTGTGACCCCAGCGGGAATGGTGAAGGCCAGACTTGGCTGGCTTCGGGCTCCGCCTCTGGCGGCACGTTTACGATTACCGTGCCGACCATTACTGCCGGTCAGATATTTACTGCCACGGCGACCGACGCCGCCACAAACACGAGTGAGTTCTCCGCGTGCTTCACGGCCGCCGCCGCCACCGCGCCTGAGATCGATGTAAAGGGTAACGGCATTTCGATTGCCGACGGCGATAACAGTCCAAGCCTCGCCGACGGAACCGACTTTGGCAGCTTCCCATCGAGTCATACGTTCACGATCGACAATCTCGGCAGCTCAGATCTGACGCTGAGCGGAACTCCGTTCGTCCAGATTACGGGCGCGAATCCGAGTGACTTCATCGTGACTTCGCAGCCCAGTTCACCGGTGGGAGCGAGCGGCTCAACCTCATTCACCATTTTCGCGGGCGCCAGTGCGCCGGGTACGCGCACGGCAACTGTGTCGATCGCGAATGACGACAGCGACGAGAATCCCTATACCTTCGACATTCAGATTTTGGGTCTTAGTGTGCTGACGGTTACGCCGGCAACGACGCCGACCGCGGCTGACAATGACTACACGCGCATTAATAACGCCGTGCAGGCCTCGTTCTCCGGACAAACCATCAAACTACTGGGCACGTTCAACTGGACTGAAGCCAACGCGGCAGCGAGTTGGGCGCTCGGTAGTGACGGCCTGACCGGCGGTGCTAACTCAGACGACGATTACGGCATCACGCCGCCGGCGGGCCTGAACAACGTGACATTCACGGCGGACAATCTCGGCGACGGTTCGATTCAGGGGCCGGGAGATCTGGCCGGCGTAAATCTTGAAGGCGTGTTCTCGTTCTTCCGCGGCCAGAACCAGAATTGGACGATCTCGAATATCCGGTTCCTCGATTTCGATCTGTCGATTGGCATGTTCGCAATCGCGACCACGGACTTCAACAACACGAACATTTCAAACAACTACATCCGGATGGCGCGCGACCTGAACGCGACCGTGGCGCCGGCCGATGTCAATCAAAACATCGCGATCCACTTCTCGTTCGGCGCGAACCAGACTATTTCGGGTAATACGATCGAGATTCAGGGCGATGGCATAAGCGCGGGCGCAAACTTCGCCAGCGACGTCGGCATGCAGAGCAACACGAGCGGCGGCGCGGTCTATGACGGCCTGCAAATCACCAACAACATCGTGCGCGTATTGAACGCGCAGGATGCCGCGAATCCGCAAGTCGTGCTCGGCATTTGGGAAAATGGACACGCGCACACAAGCGACATCACAGTCAGCGGCAATCAGTTCCTCAATCCGGCTGCTGGAAATAATCCCGCGACGAACTTGCAGCGCGCCTTCCGCGTCACTTCGCATTCTTCGGCGACGACGACGGTCACTTATTCAGGCAACTCAATCAGCGGCGCGAACATTGGCTTCCAATGGCTGGCCGCCACGAACTTTAGCGGCAATCAACCGGTCATCGTTGAAGGCAACACGATCACGAACAATGGCACGGGCTTGCTGGTGCAGAGCCAGGGCTTGGCGAATATCAGGTTCAATCGCATCGTCGGCAATACGACCGGGCTGAATAATATCGATGGCATCGTCACGGCTGAGAATAATTGGTGGGGTTGCAACACCGGGCCGGGCACTGCGGGCTGCGACAGCGTTACGGGTACAGCCGACTTCGATCCGTGGGTCGTTCTGCTGGTGAGCGCTTCGCCCAGTTCGATTACCCCCGGCGGCACTTCGACAGTTACGGCCGACATGACGAGGAACAGTGCGGTCGGCAATCCGGCGCACGGTGGGGCGGCCACGCTGCCATTGCCTGACGCTGCTTTCAGCGCGACCAATGGCACGATGTTGCCGACGACTAACTCGTTTAGCTCCGGTCTGGCCACGTCTACGTTCACTTCGACGAACAGCTCGAATGGCTCCGCGTGCGTAGACGTCGATAATCAGCAGACGTGTACGACGATTACGGTCACCGCGCCGTCGTTCAGCGTCAACGACGTAACGATGGCGGAAGGGAACGGCGGGCCGGGCAGCACTTCGTTCATCTTCACCATCACCAAGACCGGTGCGACCGCCCTCAACGCCAGCGTCAATTACGAAACCGTGGACGGAACGGCAGTGTCGCCGACGGACTTCACCGCGATCCCGGTGACCAATGTGACGTTCCTTCCGTCCGAGACGACCAAGCAGGTGACTGTGTTCGTCAACGGCGAGCTCGCGGTTGAGCCTGACGAGACGTTTACTCTGCAACTTTCCAATGCGTCCGGCGCTACGATCGGCGATGCAAGCGGGCTTGGCACTATTCAGAACGACGATGCCTGTCCGCCCCAGGCGACGGTTTATGTGGACGACAACTTTGCGAACCCGACGGTCGGAGAAGATCCTGACGGCGGCGGACCGGCGACAAACTTCGGGTGCGACTCGTTCGCCACCATTCAGGGTGGCGTCGACGGTGTCGCGCCTGGCGGAACCGTCATTGTTAACGCCGGCACGTACAATGAAGATGTAAACGTGCATAAGGCCGGAGTGAGCGTTCTCGGCGCGGGCGCTGGTTCGGTGAGTGTGATCGGACCGATCGGCGGCGCCGGCGCGACATTCCAGATCACCGCAAGTAACGTCACCCTTGCGGGCATGACAATTACGCGCGCGGGCAACAACACCACCGATTGGAACAATCCAGGTCTGAATTCGGTAGGCGTGGCAATTCAGGGTCTGTCCATTACCGGCGCACTCATTCGCGATAACGTCATCACCGGCAATCGAACCGGCATCGACATCAATAACAGCGGCGGCCACACCGTCCGGAATAACGTGATCGACTTCAACCGGACGGGATTGATCTTCCGTAATCAGACTGACCAGATGACGGTGATTGAGAACTTCATCACCAACAACTGGACTGTCGGTGTCCTGTTCCTCGATGCCAGTGGCGGCACGAACAGTCCGGTGCAGACATCACTCCACTCGACTTACTCGAACAACAGCATCAGCGCTAACTGGTACGGGCAGATCGTTGATCGCCAGACGGGTGGATCTCTCCCGCCGCCGGCAACGACAAACTACAAGAACTTCCGCGGCAACTGGTTCGGGACCACGTCGCCGGTCGTCACGACCGCTAACAGTGCTGAACCTGGCTACGCGGCGCAGATTCCGGTGGCTTATGGCGGCACGGCCACGCCTCCGGGAGGTCAGCCCGACATTGCCGGTCCCGCCTCGGCTAACTTCCAGTACACGCCCTTCCTGCTGAGCGGCACTGACACCAATGTCGAGACAGTGCCCGGCCGTGGCACCAACGGCTTCCAGGGAGTCGCGAACACTGTGGTTGTCTCGTATGTCACCCCGAACGGCTGGTTCTTCTTTGATGACCTCCCTGGCACTGGAACGGGATCGGGTGGGTTTGAGATTGGCCCTGCGACACCGCCACTCGGAAACGGCAGTGCGTTCCTCACGGTGGACTCGCAGGGACGCCATGCCCTGGGCGTCTTCAATTACAACGGAACGCGCGCGGACGACCTGCTGGCTCTGCTCTACCAGAGCTATCAGAACAACAACGCGAATACCGTCGTCGCGAATTCGCTACAGTTCGACATCGACTACGACCTCAATGACGCGGCGACCGCCTACTCGGGGCGCCTGGTCTTTGAGCCGTACCTGTCCCCGGCGCAGGGCGCTGTGGCACAGAACGTCTGGCAGAATTGGGACGCGCGAGGCGGCATGTGGTACGGGACGCGAACGACTGTAACGGTCAACAACGTTGCAGGCGTCACCCAGCCATGTCAGCCGGCGTCGCCTTGCACCTGGGCGCAGGTGCTCTCGCTCTTCCCGAACGCCGGCGTGCGCAACGCGGCCGGCAGTGCCGTGCTCTTTAAGGCTGGCGGACCGTGGGCGCCGGGCTTTGACGGCAACGTCGACAACTTCCGGCTGCAACATAACGGCGCGCTCGTGACCTACGACTTTGAGCCGGGCCCGCAGCTCTCTATCAATGATGTGACCCAAGTTGAAACCAACGCGGGCACGACGGCCTTTACCTTCAACGTCACGCTCACTGAATCGAGCAGTCAAACGATTACGGTGAACTACCAAACCGCCGATGATTCAGCTACGACTAGCGACCTGGATTACGTGGCAGTACCCTCGACCGGTATCACCTTCAACCCGGGCGAGACTTCTAAGCCGGTAACGGTGTTCGTCAACGGCGATACCAAGTTTGAACTTAACGACCAGTTCTTCGTCAATCTTTCGGGCCCAGTGAATGCAAGCATTCTGGACGGCCAGGGCGTCGGCACGATTACTAATGACGACACGCAGCCGACGATCTCGATCGACGACGTCACGGCGTTTGAAGGGGACAGCGGAACCACGAACTTCAATTTCACGGTTAGCCTGTCCAACCCATCTTATCTGCCGGTTACCGTGACCGCGGAGACCGCGAACGGCACGGCGACGACTGCCGATTCAGACTACAACGGCGTTGCCCCAACTATCGTAACCATCTCGGCTAACACGACTACTCAGACGTTCCAGGTGCAGGTCAACGGCGACACGAAATTCGAGCTCGACGAAACCTTCTTCGTGAATCTGAGTCTGCCGTCGAACGCGACGATCGCTGACCCGCAGGGTATGGGCACGATCACGAACGATGACGCGGCGCCCACTATTTCGATAAATGACTTGGCGACGACGGAAGGCACCACCGCGGTTCCGCCGCCCACGAAGCAGTTTAATTTCACCGTGACGAAGTCTGGTACGACCTCTGAACAAGCGACCGTCAACTACCAGACTGCAGACGATACGGGCGGCGCAAACCCAGCGACCTCCGGAGCCGATTGCAGCACCCCGGGAGTGGACTACATCCCGACTAGTGGCACGGTGATATTCCCGGCCGCCGGTCCCGGTTCGACGTCCCAGACAGTTACAGTTCTCGTTTGCCGCGATAGTGTCTTCGAACCTAACGAGACGTTCCTGGTGAATTTGTCCGGTCAGGTGAACGCCACCATCGGTGATGGCCAGGCAGTCGGCACGATAAACAACGACGATGTTCCCGCAGGCGGTTTCGTCGTCAATACCACGGCCGACACGATCGACGATAACCTGTGTCTGCCAATTGGCAGCGGTAACGGTTGCACCCTGCGCGAAGCAATTAACGCCGTCAACGCGAGCCCCTCGGCCACGGCCATCAACTTTGCGATTCCGGCCAATGACGCGCGCCACTTCTATTACAAGGATGATGGGGTTCCGAATCAGGTAACCAACGACGTCACTCACGTGCTGGTGACGACGGCCGCGAACGATGCTGCCTTACCGGCCGACAAGGATCCGGATTGGCCGCACGGCTGGTGGTCGATTCTGCCGACGTCGGCCTTGCCGGCGGTGACGCAGGCAGCCACTGTTGACGGTTACACTCAGACAGACGCGGCGGTGAACACGTCCGCGACCAGCACCAACGCGGTGCTCAGAATTGAAGTGGAAGGTTCCAGCGCGGGCGCCGCGGTGACCGGTTTGGTGGTCTCGAACGGATCGTCAATCGTCCGCGGCCTGGTGATCAATCGATTCACAAGTCACGGCCTGCAATCCAGCGGCGCCGTCACCGGTAACTTCATCGGCGCCGATGTCAGCGGCACGCTCGACCTCGGCAACACTGAGAGTGGCGTGTTAGGCGCCAATAATATGACTATTGGCGGGAATACACCCGCGCTCGCCAATCTCCTCTCGGGCAACGATAACCATGGAGTCCTGTTCACGAACTTCAACAGCAGCATCGTGCAGGGCAACTACATTGGCGCCAAAGCCGATGGCGTAAGCGCGCTCGGCAACTCAGGTAACGGCGTTCACCTGGCAGGCGGGAGTGCGGTCTTCAACACGATCGGCGGCACGGCTGCCGGCGAAGCGAACACGATCGCTTTCAACGGAAATGATGGCGTTTCGTTGCCGGATGCAGGCATCGGAAACGTCATCCGTGGTAATTCGATCTTCTCGAACGGCACGACGGCTGCGCACTTGGGAATCGACCATGGACCGGTCGACGGGGTGACCGCCAATGATGCTGCGCCTGATGCGGACAGCGGTCCGAATGCTCTGCAGAACTTCCCGGTCATCCAGTCGGCGGTCGTTGGGAGTCCCAACCTGATCTCCGGAACGTTAAGCTCCGCGCCAAACCAGACCTTCTCGATCGATTTGTATGCGAACGCTGTTTGTGACACGTCGGGTAACGGTGAAGGGAAGACCTATCTCGGGTCGACTACCACGACCACTGATTCCAATGGCCTCGGTGGATGGAGATTCAGTCCCGCCACGCTTAACCTGACCGATCAGATTACGGCGACGGCCACCAGCGCGACCAATAACACCTCTGAATTCTCGCAGTGCTTCACGCCAACGACGTTCAGTGCTGGCCAGCTTCAGTTCGCTCAAACGGCCATAAGTGATCCGGAAACGAATACCGGGTCGCACACAGTAACTTTCACGGTGCAGCGGGTCGGCGGGTCTAATCGGGCGGCCTCAGTCAATTACACGATCAACGATGGCTCGGCAACCATCGCTGATAATGACTATTCAGTCAGCTCGCCAACCGGAACACTGCAATGGCCGAACGGAGACGCGACCGACCGCACCATCACCATCACGGTAAACGGCGACACTAAGTATGAGGGCGACGAGACGGTAACCATCGTGCTCTCAAGTCCGGTGGGGGCGACGATCGCCGGCCCGGACACGGCCACGCTGACGATTACCGATGACGATCTGTTGCTGGTTGACGACGATCTGGTCCAGTGTCCGACTGCCGCGTACACGACCATTCAGTCTGCAATCAATGCAGCGTTGGCCGGCCAGACTGTTCAGGTTTGCGCGGGAACTTATGAGGAGCAGGTCACCGTCAACAAGAGTCTGACGGTGGTGGGCCCGAACGCCAACATCAACCCCAACACCGGGGTCCGAGTCGCTGAAGCCATCATCAGTCCGACTGCCAGCGACCCGCTGAACCCGGGCTTTGCCGGACCCATTGTGGTCACATTCACGGCGAGTGGGGTGACCTTCAAAGGATTCACCGTTGACGGCGATAACCCGTTAAATAACTCTGGCGTTGTCTTTAACGGTGCAGACGTTGACGCTGAGTTCGGCATCTACGGCGATGGCTCAGCCGATATGGATGCGGTCATCGAAAACAACATCGTCAAGAACATCGGCGAGATCGCGATTTGGCTAAACACCTTTGGCATCGGCGGCGCGCGAAATGCCAATAGCCGCATGACCGCCAATAAGGTAGACAACGTTCTTGGCGCATTTGGCCAGGCCTTGCGCATTTCAGACGACTGCTGGGCTGACGTGACGAACAACGTCGTTACCCGGTCGCGCGTCGGAATTGTCATCGAGAATTTCAGCGGTAACGTGACCACGCACCCGGCTTCGGTCATTGAAAACAACGACGTCACGACGTTCCGGATCGGTATCCGTCACAACCTGCACTACGTTTACGGGTTGCCGGGCTTCACTATTCGCAACAACACGGTGCAGTCATACGTCCAGACGCCAATGCCCTCACAGGTGACGACGCCAACTACTTATGAAGGCATTCGCGTTGAATCGATCCAACAGACGGTTGATGTAGACATCACGAACAATACCGTGGACGGCAACCGGGCGGCGCTCCAGACAGCAGGCTATACCCGGGTTGAGGGTCTCGGTATTACAAATGCATCAGCCGTGTCGCCTAACATTAGCTTTACCGGCAACCGCTCTTTCGACAACATCCGCGGCGTCTTCCATGACACGCCCGCCGTGCCGACGTTTACCTGCAACACCATTGTGGGCAACTCTACCGGCGTCGAAATAAGTGCGAATGCTACAAATGGCCTGATCGCCAACAATAACAACATCTTTGGCAACGGCGTTGGTATGCTCAATAACAGTCCCGCCGGAAGCGTCAATGCTGAGAATAACTACTGGGGAAGTGCGACCGGCCCGACCATCGCCAGCAACCCGACTGGAACCGGCGACAGCATCACCGGCACGGGAGCCGCAGCGGTGGATTACGACCCCTTCCTCACCAGTGCTGCCTCGTGCGCACCGGTCGCGCCGCCCACCATCAGCAAGGCGTTTGGCACAGTGTCGGTGCCGCCGAACGGTTCGACTACGTTGAGCTTTACGATCGGTAATCCGAACAGCAGCACGCTTACGGGAATAGGCTTTACCGATCCGCTGCCGTCCGGACTCATCGTCGCGACGCCCAACGGCCTGACTGGTAGTTGCGGAGGCGGCACGATTACCGCGGCCGATGGCTCAAGCAGTATCAGTCTCTCGGGCGCGACTTTGACGGCAGGCACTACGTGCACGTTCACTGTGAATGTGCAGGTCAACACTTTGGGCACGAAAAACAACACCACGGGTAACGTGAGCTCAACTGAGGGCGGCGTAGGCGGCACCGCTTCGGCCTCTCTCAACGTGACTCCGCCTTCGTTGTCCATCAATGATGTCACGCTCGCTGAAGGAACCGGCGGCACGACCAACTTTGTGTTCACCGTCACGAAGACTGGTGACGGCGCCGCTGATGTCAATTTCACAACCGTTGATGGCACTGCCCAGGACGACAATCCGGTCAGCGAAGACAACGACTACGCGCCGAACAACGGCACCTTAAGCTTTGGTGTGACCGAGCCGACCAAGACGATTACGGTCATGGTCAACGGAGACGCTACGCCAGAACTCATCGAGAACTTCACGGTGGTCTTATCGGGCCCGACCGGCGGCGCGACGATCACTGATGATACGGGCCTCGGGACGATTCTGAATGACGACGAATCAGCCGCGGCCGGCCAACTGATTATTAGTGAGTTCCGCTTCAGCGGCCCGGGCGTAACGGTGGGTCAGGAAGCTAACGACGAGTTCATCGAGCTTTACAACAATACCGATGCGGACATCTTCGTCACCACCACTGACGGTTCGACGGGCTGGGCAGTGGCGAACTCAAGTGGCGTGCCGATCTTCTTTGTCCCGAACGGCACGACGATTCCGGCCCGTGGGCATTTCCTTGGCACTAACACAACCGGCTACTCGCTGAAGGATTATGGCGGCACGGACGCGGCGCTGGGCGACGCCACCTGGACCACCGATATTCCAGACAACACGGCGATCACCGCCTTCCGCACGAACAACGCGGCGAACTTCAATGCGACCAATCGACTCGATTCAGTCGGTCCGAACACTGAAACCAACCCGCTGTACAAGGAGGCCGCCGGATACGCGCCACTGGTAACCCCAAATCTTGAACACACGTTCTTCCGTCAAATCTGTGTGTTCCAGGCCGGGTGCCCGACGCCGGGACGTCCGCGCGATACCGAGGACAATGCGGCCGACTTCATCTACGCCAACACGCAGGGAACGCCCGGAGACCGCCTGGGTGCGCCGGGGCCTGAGAACCTCGCATCGCCCATCAAACGCGATCCGGCCATCAATCTGTTGCTTCTCGACGCCACCGTCGGAGACGCGACCGCGCCCAATCGAGTTCGCGATACAAATCCGGATGCTGGCAATGCTTCGACCTTTGGAACGATGACGATTCGCCGGCGGGTTGTGAATCAAACCGGAAACACTGTTACCCGGCTTAGGTTCCGCGTGATCGACATGACCACGCATCCGTCAGGCTCACTCGCGGACCTGCGTCTGCGATCATCGGCGGGTGAATCGATCAATGGCATTAACGACCCGAATACCTGCGCTTCGACGGGAACGCCTACTACGCCAACATGCACAGTCAACGTCACTGGACTGACGCTCGAGCAGCCGCCAAATCAACCGGTAGGCAACGGCGGCGGTATGAATTCAACCGTCACGCTGCCCGGCGGTCTGGCTCCAGGCCAAAGCATCAATGTGAACTTCCTGCTCGGAGTCCAAAAGACGGGAGCGTTCAGGTTCTACCTGGTGATTGAGGCGCTGCCGTAGGAAAGCAGTGGGCAGTGAGCGGTGGGCAGTAGGCAGTCTAAGGCCGCGTGAAGATTCGCTCCTCACGCGGCCATTCTTATGGATTCGGCAGTTAAGAATTCAGTTGCGAGATGCCCGCAGAGTCTACCCAAAGAAAATTTCGGCGATTCGATAAATCTCTTCGTCCAGTCGCTTGAGTTCGCCGATGGCTTCATCCAATGAAGCTGACTCAATCTTGTTTCCGCGCAATGCAGCCATCCGGCCGAATTCACCCGCCTGAATCATTTCGTAAGCTTTAATTCCGAAGCGCGTGGCTAGAATCCGATCGAATGGTGTCGGCGAACCTCCGCGCTGCACGTAGCCCAGTATCGTGACGCGCGTGGAAATTCCAGTGTGCCGTTCAATCTGCGTCGCCAGCGCAACGCCGATCCCACCCAAACGGTCGTGACGGTAAATTGCCGCGTATTGCTCTTCGGTCAGGAATACTTCGTCAGGATGCGGGTGCGCGTCTTCCGCGACTACGACTATTGAGAAAGCGCGTCCTTCGGACTTGCGGTGCTCCAGTAATTCGCACACACGCGAAATGCGGAACGGATGTTCGGGCACCAGCACGACGTCCGCGCCGCCGGCGATGCCGCCGTACGCGGCAATCCACCCGGTGTGACGGCCCATCACCTCAACCACCATCACCCGGTGATGAGATTCAGCGGTCGAGTGCAAACGATCGATAGCGTCGGTGACTATGGTAACGGCGGTGTCGAAACCGAAAGTGAAATCCGTACCGCTGATATCGTTGTCAATCGTCTTCGGAATTCCGACGAGTCTGACTTGATGGTGCCGCCACAAATCGCGTGCGGCTGAAAGCGAGCCTTCACCGCCGACCACGACCAGCGCGTCCATCTGCCGTGACGCAAAATTCTCCTTTAACGCCGCGAGAGAGTCTTCATCTTTGAGCGGATTGAATCGCGAGGTGCCGAGAATCGTGCCGCCCCGCGGCAGAATCCCGATAACCTTATCCCGCGACAGCTCTTCAATGTCGTTTTCCACCAGTCCGCGGTAGCCATTTCTAATGCCGAGCACGGTGGCTCCGTCTCGCGTTGCGCATCGCACGATTGCCCGAATGGCCGCGTTCAGCCCCGGACAGTCTCCCCCGCCAGTGAGTACTCCAATTCGCATTTGAGTGAATTACGCGCGCCAAATGATTTCGCGCGTTGCAATTTTCTGGTTTAACATCATTGCGCCCGCATTTTAGGTATGTCAACCGAGGGGTTAAATTCTCTGGCCACTGAACCGCTCATTCTTGCGATCGAAACCGGCACGCGCGCCGGCGGTGTCGCCATCGCACGCGGCGAAGAAATTCTCGCCTCACGGTTAGGCGACGCGTCGTCTTCGCATTCGCAGGATTTGATTGAAAACATCGACGCGGTTCTTAAAGAAGCCGGGGTCGAGTTGTCGACGATTGACCTTCTGGCGGCGGCAATCGGGCCCGGAAGTTTCACCGGTTTACGAATCGGCCTGGCCACCGCGAAATCGCTTGCCGTGTCGCTCGATCGCAGGTGCGTCGGCGTTTCAACACTTGCCGCGGTATCACACGCGGCGGGCGTCGCCGAACGCACAGTCGCGCTGCTGCCCGCGGGGCGCGGCGAAGTCTTTGCGCAAATGTTCGCCGTGCGCGACGACGAGGTAGAGCCGCTCGACGAACCCGCGCATATCAGTCCTAATGCGCTGATTGCGAAATACGGCCGCTATCCGCAATTGACCTGGGCGGGAGAAGGCGCGCACGCCCAGCTCGAATTAATCCGTGGTGAAGCACAAGCGAAGGGAATTGAGCTGAAGGCCGGTGCTCGCGCCGAAGACACGAACGGCTGGATGCTCGCCCCGCCGTCTCCAGGCCTCGCCGCAGATGTCGCGAAATTGGCTTCTCGCGAATGGCGCAAAGGAAACGTGATCGATCCGGACAAACTGCGCGCGAATTACGTCCGCGCTTCGGACGCGGAAATTAAGACTCATGCTTGAAACCGCCATAGCCAGTAATCAGCGTTACGTCTCGCTCGACCGCATGACTGAGCATGACTTGCTCGAAGTCGTCGCCCTCGAAGAAATGTGCAATCTCAGCCCGTGGGGCTGGGACGCTTATCACACCGAATTGCATTCGGCAGCTAACTCGCTCATGCTGGTTGCGCGCGTCGCCAATTCTGCGAGTGAGGCCGGGCCGCCGATTATTGGGTTTATTGTCGCCCGCGAGCTTGCCGATGAAATTCATATCAACAACGTGGCCGTAACGCCCGAGTTTCGCGGACGTGGCATCGGGCGGATGCTGATGGAAGCGGCCCTGAATTGGGGCCGCGAAGGACACGCCCGGCAGGCGGTTTTGGAAGTTCGGGCGGGAAATGGCAGGGCGCACCAACTTTATCAGGGCTGCGGGTTTGAAGTAATTGGCCGCCGGCGGCGCTACTATAAATCTCCTGTGGAAGATGCCCTGCTAATGGCAGTTTCTTTGGAACAGACCCCTTGATTTGGCCTGCTAAATTGGCTAACATTTCGCCCATGCTACAGCCCCGTGAGAATTTCTCACCGCGGTCATTCTTTCCAACTAACAATGTAGAAGGAGATTCCTGAAATGGACACGACTACGGCGGATTCTGTCAAAGAGCAGCTGATGATGACCAACTCTGAGTTCCGCGAACTGGTGCGGGAACATGGTCGATACGAACAGCGTTTGAGCGAGCTGTCCGCCCTCGCTTATCCCAGCGATGACGAACAGTTGGAAGAGACGACGTTGAAAAAGAAGAAGTTGGCCATCAAAGATCAGATGTATTCGTTGATGCTTGAACACGAGAAGCGTTCGAGCACCGAGCACTAATTCGTTGCGGTAACAATGTCTGAGCGCGTTTCCTGGCTCAGCAAGTCGCAGACTCGATAGACGGGGACGACACCTTCCCGACGCCGGTCGGGATTCGGCCCCGTTTTGTCCTTCTAAGAGGCACCGACTCAGCCGGTGCTGTGTTTGCTTGGTCGAGAGCTAGTGGCACAGACTTCAGTCTGTGGTTTCCTGCTCGAGGTGTAAACCCAGACTAAAATCTGGGCCACTAATTATGGTTCGTGATGGCATTCCCTGGGTGGCGGTACCGCTGACGCTCGCAGTTATTCCGATGCTGTTCGGACTGTGGTGGATCGCGATCGCCTTGATCGTCGTTGCCGCCTTCATGGCTTTCTTCTTTCGCGATCCGCGGCGCACGATTCCCACCGAACCCGGCATCATCATTGCTCCCGCCGATGGACGCGTAACCCTGGTGAGGCGTGGTGAACCTGAACTGGGATCGGAATCGCTGGTCAGCATCTTTCTATCGCCACTTGATGTGCACGTGAACCGCGCGCCGATTGCGGGGAAGATTACGGCGATCCAGTACAGGAAGGGCAAGTTTCTGATGGCGACGGATGAACGCGCCCGTGACGTGAACGAGCAGAACACGCTCACCCTCGAAGGCGACAATATTTGCGTAAAATGCTCGCAAATTGCAGGCATTCTCGCCCGCAGAATTGTTTGTTGGAAGCGGGAAGGGGACAGAGTAGAATTGGGCGAAAGATTCGGCATGATAAAGTTTAGCTCGCGCACTGACGTGCTGCTGCCGTCCAGTGTCGAGGTCGTCGTCAAGAAAGGCATGCGCGTACGGGGCGGCGTCACAATAATCGGGAGAATCAGACCATGAACGTTTCTCGATTCCGCAGACAGGACCATTTGGGCGTCGCGCCCGCTCCGGCGGCGCGCAAAGGATTGCGCAAAGGCGTGTACGTGGTCCCTTCGCTGTTCACGTCGCTTAATATTCTCGCGGGCTTTTACTCGCTGATGGCGTCGATGAGTGGTTTCAGCCTCCTGGAACGTGGGGCCGTCGCCGAAGCAACAGTCCGGTTCGATCATGCAGCGATAGCAATCGGCCTGGCTTTTCTCTGCGACACGCTGGACGGGCGCATCGCGCGCATGACCAAGAGCACGACTGAGATCGGCGTTCAGCTCGACTCTCTGGCAGACGTTGTCTCTTTCGGTTTAGCGCCGGCGATGCTTGCCTACGCTTGGGGTTATGGGTACGCCTTGCGCGATTGGCCTAACCTCCGGCAGCTCGCCTGGTTTCTGTCGTTCATGTACGTCATCTGCGGCGGCTTCAGGCTGGCCCGCTTTAATGTGCAGGCGATGCGCCCGCGCCCGATGGCGGAGGGGACCAGCAAAGTCGATAAGAAGAGTTTCGTCGGCTTGCCGATACCGGTTGCGGGATGTTTGATTGCAGCCATCGTGCACTTCGCGCCGACTCCGCTGCGCTACACCCAACGTTTCGAAGTCCGCGCGATCGGAATGCTGGTGCTGGTCGCTTCTCTCAGTGTGCTGATGATCAGCACGATTCGTTTCACCAGCTTCAAATCCGTGGGCGCCGGCCGCAGGTTGAGCCCGCGGCACGTCATCTTCCTGATTGCATTATTTGGATTGATCTATCTGTATTCGCAGTGGGTGCTGCTGGCTCTGGTCGTTGGCTATCTGGCGCACGGGCTGCTCTCAAGCGGCTTGGCCCCTCTGTTCCGCCTTTTCTCAGGTAAGTCGCAGGCGCCGGCGTCGGGATGAGCGCGCGAAGCGCGCGACAGCATGTACAGACTGGACACATAGGTAACAGACGTTCGGAGACATAGGTAACACTTTCAGAGTCGACTATCGTTCTCAGCCGAGGAGGATAGCCGATGCCGTGGAAAGAGAGTACCTGCATGACACAA
>JBASRE010000008.1:0-79506 GCA_049273695.1 Pyrinomonadaceae bacterium
CGAGTACATTGAAGTTTGGTATAACCGACAACGTCGCCACTCAGCGTTGGGCTTTCTCAGCCCCTGGCAGTTTGAGCAGCGTTTGCGCTCAACCGCCTAAACTACGTGTCTACGAAATCGAGACAAGTGCAGTTCTTCACCACAGAGACACGGAGAACCACTGAGACACAGAGCGGACAAGTCCGCCGTCTGAACAAGACATCTTTTCTTGTGAACGCATCAAATGACTGAATCCGCAATTGCCCCGGTTGGCCGTCTGAAACTTCGCACGTCAGCGTTGCGCGCCTACACAATGCTGCTCGCGCTGATTGTCATCTGGCTTTTCTTTCAGTGGGCCACGATCAGCGAGACTCATCCTTACGGACTCTTCCTCGGCGCAATTAATTTCTCAAAGCTGCTGCAGCAGACAGCCGTGACCGGCGTTTTGGCCGTCGGCATGCTGATGGTCATCGTCAGCGGCAACATCGACTTGTCAGTAGGCGCGGTTGTGGGATTAGCGGGCGGCATCGCGGCGATGACGCAAGACTGGGGGCTTCTACCTTGTCTGGCGGCGGCCATTGTCGTGGGTTTGTTGATTGGGGCGCTGCAGGGAGCGCTGGTCGCGTACATCAATATTCCGGCGTTCATCGTAACCCTGGGAGGATTGCAAGCCTGGCGTGGCTTGATTCTGAAGTTTACTCAAGGCGCCACGGTTCCAGTCGAGCTCCCTGTCTTCAGATCTTTGGGACGCGACTTTATCGACCCGCGCATTGGCTTTGGGCTCGCTGCTATCGGTATTGCCACAATTGCCTGGACAAACCTGCGACGTAATCGCGCCCGGCGCCGCCATGGCCTGCAAGCGATGAGCGTGGCGGCGATGGCGACCCGAATTATTATTCCGTCAATTGCAGTCGTCGCGTTCGTCTTTCTGATGAACAAAGCAGGCGGCATTCCGATTCCGGTGATCTTCCTTCTCGCCGTCGCGCTCGCCGGAGCATTTCTCACTACCAACACGACATTCGGCCGGTATTTATACGCGATTGGCGGCAACCCTGACGCCGCGCGGCTTTCGGGAATCAATTTGAAGCGATACGTGCTCGCGGCGTTTTGTGTGATGGGCGCGCTCGCGGGATTGGCTTCGATTCTGCACACCGCGCGCGTCGGCAGCGCTTCGCCCGACGCCGGCACGTTGATGGAACTCGACGCAATCGCTTCGTGCGTGATCGGGGGAACGAGTTTGATGGGCGGCCGCGGGACGGTGTTTGGCGCCGTGCTGGGCGCTTTGATTCTCGCCAGCCTCGACAATGGCATGTCGCTTCTTAACGTTGAGAACTGGGCGCAGTACGTCGTCAAAGGCGGTGTGCTGGTTGCCGCGGTCGGGTTCGACATGTTCGGCCGAAGAAAAGGTTAAGCGCGGTGCGCCGGCCAGTTTGGAGTGCGCCGGCTAGTTTGGAGTGCGCCGGCAGAGCGAAAGGGGCGACGGCGCCTTGGATCGAGCTGCCGAATCATCTCTCCAGCAGATTCCGTTTTACAGATTCATCCAAAGCGCCGCCAAGAGCACCCCACGCGAGATGCTCGCGCCGGGACCCCGCTCGTCGGCGCACTCCAAACTCGTTGCGTCGTCCTAACGCGTCCAATTAAAACCGTATGAAGCGGGCAACTACAGACAAACTCATCTGCGCCGTCGATCTAGGCGGCACAAATCTACGCGCGGCGAATATCGATTCCCGCGGTCGTCTTCACGAACGGGTTAAGTCTAAAACTCCTGATTCTGAGAAAGCTGAAGACATCGTAAATGCGATTGTCGCTGCCGTTGAGAGTTGTGCAGTTGAGGCCGCAAAACGTGCCGCGCGCATTGACGCTGTTTCCGTGGCTGTTCCCGGTTCGGTTCACGCGCAAACGCGCGCGATAGTGAATGCGCCAAACGTTCCCGCGATTGTTGACTTCGGATTGGCTGAGGCGCTGGAAACAAAACTTCAGCGTCAAGTGCTAATTGAGAATGATGCGAATGCCGCCGCTTTGGGTGAAATGTGGCAAGGAGCCGCGCGTGACCATCACACCATCGTCTGTTTGACGCTGGGGACCGGAGTCGGCAGTGGAATCATTCTCAATGGAGAACTGTGGCGCGGGGTCGACGGTACGGCGGGAGAGATTGGCCATACCAGCGTCGATCCGTTTGGCGGAGCGAAATGCGAGTGCGGAAATACTGGTTGTCTCGAAGTTTGCGCGTCGGGAACGGCGATTGTGCGAATGACCCGAGAAGAGCTTTCAAAGCATCCGGCATCCCGATTGAATTCGGGCGCCGCCGCCGACTTAACGACTCGTGAAGTCGCGGACGCCGCTGCTTTAGGCGATGAACTCGCTGTCGAAATATTTCGCAGGATGGGAACCTATCTCGGCATCGCCGCGGCAAACATCGTCAACACTTTGAATCCGGAAATGATTGTCATCGGCGGTGGAGTTTCAGCAGCGTTCGACTTGTTTGCTGAAACCGCACGAGAAGAAATGGCCCGGCGCGCCTTTCCAGTTCCGGCGCAACGCTGCAGAATCGTGCGCGCCGAATGCGGAGACGATGCGGGCTTGCTGGGGGCTGCTTGGCTGGCACTTGCGAGGGTATAGGGTGTTGGGTGTAGGGTTTAGAAGGCCGGCCGGCCCTTAATTGAAGGTTCTGATTAACTGTTAATGGACATTCCAAACCCGACACCCAACACCCTAACCCCAACACCCTCTCTAATTATTCACGGCCACTTTTACCAGCCTCCGCGAGAAAACCCCTGGACGGGCGTCATCGAAGCTCAACCGAGCGCCGCGCCCTTTGATGATTGGAACGAGCGCATTCAAGCCGAATGCTATCAGCCGAATTCCTCCACGTTGATTTCAGATCCGGTGACCGGCGAGTCGCGCGCGATCAATAACTACGAAAGCATCAGTTTCAACTTCGGTCCGACGTTACTCAGTTGGCTCGAGGAGAATCATCGGGAAACCTACAACCGAATTATTGACGCGGATCGCGTAAGTGTTCTGACTCGTCAAGGTCACGGTAACGCGATCGCCCAAGCGTACGGTCACGCGATTTTACCTTTGTGTAACGAGCGCGACCTGCGCACGCAAATTCGCTGGGGTCTCGGCGATTTTCGTCATCGGTTTGGGCGTGAAGCGGAAGCGATGTGGCTGCCCGAGACGGCGTGTAACGAACTCGTGCTCGACGCACTGATCGATGAAGGCTTGCGCTACGTGATTCTCGCGCCGCATCAAGCTGCGCGCGTCAGTAACGGGAGCGGTAGCGACCGGGTCGGAGTTGACCGCACCGGGAACGATGAGCAGGTAAAAGACTCACCTAATGACAGGCATTCAGTCGCAGAGAACCTGGATACAAGCATCCCTTACCGCTACACGCACACGGACGACGCAAACCAATCGATCGCCGTCTTTTTCTACCACGGGCCCTTATCGCGCGCGATTGCGTTTGAAGGTTTACTGCGCTCGAGCAGTGCCCTTGTTGATTCATTCGCCCACGCCGCGCGCGAGACGAAAATGCTCAATCTCGCCACCGACGGCGAGACTTACGGGCATCACTTTAAGTTCGGCGACCTTTGTCTGGCGTACGCACTTACAGTCGAAGCGCCGGTGCGCGGATTCAAAACAACGAACTACGGCGAGTATCTCGATCAGCATCCGCCACAGCACGATGTGGAGATCAACAACGGATCGGACGGTCAGGGTACTTCGTGGAGCTGTCAGCACGGCGTAGGGCGTTGGATCCGTGATTGTGGGTGCGTAACCGGAGGCGAGCCGGGGTGGAACCAGAAGTGGCGAACGCCCCTGCGGGATGCGCTCGACTTTCTTCGCGACGAAAACATCTCGCACTTTGAGGCAACTCGCGGCGACCTGTTCACGTTTCCGTGGCTGGCGCGCGATGACAGCATCTCGCTTATTCTCAATCCGCATGAGTCACGCGAACAATTCTTGTTTGATCACGCTGGTCGATGGTTAACTGCCGATGAAGGATCTCGCGCGCTCTTGCATCTCGAACTGCAACGGATGCTGATGTTGATGTATACAAGCTGCGGTTGGTTCTTCAATGACATCTTCGGGATCGAAACGCTTCAAATTCTAAGGTACGCTGCGCGGGCAATGGATTTGATGAAGCAATTGAATCTGCCGTCCGCGCGGGAGCGGTTTCTGGGAATTCTGTCGGAAGCAAAGAGTAATCGGCCAGAGCTCGGCACGGGCGCCGATATCTTCCGGAGATTCGTCGAACCTTCATCAAGCCGTGAACTAAGCCAAGAGGCTGTTTTGACTTGACCGTGGAACGGAGCGCTGCAGGCGGCAGCACTCAACCAGCCAGCGAAGCTGGCGGCAGATGGTAGCCTCGGGTGAAGCGAAGCGGAACCCGGGTTCAGCGATTAATTTTGATTCTCAGCCCGCTTTAGCCGGCGACAGAAAATGGCGCGGAAGAAATCAAAACAGCCGAATGAGACAAGGCCTCCGACAAAACGGAGCGCTAGCCCTACCGTGAGGAAGGACTCCGCCCCTTCTCCGAAACAGGCTTCCAAAAAAGCAGCAAAGGCAAAAAGCCCCGCAAGCGAATTCCCGCCAGTTCTTAGCGATCTCGACCTTCACCTCTTCGGCGAAGGCAAGCACCATCGGATCTACGAAAAGTTGGGCGCCCATGTCAGGTCGCACGGCGGCAAACGCGGCGTCACGTTCGCTGTCTGGGCGCCCGCAGCGGACCGTGTCAGCGTGGTCGGGAACTTCAACTCCTGGGACGTGACGAAACATCCGATGCGACGCTTGGCAACGTCGGGAGTTTGGGAACTCTTCATCCCGGGCTTGCGCGCAGGCGAACTCTACAAATACGTCATCCACACTGCGGGCCAGGAGTTCTTTAAGGCCGATCCGTACGCCTTCATGATGGAAGTGCCGCCGGACACTTCGTCGGTGGTTTTCACATCGAGCTACAAATTCCATGACCGCGCCTGGATTGCGAAACGAACCAAGCGACAGGCTTGGCGCGAATCGTTGTCGATCTACGAAGTCCATCTTGGCTCGTGGCGGCGAGTAGCTGAAGAAGACAACCGGCCGATGACCTATCGCGAATTGGCGCCAATACTCGCGGACTATGTTCTGGAAAACGGGTTCACGCACGTCGAATTTCTGCCGCTGAAGGAACATCCGTACGGCCCGTCCTGGGGTTATCAAGTCAGTGCGTTCTTCGCTCCGTCATCGCGTTACGGCACGCCGGACGACTTTCGTTTCCTCGTCGATCATCTTCACAAGGCGGGCGTCGGCGTAATTATGGACTGGGTGCCGGCGCATTTTCCGAAAGACGCATTCGCGCTGGGCCGCTTTGACGGCACCGCTCTGTACGAACACCTCGATCCGCGCAAGGGCGAGCATCCTGACTGGGGCACGTACATTTTCAACTACGACCGCCATGAAGTCCGCAACTTTCTGATTGCCAACGCGCTGTACTGGCTGCGCGAATTTCATCTCGATGGATTGCGCGTCGATGCGGTCGCTTCCATGCTCTATCTCGATTACAGCCGCAAAGAAGGCGAGTGGGTGCCGAACGAATTTGGTGGACGTGAGAACCTCGAAGCGATCTCTTTGTTGAAAGAGCTGAACGAAGTCACGCACCGCGAATGTCCCGGCACGCTGATGATCGCGGAAGAATCAACTGCCTGGCCGCAGGTCACTGCCCCGGTTTACAACGGCGGACTCGGCTTTGATTTCAAGTGGAACATGGGCTGGATGCACGACACGCTTAAATACTTTCAGACGGATCCGCTGTTTCGCGGCGGCAATCACAACGCGCTGACGTTCGGTCTACTGTACGCGTGGAGCGAAAACTTCATTCTTCCCTTCTCTCACGATGAAGTGGTGCATATGAAGGGCTCTTTGCTGAACAAGATGCCGGGCGAAGAATGGCAGAAGTTTGCGAACCTGCGCGCGCTGTACGGATACATGTGGGCGCATCCGGGAAAGAAACTTCTGTTCATGGGCGGTGAGTTCGGGCAGTGGCGCGAGTGGACGGAAGAAGAAAGTCTGGATTGGCACCTGCTGGAACAACCTATCCACAAAGGTGTTCAGCTACTGATCGAGGATTTGAACAGGCTCTACGCCAGGCAACCGGCGTTGTTTGAAGCCGACCGCGACCCATCGGGCTTCAGTTGGATCGAGGTCGATAACGCTGCGGAGAACATCGTCGCCTTTCTCCGCACCGCTCCTTCGACCGGCAAAGAGATCGTCTGCGTCAGCAACTTTTCGCCGCTGATTCGTGAGGAGCACCGCATCGGACTTCCACGCAAGGGAACCTATAAGCAGCTACTCAATACTGATAACGAGAAGTACTGCGGCGGCGGCTTCGGAGTGGTGAAAAGTATTCGCGCGGAAAAGACGCCCTGGCACGGGATGGAATATTCAGCGGCGATTACACTGCCGCCGCTGGGGACGTTGTGGTTTGAGGCGCCCGCCCGAAAGACTACTTAGCGAAGGTCAGCAACGCCGAAGTGAAGAGAGCGTGTTTGGTCATCTCGAGCAACGATGAATCTATGAAGGAATGCATCTCTTAATTAGACCATATGCTATCAAGCCAGTGATAAGTCCCGCCAGCGGCGCTGTTATGAGGCAATGCAAATTCCTAAAACCGAATCCGTTGTGCAATGTCAGGAACACCCAACCGGTAAACACGAAGGCGTAAGTAAAACATGCCGTCGTTATCGCATTGAAGATACTGTGGGTCTTGCTTTCTTCTTGCTGCTTCTCACAGACCCAAAACTGGCCGTGAATACCGAGCGTATTTTCGATTTTCCGGCCGGAAAGAATTAGGTCATGACATTTCAAAATGCCACGAATCTCATACATAAAAAGTGCGAGAGTGAAGATGGCCGCGAAAATGCCGATAAACGCGATTAACTGCGAATGATTTTGCATACCGGCCGAACCCGATTGAATATCGGATCTGCCGAGAAGAAATATTCCCGCCAACGAGGCCAACGGCAAAAGGCCCAACAATTTCATCCGAAACTCATCAACCGCTTGATGGCTTTTACAGATCTCCTGGTAAACGCCTAATAATGCCGTCGCGCGATCGTTGACGGCTTCATCTAGCTGTGACTGAGCGGTGTTAATAGTTGTTTGAGGAGAATTGTTCATGGGCTGGCTCCGCACATTTCATCTCAATGTGGAATTGACTGAGAGGTGCAACAAGTTCGCGTGCGAGTTAACGACCGTGTTCGCGCAGATTCTAAGCGTCGAAGGCGCGCGATGCAATAGCCTGGGGCAACGCCCCAGGTCAGCTGCGGAAGAAGACTCCGAGCGCTGAAGGCGCGAAATAAGAATGTACCCGTAATCTAATCTCGCCCCTTGTATCTTGCTTAACCGCGCTCAGTGTTTTTCAATTTGCCATGGGTCGCACCCAGGCAGAAGGAGGAAGAGCAACCTGATTTCGCCCCTAGGCCGCTGAGCCTGTCCTGTAGATCAGCTCTCTTCCTCCATCTTGTTCGCTAGAAGTCGAACGGTATCTTATGGCCTCTCATTACGAGATGAGCCTGCATGCACAAGGTTGACTCGAACAAGTTTATCAACAAGGAGCAAAGCAATGCTGCCAACGCTCGGAATCGATATCAGTAAAGACAGTTTCCATGTGGAGCTGTCGTTGAATGAAAAGCTGCGTCACCGCAAGTTCACCAACCGCAAGGACGGCTTCAGCGAGCTTGGCACCTGGCTCGTCAAACACAAGGTCAAGCAGGTTCATGCCTGCTTAGAAGCCACCGGTGTTTACAGCGAGGAATTGGCGCTTTATCTCCATCAGCAAGGCCACACTGTCAGCATCGTCAATCCGCTCCGGATAAAAGCGTTTGGCCAAAGCGAACTGCTGCGCAATAAAGACGATAGACCGGATGCCGGATTGATCCGCCGCTTCTGCGAGAAGCAGCGGCCGGCGGCCTGGACTCCGCCACCAGCGCATCTGCGCGAGCTGCAAGCGTTGACTCGACATCTCGAGAATCTGCTGGAGACCAGACAGCAGCAGCTGAATCGCCTCGAGGGTCCGAAACCAAAAGGCGTAGTCAAATCACTGCGCAAGCTGGTGGCTTACCTGGACGCGGAGATCGCGCGCACCGAGAAACAGATCGAAGACCACATTGACCGACATCCCGATCTCAAGCAGCAATGCCAGTTGCTGGAGTCGATTCCCGGCATTGGCAAACGGACCGCCGCCAAGCTGCTGGCCGAAATCCAAGATATCAGCCATTACAAATCGGCGCGTCAGGTGGCTGCTTACGCGGGCCTGACGCCGAAAAACAATCGCTCGGGCACCATGCGCGGCAAAACCCGATTATCAAAGACCGGTAACGCCAGAGTGCGGAAAGCGCTCTTTCTGCCGGCGATGGTCGCCAAGCAATACAATCCTATTGTTCGCACCTTCTGTCAGCGCCTGGCCCGCAACGGCAAAAACAAAATGGAGGTTATCGGTGCTGCCATGCGCAAACTTCTTCACATAGCTTTCGGTGTGCTCAAGTCCGGCAAAATGTTCGACCCTAATCATGAACTTTTACTTAACCCGTCTCTTGATTCTTAAGACGGTATCTACAGGGCGAAGAATTTGTGGGTGGCTGGGCGTCCCAGGGCGTCGCGCTTCGCGCTTTGCCCTGGGCTATTTTATTTCACGCTTTCAGCGTGAAGATTTTGTCTCATGGTTCACAGATGAACAGGTCGAGAAAGGGTGGGCGACAAACTAGACGGCGCAAAAAACGACTTGACCGCCAATCACAGTCAATTGAATATGGCCCTGATCATCCAGCGCAACCAAATCCGCACGCTTCCCTTCTTCAATCGAACCGCAATCACGATCGATGCCGAGCAGCCGAGCCGGATTTAGTGAAGCCATGCGCGCGACGTCGCATTCCGATGCTCCGAGCGACAGCATCATCTTCACGGCATCCTGCATCGTGATGACTGAGCCTGCGATGCTGCCGCGCGCGTTGCTCGTGCGGCCGTTTGTGACAGTGATCTTCTCTCCCCAGATTTCGTAATCGCCGTCACCCTGGCCGGTTGCCGCGATCGCGTCGCTGATCAGCGCCAAACGTGAAGGCGTCACGCAGCGCAAGAGAACCTTCAGCATCATTGGATCGAGATGCACGCCGTCAGCGATCACGTCGAGACTGACGTCGTCGTTAAGCAGTCCCCAGCCAATCGGTCCGGGCGCGCGATGATGCAGCGGCGTCATCGCGTTCATGAAATGCGTCATGTGCTGCGCGCCGGCGGCTTTCGCTTCATCGAGGACGTCCGGCAGCGCGCGCGTGTGGCCAATAGAAACAATCCAACCGCGCCTTCGTAACTCGCCGATCAACTCAATGCCGCCTTCGATTTCCGGCGCCACCGTCGTCAGGTGAACCGCATTTTGGTTCTCGACGGTCGGCAGCGAGTCGACATCGGTCGCACTCTTGAAGGTGCGAAAGTGCTCGCGATGGAGCGCTCCGCATTGCTCGCTGTTAACAAACGGGCCTTCGTAGTGAACGCCAAGGACGCGCGCACCAACCTCATTTGATTGCGCAGTTGCCTGTTGACTCATCAATTCGCTGATGGCCGCGATTGCGCGTTGGTACTGCTCGTTCGCTGCAGGCACGAGCGTCGGCAGCCACGCGGTGACTCCTGTGCTCGCGAGCAACTCGCTTAGACGTCGCAAGTCGCTGGCGGTCGCGCTGTTTACGTCGACGCCGATTGCGCCGTGAATGTGAATATCGACGAAACCGGGAAATAGCGTCGCGCCATCGAGGTCGATTATCGAATCGGCGTTAACGGACGCGGCGGAAATGTCCTCGATCACGCGAGCAATTTGTCCGTCGGTGATGAGGAGACCGCCTGATTCTAGGACTTGTTCGGGAAGGACGATGCGGGCGTTGCGGAGTAGCGTGAGCACGGAAGGCGATTCGATTAATTACTTTTGCGGCCGTTGCTGATTTGGCGTTCGACGACGTTGATGAGCGCGTTGAGTCGATCATCTGTCGCGCGGCCATTCTCGGTCAGCGTTGCGATCTCTTTTTCATGCATTTCAGCGATAGCGAGCAACGAGCGGATACCTGCTTCAGTTCTTTCCCATCTTTGTTCAGCACGATTCTGAATCTCAACCAGGCCGTCGACTTTCACAGTCAGCGCGTCGACTCCTTCAGTCAACCGATCAAGTTTCACGGCGGTCTGCGCCTGCTGGTTAACCATGAACGCTACCGCAGTTTGCATTTCTTCGTTGGTCATCTTGTTATCTATTCTTTCGTCGGTAGTTTCGCTTATGTTCGCGATATATCCAGTCAAAGTACTCTCGCTCGTGACGCATGGCAGCCGTTAACAACGCGCCAATTTTTCTCTCGGTAAGCGCCCACCTCACGTCGGCGATTTTCTGGGCGTCGACAATTGCATCCACCTTTGCTGAGGACCGCGCTTCCTGCTCTGCGACTAAATCCATCGCCCGCTGCATCTCTTCGTTTGTCATGCCGCAACCTCTGGCCGAAACTAGGTCTGAATTGTACCACCGAACAGGCAGCTTGAATCGCAAGATAAGAATTGTGCAACAACGCCAAAATGTTTGACACGCTCGGGCACAAGCGTTATTTTTCGCGCGAAAATGGACGCTAAGAAGCCGACCAACAAAAGCCTCAACTTCATCACGCTCGCGATCTTCGCGCCGGTGCTAATCATCGCGGGCATCGCCGGATTTTTGGCGCCGCCAGAACATAGTCTGACGAGCGGCGCGCCAGCCTACAACGTCTTTCATCTGATTTTTGGTGTAATCGGTTTGCTTATCGTGAGGGCCAGGAACGAACTGTGGCTGTCGTCTTTCAATTTCGGGTTTGGCTTGATCGATCTTTACCAGGCGTTGGCCAGCGCACTTCACCTGCCGCCCGAGAAATATTTTCTCTGGACCCGGGTTGATGATATTTTGCACGTTCTGATCGGCCTCGCGCTCGTCATCATCGGAGTTTACGGATTATTCAAGCTCAAAACCTCGCGGAAGGAGAAACAAACATGAGCGCACCGGCCCCCGCCATTCGCGAAAACGCGCAACTCGATCTGACAGCCTTGCGTCGACTGAAATATGACGAGCTTGAGAGACTTTATCGTGCCGCCAAGCGGCCGAATGCCCTTTCGGATCTTAACGGCGACGCCGTGGGCGCGATGCTGGCGTGGCGTACTCCGCGCACCGGTCCGCTGGCCTGGTTGTTGAGAACGTTTGGCGAGTCGTCGATCTTCGCTTGGAAGGGAAAATCTTTTCAGAGTCTCAGCGCTGACGCGGGTGAAGGAATCAATCGCGTTACCTTCTTTGGCAAGCGGCGCTGGTTCACTTTCGGGACGCGCTTTGCTGCATCTTTCCTGGATGGCGAGCCGGCATTTCTGCTGGATTATGCTCGTCCCGGCAACCCGCCACTGATCAAATCGATCGTCGATGAAGTGCGCGAGGTCGCACCAAAACTCTATCTGGGTCCCGCTGCTTTAAATGTTGGCGGGCGGCCCCGACCAATTCTGTTTTTCGCAGTCTCTCTTCAGTAAGTACGGTCAGTCCTGATCAGGGTGAAACGGCCGGCGCGAACGCCGCGCGGCGAACCTGCTCGAGGTAATCGCCCGCGGGATTTAGCGGGCCAGTGCGGATGGTAAAGTCGTAAGAGAACAGGATTATTCCATCGGCTCCGAGCTGGCGCGCGACGCCAATCTTCTCAACGGTGGATTCCACCGGAATGCGATAAGCTCCGATTCCCGCCCAGACGCGCCGCCCGCCGCCATGCGCTGTCGAAGTAGCCACCTCAATCTGTTTCCGGAAGACGGCCGTATCAGTTGAGTAGGCCATCGGGCACGCGACGTCGAGAATTCCCATCTGCAGCCAGCGCCGCCAATCCTGAAACCGCCGGGTGTAAGCGTTTTCGTCGTTGGCGAAGACCGCTGCGGAAACAAGCATCTGGGGCCTTCGTTTCTTGACCTCACGGTAGATGCGTTGCACGAGCAACGTAATCTGCGCGCGTTGAAATTCCGCAAATCGATCCGGGTGGGCATCCGTCGCCGCCAGCGGATTATCTTTCAGGGACTTCGCCAGCCGGCGTCGTTCAGAGTCCGCAATGTTTGGCTTGAGCCATGCCCAGAATTTTTCGAGAGACGTGCGGCTGTAATCAAAGTCCGGACTGGCTAGTCTGACGTAGTCGAAATGCAAACCATCGACGGCGTAATGCTCGAGCACGTCCATCCAGATTTTGTAGATGTGCTCACGCACCTTGGGATTCGCTGGTCCTGTATATATCCCTTCGAGTTCGGCGCGATTCGCTTTGGACCATTCGACTATCCGCTGCCGGTAGCGCGGGTCTTTCGGCGATAGCCGGTAGAGTCCTGCGGCCACGGGCTTGGGCACCGCGAGCCATTGGGGATGCTTGTGATACACGTGTTCCGGTTGGGTCGGCAACGTATCAAGATTGGCCAGCAGACTTGTGTTGAGCCAGGCATGTACTTTCAAACCTCGCCGGCGAGCTTCCATCAAAGTTGTAGCGAGCGGATCGAACGAAGCGGGTTGATCCTTTAACTCGATCGCTCGTGGTTCATGACGAGACGTGTAGTATGCATCGCCGCGACCGCGGACCTGGACAATTAGTGTATTGAAACCTGCGGCACTGGCGTTCTCAACCATTTGATGGATTTTTTCAGGTGAGGTGAGCGTAGTCCGCACCACCCACAAGGCTCGTACTTCATTCGAGGCCGTCACGGGTGGACTGGCAGCAGTGTCGGTTCCGACAGGTATGAAAACCGATAGAACGAGGATCAGGCCGAGCCCGATCACTAGCGATGGTACGTCTTGTGTTTTGTGCTTCAACTCGCGAACGCAAAAGAAAGGCGGAAGCATCGCTTCCGCCTTTGGATGGCCAACTCTGTGTGGATCAGTAAATGTATTTCAACGAGACCGACACATTGCGCGGCAGATACAGCGTGGCCCCTCCCGTAATCGCACCGAAGTTAGCGGCCGTAACGTTGTTGCTCGGAAAACCAAACTGCACGTGATTGAAAGCATTGAAGAGGTCGGCGCGCACTGTCAGGCTATGATCCTCTTTCCATGGCATGCGAAAGACCTTCATGATGCCAAAGTCAACGTTTTGCACTCCGTCGAGATAGAACGTATTCCGACCTACCACAGAAGCAATCGGATCGCCGGGTAGAAGTGTGCGAAATGCTGCCCTCGGCAAGGCTTGCAATGCGTTGGCCGGATTGCTGACGCTGTTGCCCAAAATCGAAGGGTCGAGAAGGACTGGTCGTGGTTCCCCGAACCCATCGAAATTCAGGTCGACGGCCGTAGTAATTACGGAAAAGGGTGTGCCATGTATCAACTTAACCACTGACGACAACTGCCAGCCGCCGAATGCTTGGCCCAGAACACCTTTATCTCCCTTGAAGAAGGGCAGGCGATAGGTACCGTACAGCGTGAATCGATGCGGAGTATGAAAGCGCGAGAGACCGCGGGCAGTTCGCGCATCGTTTCCATTTTGATTTGAGTCGCCCGTACCGACGAAGGTCGCCTCAGAGGTCGTGTCGAGGGACTTCGACCAGGTATAAGCAGCCGAGAAATTCAGGCCATGACTCAGTCGTTTCGTCCACTCGACCTGAAGGCCATGATAATAACTCCAAGCGGCGTTGCTGGTGGCCAGATTCGTTGTGTAGAAACCGTTCGGGCGCCGCTCGTTAGTGCGCGTCACGCGGTAGCTGTATTCAAACGCGCCTATCGGAACGGCCACTGGACATTGCGCAGTAACTCCAACGCCGTTCAGACCTGTTCCCGCACATATGAAATCCGCAGCCGGGCGAATAACCTGACCGCGCACGTCAGTCCGTCGCGGATCGCCAACCGGCAGAGCAGTGCCGTAGAGCGCAGTCGGGGAATTGAATGGATGGTTTGGCACGAGCACTCCGCTCGTAGAGTGCAAGGGCAGATTATCAAGCGAGTACTTGAGCAGCCCGATCCCCCGGTTCCCGGTGTAGCTCACTCGTAGCGACGAAGTGAGAGGCATTTGCCGCTCGATACTGAGGTTCCACTGTTGGGTGTAGGGCATCTCGAGCCCCGGATCGATAATCGATAACGTGGCTCTTGATGTTAGGGGCGCGCCAGGTGTAAACACGAAACCATTAGTGGGGTCAGTTAACCTGGTCGGGGCGAAATCGCCGGTTGGCGCACCTGAACGGTTGTAGAAGAATGCATTCGGCGGATTGAACCGGACAGTTGCTCCTGATTGCGAGAACACTGACTGAAAGATTCGGCCGTGGTAAATCCCGTATCCGCCGCGAATGGAAGAGTCGCCTTGTGCGCCGAACAAGGTGCGGAATATTCCACTCTCAAACTCGGGACTCCAGGCAAAGCCGAAGCGCGGCTCCCAGTTATTGTCGTCGGCGTCAATGCCATAATCGAGGCGGCCGGCGATCTCCTCAGGAGCGGAAACGTGCTCGTAACGGAGTCCAAGGTTAAGCGTGAAATTGCTACGAATCTTCCAGTTGTCCTCAGCGTAAAGGTTCGCCTCGTTGATCCGGTTTTCGAGGAAGAAGGGCCCGTATCCTTTTTGAAATTGCGCCACGCATCCATTGATTAACGCCTGGAACCCGCTGGCATAGAGGTTAGTGGTGCCGTTACAGGTGCGATTGAATTGCCAAAAACCTCTCGAGTTGCTGTCCGCCAGGTCGTCGAGTTTTTGGCGGCGGATGTCGGTGCCTGCTTTGAAGAAGTGCTTGTTCCCAAACAGAGTAGTGAGGTTATAGACGAACTGATTGTCGGTCTGATATCGCTGAATCGGAAACTGGCCGGCATTGCCGATGATCGTTGCTCCGATGCTGACCGGGTTTTCAAAACGTACGATTGGCGTGTCGTTTCCGGCCGTGATATTCACCAGCGTGGTTCGCAGGCCCAATCCGTAACGGAATTCGCCTACGGTCGTGTTTGAAAACAGGTGCGTCCAGGTCAAGCCAAAATTCTGCTGCTTGTTGTTTTGGTCGGCGCGCTCGCCAAGAATGATGTCGTCAGCGTCAAAACGTTGACGCGTATACTGCCAGCGAGCAGATAGGTTATCTGATTGAAACGGATTCCAATCGAGGCGTCCTGAGTAATCACGAGCGGGAAAATCAAAGGGCTGCTGGCCAACAAAAGTACGATTGCTCCGCGGATCGTTGGGAACCAGCTCCGCCGGAATGCGACTGATGATCGACGCTATGAAGGCACGGTTCGCCGGCGTGTCGTTCGCCGGAGTCACCGTAAACCAATTTGCTGGATTCCTCTCGGCCGCTAAAAACACGTCGCGAGTGTAAATGTTGGCTCCCGTTTCCTCTTTATGATCCAGATTAACGAAGCCAAAGAGTTTGTTTCTGAAGATTGGGAAACCAGAGGTAAACCCAAACTGATTGCGGCGGTTGACCGGTTTTTTTCCATGAGCCAGGAAACTCTTCGCATTCAAAGCGCTGTCGTTGTGAAACCAATAGACGTCGCCGTGAATGTCATTGGTGCCCGACTTGGTTTGCACCAGGACTACCGCGCCGTAACCCCGGCCAAACTCTGCGGTGAAGTTATTGGTGATCACCTGAAATTCTTTAATGGTCGACAGCGCCGCTCCCTGCCGGTTTTGATTCTCGGACGAGTCATCATTGTTTACGCCATTGATTTGAAAGGTAGCGCCCCGTGTTCCGGTGCCATTGAAGTTAATCGACGAACCAGACGACGCAGTGGGATTGTTTTGTCCCGACGTTGGGTTCTCCTGAAAGCCGGTAAAGGTTTCCGCCAGAGTTAGAAAATTACTCTGATTGAAAACCGGTTTGTCCTGAATCTCCTGGCTCGTCAGGGTGCCTTTGATTTCGGCGTTAGTGGTGTTGATAGTAGTGGTCTCGGAAGTAGTCACCACATTCTCCGTGATACTCGCCGGACTCAAGCGAAAATCAACCACTCGTGTTTGATTTAAGCTAACTTCGACATCTTCCTTAATGACTTTGGCAAACCCCTGATGGTTCGCCACGATGTGGTAACGGCCCAGTGGCACGAATGACGCAACGTAGAACCCGTCACTATTTGTTGTTAACGTTCTTTCCTGCCCAGTCTCAACGTTGCGAATGACAACCTCTGCATTGTTGACTACCGCTCCATTGGGGTCAGTGACAGTCCCCTGCACAGTTCCTGTGACTGTCTGAGCTACTGCGATCGATCCAAAACAGAAACAGACAGCAAGCGCGACCAGAAGATGGCGCAGAATTCCTGAGTGACGTTTCATGATTCAGGCTCCTAGGAAAGTTTTCAGCGTGCTCAACAGTGAGCGCGACATTCTACAAGCGCCTTTTATCCTGTTTGGAGCAACAATAAAAACTAAAAGAACTTATCAGACGGATAAAGACGTGTGATGAGGCAAACCGGCGTTACTTTCGGCCTCACCAGTCAGTTGGTTTCCGTCGTGGAAACACTTTGCGGGTCGGAACCGTCCCGGTCCGGGATGGAAGGAATGGAGCTTGTTATGTGGCGAGTCTATGGGAGTGGTTTCGACAGGACAGTCGAAATCAGCTCATTTAGCCCGGCGTCCGAGTTGTTGTGGAAATTCTTGTAGAGCGTCGCCAACTGGCCAAGAATCTTGTTACGCGCTTCCTGTTGCTCGGGTTTTGTACTTAGTAAACGAGGCAACTACCAGTGAGAGAAAAAATCACGCATAACTCGATGCGTCCGCCGGATCTCGCAATCGTATATGCTCTATAAAGCGCGTTAAGTTACGCTCGTGCTACCGATACGTCGAAGCTTTGAGGTTGAGAATATTGAACACATAAGCTCGCAACCGACAAGCGTATTGTCAGCCTACGACCGAGCTTCTGGAAGGTTGCAAACTTCTTCACATCACTCTTGACATTCCCTCAGGTGCGCAATAAGTTGCCGCCACGGATCGAACCTTTGGGGTGGGGTGGTCAATTCATTGGGGCTGACGGAGGTATTGCATGAGATTCTTGTTTGTGCTTGCGATGCTGGTTTCTGTAATCGCGGTTTCCGCGATCTTGCCGCAGCCGGTCAAAGCAAATGATCCGTGCCATGAAGCCTGTGATCAAAACCACGTTATGACCAGCTGCAATACGCGAGCGAGAACTGTCACAACGCGTACACTCATTGTAACGACGACTGCGATCCTTAGTAATACCCAGCGGGATTAAAAGATTACGATTACGTCCGGTAATCGAAGGGAGAGCCTCCAACGACCGGCTTTCGATAATCAAACTTCGATGGACCGGGCCAAGTTCAACAACTCTGTCTACCGACGCCGCATTAGCCAGCGCCTTTTTTTTCGCGCCATCGCTGAAGTCACCTGATGCAAACGAAAATGCCCGCGGCTAGTCACCGCGGGCATTCTTAGTGACTTGGGTCCGGTTTAGAAGGAAACCTTCGCGCCGAACTGCATGGTGCGAGGATCTCTTACTGTATTGATGGTGCCATAAGTTGCCGCGGTGACATTCACACTCGCGATGTTCCGGAAGTTTGTTTTGTTGAAAATATTGAACACTTCCGCCCGGAACTGAACTGCATACCGGCCTTCGCTTCCGAAGCGCACATTCTTGCTCATCGTGAAGTCGACACGCTTAGTGGTTGGACCGGTGACGGTTCCGCGAGCAGCGTTGCCTGGGGTGTTCGGTACGAGTATGCGATTTCCCAACGCATCTGTCAGTGCTGGATTCGCCTGGAAGCACGCGGTATTGAACCACTGCTGCTGCGTGTGTGGTGCATTCTGATTCGGATCACACAGCAGGTTTGGCCGGCCGGCCGGATTGGCGGCGAGGAAGCCCAAGCCCGCCGGATCGTAATTCGAGGTTGACGGACTAAACGGCAGTCCTGAGTTGTACACCGCGATTCCCGACGCCTGCCAGCCACCCAACACCTTTCCGACAAATCCGTGTTGCGCTTTGAAGAACGGCAACTCGTAAATGTAGTTAATAGTCAGCACGTGGCGCCGATCCAGGGTTGCCCGCTGCTTCTCGGCTCCGATGTCAAACGTATCTTGCGGAGCGGTGGTGCGATCGTTCGGGCTGGTCGTCAGGTTCTTGGCCCAAGTGTAGGCGAGCTGCACCATTGACGATCCGGTAAACCGGCGCTGAGCCGAAATCTGGAGACTGTGATAGCTCGAGTCGTAACGAGGCTGAATCTGAGCGATTGAAAGATAGCCTCGGTAGGGACGAAGTTGATCCAGGATGCGCGTGTCATTGAAATTCGTTCCGCCAACCACATTTGGGTTTCCCTGAGCAGCCGTGGGCGGAGTACCCAAATTGCGGAAGGCGTAACCCGCCGGCTGGCAAGTGACCAGCGTCACGCCGGCCGTTACATACGACTCATTGCCCCGCGCGCATAAGGAGTTTCGCGCCTTACCCGCCGGCAGATCATTCAACTCAGTCAACCCAATCAGATGTGTGCCCTTCGAACCGAAGTAACCAACGGTGAACAGGGTTTTGCGTCCCAGCTGATGCTGAAAATCCAACTGCCAGTGTTGCATGTACGGCGTGTCGAAATCGGGTTGGACCGCGCGCAGACTCTGGATCGCCGTCGGGATCGCAAAGTTTCCGGCTGGGTTATCCAACCGCGTGTTCGTAATCGTCAGGTTTTGCTGGTAAGGCGGATTGGTCCCGATGTTCTGTAGATACGTGCCGACCAAAACCTGCTCGTGATAGATGCCATAGCCCGTGCGGATCGAGGTCGTGCCCTTGCCGAACGGATCCCACGCAAAGCCGATGCGGGGCGCAAAGTCAGTTTTGTTTACCTCGATGACGTGTTTGCCAAACGGCGATACTTGCGGCGTGCAATTAAACGCGGCAGGTCCGGTCTGGAAGTTCTGCGAGTTAACGATAATGCCGTTACAGAAATTGCCGGTGCCGGTCACGCGATTGCCCGCACCAGTGACGTGCGGCGCTTGTGACGGATTGAAGAAACTCGGATCGAAGTTGGACAGTCGCCCGTTCTTGTCCCAGGGTCCGGGAAAATATGAATACCGCACTCCGTAATACACCGTGAAATTTCTGCGCATGCGCCATTCGTCCTGGCCGAATGCCTCGAACGCGGTCTGTCGCAGGTCGGCGGTGTAATCAAAAGCGGCTTGTTGGAAAGTGGCCACGTTACCCACGAGGAAGTTAGCAAAGCGCTGAAGATTTTGGTTGACCGCCCCCGTTGAAACTCCCGCCGGCAAAGTCGTGCCGAACGCCGCGAACAGACCCTCGTTGGTGCCGGCAAGCGAATTCTCGTTCTTGCGGTACTCAGAGAAGGTGGCGCCGAACTTCAAGGTGTGGTTGCCAAAGAGCCTGGTAACCGCACCACTGTAATTACGCTTGTACGAGAAGTTGTCGTACGGGCCGAAGCTACTCAAGTAACTGAAACCGTTCGCTGCGGTGTTGGCTGAGTTTCCAATCGACGGATTGCGATCGCGTTGATTCGCAAACGGCAAAGTCACCGGTGCAGTAAAGTTGTTCAACGAAATGAGTCCGACGTTGTTGCTTAGGATGGCGCCGTAACCGTAGGTGAATCGGCCTTCGATGATCGTCCTGGTACCGAGCGAATAGATTGCCTGGGCCGTGTGGGTCTTGCCGGGCGAGTTCGTTTCGGTCACCGAAACGTTCGGCAGGCCCGAGCCATTCGAGAACAGCGAGTTCGCGTCAATCGTTGGAATCTTGTCGTTCTGGAAACGATAAGACGTCGACAGATGATCACTGAACGAGTGATCAATCTTGAATACCCATTGATTGAAGTCTGCGACGTTCCGCCCCGCGGTCGTCAGCAGGTAAGGATTGGCAGCCGTGCCCGCATTCGGCAGTGGCAGTTGGTTATAAACGCTCGCGACGTATGCCGCCGCAGTCGGACTTCGGAACGCTGCGGGGATCGGTGTGCCGGCGGGCAAAATAAATCCGCCCGTACAATTAGCCTCATTAAACGGCGCGGCCGGCCGGTTTATACAGACTGGTATCGGAAAGATACCGAGCCTGACATTTGTGTCGGGCACGGTCACCGTCGTTGCCGAAGCAAATCGCCGGTCCCTGCGGCGCTCGTTGGAGATGAAGAAAAATGTTCGTTTGCTGCGGAGCAAAGAGTCTCCGCCTTCACCAAAACGCGGCAGGTGTACCGGCCCGCCCAAAGTAAAGCCGTAGTTGTTGTAACGGAACGGTGGGCGTTTTGCCTTACCGTTTGTGTCGCGACCAAACGGCGGGTTGGTAGTCGCATTGACGAGGAAGCTATTCGCATTGAAGGCTTCGTTGCGTATGAATTCAAAGGCGCTGCCGTGGAACTTCGCTGATCCCGAGCGAGTAACCACATTGACCTGGCCACCCCCGCTGCGTCCCGACTCTGCCGGAAACAAGCTGCGCAGAACTTTGAACTCACTGATCGAGTCAACGCTCGGATATGCCTGAATCGTGATGTTCGATCCTCTGTCCGTGATGTCGGCGCCATCAACAGTGAAAGTATTCTGGCTGCTGCGCGCGCCATTCACTGAAATGTTGATAGTGTTCGCTTGGCCGTCGGGGTTCGTTGTGCCAACATAAACTTGATCGGCGAGATCGTTCGAGACACCCGGCGCCAGCGTCACGAGCTGAACCCAGTTTCGATTGTTGAGCGAGATCTCCTTGGCCTGGTCGCCACTGACCACCGACGAAGCCGTCGGCGTGGTCAGCTCTACGGCGACCGGCTGCGCTTCAATGGTCACCGTCTCGGCGATGCTTCCCGTTTCCAGGGTCACATCGACAGTGCGACGCTGGCCCACATCAACCTTCACAGCATTCGCCAGATATTTTTTGAATCCCGCCATCTCAACGGCTACGTCGTAGGTCGCCGACGGCAGGTTAGGCACGGAATAGAAACCTTCTTCGTTCGTCGTGATTGTCCGAACGACGACTTTCTTTTCTGTGTCGCTAACGGTCACATTCGCGTTGGCCACGGCAGCTCCGTTGGCGTCAAGCACCGTGCCTGTAATCGTGCCCGTGGTTTCCTGGGCGGCTGCGGTAACGATGAAACAAAGGGTTAGAAGTATCGAGGAAACAACGGTGCGCAGACTGATGTGATGTCTCATAAGGGGATCCTCTCGATTCGGTTTTGACCTGCGGTTGATGGTTCGTCCTCGGAAATGCGAACACAATTGGCGGTAATACAGAAAAAATTTAGGCAACTCGCGGGCCGTCGCAGCGCCCTCGTATCGAACGTTCGCGGGCCGCGAATCATCTTTGTCAGTATCATGAACTGACCACGCCGGTCTACCTCTGATTGTTGATGTTCAGTTACTCGGCAGGCGGTAAGATCGCCGCGGTGCCCGCCGGTAACCAACTCGGAGCCAGCATTTTATGCGACCTGTCATCCACATCAAAGCTAAAAGTGCTTATCAGACGGATAAACATTGATAATGAAACGAGTCCGGTCGGCGGTGAACCAGCCGCGTGGCAGGCGTTTCGATGGTCGCTTAACTGCGATCGAGCCTCGTGTCAGCCTGCGAAATATTGGATGACTCTTCACAATTTCGGATGGAAACGTACAGTTGCCGCCTGCCCCGCGATGCCGAGCCGTGACTATCCAGAAGTTGCCTTTTAGCGCAATCCCTAAACAAACGGTGAACCTTTTTGGTTGACGCCAGAGTAAGACGGAGGGTATATAGGGCAGAGTCAATAACAATTGTTTTTGCAGAGGCCCACCCTTCACGAGTCCAGCCAATGAGACGAAATCATTTAATCGCCGTTTTTTTTGGCAGCGGGCTTCTCATATCGTTGTTCATTCTTCAGGCCCATGGCCAGCTTCCTGATACTGGAAGCACGATAACCGGATTTGTTTTTGACGACCAACGCCGTCCGATTTCCCAAGTTCATGTTGAACTAATAAACGACGTCAATGGCATCCTCCAACGAATGAGAACCGACGTTTCCGGGCGATTTGTTTTTAGGGGAGTTTCGCAGGGAAGGTTCCAAGTGAGAGTCTTACCGCTGGGGACACTTTACGAAGGGCAAACCCAGGAGGTAGAGCTGGCCGGTATGAGCGCTTCGGGCAGACCAATCAGGGATACCATACAAAAGGATTTTTATCTTAGTTTGAAAAAAACAGGCTCTGCTTCTACCGGCGTAGTTTTCGCGCAAGAGATCCCCGAGGAAGCAAAAACACTTTATCAGAGAGCTGTTGCTGATCTTGATCGGGATAGGATGGAAGACGGGGTCGCGGGACTGGAGCGCGCGCTCAAAATTTTTCCGGAATACTACTTAGCGTTAGAACGGTTGGGGTTGATACATCTAACGCAACAACAATACGAAAAAGCCGTGGCAGTTTTTGGTAAGGCCGTCGTAGTTAATCCGCGCAGTTTTAATGGATGGTATGGATTGAGCGTTTCACATTATGAGTTAAGACAATCGGAGTCGGCGGTCGAAGCGGCCCAGAAAGCGGTTACGCTCAACTCAAACTCAGCGGATGCGTTACTTGTGCTGGGTGTTTCACTGCGACAAGCGAAAAGATATGTAGAGGCAGAGAAACCTTTAAAACAAGCTGACAAGATTACGAAAGGGCTCTCTCCCGATGTCCACTGGAATCTGGCCCTGTTATACGGGAAAAACCTTAACCGTTTCCATGACGCGGCTAACGAGCTCGAACTTTATTTGAAGACTACTCCAGATACTTCGCAAGCTGAACTCATCAAGAAACTGATTAAACAGTATCGTGAAAGCCCGCCTGCCAAGTGACGTGCTAATTCCTTAACTGCTTCGCCCAAAAACAAACTCGCCTGAATCGCTTCAGGCGAGTTTGAGAGTCCAGCTTTGAGATCCTTCTAGAAGAGGAACCTCACTCCAAATCTCAGCGTTCGCGGTGACTGGTACAGGAACGGCAGCCCGTACCGGATGTCGCTTCTATCTGGTTGCGACGCTACCCGAGCCTGCATCTGGTTCAACAGCGTCCCGCCGGTGATACCGTTAGCATAAGCCACCTGGCTTAATCCGAGGGCCGCCGCGTTAACCGGAGCGGTGCTTGGATTCACGGTGGTATAGACGCCGGTAACCGTAGCTTGATCGAAGAGATTCAGCACGTTGAGATCGAAAGCCATGGTCAACCGATTCTCCGCACCAAATCGATAGCGGTGAGTAATATTAAAGTCCGTCTGCGAATAGGCCGGACTACGACCCAAATCACCGCGACCCAGGAATATTTGCGGCGTTACGGTTGAGGCGCCATAGATAGTCGTGGTTTGAGGTTGGCCTGAAGTGACGGTTTGAAAGGCTGCTATTTCAGTTGAATGTGTTCGCCTTCCCTTCCAATCAAAGATATAGGCGCCGTAGATGTTGAAGACATGCGGCCGGTCGGTCTGAAGCCGCCCGTTGTCTTTCTCACCCCGCGCGGTGAATCCGATAAACGGCAAGTCAAAGGCACGACTCACGCCGGGTGAAAGCCGTCCGTTAACCAGGTGCGGCTCATCGGAACTAGCCAGTCCGGAGTAGTTACCGAATAACCGGCTGTAAGTGTAATTCGCATTGAAATACCAGTTGTTGTGCAAGGGTCTGTCGATGACAACCTCGAACCCGTCATAGCGGCGCTGCGGTCTTGTCGATCTGAGATATCCGAGCGTATTGAGCGTTTGCAGGTGCAGGCCACTACCAGGGTTGCCGATAATGTACGCCTCGCTGCCGGCCGCATTAACAATACCTGCGTCTTCCACTGCCTCATCGACATTCTTATACGTGTAGCGCGCTCGCAAAATGTAAAGTTTGCGGAACTGCCGTTCTGCGCCAACCGTGAACTCAGTCTGCCGGAACGGCTTTAAGTTAGGATCTACGGCCCCGCCATTTAGTGCAGAAGCATTCGGATCGTTTGCGTTGACCCTTAAGTTCTTTTGACATCTGCTGCGCGCACCCGCAGTGATAAAACCTGTCGTCGGACAAACGCTCGGTCCGGTGAAACCGTTGAGGATATTCCCGATGTTAAAGCTGGTGGACGTATCACCGGGGAAGAGCTCGAAATAATCTTCGAGGAAAATATCGCCTCCGAACAAACCGCGGGGAAGCTCGAATTTCACGCGGTCGAAGAACCGGCCGTAGCTGGCGAAAAGTTTCGTGTTGCCGTCGCCGGTAAGATCGTAAGCGAAGCCAAGTCGCGGAGCGATCTTATCGCCCCAGCCAAAATTGATCGCGCTTGGAAACGAGTTGAACGAGGGTAGATTCTCTTTCTCAAAACGGACCCCGAGGTTCACCGTCAATCGCCGATGTGGCTGGTACTTATCCTGTATGAAGATGCTCTGGCTTAGGTTTGATCCACTGCCATTGGTTCCGGTGCGTCTAAATGAAGCAGAGCCGACGTTCCCGGGCGTTGACGTTACATTTCCACCGATCAGCGTGGCAATGTCAGTCCCATAGTTGAACGAGATGCGTCCGACGGTGGAATTACCCGACTGCACATCGTTGAAAATAGTGAATCGCTGGTACCCACCTCTCAATTCATGCTGTCCGCCGGCGCTAAATATGAAAGCCACGGAAGATTCAAACGATTTTCGGAGCGAGACATCCTTTCGGGTAATTGTATTTGCCCCGGTTGTCGTGCACGGGAAAGCGGCGTTTGGAGTTCCGCAACTAAAGATCTGAACAGTCTCGGGAACAAAGTAGTTGCCGTTCTTCTCGTTAAGAAAACCGCGACTATAACGAGCGTCGAATACGAGCTTGCTGGTCGCAGTGTACACACCAGCCAAGGTCATCAGGTTCGAGTTCTGGCGCCCGCCTTGCAGATCCGTAAAATTATGTCCGCTCAACACGCCAATGCTGCCCCCATAGTTGGCAGTCGGAACATTGTTAAAGCCAAAACCCGAAGAGGCTACATTCGTGAAACTGGTGGTCGGAATACTCCCCTCATCGACCACCGGGTTCCAGAGGTACGTGCCGGTGAGCCTCAATTTATTGATGGGATTCGCATCAATCCGCCCAAAGGCATATTCGAATTTCCTCGTTCGCCGGTAGTGTTCGGTTGTGATGAAGGTTCTTTGCGACGCGGGAAGGTTGGTAAAGTAGGGCGTGTCGACTGTGGTCTCAAATATCTGCGGCGTGTAGCTTGTGAAAAACCATACGCGGTCCTTCATGATCGGTCCGCTAAAGCTAGCCGATGGAAATACGTTTGTTCCTCCTTGCTTAGCGGGGTTGAAATACTCAGCAGTCTGTACGAAGTTATTGGTTGAAACCGCACCTGAGGTGAACCGGGTCAGGAGCGGACGTGGCTTGCCGCCGAATTTCGGTACTTCGAACTGGAGACCGACTTCGCCGTGAAACTCATTACCGCCTCCACGAGTAACGACGCTAACGACGCCACCCGTCGCGCCGCCGTACAGCGCATCGAATCCGCTCGACTTAACTTGAACTTCCTGAACCAGCTGAGTGGGAACATTGTATGTTTCATTCAGAGTCCCGGTCCGATAATTGGTGACTTCCTGACCATCGATGACAAAAACGTTTTCGCCTCCGGAAGCGCCATCCACCGAAAAACCACCTGTGCGGCTTTCAGGACGCGTCCCGGGTACGGTTTTTAGCAGACCGGTAAAACCGGCGCCCTTAGGTATTAACTCAATCTTCTGAGCGTTAATCGTGGTCTGAATAGCGTTGTTGCTGGTATCGACTGTCACCGAGTCAGAAGCAACAATATTGACGGTACTCACACTGCTCCCGGTAGTAACCGTAATAGTCAGTTGAGTGGCCTGGCCGATGGCGACCGTCACGTTTTCGTATCTTGCTTCGCCAAATCCGCTGGTCGGAGTTGTAACCACGTCATACATTCCCGGCGGAACCTGCAAGACGCGGAAAGACCCTTCGTCATTGGATTGAAGTGTGCGAGTGAAACCGCCACTAACACCTGTTGTCGTCGTGCCGCTGGCAGCAGCCTTCGCGTTCGTAACTGTTACGGTAACGTTAGGCACCACCGCGCCATTCGGATCCTTAACAGTACCTTCAATACTGCCAGTAGTCTCTTGTCCGAAAACAAGCGAGAAAGTTGATAGTACGATTACGACGAGAACGAACGCCCTTGCCGGATTCAGCTTATGCATGTCTGGACTCCTTATTGGATTTGACGGAGAGTTAGGAATCAAAGGGCTCAAGGTCAGAGGGCTCAAGCCGACCCTTCCTAATCACGACAGGATTCAAAAACGACAGGATAGACCTTGCCGACTTTAGATCCTGCATTTTTCATTGGTACGCGCCCCAGGAATCTGGACGCGCGGCGACCCCACAAAACGCCGCCATTATACGTAGTTCGGCAAATAAGAAAACCTAAACATTCTTATTGGCTGAATAACTCCCGCTAATGGCAAAGACTGCGATTTCTACCGCTTGGCTGTCGAGACAACGCAAACCGGCGAGTCTCGCCGGTTTCGTTTTAATGAACTAACTTTCTAAATAGTTTTAGAGGCGGGCTACCGCCCGCCGGTCGGGCAGTAGCCCGACTCTAAACGCTTTAACAACTGGCTGGCTTGATGAAGGCGGTTTGCACGCCCGTCAGGAAGTCCCACAAAGCCTTTGACGCGTCGCCTGCCGCCGAAACAACTGCTTCCCGGTCGGCATCGGATTCGCACGCCTCACTCAGGACCTTCAGTTCAGTTTCCCGATGCCATTCATCCGCCGCTTCGTGAACCGTAAAGAAGGAAACTGCCCGGCTGTCTTCGATCCCGTAAAACTGCTTCAGTCCTGACCGCTTTGTCTGCGCGACTTCCGGAATCTGAGATTCGTACGCATACAGCGCCGCCACGCCGCGGCGGTAATCTTCACTCTGCGTCAGAGCCTTCAATCGATTTACCGAGTCCATCGTGGATGGCAGAAGTTCGGCATTCTTCACTTCGTCGCGCGTCAAACCTAATCCTTCCGCGAACCGCAACCACAGTTCGGGGTGATTGTTCTCGCCGCGTTCTTCCTCGATCAGATTCTCGAGCAGCATCTGCCTGACCGCGACGTCATCGCAATGCGAATGAGTCGCACTCACGTAAGTCGGAAACGCCTTGACGTGCGCGTAGTACTGCTTCGCGTACTCCCTGAGCACTTCAACATCAAGCTCTCCTGCGCTCCAAAGCTGATAGAACGGGTGCTTCAGCATCGCATGGCGCTCGATCGAATCTTGTAGTTCCATCTGAAATTCACTGACTTGAATCATGTTTTCCTCCACTGAATTTTTGCTACTTCCAATTGCACGAATAATTGACGCCGCGTGATTTGGCGATTTCGCTGAACCTATCTTCGTACCGTTTTGCGTACTGTTCAACCATGCGTTTGATCCTGTTGAAGAGCCGGCACTGAAAACCTTCCTTAGCCATGCGATCGCGCAGGTAGAGCATCGCGTTGGCCTCGCCCCAGTACTCGCGGTCCTCCCAAATCTCTACCGGATTGCCGCCCATTTGTTGCGCCATTTCCACCAGCCGCGGATCGTTTACATTGTGACCGTTGCTTAAAAAGATCTTGTTATACATGGGCACGAGCTTTAGCTGAAGCTTGTAAAGATCCTCGGGCGTATCGGCGATTTTCATCACGTGGCCAAACTCGTGCGCCATTTTAGCCGCGGCGAGGACGTTGCGACTGATCATCTGATTCTGCTCGTAGGGCTCGAGCGCGTTCATCACCGGATAATAGACCGAACTGGGATAGCCCTCGTCGATCCGGCTGCCGAGAAAGATCGTCGCTTCGACCAACTCGCCGTTTTCGTTCCACTTGTAATTGCCGGTGCCGGCCCCATGCTTGTTCTTCGGCGAGACGGTGATCGTAAGCGTCAGGTGCGGATGCTTCGCGTGAAGCTCCCACTGCACGCGCGCAATTTCCGCCGCGAGAAATTCGTTTTTCCACTGCGCGTAGCGTTTCTCATAACGCGGGTCGATCGATTCCTTCAGGTTCGAGCCCGACAACGAGTGGGTCGTAAAAGTGCCTGAGACTTCGGCGGACGCCGATACTTCACAGCGCGCTGGCAGCGGTTCGCTGCTTGACGAAGGACCGCTGAGACAAATCAGCGCCGCAGCCGCCATCACGAAAAACGCGACAAGCCGAATTCTCATTGAACCGTCCTCCTGGTCAGATCGTCGAGCGGAAAGTCTTCCGACTACTAAAGGATGAGAAAGGATAAGTCACCAAAGTTATTCATACAAGAGCACGCGCGCTCTCGCCAGCTTGAACTGGTCCAGAGGTGTCGCCCACGACCGGATGATTGAATCAGGAGGATCGCCGCGCTTCACTCTCTCGAAGATATCGCCGTTCGCCAGCAGCCGGTTGAATTTGTCGATTTGCCAGTCTGACGGGTGCAAATGACGCAGCGCGGCGGCGATTTCAATCCCCAGCGAAACGGACTGAAGTCGTGTCCGATCGGTCGCGATGATGTTGACGCCGCCACATTCCTGATCTTTGTGAACGGAAGACTTGGGCGTAAAGCGGACGGGCACGAACCGCACCCCCGGAAGCTGACGCGCGTTGAGGAAATTCGCAAGCTTCTGTCCATCGAGCCACGGCGCACCGAGCACTTCGAACGGCGTGTCAGTTCCCCGCCCTACGGAGACATTCGTCGTTTCCAGCAGCCCGACGCCGGGATACAACGTCGCCTGTGTCAGGCTGCGCATGTTTGGCGACGGATTGATCCAGGTCAGATTCGTAGAATCGAACCACATGGCACGCCGCCAATTTTCCATCTTGATCACGCGCACATCAGCGCCGATCTTTCGCTGTTCATTAAAGAGGCGCGCGAGTTCGCCAACGGTCATTCCGTGACGCACCGGAATGGCGTGATACACCACAAACGAAAACTTGTCGGCGTCGGCGATTGGCCCCTCAACGTCGACTCCATTAATCGGGTTCGCGCGATCGAGAACATAGACGGGCAACTTCACTTTGGCCGCTTCTTCCATCGCGTAACCAAGTGTCGAAATGTAAGTGTAGAAACGCGCCCCCACATCCTGGATATCGAAAACGAGGGCGTCGAGATCTTTCATGTGCTCCGGTTTCGGTCGTCTCGACTCGCCGTAGAGCGAGTAGATGGGCAGGCCTGTCTGCTCGTCTTTCGCATCGGAAATCTTGTTTTCATCCAACAGGCCGCGGATGCCGTGCTCAGGAGAAAATAGCGCGACGAGCTTAACGCCCGGCGCTTTGAACAAAACATCAATCGTCGAGCGTCCCGCGCGATTCCGGCCCGTGTGATTCGTAATCAAGCCGATTCTCATTCCGGCAAGTTGCTTGAAGCCATCGCGCTCCAGAACATCGATGCCGGTAAGCACCTGAGCGTCAGGCGCCAACGGCCGTGTGTTCCATCGCGCGAGACTCGCCAGCAATTCCGCCGACGCTTCGCCTGCTTGCACGCGCGCCTTGGCAACTGTCGCGTCGGTTATTGCGCCGGCGACAATCGACGCAACGCGTCCACGCAGCGAAGCTACGTCACCCTTGCCGTCCGGATGCACACGATTGCTGAGAAAGACGACGAACGTGTCACTCGCGGGATCGATCCACAGCGACGTTCCCGTGAATCCTGTGTGACCGAACGAACCGAGCGGGAAGAGATCACCTCTGTTCACTGAGAATGAACTCGCGAAGTCCCAACCTAAGCCTCGTGCTGCGCCGGTTTCGCTGACTGCGTGCGGACGAGTCATCGTGGCCACAGCCATCGGACTGAGAATTCGCACGCCGCGATAACTGCCACCATTCAGAACCATCTGACAGTAGGTCGCGAGGTCGTCGGCAGTCGAGAAAAGTCCCGCATGGCCGGCGACTCCCGCCATGCGAAATGAAGTCGGATCGTGCACCTGGCCGCGCAACCATTTCTCACCTTCGGTACCGGCATCCGCGCCGCTGTCACCGAGATAGTTCATTTGTCCGCGACGCTTCTCAGTTGGCGCGATACGCTGCGAATTACCGAACGGCTTGAAACCGGTGTCGCGCATTCCCAATGGAGCGAAAATGTTTCGCCGCGCGAACTCATCAAGTGTAAGTCCGCTGACGCGTCGCACAACCTCGCCCAGTGCGATGTAACCGATGTCGCTGTACACGAAGCGTGTGCCGGGCGTACTGCGCAACGGTTCGGTATGAAGTCGCTTCATCGCTTCGTCGTAGCCGATCCAACGTTCGCGCAGGTCGAAATCAGGAGCGAAGCCGCTCACGTGCGTGAGCAGTTGCGCGATCGTGATGGCGTCGCGGCCTGCGCCTTTCATTTCCGGAATGAACTTAACGGCCGGATCGTTCAGTCGCACGTCGCCACGCTCGACCAGAATCATGATGCTCGTGGCCGTCGCGACGACTTTTGTGAGACTCGCGAGATCGAAGATCGTGTCCGTGGTCATCGCTTCGCGCTGTGGCTCGACGGCGCGCGAGCCGTACGCTTTGCGCCAAACGATGCGACCGCGATGGCCCGCCACGACGACAGCTCCGGGCAGTTCTTTGTTCTTGATTGATTCCGCGACGACGGCGTCGATTCGCGAGAGACGATCTGTGGAAACACCCGCGCTGGCGGGTGCGCTGGGTAATTGGGCTGAGATCGAGCGCGCCAGCAGTAACGCAAGCACGACGACCAGTTTCGGATGTCGAGCGATCATTCCTGAGACTGAGCGGAATTAGCTTTCAACTGAATTCCAGCGCCGAGAGGATACAGACCCGGAAGCGAAATCGGCAAACGGCCCGTGATGTCGTTCTTCCCGAGCAATGCTTCCGCAGTGGCCTTCTGCAGGCTCGGCATATCACCGTAGACGACGAGATACGTTTGCAGTTTCGGGAAATTCATCAGCAAGTAAGGATTGCCAAAGCTGATCCCGACCATGGGCTTCCGCCGATCGAGCAATGTATTCAGAGCATTCGCGCCGGGCTCAGGCAACGCCACACTGCGCGCCTGCCCTGAGCGTACGCGGCCATACATCGAAACAAGCACCACGTCGGCACGTCCCGCCGCGTCGAGGGCCTTCTTCACTTCAGTCTCTGACGAACGATCGTCGAGAACGATCGTCTCCATCTTGACGCCGCCGCGACTCATCGTTCCATTGAACGTTTGGGTGATCCACAGACGATCGTCGCCGTTTGTAATCGCGAGATTGAAAACTTTCGAAGCTGGCGTCAGTTTCAGCGGCAGCAACCCCGCATCATTACGCACCAGGGTTACCGCATGTCTCGCGATTTCCTCAGCGAGCAGGCCGGCCTGTTTTCCGGAAACGATCCGATCTATTTCGTCGATCGGCGTTATTCGCTGCTTCGCCAAACCGAGGTCGTACTTGGCAGCCAGAATCTTGCGCGCCGATTGTTCGATACGCTGCTCAGTTAAGCGGCCGTTCTTTACCGCCGCAATGACGCCGCGAAAAGCAGCGTCGGTATCGGCCGGCTTCAGAAGTTGATCGGCGCCGGCTTCGAGAGCGCGTACCGACGCCTCTTCCTGCGTGAAGTAGAGCGTTAGCCCGCTCATGCTCATCGCGTCGGTCACAATCAAACCATCAAACTGAAGATCGTCGCGGAGTATCGCATTGATCTTCGGCGACAGCGTTGTCGGCATCGTGCCTCTTTCAATCACGATTTCGCCGGCTTCGTCCGTATCGATAGGCCCGACTTTCCGGTCACGCGCCAAAGGTGTAATTACGGTCGGATCGATTCTTGGCAGAGCAATGTGTCCATCCATCACCGAACCAACGCCGGCGTTTACCGCGGCGCGGAACGGAACGAGTTCGACGCTGTTCAGTCGCTCGCGTGTCACGTCGATTTCCGGCAGGCCACGATGCGAATCGACCGCCGTGTCACCGTGTCCGGGAAAGTGTTTAGCCGTCGCAATTACGCCGGCATTCTGTAAACCTTCAACGAAGGCGGCGACGAATCGGCCAACCGCGGCGGGATCTTCGCCGTACGACCGGACGTTGATTACCGGGTTCGCGGCGTTGTTATTAACGTCTGCCACTGGGGCGTAGACGTGGTACACACCGAGCGCGCGTGCTTCCCTCGCGGTCACGTCGCCCGCGCGCCGCGCGTATTCAGGATTTCCCGTGGCCGCGGTGGCCATCGCCCAGGGGAAATTCACTGTGTCGTCGAAGCGCATGCCCGCGCCCGCTTCGAGATCCGCGGAAATCAGGAGCGGATGTTTCGCAAGTTCCTGCATCCGATTCACCAGGACGACCGATTCGTAGACCGGCCCGCGAAACAGGATGATTCCGCCGACGTGGTTATCGACAATCTGATGACGCAGCGCATTGAATGCCGCGCTGTCCTGATTCAGAAACGTGGCGTTAACGCCGACTGAAATCAGCTGCCCAACTTTCTGCTCGAGCGACATCTGCTTAAGCTGCTTGTCGGCCCACTTCAGTGCGTCCTTCGACGGCCGTCGCGTGTAAGGCTTAACCGGCGTCTTGTCCGCAGTGGGTACGCATGCCTCCGGCATGCTGCACTCCGGAGGAGTGCGTACCGCCGCGGCGTCGCGCGCGACAGACACAGACTCCGCGAGAATTCGTGGCAGCGGCACGAGAAGGAAAGCGACAACGAGGAAAGTCGCGATTCGTGCCGGCTTCTTTGGTAATCGTTTCAAGTTGGTCATGAAGAGCGAATCCTATTCAGAAATTTCTTCCACCGCCTCTGTGGGCGAAACCGCCAGCTGCTGGCTGCGACTCGCCGGCGCTGCTGAAAATGCGAAACTTGCCAGCCAGGCTGCGACCAGCGTAATGAGGCTGCCGATAAACACATACCACGTCCATGCGATGCTCGTTGCGAAGCGTATGTAGATCATGGCGGCCATGCTCGTCACCATGCCGATAAGCGCCGGTGGTTCGCTCACTCGTTTCAGAAATACGCCCACCAGAAACACACCCAACACCGGCCCATTGATGAGGGATGCCACTGACAGCGCTTGATCAAGCGCCGATCGATTTTGATTGCGCACCAGCAACGCTACGCCGATTTGCACAACTCCCCAGAGCAGCGTCAGCCAGTGCGAGACTTTCAAGTAATGCGCGTCACTGAGCTTTTGCCGAAACGGCCGGTAAAGATCGTTAACCGTCGTGGCGGCGATCGAGTTCAACGAAGACGACATAGCGGCGGCGAAGATCGCGGCAACCACCAGCCCTGATAACCCTGTGGGCATGTGCCGCGTGATGAAATCGGGAAAGACGCGATCACCGCCAGTGAATGGATAAGCCGCGGTCGAAGCCGCCGCAAACGCCGGCTCAGAAAAACATTTCGCGGCGAGAGCGGGCTGCAACTTGGCGCATGCTTCGGCTGGGTTTAGGTAAACGGGATCGGTGTGTGGATGGTAAAAAGCAAACAACAGCACGCCGATGAAAAGGAATCCGATGAACTGGGCGAGGACGATCGCGCCGCTTGTGAGCAGCGCCGTCGCCGCGCGCCGCGGCCGATCGGTGCAGAGATAGCGCTGCACGAGATACTGATCGGTTCCGTGCGTACTCATCGTCAGAAAACATCCACCGATTAAGCCCGCCCAGAACGTGAAGGTCTTCGTCATGTCGAACGAAAAATCGAAGAGGGAAAACTTGTTGAATTGCGAGCCCAGGGCGATCGCTCCTGACAATCCGCCTTCGATCGATTGCGTAAGAATGATCGCCGCTGCCAGCGCGCCGACAATGTAGATTCCCAGCTGCACGACCTCGACCCAAATGACGGCTTCCATTCCACCGAAATAGGTGAAGACGATCATCGCCACGCCGATCAAAATGATGGATGCAACCACAATCGTTTCCGCGTTTGCCGCCGGCTGAAACGACGTGTAAACGGCTGCGAGAACGATCGCCGTCAATAACAAGCGAATGCCATCGGCGATGTTCCGCATGACCACGAACAACGACGCCGCCAGCATCTTGATCTTTCCGCCGAACCGTCGATCGAGCAGTTGATAGACCGTCATCAGCTCGCCGCGAAAGTACGAAGGGATGAAAAGGATCGCGATGACGATGCGACCCAACATGTATCCGAAAACAAGTTGGAGAAACTGGTAGTTGCCGCCGCGCGAGAAAGCGATGCCCGGAACCGAAATGAAGGTGATCGTGGAAGTTTCGGTGGCGACGATCGAAAACGCGACCGCCCACCAGGGCACGGATCGATCGCCCAGAAAATAATCGCGGGTCGTCTTCTGCTTGCGGCCAAACCACGCCCCAAACAGGACGATGCCGATTAGGTAACCAAAGATGATGGCGAGATCGAGGGCTTTCATGCTCGGTTCTGCAACGTTTCCGAATTGACTATCTCGAGTGCGCGGGCAATTACTCCATCAGCGGCTTCGAGCGCTGCCTTTGCGCGGACCTGACCGGACTGCGACTTGGCCATGACGATCGCCACCGGCAAATCGCCTTCGGCCGCATCGAGAACTTCACTGGCTGATTCTTCGTCAATGTCGGCTTCAGCCGTCAGAATTCTCACCGCACGCGCGCGCAGCTTCACGTTGCGCGTCTGCACATTCGTCATGCGATTGCCGGTGACATAGCCGAGACGCACCAGCGTCGCGGTGGAAAGCATGTTCAAAACCATCTTCTGCGCCGTGCCGGCTTTCAGACGCGTCGAACCGGCGACAACTTCCGGTCCGACCACGGGGACGATCGGGATCTCCGCGGCATTCGTAATCATGGAATCCGGCACGCAGGTGATCGCAGCGGTGAATGCTCCGATTTGGCGCGCGTACCCAACCGCGCCGACAGTGTAAGGCGTCCGGCCCGAAGCTGCTATTCCAACTAATGCGTCGTCTTTGGTAAAGCCGCGCGTTTGTAAATCACGTGCACCCGCTTCGGCGTCATCTTCAGAAGCTTCGACGGCGCGATAGCACGCTTCGTACCCACCGGCGATTATGGCTTGAACTAGCTCGGGCGAGACACCGAAGGTCGGCGGACATTCGGCCGCATCGAGCACACCCAAGCGACCTGACGTCCCGGTTCCGATGTAGAACAAGCGTCCACCATTTCGCAAACGCTCGACAATTCTGTCCACCGCTTCGGCTATCTGCGGCAGCACGGCATTGACGGCAGACGCGACGCGCGCGTCTTCCACGTTCATCGCTTTTACGATTTCCAGTGATGAAAGCGAACTGAGATTCGCGGTCCGCGGGTTTTCCTGTTCAGTGATCGGAATTGTCGCGGAGCTGTCGGAGGGCATCGGAAACAGTTTCAGGTTTCAAGTTCCAAGTTTCAAGTTAGCTCCACAATCCAAATAGACGTACGCGCCCGAGTAATGACCGCAAGCAAGACAACTTGAAACTTTGAACTTGAAACTTGAAACTGTTGGCCTATCCGGCCAGGGCGTATTCGTCGCGCAGGTGCGCGTGCGCGATACGCGCAGCGGCCATCACTGGCGAAAATAGGGGCTGCGACAGGTAAGCGCGTTTGGCAACGCTTTTGATTTGCTGCTCCATAGCGCCGAGCAACAAATCGCCCGCGCCATAAACTCCGCCCACGCACGCGACGCGAAATTCGTCTTTTTCCATTCGCAGTTTCTTAATCACGGCAATCGCAGCAGTAGCGAGTTCCCGGCCGGCGTCTTCAAGAATCTCAACCGCCACCGCATCACCGGCTCGCGCAGTGCGCACGACTTCGCGCGCAAAGCCCGCCAGACGATCGTTCGTCATCGTCGGCGAATAGATTGCCGTGGACAAGTCGTCAGCGTTCTCCACTCTGAAATATTTCAAGGCCGCATTTGTCACGGCGGTTGCGGGACCGCGTCCGTCGGTGCCGTGCGCGACCGCCTGCAAAGCCTTACGCGCGATCCACGAAGCACCGCCTTCATCGCCGACGATCGGTCCCCAGCCGCCAGCGCATGTTTTCTTGCCTTGCCGGTTTCGGCCGCAACAGATTGATCCCGTGCCGGCGATGACCACTAATCCCGGTTCGCCGTCGGTGGCTCCATACAGAGCGATTTCGCCATCGGGCAACAGCTCAATGGATCGAATTTCCTTCAGGCACTCGTTCAACTTTTCAAGCGTGCATTGATGGATATCTTTGCGGCGCACGCCGGCTAATCCAACCGTCGCGTTCGAAATATCGTCGCGATGAACAGCCGCCTCGGCACAGGCGCGATCGATTGCCTCGCGCACGTTACTCACAGCTTTCGAGATGCCGACGCGCAAAGGATTTGACGGACCGGACTCGCCCTGGCCCAGCACGCGCTGCTTCTCGTCCATGATGACGGCGCGAGTTCCCGTGCCACCACCATCGACGCCAACGACAAGCCCCTTGGCGCGCTGTGCTCGTGGAATTACGGCGGGCGGAGATTTCCGGACGTTTAGCTCAAGCAGGGTGCTGCTCATTTCCCGTGATTTTAGATGCGCACATTGCCATCATGGAAACTAAAAGATTTTATTCGTGTAATAATCAGGCGTGATACGATACTAACCATGGAAATCCGACAATTGAGGGCCTTTGTGGCTATCGCTGAGACCGGCACTTTCACCGCCGCGGCTGAACGGGTGCACGTCACCCAGGCGGCGATCAGCATGCAAATACGTCAACTGGAACGCGAAACGGGCGTGAGACTTTTCATCCGCGCGCCGCGCAAAGTGATCCTGACTGAAGCCGGCGAGAAGCTGCTCGATCGCGCGCAGACCATCTTGCGCGAGCACGACGCAGGGCTGCAAGAGATGGCTGCGCTCACCGGCGCTGAGAAAGGCCGGCTGCGTGTCGGCAGCGCATCGGCAATGGTGAGCGGCGATCCGCTGCCACTTATTCTTAAGCGATTGAAAGATGATCATCCGGCCGTTGAGGCGTCTGTCCTTTCGGGAACCAGCGAAGAGCTGGTGCACCGGTTGATGGGCGGGGAAATTGATGCCGCGTTTGTCTCGCTGCCGGTCGAGGCTCGCGGAGTCCAGACTGAGTTGCTCAACGAGGATTACCTGGTCGCGATCGCTTCACCGCGTCACAAACTGGCAAAGCAAAAGGTGGTCAGCCCGTACGCGCTCGCGAACGAGAAGCTAATTCTGGGCGAACGCGGCGGAAACACGCGCCGCTTGATCGATCAATTCTTTGCGCACGCGGGTGTCACGCCGAAAATCGCGATGGAGTTAAGCCGCCTTGCCGCAATCAAACGAATGGTTGAGGAAGATATGGGCGTCGGCATCGTGCCGTTGCAGTCCGTGCGCGACGAAGTCGGCAGAGGAAGTTTGGTTCGCTGGTGGATCGAAGGCGCGCAAATCAATTGGCAGCTCGGACTGGCACGGCTCGTCGGCGGTTACGAGTCACCGATTCAGAAGAAGTTTCTTCAACTTTGTCGCGATCACTTTCGCGAACTTGGGGCCACGACTCCCAGGGACAAACAGAAACAAAGCAGGAAAGCGGCCCGCGCCTGACGCTCTAACCGCGTATTTCGTTCAGACCTGCAATTAATCTTTCGATATCACCTTCGTCGTTGAAGAAGTGAGTGGCCGCACGAATTCCTTCAGGCTTCTCAGTCACGATTATCCCTCGACGGAAAAGCCCGCGAACTGTTTCTCCAGGCTTATCAATCTCGATCAGCGTTTCGGCTGATCGAGATCCGTCGTTCTGAACCGGGGAAAGCACCTTCCAATTGTTCTCGTTTAGTTTGTCGGTGAGGAACCGATTCAACTGAAGCGCTCGCTCCTGAATGTTCGCGATACCGACCTCTTCAATCAACTCAAGCGCAGCTCCCAGCGAGAACATGCCGGCAAAGTGCGGACAGCCAAGCTCCAGACGTGCGGCAGCATCATGACGCGGCCGCAATTCGTCGTTACGCATGTCGAAAGGCTGTTCGACGCTCAACCAGCCGAGGGCGCGCGACGATGTCTGTTGCAACAAATTACGGTTGAGATAAACGAACCCGGATCCGTAACCTGACATCATCCACTTGTGGCCGGTCGCGCACAGCGCGTCGATGTTCATTCGCTTTACATCAATCTCGAATACGCCGGCGGATTGACTCGCATTAATGACGAGGGCGTGGTCGCCTTTTATTTGTCCTAACTCTTCAAGATCGATGCGAAAGCCGTTCGAGAACTGAACATGACTAAGCGCGATTACGCCCGTGTGCTGAGTCATGGCTCCGTGAATGTCATTGATTCGGACTTCGCCATTGGTCGCGTGCACAAGATGAACCGGAATGCGGCGGTGCATCCAGGGCAGAGTCGTAACTGGAAATTCGAGTTCGCAGGAAATCACTTCCCCGCGTTCTTCCAGCGCATCAACGATCACGTTCATGCCTGAAGAAGTGTTGGTGGTGAAAGCGATCTCGTCCGGTTCGGCGTTGATGAATTTCGCGATGCGCGCACGAATGGCTTCACGCTGCGCCAACCAGCGAAACCAGTGAACGTCGCCGTCGTTCATCATCTTCTCGTAGTAATCAGTCGCCGCGGCGTGAGATCTGATCGAAACGGGTCCGGCGGCGGCGCTGTTCAGGTAGGCAAACCGGCGCGTCACCGGAAACTGTTCGCGAATCGAAGTCCAATCGGTCATTTTTGATTGTTGTAAAAGCCGGCGCGCTCATAAGATTCGTCGAGCAACTCGACCGGGTGGCAAACACGCAGGTTCATTCCGACAAGTTTGGCGCCCGCAGCGATTTGCATGTGGCATCCGGGATTGCCGGTGGTGAGTACTTCCGCGCCCGACTCGTGAATGTGCTTTAGCTTTTCATCCAGCACCGCTCGAGATAGTTGAGGCTCGAGCAGGTTGTATACGCCCGCGCCGCCACAGCAGACATCGCTTCCGTTCAAGTGCGCAAATTTTAAATCAGGAATGGCCCAGAGCATCTGTAAAGACGCATCCGTCGCACGCTGGCCGTGAAGCAAATGACACGAGGCGTCATAAGTCGTGCGCTCATAGCCGATATTTGCTCCGTTACGAAAACCGATCGTTTCGAGTTGCTGCCCGATGTCGCGCACACGCGCGCTGAACTGCTTCGCACGTTCTGCATACTTCGGATCGTCGGCCAGCAGATGTCCATACGAGACGAGCATCGCGCCACAGCCACCTGCATTCGTGACGATGGACGGTGGATGGCCGCCGTTTAAGCCGCCGTCGAAGGCTTCAATGTTCTGTCGCGCTAGTTCGCGCGCGCCTTCAAGGTCACCTGCGTGGGCATGCAACGCACCGCAACAGATTTGTTGCTTGGGAATCTGGACGGCGCATCCGTTAATTTCCATTACTCGCGCGGTCGCGTCGTTGACGCGCTTGAACAAACCTTCGGTGACACAGCCTTTGAAGAGCTGAACTGCAACGTTCGCCTTGGGAGCGCCCGCATCTTGCGAGCGGTACGCAGGCGTCCCGCCTGCACTGCTATCCGTTTGACTCTTGCGTCGGTTCGAAGCGCGCGAGGCCTCCAGCAACGCAAGCCCAAATTGAAACTGCGTCGAAAGCTCGCGCGGAATGTTCGTTTTCAAAAGCAATCTCGGCAAGCCCGAATCGCGGAAAAGCCGCGCAAACACGAACGCCGCTCGCAAACGCGCCGGCTTCAACCAAATATGGCGCAAAACGAATTTCAGCAAACGGTAAACACCCGTGGGCTTCTTCGTTGCCGCGGTGATTTCCGCGCGCGCCGCTTCCAGCAAATGTCCGTACTCGACTCCGGCGGGACACGCAGCTTCGCAGGCGCGACATCCCAGGCAACGATCGATGTGGGTGCGAAACGCGTTCGAAGTGTTGGGCAGGCGCCCTTCTTCGACCGCGCGCATGAGATAGATGCGACCGCGCGGACCGTCATTCTCGTCGGCTGTCACAACGTACGTTGGACAGGCTTCCAGACAGAGGCCGCAATGAACGCAGGCGAGAATCTTTTCTTGTTGTGCGGAAAGCTCGCTTGAGAGGTTTGATAATTCAGCGGCCATGCTTCCGGTTGACGCTAAGCGGCCGGGGCTAGCTCTGCTTCGTTCTGAACGACGACGGTTGGATTAGGATTAGGAATCGGCCGCTCCTGCTGCACCAGCAACTGAACATGCTCTTCCATTTCCCACTTCGCCTTATAAAGACAGTCCTCGATCGAATGGCCGACACCGGTGAACCCTTCGAGATCTGGAGAATAAAATCCCAAGAAGTTTGAGTCGGAAGTCATTTCGATTAACACCGAATATACCATCATTGAGACTTCTCCCATGCTGCCTTGCACAATCTCCAAACGCCTATAAGACTCGCCAGGAACAAAACCAAACCAGCCAGAGATATGTATTTCTCATATCCCTTGAGCCGAGTGTTCTGCAAAGCTGGGTCTGTAAGAAATACGTAAGCACAAAGAAACATCGCGGGCGGAACGTTAGTGCCCGAAAAAAAAGCGCCGACAAAACTTCCTAAATCAGAAACGTCGAACCGCCTTTGTCTGGCGATTGTAAGAATAAGAACTATCAGCGTACAAACAGCACCAACCGTTACAGATGCTTTAGTGACGTCCATTGTGGAGTCTAACGCTTGCTTTTTGCCTCTTTTCCATTGGCGGCCGAACCTTTGTAGAAGAGGGCCTCACTAACGAATTTGAAAACGCCCAGTAGCAAGACGAGCATGATAGGGGCCTCAATTACATCAAGGCTTCCCTTGAGCACACTCCAGCTAAACAGTTTGCTAAATGAGACGTATGCTCCAATCAGACTTGCGAGGAGAGCGATGGCGCCAGTTAGATGGAACGCATATTCGCGTCGTTTCAACATAACGATTGAAATATAGGCGTCTTCCCTGGCATTGGCAATGTAATTGATCTTGCGAGCGTACTTCCCAAAATGACAACTAATATCCCACGGCCGGCCCATCACTCCTTCTCGGATCGGTCGCGCCCAAACGAACACCGGTTTTTTCTTCAATCATGATCCCTTCGCAATCGCCGAGGTAGCGTGGCTTATCGATCAGCTTGTGACCGCGAACGGTCAAGGCCTGTTGCGTGTCTCCCGATAATCCATACGGCTCAAAGACCAATTCATCCGGCAGCCATTGATGATGTATGCGCGGCGCGTCGATCGCCTGCTGAATGTTCATGCCGTAGTCAATCACGTTGGTAATGACACAAAACGCCGTGTTGATAATTGTCGGGCCGCCGGGACTTCCGACCGTGAACCAGAGCGAACCGTCTTTGCGCAGGACAAAAGTTGGCGTCATCGCCGACAACGGACGTTTGCGTGGCGCGACCGCATTGCGCTCGCCTTGAATTAAGCCGTAGAGATTCGCCGTGCCGGGCTTTGCGGCAAAGTCGTCCATCTCATCATTCATGAGAATCCCGGTTCCTTTTGCCACGACCGCCGAGCCGTACGAGTTGTTCAGCGTGTAGGTATTCGCGACGGCGTTTCCTTCCGCATCTACGACCGTGAAGTGCGTCGTCTCGTTGGATTCATGACCAAGCGGCTTCCCTGCCTTCACTTGTTCACTCGTCGATGCGCGTTCGGGATTGATCGTGTTGCGTAGTTGCGCTGCGTACTTCTTATCTATTAAGCCCGCGATCGGTACTTTCACGAAATCGGTGTCGCCCATGTACTCGGCGCGATCGGCGAAAGCGCGCCGCATGGATTCAGTCATCAGGTGATATCGATCCGATGAAGCCCAGTCGACCTTCTTCAAATCGTAGCCCTCGAGAATGTTCAGCATCTGGATCAGCACCGCGCCCCCGGACGATGGCGGCGGCATCGAAACTATTTCATAGCCCCGATACGTTCCCCGCACGGGCTCGCGCTCTTTCGCGACATAGCCACGCATATCGGCCAGAGTGATCAAGCCGTTGTTGCGCTTCAGGTCATCGACAATCATCCGCGCGGTCTGCCCTTCATAAAACTCGTTAGGCCCACGCTGCTGCAACCGCGCGAATGTCGCGCCGAGGTCCGTCTGCACGAACAGATCGCCTTCGTTGTAAAACTTGCCGTTGTTCAGGTAGATGCGCTTTGTCTCGGCATACTTCGAAAGGTAATCGTCGTTGCCACGCAGTGAACGCGACAGTGAATGAGTAACTCTGAATCCGTTGGCCGCTAGTCTTCTCGCCGGCTCGACCAATTGCGCCCACGACAGTTTGCCGGAGCCATATTTTTTTAGCGCCAGCTCCATCCCGCGTACTGTGCCCGGCACGCCGGCCGCGCGATAGCCGACGATCGGTCCACCCTCGCCTTTGATGACGTTGCCGTCTTTGTCGAGATAGACATTCCGGTGCGCCGCCGCCGGGGCCATCTCGCGATAATCGATCGCGGTCGTCTTCCCGTTTTTCAAGCGAATCATCATGAAGCCGCCGCCGCCAAGATTTCCTGCCGCCGGATGCGTGACCGCGAGAGCAAAGGCCACCGCAATTGCTGCGTCGACCGCGTTGCCGCCGCGCTTCATGATGTCCACGCCCACGCGCGAAGCGACTTCGTTTGTGGAAGCGACAATGCCATGGCGCGCCCGCACGGGTTCGCGTGAAGCGGCCAGGGTGTATCCGGTTAGAGTTGGTGGGATTCGAATAAACGAAGCACTGACAAACAGCAGCAATAACAGCGCTGAGATATTTCGAATAGACCGATAGCGGGCCTGCATCATAAGAACTTCTCCGATCGAACTTCGTTCATCGCTCCGTCAGGAGCGAAATGTTTATAGAACCGCTGAACATATAAATCAATAAGCTCCGTCAGGAGCGAAATGCAGCTCAATCATTTCGCTCCTTCGGAGCCCAGCCAAATCTCTTCTGGTTTCTATAAACATCTCGTCCCTAACGGGACGAATACAGCCAAACAACGCTCACTGAAAGCGTCCCGGAGACAGAACACTCTGCGGATCCATCTGCGCCTTCACACGCTTCATTACCTCACCTGCCGAACCAAAGCTGCCCCACGCGTCGAGCTCGCGTTTGACCTCGACGGGCGCCCTTTCCACAACCAAACTCCCGCCGCGATCTTCGGCTGTCTGCCTAAATCCTTCAAGCGTTCGCACCGCTTCCTGATGATATATCGGACTGCGCGCCATCACTCGCAAGCGGCCATCGCCGGCAGATGCGTGCCAGCGAACCGCCGCATGCCAGGCATCGTCGCTTTCCAACTTGGCAATTTCATCCACCAGAGCAGGCAGCTCGGTGGGGCGTACTCGGGCACGCCAACCGAGATCATAATTGGCCTGAAGGGGCGCAGTGCCCAGCAACTGCCAAAGAGCGGCATCATCGTCATAGAGCGCACAACGAAAGCTTTGATCGCGCAGTGTCTTCAGCGCCTGCGCCGTTTGGGTGATGACCGTTCTGGTTGAGCCAGCAAACCGAATCAACAGTAAGCCTTTGCCGGGTGGCGTTTGCAGCGCGAGGTTTTCCGCCAGCAGAGGCGACACAACTTCTACTGCCACGGGAAAAGAGTTGTTCGCCGCGAGCCGCCCAGCGACGAGCAATGCTTCACGTGATCCTACGGCCACAATCGTGCGCGTCTCAATCGGCAGGGGCCGCAGTTTGAAAGTGACTTCAGTAATCAGCCCGAGTGTTCCGAAACTTCCGGTGAAGAGCTTGCAGAGATCGTAACCGGCGACGTTCTTTACCACTCTGCCGCCTGTTTTGATTTGCCGACCGTCGGCGAGCACGACTCGCAATCCAATAACAAAAGATCGCAAAGGGCCGTAACCGAACGACTGAGGTCCGCTCAATCCGGTCGCGACAATTCCACCCAAAGTCGCGCTGCCGTCGTCCGCGGGATCAACCGGTAACCATTGTCCGTTCTGCGCGAGCTGCTTTTGAAATTCAGCAAGCGGCAGGCCGGCTTCGGCAGTGGCTACTAAATCCGCGGGTTCATGCGCGATCAGTCGGTCCATGCGACGCGTGCTCAGAATCAGATCTGCTCGCGCCAGCAAATTTCCCGCATCGACGAATGTCCGAGCGCCGGCAGGAACAACTGCCAGACCTTCGCGCGAAGAGAACTGCATAACCTCGGCGGCTTGCTCGGCAGAAGCCGGTGTCACCTTGATCAATCTTTCTGCGCGTGTGTTCGACTGTAATTCGAGCGTGTAATCAGCTAGTCGCCGCACACCAACATCGCCCAACAGGCGTGAGAGTTCGCGCGCGATCCGCGTCTCATTCATACGCGCCGCGAGCAGCGGTTGGCGGACGGATGCAGACTTTTCTCCGTCTCCCTTTGGGGGAGAGTTGTGAGGGACGAAGTTACGGCTCGCTAAACCTTCACGAGTGTCAGTACCCCGAGCGGTAGCGAGGGGATCATGTGAAGCTTGCGATGCGCTCGATCCCGTCGCTACCGCTCCGGGTACTGACAGGAATTGCGTCGCCACCGCCCGCCCTTCGCCACATCCTCCCGGCGCGGGAATGATCTTTCCGGGATTACACAAACCTGACGGATCGAAAGCGGCACGCACTTGCAGCATCGCGCTCATGTCGTCTTCAGAAAATATCAGCGGCAAATAACTGCTCTTGTCGAGTCCAACGCCATGCTCGCCGGTAATCGAGCCGCCCGCGCGCACGCACGTTTCCATGATTTCGCGACCCGCTTCGCGGACGTTATTCAAATCGGCGCCGCGTCGTAGATCGAAACAGATCAGCGGATGCAGATTGCCGTCGCCGGCATGAAAGACGTTGGCAAGCTGAAGATTGTATTTCGCGCTGATGCGATAGGTTTCCGCAAGTACTTCCGGCAGCCGCGAGCGCGGCACGACTGCATCCTGGATCATCACGTCCGGCATCAGGCGACCGACCGCGCCGAATGCGCCTTTGCGCGCGGCCCAAAGTTTCTTTCGTTCCTTTTCATCTTCCGCCCGACGCACTGACCGCGCGCCGTGCGCACGCAGAATGGCTTCTGCTTTTTCCACATCATCGTCAATGCCGGCTTCGATACCATCGAGTTCGACGAGCAGCACCGCACCCGCATCGATCGGCATTCCCGCTGCGAACACCGAATTTGCCTCGATGGCGCGGATGATCGCGTTGTCCATCATTTCGAGCGCGGCGGGCAACATTCCTTCAGCAATTATGGCTGAGACCGCGCGACTCGCATCCTCAACATTCAGAAAGTCCGCGAGCAAAGTACGCACGGCAGCCGGAATCGGCGTCAGCTTCACCGTGGCTTCAGTGGCAATGCCGAACGTGCCTTCTGAGCCTACAAATGCTCCGAGCAAATCGTAGCCCGGACTCTTTAAGTCGAGATCGAGGATTGAACCGTCAGCCAACACCACACGCGCGGCCACGACATGATCCGTCGTCGTTCCGTATTTCAGACAGTGAATGCCGCCGGCGTTCTCGGCGATGTTGCCGCCGATGGTGCACGAAGGCTGACTGGAAGGATCGGGAACGTAATACAAACCGAAAGGTGCAACTGCGCGCGAAAGCTGCGCGTTTACCAGACCGGTCTGCACCTGCGCGAGACGATTCTCCGGATCGACCTTCAGAATCTTTCGCATGCGCGCCAGTTCAACCACAACGCCGCGATTGATCGCGAGCGCGCCTCCCGACAAACCAGTTCCGGCTCCACGCGGCGCGAAGCTCACGCCTTCGTCGTGCAGCAACGCGAGCACGTCAGCGGTCTCTTCAGTTGAGTTTGGAAAGACTACCGCGCGCGGCAGGTGCTTGTGTTGCGGCAGGCCGTCGCATTCATAAACGAGTAACTCGTCTGGTTCGGAAAGGACATTCTCTTCGCCGACAATCTCGCGCAGCTCACCAACTAACTGATCGTCTTCCTGAAATTGCTGCGGACTTGCGGCCATTGGAAATTGTTTGACGGGTGCCTGCGATGATACACCACGCGCCGCTCCCGGATGACCGAATTTACGATGCACGCTTGCGATAAAACCAATACGCGAGATAAATCACGAACCCGACGGCGGCGGCAATCGCCGCAACTATCGCTTCATACAGAGTGCTGTTGAGCAGAAGCCAAACGATCAGAACCAGGCAGGCTATCGCGACCACAGTTCCACCGCGCACGCGGAACACGGCTTCGGGCACATCTTTCTTCTGCCTCAGCACCGGTAAAGCCAGACATGTCGCCGCGTAAGTCACCAGCCGCGCAATCGCGCTGATCGTGAGTGCCGCGACAAAGGAACTGTTTAGCGTGAGGATGAACATGATCGCAGCGGTAATCAGGATGGAGACGTGTGGAGTAGAAAACCGGCGATGGATGGTACCGACGAACTTCGGCAATTGTTTCTGTTCCGCAATCGCGAACGGCACGCGCGAGCCGGACAGCAAAATAATGTTCAGATTGCCGGTGATAGAAATGATTGCGCCCGCGGAAATCAGTGCGCCGCCAGCCGTTCCCAAAAACTGCTGACCGGCGTCCGCCAGGGGCTTTGTCGAATTCGCTAATCCAGGCAGTGTGCCGATGCTGACGACTTGGATCAGCACGTAAACCACCGCCACAACGCCAATAGCAATCAGTAAAGCTCGCGGAAGATCTCTTCGTGGATCTTTCGTCTCGCCCGCCGGAATCGCGGCCATCTCGAATCCGGTAAACGCGTAGATGAGCAACAGCACGGACTGCGAAAACGCTCCAGTTGATGGCGCCGCGCCGAAAGTGAACGCGTTAGGATTCAGAAAAAATAATCCGATGGCAATGAAGATCAGCATTGGGATCAGCTTGCCGATCGTGAAAAGGTCGCTGGCAATTGCCGCTTGCCTGACTCCCGTTATGTTAAGAGCCGTCAGTGCGACCACCACTCCGGTGATGATTAAGGCTCGCGGGATTGTTGACGTTGCGGTTGGCCAAAAGAACGCGAGGTAGCTCACCATCAGGTTGCAGTTCGCGGCGAAGGCCGTCAGCCGCGCCAGCCAAATCAACCAACCGACTTCGAATGCGACCGTGGGACCGAATGCCTCGCGTGCATACAAATAGGGCCCGCCGGTTTCCTCGAACCGGCTGCCAACTTCGGCAAAGCAAAGAATGATTAGCGTGACAACGAGTGCGCAGGCGATGAAGGCGAGCAGGCTGTAAGTACCGATCAGCGCGTAGGTCTTCGAGGGTAGGCCAAAAATGCCGGCGCCGATGATGCCGTTGATCGCAACCGCGACAAGGTCCCAACGGCGAATGCCGCGGACGAGACCCTCTTGTGAGACTGTGTTATTTGACATCTGTCATTTGAGATTTGTCATTTGTCATTTATGACTGCGGCAACCCGCTCATGACGGCAATAATCGCTTGATTAATCGCTGTTACGGTTAAGACTCGATTTCCAAAACCAATGGCCAAATGAAAAATCTCAAATGCCAAATAATCTTTTCTATCGAGACCGACGCTCAAGCGCCGCACGGGCGACTTCCTTATCGTCGAAATGAAAAGTTTCACGCCCGATGATTTGGTAATCCTCGTGTCCCTTGCCGGCGATCAGGACCAAGTCACCTTCGCGCGCCTGCGCGATTGCGTGATGAATGGCTTCGCGGCGATCGGCGATCTTCTCGTATGGCTTGCCGGTCTTCTTAATTCCCTCTTCAGCGTCACAAAGTATTTGATTTGGATCTTCCGTGCGCGGATTGTCTGAAGTCAGAATCACAACATCACTCAACGACCCGGCCGCCTCGCCCATCGGCGCGCGTTTGCTGCTGTCACGATCGCCGCCACAGCCAAACACCGTGATGATTTTTCCTTTTGTCACATCGCGAGCAGTTCGCAAAACGTTCAGAAGCGCATCGTCCGAATGCGCGTAATCAACTACCACAGCAAAGTTGCCATCGTGCAGCACGCCTTCGAATCGTCCCGGTGCGCCCGTGCATTTACCCAGCGCTTTCGTAATCACATCGAGCGAGTAGTTGAGCGAAAGACCACTCGCGACCGCGGCCAGCGTGTTGTACACATGCGGCGGGCCGACCAGTGGCGAGGCGAAATCGATTTCGGTACGCACGCTTCCATCGTGCAGGACGCCAGAGGCGTGCGTACCTGCTTCCGCTCGCAGACGAAATCGCATTCCCGCCAAAGAGAATTCCAGATCGTGCGCGGTTATGTCGGCCTTGGCTTTCACCGCATATGTAACGACGCGCAAACCCTCGCCCTTCAGCCGATTAGCCAACTCAACGCCGTACGGATCATCAAGATTGATGACTGAAGTCTTTGGCCGCGATCCCAGCCGCCCATCGAACAGACGCTGCTTCGCGTACCAGTAGTTCTCCATCGTCTTGTGATAGTCGAGATGGTCGCGCGTGAGATTCGAGAAGACGGCGACCGCGTAGTCCAGCGAATCGCAACGATGAAAATCCATCGCCTGCGAAGAACATTCCATGACCGCAGTCTGGCAGCCAATGTTCACGGCTTCGCGTAACATTCGCTGCATGTCCGTGGCTTCCGGGGTCGTCCGGCCGGCTTTTCGTCTTTCCTTACCAAGCCGATATTCGACCGTACCCGTCATCGCCACCGGTTCGCCGGCCGCTTCGGGAATCGAGGCCACCAGATACGCCGTCGTCGTCTTGCCGTTGGTTCCGGTAATGCCGACCAGATTCAATTCACGTGAAGGATGATGATGAACTTCGGCGGCCGCCAGAGCCATCGAACGGCGAATGTTCCCCACCTGAATCCAGGCTCCCGTAAAATCGGCAGGTTTCTCCGCTTCGGAGATGATGCCCTCAGCGCCCTGCTGCATCACCTGTGGAATGAATTTGTGCGCGTCGAACAATTCGCCGCGGATGGCAGCAAACAAAGTTCCGGCCTTCGCCTGACGCGAATCATGCGTGATATCGCTGACGACCGCGTCGGACGGTCCGAACACTTCTCCTTCCGCCACCTGCGCGACGTCGCGTACAGTTACCAGCTTCTTTCCTTCTGAAGGCATTAACGACGAAACTCCAAATTAACGTGGACTTGAATCAAAGATTCGCGATTATAATCAACGCCGCCGTTTTCCGATATGGGAAGGTGTCAGTTCCGGAGGTCAATAGCGTGAGACTGCTGCTCAGCTTCGTCTGTTTGGTAATCGTCGTCATCAGCTCGAGTGATATGCCTACATCTTCGCAACCAATCCCTTTTGAATACGACATCATCATACGCAATGGACGAGTGGTCGATGGCAGCGGGCGCCGCGGCGTCAATGCCGACGTTGCGATTAAAGGTGACCGGATCGCGAGGATTGCCAATCTTCGCGGTGCAAGAGCTAAACGCGAGATCGACGCGCGCGGCCAGGTTGTCGCGCCCGGCTTCATCGACATGCTCGGCCAGTCAGAGCAGTTTCTGCTGGTTGACGGACGCGCGATGAGTAAAGTCATGCAGGGCGTGACGACTGAGATCACCGGCGAAGGCGAATCGATTGCGCCCATCAACGATCAGATTCTGAAAGAGCAGGAGGCCTTCAATCGCAAGTACAACCTCACCGTCGATTGGCGAACATTCGATCAATATTTCAAGCGACTGGAACGACAGGGCATCGGCGTCAACCTCGGGACGTTTGTCGGCGCAACGCAGGTTCGAGAGTACGTAATCGGCTATGACAATCGGCCGCCAACTGCCGCCGAGATGGCAAAAATGAAAGCAGTAGTAGCGGATGCGATGAATCAAGGCGCGCTCGGGCTTTCGACTTCCCTGCAATACGTCCCGGCCCGGTTCGCGACCACGGACGAGATTGTTGAACTGGCGATAATCGCCCGTCAGTTCGGGGGGATCTACATTACGCACCAACGCAGCGAGGCAAACGCAATTGATGAATCGATGCGCGAGGTTTTCGAGATTGCTCGGCGCGCGAACATACCCACCGAGATTTGGCATTTCAAAACGGCTTACAAGAAGAACTGGGGCCGCATGCCTGAGATGCTGCGAAGCGTCGCGGCCGCGCGCCGGAGTGGTCTGAAGATCACCGCCGATGTTTATCCGTACATTGCCGGCAGCACTTCTCTGAGCGCGTGTCTGCCACCGTGGGCCCAGGAAGGCGGGACGGACAAAATGATTGCGCGCTTGCGGGACATGCGCATCCGGCAGCAGCTGAAGAAGGAGATCTCAACGGACCCGAAAGACTGGGAGAACATCTATCTCGGCAGCGGCGGCGCGAGTGGGATTCAGATCGCGTCAGTCACAAATCGCGATCTGGAAAAGTGGCAAGGCAAACGTTTGTCGGAAGTCGCCAGTGCCGAGAACAAAGATCCGCTGGATGCACTTCTGGATTTCATCGTGGCAGATCACGGCCAGACCGGCGCGATCTTTTTCATGATGAACGAAGACGACATGAAGGCCGCCTTGAAATCTCCGTTCGTCAGCATCTGCACCGACACGGGCGCGCGCGCGACTGACGGGCCGCTTTCGGGCGGACGCTCGCATCCACGCGGTTGGGGCACTTATCCGCGCATTCTGGGCCGTTATGTGCGTGAGGAAAACCTGATGTCGCTGGAGACGGCGATCCACAAAATGACGGGAATGTCTGCGACAAAGGTGGGCTTGCAGCAGCGAGGATTGTTACGCGAGGGCTACTTTGCCGACATTACAATCTTCGATCCAAAGACCGTGATTGACCGCGCAACTTTCGAACAGCCGCATCAGTATCCGGTGGGGATCAATTTTGTGATCGTCAACGGCCAGGTCGAAGTAGACAACGGGCAGCGTACGCCGGCTTTGGCGGGTAAAGTCTTGCGTGGCCCTGGTTATTCTCGAATCCGCTGACTGGGAGCGCGGCGCGGCTTTGCCCAGCAGTGCGGTAAGGCTCTACCTTCCTAAGCGAGAGTGATTAGAGCGACATGCGAGGGTGATTAGAGCGACCCCACAATCTTTCGGAATTGATCCTCGGTGAACGCTCTGAGCGTCTCGGTGCTGACGTTTCCCTGCGCTCCCAGCCCGAGAACTGCTTTCGCGTATGTCTCGTCGTCGGGCGCTTCGATTACGCAGACGAGATCGTAACGTCCCATCGTCAGGTACGTGTCCTTAATCTCGACGCCAGTTTTCTTGAACGCCTCGCGTCCGGCATCAAGGCGGCTCGGACTTTCCTTAGCTTTCGCTATTCCCTGCTGCGTCCACTTGAGCAGCGCAATGTAAGTTGGCATGGGTATATCTCCTTTATTTTTTGGAGTGCGCCGGCGGCGGGGTCCCCGCGCGAGCATCTCGCGTGGAGTGCCCTTGACGGCGCTTTGGATCCCAAGGTGTCAGTACCGGGAGCGGTAGCGACCGGATCAAATAATAATCTCGCGTAGCACCTCGATCCCGTCGCTACCGCTCCGGGTACCGACAAAAGCGGCGTCAAGCCGCCGCACTCCAAATCAGATCTTGATAACAATATTCTTTCTGAACAGCAGCCACATCAGCAACAGCCACAGCAGAATGAATGAGAGTGCGAAAGCCAGCGATGCGGGCTTTGGCGGAAGCCACGATGCGAACACGTGGTTGTAAATGAATGGTTGCAGCGCCATCGGCGATCCGTCGGGCTTTCTGATGTGAAGCATCGACGTGAAGCGCCCCATAAAGCCTGAGCTCATTCCCATCAAACGAGCCATTACTCCCGTCCCCACGAACAGGACAATTGCGTTGACGCCGAAGATCACAAAGGGCTTCGTCCAGGCCTTGTAACCCTTGATATCAATCAGCCAGTAACACAACGCGAGGAATTGCAGCGCTAACCCGCCGGTGAAGAACACGTAAGAACTTGTCCAAAGCGACTTGTTGATCGGAAACCACGCATTCCAGATCCAACCGATGACTATGCAGACGATGCCGGCAACAAACATCAAGACAACCTTGTCGATCGCCGTTCTTTCTTTGCCGCGAATGACATTTCCGGTCAGCACGCCGATTAACGTCGTCGCCAGCGCGCCCATCGTGCTCAGCAAGCCTTCCGGATCGTAAACGACGCCGCCTTTCCAGATGTGCGGTCCGAATACCTTGCGATCAATGATCGCCGCCAGATTTCCTTCCTTGCTTAAGTCACCGACGTAATAGCCGTTCCCGTGCACATGCTTCATCAGCAGGAAGTAAACGACGACCAGCGCGACGGCGATGATCGCAGTCGTGCGCGGGCGCGTCGTCAGGTAAATGATCGACGCGAAGAAATAGCAGACCGCGATGCGTTGCAATACACCGGGTATCCGAATCGTTGAAAGCTGAAAATATGGGAAGCCGGCGAGAAACTCTCCCAGCAGAAAAATGATTACCGTCCGAATGACAATTTTGAGATAGATCGGTTTGAGTTCGTCGCCACGTTCAACTCGCTTACCGAGAGCGAGAGGGATCGCCACGCCAACGATGAACAGAAAGAACGGAAAAACCAGATCGGTCGGGGTCCAGCCATGCCACTGCGCGTGACCGAGCGGCCAATAAATATTCGCCCACGAGCCGGGATTGTTAACGAGCACCATGCCCGCGATCGTGATGCCGCGGAAAACGTCGAGTGATATCAGGCGCTGAGGCTGTTCGGCCATGAAGATCTATCCGCAGATTACGCAGATTTGGAGTGCGCCGGCAGAGCGTAGCGGCGACGGCGCTTTCGATTATGCCAAAATCGAGATCCAAAGCGGTGTCGCGCTGCGCTTGCCACCGCACTCCAAATTGCTTGCTCATCTGCCGCCGAGAATCATTGTGGTCGCGGACTCGGCGTCGGCGTCGGCGATGCAACTGGCCTTGTTCCCATTCCAAACTCTTCCGGGTCAGGCAGTATCGAAGTTGCTTGATACTTACGCATTGCCTCGTCCATGGCGCGACTCTTCGCCAGCCAAATCGAAATCATCTGGTCGTAACGCGCGAGCACACTCTCCAACCAATACGGACGGTTCTCTGCCAGCCACTGCCGGCGATAACCTTCTTTTAAGATCGCCAGCTCTTCAGCCATCTCGCGGTTATTGTTGTAAATCGCGCCATGATAGTAACGAAGCTTCCGGGCCTTCGCGCGGTCGCCCAAGTTCAGATAAGCGTTCCAGTATTCATCGCTGAACTTCTGCACCATTTGATAACGGCGACCGAGATGATCGAAGCGTTGGGCCGCAAACTTCATCGGCGCGATGGCGGAAGCATTTCGCCGCGCGCGCTTTTCGTTTCGGGTTAGCGATTCATTCGCGTCTTCCACCATCAGCCGCATTTGCTTGATGCGCTCCGCATTGTTTCGCGCCAAAGCCTGAAACTGAGTGGTGAACGGATCCCGCCAAAAAACATCGTCGCTGGTCGCTATTCCCAGAGTGCTGTTCACGCGGCCGAGAGCGCGCGCCGCCTTCACAAACTGATCGCCGTCATTACGAAAGAATGACCAGTCAAAGTCGCGATCGAACTTCTCGATGTCGACTGCGCCCTCCTGCCACGACGCCGCCGCGCCGAGCGCCATCGGATGCCAGGTCATCTCGAACAAGCCCTCGCCGTCATCATCCCAAGTCGTGTTCATCATGCCGATGGCGCCGGCCTTCTGTCCGTCGCGTACAAAGTTAGTGATGTTCTTTGATGCGGCTTCGAGGTTCGGAAAAATCTGGTTCCAGTTATTTGCGCCAGGGCAGACGAACTGTTGCAGGCCGGCATCCTGAAACGGCTTGATTGACGACCAAAAATCATCGCGCGCGCCGTACTGCCAGTTCATCACGATCAAGTCTTTAGGAACGTTTCCGATCAGATCGGGATGATTCAGGGCGATGTCGCCCCAGAACATCAGCTTCCGGTTGTAAGGCTTCAGCAAATCGCGAACGCGATTCAAATGCTCGAAATAAACCGCACCGACGCCTTTCGCTTGCGCCTGCGCGCGGCTTTGCCCTTCTCCCAGCTCGAACGTTTCGTCGGCGCCAATGTGAAAGAACTGTCCGGGAAAAAGTTCGTTCAGCTCCTTGTACCAATCGGCGACTAATTTGTACGAACCGGGTTGTTGCGGCGAGAGCACGTCGCCGTAAGGCGTCTCCGCCAGCTCGGCATACTTTTCAAAGCGCAGTGCTTTATGGAGATGGCCGAAGGTTTGTTGTTCGGGAACTACTTCGATGTGGTACCTGCGCGCGTACGCGACCAGCTCGCGAATCTCAGCGGGCGTCAACGATCCGCCTTCAGGCCCAATCAGCGGATGAGACTCGCTGGCAAAGGTATGCTCCATATAGAAGGAGTGCATGTTCAGTTTGAAGTACGCGAAGGTGCGCAGCTGGCGTTTGATGTAATCGACGGTGGGGACAGGGCCGCGACTGATGTCGTCAGAGACTCCGCGCCAACGCATCGTGGGCCAATCGACAATCTTTACCGATGGAATGAAAGCGTTGGCGCCCTCGCCGCGCACAAGCTGTTTCAGCGTTTGCATTCCGTAGAACGTTCCGGCCGGCGTCTTTCCGGCGACAATCACCTGTCGCGGATCGGCCAGAATCAAATAGCCTTCATCGTTCAAAGACGCAGGAACGTCGGCTGAACTTTTCCGTAACGCTCCAGTGATACGCGGGTCGTGGATGCCACCAATCAAGATTTGACGGCGCGAACTCCCGATCGCCAGTCGCACATCGGCCGTCGCGGCCACATCCTCGATGAAATCCTGCGCCGCGAACCTGTCGTCAGCCGACTTGCCGTCAGCGAGCGAGACGCGTGTGTCTCGGCTCAGCGCAAAAGCGCCTTCGCCAACGGTGATCTGCTTCGGAGCGGGAATGACTTGGATCCTGGGCGACTGGGCCTGCACAGCCACGCCGGCGAATAGCACAAGCGAAACAATTGCGATTTGCAGAAGCCACGTTCGTGTTAGAGTTGTGAGTTCCATCCCACAAGTTCTTATCGATGTCATAAGTTTTTTTCGAAGGTTTTTGAAAAAGGCGCGGACTATTTACCTGATCTCAATAGTGATTACAACCTGTTTAGAGTCGGCACTTCTGCCGGAAAGAGTCCCGCGGACAAGTCCGCCGACTAAACAGTCGCGAGTCAGGACCGGTTTATGTCGTTAATGCTTCAGGAAATCGCTGAGCAACCTGCGGCGCTCGAGCGAACCATAGCCGAAGAGCGCGTTAAGATCGCCCGTCTGGGCAAATCGCTGAAACAACGCGACATCGATCTGATTGTTCTCGTAGCGCGCGGCACCTCAGACAACGCGGCGCTGTTTGGACGCTACCTTCTGGAGATCACGACCGGCATTCCAGTCTCACTGTCCGCTCCGTCAGTTCACACGCTCTACGGCGCAAAATTGAATTTAAAACGGGCTCTCGTCATCGGCGTTTCGCAATCCGGCGAAGGCGAAGATATCAATCGCGTGCTGGAGAACGCGCGCTCGTGCGGCGCGGTCACCGTTGGCATGACGAACGAGCCGCAGTCAGAGATGGTCAAGCTGGTCGATGAAACGCTCTTGATGCACGGCGGCAAAGAACGTTCGGTCGCCGCCACGAAGACGTTCACCGGCCAAATGATGTTGTTCTACATGCTGGCGGCGGCGCTGGCCAAAGATGAATTTGAGATCGACTACCAAAGGATTCCTGAATTCGCGACACGCGCCCTGGAACAGAAACCGGCGATTGTTGAATTGGTGCAGCGCTACGTGTTCATGGAGAACTGTGTTGTCGTGGGCCGCGGGCTCGCGTACGCGAATGCTTACGAGTTCGCTTTGAAGCTGATGGAAACGTGCTACGTCGTCGCCGAACGCTTTTCGTCAGCCGACTTTCTGCATGGCCCGGTCGCGATGATCGAGCGTCACTTCCCGGTGATGCTGTTTGCGCCACCCGGTGTGATGCTCAACGGAACGAAAGATCTGATTCGGCGCTTGCAGGAACTGCGCGCCGACACGCTCGCCATCACCGGCGACATCGAGACCGCTACGATGTGTTCGCGCTCGATCATCATGCCGCGAGATATTGACGAGTTCCTCGCGCCCATTCCTTACATCATTCCGGCGCAACTCTTTGCGGCGCTGCTGGCTGAAGCAAAGGGATTGGATCCTGATAAGCCGCGCTCGCTGTCGAAAGTTACCAGAACCCTCTAGCAAAACATTTTGTCATTGCAGGCCTTTTGGATTAGGACGATAATTGCATCTAGTGAGTCAAGAGATTACCAGGGACCTTAACGGTGACAGACCTTTTGAAGAACGCGTCTTTGCGCGCTTCGATGGTATTGAGAAGTATCTGAGAAGCCTGGATTCGCGCGTGCAGGTGCTTGAGTCTCGCGGTTACGACACCAAGCCAATTTGGGAAAGAGCGCTAAAAGAGATCCTCGAAACGCGCATTGAATTGAAAGAGACGCGGGATGCATTGAAAGGCGAAGTCAAAGGAATCCGTGTCGAATTGAAAGAAATGCGTGATGGACTCAAGGATCTGCGCTACGACTTGAACACTTTCAAGCGCGATGTAACAGCGCGACTAGATGAGATTCAGATGGTCGTGATTGAAAACCGGGTGGTGGTGCGCCGCGCGCATGAGCGTATCGACAATCTGGAATCGAAGCCCACCTAAACTTCTTTTTGGTCACACCAGTTCCCCTTTGAGAACGAATTCGCCACGCCAAAATCAAAGCACTGGAACCCTCTTGCGCGTGCTCGGCGTCGGGTTCGGTCTCGCCGTGACCATCGGCGGCACGATTGGCATGGGCATTTTGCGAACGCCCGGAGACGTTGCCGAGGCCCTTCCAAATGAGTACCTCTACATCGGCGTCTGGATCCTTGGCGGTCTCTACGCACTCCTCGGAGCGAATTCAGTCGCCGAACTCGGCGCGATGATTCCTCGCTCGGGCGGCTGGTATGTGTTCATTCAGCGCGCGATGGGAAATTATCCCGGGTTCGTGATCGGGTACAGCGATTGGTTATCGACGTGCGGAACGCTCGCCGTGCTGTCGCTGGTCGTGGCTGAATATGCCGGCGTGCTTGTGCCCCAACTTGGCGGTCGCCAAAAAGGAGTTGCGCTCGCGATCGTCCTGATGTTCGCGGCGCTTCAGTGGCGCGGGATTCGCTGGGGCAGTTTTGTTCAGAACGTAACCAGCGCCATCAAGACGTTGGTTTTCATCGCGCTGGCGATCGCGGCTTTCACGCTTGCCGGCAAGGCGAGTCCCGGAGAACCCTTGTCTGCACCGCAGGGCCTCGCGATCTTCGGCGCCCTAATCATCGCGCTTCAGGGAGTGCTCTACACCTACGATGGCTGGTATGGCGTGATTTATTTCGGTGAAGAAGTGAAGAACCCGAAGCGCGATGTGCTGCGTTCGATGATTGGCGGCACCTTGCTGGTCACCGCGATCTATGTAGTCGTCAATCTTGCGTACATCTACGTGCTGCCAATGTCGAGACTGGCGGGCGAACCGCTGGCCGCGGGCGCGGTCGCACGCGAAATCTTCGGTCAACGTGGGGATTCGACTGTTCGGTTGCTCGCGATCATTTCAATACTCAGCACGGTGAATGCATACGTGCTGACGGCGCCTCGCATTCTCTACGCGATGAGCTGCGACCAGCTGTTTCATCATCAAGCCGCTCGCGTTAACAAAGGCGGGACGCCCACGGTAACTCTTCTCATCAGCACGCTGTGTGCGGTCCTTTTTATTCTCAGCGCGACGTTCAGCGCAATTTTGGCTGCGCTCGCGTTTTTCTTCGTAGCGAATTACTCGATGGGCTATCTGTCGCTAATCATCCTGCGTTGGCGGGAACCAGGCTTGCCGCGACCATATCGCGCCTGGGGATATCCATGGACGACTCTGCTGGTTCTGTTGGGCTCAGTAGCATTTCTGATCGGAGCAATTATTGGTGATCGAAAGAACAGTCTGGTCGCACTGGCGATTCTCGCCGGCAGCTATCCGCTCTATTTGCTTGTGAAGCTCCTGCGGCCGCGCACCACTTCTTAGGTTTCAATTCGAGTAGTTCCTAACCCGCCTTCGCTCTGCGTCTCTGTGAAATGCTCTGTGTCTCTGTGGTGAGTTTTGTTGAGAATGCTTTCACCACAGAGGCACCGAGCACGCACGGAGACACCGAGAGAGTGTGCGCATTAAGACCCTATCCATTTCGGCTCACCCGAATGCGGACAATTCACCCTTGTGCTATTCTCGCTTTTGCATCGCGAAAGTGGCGGAATTGGCAGACGCGCCAGACTTAGGATCTGGTACCGAAAGGTGTGGGGGTTCGAGTCCCCCCTTTCGCACCACAGAACCGAAATCAGACACCAGCGGTCAGATGTCAGCGCCAACGCGAGGAAGCTGCTGACATCTGACTTCTGATCTCTGACATCCATTCTTATGAAATCTCAAGTTAAAGAAGTTTCTCCAACCCTAAAACAGATCGACATCGAGATCGACGCCAGCGCCGTCAAGCAGGCTTACGACGACGTCAGCGATCGATATGCAAAGACGGCGAGCGTCCCCGGCTTTCGTCCCGGACATGCGCCACGCGCTGTCGTGCGCACGCGGTTCAAGGATCAGATTCGAACTGAAGTGCTGCGCGAGTTAATTCCCGACGCAGTCCAGCACGCGATCGCTGAGAACAAATTGGAGCCGCTGGGCGAGCCGGAGTTGAATCTCGAGGTTGCCGAAGGCCTGGACAAACTGGGCGAGCACCCAATCTCGTTCAACGTCAACGTCGAAGTGCTGCCGGAAATTCAGCTCGGAAAATACAAAGGCATCGAAGTCTCACGCCGCGTGCGGCCAGTCAAGGACGAAGACGTCGAACGGGTCGTGGAACAGTTGCGCGAGAACTCTGCTTCACTCGAACCGGTTGAGGATCGGGGCGCGCAGGTTGGCGACACGGTCACGGCGAACTTCCACGGCAAGTTCCTGGATACCCCTGAGGCTGAACCGATTAATGTTGAGGACGTGGACGTGGTGCTCGGCGGAGAAGGCATTGTGCAGGCGATTAACGACAACCTGACCGGGGCCAAACCGGACGACGAAAAGACCTTTGTTGTCGATTATCCTGAGGATTTCAGCGCCAAGGGGCTGGCGGGCAAGCGCCTTGAGTACGCAGTGAAAGTCAGCGCGGTGCGCACAAAGGAAGTTCCCGACCTCGATGATGAGTGGGCGCAAAGCCTGGGCGATGAGATCGAATCGGTTGCTGATCTTAAGACAAAGGTGCGTTCTGATATCGAAGCGCAAGCCAAACATGAAGGCGAAGGCAAGATGCGCGCTGACCTCGTGAGGCAACTTGTCTCAGCCCACGGTTTTGAACTCCCCGAGCGTCTGGTGCACCAGCAAACTGAGCATCGTTTGGAATCGGTGGTGCGCGACATGATTAACCAGGGGATCGATGTGCGGCATCCGGAACTCGATTGGGAGAAGGCACGCGACTCTTTAAAAGAACAGGCGGGTTACGATCTGCGCGGTTCCTTGCTGCTCGAACGGATCGCGGATGAAGAAAAGATCGAAGTCAGCGATCAGGATATCGATGACGAGATCAACGCGATCGCAGATGCGTCAAAACAGTCAGCAGAACAAGTGCGAGGTATCTTGACAAAGCAAGGGGGCGAACGTAGCATCGCTGGCAGATTGCGCAATCGCAAAGCGCTGGATTTTTTAGTCGCGAATGCGAGCGTGATCGACGCCGAGTGGGAGGAAGAGACGCAGGAGTCAGAAGCCGGGAGTCAGAAGTCAGAATAAAACAGGCCAACGTTTTTTCTGCTTCCTGCCTACTGCTTGCTGCCTCCTGATTTTGTTATGGCACTTATTCCAATGGTCGTCGAGCAAACGTCGCGTGGCGAACGCGCGTTTGATATTTATTCCAGACTCCTCAAAGACAACATTATTTTCCTGGGCACTCCGATCGACGATCAGATCGCAAACCTGATCGTTGCGCAGTTGCTGTTTCTCGAAGCCGAAGATCCTGAAAAAGACATTAACCTCTACATCAATTCCCCGGGTGGTTCGGTCACGGCGGGCCTCGCGATTTACGACACGATGCAATTCATTCGTCCGGATGTGACTACGATCTGCGTCGGCATGTGCGCCTCGATGGGCGCGTTGTTGCTGACCGCGGGCGCGAAAGGAAAGCGCTTCGCTCTGCCGAACTCACGAATTCTCATTCATCAACCGTCGGGCGGCATGCAGGGACAGGCCACCGACGTGAGGATTCACGCCGAGGAACTTATCCGAATTCGCGAACTAACTTCACAAATCCTCGCAAAACATACCGGACAAGACATGGAACAGATTGAGCGCGACGTCGAGCGTGATCGTTATTTGTCCGCCGCGCAGGCGAAGGAATATGGTTTAATAGACGAGGTAATTGCGCACCGCGAATAGGTCGCAGAACCAAGGAGCAACCACTCGAGTGGCGCGCTCGTCGGCCTCAACCGTTACGTAGCCCCGACTAGTCTTAAAGGATGGAGTTCCCCGGACTATGGTGAGAAGAAGTGACGAAACGCTGCGTTGTTCGTTCTGCGGGAAATCGCAGAACGAAGTTAAGAAACTCATTGCGGGTCCCACCGTCTACATCTGCAACGAGTGCATCGACATCTGCAATGAGATCATCAGCGACGATCAGCAGGCTGAGTCCGTAGCTTCGCGTCCGCCGCTGCCAAAACCCGGCGAGATCAAGACCTTTCTCGAAGAGTACGTCATTGGCCAGGACGAAACGAAAAAGCGTTTGGCGGTCGCGGTTTATCAACACTACAAACGCATCGAGTTAGCGCGGCGACGCTCTGACGTCGAAATTCAAAAGTCGAACATCATTTTGATCGGGCCGACGGGCACCGGTAAGACACTGCTCGCACAGACCCTCGCCCGCATGCTGAGCGTGCCGTTCACGATCGTTGATGCCACGACATTGACCGAAGCCGGCTACGTCGGTGAAGACGTCGAGAACATTATCCTGAAGCTCTTGCAGGCGGCGAACGGCGACGTGGAACGCGCCCAGCAAGGCATCATCTACATCGACGAGATCGACAAGATTTGCCGTAAAGACGAAAACCCGTCGATCACCCGCGACGTTTCCGGGGAAGGCGTGCAGCAGGCCCTTCTGAAAATTCTCGAAGGCACGATCGCAAACGTCCCCCCACAGGGCGGTCGTAAACACCCGCACCAGGAATTCTTCCCGGTGGACACGACCAACATTCTGTTCATCTGCGGCGGCGCATTCGTCGGCTTGGAAAAGGTTGTAGAGAAACGGCTTCGTAATAAGTCGCTCGGTTTCCATGCCGAGGTGAAATCGGGCTCGCAACGTAACGCTGAAGCCCTGGCGCACGTGCAGCCGGAAGATCTAATTAGATATGGCTTGATCCCGGAGTTTGTGGGACGGCTGGCAGTCGTCGGCGTGTTGCACGAACTCGACGAAGGGGCGTTGATTAAGATTCTCACCGAACCAAAGAACGCGCTGGTCAAGCAGTATCAAAAGAAATTCGAATTCGACAACGTCAAGCTGCGATTCACCGATGACGCGTTGCGACGCGTGGCTCAGCAAGCCGTCGAGCGGAAGGTCGGCGCGCGCGGTTTGATGATGATTCTGGAAGAACTGCTGCTGGAGGCAATGTACACTCTGCCGTCCCAGAAGCGCGTGAAGGAATTTGTCATCACCAGCGAGATGGTTGAGCGACATCGCGCGATGCCTGGCGAAGGACTCGCCGGCGTAGACGATGCAGCAGCCTAGAGTTTGTTACTACTAAAAACCGAAACGGCAACCCTGGGGTTCAGCAGGGTTGCCGTTTTGCTTGAAGCGAGCTTTTCAAATCCCGCTCGCCCTTGGCGTGGGGCGGTTAGTTGGTAGCATCCGCGGCGATGCTGACCTAGTTCGTAGCTAATGAGGATCAGTACGAGCACCCGTGTCTCTGCTACTTATGTGCCACGACCGCGCACGTGCCGCTGAATCCCGCCAGACTGCAGCTAAAGCGCTTGATAGCAACATCTACAGGAATCGACAAAGTCTTTGCTTGCATTAGCTCTTCTCGATCAGCGGGGCAACTTTTCTATCCAATCAGATAGCGCAGTGAACCATTCGGATAGAGGCACGCTCCACCCTTGGTTGCGAAGCGAAGGCAGACCCTCCGTGCGGCTAGCAAAACCTGTTGCTTCATCACGGTCACATAAGTACACTGCTGGCCCCGACCAGAGCAAAGTATGAAACCACGGCTCGCCGCTATTACTGGCAAGTTGAAAGACACGGTCATCGCGATGAGCGAGGGACCGGTTCTGATCGGCCGCCAAACCGGTGCGAATCTCCGGATTCGAAACGCCGCCGTCTCTCGCCGTCACGCCCTCATCGAAAAGGACGGAGACAAATACATCATCGCGGATCTCGACAGTCGCAACGGCACGTTTGTGAACGACATGCCGGTGAAGCGATGCGAGCTGCATCACGGCGATCGAGTGCAGATTGGCGAGTCGCAGTTCTTTTTTCTGATCGACGACGCCGAAGACCCATCACAGACCAGCGAAATTCGGTTTGACGAAGCGCCGCTGCTCGGCTCGCCGGCCGTCCGCATGACTTACAGCGACGCATTGTTTGTGATGGCACGCGACCTCAGCGCGCTGCTCAAGATCACTACAACCATCAACGCGATCCGCGAGCTCGACAAACTGGAAAAGGCTCTGCTCGATCTCTTGTTTGAAGTGGTTCCGGCGCGACGCGGCGCTATTTTGCTGAGCAGTAACCACGCCGACACCGGTGATGAGTTTTCTTCTGTCATAACGCTCGACCGCGTCGAGGGCGCCGGGCAAACCGTCAATGTCAGCCGCACGATTGTGCGACGCGTGCTGAGCGATGGCGCCGCTATTTTGATCAACGAGGCCGACAACAACGCTGACCTGAAAACAGAAAGTCTGATTGCCGCGCGCTCGCGATCCGTCCTGTGCGTCCCGCTGATCATGCACGACCGAAAACTCGGCGTAGTCTATCTCGACAGCGACGAACCGCAGGCGCGGTTCGACGAGAATCACTTACAGATGGTGACCGCGGTCGCCGCCATCGCCGCCGTTGCCATTCACAACGCGCGCAACTTTGAAGATCTGGAAAACGAAAACGCCCGCCTGATGGTCGATGCGGATATCGAACACAACATGGTCGGCGAAAGCCCGCTGCTGCAACGCGTCTATCAACTCATCTCAAAGGTGGCCCCGACGGATTCAACTGTCCTGATCTTCGGCGAGAGCGGCACCGGAAAAGAACTGGCCGCGCGCGCGATTCATCGCAACAGCAAGCGTGGTGATAAGCCCTTCATCGCGGCAAATTGCGCCGCGTTCGCCGAAACCCTTTTGGAGAGCGAGTTGTTCGGCCACGAAAAAGGTGCTTTCACCGGTGCGCTGCTTCAGAAGAAGGGGCGGCTCGAGCTCGCGGACGGCGGCACGATCTTTCTTGATGAGATCGGCGATTTGTCGCCTTCCCTGCAAACGAAACTGTTGCGTGTCCTCCAGGAACGCGAGTTTGAACGCGTCGGCGGGAGCCGTACGATCAAGGTCGATATTAGATTGCTGGCAGCGACTAATCGCGATCTCGAAGACGCTATCAAGAAAGGCGGTTTCCGGCAGGATTTGTACTTCCGGCTCAACGTAGTGAAGTTGACTATGCCGCCACTGCGCGAGCGCCGCGATGACATTCCGCTGCTCGCAAATTATTTCGCGCGCAAGTACGCCGAAAAGTGCAATCGCCGGGTGATGGGAATTTCTTCGGAAGCGCGGAAGCGCTTGATGACTTACGACTGGCCCGGCAACGTGCGCGAATTAGAAAACGCGATCGAGCGGGCGGTGGTGCTCGGCACGACGGAGCAAATTCTGGCGGACGATCTTCCCGAAGCCGTGGTTGAAGCTGACGCGACTGTTTCAGCCGAAACCCCTTCCAGCTATCACGAGTTGGTCGTACAGACGAAAAAGCGAATGATTGCCGACGCTATGAAACAGGCAAACGGGAACTACACGGCGGCGGCAAAGTTGCTTAACCTACATCCCAATTACCTGCACCGGCTGATTCGAAATCTCAATATGAGAGACGAATTGAAAACCTAGTCAGCGGTCACTTCTTCGGCTTTGTCACGCTACCCAGCGGATTTGAATTAGGTTTGAATCTTGCTGACTTCCACTGATCAACCCCGGCCAGAGCCACGATTTGCTGTAGAGGGTTTTTCAACGTCATGGCCGCTGAAGTCGCCCGCCCTTCGTCTCTCGCAGCCAGCTTTTGGAAAAGAGAGCTCTCGAACCCTACATAGCCTTCGCCTGTGTCCAGTTCGCTTCGATTGGCCACGCTCGATAGTTCTTCTATGACGGCGAACGCCAGATCATCTATCGCCATTACTGACAAGGCCAGTTTGCCGAAGCTGGCCAAAACCGGATCATGAGCCTTGCCGGTTGGAATGATCGAAGCTGGTATGCCGGGGGGCGTGATCACCGGCGCCGTGTCGGATTTCCTTAGCTGCTTAATGGCCTGATCAACCACTTCTGCGGTACAGATGTCGTCTTTGTTCGCGACGCATTTATTAATGATTACCGGAAACACCTCCTGGATTGAGCTGGCTCTCACCAAACTTTGAGCCAGCCTCCGGGCCTCCTCAATCTCGCCCTTGTTTGCCAAACTCAACGCCTGCTTAATGTTTAGCAAATCCAAAAGTTGAACTTTTCGTGGCCCGTCTTCGAGTTTGTCGATCATCTTTCGGGCCCGGTCAAAGTCCTCACGGCCAATGGCCCGCTGAATCACAATTTCATCCGGATGGTCCTTTTCTAATTCTCTCTTTACCAGCTTTTCGTAGTTGTCTTTGTAATCCTGTTCCATGCTCCGTTCGGTAGGAAGCGAGAAACGCTCTCCGGGTCTTCGGCTGCGCTGCTCCAACTCCAGGAACTGAGGCCTAAGATCACTGGCGTACTGGTTGAGCAAAGGATAGTTGTGCAGAAGCGTCAAGCGTGAGGCGAAAATACTCTCGGGACGTTGCCTTTCAAGCGCGGCCACGTCGTTCAGCACATATGCCACATAGGCGCGCATAACGTTCGGGCCGGGCAGCGGGGTTCCAGGAACGCCACCCCAGAATTCAACTTGTGGACGAATAAGGACGTTAAGAGCGAGCATCGATCTGGCGCGGCCCAGGGCAGGCAAGTTCGATGAGCTCAGTCGATTCATGTACGCCAGAATTAACTCGTCTGCCGCAGCTCGATTGATTGCGGCCACTTGATTGATTTGCATTGGCGCCTCGATGTAAGTCGGATCGGCATCGATGGCTTTAAGAATGTACGCGCCGGCGCTTTGGTGATCGTTTTCAGAAATCGAATTGCTTGCCAGCGACGAATAAGCAGCGTGGGCTTCGTAAGCTCCAAGTTTCTCCAGCGCAGAGTTCGCCAACTCTTGAGCCAGGGCCTTATCACGGGCCGCGATCTTCATCACCCGCCAACGCACGCTGGTGCGGGCCCTCCCGTCAGAAGTCGGAAATGGCGGGTCGGCTCCAAAGGGACGCTGGCGCAACTTCTCTTGCTCTTCCTCGCTGGGAAATGTGGCCGAATAAGCGTCCCGCAAAAGGTCTTCCGCCATTGCGCGATCAACCCACCATGCGGCATCAGCGATTTCTGTCTGAGCCACGGCGCGTGCAAGCGGCTTTCCAAGTTGCTTGGCCCTTGCTGCGAGAATTTGCAGATCGGAGAGTAGCTCAAGCCTTTTCTGCTCAGCATCATTGGTGGTGGACGGCGGCCGCGGCAAAGTCTGAGCCCGCGCGCCTGACCAGGAGAGCTGGAACAGCAGCACAGCAATTAAACTCGTAAGTGTGACTCTCAAATAAAGCATGAAAACGCCCGCCGGCGAGAGCCGTTCAGTATTGAAACGAATTCTAGGCGCGAATTACTGCTCAGGCAAGATTCTTGGTGTGACTGCTCGTAACAAGTGCCTAATAGCGGAAATTCCGAATCCGCGACTTTGTGATTCGGGTAGCGCGACAATGTAATATCGTTTACAATCACGCTGGTTAACAAAGCGCGAGGCGACAATGGCGACTCGCCTTTTTCGCAGCCTGAGCGACACCCGGTGAAATTGAGAGTTATGGCCGTATTCGTCGTTTAATTTGACTGTTCCGCCGCAATCTCCAGGAGTTTTTTCGTTCATTCCGCAGTAATCAATCATGGAAGAATATTCGGACCGAACCCCCGCTGATATCGCGCGCTACCCGATGGTGCCGATTCGCGACGTCGTAATTTTCCCCTTCACCAAAGTCGCATTCAAAATTGGCCGACCCGGCTCGGTGCGTGCGCTGGAAATGGCGCTCGCGTCGGACCGCACCATCTTTCTTTCGACTCAGCACGACGCAACGGTCGATGAACCGTCGCCTGAACAGATTTATCGAGTCGGAACGATCGCGCGGATTCTGCAGTCGCAAAAGCAGGAGAACGGTCAAATCAAAGTCGTCGTCGAAGGCCGCGAACGCGCCACCACGATTCGCGTCGAGAACAATGACGGTGCGTTCACTGCGCTCGTCCGTCGCGCGCCCGTAGTCAGTGAAGAAGGCGTGCGGACCGACGCTCTCGTGCAAAAGGTCGCGCAACTAATTGAACAGCATCTGCGGCTCGCCCCGGACATTCAGCCTGACGCGCTGCAAACCGCGATGCGCAACGCCGATGCTTCGCACATGGCCGACGCGCTGGCTTCGCAACTGCGAATCTCAGTTGAAGACAAACAGGGACTGTTGGAGCTTTTCTCGACGCACGCGCGGCTGGCGCGTTTAATTGAGATTCTGGAAATGGAGCTCGAAAAACGGCAGCTCGACCGCACGATCCAGACGCGGGTAAAGCGTCAGATGGAGAAGGCGCAGAAAGAGTACTACCTCAACGAGCAAATCAAAGCGATTCACAAAGAACTGGGTCGCAAGGATGAGCGCGCTGAGCTCGACGAGCTAAAGAAGAAGATCGAAGAAGCCGGCATGACCGAGGAAGCGAAAGAGAAAGCGCTTCAGGAATTGCACCGGCTCGAAGCGATGCCGCCGATGTCCGCTGAAGGCACCGTGTCGCGGACATATATCGACTGGCTTGTGAGCGTGCCCTGGAAACAAAAGTCGAAAGAGATTAAGGATCTCAGCAAGGCCGAAGAGGTGCTGAACGAAGATCATTACGGCCTCGAAAAGATTAAGGATCGAATTCTCGAATACCTGGCCGTGCGGCAGTTGGTAAAGAATCCAAAGGGTTCAATTCTCTGCTTCGTCGGACCTCCGGGCGTTGGCAAAACTAGTCTCGGAAAATCAATCGCCCGCGCGACCGGTCGCAAATTCGTGCGACTGAGCCTCGGTGGTGTGCGGGATGAAGCTGAAATCCGCGGTCATCGTCGCACCTACATCGGCGCTTTGCCCGGCCAAATCATTCAGATGATGAAGAAAGCCGGGGCAGTAAATCCCGTTTTGCTGCTTGATGAAGTGGACAAGCTCGGCACGGATTTTCGCGGCGACCCGAGCGCGGCCCTCCTCGAAGTGCTCGATCCGGAACAGAACCATATGTTCCAGGATCACTATCTCGACGTTGAGTACGATCTTTCAAAGGTCTTCTTCATCGCCACCGCGAACGTTCTGCACACGATACCGCCGGCGCTTCAGGATCGTTTGGAAGTGCTGCGGCTGTCTGGCTACACAGAGCGCGAGAAACTCGAAATCGCGAAGCGACACCTGGTGCCGAAACAGGCCGAGGGGAACGGCCTGCGGACTGAACAATTCGAGTTTTCCGACGACGGCATCCTGGAGATTATTCGTCACTACACGCGCGAAGCCGGCGTGCGCAACCTCGAGCGCGAAATTGGATCGTGTTGCCGCAAGGTCGCCCGCAAATTTGTCGCGGAAACTGTCTCGGCGGATTTCAAACATGAAATCGGACCCGATCAAGTCCGCGACATGCTCGGTCCGATCAAATTCCGTCAACAGGGTGTCGCGGCTGAAAGCGAGATTGGGCTCGCCACCGGATTGGCGTGGACAGAAGTCGGCGGCGAGGTGCTGCAAATTGAAGCGACTTTGGTCAAAGGCCGTGGCACGGTGACGCTGACCGGCAAACTTGGCGAAGTCATGCAGGAGTCAGCGCAGGCTGCGCTCACGTGCATTAAGTCGCGCGCGGAACGCCTCGGCGTGAGTTTGGATTTCATTCGCAAGCGCGACCTGCACATTCATGTTCCGGAAGGCGCGATTCCGAAGGACGGCCCGTCAGCCGGCATCACCATGGCTGTGGCGATGTGTTCCGCGCTGATGCGCGTGCCGGTCAACAAGAACGTTGCCATGACTGGCGAGATCACTTTGCGTGGCCGGATCCTGCCGATTGGCGGCGTGAAAGAGAAGCTGCTGGCAGCGCACCGGTTCGGCATCGATACCATCATCCTGCCAAAGGACAACGAAAAAGATTTGCCCGAGGTGCCGGAGGAAATCCGCAGCGCATTGACGATAAATCTGGTCGAAACGATCGATGAAGTCATTGCGCTCGCCCTCCAGGAGCAGGCGAGTCCAGTTGAAATCGGCGACGAAGCTAAGACTCCGCCGATCTGGACGACTGAGCCACCGCCCAGCCTGCAGACACCTGCGGAGCAATAGGTTTTTCAATTCAATCAACGTTGCTGCCGATCGTTGAGGCGAAGTCCGCCTTTAATCACAGCATAACTATCAACCCTCAAAACAGGAGCATAACTATGGGTAAACACGAAGACGCAGATCTGATTCTGAAACTTTACGACCTCCGGCGGGAGTCCGTCATGCGCGAAGCGCGCAACTGGATCTTCACTTTTAACCCCACGAGCGTCCAGGACGTCACGGAGGTAATGATTGGCGAACACAGCGGCCACTTCCGCATGGTCATTTCTTATTGGGACATGGCCTGCGCGATGGTAACCAACGGCGCGATTGACGAGGAACTGTTCAACCAAACCAACGGCGAGCATATTTTCGTTTACATGAAAATCCAGCCGGTCCTCGAAGGCCTCCGGGCAATGTTCGACAACCAGGAGTTTCTGAAGAACCTGGAAACGGTCGTCAAACGCATCCCCGACATCGAAACGAAGCTGCCGGCGATGCGCGAGCGGATGGCCAAATTCGCCGCGATGCGCGCCGAGCAGGTGAAAGCGCAAGGCGCGACTGCGTAACCACACCGCTGTGGCAAGACTTTGAATGCGAATCACCAGCGCGACGTTTGAAAAGAGCGCATTCAAGGAGCCCGACTGGCCGCGCGATAAAAAGCCTGAGATCGCCTTCCTCGGACGCTCGAACGTGGGAAAGTCGAGCTTAATGAATTCCCTGCTCGGCGTCCGAGGCCTGGCGCGCACCTCTTCAACACCTGGTCGCACCCAGGCGGTGAACTTCTTCTTGATAAATGAGAAGTTTCGGTTCGTGGATCTTCCCGGCTACGGTTACGCTCGTGCGCCGAAGAGCGTGAAAGAGCAATGGAACGCGGCCGCGACTGATTACCTGGCGCAACGCGAACAGCTGGTTCTTTCGGTGCACCTGATTGACGCGAGGCACGAGCCGACTGCACACGATTTACAACTCGACGAATGGCTTAAGCATCACGGGAAGCCGCACGTAATCGTTGCCACGAAATCCGATAAGTTGTCTAACAATGAACTTACGCGAACCCTGCGCCGGGCTAAGGAAATTTTGGGGACGCCTGAGGTCCTGACTTACTCGAGCGTGACGGGCCGCGGCCGTGACGAGATCTGGCGCGCGATCGACAACGCTCTGAAACGCTGACCGGTTCTGCCGGACCTGTCCACGGTTTTGTCATACTCAGCACTTGCGATTTTTGAGCTTTTGTTTAGAATAGGATTTCCAAACTGAATCAGGCTCACAAGAAACTCTGAGGTTCTGATCTGAGACCACGCGGATCCTGCCAGCGGCATCCAAATCACGATTAATTAACCAATCCTGGATTCCGAGGCAGCAGTTGGCATAAACCGTTTTTGCGGTGGAGGCCCCCACTTGAGCTTCCCCGAACGCGCTTTCCCTTTTTGACCGGCATCGCTCAAATCAATTGACAGCATGCTGAAATCTCAAACCACCTGGTAGCCCCGCGGCTGCCGACGAAAGAACTGATATGGCAAATAGAAGAAGATCCACTACGAATGGCGGCGACAACGGCGGCGGTGTCGCTACCGTTGACGCAGGCGAAGAGTACGTGCCGAGTAAAGACGGCCATCCGGATGTTTTTAATCTGTCTGAGCTGAAGGAGATGTCCATCTCGAAGCTGACCCAGGTCGCCAAGGGCATGGACGTTCCCGGCGCTACCGGCATGCGCAAGCAGGAGCTGATTTTCAAAGTCCTGGCCGCGCAGACCGAGAAGAGCGGCTTGATCTTTTCGGAAGGCGTGCTGGAAACACTTCCCGACGGGTTCGGGTTCCTGCGGGCACCGGAATACAACTATCTGCCGGGGCCGGATGATATCTACGTTTCGCCTTCGCAAATTCGCAAGTTCGATCTGCGCACCGGCGACACCATCAGCGGTCAGATTCGTCCGCCAAAGGAAGGCGAACGCTACTTCGCGCTGATCAAAGTTGAAGCCATTAACTTTGAATCGCCTGACATGGCGCGCGAAAAAGTCTTCTTCGACAACCTGACGCCGCTTTATCCGGACGAAATGCTGAAAATGGAGGTCGCTCCGGACAACCTGTCGGCACGCGTCATCGATCTAGTGACGCCGATCGGCAAAGGCCAGCGTGCCCTCGTCGTTTCCCCGCCCCGCACCGGTAAAACGATGCTGCTGCAAACGATCGCGAACTCGATCGCGCAGAACCATCCGGAAGTTACTCTGATCGTATTGCTGATTGACGAGCGACCGGAAGAAGTCACTGACATGCAGCGCTCAGTTCAGGGCGAAGTCATCTCCTCAACCTTTGATGAACCGCCGACGCGCCACGTTCAGGTTGCCGACATGGTGATCGAGAAAGCCAAGCGCCTGGTCGAGCACAAGCGCGACGTCGTCATCCTGCTCGACTCAATCACGCGTCTGGCCCGCGCACACAACGCGGTGGTCCCGCCCAGCGGCAAGATCCTCTCCGGTGGTATCGACTCGAACGCTTTGCAGCGTCCCAAGCGGTTCTTCGGCGCGGCCCGTAACATTGAAGAAGGCGGCTCGCTGACGATCATTGCGACGGCGCTTATCGATACCGGTTCGCGCATGGACGACGTCATCTTTGAAGAGTTCAAGGGTACCGGCAACTCCGAAATTCATCTCGACCGTCGCCTGAGCGACAAGCGTCTGTTCCCGGCCATCGATCTGCAGCGTTCCGGCACGCGCAAGGAAGAGCTGCTAATCCCGAAGGAAGATCTGGCTCGTATCTGGGTCATGCGTCGCGTGCTGAATCCCCTGTCGCCGACCGAGCAGATGGAAGTCGTGCTCGAGCGCATCGAAAAGACCAAGAGCAACGCAGAGTTTCTGGCTTCAATGCAACAGTAAACGCAAGGATGAAGGCGGAAGGATGAAGAAGTTTTTCAATCGATCAGCTTTTCATCCTTCATCTTTCTAACTTCATCCTTGCTTTCATGCGCGTAGCAATCCTTTCATCCGAAGCGCTTCCTTTCGCCAAGACCGGCGGCCTGGCCGACGTCTCCGGATCTCTAACCAAAGCGCTTCACGCCGAAGCTGTTGATTCACTTCTGATTCTGCCGCTGTACGATCAGGTCGATCGAGACCTGCTCACCGGAACGTACACTGAAGACCTCGAAGTGAATTGGCGCGGTCGCCAGCCGCGCGTTCCGGTGCGAATCAGCGGTGCGCTGGGCGCGCCGACTTACTTCATTGAGTCGCCGCACTATTTCTCGCGCAAATCGATTTACGGCGACACAGACGATTTTGAGCGGTTCGCTTTCTACTGTCGCGCGGCGATCGCTCTGCTCCAAAGAATCGGCGACAGACCCGACATCGTTCATCTGAATGATTGGCCCTGCGGATTTGCGTCCGTAGAATTGCGCGCGCGCCGGCGGCACGAACCGTTCTTCGTAGACACACGGGTTCTTTTCTCGATTCACAACCTCGCATACCAGGGTGCGTTCGATCCCGAGAATCTTTGGTGGATGGATTTCGCCGCTTATCGTGACGCCTTCATGCTGGATGGCGCAGCGGCGGCTCTGAAAGCCGGCATCGTCGCGGCGGACGCGTTGTCAACCGTCAGCCCGACCTACGCGCGTGAGATTCAGACGCCCGATCAGGGCTACGGTTTGGATTGGCTGATGCGCGCGCGCAGCGACCGGCTCGCCGGAATCACCAATGGCGTGGACTACGACGTCTGGAATCCTGAGACAGATCCACATATCGCGAAAAACTTTTCGGCTGACGATCTTTCGGGTAAACGCGAATGCAAATTGGATTTGCTTCGTCGCTTCAAACTGCCCGCGGAACCCGATCGGCCGATCATCGCAATCATCTCGCGGCTCGTGGGTCAAAAAGGCTATGACCTGATTCGTCAGGCCGCAGGCGCCATCATCGATACCGGCGCTTTCTTCATCGCGCTCGGCGCGGGCGCCCGCGAGTACGAGGACTTTTTGCAGAGCTGGCATGATGCCGCGCCGCATCGTGTCGGCGTTTATAAAGGTTACGCCGGAGAACCCCTGGCGCATCAAATCGAAGCCGGCGCCGACATGTTCCTGATGCCGTCGCTGTATGAACCTTGCGGGCTGAATCAAATGTACAGCATGCGTTACGGCACGGTTCCCATCGTGCGGGCGACGGGCGGACTGGACGATACGGTTCAGAGTTTCGATGCAAACAACGGCACAGGGAATGGTTTCAAGTTTGGTCCGTACAACGCGGCGGCCATGCTTGAAAAAATTCGCGAAGGGCTTTACTTTTATAACAACTCGGAAGCGTGGGCGAAGATTCAGCGCAATGGAATGGTCGCAGACAATTCCTGGTCGGCCGCAGCCAAGAAATACATTCAGTTTTACGAATCGATGCTCGAGTGAAGCGGCAACCGCACCGATTCGACCGAACCAAGAGATAGTATTCAAGGAGCTTAAGTAATGAGTGACAACGTAAGAGAAGTTAGTGATAGCAGTTTTGAAGCAGACGTTTTAAAGCATGGGCAGCCGGTACTGGTCGATTTCTGGGCGGCCTGGTGCGCGCCGTGCCGCATGCTCGCACCGACCGTCGAAGCCGTCGCCGACAAGTACGCGTCGACCGCGCGCGTGGTGAAGCTGAACGTGGACGACAACCCGTCGGTTTCGCAGCGTTACGGCATCAAGGGCATTCCGACTCTGATTCTTTTTAAGAACGGCCGCGAAGAAGAGCGTGTGGTCGGGGCAACTTCCGAAGGCGCCATCTCGCGCATGCTGGACAAGCACATCAGCACCGCTGCCACGGCTTAAGTTTTTAGGATTTCAGGCGCGGCTATCTTTGTTTGTGAGAACAGCCGCGCCTGTTTTGTGTCTAACTAAGTCCAATGTCCAAAGTCTAAAGTCCAAAGTCAGTGACTTTATAGGGACCTTGGACTTTGGACTTTGGACGTTCGACTGTTTTTATATGGTAATCGCAGTCATCGGCGCCCAGTGGGGTGATGAAGGCAAAGGCAAGATCGTCGATCTGCTGGCCGAGCGCTTCGACATTGTGGTGCGCTTCCAGGGCGGTCACAACGCCGGCCACTCAGTGCAGGTCGGCAACCAGTCGTTCGTCCTTCATCTTTTGCCGTCCGGCATCGTGCACGAAGGCAAGACCTGCGTTTTGGGCAACGGCATGGTGATCGATCCGAAAGCTTTTTTCGAAGAAGCGGACCGCCTGGCCGCCCAGGGCATCCACATTACGCCCGAGCGAGTGAAAGTTAGTTCACGCGCGCACTTGATTCTCCCTTACCATCGCGCTCTGGATCACACGAGCGAGGAACGTTTGGGTAACGAGAAGGTCGGCACAACGCTGCGCGGCATCGGCCCGGCGTACGAGGACAAAGCCGGCCGGCGCGGCATTCGTGTCGCCGATGCGCTTGTTCCGGAAGTTCTTCGTTCCCGGATCGAGCGCAATCTGGAAGACGCCAACCGAATTATCGAAGCCTACGGCGGCGATCCGCTGGATGCCGACACGATCATCATGGAGACGTCTTTTCTCGTTGAGCGTCTCGCGCCATTTATCGCCGACACATCTCATTTCCTGAATCAGGCAGCAGCCTCGCGGCGCACGATTTTGTTGGAAGGCGCCCAGGCGACGCTGCTCGACGTCGATCACGGCACTTATCCGTTCGTTACTTCATCGAGCACCACCGTCGGCGGCGCATGCGTCGGCACAGGTCTCGCTCCGAAACACATCACCGGCGTGCTCGGCATCGTGCGTACATACACGACGCGCGTCGGCGAAGGACCGTTTCCGACCGAGATGCTTGAGGGCGAAGAAGAACTCGGCCAATTGATTCGCGAACGTGGGCATGAATACGGCGCATCGACGGGACGCCCGCGCCGCTGTGGTTGGTTCGACGCTTTCGCCACGCGTTATGCCGCGGAGATCAACGGCTTCAGTTCCGTGGCCCTCACAAAGCTGGACGTGCTCGATGCTTTGGACGAAATCAAAGTCTGCGTCGGCTATGAAATGAACGGCAAAAAGGTTGATTCGCTTCCCTCTGTCTCGCACGAACTACGCCGCGTCGCGCCCGTTTACGAAACGCTGCCGGGCTGGAAGAGCCCGACTGTCGGCGTCACGGATTTGAGCGACCTTCCGCGCGCCGCACGCGAGTACGTCAACTTCCTCTCGAACCACATCGGAGTGCAGATCGGTTTAATCTCCACCGGCCCGGAACGGTCGCAGACAATTCTCGTGAAAGAGTCGGTGTTGGCGGAATGGCTTCGCTGAATCCAAGGTCCAAGGTCCAAAGTCCAACGTCCAACGTCCGCAATTCGCCGCTGAGTTTCACTTTGGACATTGGACTTTGGACGTTGGACTTCTTAAACTCGTTTCCTTCGTGGGCCGATAGCTCAGTTGGTAGAGCAACTGGCTTTTAACCAGTGGGTCGCAGGTTCGAGTCCTGCTCGGCTCACCACTACAAAACAAAAAGGGCAGCCACTGGAGCTGCCCTTTTGCTTTGCTTCATAAACGCCTCTCACATTGATGGCACTCCAACTTGTCGCGCCAGCAGGATGTGCTCTTTCGTCTGGGTTGTCAGAGGCGGTTGCGAGCCGATCTTCGCGCAGACGATCAGAGAATTGTCTTTGCCGTCCCAACAAGCCTTATCTCGATCGCTAAGGCCGCCAAGCGTCGCTTTGAAGGCCGGTGGAATCGCACCGCCCGCCGGCGGCGTCCCCTTACAGACGCAGGCAGTGATTTTCGTTCCACCGCGTAATTCGAGAGATCCGCATTCAGAGTCTTTGGCCTCACAAGTGACCTCGGCCGGATGGTCGCGATCGATGCGCCTTAAACTAGTTGTGCGATCATCGCTCGTTTTGAAGCTCAATCCAGCTAGTTTCGCGCCGTCAAAGGACAATATCAGCTCACCTTGCTCGCCTCGTTGCTGTCCACCGAGCAGCGTGACGACAATGGTTCGGGGATCCGGCGAAGGCTCTACAGAACCGGAAACCGGCGCAGTCGCGGGCAGCAGGGCTGCTGAAAGAGCCGCCGCAATCGCCAGGAACTTCAACGGTGCAAACTTATTTATGGTCTTCACCTCTATAACTCCTTTCGTGGTCGACAGGTCGTCACGGCTAAAAACACCTCGCCTAATCGTCCATAGGGCAACGAAGTTAACGAGTCTAGTTCCAGATCCTTACACGCGAAACTCAGTGACCACCGTGGCCGCTGTTGCCTTCGATCTGACTCCTGACCTCACCACCAGGAAATTTTGTTGAGTGCACGTTGGCGTAAGTCTTTCCGGCCCGGATAGCTTTTACAAGCTCGGCGAACTCACCTACCGCAATACCCTGACCAGCCGGTCCGACGACATTCGCCGCGGTCAGACTTCCGGTAATGGTCGCGGGAGATGGTGGACAAGCTTGCGTGCCAGCCGGAGGAGTAACTCCCGGCCCCGGGTTGCCGCACAGCCAGACGCTAATCCCTCCATTAACGTCCTTTTGCCCCAGGTGAATATGAGCCTGAGTTACGCTGCCTTCGAGATCTGAATAACTCAGCTCGTAGTCAATCTGCGTCTCATCGGCGCTGATCGTGGCTTGAAACTCACCCTCAGCTTCGGTGGATACTGCCGGCACTTCCGAGAATCCGCTGAGGAACTCTCTGATTTTTTTGTTTTGCACCAGAGCCACTGCAGACACCGCGAGCAGAGCAATGAAGCAGAGCGCAATAGTTGCTCGTTTCATGACTAACCCTCCAACTAAGTTGTCGTGGGGAAACGCGCGTGAATACTAACAGGCTATGGGAGGGACTAATCTATGTGTTTGTAATGTAGTTCGAATGCAAAAAGATAGTCCCCTTGACCGCGTAGCGGTTGCAGAAGGTAGCCAGGCGTAAGCGACCGCAGGTCGCGCCACCCCTGGATCGAGTTGAAGAGATTGTGCGCCCTGAAGGGGCGCTATGAATTACATTTTTCAAGGCTCTGCTGTCGCCCGACTCTGCGCGCTTGGGACTCTTATGGGACATGCTCCCCGTGTTATCCCGATGTATCGGGACTCGCCCACCCGGTTCTACCATCTGTGGCCGCTTCGCGGCTCATAGTCGCTGACACCCAAGTGAGTTACTAGTTGAGCCTATTCAGCGTATAGCTAAAATCATTGTTTCCTACCAGCAGATTCCGGGAGCGATCCAGAAAGTACAGAACATTGTCATCGGCTTGCAGGAACAGGAGTGAGCCTTGAGATGCGTCCGGATCTAATTGATAGATCACCGCTCCAGGGTTTGCGCCGACGCCGCGAAGCAGCTTCCAGGTTCCCTTCCTCGTCTGCTCCCGGTAGAAAGTACCGTCCAACTTGTAAGTAGTCGGAGCGAGTGTCTTTGCATCGTGATAGAGAGTTAGATCCCACTTGACCTTTATACAATCAGGCTCGACCGTTTGGTTCATTTCTCTCGCAACTTCGACGCAAGGACTGCGCCCGACAAAACGTCCGAGCACCGACGAAGCCGTCGCTCCGGATGATGACAAGTTGGTATTCGATGTTGTCTGAACCGGCGTCGCGGCGTCTTTTGATGGATCTGTCGGCGATCGGAGTTTCTCAGTCCGCGATAAAGTGTAACTCCAACCTGCGTGCCCTAAGGCCAGGGCTCGGTCCGTGTCCAACAGGTGTAGAAGATTTTCGTCCAGCTTCACAAATGCGATCGATTCTTCGGGTCGCTCAGCATCAAGTTTGTAAACCAATAGACCTGAATCCGCTCTGGTTCCCTGAGCGATGGACCATTTTCCTTTTCGCTCCGCCTTTGTTCCGCCGTTCTTAAAACCCGTCGTATTTGGTTGAGTCATTCCGTAAGTGAAGTTGAGCTCGTAGGTCGTGGGAGCGAGCGTGCCCGGCTCCTGATGCAGGCTGAGATTCCACTTGATCATCTCGCAGTCCGCGGATGCCGGGATGCCCAGCGGTCTTCGAGCAACAGCATCGCAGGGACTGGTGCCAACAAAGACTCCGAGTTGGGAGTGCGCGGACGGCCTGGCGGGCGCGCAGGTTGCGATCAGAATCAGCGAGAACAAGGCGAGCTCGATAGACATGATACGTTTCATCTTCCAACTCCTACGCAACGAAACCGGGCGGTGCTGCCGCTCGAAAGATTGAGCGACCAAATCTCAATCTAACGCGCTTCCGGCGGCATGTTTGTCTCTAAAAATCTCGTCAGCAAATCGAACACGTGCCATAGAGTGTTCGCACCTTCGCTAATACCGTGGCGACGGTTCGGATATGCCATCATCGTGAACTGTTTCTTATTAGCGATCAGCACGTTGGCGAGCACTTCGGTTCCTTTGTAGTGAACGTTGTCGTCGCCGGTGCCATGCACGATCAGAAGTTTACCTACCAGTCCGGCCGCATGGGTCACCGGTGAGCCAAGTCGATAGTCTTCCCCGTTATCCTGTGGCAAACCCATGTAACGCTCCTGATAAATGGTGTCGTAGAAACGTTGGTCGGTGACTGGTGCGATTGACATGCCGACCTGGTAAATATCCGGATAGCGAAACATCTGGTTGAGAGTCATCGACCCACCGCCGCTCCATCCCCAAATGGCAATCCGTTTCGGATCTACAAACGGCCAGCTTTGCGCGACGCGGGCCGCCGCTGCTTGTTCTTCGGCGGCGAGCACACCAATCTTGCGGTAGACCACTTTGCGCCAGGCCCGGCCCCGCGGCGCGGGAGTTCCGCGATTATCGAAACTCATAACGACATACCCGTGCTGCGCCAGCATCTGATGCCAGAGATAACGGGTCGACATCCAGCGGTCGAGCACAGTCTGCCCGGCGGGCTCACCGTACACGTAAATCAAAACCGGATAACGCTTCGAACTGTCGAAGCGTGGTGGTTTGATCACCCACCCATCGAGAGCTACACCGCCGCCAACGTCGACCTTGATGAACTCGGGCTGATTGACATCCAGTTCTTTGACCCTGGCAATCGTGGCCGCGTTGGGAGCGAGTGGGCGAACGACGCGATGGTCCGGCAAGTGAACCAATTCAATTGTCGGCGGCAAACTGATCGTCGAGAAACTGTGAAAAGCCCAGGTCGCGTTAGGCGAGACTGTATAAGAGTGTGTGCCTGCTTGGCCGGTGGGACTAATACGTTCCGGCCGGGCATTCCCAGTGAGCGCAATTCGATAGAGATATCGCTGGGTCGCATTGTCAGGTGAGGCGATGTAGTAGAGCCAGCCAGCCTTTTCATCGACGCTTTCAATGCTGATCACATCGAAAGCCCCAGGCGTGATGAGCTGCGGCTCAGTGCCGGCTCGGGATGCGACGTAGACGTGCTGCCATCCATCTCGTTCACTGAGCCAGAGGAAGCGCTTACCATCCGCAAGCCATGGCAGATCGTCAACTTCGACATCGACCCAAGCCTCATCTTTTTCGGCGAGGACAGTTTGGACCTGACCATTGCGAGCATCTCCGATGATGACGTTGAGCAGATTTTGTCGCCGGTTAAGCTGCAGCAAGACAATCTCGTTTGAGTTCCCTGCCCAGTTCATGCGCACGATATAGTTGTTACGCGGGTCGCCGGGAACTTGTAACCAGCGTGTTATCCCGCCGGCGGCGCTGACGACACCGACACGAGCGGCAGAATTTTTCTCTCCGGCTACGGGATATTGAATTGTGGTGATTTTCGGGTAGAGCGAATCAGTGTTGTTGATTAAGTGAAAGTCCTGGACACGCTCGGTATCCATTTGCCAGTAAGCAATGCTGCGCCCGTCCGGACTCCAACGCCAGCCGTCTCGCAGATCAAGTTCCTCTTCATAAACCCAATCGAATGTGCCATTGATGAATCTCTTCGTTCCGTTGCGCGTAAGCTGAGTGATGCGCATGGTGGCCGTGTCTTCGACGTAGAGATTGTTCTCGCGCACATAACCCACGCGTGTCCCATCAGGAGAGAACTTGGCAAACATCAGCGTGGACGGCGGCGCGTTCTTGCCAATTTGCGAAAGCGCTCTCGCCGCAATGTCGAAGACCCAGTAGTCGCCGCGCGTGTTCTGCCGCCAGACTGGTTTTGAATTAGTGAAGATTAAGAGCTTTCGCCCGTCCTTCGACCACGCGTAATCGTCTATCGCCAGCGGCGCCGAGGCATTGCTCGGCACGAGCGACGCGGCGGCGATCAAAACGGTGCGAGCGCCGCTCGCTGCTTCATACCGAACTATGTCGCGTGCCTCTTTGTTGGTGGCGGACGGTTCCAAAGTCGTATAGGCGCTGCCGTCTTCGACCCAACGCGCCGGGCCAAAGGTTTCCGAACGAAACTCATTCGATGCAAATATTCGATCCAGGGTGAGACTGCGTTTATCTGCGACTTGAGCATGAGCCGCCAATACAGAAAGAACCATGGCTGCCAACGCGGCGCCCAATAATTTGAGTTTGAATTTCACGTTTGCTCAGTCCGCCTTTCAGTGGTCAATTTAGACCTGACTTGCGAGACGATCAACCGCGTGCGGGACGGTAGCCCGACCGTGAGGGAGGGCGTGATCAGACGCCTCTACGCCCTCCCTCACGG
>JBASRE010000013.1:0-137475 GCA_049273695.1 Pyrinomonadaceae bacterium
TTGTGTCATGCAGGTACTCTCTTTCCACGGCATCGGCTATCCTCCTCGGCTGAGAACGATAGTCGACTCTGAAAGTGTTACCTATGTCTCCGAACGTCTGTTACCTATGTGTCCAGTCTGTACATGCCCTCGCCTGCTCCGCAGGCTGAAAACGGTCAGGCACAAGGCCTGCCCCTACAACAATGACCAGTCAACTCGGCCAACATTATCTGGAAGACGCGCTGCGAACCTTCCGCGAATACAAAAAGCTCGGCGAGCGAGCGTTCGCGCAAACCAGCGACGAAGATTTCTTTCGCACGATCGACGACGAGTCGAACAGCATCGCAGTCATCATCAAGCATATTGCCGGCAACATGCTTTCGCGCTGGACTGATTTCCTAACCACTGACGGCGAGAAGCCGGAGCGCAATCGTGACATGGAATTCGTGATGCTGCCGGAAACAACGAAGGACGAGATGCTTGCGTACTGGGAGAAGGGTTGGAAATGCACGTTCGAGGCAATCGAACCGCTAACGCCTGACGATCTGATGCGCACGGTGAGGATTCGCAGTGAGGATCACACAGTCGTCCAGGCCATTAACCGGCAGATCGTTCATTACGCGAATCACATCGGTCAGATTATCTATCTCGCGAAGCACTTTAAATCGAGCGAGTGGCAAAGCCTGAGCGTGCCAAAGAACAAGTCGGCAGGTACGCACGCCTCTGGCGTGCAGTCGAAGAATTAATCAGCACGCCGGAGGCGTGCGTACCGAGATGGTCATATCACTTCATCACGTCAACGTAACGGTGCCCGCGGAACTTGAAGCGGCGGCCAAACATTTTTACGTTGCGGTGATTGGTTTGAAACAGATCCCAAAACCGGCGACGTCGCGGCAAAGCGGAGCGTGGTACGAAATCGGTGAAGCGCAATTGCACCTTTCGGTCAAAGACGAAGCACGCGAACAGCGCGGTTCCGGCCATGTCTGCTTCGCCATTTCTGACCTCGCGGAAGCTGAACAGAAATTCCGCGATGCCGGAGTCGAGATCATCCTCGACGCTGAACCGAACCCGAATTCGCCACGATTTTTTGTCCGCGATCCGGGCGGCAATCTGTTAGAGATAGTTCAAGCCTCTGTGTAGCTCTGTGGTCCTCTGTCTTTGTGGTAAGAGACGATCAGTTACCACAGAGGCACAGAGAACCACAGAGGTTCACTGAGAAAACGTATGGCCTTCACATTCATTAATCCCGAATCACTCGGCGCGCCGCGTGGCTATTCAAATGGCGTAATTACGGATGCTGGCGGCCGCTTACTTTTCATCGCGGGACAGATCGGCTGGGATCGGGAACAACAGATCGTCAGCGATGATGTCGTAGAGCAGTTCGATCTCGCGCTGGCGAATGTGATTGCGGTCGTCAATGAAGCCGGGGGACGATCGGATCAAATCGCGCGACTGATTATTTACGTCACCGACAAGAATGAATACCGCGATCGAACGAAGGAAATCGGTGAGCGTTATCGCGCACGCATGGACAAACATTTTCCGGCGATGGTTCTGGTCGAGGTGAAGAGCCTTTTGGAAGACCGCGCCAAAGTTGAAATCGAAGCAACGGCTGTTCTGTAGCGCAAGTTGTAACTTGCGCAGAACATGGCACAGACTTGTAGCGCAGGTTGTTAACTTGCGCAGAACAGTGGCACAGACTTCAGTCTGTGATACCGGTTTGGGAATCACAGACTGAAGTCTGTGCCACTAATGAACATGAATATGAAACGGTGCCCCACATGCAGTCGCGTTTACGATGATCTGGGCCTGCGGTTCTGTCTCGATGACGGGACGGAGTTGGTCAACAAGCCTTTGGAGACGCCGGCCCCGCCGACTCTTGCAATGGAGTCAGCGCCCGAAAGCCAGCCAACAATCAGCGGGTTCCAACCTCCGCCGCCACCGTTTACCCCCACGCCGAATGTCTCTGCATTCAAGAACAAGCGTCAACGAAATCTAATCATCTGGATTGTCATCCTCGCTCTGGGCCTGCCTTTTATCGGCGGTGTGATTGCTGCCGGATGGATGAAGTTTAACAAGCAGCCGCTGACCTGGCGTCTGGTTTTGGAAGTCGATTCCAGTGCACCCGACCGAAGCGCCGCGGTAAGACAAACCGTACAAGTGATCGACAGCCGACTCGACGGGTTAGGAGTGGCGAACTACGACGTTCGACCTGAGGGCGATCCCGCCAACGGACGAATCGTAATTAAACTGCCGGCCACCAACGATCCCGAGCGTATAAAGCGAGTCATCAGCACCTGGGGAAAACTTGAGCTCGTTCACGTCATCAGTCCGCCGAGCCCGATGCCGATCCAGACATTCGTGACCCGCGAAGAAGCCGGCGCATCGTTCGCATCAGCCGGCAGTACGGACCAGACCCGCCGCGTGCTGCCGTACCCCGATCGCGACGAAGTCAATAGCTCAACAGCCGGAAAATGGGTCGTGGTTAAGTCTCCGCCGATTATCACGGGGAGCGATCTCCGAACAGCTGCGGCAGTGGCCGACCCAGGTGGCGGCAAAGGGAATTACTCAGTTACCTTTTCGTTGAAACCTGATGGAGCGGCAAAGTTTGGCGCGTGGACCGGCTCCAACATCAACGAATACCTCGGCGTAGTCCTAAACGACGAAGTTAAGTCGATCGCCTACATCAAGTCACGGATTGAGGATCAAGGCGAAATCAGCGGCCGTTTTACGAAACAATCGGCTGAAGATCTTGCTTTAATCTTAAGGGCGGGCGCGCTGCCGGTCCCGGTGAGATTCGTTCAGGAGACCGTGAACAAATAACTTAATGGAATGAACACTCCGAAAAGTTTTCTATACGAACAGCGAGACGGTGTCGGCACGATCACTTTGAATCGTCCCGAACGTTTGAATGCAATCACGTTCGAGGTCTATCACGAGCTGACGGATTTCATCGCACAGCTGCGCGACGAAAAAGATCTGCGCGTTGTCGTGATCACCGGCGCGGGCCGCGCGTTCTGCTCGGGCGGCGATGTCGTGGACATCATCGGCGAACTGACTGGTCGCGACGCCGAAGGGCTGCTTCAGTTCACGCGGCTGACGTGCGAGCTGATTCACAATATGCGCGCGCTGCCGAAACCGATTATCGCCAGCTTGAATGGCACAGTTGCGGGCGCCGGCGCATGCATCGCGCTGGCTTCAGACATTCGGATTGCTGCTGAAGAAGCGAAGATTGCTTTCATCTTTGTGAAGGTTGGACTGGCCGGCACCGACATGGGCGCGACTTATCTTCTGCCCCGCGTCGTGGGTCTCGCGAAGGCAACCGAGTTGTTAATGACGGGCGACTTTACGGAAGCGGCCGAAGCCGAGCGGATTGGCCTGTACAATCGTGTCGTGCCGCGCGATCAACTTGAAACCGCTACGCGCGAATTCGCTGAGAAACTTGCGCGCGGTCCGGCGTTGGGGATTGCGAAGACGAAAGAGATGCTGAATCGCGAAATGCACATGGGATTTGATGCAGCCCTGGAAGCCGAAGCCGTCGCGCAAGCCTTGTGCATGCAGACGCCGGATTTCAAAGAAGCCCACGCGGCGTTCATTGAGAAGCGGCCGGCAAAATTTGAGTGATTTGGAGTGCGCCGGCAGAGCGAAGCGGCGACGGCGCTTTGGATTTACCGCAAAATGACGGCTCCCCAACGGATCACTTGGCCACATGCTCCGCAACATCAATTGTCCGCCCGCGGCACTTACATTGTCACAGCGGGCACCTATCAGAAAGCGCACCACTTTCGTGAACGCAAGCGACTGAACGTACTGCATCGCGGTTTACTTTCGGTAGCTCAAGAATTTGGTTGGCGGTTGGAGGCTTGGGCCGTCTTTTCGAATCACTATCATTTCGTGGCGCACTCGCCGGACGACGGCGCCGACAATCTTGCCCAAATGCTAGGTTTGCTCCATGAGAAAACAGCAAAATGGATTAACAGAATCGATAACTCGGCAGGCCGGGAGGTCTGGCACAATTTCTGGGAAACCAAACTTACCCACAAAAATTCCTATCTTGCCAGACTCAACTACGTGCATCAGAATCCCGTGAAGCACGGATTGGTTCATGTTGCTAACCAGTATCCCTGGTGTTCGGCGGGCTGGTTTGAGCGAACCGCGCGACCGGCGCAGGTGAAAACGATTTATGGTTTCAAAACAGACAAGCTAAAAGTGCTGGATGATTTTGAAGTTTCGCTGGGTTGACGATCCAAAGCGCCGTCGTCGCTTCGCTTTGCCGGCGCACTCCAAATAATGGATAGCTTCATCGACACAATTCCATTCTTCACGTCACCACAACGCTCCCTCGCTGCGCGCGTCGAGGAATTCACCAGCCGCGAAATCGAACCGCGCGCGCGCGCCGACGAAGGTGACGTTGAAGCAGCGTTGCGATCGTACGTTCGGCTGTTGAGTGAGCAAGATTTGCTCCGCTACGCAGTTGCCGCACCCGGAGAACGTTTTGATCTGCGCGCGTTCTGCGTCATTCGCGAGACGCTTTCGTACTCATCGGCCCTGGCGGATCTCGCGTTTGTGATGCAGGGACTGGGCACGTATGCGATTAGCCTTGCCGCCACGGAACATGTGCGAGATTTCTGGTTGGATCGAGCGCGCAATGGACAAGCAATTGCGGCTTTCGCGCTCACCGAACCTGACGCAGGCTCAGACGTGTCGGCTTTAAAAACCGAAGCACGACGCGAAGGCGACGGTTTCATCATCAACGGCCGCAAACGCTTCATCTCAAACGCCGGCGTCGCCGATTTCTACACCGTGTTCGCTCGCACGGGCACGCGCGAAGACGGTCGCGCTGAGATCTCCGCATTCATCGTGAGCGCGCGCATGCCCGGATTCAGCATTGCGGAACGGACTGAGATGATCGCGCCGCACCCAATTGGCGAACTGGAATTCAAAGACTGTCGCGTGCCGGCCGAAGATATGATCGGAAATCAGGGTGACGGGCTGCGCCTCGCGCTGCAAACGCTCGACATGTTTCGCGCGAGCGTCGGCGCGGCCGCATGCGGCATGGCGCGCCGGGCCCTGGACGAAAGCGTGAAATATGCGAAAACGCGCGAGCAGTTCGGTAAACCGTTGTCCGGCCATCAGCTGATCCAGGAAAAGCTGGCGGACATGATTACTGAGCTCGACGCGGCCCGTCTGCTGGTGTATCGCGCCGCGTACTTGAAAGACGCGGGCGACGAACGTTCGACGCGTGAAGCCAGTGAAGCAAAACTATTCGCCACTGAAGCGGCCGGACGCATCATCGATCAGGCCGTGCAGATTCATGGCGGCAGCGGGCTCGTGCGCGGATCAGTAGTTGAGCGGCTGTATCGCGACGTGCGTGCGCTGCGGATTTACGAAGGAACTTCAGAGATTCAAAAGCTCGTGATCGCCAATCAACTCTTGAAAGAGTGACGAGGACTCGATGGAGCATGACGGTCTAATCCCCCCCTCTCCGCGTGCGGAGAGGGGGTCGGGGGGAGAGGTTGAGCGCGGACTCAACCCCACCCCCATCCCCTCCCCGCTTGCGGGGAGGGGCAAACCGCCTCCGATCCAAACTCAGCTCGCGCGCCGGCTAACTATGTTCGACGCCACGATGATCGTCATGGGCGGAATCATCGGCGCGGGCATCTTCACTAACCCTTACGTCGTTGCTCAATTAGTTCATTCCACGACGTTGATTCTCGGCGTGTGGATCGCGGGCGGGCTGATTGCGCTGGCCGGCGCGTTCATTTACGCGGAGCTTTCATCGCAGGTTTCCGAGACGGGCGGGCAGTACGTTTATCTGCGCGACGCGATGCACCCGGTCGTCGGCTTTGTTTACGGCTGGAGCATGCTGTTCGTGATTCAGACGGGAGCGATGGCGGCCGTCGCGCTCATCTTCGCTAATCATGTATTTGCCGTCGCCGGCGTGACGGCCAGCGAGTGGAGCGCGGCATTGCTGGCCGCGTCAGCTCTAATTCTTTTGACGATCGTGAACTGCATCGGCGTGCGCGCGGGCACGTTTACGCAGAACACATTTATGATTCTTAAGCTCGTCGCGATTGCCGCGCTTGTCGTCCTCGGCCTGGCCTTAGCGACTCCGGCGTCCACGGAAGTCAGCGCCGTCGCGCCTGGCGGAAGCACCTGGCAGACCTTGATCGCGTTCGGCGCAGCTTTGATCCCCGCGCAGTTCGCCTACGGCGGTTGGCAAACGTCCTGCTATGTCGCGGGTGAAGTGCGCGAGCCGCGCAAGACTCTGCCGCGCGCTCTGTTGATCGGCGTCGTGGGAGTGATCATCGTTTACCTTTCAGTGAATTTTGTCTGCGTGTATGTGCTCGGTCCGGAGATGTTGGCCAAAACGAAGACGCCGGCGTCCGCAATCATGGGGCTGGCGCTCGGCGACAAAGGCGCGCGCTTCATCGCCGCCGGCATCGCAATCTCGACCATTGGGTTCCTGAGCCAGAGTATGCTGACCGCGCCGCGAGTTTATTTCGCGATGGCTGAAGACGGTCTGTTCTTCAAGCGTCTGGCGTCGTTGAACAGCGCGCGCGTTCCGGCATTTGCGATTGCCTTGCAGGGCGGATTGGCGGCGGCCATCGCTTTGGTGGGCAGCCGCTACGAACAGATTTTGAACTATGCGGTCTCGGTCGATGTCGTCTCGTTCGGGATGACTGCAGCTTGTGTGTTCGTGTTCCGCAGACGGCTTCGCGCCGGCGCTGATGTGTTTCGCATTCCCGGACATCCGTTCACGACGCTTTTCTTCATCGGCATGTGTGCCGTAATAACGTTCAGTATGATCTATAAGTATCCGCGGAACAGCGCGATCAGTTTTGGGATTATGTTTCTGGGCGTACCGGCGTATTTTCTTTGGGCGAGGCGCCGTGTCAGAACCGAGAGCGGTAGCGACCGGATCGACGCACAACTTTGAATTTAGCAGCGACTTTCTTTTCAGTTGGATAATGATCCGGTCGCTACCGCTCTCGGTACTGACACGAAGCAATGAACACTCAATCCACCTACATGCAATGGGCCAAGAAGCGGCCGAAGGTGAAGTACGACCTCGCGTTGAGCGGAATTCTGAATCTTCCCTTCCCCGAACTCGAAGCAACGATCGATGACATCGATCTGAACGGCGACAACTCATACGGGTACGGCCCGCTGGTAAAGGCGATTGCCGAGCATTGCCATGTCGCGCCCGAATGCGTGGTCACCATTTCCGGCGGCACATCGATGGCCAATCACCTGGCGATGGCGGCGGCGATCGAACCCGGCGATGAAGTTTTGATTGAGCAACCGACGTATGAGCCGCTGCTCGCGCTCGCCGAATACTTTGGATTGCAGGTCAAACGCTTCTCACGCGCATCGGAAAACAACTTCCAGGTCGATCTGGACGAATTACAAACGAAAGTCAGTTCGCGCAGCCGTCTGATCGTGCTGACGAATCTGCATAACCCGAGCAGCGCGTTGATAGATGAAGCGACGCTCAGGCGCGCCGGTGAAATCGCCGACAGTGTCGGCGCGCGCGTGCTGGTTGACGAAGTTTATCTCGAAGCAATGTTCGAAAACGTGCCGCGCTCGTCAGTTCATCTTGGGCCGCAGTTCATCGCCACCAGCAGTTTAACCAAAGGCTATGGCCTAAGCGGCTTGCGCTGCGGCTGGATCCTCGCGGAACCGGAACTCGCCGAAAGAATGCGTCTCCTGCACGACATCTTCGGCGCGGTTGGTCCACATCCGGCGGAACGGCTGAGTGTGCTCGCCATGCGGAAGCTGCCGAAGTTCATCGCGCGCGCGAAGAACATTCTTGAAAGCAATCGCGCCGTGCTGAATGATTTTCTGGATTCGCGAGAAGAACTCACCGCATCGAGATCCGAAATCGGCACGACCTGCTTTCCGCGTTTGGAGAAAGGCAACGTCGATTCGCTTTGGACTTTGCTGAACGACAAGTACGAAACGGCTTTCGTGCCTGGCCGCTTCTTTGAATCACCGCAGCACCTGCGCATCGGCATGTGCGCGGAACCTCAACTTTTCGAAACGGGGATCAAGCGCTTGGGACAAGCACTCGACGAACTCTCCGCATGAAAATCAACATTATCGGTGGCGGGCCGGCCGGCATGTACTTCGCCATACTGATGAAGCAGGCCGACGCCAATCACGAAATCACCATCTATGAACGGAACGGCCCCGACGACACGTTTGGTTGGGGAGTAGTGTTTTCGGGAAAGACGCTCGCGAATTTACGCAAAGCGGATGAAACGTCGCACGCAGAAATCACGCGCGACTTTGAAGCATGGGACAACGTCGATGTCCTCCATCGCGACGAGAAGATCTCGATTCACGGCAACAGTTTCTCGGGCATCGCGCGCATACGCCTGCTGAAGATCCTGCAAGAACGATGTGAAGAGCTGGGCATTCACATCCATTTTCGAACTGAAGTCGATGATATCGAATCATTGAAAGCCGCCTGCGATTTGCTTGTCGGCGCGGACGGGGTCAACAGCACGATTCGACAACACTTCGCCGAACATTTTCAGCCGGACCTCAGCACGCGTCCGAACAAGTACATCTGGTACGGCACGAATCAACTATTTCATGGATTGACGCTTACGTTCCGTGAGAGCGCGGCGGGAGTGTTCGCGGCGCATTCGTACAAGTTCGACAAAACGACCAGCACCTTCATCGTCGAGTGCGATGCCGAGACGTGGGATCAGGCCGGATTCGCGAAGCTGCCCGATGAAGAGACACGCCGCTATGTCGGCGAAGTGTTTGCGCGCGATCTTGGCGGGCACGCGTTGCTGTCCAACAATTCGAAATGGATAAACTTTGTTCTGGTTAAGAACGCAAATTGGCAGTTCGAAAACGTCGTGTTGCTCGGTGACGCTTTGCACACGGCGCACTTTTCAATCGGCTCAGGCACCAAGCTGGCGATCGAAGACGCGATTACTCTGAAACAGTCTTTTGACGATGCTCACGATGTCCGCGCAGCTTTGACGCGATTCGAGAAGGCGCGCAAGCCGGTGATCGAAGACTATCAGGCCGCGGCTTACGAAAGCATGTTGTGGTTTGAGAATGCCCGCCAATACATGCACCTGTCGCCGATTGAGCTCGCATATTCGCTGATGAAGCGAAGTGGGCGGGTTGATGATGAAGAGTTGCGAAAGCGCGATCCGGAGTTCGTGGCGATGTACGAAATGCGCTATCGGTCGCACTCCTTCAGAGATAACACCTTGGTCAAGACGCAAAACGGTTGGAAGCGCATCGACACCATTCAAACGAACGAGTTGGTATGGACGCACAAGAACCGGTTAAGACGCGTTGTCGCGGTTCATTCTCACCCGCACGTCGGAAGATTGTTTGGCGTGAAGCTACACAATGGAGTTTCAGTTGTGTGGGCTTCTGCAGAGCAACGCTTTCTTTCCCCTTCTCCGCAAGCGGAGAGGGGGGTGGGGGGAGAGGTTGGCTGCGACGCTAACCCCACCCCAAACCCCTCCCCGCTTGCGGGGAGGGGCCAAACGGCTGCCGCCATTCATCACGAGCTGGGCGGTTACGCCGCGCGTCTTTCGTTCGCTGCTCGTGATCTGCGCCAAACGGCAACTTCCGCCGAAAGAATTCTCTGGGAATGTCTTCGTTCGCGCCGGCTGAGCAATGCCAAATTCCGTCGGCAGCATCCGCTGGGCCCTAATTACATCGTGGACTTTTATTGTGCCGAGAAGTTGTTAGCTATCGAACTTGACGGCGCCGTGCATGATTCCTCTTCTGCTAAGTGGCGAAATGGAATACGGCAAAGACAAATTCAATTTACGGGCGTACGCCTCCTGAGATTCCGAAACGATGAGATCGTCAACAGTCTGGAAGACGTCTTGACTGTAATAGCTGATGCTCTCTCTTCGGACGGGTCCGAAGAGTCTTGGTTACTCGCTGACCAACTATCCGTTGGAAGCTTGGTCGTAGCTGATGAGGCAGGCGGCACCGATGCAGTCGAAATGGTTGATGCTGCGTTTGCTAGTGAGACCCTCTTTACTTTATCCGTTGAAGACGATCACTCGTTCATTACGATCGGTGGGGTGGCGCGCAGCTAACTTCTCAACTATTCCTTCCACTCCGGCGGCAGCAAACGCCTGCGGCCATCTGCCGCCAGAGCGATCTCCGGCTCGTCGAGTTCCTTGCGATCCCAAAGCTTGCACGTAACCTGCCGGTGCGCCTGGTCGAGCGCTTCACAGTAATTCGTGTAAGTGCAGCGACGCACTTCTTCACCGCGACCGAGTTCTACCTTCCGAAACCAGTCAGGATCGGCCAACGCCTGCCGCGCCATACCGATGATGTCCGCGTCTTTGTTTCGCAGAATCGCTTCGGCCTGTTCGAACGTTGTGATGCCGCCCGTGGCGACGATTGGCGTTGTGGATCCGGCTGCATTGACCGCGTGTTTGATTTGCGCGACCAGAGGAACCGAACGCCCGAACGGCCCACGCTCATCCGAAAGAGTTGTCGGCATGCATTCGTAACCGCTTTGCCCGGTGTACGGATAAACGGCCTGACCGACTTTCGGCTGCTCGGCATCTTCGAACTTGCCGCCTTTCGAGATCGAAAGGTAATCGAAACCAGCCTTCGCGAACTCCACACCGAAATAAACAGCATCATCGATTCGATTGCCACCCGCGATCACTTCATCAACCAGAAACCTGACCCCGACGACGTAATCGTTGCCGACACGTTCACGAACCGCCCGATAAACTTCGAGCGGTAAGCGCGCGCGATTCTCACGTCCACCGCCGTAACCGTCGGCGCGATCGTTCAGCGCACTAAGAAAGCCCGCCACCGTGTAAGCGTGGGCATAATGAAGCTCGACGCCATCGAAGCCGGCTTCACGCGCTCGGCCCGCTGCATCGGCAAAGATTCCAGGCAGGACCTGCGGGAGCTCGCTGATGTGCGGCAGGTGCGTGTCGGTGACTCGTTCGCGGTAGCCGAACCGGAGGGATTCAAGTTCACGCTCATCAAGAACGTGTTCCAACACCTCGTCCGAAGCATGCTTCAGAAATTCACGCGAACGAGTTTCATCACCGCTGAGATACCGTGGATCGCTCGCGAGCTCCGCAATGATCTCACGATGACGCGGTGTGATCTTCAGGAACCGTTCAAAATATTTGGCTGGGTCGGGCCGGCGTTTGACCGCCAGGAAATCGATGATTTGAATGAAAAGCTTCGTGTGGCCACGGCTTCCTTCGCGAACCGTTTCGACAAGCTTCTTCAATCCGGGCACGAACCGATCATCGCCGATGCGCAGCAGTGGGCCACTGGCGATATCGAGCACCCCGGTGGCTTCGACGACGAGCGCTGCCGGTCGTCCTTCGGCAAATCGGCGATACCAATCCAGGTTGTCCTGCGTGACTAATCCCTCTTCGGTCGCGCGCCACGGCACCATCGCCGGCACCCATGTGCGGCTTGCAAGCGTCAGCGAACCAATCTCGATCGGTTGAAACAGAAGCGACCGACCTGCTTCATCCGCGGTCGGCCAGCGCGTTTCGGGAATCTGATGTTTGATCGGATTGGGGAACTTCCACATGAGCGATTTCACTTTAGCATGAACACATATTTGGAGTGCGCCGGCAGAGCGGGCGGTGGGCAGAGCGGTGGGCAGTCATGTTTCAGTGAGCTGTGAGCAGTGGGCGGTGAGCAGTCAAAACTTTCTCGGTTTTTGATCTTTCGGTCTTGGTCTTTGGCCTTGATCTTTTGAGTTGGTACTTCTTGAAGCATTAGCTGCTCACCGCCCACTGCTCACTGCCCACTGCCCACCGCTACGCTCTGCCGGCGCACTCCAAATCTGATTGTGATAAATTAACTCGCACCAACCGGAGAACCTCTTTGACTGACGAACTTCTCAAGTGGCGTTCTGAATTTCCCATTCTGGACAAGACTGTCTATTTGATCTCGCACAGTCTCGGCGCGATGCCGCGCGCGACTTACGATCGGCTGCATGAATACGCCGACGCGTGGGCCACACGCGGCGTGCGCGCGTGGGCCGAAGGCTGGTGGGAGATGCCGGTCGACGTTGGCAACGAAGTGGGCCGTGTCATCGGCGCCGACGCAAACACGGTCGTGATGCATCAGAATGTCTCCGTCTGTCAATCACTGATTCTGTCGGCGTTGCTGCCGCTTGCGCCCAATTCAAAGCGGAACAAGATCGTTTTTGAAGAGCTGAACTTCCCGTCCGTGATGTACGTGTATGAAGCGCATGCGCGCGCCCATGGACTGCGGGTCGAACGCGTTAAATCCGACGACGGCATCACGATTCCGCTTGAGCGAATGCTCGCGGCGATCGATGAAGAGACGCTGCTCGTCCCGATTTCGCATGTGCTTTTCAAGAGCGGCTTCCTTCAGGACGCGAAGGCGATCACCGAACGCGCGCATAAGGTCGGCGCGATGGTCGTGCTCGACTGCTACCAATCCGCGGGCACCGTGCCGTTCAGTGTCAAAGAGCTGAATGTAGACTTCGCGACCGGCGGTTCAGTGAAGTGGCTGTGCGGCGGGCCGGGCGCAGGTTATCTGTATGTGCGGCCCGATTTGATCGATAACTTTGAGCCGAAGACGACCGGCTGGATGGCGCACGAGCACCCGTTCGCCTTCGAGGCTGAGATGCATTACGCGCCCAACGTCACGCGGTTTCTGCACGGCTCGCCGGCGATCCCGGCACTGTACGCCGCGCAATCCGGCTACCAGGTCATCAACGAAATCGGCGTTACGGCAATTCGCGAGAAGAGCGTCCGCCAAACCGGAGCGTTGATCGAATTAGCCGAAGAAGCCGGCTTCCGCGTTACCAGTCCGAAGAGTCCTGCGCAGCGCGGTGGCACGATTACAGTTTGGGACGACAACGCCGCGGAAATCACCAAAGAACTGATTCGACGCGAATTCATCGTCGATTACCGACCCGGCGCAGGGGTGCGCATCTCGCCGCACTTCTACACGAAAGACGAAGAGCTGGGATTGATCATCGCTGAGATGAAAAAGATCCGCAACAACCGCGAGTACCAGACGGCTGGAAAAGCAGGAGCAGCGTTTTGACCCCGTCAGAGCGATTAAAAGTATTTGCTGACTCGCCGAATTTCATCGCTACGATCGTCTCGGAAGCGGAGAAGAACAACGCGACGGCAAATGACCTGGCTCGCGGACTTACCGAAGCGCAGCTCAATTGGAAGCCTGATGCGACGCAATGGAGCATCGCACAATGCCTCGAGCATTTGGCGGTCACGTCCAAGCAGTTCAACGGCTACTTCAAACAATTAATCGAAAGCGCGCGTCTGAAGTGGCCAACGAACGGCGCCATTCCATACCGGCCCAGCCTGGTCGGTGGCTGGCTGATCAAACAAGTAGTTCCGGAAACGACGCGCAAAGTTTCTGCGCCCAAAATCTTCAAGCCGTCTGACTCGTCATTGATTGAGGATGCGCTTGCGTTATTTCTTAAGCAGCAGGAAGAATTCGTCCGCTTCGTGCGCGAGAGCGAAGGTGTTGATTACAATCGCGCGCGTCTGCGCTCCCCGGTTACGCCTTTGATGCGTTACAGTCTCGCGGACGCGTTCGTCGTCACGATTGTCCACGGCTACCGGCACCTGGCACAGGCCAATCGCGTCAAAGCAATGCCCAACTTCCCAAACACGTAGCGCAAATTGTTAATTTGCGCGCCATTCCGACTGATCGGGATTGCGATACACGATATGTCCAGCGAATACGGCAAAGACGCTCCGCTCTCATACAACGATTACCTGCGCGTGCAAGAGTTGATCGAACTGCAGACGTGTCGATCGTCTCCCGCGCATCACGACGAGCTACTTTTCATCACCGTCCATCAGGCGTACGAGCTTTGGTTCAAGCAAATTCTCCACGAGATCGACGCGACGCTGCGTCTGATGAATGAAGATCGGATCGGCGAAGCAGCCTCAGCCATGAAGCGCGTGGTCGAGATTGAGAAGCTGCTCATTACGCAGATTCACATCCTGGAAACAATGTCGCCGATTAGCTTCCTCGGCTTTCGCGATGAACTGAATCCGGCGAGCGGTTTTCAGTCGATGCAGTTTCGCGAGATTGAATTTGCTTCGGGGTTGAAACACGAATCGGTCTCGCGCGCGTTCAAGGATGACGAGTTCGCGCACCAGCGTCTGCAAGCGCGTCTGGATGCGCCTTCGCTCGGCGATGCATTCTTCGCCCTGCTTCGCCGGCAGGGATTCGATGCACCGGCTACCGGTGAGCAACAGGGTGAAGACGAACGACGCAGCAGTCGCGGACGCCGCGTGCGAGCGATCATTGAGATCCTGACGCACCCGGAAAAGCTCTACAAGGAATATCAATTGGCCGAAGGGCTGCTCGAACACGACGAACACTTCGCGCTGTGGCGTTCACATCACATCAAGATGGTTGAGCGTATGGTCGGGACGAAGAAAGGCACCGGCGGCTCTGAAGGTGTTGGATATTTGAAGACTACGCTCGACCACAAATTCTTTCCCGAGCTGTGGGAGGCGAGGACGTATCTCAGCACACAGCACGGCGACACGGGATGCCCGTTCGCTAAAACCTGAATCGTCGAACAACGACGTGCCGCCGTGTTAGAATCTTTCCAAAGGAGCGGTTGAAAATGTCCAGTAACATTCAATATATAACCGATGCCAATGGCGAGAAGACCGCGGTAATACTCCCGATCGACGAGTACCGAGAGTGGCTTGAAGACCAGCATTTAATCAAAGTCGCGGACGAAACGAAGAACGAACCAACTCGTCCTTTGGCTGAGGTGCTCGACGAGCTTCGGCGTGCTGGTGAGATCGATGTATGAAGTCGTTATTACTCCGCACGCAGAACGCGAGGTCAAACGTCTCGATCGACAAACAAGAAACCGAATACTCTCCGCGATGATACAGCTGGCCGACAATCCTCGTCCGGCGGGATGTCTGAAAGTAAAAGACCGAGACCGCCTCTGGCGGATCCGTGTGGGCGACTGGCGGATTGGCTATGAGATCGACGATGGAAAAAGCGTCGTTCGAGTGATCACTGTCGGTCACCGCCGGGAATTTTACGATTAGTGATGCCTGTCGAATTCCCTGAACGCTTCAACATGGCCGATTACTTCCTCTATCACAATCTGGAGGAAGGTCGCGAAAACAAGGTCTGTCTCTACTTCAAAGATCAAACTTACACGTACGGCGAGGCCGCGCGGATGTCGAATCGCACGGGCAACGCGCTCCGTGAACTCGGCGTTGAGATGGAAGATCGCGTGCTCATCGTCCTGCCGGACTGTCCGGAATTTGCCTGGACCTGGTTTGGCGCAGCGCGCATTGGCGCCGTCATCACGATGGTTAATCCGCTGCTGCCGGCGGACGACTATCGTTACTATCTCGAGTACACGCGCGCGCGGGTGGCGGTGGTGCATCAGTCTCTGGCGCAACCGTTTGTCGAGGCGGTCTCAAGCCCGAACCATCTGCGTTCCGTAATGGTCGTTGACGACGGAGCCGCGATGGAAGAGCAACTGGTGGATCCGCACGGCCGCGTTAAATACGTTCCGTTCGCCGAAACTGTCGAGTCCCAACCCGTCGCTTGCCGCGCGGCCGACACTCATCGCGACGACATCGCTATCTGGCTGTTCACGTCGGGTTCGACTGGTCATCCGAAAGGCGCAGTGCACCTGCAACATGACCTGCCGTACAACACTGAGGTCTTTGCGAAGCGCGCGATGGGAGTGAACGAAAACGATCTCACGGTGTCCGTGCCGAAACTCTTTTTCGGATACGCGACGGGAACGAACCTGCTGTTTCCGTTCGCCGTCGGCGGTGCGACCGCTTTATTCGCCGAACGTTCGACGCCGGAAAAATTGTTTGAAGTGATCGAACGCTATCGGCCCACCATCCTGACGACCGTGCCGACGATGATCAATGGAATGCTCAACGCTGACGATGCCGCGTCGCACGACGTTTCGAGCATACGGTTCTGTTACTCGGCCGGTGAGGCTTTGCCGGTCGAGCTTTATCATCGTTGGAAGCAAACCTTTGGCGTTGAGATTTGCGACGGCATCGGATCAGCCGAGATGTTTCACATCTACATCACGAATCGACCCGATGATGTGAAGCCCGGCAGCCTGGGCCGTGTCGTCGAAGGTTACGAAGCAAAGATCGTCGATGCTGACAGCAACGAAGTCTCGACCGGCGAAATGGGCACGCTGAAAATCAAAGGCGACTCAGCCTCGCTGTGTTACTGGAACGCGCATGAAAAATCGAAAGAGACGTTTGCCGGCGATTGGTGCACGACTGGTGATCAATTTCATATCGACGCGGACGGTTACTACTGGTATCACGGACGCACCGACGACATGCTCAAAGTCGGCGGCATCTTTGTCGCGCCTGCCGAGATTGAGAACTGTCTGTTGCAACACGCCGCCGTGCTTGAATGCGCGGTCATCGGCCATGAAGATGAAGGCGGATTGGTGAAACCAAAAGCGTTCGTGGTCGCGCGTGAGGGTCATGACGCAAACGATGCTCTGATAGATGACATCAAGCAGTTCGCCAAGACGAATCTTGCGCTGTACAAGTATCCTCGCTGGGTCGAATTCGTGCCGTCACTTCCCAAGAATGACCGCGGAAAGATTGATCGCAAGCTGCTAAAATCTCGACCTGAAGCCTGACGCTTGTTCTGTCATTCACACCGGGTTTCAGCCCGGTGATCCACAGCCGCCCAGGTAAAGGAACCGTTTCAACAGTTTCTCCAGGTGCAGACGCAACTGGATCATGATCAAGCTCTCGGTTAGTGGAGATGTGGAAACCGTTAAAACGGTTTCGCGATCTCTCCCCGCCAAAGATCACCGGGCTGAAGCCCGGTGAATGAGAAACTTGGCACTCTCTGACTTTTGAGGCAAAGCCTATCCGACACGCAAAGTAGGAAATACCACCTCACCCCGGCCCCTCGCCCAGAGGGAGAGGGAGTACATGCTCGCCCCTCCTAATCACGAAAAACTCTCGAAATCCAGAAGATTTTTAGCGGAATTGCATACCTACTAACCATTTCCTTCCGGTGAGGAGTCAAGCAGACTTTGCGGAGGGAAGATGATCGTGCGAAACCTTTTACTACTAATCGCGGCCGCCGTTGTTTTTGCTATACCAGCCACCGCATCGGCGGACGTCATTACGTTCCAAGCCCCGGTGACGGCGCCGAATGCCGGTAACGGCGGACCCCGCCAGGTCGATTTGGATCACCATCGCGCCTACACGTGGCGCATCGACAACATCAACCTGCCGCAAGGGCACACCCTCATGGGAGCGACGCTGACGTTCCACAACATCAGCAACTGGGACACAAATCCCAACATGCTGTTCATGCACCTGCTCGACACAGCCCGCAACGCCGGCATCGCTTCGTTCACGGATGCGACCGGGACGCCCGTGCCGTCGTCGCAGATTCGAGATAACTTTGCTGGTTCACTGCTCGGCAGCAACCCTCTGGTGGCGCCGGGTACGGGAAACATTTTGCTCACGCAGCAATCGTTCACCACCACGCCGCGCGATTTTGTCTACACGTTTACTGCGGACCAGCTAAACATTCTGAGCGTGTTCATCCTCAACGGCGGAAATCTCGCTTTGGGTTTGGATCCTGATTGCCACTTCTGGAACAACGGCATCACCTTAACGCTGACCACCTGTCCACCGACGGCCACGCCTGAGCCGGCAACGATGGCGTTATTGGGAAGCGGATTGGCGGGACTGTACTACCGAAGACGCCGGCAGAAACGCAAAGCTGCTGCCGCGGCTGCGAGTCAGGTCTGAAGATCGCTTTTGAAAAAACTGAAAGCCGCGGATCCCAAACCGAGTCGGGATTCGCGGCTTTTTCATTTCGACGGCAACCTCTGGCTAAAAAGACCTTCACCGATGAGAGGTACTTCAGTTTCAGTGCGCGCTGACCAGGATCACATCCCAAGCCCACCGACCCATCTGCGCGCCTCGGGTGTCCCGGACCTTCACGCGATAGCGGAACCAGTTTCCAAACTGATCCCGTCTTTTCGTTTCGTTGTAATCAAGATCGATTGCCGCTAACCCCAAATCCTCGAGGCTGTGAAGTTCCCCGGATTCGGAGACGCCGTTGTGGTTTTTGTCTTGCCACAGTTGCAGCCTGGAGAAGACAGCGTCTTGTCGATTAATTCTGCCGTCTTGGTTGCCGCCATTTCGTGCTTTATCGAATTCAGCCAACGCCAGGAACCCATTCTTTTCGACACCAGCCGGCGGATCGGGCTGCAGGGTCGAATTCCCAAACAACTCCCTGCCGTTGTCGATAGAGCCAGTGCCGTTGCGATCCAATACCAACCATGCATCATCGGATTCCGGCGAGGTCCAAGAGAGGTGTTCGGGAGAGCCATCACTGTTAAGGTCGAAATCAACACCACCTGCGGCGTCGGTTAGACTAAAACCGTTTCCAGTGACATCCACAAGTATCGGCGTGGGGTAATCGACGCAACCGCACAACTCAAAACTCCATTGTCCATTCTCGCAGAGCTCGGGAAGTAAGTTGCAGGGCTCGGGCGGCGGCGGTTGTTGCTCCTGACAAGTGCTGTTCGTGAAGTTCCAGTACCAACTGTTCGCGCTACATGTTTCTTCGTCTTCCGCTTCACTAGCGTGGCAGTAGTAATCAATCGGATTATTGATTCCAGCAGATTGGTAACTACAGCCGCTGGGCCCCCCGGGGGCCGCCAGATACATAAGCGGGAGCGTGCGTTACTTCATTCCAGCGGTTCTTGTTGGAGCCTACCCAACCCCGGCGTGTCAAAACCTGGATAGCAAGCAACCTGGGGCGGATTGTTACAGGTACCGTCGGCACTAACCGGGAAGGCTGGCGTTTCATGCCCGTCCGTATAAAACAAATGCCACGTGTGCGTCTTTCCAAAGCCCTGCACGCTGCATTGCGTTCCGTAGAATGATACATTCGATGCGTTCGGCTGGGTTGGTTGGAACGAAGAGCCACAAGCAGCCAGTATTGTGACCGTCGCCGACGCACTCGCGGCGACAAGAGATAGCGCAATAAAAGGTCTTTTCATTTTTGCGGACCTCTTTTCTTCGTGTTGAAGTCCTTTAGCTCGCGCATGCTTTTTAGCGAAGAGTCACAGCCTTCTTCAGTGCCGTCAGCGAAAATTACGCCGCCGATTCGAATCGGCGCTTTCGGACTGAGATAGCCCAGAGTTATTGTCATTCTTTCACCAGGGGCAATAACAATCTGGGGAGGTTGGTCTGGGGTAAATCCACTCGGAACGACAGAGTGCCTTTCCCGATTGGCTAGCTGCTCCACAGAGATTGAAACAACACCAACATAGGCTTCATTCTCTACTTCTAAAACCGCAACCTGCGAACCACCTCGATCAACCAATTCCGCCTTAATTAGCTTGATGTGTTCCGTGCAATTTTTGATTTTTGGCAGCTCTGTAAGGAAAGGACGTTTTGGAGCCTTCTCCTGAGAAGCACCGGTCGGAGGCCTTAGCAAAGCGAGCCAGCCGACTACACCTAGGCACACTCCTACCGCAATACACCCCATAAATTTCTTAGTCATGAATTTCTCCTTAGCTGAACCTAAGCTCGTCCTGGGAGGCTGACTACCGGAGACATCCAGTGATGTGGGCGGGAGGGAGCCGTTAATGACCGCAACTATACGCCCACCATGACTCTTGTCAAGGGTCTTTAGCCGGCTTGCGCTGTTTGTTGCGAACTAAACTCGCGTGTTGCGTTAGGGTCCTGAAGGATCGCTCCTGGGAAAGCGAAAAGCCGCGATCCCAAACCGAGTCGGGATTCGCGGCTTTTTCGTTTAAGTCATGAGTGATGAGTCATGAGTGATGAGTGATCAGTCATGAGCAAAACAGAGCTTACTCATCACTCATGACTCATGACTCATCACTTATTATTTAGCGCAGCTTTCCTTCCAAATGATAATCGCGCAGACGTCGATACAGAGTTGAGGGCGAGATGCCGAGCAAAGCGGCCGTCTTTCCTCGATGCCAGCCTGTCTGCTCCAACGCATTGATGATTTGCTGCTTCTCGACGTCGCGCAAAGCTGTCGGCGTTGAAACATCACCCCCATTGGCTGTGCCCATGACTGGCGAGGTAGCAAACGAGGCTACGCCCATGTTGCGCCCGGCGACTTCCGGCGGCAATTCACTCACGCTGATGCGGCCATCGTTAGCGAGCAAGACGGCGCGCTCCAAACAATTTCGCAGCTGGCGAACGTTGCCCGGCCAACCGTAGTCACGCAGCTTTTCCACGACTTCCGGCTCGACCATAGGCGCGTTCGCTCCGGCAAGCTGTTTCAAGATGTGTTCAGTCAGCGGCGGAATGTCTTCCGTACGTTCACGCAAAGGCGCCAGGTGAATCTGAAAACTGTTGATGCGATAGAGCAGGTCGGCCCGAAACGTTCCGTCGTTTACTGCCGAATCCAAATTGCGGTTCGTCGCCGCCACGATGCGCACGTTGACTTCGACTTTGCGCACGCCGCCGACGCGGAAGAACGTGCGCGTTTCAATCGCGCGGAGGAGCTTTGCCTGCAGATTCGCCGGCAACTCAGTCACTTCATCAAGGAACAGAGTGCCGCCGTCAGCCAGTTCAATCAGTCCAAGCTTGCGAGCTTTCGCGCCGGAGAATGCGCCCGCTTCGTAGCCGAACAGCTCGGATTCGAGCAGCGACTCTTGAAACGCGGCGCAGTTTAAATCGATGAATGCTCCGTTCGCTCGGTTCGACAGGCGGTGAATCGCCTGTGCGATCAATTCCTTGCCGGTGCCGGACTCGCCGGTAATCAGCACCGATGCATCAGACGGCGCGACACGTTCAACCAGGCGAATCGCTTCGGCAATCGCTTTCGATTCGCCGATGATTTCGGGAATGGCGGTCTTGCGCTCAATTTGGGCCCGCAGTCTTTGGTTATCGACGCGCAGGTTCCGCTTCTCAGCCGCCTGGCGCACGCGCACATCGAGTTCGCTGATGCTGTAAGGCTTGGTCAGGTAATCGTATGCGCCTGTCCTCATCGCCTCGACCGCGGTTTCGATCGTGCCCTGGCCCGTGAGCATGATGACTTCGGGCGGATTGGGCCGTTCGTGAACGCGGCGCAGCAACTCCATGCCATCCATGCGCGGCATGTTGATGTCGCACAGCAGCACATCGACATTGCTCTCTTCGAGTTTTCGCAAGGCCGCTTCGCCGTCAGGCGCAACGTGCACACGATAACCGAGCCGCTGCAGTTCTTTCTGCAACACCAGACGCAGGTTTGCCTCGTCTTCGGCTATCAGTAATCTTGCATTGCGTAATTCGTCCACAGCTTTCGACTCCCGCACTGAATCGACGGCTGGCGCCGTTAGTCCGACATGCTCGCTTTGGGTAGCGAGATGGTGAAAGTAGTACCGACCCCCACGGTTGACCTGACATCGAGGCGGCCACCGTGCTCAGATACAATACCATAACAGACCGCCAGCCCGAGGCCGGTCCCGCGGCCCACGTCCTTCGTGGTGAAGAACGGATCAAAAATCTTCGTGAGGTTCTCTGGAGAAATGCCCACGCCACTGTCGGTGATTTCAATGATCACGTTCAGTCCCGAAGGCGCAGCCCGTAGAGTGAGCGTGCCGCCGTCTGGCATCGCATCAATCGCGTTGGTCGCGAGCGCGACAACGGCCTGCTGCAACTGACCTTCGTCACCCAAAACCACCGGCAGGTTTTTCATCGTTTCGATTTCGATTTGAATGTTGTCGCCGCGCTGCTGGTGTGTGACGAGCCGCGCCGTCATCTTGATCGTCTCGGCGAGATTCACCGGCACGCGATTGCCGGCGCGCAGACGACTGAAGTCGAGCAAACCATGCGTGATCTGTTTGCAGCGAAAAGCTTCATCGTGAATCAAGCCGAGATACTCTTTCAGGTCTTCAACATCCGATGACTCAGCGAAGGCGCCTTCCGCGATCCGTTTCTCGAGCGACTCAGCACACGCGGCGATTGTCGCCAGCGGATTGTTGATTTCATGGACGACGCCGGCGGCCAGGCGTCCCACCGCCGCGAGCTTCTCAGCGCGCGCCACGGCGCGTTCAGATTTCACCCGCGAAGAAATGTTCTCGCCGACCGTGATGACGTGCGACACCTCGCCCGTTTCGTCGGCGTGCATCGGTATTTTGCTGATGAGCCAGTGGTTAGCGTCGCCGGATTGGGTAATCGTTTCCTGCTCGACACGGTGAATTTCGCCGGTCGCGAATACCTTGTTGAATTCGCGCTCCAGTAATTCCCGGCTCTGTTTTGTCAGCACCTCGAAGATGTCCTTGCCCAACACTTGTCCGCGCGGTACGCCGAGTTCGCCCAATTCGCGATTGCGGTTCCAGGCCACAATGCGCTTGTCACGATCGATTGCGTAAAGCGAAAGCGGAAGGCTATCGATGATGGCTTCGGTGAAGCGCTGCTGCACTTCCGCCTCAACGGCGCGGCGATCAACTTCTTCCGCCAGCGTCGCGGCCGATTCGCGCGCGTGCAGATACAACAGCGAAATGTGCGCGGCGAGGGCCGCCTGCTGCGCGGCGGCATCGATGAGACCACAGTCTGTGTTTGAATAGTCTTTCGGACTATCGAACGCGACGATTAGGGCGCCGAGAACCTCTCCGCCAAACCGCATCGGGCTGATGTACTCAGTCGTCCGCCGATCGTCGTGCAAAAGGAACTCTCTTTCATTCGTCAGCAGCGACGGAGTGGCTGCGCGCTTCGAATCTAACCATCCGGCAAAGCGTTCGCGATCGACCAGTGATGCACCTTCGGCGTTGCCTTCGCGGTCGAAGGCGCCGATGGCGAAACCGTGGCCGTTGTTCTTAACGACGCAGGCACACAACGCGGCGTTGATGCCTTCGAACGTTGCGCCCGCGACTCGGCGGGCAACCTGATCAGGTTCGAGAGTTTGCAGTAAACCGCGTCCCAGGTCGGCGAGGAAACGCAATTCATGATTCGCATCCGTCAGTTGCGACTCGCGTTGCGCGCCACTCAAATGTGAATTGACGCGGGAGATTAGCTCGCCGGGTGTTGAGGGCTTGACGATGTAGTCGTCGGCGCCGGCGCTGAAAGCTTCTACCTTGCGCTGCTCGTTGTCGGTCGCCGAAAACACCAGCACCGGCAATTGCCGCAGCGATGGTTGCGCGCGCAGCAAACGACAGAGAGCGAGACCGTCAACTTCCGGCAGCTCGACATCCAGCATAACCAGGTCGCACTGCTCTTTCTTCAAAAATCGCAGAGCCGCCGGCGCGTCGCCGACTGCGACGGTGCGATGACCGGCGCTTTCAAAAATGCTGCGCAGACCCTCGCGCGCCGACGAATCATCGTCGATCAAGAGCAGGGTCGCAGGATATGTCTCAAACGCAGGAGAAACAGACATTAAGGTCAACAGCGAGGAGCGAACAGTTTGGTGCAATACGCGAATTCCAGAGGATGAGAGGGGCGGGCCGGAAACAATTGGCCGGGTATTCTGAGGGGCGCGTTTGTGGTGGACTGCGCCCGGAGCGGACAAATGTGTCCGCAGCCTGTTTCCAGATTGGAAGATCGAGGCAGGAGTTGTCAAGAATATTAATTAATTGAAGCAGTTACGAGATTTTCGGTAACGGGTTCCGCCGACGGGGCGACGGACGTGCTAATCGGGGCTTCCGGTGCCTGTAGCAGTGGCAGCGCGCCGGTCTTATGGGCAGACTTCGCGCGATACATGGCCTGATCGGCCGCAATTAGCAGATGATCCAGGGTCTCGCCGTTGGCGCCAAAAATCGACGCACCAATCGAGATGCCCACCCGCGCGCGTGTTTGTGAGCCCGAGCCCACGCCCAAGGAGAACGAGCTCACGACCGTTTCAATACGGTCCCTCAGTTCGTCCACCTGCTGCACCGTCAAGTCTGGCAGCAGCGCAACAAACTCGTCACCTGCATAGCGGGCGAGAAAGTCGTACTCGCGGAGCTGGTTCTGAATCAGACTGGCAACTTCGCGCAGCATGCGGTCGCCGATCTTGTGACCAAAGCTGTCGTTCACGATCTTAAAGTCGTCAAGATCCAGCATGATGACCTGAAACGGACGATTGTTACGACGAGCGCGAGAGACTTCCTGGTCGAATCTGACGTGGAGCGCGCGCGCATTGGGCAACCCGGTCAGCGAATCTGTCAAAGCATTGGATTCCGCTTGCGCGTGATGCATCGCGTTCGCCAGCGCATCGGACGCCAAACGCGTGACGGTCTCAAGCAAACGAATCTGGTTGTCGGTGTATTCACGTAGCGACGTCGAATACAACGATAGGGCGCCGAGCAAGACATCGCCCTTGAACAGTGGCAGCGAAGCCATCGAACGGTAACGCGCATCGAGTTTCACCCCGAGTCGATCGAATTCGAGACTTGGTTGCAGCCGGTTCACCGAGCGGCGATTCGCCATCGCAAAACCGGTGACGCCTTCGCCCGGCGCGACACACCGGTTGCGCAGAGCTTCGGCGTCGCGGCCCACTGCGAGTGCGGCCGACGCGTAACCTTTAATTTCGTCGTAAAGGTAAACCGCGCACGTGTCGAAGGTCACAAGATGCCCGACCTTATCGACCAGCACGGACAGCGTGCTATCCATCTCCAGGGACGAACTGAACTTGCGCGCGATTTCGTAAAGCGCGTACACCTCTCGATGCGCGTTGCGGATTTCATCGTACGCGGCGAACGAAGTGTTCTCGCGCGCCTTTGCAACTTCGTCTTCCGCCGGTGCGATCGGCATCGGAGGGGTGCTTGAATGAATTTCGGCGTCGAGCCCGCGACTGGAAATCTCAGACTCAAACCGCGGCAATTCGCCGATGAATAACTCAACGATTTTCGGATCGAAATGTGTGCCGGCGCCTTTGCGCAGCAGCTCGATCGCATCGTCGCGCGACATACTTGGACGGAACGGGCGATCTTCACGCACCGAATCGAAGCTATCCACCACCGACATGATGCGCGCGGTGATCGGGATCTGCTCGCCTTTCAAGCCATCGGGATAGCCGCAACCGTCCCAACGCTCATGATGGTGCTTTACGATGGGGACGACCGGGTACGGAAAATTGACGCGGCTAAGAATTTCGGCGCCGACGGTCGTATGAATTTTTGTTTTCTCGAATTCGGCAGGCGTGAGCGAGCCGGGCTTGTTCAAAATGTGATCGGGAACAGCAAGCTTGCCAATGTCATGCAGCAACGCGCCTGCGCGTAAGGCGGCGAGTTCCTTCTCAGACAAGCCGAGCAGCCGGCCCAGGCCATCGATGTAGATCTCGACGCGTCGCACGTGACAATGCGAGGTCTGATCCTTCGCGTCAATCGCGGTGGCCAGGGCCTCGGCAGTCGCCAAATGCAGACGGCTCATCTCCTCAGCTTCGCGTGTTTTTGCGTTGAGGCGCTCGAAATAAAGTTTGTAAGTCCAGAAGGTGACGGCGAGCACAGGTACACTCAGCACGGCGTATTTGATGCCGCCCTGAAGGACCCAGACGAACACCGAAATACCGGTGACGGCGAGGACGTACCAATAGGGCCGCGCCGCGCCGTTGTAATCAGACATGTCGATCAGTTTCATGTTTGCCTTGCTTATCGTTTAGCGGCGGGCTACCGCCCGCCGATTGCAAACCGACTTGGCGGGCAGTAGCCCGCTTCTAAACAAGACGTGATCATTTCTTCCTAAAAAAGTCCGCGCCGAAACCTTCAACCGGGAGCAACCTCGGCATTTCAGTTCGGCGCGGCACTGGGCAAGTCGGCGATGCTGGCACGCATGCGCCGTCTGGGGTGTAGTAACCGGGCAAAAGAGTCGCGCGCTTCGGGTCATAATTTTTAGGCGGCTAGCGGACCCAGTGCGGTGGGCCCAACAGCGGTTAAGCTTTCCTAGCCGCGCCTTCCCGTTTACAACGCGTGTGCCGCAAGTAACTTCTCTGAAAGCTGGCTTATTTCGGCGGATTTGTGATGTCAGCGAATTAGTTCATCGAGCAGATGCGGTCACGTTTCTCATTCTGACAAGTCAGACTGACGGCAGTCGCGTTGACAACTTCATTTGGCCAGTGCACCTTTCATCAACTTCCAGAAATCGGATGAAGCTTCGAAAAAGAGTTCAGCCAACCGTCGAGACAACCCCGTCAGTCGGTTATATAGAGCTGCTGCGGAAGAACCGACAGTTCCGCATGCTTTGGTTAGGCCAGGTGGTCAGCCAGATGGGCGATTGGTTCGACACGATTGCCGTTTATACGCTGGCACTCCAACTGACGGGTTCCAGTCGCTCAGTCGCATTGATCATGGTCGCGCGATTCCTGCCGAGCGTAGTGATGGGTCCGCTGTCGGGGGTCGTGGCCGACAGATTCAGCCGGCGATCGATCATGATCGCGTCAGATATCATGCGCGCGCTGGTGGTGCTCGGATTCTTGTTCGTGCGGCGGCCGGACCAAATGTGGCTGGTCTACGTACTCACGGTTTTGCAGCTGGCGTTCTCAGCATTCTTCGAACCGGCCAAGACGGCCGCCATTCCCTCGATCGTTTCGGATCGCGAACTACTTCCGGCAAATGCCATCGCGTCGGTGACGTGGTCAATCATGTTGACCACCGGCGCAGCCATCGGCGGCGTTGTGACCGGATTGTTCGGTACGAATGCCGCGTTCATCCTGGATTCGCTGACGTTCGTCGCTTCGGCGATCCTGATCAGTCGCGTTCGTTTTCCGAAGCGACCGGCGCGCGAGAAGACAAAACTGACCGTCGCGAAGGCGGTCGGCATCACCGATACACTTGAAGGCGCTCGCTATGTGAAGCAACGGCCGCGCGTGTTCGCCTACCTGATGGTCAAAACCGCCTGGGGAGTGGGCGGCGGGATTTTGACGCTGCTCGCCGTTTTCGGCGAGCGAGTCTTTCCGGTAGCCGGTAAGACCGCCACGGGCATCGGCGTGCTGTTCACGGCGCGAGGTATCGGCACGGCAGTCGGTCCAATCGTTGCCCGTCGGTGGGTGGGCGAAACACGCCGGCACATGCAGACTTCGATTGGCGTCGCGTTCCTGATCGCCGGGGTCTTTTATATCGCGTTCGGAACTTCGAGAAGTTTCACCCTTGCGTTGCTGTTCCTGCTCGTCGCTCACGCCGGCGGCAGCATCCTCTGGGTGTACTCAACGGTGCTCTTACAACAAACCGTCGAGGATCAGTTTCGCGGCCGTGTCTTTGCCGCTGAGCTCACGCTCGTTACGCTGACGATGGCGGCGTCGAATTACGTTGTGGGCGAGCTGATGGATCGTTTCGGATTTTCGCCGCGCGTGGTGACGGCCGCGGTGGGTACATTTTTTCTGCTGCCGGGATTAATGTGGTTCGTGTCCAAGAAATGGTGGGACAGAAGTGTCGATGTTTCTGTAGCCCAGGCGTTTACGCCTGGGAACAAGCGTCAAATTGAATCCATCGAACCTCCTTAAGGAGGTTTTCAGACATCTGGATCTGCGTCCGCCCCATAAATGGGGCATTAACAACCAGAACTCTGGCGACCCAGGCGTGAACGCCTGGGCTAGAGAAAGTCATGAAGATCAAAATCGGCGTCATGGGTTCGGCAGAAGAAATGCCGGACGTTTGCGAAAAAGCAGAGGCGTTGGGCCGGGCAATTGCCGCGCGTGACGCCATTCTGCTGACTGGCGCAACGACCGGTTTGATCTACGCGCTGGGCAAAGCTGCTCGCGACGCCGGCGCCACACATGTAGGCATTTCGCCGGCGCACGACGCCGAGGAACACGTTGAGCGATACGAGTTGCCGCTCGACGCTTGTGACGCGATCATCTACACCGGCTTCGGATTGAAAGGGCGGAATGTCGTGCTGGTGCGTTCGTGCGATGTCGTGATATTCATTTCCGGCTCGATTGGATCGCTTAACGAATTCACCATTGCCTACGACGAAGGAAAAGTGATCGGCTGTCTGACGGGAACGGGCGGGGTCGCTGATGAGATCGAACGCTTGACCCAGGTATTTACGAAGAAGACCAAATCGCGGATTTTCTATGATGAGGATCCGGTAGGATTGGTCGACAAGTGCTTGGGCGCAGTCCCGTAGGGACGGAATGTTTATAGTTACCGGCAGACATTTTATTTCGCTCCTCTGGAGCTCAGCTCATCACGTCAGCGGAGATGGCTATAAACATCGCGCCGCTCCCGCGGCTGAAGCCAAGTATTGATCGAAAGGTTTTCATGGACTTGGGAATTAAAGATCGCGTTGCGCTCGTCGCCGCCGCCAGTCGCGGCATTGGCTACGCGGCCGCGCTTGAGCTGGCACGTGAAGGCGCGCGAGTTTTTCTTTGCTCGCGTGATGAACGGCGTGCTGCGGAAGCCGCCGAAGCCATTCACAAAGAAACGGGCGCGAATATCGCCGGAATTGCGGCCGACGTTACCAACGTCGACGACACCGAAAGGTTTGTCACGCTGGCTCTTGAGCGCGCCGGTCGCGTAGACATCTGCGTGACGAACGCGGGCGGCCCGCCGGCGACAGTTTTCGACAATACGGACATCGAGATGTTTCGCCACGCGTTCGAGTTAAATGCTCTCTCGGCGATTCGACTGGCGAAGCTGGTTCTGCCCGGCATGCGCGAGCGCAAGTGGGGCCGCATCATCAATGTCACCTCGATCTCAGTCAAACAGCCGGTCGAAGGATTGCTGCTTTCGAACACGGTGCGCGCGGCATTAACCGGCTGGGCCAAGACGGTCTCGAATGAGGTCGCCACCGACGGTGTGACCGTGAATAACGTCGCGCCGGGTTACACTTTGACGGAGCGGCAGAGCGAACTCGCGGAAATGCGGTCGAAAGCGCTCGGCAAATCAAAGCAGGAAATCATTGAAACGTGGGCGACGCAGACACCAATGCGGCGCATGGCGGGCGCGGAAGAAATCGCGGCGGCGATAACATTCCTCGCTTCCGAACGCGCTTCTTACATCACCGGCGTGACACTGCAGGTTGATGGCGGGTGGACGCGGGGATTGTTTTAGAAGATGGCCGCCATTAAACTGCGAGCAATACCAGTTATAGGATTCAACTTCTAACTTTCGAGGATTCTGAGCTATGGCGCGAGGCTGGGAAAGCAAATCAGTGGAAGATCAGATCGGCGACGCCGAGGCTGCTAAGGAAGATCAAGCAAAACTCCATCTCTCTGCGCAAGGGCGCGCACTGGAGAACCAGCGGCAGCACCTGCTGCTCTCGCGAACCCAAATTATGGGTCGCCTTAAGGCAGCCACGAATCCGCGTTACCGCACTCAACTCGAGGCGGCGCTTCAAGATTTAGAGAAAAAATTGACGGAGTTAGACGCGAAGGAATGACTTTGGGTTCAGTCTAACGTCGTTGCCCGGATCTTCTTGTCCTGCGCCGCGCGGAACTCACGCAACTTCTTTTTGAGTTCAGGTTGGCTGTTAGCGAGAATCGCGATCGCCAGCAGCGCGGCGTTTGTCGCTCCCGCTTTTCCAATTGCTAAAGTCCCTACCGGAATTCCGCCCGGCATCTGCACCGTCGAAAGCAAAGAATCAAGTCCATTAAGCGCGCTGGTCATCGGCACGCCGAGCACCGGCAGAGTTGTGTGGGCGGCCATCACGCCAGCGAGGTGAGCGGCGCCGCCGGCGGCGGCAATGATCACCTGGATGCCACGTGAGTCAGCACTGCCGGCAAACTCGGCCGCCAACTGCGGCGAGCGATGCGCGGACATGACGTGCGATTCGTGCGGCACGCCGAAGTCTTTCAACGTGTCCGATGCTGAACGCATCACGTCCCAGTCAGACTTGCTGCCCATCAGAACCGCGACCAGAGATTTCGAATTGCGAATTGCGGATTGCGGATTTTTAGAGCTCTTTTTCTTTGGCATGTGTAAGTTTTCGTTGAGGTTAGACGTTTGCAGTCGCGAAATTCGCAATTCGAATTCCGCAATCCGAAATCGTTATTCTCCCTGATCCAGTGAATATCCCCGTTCGCCGTCAAAGTTGCACAGGTTCTCAGTTTTAATGAAATCAAAGCCACCAGCGTCGATGTTCGATAACAAACTGATGATTTGCTGATGCTCGATGGTGCCGCCATTCTGGTTCACGAAGCGGCAACGCCAGTGATCGGAGCAGAACGTTTCGGACTTGCCGCCCGGCCAAACCTTCACGCCGCGATTGCTAATCATCGTCAGCTTGAGATCGTCCGGCGTCACATCAGTCAGCTTCTCGCCCAGGTCGTCGGGCGAGCCCTTCATCCAATCCAGGAACACATCGACGCCAACCAACTCTTTCTTGGTGTCCGAGCGTTCTTTGAAGATCGTCTCTTCGGCAAACACTCCCTCGCCGCTATCCTCGTTGTATGTGACCGCCTTCAGCGTGTGCGGTTTCTTTCCGAGACGTTCGACAATGGCCTGACCAAATTCTTTAGTACCGACTTTCTGCTTGCTGACCTTCTCGTCGTAGATGTCATACGTGTGGATGCCGTCTTCGATGGTGCGCAGCCACGCATTGTGAACGCGTTCGGCAATGGCGGACTGGCCAATGTGCACTAGCATCATGATCGCGCCCAGTAACAATCCGGACGGGTTGGCGAGATTCTGACCCGCGCGGCGCGGCGCCGAACCGTGAATCGCTTCGAACATGGCGATGTTCTCGCCGATGTTTGCTGATCCCGCGAGCCCCACCGAACCGGCGATCTGCGCCGCCACATCCGACAAAACGTCGCCGTACAGATTCGGCATCACGATAACGTCGAAAGCTTCCGGCGTGTCGGCGAGCTTGGCCGCGCCAATGTCAACGATCCAATGTTCGTTCTCAATGTCCGGATACTCGGCAGCGATCTCGTCAAAGACTTTATGAAACAGACCGTCGGTCAGCTTCATAATGTTGTCTTTGGTGAAGCAGGTGACTTTTTTGCGGTTGTGACGGCGGGCGTATTCGAAAGCGTAGCGAACAATCTTTTCCGAGCCGGGCCGTGAAATCAATTTCAAGCATTGCACTACCTGATCCGTCTGCCGGTGCTCGATGCCCGCGTAGAGATCTTCCTCGTTTTCACGAACGATCACGACGTCCATGCCGGGGTGCTTCGTTTCAACGAATGGCGAGTACGAAACGCACGGCCGAACATTCGCGTAGAGACCGAGCGTCTTGCGCACGGTCACGTTAAGACTCTTGAAGCCACCACCCTGCGGTGTCGTGATCGGCGCTTTGAGAAACACTTTGTTGCTGCGCAGCGAATCCCACGAACTTGGCTCGATGCCTGAACTGTTGCCCGCGAGATAAACTTTCTCGCCGATGTCGATCCGTTGAATGTCGAGTTTTGCGCCTGCTTCTTTCAGAATGAACAGCGTCGCTTCCATGATTTCCGGCCCGATGCCGTCACCATGTGCGACTGTGATTGGAACTGTGGGCATGAATGCGTGCCTTTCTTTGGCGTAATGGAAGTTGACGAATATACGCCTAAAGGTAAAGGCGGGCAAAGCGGGGTGAGGCGAATAATCCACAGTTACACAGATTAGGAATTGAGCCATTGATTCATTGGTTCATTGATTCACTGGTTCGGTTTGAATAGGTCAATGATTCAATGGATCGATGTTTCAATGAACCAATTTCCTATCAGTCTAATCTGCGGATAAGTTCCTGGCGGTGTAAGATTGATACTTCCATGAATCCTCAGGCTTTCGGAATTCTTGAGTTCGATCAGTTGCGCCAACTCGTGCGGCGGCACGCGCAAACCGACATGGGTCGCGCGCGGGTTGCGGCCCTCGAGCCGTTCGACGATCTCGGGCCGCTGCGGCATGCGCTAGCTGAAGTTGGCGAAGCGATCAGTTTGCGCGCGCGTGGTGCGCGGTTCGCTTTCGACGGCGTCGCTGATCCGAGTGAGTCAATCGCCCGGCTGAAGATCGAAGGCGCGGCCCTTGAACCGTTGGCCATGCTCGATCTTGTGCGGGTGTGCAACTCAGCTCTGGATGCGCGGAACGCGATCCTGGCAGAACGCGAAGACTCGCCGACCCTGTTCGAGGCAGTCGCCGCCCTTTCACCCGACCTGAAGAAACTCGCGACCTTGATTACGAAGAAGATTCTACCAAGCGGCGAACTCGATGATCGCGCGAGTCCTGAGTTGGCCCGCATTCGTCACGACGTCGGGCGGCTTCGTTCGTCAATCACGCGATCCCTGGAAAATCTGATGCGCCGCTCGTCCGAGGCGATTCAGGAAGAACTCGTCACCGTTCGCAACGATCGCTTCGTCATCCCCGTCCGCGCGGACCATCGGGGCCGCATCAATGGCGTCGCGCACGGCTCTTCGTCATCCGGACAAACGATATTTATTGAGCCGATGCAGACCATTGAAACCAACAATGAATTGCAAACGCTCCGTGAAGCGGAACAACGTGAGATCGCTGCGATCCTATTTCGTCTCTCAGAAGACCTGCGTGCGCAGTTGCCGGCGATCGAAGCCGCTGCTGTGGCCGTCGCGGTGCTTGACGTAATCAACGCGAAGACTGCGTTCGGCGAACGTTTCGATTGTGTGGTGCCCGAAGTTTTGAGTGCGCCGGCAGAGGAACCGGGGTCCCCGGCGCGGCAGCCGCGCTGGGGTGGTCGTAGCGGCGACGGCGCTATGGATGAATCTTCGGGGCGCGCTATCAAAACCGCATCCAAAGCGGTGTCGCCGCTTCGCTCTGCCCCCGCACTCCAAATAAGCACACTCGAGTTCACCGACGCGCGTCATCCATTGCTCGAAGAGAATCTCCGAGCATCCGGCGGTCACGTCGTCCCCGTTTCATTCACACTGGATCATGAGCAAACGACGATGGTGATCTCAGGCGCGAACGCGGGCGGGAAGACGGTCGTGCTGAAAACCGCAGGTCTGCTTTCGCTGATGGCTCTGTCCGGCCTGCCGGTTCCTGCGCGATCAGCGCGGGTTCCCTTCTATCGATCGGTGCTTGCCGACATTGGCGACCATCAATCGCTCGCGGCAAATCTTTCGACGTTCACTTCACACGTGGCAAACATCGCGACGATGATCGAGATCTGCGCTGGGAGCGCTGACGCCTCGTCCGCATCCTCGTCTTCGTCGCTCGTCCTGCTCGACGAAGTCGGCACCGGAACCGATCCGGAAGAAGGTTCAGCGTTGGGCGTTGCCGTGGTCGATCACTTCAAGCAGCGCGGCGCGCACGTGCTGGCCACGACGCATTATTCCGGATTGAAAATGTATGCGGCGAACGAACCCGGCGTCCTGAACGCCAGTGTCGAATTTGACGAACGCACCTTGCGGCCGACTTATCGTTTACTTGTCGGAGTCGCCGGTTCCTCTTCAGGTTTGGACATCGCGCAGCGGTTCGGAATTCCCGCGGACATTATTGCCGGTGCAAATGAACACGTCAGAGAATCGTCGCGGGCCGCGACGGAATACCTGCGGCGTATTAAGCGTGAGTCCGAGGAAGCCGAAGCTTTGCGGCGCGCTCTTGAAGAAGAACGCGCGGCGGTCGCTGAGAAATTCGCGACCCTCGATCTCGACTCTCAGAGGCGCGAGCGTGAAAGGCAGGCTGAGTTTGAAAAACAATCGGCAGCCATCTTCGCCGAATTTGAAAAACTTTCCCGCGAACTTCTGGCGAAGATTCAGGAGCGCGCCGATCGCGCTAAGGTCGAGCGCGAAACGCAGAAGCGAGCGGCGGAGCTGAAGCGCGAGGCACAACGCGCGGCGAAAGCAATGTCTGAGGAGGCGAGCCAGCAAACGCGTGCTCAACTTAGACAATCTCGCAGTCAGGAAGGGGGCTTGCCCCCGCAGCTTCGCGGGGTAAGAGTCGTTCGCGACGGAAGAGTAGTCAGCGACGCACGACCATCGGATGGCGAGCACGAACAATCGAAAGAGAGCGCGCCGGATGCCCGCGCTCCCAGCGCGCAGCCAGCGTTTGCTGCAGCGCGCGAAATTGAGGTTGGCGACCGCGTTCGGCTGCTTTCATTCGGTTCGACCGGCATCGTCGATCAAATCAAAGACGAGGAAGCAGAAGTCAGGGTCGGCTCGTTGCGCATGCGCGAACGGCTTTCGAATCTCGAACTGATCACCGAAGCTGGCACCAAGCGGAATGAAGTCAGTACCTCCCGCGTTAGCGGGAGGGTCAAAGGATCACTTGAGAACTTGAAGAAGCAAGCAACGGCAACTGAGCTCCACCTGCATTCAAAAGACTCAAACTCCAAGTCTCAAAACAATGAAATCAATCTCATTGGTAAGACCACCGACGAGGCCGTCGATCTGGCAGATAAGTTGCTCGACGAAGCTTTCTTGAACGGCCTCAGCGAAGTCCGCATCATTCACGGCCACGGCACCGGCGCGCTGCGAAAAGCGGTCGCCGAATTTCTGCGCGATCATCCGCACGTCGCGCGCTTTACCTCAGCGTCGCCTGACAAGGGCGGTTCCGGTGCGACCGTTGTCGAACTCAATTCATGAACGCGACAGAATCAGAGGCAGGGCGGTTAAGCGACTCAATCAAATCAAACTCAGGCCCACGCCCATTCAAGCTCCATCTGGTTGAAGGCACGAGTCTGAAGCGTCTGATCTTTTCAATCATCGTCGGGCTTGTGCTTTCATACTTCGGTCTGCTTTTGTACGGAACAATGTTCGCCGAACGAATGATCTTTCTCCCGCCGGCTACCGAGTACCGCGATACGGGCGCGACTCTGAAGCTGAAGTCTCGTGATGGCGTTGAGATTTCCGCCGTTTACCTGGCCAATCCGCAAGCGACATACACAATCCTTTTCAGCCATGGCAATGCCGAGGACCTGGGCACGCTGACACCGGAACTCGAAGAGATGAGAGCGCTCGGCTTTTCAATCTTCGCCTATGACTATCACGGATATGGAACAAGCGGCGGCAAAGCGACCGAGCAGAATGCTTACGAAGACATCGACGCGGCGTACAATTACCTGACTCAAGTATTAAAGATTCCGCCCGATCAGATTATTGCGCACGGTCGTTCGTTGGGTGGCGCGGTCGCAATTGACCTCGCGTCTCGGAAACCTTTGGGCGGACTTATCGTCGAGAGTTCGTTTGTGTCAGCGTTCCGCGTCGTGACCGGCTATCGCATCTTTCCATTCGACAAGTTCCGGAACGCGGATAAGATCAAGCAGGTCCGCTGTCCCGTGCTGATGATTCACGGCCGTCAGGATGACGTAATCCCGTTCTGGCACGGCGAACGGCTCTTCGAACTGGCGAATGCGCCCAAGGTGAATCTTTGGGTGGACGGAGCGGGGCACAATAATTTGAAACGCGTTGCCGGCGCACAATACGTGAAAACGTTGCAGGCATTCCGTGACTCACTAGGTCACACGCTGATTAAGAACACCAAGTGGTAACCCACGCGGAGTTTTGGGCTATGCCACAGGAAAGGCGGGCGCTACTGTAGTAGAATCGAGGCATTTCGAAGGGATACCTCCGATGGCCGCGAAAGAACGAATGAAGACTACTGGCGAACTTCATGTTGAAGATCGAATAGCATTGTTTGATTCCCCTGAGGAGCGAAGTCTATCTAAAACACTTTACGGAATCCTGCAATTTGAGAGCGGAGCTCCGACCGACGACGAACTCAAGGATATGCTCGCGGATTACTTGCTCAAGAAGGATACTGACGCCTGCAATGACTGATACGGCATACAGAAAACTCTTAAAGCGCGTTGTCGTGAAGCAGAACGTGTGTGGCGGCGAGCCGTGCATTCAAGGAACGCGAATAAACATCGCTGTAATATTGGATTCGTTGGCTGAAGGATTGTCTCCGAAGGAAATCACCAAACACTTCCCACCGCTGACTGAGCAAGACGTGCGGGCTGCGGTGGCGTACGCTGCCGAGTTGGCGCGCAAAGTTCCTGCCGCATGAGGATTAAGCTGGATCAGAACCTTTCTCAGTATCTGCGAGATGATTTAACGGCCCTCGGTCACGATGTCGATGCCGTATTTGACGAAGGACTTTCGGGAAAAGCGGACCCCGACGTGCTACGCGCCGCAACCGACGAGGATCGGATTCTCTTCACACTCGACTTAGACTTTCTTGATTTGAAAGAATACCCTCCGACAAATCATCGCGGCGTAGTTGTCTTCCGTCCTCCTCGTCAAGGAGCACTGGCGGTGGCAATGTTCATAATGGCTTTCGTTCGGAGTGCGAACCTGCAAAAGCACTACGGCGAAACGACAATCGTAGAACGGACGCGCGCCCGGATCCTCAAGAGTTGAGCAGGCTATGCGTTTTCCGCAAACATTCATCGATGACCTGCGCCGCCAGTCGGACATTGTCCGTATCGTCCAGGATTACGTGACGCTGAAGAAGGCGGGCGCGAATTGGGTTGCGCGCTGCCCTTTTCACAAAGAGACCAAGCCTTCGTTCTCAGTCAATCCGGCGAAAGAGATTTTCTACTGCTTCGGCTGTCAGAAGGGCGGCTCAGTTTTTAATTTTGTGATGGAAATCGAGCGGGTGGCTTTTCCCGAAGCGATCAAAATCGTTGCGGAGAAAGCTGGCGTGCCGTTGCCGAAAATGATCGACGACGGCAAGTTCGAAGCGCGCAAGCGCGATTCGGATGAGGTCATCGAACTCAATCAATGGGCGCTGCAATGGTGGCAGGATCAACTTCAAAGCAAGGCCGCGACCTCCGTGCGGCAGTATCTGAAGCAGCGCGGTTTAACGGAAGAAACGACGAAGACGTTCCGGCTCGGATTTGCTCCCGACAGTTGGGAAGCTCTGTCCACGCATCTGCGCCAAAAAGGTGCGACGCAGGAGCAACTCGAACGCAGCGGCCTCGTCGTGAAAAAGGACGAAGGCGGCTCTTACGACCGTTTTCGCGGGCGCCTAATGTTTCCCGTGTTCGACGCGCAGGGAAAACCCATAGCTTTTGGCGGCCGGACGCTGGATCCTGAAGGCGAACCCAAGTATCTCAACTCGCCCGAAACATCGGCTTACACCAAGGGCCGCCATCTTTTTGGCTTGAACCTGACCCGCGACGAAATCAGGCGAAATGGGTTCGCTATTCTCGTCGAAGGCTACCTGGATCTCATCGTTCCTTACCAGTTTGGGGTCAAGAATTTAGCGGCGAGTCTCGGCACCGCGCTGACGCCTGAGCAAGTGAAATTGATTGGCCGCTTTGCGCGTAAGGTTGTGGTGAACTATGATGGAGACCGAGCGGGTGTGCAGGCAGCGAAGCGGGCGATCGAAACTCTTCTGGCAGAAGACCTCGAGGTCAAGGTGTTGGTGCTCCCGGACAACGCCGATCCTGACGATTTCATCAGAAAATACGGCGTCACGGAGTATCAGCAGCGGAGAGGCAAAGCACAGCCCCATATACAATTCGTGATCGATCAAGCGGTACGGGATCGTAACCTTGATAACCCGCCTGATAAACAAGCGGCGGTCGAGGAGACGCTCCCGTTTGTTCGCGCTGTCCGCAACCGGATTCAGCGGCGGGGATATTTTGACAATGCGATGTCGCAGTTGCGAGTCCCGCAAGACCAGCAGCGCGAGCTTTGGCAACTAGTGCGAGGCGCCGCAAGTGCCGACACAGAGGCCGTTCAGCAGGTGGTGGTTCGACAGCTGAAGCCGACGGTTGCGGAACAAAGGCTCCTGGAACTGCTGCTGGCAAGCGAAGAGCTGCGAAAGATTGTGCTGACGCGGCTCGAGCCGAGTGATTACGACGGGATTGCGACGGCGCCAATTTTTCGCGCGCTGGTCAAGCTGAACGAGGACGAAGACGAAATCAACTTTGATTCGTTGAGTGCCGAAACGCCGGACGATCCCTCGACGGGCGAGTTGTTAGCGCGTCTGATGATCGCCGAGCCGATTGAGTCGTTCGATGAAGCATTGACGCACGCTGACAGTTGTCTGAATGCGCTGCGGCTAATGAAGCTGGATCGGGAGATCGACGAACTTGGTTCGCAAGTCGCCGAAGCGGAACGCGCGGGTGAAGCAGAGAAACGCGATAGTCTGGTAATGAAGAAACACGAACTATCAAAACAACGCGGCAACTATTTGCCGGCGGCGCAAGTGAGTAAAACGGTTCATTGAGTTAATCGAGCCGCATGGGCGGCGTATTGTCAGTACCACCTGCGATGGATTTGTCAGTACCGGTAGCGGGTGGGGTTGAACGAGGGTAAAAGATAACGTGGCTAGTGAAGAAAAAGATCGTGACGATGTGATGGATCGCCTGCTCCAGTTGGGCGGCGACAAGAAATTTCTGTCTTACGACGACTTGAATCGTGAGCTGCCGGAGAATGTTGTTTCGCCGGACGATATCGAAGACGTGCTGCAGAAGCTCGACGCTTCAAACATTCATGTCGCCGACTCCGACGAGCGTTTGATCGAGCAGGCAGCGGCCATCGCGACTGAAGAAGAAGAGAGCGACGAAGATCTCGAACTTGATCTTTCCGCGGGCGCGCTTGAGAAGACTAACGATCCGGTTCGTCTGTACCTGCGCGAAATGGGGGTTGTGCCCCTGCTTACTCGTGAAGGTGAAGTCGCCATTGCGAAACGCATCGAGCGCGGCTTGATGAAAACGCACAAGTCGATTGCGCGGTCGCCGATTGCCGTGATGGAGCTTTTGAAGATCGGCGAAGAGCTGGCGGAATTCAAAATCAACATTCGTGAGGTCGTGCTTTTCTCTGAGCAGGCTGAACTTGCCGGTGAAGACGATAAGGCCGAAGAGTATCGCGAGTGGACTATCGAAGGCATCGAGGGTATTCGAAAGATCTTCAAGAACGCGCTCAAAGAGTACGCAAAGCTGAAGACCGAAGCGAAAGCCCAGCGTGGCAAGAAGACGAAGAAGGTCCTGCGGTTGCGCGGGCGCGTTGGGCGCCTGCGAATTGAGATTGCCGATGAGATTGGCCGTCTGAATATGACGGAAAGATCGCGGCAAAGGCTGATTAACGCGATTCGCAATGTGCAGAAAGAGGTGCGTTCGGCCGAACGCGAGCTTTCTACTTACACCGAAAGACTGAACTCAAAGAAGCGCCTCAAGGCCGACGACCAGAAGGCTTACAAAGCACACGTTTCGAACGCCAAGAAACGCCTGCGCACCGTCGAAGAAGAGTTTCATATTTCTCCCGTCGACGTGAAGCGTTCACTGCAAAACATCGTCACCGGCGAACAACAGACGGGTCAGGCCAAGCGCGAACTGGTCGAAGCGAACCTGCGTCTCGTCGTTTCAATCGCAAAGAAGTACACGAACCGTGGGTTGCAATTCCTCGATCTGATTCAGGAAGGCAATATCGGATTGATGAAGGCGGTGGATAAGTTCGAATGGCGGCGGGGCTACAAATTCTCGACGTATGCAACGTGGTGGATTCGCCAGGCAATCACGCGCGCGATCGCCGATCAGGCGCGCACGATCCGCATCCCGGTGCACATGATCGAGACCATCAACAAGCTGATCCGCACGTCGCGCGCCCTCGTGCAGGAGTTGGGGCGTGAGCCAACCAGCGAAGAAATCGCGAAGAAGATGGACATTCCGGTTTCCAAGGTGCGCAAGGTCCTGAAGATTGCGCAGGAACCGATCTCGCTCGAGACACCGATTGGTGAAGAGGAAGATTCGCACCTCGGCGATTTCATCGAAGACAAATCGATCCTGAATCCTTCCGATGCGGTCGTCGCGTCGAACCTGCGCGAGATTACCGACGAAGTGCTCGCAACCCTAACGCCGCGCGAAGAGAAAGTGATCAAGATGCGTTTTGGTCTGGGCACGACCGGCTCTGAACACACCCTGGAGGAAGTCGGCCAACATTTCGCGGTCACGCGCGAACGTATCCGGCAGATTGAAGCCAAGGCACTGCGCAAGCTGCGTCATCCCTCACGCTCACGGAAACTCAAGGCGTTCCTCGAGACCGTGCAACATAATTAGTATTGAGTGGCACAGACTTCAGTCTGTGATCCAAGCGGTGAAATCACAGACTGAAGTCTGTGCCACTCCTTTATGAAGAAGATCGTCGAAAGCTACAAACGAAAGCTCGCCAGCGAAGAGGGCTGGGTGCTGAAGCGTGGCGCGAAACTGCGCATCGCGCTCTGCTACCCAAACGTCTATTCGATCGGTATGGCGAACCTCGGCTTTCAGGCGATGTACGAACTCTTCAATAACATCCCCGAAGTTTCTTGCGAGAGAGTTTTTCTGCCGGACAGTTCCAGAGGCTTCAGCGTCGAAGAGCACTCGTCGTCAGCGCGGACCGTGCCGCGCGGTGGCTCCGAGCATTCACGTAACGGCTCCGGCTACAACGTAAGACGGAGTAAACCTGAGAGCAGGATCAACGAACTCGCCGAGTATGAACGGACGGGGACTTCCCTTCTCTCTCTCGAGTCGCAATCACCTGTTCGCAAGTTCGACGTCATCGCGTTCTCGATTTCGTTTGAGACTGATTACGTCAACATGGCGCGCATGCTGCAGATGAGCGGTGTACCGGTGTGGTCAAAAGACCGGACCGAGCAGAACCCGCTGATCGTGATGGGCGGCGCGGCGTCGTTCCTGAATCCCGAACCAATCGCCGACTTCACCGATGTGATTGGTGTCGGTGAAGGCGAGATTCTCGGGCCGAAGCTGGTTGACGCTCTTTTCGAGCACGAATCGAAAGAAGAACTGTTATTGGCGCTGGCGCGGCAGGGCCGCGGCTTTTACGTGCCTTCACTCTACTTCGTCAGTTACAACGATGACGAAACGGTGAACGCCTACACGCCGACAGAAGAAGGCGTGCCGCCCCGTGTCGGCCGGGCCATCTCCGCGGAAAGCCCGAAAGAAGGCAGTCTGCGCCGCGCCATTCGACGCGAGCAACACGACCTGGTTGCGCAGCTCAAGCGCGATGAAGTCTTCGCTCCCTCGACCACCATCTTTGCGCCGCAGGCCGAGATGGGTGATCGCTTCCTGGTGGAAATCTCGCGTGGCTGTTCGCAGGGCTGTCGCTTCTGCTGGGCCGGTTACAACTATTGGCCGCCGCGCGTCGTGCCGGCGCGAGACATCCTCGCGAAAGCGAAAGCCTGGCGCGCGAAAACCGACAAGATTGGGCTGGTTTCGACCGCTGTCTGCGACCATCCCGAGATCAGCGAAATCCTGCAAGGCCTGCGCGCGATGGATTATCGAATATCGGTTTCGTCTTTGCGGCTCGATCAGATTTCGGAGGAGCTGCTCGACGCGCTGGTTGAGTCGCGCGATCAGCAGATCGCCGTCGCGCCGGAAACCGGATCGGATCGCCTGCGCAAAGTAATCAACAAGAACCTGACGAACGACGAGATTGTCGATATCTGCGGCGCGGTTTTCGATCGCGGCATGCTGACGGTGAAACTTTATCTGATGGTGGGTCTGCCGACGGAAACTGACGAAGACCTGGAAGAGATGGTTAAGCTGGTCGAGCGCATCAAGGATCGCATGCTCGAAGCCGGCAAGCGCTTCGGCCGAGTGGGCAAGATCATTCCGTCGCTAAACGGCCTTGTGCCAAAGCCGAATACGCCTTTTCAATGGGAAGCAATTTGTGATGAAAAGGAAATGAAGCGCCGTCTCAAGTGGGTCTGCAAGCACCTGGCGCGCATTCCCAACGTCGAAGTCCGCGCCATGTCGGCGCGTATCGCGCATGAACAGGCGCTGTTCTCGTCGGGCGACCGGCGTATTGCGCCAGTGATCGAAGCGACGGCCCGGCTCAACGGCGACTTAAAAGCAGCGCTCCGGGAAACAGGCATCGACCCACATTTTCACACCAGCCGCGTGCGCGCGCATGACGAGATTCTTCCGTGGGAGATTGTTGACTCAGGCCTGTCGCGTCCTTTCATGGAACGCGAACACGAACGCTCTCACGAAGCTGAGTCGACAGCTCCCTGCCCTTCCGTCAATCAATGCACTCGCTGCGGCGTCTGCCCCACTACCTGGCTTGCTGAAGCTAACCCAGAGCTAATACAACTGAAAGCTTTTGAAACAGCTTCTGCATTACGCCAGTAGCTTCAGTCGCATTAGCCGTCGTCGGTTGCGGTCCAAAGCGTCGCCGGTATTCGTCAGAGACGATGAAGGCACGCACCATTTCCGCCTGTATATATTCTCCTTGTTGCGCGGTTAAGTAAGTGCCGTAGTTGCCGGTCCGCTGTGTGCTGTAGAAATCCAGCTTGTCCTTCCAATGCTGATAACCGGAGGCGTCGGGATCCCGCCGGAGGTAACCGAAATATTCCATCTGCACAAAGCCGGCGTTGAACTGCTTCAGATAGTAGTCCTGGCCGTAAAGCGTGGTGAAGGTCCTACTGTTATCGTTATTGATAACTATGCCTTCGACTACCTTGTGAAGGGCCGTGGCACGCGTGTCCGTTGAATTGTTCAGCGATGCGGCCAGCGAAGCCTTGTCATTTTCGGTAGCCTGAATGCCAGTAGTTTGGAAAAGCTTATCGACATACTGTCGATTGTTTAGTCCATCGTACAAGGCTTTGAAGTCTGCCCGATTGATGAATTCCTGCGCGTAGGCCGCGCGATTCTGGTTGAGGACCGCCGGCGACCACTGATTGTTGACCACCACGCCCGTCGCCACTTCCTGGGCATCGCGTTCAAACTCGCGATACGTCGGAACACGGCCCAGTGCGCCCGTGTAATAGAGATAGACGAAATATCCGGTCAATTGAAACTCGTCCGACAGGAAGAAAGCGCCGCTGGTGGTCTCGCGCTGCCGATCGATGCAACCCGCTTGGGTCGGCCGGTCGGGAGGTCGCTGACTCGGGTCGCTGCACTTATCGATATTATTGATCCAGAAAGCGCCACCCGGCCCATCAGGTTCCCGATTCAGAAAATCGAGATAGTGCATGCGCACGAAGAAAGCGGTCACGTCGATCGGATTCGGGCCATCGACCGAATCGTTGTCGGTTATGGTCACCGTGGCCGCAGCCGGCGTGCCCAGGGATGCGCCCGAAGGATTGCTTAAGCTGACCGTAAAGCCCTCAGGTCCATCCTGATAGGAATCATCAATGATGAAAACCGAAACCGTTTTGGAAGTTTCGCCTGAAGCGAACCTGACGGTCGTCCTGCGCGTTTCGTAATCACATCGCTCAGAGGCCGCGCCGTTTACGATGTTGCAGTTTTGCGTTCCGGCCGAATCGCTGGTGGACAAGCTGACCGTCGCAGCGCCGCTCGGGTCGCCTAGCCGCGTGATCGTAGTGTCCACCTTGCTGCCGCCTTCGCCTACTGCATAGGTTGGCTGACTGAACTGAACAGTCGGCGCATCGTCATTTAGGATCGTGCCGACGCCCTCACTGTCGCTGATCGTGGCATTCTGCGCATTCGTCAGATTCACAGAGAAGGCCTCGTTTGGTTCGTTGGCCGTATCGCCGTTGACGAGGACCGTGATGGTTTTGGTCGTATCGCCCGGACTGAACGTTAGCGTGTTGCTGTTGGTGACGTAGTCCGAACCCGCGGTGGCCGTGCCGGGAGCGGTGGCGTAATTGACCGTCACCGATTGACCGCTGGGGGCTGAGAGCGTGACGGTGAAAGTGAAGTTAGTCGTGCCGCTGTTGCCTTCATTCGCGCTGACATCGTTGATGGACAAAGAAGGTAGCGGATCGTTGTCAGTGATAGTTAAGACGGCAGCCTTCGGCGTGCCCAGAGTCGCACCTCCGGTCGGGTTCGAGAGCGTTAGATTCACGGTCTCATCCGGCTCATCTAAAGCATCGTCAGTGATGGAAACAGCAAAAGTCTTGCTGGTTTCGCCGTTCGCGAAATTGAGTGTGCCGGAGGCTCCTGTGTAATCCAGTCCGGCTGTGGCTGTGCCGTTGGAAGTGACGTAATCGACTGAGACCGCGCCATCCGAACCATTGGCGCGCGTGACGGTAATAGTCACGCTGCCGCCCGCCTCACCAACGTTGTAAGTCGCGGCGCTGAATTGGAGGGTGCCCGGCGCCGGTGGGGCGTTGGTGCAAGGCGCCGGGAGCGTGTAATTAACGCTCGCGGTCATCGTGCCAAACGTACCCAATCCAGTTGTCGAGTTCACCAGAAACTTCAGCTTGCCCCAGCCGAAATGCCAGTTCCCATCCGCCGAAGTTGGATCGGCATAGTTATCAACGTGTCGCGGTCCGTCTGCGTATGCCGGATCGTCACAGTCGGTGAACACATCACCGTTGTTGGCGGTCAAGTTGCCAGGATCTGAGGCAAAGGGGTTCCACGCCGCGTCGTTCAAATTCGGCGTATTGCTGCCGGCGGCTGGATGGCTGTCGATGACGGTGTAGGCTGGCGGGTCGTCCACGCCAAAATTGCCATAGCCGTGTGCCTCGTTGGCATACTCCAGTGTGACGCCTGGTGTCCAGGCTGCCGTCGCATCGAAGCCCGTTTTGTCACGAACGCCGATCCAGTAGGCGTGTTCCTGCGTGGCCGTCCCGTTGCTGCGGATCCATCCGTTGTAGGCGTGAGTATCGTCGTTGCTCAGAATCGGGTCCTCGGCGTCGTCGAAAAAGACGCGCGTCGTCCCGTTCTTCAGGAGCTCAATATCGTCGATGACCCAGCCGCGGAAAGCGAGACCGGGATCGGTCGAATACGCCCAGCGGACAAGGAAATCCTCGCCGATATAAGGCGTCAGGTCGAATTCGTCCGTGATAAAAGCCGGCTCAGGATACGCGGCGACACCGCATGTCGGATCGTCACTCGCGCCGCTGGAACAGGTCATTCCGTTCCCGTGATTGGTCCCATTCGGGTTAGTGTCCGGAACTCCGGTTGTCGGGCCGCCCTCGCCGGTGTCGTTGATCGATTCCAGGTTGTCGCATTGGAATGTCGCGGGCGTGCCGCGGAACTGGCAGATCTGCAGGTATCCGTAATCGTAATCCTTCTCGATCTCGAACCAGCTCTTGAACTGCAGTTTCAGGCTGGTCGATCCGGCCGTCGTGTTCGCATCGAACGCGATGTCGAGCAGGTGTCCCGGATAACCAAATCCATTACCGGCCTGCGAGTAATATACCCAGCTTCCGGATGGGATGAGGCTCGGGTCAAACAACTCCACCTTCGGGAGCTCGACCTTGTACACCTCGGCGTTATGGACATTGCCGGTAAGCGTGTATGGATTGTTGTTTGAGTCGCGCCACTCGATCTGGTGCGTATCGACCTTGAGTTCCTTCTGTGCCGTGACATTACGCGGACTGGTGATTAGTGTTGGCACAATCCAACCCAACTCCTGCTTGTCCCAGATGCCCATATGGCCGGAGCCCGAGGACATTAGCGACCAGTCATCGATTGTGTTGCGCGTGCCAAGAGAGTATTCGTCGGGAAGGCCCAGCGAATGGCCGTACTCGTGCGCGAAGGTGATCTCGTCGGAGAACTCGGCATTCACGTTGTATGCACCGACGCGTACAAATGCCGGTTTGCCGGTGTCGGTGAGTGTAGTCGCCGTATGGGTGTCATCGGTCCAGAAAAGCAGCCGGTCCTGATGATCGCGCAGGCGGTCGTGACTCGTATAACCGTCAGTATAGTAGTATTGAAGACCACTCGAATGCGGCCATACATTGTCAAATCCCGTTTGGCCCAGGATATTCTCCGGCTGGCCCTGGTAGACCAACTCGAAAAAGTCCACCCAGCCATCGCGGTCGGTATCGAAATCGTTGTAATCCACGTCCGGATCCATCAGGGTTGCCGCATCGTAAGCGATCTTTCCCGGAGGGCCGCAGCCGTTGTCGACGGTGAACACTAGACCAACGCCGGTGAGCGCGCCCGGATATGCGCTCCCGAACGAGTCGGAGCCGTAGTAACCACGCGTGCCCGGCAGCTGATACCAGCCATTCTCGACGCGATTGGTCATCGTCACCGGCGGAGTGTCGTCATCATAAGGATCTCCGTCCTCGGCCTGAGTGGCGCCACCGCAGAAGCCGGCCGGCTGTACCGTCGAGAAGCGATATCTTTCGCTCGGCGTCGACGCAAATGTTTTCGCTGCAACGCCCAAGCTCGGCATTGTCGGCTGGGGCAGCAGTTGGTTCATCGACATTTCGAGATACCGGGTGATGAGCGAATCGAAGAAGCCAAGAAAGATCGAATCCGGCCGGGTGTGCTTCATGTCGGTATATTCGACATAGGCGACCGGGAAGGGCCGCCTGCCGTGGCGAACGGTATCGCCTACGTCGCCCACCGGCACGACCTTCGGCCCCATCGTTTCATCCTTGCGGCTATCTGAATTGCCGCTGAGCGTGTAACTCACGCTGGCCTTGGTGTCGAGCAGTTGCCAAACGATCGTGTTGTCCTCAGCTTCACTCTTTGCGCGTTGATACAGATAGATTTTTGTCTCCGCGCCGGCAGCCAGCGTCCCGAGGTTCCAGATCAAGGGATCGGCAGTAGTGCCGGACCCGCTCGCGGGATCGGGCGTAGTCGGCGTACCGAGATAAACCGCACCTGGCGCTAACACTATTTGAACTTGAACATTGGTAGCACTGCTCGCGGCGTTGTTCTTAACTTTAATGACATCAATATAGGTTTCATTTGCGTTCACCGTACCGTCACTGGCAGTCGCAACTATCGAGAGATCGACTGCTGGCGGTGTCGGCGATGGTGAGGGCGACGGCGATGGTGATGGCGAGGGGGTTGGTGGCGCGCCGGGACACGCATCAGTGATGTTAATGTCGTCTATCCACCAGCCAATCCCAGGGGTCGCGCCCACTCCCAGTGGGTCAAGAACCAAGCGCCAACGAATTCGGACGTTATTACCTGCGAAGGCGCCGAGATTGACCTGGACTTGGTCCATGTTGGGGAACGAGGCCGAGTCGCCGGTCCATGCCGCGCGGCCCGCTATCGGACTACCAAAGCCAGTGGAAATAGTGCCCGGGTATCCGCCTATCGGTGCCACTTCTGTCCACGGCCCGCCATCAACGCTCACTTCGAGCACCCCTCCGTCAAAGCCGTCCTCGAACGAGAACTTGTGCCAAAAAGTCAGCGTGCTCGTGGCTAACAGGTTTAGGGGCGGCGAGATTAATCGATCGTCTTTGAGGTCGAGCGAGGTCGCATCGCTCTTGAATGTATTGGTCAGGCTGTGTGCCTGGGGATCGGAAGTCAGGGCCCAAGTTGCACTCGCCGGTATGTTGTTTTGAGCAACTTCGAATGCCCACCCCGCCTCTTGCGCCGGCTCAAGATCGTCTGAAAAAGTACACGCCGCCGGCGGCGGCGCCGCGGACCCACGCATGGTAAGAAAAGGCACGGCAATACTGGCACCCGCCATTAACGATGCAGCTAATAGGAGGAAGCCGCTCCGCGTAAATATGCGATCGACGTTCAGCGTCAAAGTTCGAAGTGCCTGTTTCATGACAAAGTGTCCTTTCTTCAGCACCAATTGCCGGTGAATCGAGCGGGCCAAGGGGAGAGCAATTGAGATTTGCGGCTAGCTTAACGGCAGGTACTTGAGGAATCCTTGAGTTCGCGAGCGTTGTAGACTCGCCGCCGACACGTAATGAGAATGCAATTCATTTGAAAGAAGGCGCGGGGGATCGCGAGTCTGAACTACTACGGAGGCTAATACGGAGGAACTGGCGTTTACTTTAACAGAATAAGACTCAAGGGACGAGAAGGCCTTGAGAAACCGGCGTCCGTCGCGCAGACTTGCAGCTACGGCTTAGTAGTAGTTTCTTCCAGTTCTTTCTTCAGCGCGTTAATAATCGGTTCCAGGCTTTCCTTCTGCTTAGGATCTCGTTCCAGTTTTCTACTCAAAGCTTCGAGGTGAGCTCGCTTCAAAGCCTGACTGGCGGGAACCGCGATGTCTGGTTGGACGGGTGTACCTTCATAGTCGGTTTTCGTAGTCGGATACACCGGTCGATCAATCGGCACAGAGGGCGTACCAGTCGGATAGATAAACCAACTCATCGGGACAAAGACCGCGAAGTTTGGATGAACACGAACCATTCTTCCCGGATGTGTCCCACCCCTCGTTTTTTCTCCAACGATGGTGGCGCGCTTGTGATGCTGAAGCAGCGACGCTAAACCTTCAACCGCAGAAAACGATCTTCGGCTGAGCAGGATGTAAACGTCTTTGCCGACATAACGGTTGCCGGCCACGTACGGCAGCGTCCACCACTGTTGCACTCGGTTCTCGGCGCGCACGAACCAGTCGCCGAGATGGAATGGTTCTTCATCGAAAAAATAGCTGGCCATGAACAACACCATGTCTGCGGACCCGCCGCTACTTTTCCGCAGGTCGATGACGAGGGCATCGGTGTTTGCGAGAAAGCTCATCACCGACCGCGCCGCTTCTCCGCTAAACTCAGGCCGCACAAAGCTGTTCATTTCGAGATAGCCAATGTTGCCCGGCAGTCTCTCAACTTTTTCAAAGCCGAAGTTTCTTGCCCGCGCTGCAATCCGGCCCTCCTCTTTTTCTTTCGGAGTCTCAGGATCAAAATCGCGACCCTCGAGCAACGGCTCAGCTCGATGACTGTAAGCGAGCGCCAAATGCCGGTCTTTGCTGATGGCCTGCATATGCGCATCGAGCGCATCCATCAGATCGAACGCGCTGGTGATCTTGTCGTACTCGCCGTTCTGTAGACGTTTGCGCAAATCCTCTTCCGTTTTCTTAGCCACTTCAGCCGAAACGTAATACTTGTTGATGGCGCGGATAGCGCCCTCAACCACCTGCTGTTAATGGCTGGATTCAGAGGTATGTCGGGTGGCCGTTGCGCGAGTGCTGACGAACCAACTAGCAGGAGCACGACGATCGAAGGAATGACGCGTAGTTTCATTGGGCACACCAACGGCTTAAGAAATCAGGAAAACAGTACGTTCACGCGGGACGCCGGGCTCGCGTTCCAACAACACGGTTTGAAACCGTCTCTCTCAGTTCGGGCGCCGGACAATCTTAGCCTGGGCAGGAAATTCGCCTTTCAAGAATGTTTCGACCGCGGGAAAGAAAATCTCAGGCGTCTCGACATGAGAGAGGTGTCCGGCTTCCTTGATGAGAAGCAGCCGCGCGTTCGGAAAACCCGTGGCCCATGCTTCGGATGATTTCACCGGAATCGGGTCAGCCACCCCGTGAATAATCAGGACCGGCGCTTTCACGCGCGCCAGTGACGGCTGGACATTGAAGTCCCCCAGCGACCGCCAGACTTGCATGTTTACGAACTGCTGTTGCCTGACTGCGGCTTCCGGGCCCGCGCAAACGTCGCCTTTGAATCTCGAGATACTCTCTTCTCGAACAACAAAAGTGGGGAGAATCATCGTAAAAAACTCACGGCAAATTGCGCGTGGATCTTTGGCATCCAGCCAAGTCTGAGGATTTGAAACAAAAGCCCAACGCTTCCTTTGCTCCTCGTTATAACGCGAACGGATGCGCGCCTGGGTCTCGTCAACCGCTGCGAAAAGGAGTTCTCGACTTGGCTCCCCCGGATTGTGGAGGATCAATCGTTCGACACGATCCGGATGCGCGGCGGCATAAAAGGAAATCAGCATCCCGCCCCACGAATTGCCCAACAACGTCACCTTATCGAGCTTGAAATACGTTCTGACTGCTTCGAGGTCGGAGATATGTTTCGAGATCGAGAGTTTGTCCTGATCTCGAATCAGATCGGACCCGCCGTTCCCACGCTGGTCGTAATAGACGATCGTGCGATTCCTTGCCAGCGGTTCAAGATCGGCCAGAATTGAATGCATCGTATTACCCGGGCCGCCGTGAACGGCGATCACGACTTCAGAGCCACTGCCTACAACTTTGTAAAAGATTTTGACTTTGTCGGGTGTGATGAGGTGACCTTCACGCGGTTGTGCCAGACAGTCTCCCGGAAAAAGACAGAGAAATAAGAACGAAAGGAATAAGAGCTTTTTCATGATCTTGCCCGCTCGTTGAGGTTCTAACCGTTCCCTTTGGCCTGGGCTTTGGTTTCCTCAGCCAGCAATTCTGTGGTGCGATCAGTCACGCTGAATGCGGGAGTTTGTTGGGCTGTGTACTCAGGTAGCTCACGAGTATCAGCCGATTTCAAATCTATTGGTTCCGGTGTTGGCCGGTTCGCCGGCAGCTCTTTCACTTCGTTGGCTTTGGCAAACAGAATCACTGAGAGCAAGCCGCAGCCCAGCACAATTATCAGTGCGAGCAAACCCAGGCCAGCGGTGACTTTGCCCTGCGTGTACATCATTTTGTAGAAGATGCCGTACAGAATTGGGATGGCGACGCCCGCGCCGAAAACGCTCAAAGCGGCGACGCCTAACTTCTCGAACCGCTCCTTCTTCTGCTGAAGCGACAAGTCCAGCTTCGTCGGTAGTTGTTCGCTCAGCGTCTGCGCGACCTTCTGTAGGCCAAGGCCGCACGACCGGCAGAACTTCTGGTCGGCTGAGTTTTGTTTTCCGCAATTCGGGCAATACATCGGATGCCTCTAACGTGAGGTCGATTAATATTCAACTACGTTGCAGCAAGCCTCTGAGTTCAGTCTGGCGTGTCCAGCCGCCGCGCGCGCGCGCTTCGGAAAGAGAAAACCAGCGCGGTGACGCACGTGGCCCACAACAAGAACTTCACGACGATTACTACGAAGTTATTCGGTTCGGATGAAGTTTGCCGGATGGTTTCTTCGAGCTGGTACCAGAAACTGCTGCTCATTAATCCGGTGAAATAAGCCCACGCCAACAGCAGAAACATCGCTCCCCACGAACGCGCGCGATACGACGCCCAGGCGCCGATGAGCAGTAACGCGCCGGCCACGTAATCCTCAAACATCGTCGTGAACTCGACCGTCCAGTGATTGATGCCTCGACGGCAAGTCTCCAGTACGGGCAGCAGTGCTCCGACGATGAACGCGGCAATGACTTCGAATCTCATGGTGCGTCGTGCAACGGCCAGTCACTTCGGTTTTGGAAGTCACTAAACCGAAATTACGCAGATTCTAAAGTGCGCGCTCGCTTTTTTGAAAGCCTGCCGCAACGGTCAACAAACGGCAGTAGCGCGCGTCGAACTGAAATGATGGTCATGTCTTTTTGAATGAATCGGTCAGCCGCGTCCAATCCGAAACCTTTAACGATGCGGTAACGCCCCAGAAATGTAAGGTTTGACACTTTCCTGCCACGGCACACCACTCGCAAAGTGGGTTGCGACTCGAGACGTGTCGAGCGCGATCTTTTAAGTAATCATCGATAAGAGCCTGCTGCTCGCGAAAGCAGTAGTAGGCATGCACTTACCAGCCTAAGTGCCGGCGCGTCGGCATACGGCAGTGGGAGTTCCCGAAGGAGATATATGATTAAAGCCAAACCCACCAAGACCGTTCGATTGACGATGCTCCTGGTTTTGATCGCTGTCGCAGTAGGTGTCGCGTTCAGCGTGTTTAGCGGTGAAAGATCCGCGGCGAAATCGGCCAGGAACAAGGGCGACAAGATTTCACAGGCCATGCGCCAGCGCTTGGCAGGCGCAAACTCAAACGACGAAATCGTATCGGTAATCCTCCGACTCAAAGAGAAACCCAAGGGCGAGCTAAAGACGCTGCTCAAACGCAACGGCGTAAAAGTAAAAGGTGAGTTCGAAGAGTTCTCTTCGATCGTCGTCGAGCTTCCAGCCTCGGTAGTAGAGGAACTCGCGGCGTTCGATGAAGTCGAAGTCGCCTCGCCCGATCAGGAAGTTCGATCTTTCGGCTTTGTCGAGGGTGCGACCGGCGCGCGCGACATGCGCTTGAGGCCCGGCAACAGCGGACTTTACGGTAAGGACATGAACATTGCGATCCTTGATTCAGGGATCGACAAGGATCACCACGGCATCGGCGATATCGCGTTTCAAAAGGACTTCACCGGAGAGAACCGCACCGACGATCCGTTCGGGCACGGAACGCACGTCGCGTCACTCGCGGCGGGGCCCGATCACATCGCCGACGGCGCGTACACGGGAATCGCGCCTGAAGCAAGGATCATCAATTTGCGAGTGCTTGACTCGCAGGGCATCGGTAAGACCTCGAACGTTCTCAAAGCTTTGCAATGGATTGTGGCGCCCGTAGATCCGAATAAGCCGCTCGGCGAAAAGAATTATCAGAAATACAAAATTCGAGTTGTCAGCCTTAGCATTGGTGCGCCGGCAATTGACTCATACAGGATCGACCCGCTTTGCCTGGCTGTTAGGAAGCTGGTCGATACGGGCATCGTCGTGCTCGCGGCCGCCGGTAACGAGGGAACGGACAGGGCCGGACAAAAGTTTTACGGTCGGATTCATAGCCCGGCCAACGAACCCACGGCGATAACGGTCGGCGCATCGAACACGTTTGACACGGAATCGCGCGCCGATGACACCGTGACAACCTACAGCTCCCGCGGTCCGACCCGAAGTTTTCAGATGGTCGACGGCCGTAGAATCTACGACCACGTCATCAAACCGGACATCGTTGCGCCCGGCAACAAGCTGATTGGGGCCGAGGCTGTGGACAATTCGATGGTCAGAGAGCACACCTCGCTTGATGTCACGCCCGGCAGCCAGCCCAATCACAAACTGATGGTGTTGAGCGGAACTTCAATGGCCACGCCAGTCGCCGCAGGCGCGGTGGCCCTCCTGCTTCAAGCAAATCCCAAGCTGACACCGAACATGGTGAAGATGATTCTTCAGTACACGGCGCAGCCGCTGAAAGGCTACAACATGCTCGAGCAGGGCACCGGCCAACTGAACGTCGACGGCGCAGTCCAGCTCGCCAAGCTCGTGCGCACAGACCTGACCGCCAGAACACCTGCCGGGACGCCGATGCTGACGACAACGACATTGCCGGCCCCGCAAACCACGATTGCCGGCCATACGTTCACCTGGGCGCGCGGAATTTTCTTCCCGCGTTGGTACGCGACGGGCACGAGTCTGATTACAAAATATAAGACTTATTACGCGCAGGGCGTTGTGATCGGTGATGGCGTGGTGATCGGCGATGGGGTGGTAATCGGTGACGGCGTCGTCATTGGTGACGGTGTGGTGATCGGCGACGGCATATTGCTTGGTGACGGCGTCGTTATCGGCGACGGCATTTGGACAAGCAACGGCGGTGTCCTTGGTCACGGCACACTGTTCTGCGCCGGCGTAGTGCTGGGCGACGGGATCCTTTTGGGAGACGGCGTCGTGATTGGCGACGGAATCATTGTTTCCGACAGCCTTCTCTTAGGAAACGGCATTCTGCGCTCTCAACGTGTCTGGGCCACGCATGTGATGGTGCAGGGCGACAATACGAGCGGGATGCCGGTGGTTTACGAAGACGGCGCCACTCCATAGCCGAACGCATGCGGGGGTTGGCAGGATGTCGCGCCAAAACAACTAACTATGGACTGAGGAGAACGGATCTCGATACAGAGATTGAGGCGCTCGCCTAATCTTCCGCTCTCCTCAACTTTTTCAACAACTGAATTTGGCCGGCGTGATAAAGATCGTGTGATGCAATGCCCATGATGATCGCGGCGTTGCTGACCTTGCTGCCTTTGGGCGTGACTTTGAGTTGAGCATCGGTCATTCCGGCCACCGCGGCGCGCATGCTGCGGTGTGATTCAACCAGCAGCTTCACATCCTTCTTCCAATCAGCCTCAGTCGCGTTCTCATCATTCGGCCGCGCAAACCAATTCGAGCCTTCCAACGAAAATGAACCGCGCGCTTCAGCGAGAATCCGCCGGCGCACGATGTACTTCCAGTAAGCAGCGTGCACAACGGTTTCCCAGATGTTGTGCCGGCCGGGCGCTGGACGCCACGTTACGTGGTCGACACGCAATCCACGAATAGAACCGCGCAGGTTCGTTCCGTGCCAGGCGCGATGATCGAACGCCTGGTCGATCAAATCAAGAAGTAGAGAGACTTGCGGATCAGGCATCGTTGCGTTGGTAGTCTATGGTTTTTTGGCGGCTTGTTTGCGCACAAAAACGAAGTCGCCACTCTCGTGGCCTGAGTTGCGCAGCGGGTTATATTCCGGCGTCTGATCGGCTTTGCCCGCCACCCTCTCCTGAACAAAGTCGCGAAACAGCTCCGCGCCGGTAAAACTATTGCGCTCCATCTTCGTAAGTCCGGTCAGAAACACGCGCGCGAAGACTGAATGCCCATCACCACCACCGTCAGCAACGGGCTCGTTTCCACCGCTGGCCATTAAGGTGCGTGATCTTCCCGCCTGCATCTTTTGCAGAAAGCGATCTCGCTCAGAAATTTCGCCCACGGCTAATCCCAGACTGCGATATATCGTTCCCGAATAACAACTATCTGAGACGATCAAAACATGCCGGGCAGGAATCGCTTTGACGTTACTAGTGATGTCGTCGGCGCTCACCCAATTGGCGCTGTCTTCCTGCCGCGCATCGATCGGCAGCCAAAACGCCTTGTCAGCCTCACGATCAAAGTGACCGTGGCCGGCGTAGTAAACCAGCAGATTGTCGTTCTGATCGAGTTTCTGCCGGTAGAAACTGATCGCCTGAAAGATGTCCTGACGGCCGGCATTCAAGATGAGTTTCGTTTCGAAGCCGTATCGTTCGCGCAGAATCGAATCGACTACGCGCGCATCCGCGACCGCGGTCTGTAACTGAGGCAGATGCCGGTAGGAATTGTTTCCGATGACTAAGGCGTAGTAGCGGCCGGGACTAACTATCGGAGCGTCGGCTGGAATTTCGGTGGTTCTCGCCGCTGGCGGCAAAGGTTCAGGTTTCGCAGTAGGCGCTGCGTATGCTCCCTTCTCGTACGCAGTCATCCACGCTCTCACATTTCGATCCGTGTTGCTGCATCGTTTCAGGAATTCGGACGCGGCTTCGTAGGCGAGATCAGGATTCGCCTCGCGGTTGTCTTTGTAAGTCTTGTAGAGAACCGGGCACGGTTTGTCGCGCAACTGGGCCTGCGTCATTCCGGGTAAACCCAATGTCAGCAAGATTAAGAGGAACATCAAACCCCTTTTCCCGTGCATTAAATTTGCGAACATAGTTTCCTCCTTACCTGCGATCTATTCGGTTCACATACCTGAACGTTCCAGCGCAACTTCGGTCAAGTCCTCGGGATTATATCGAACGGTAACCATCTGGCCGGGCTGAAACTTGTACACGGACGCTTCGCCAATCACATTGCCGTGCACCTGGGCCGTGAAAGAAGCGGTCGACCGGCTGCACTTCTACAATCAAGTTCACCGCGGGATTGTTGCCGTTAACGTTGACCCCCATGGGCATGTATTGAAGTATCTTCGCCGGCGCTGACACGCCTGAGTTCAGGATGCGCTCATTCTCTGTCGGTGTCTTCTCGAGAACAGCGACGCTCAACTCCGCGCAGCGCGCGTTCTGGGTTTCATTGATCCTGTTCCGGACAACTGACGGCCCAGGCATTGGATTTTGCGCCCATTAATTATTATGAAAATAATGCGCGCGTTCGGGCTCGGCGGGCGCAAAACGACTGCTCAGCTTAGCCGACCCGAAACGCTGGCTCTGACTCCCGCGCGTAGCTCACCGTCAACATTTCCCATTGATGTCCGTCAGGTTCGTTCCAGTACACGCCCCGGCCGCCATTGAATGTGTTGGTTTGAAAATCGACTGCGCCGTGGACATTGCTGCGATACGGTATTCCGGCCGCTTTGATTCTTTCAAGAATCGCGTCGAATTCGTCTGCACTCACGCGAAAGCAGTAATGAATCAACGGGAACGGATCCGCCCATTCATCAAAGTCGAACGTCAATCCATCATTGATGTACACGGCTGAGAATGGTCCGACTGTCGTTTCCGACCACGGTACGTCGAGCAATTCTCCGAGCAGCTTGGCCGCGGCGATCTTGTCGCGCGACGGAACCATTATGTGATCGAGTTGAATGGTCATCGCCACTCGATTAGACGTGGTAAGAAGCGGACACCTCAGCGCCGCCCGAGTACGCTATCGACGGACAGTTTGCCGGCGCCATGAATCAAGAAGAAACAGGAAGCGGCCAGCATCATTAACGCCGGAAACATATTCGGATAGGCATCACCGAGGTGCGCAATGACGATCGCCGCAACAAAATTTACAATCATCACCGCCGCCGCCGGGCGCGTAGCCGCCCCGGCCAAGAACAGAAGGCCGCAGATGAGCTGCGCGTAGACCGAAACAAATGCTGCGAACAATGGAAAAGGCACATGGCGCGCTGATAGAAAGCCGGCGAACTCCTGCATGCGCGCGTAACTAAAGACATTGTCCTGCGTTCCATATATCAAGTGAAAGCCGACGATCAGACGGATAAAAATGACGCCGTACTCTTTATACTTCTCGAGGAATGAAAATTTTAAACTTCGCAGCATGGGGCCAGGTTGTTCGAGCTTCGAAGCTTCGAATGGTTAAGTCTGGTGGTGTTTTGATGGCAGATTCTCACGTCCCCACTTCAGGGCGCGGCTCATCCAGACGAGTTCATCCAGAAACTCTTTGACTCGTTTCTCGTATGCGGAATCCAGTAGGACGCCGTTCTGATCGAATTTCTCTTGCACCTTCGGGAAGTTGAGATCGGCGAATGTCACTGCCAGGCCCAGCTCGCGCACCACGGGCACCAGCGACTCGACGACGCGAGTTCCTCCGAAGGTCCCAGCTGAGACGCCAACCAGAGCAACGGCTTTGTGGATGTATTCTTTGAGAAGCAGATCGAGCACGCTTTTCAACGCCCCCGGATAACCGTGATTGTATTCAGGCGTGACAATCACCAGTCCATCGGCGCGGATGATGGCTTCTCGCCATTCAGGAAAGGCATCCTTGATTCGGGTCCCGTAGTCATCTTGCGGCAGCGCAAAATCCTTCACGTCGAAAAGACGCGTTTCGATCTCGGCCCGCTTTTGCATCTCGCGGTGCAGCCACTCTGCGACGAAGACACTCTTTCTGTCTTTGCGATTGGTGCCGAGGATTAACGGCAGGAAGAGCTTGCTGTCTAGATAGTTTTCCATAACAAGCATCACCCAAATGCGAGATCCGACGAAGTCCGCGAAGCGGACGGCAGCGTAAAGCCTGGGGCGTAAGCCCCAGGAAAAGTCCGCAAAACATTCCCACGAGCCCGCGGAGCGGGCGACAGCCTAAACATCGGACGTAGCGATCGTCACATTCAATTGCTTTGTCTTCAAACCGTCGAGTGGATTTGCTGCGGAATGAGTCCACATGATTATACTCCCAGGGCTGTCACCCGCTTCGCGGGTTGATCGCGATTGACGACTTAATCCTGGGGTTTCGCTTCGCTTCACCCCAGGGCGGGGTCCCCAGCCGAGCAACTCGGCTGGGGTGCTAGACTTTATGCTGCCGCCTGCTCCGCAGGCTTACTCGCCCGGATCAACCGGATAAGGAGCGTTTAGGTCTTTGTTCGGTTCGAGAATCATGCGCTGACGAGAATAATCGATGATCACTTTGAAGCGGCGGAAAATCTCGCCGCCGATCACGCCGTCACCTTCCTTAGTCGCGCCGTCACGTTCCGGATCACGCACGAGTCCAACTGTCGGATTAGTGAAAACAAATCGTCCTAGCTGAGCCGTTTTGGCTCGCCCGACCACGATTTGCTGCTCGCCGCCGGCGCCACGACCGACGCTCTCTTTGATCTCAGTCATCGCCGCAACCAATCCATGTTGTTTGACGAACGGGTTGTTAAAGATGAACGCGCGGTCCGCGCCCGTATCCACTCCCAGAACGGCGTTCAAAGACGCGCCTGCCGGCGGCGAGATCGTGACCTGCACCAGAGGAATTCTCCGATCATCCAGCACGAGGGGAATGACTTCGCCGCGCCCCCTGTACGAATAAGTTCGCGGGTCGTACAGATTCATGGTCTTCTTAAGGTAGTCGATCTCAACCACGAACGCATTGATGAAGTCATAGCCGATCACTCCGTCAAATTCGAAACCCGGCGGCACAGGGAAATCGATCATCCCAATTTGCTGGTTCGAGACTTCGGCCCCGGCAACTTTCAACGAAACGCCCGAAGTAAGGCTGCCTTCAATAGCCCCACCGGTCGCGGTGCCGCTGACTTGTTCCTCCGGCTTCAATCCCAATTCCGACCCTCGCCGTGAATGAAGAATCGTGTGCGAAGCGCCGGTGTCGAAGATGAATCTCAGCGGCTTTGAATTATTCACGCCCACCTGCAACAGGATTATGTTGTTATCGATCTCGAGCGGGATGTTCAGCGCACTGTTGCCGGACGTGAAGCGCGCGGTTGAAGTCACCTGCCGCTGCCGAGTTGCAGGAATTTGTTTAGATTCTTGAGCGGAAAGCTGTAACGGGAAAGCGACACCCAACAGTAGAGCGAGTGTGCAAGTGCGCGAACTAAAGCGATGCCTGTGGCTCAATCCTGACATATCGATCTCAGATTTAATAAGCCGGATCAGAGAAGTCCGCAGAGCGGACGGCAGCGTAAGCCTGCGGCGTAAGCCCAGGATCACATCGCCCAAGACTTCGCGAGCCCGCGGAGCGGGCGAAAGTGCTTTCATCAAGCGTATCGCTCGTAATACCCAATTCCGTTCGTCTTCAAAAAGCTGTCACCCGCTTCGCGGACTAACTCACTCTTCGCTTTTCGCTCGCCTCGCGAGCTATCTCTTGAATTCTCTCCGATAGATATCGAAATTTCGTGTTACGCGGCCGCCCAGCTTCTCCGCGGTCTTTCGCGAAGGCCAATTATCATCCATGACAACCGTGTAGCTTGCGGTCTTGTAGCCACGTTCAATCATCGCGAGATAACTTTTAGCGGCCAGCGCCAGGTTCACGCCACGCCCGCGATACTCTTTCTTCACGCCGATAATCAGGAGGACGCCGTGATCCACCTTTGCGAGGTGCTGCTGGAACTCTGCGAAGTTTTCTTCGATGTTTCGGCCTCGCATCGGATGAAGCGCCTGGTTGAGGTCGGGAAGCGAATAGACGGCGCCCGCTGTTTGTCCGTCAGTCTCAGCGAAAACGATGAAGTCGGCAACCGTCAAATCTTTAAGTTCAACCGTGAAGCCACGCATGACCTGCGCCGGTATAGGCATGAATCCCCAATGAGCACTGAAGGTCTCGTTGAAGATGTTCGTTAAGGCCTCGTTTTCCTGTTCCAGCCGTTCGAAGTCACAGGAGCGAAGCGAGATTCCGGAGCTGGTGGCGTGCTCAACCATTTCGCGATAGCGCTCAGCCAATTCAGAAGTGAATTGAATTTGGTACTGCACGACGCCCTTCTCCGTAACGAAGCCGCCGTTTTTGATGTAGCTATGGTAGTACGCGGGATTAAAACCGTGGATGATGGTCGGCACTTCGTGGTAGGCATCAATGGTGAGCGGCATCTGCATTCCGCCCAAAAACGATAGACGCGCCGCCTCGCAGCCCCGGGTTTTGAGCCAGTCACACGCCGCGCTCAAAAGCGACTGGACGGCTTCATTCTGATCGGGCAGCGCTTCAAAAAAGAAAAGGTGGCCCATGCGTTCGTTCCAATGCCGGTTGTAAACTTCACTCGTCGCCGCCGCGACCGTGGCCAACACACGGTCACCCTCTTCCACCCAGAAAGGCTGAATCTGCAAGTCGGAACCGAAGCCGGCCTGACCAGCCAGCACCTTGGCCAGATGATGAGCATCGGGCGGGACCCAATGCGAGTTCTCGCGATAGACCTCCTGTGGAAAGTCAACATAACCCTGGAACTCTTCGGGGGTTGTGAGCGGCCTTACGTTCACCGTGTCAGTAGTCCTTTCGATCAGAAATTAACTTAGCCGATTAAGTCCGCGGAGCGGACGTTAGCATAAAGCCTGGGGCGTAAGCCCCAGGAGCGCATCGTGAAAAGTTCCAGAGCCCGCGGAGCGGGCGACAGCGAAATCGATAGAGGCAAAGTGCGTCAGTCATAGTCCTCTATTTTGATTTGTTGCGTGAAGGCTCGCCAAAGGACCTTCTTTTTATTGCCACACACCGTGCATTGATAAATTGCCTTTCCAAACAATTCCAAGCTCCTCACGAGTACCATTCTTACGGGATGATGGTCTTCACCGCAGTACATTTCCATTTTTTCAAGGTCGGGCTTTTCCATAGGATTCCTTGCTGTTACTACTAAGTAAAAAAGTGTGTCATAGGCACGTGTGAACTATTTCCGCGTAATAAGTTCTTGTTCTGTGAAACCACAATACGAACATAGATAGGTTCTTCTGATCCCGCCAAGGTCGCCAAATATTTCATCAGGTTCACTTTTTTCTACGTGCCACCCTCTCTTCCGACACTTTGGACATGGATCGCCTTCCGCACTTTCGAGCTCTCTGATTCTGTTGTGCAGGTCGGCGTTTTCTCCGATGAGAGAAGCCATCTTCAGCTTGGTTTCCGCCAATTCAAGACTAAGATCAGCGAGAACATTCTTGAATTCTGCGTCGCGAATGTTTTCCCCGATCTTCTTTAGGCGTGAGACGAGGGCGATAGCTTTTGTTACAGATGAAATGACTTCCATGCGAAATATCCCTTGTCAGTAGGGCTCTTCTTCAGTGCACAACCTCAGAGTTGATGAGCAGCGTTCATCCAACCTCGCGTCTATCAACGAATTCAAGGCTTGGTCAACGACTTGAGCGCTGAATACGCGACAGGCGACACAATTTCAAGAAGCTTTTCGGCAATTGGTCCCACTTTGACCGACGACATTGCAGTTACGGAGACATCTTTCATTGCACATTTGAACACCGGTATCTGGCTAGGAACCTCATCGAGAAAGAATCGAGCCTTAACGACCTGATCTGGATTGATATGTTCGAGCCGAATAGCGCATTGCTCAGCATCGGTTCTTTCTAGAGTCCAGAGGTCTTCATAACCAGGGGGCACATCTTCAATATAAATGGGAATCACGTAGGTAGCCCCGACCGCCTCGATGATGATAGGCGGATTCTCTATTGCTCGATTCCCAAGATTAACGATATCAACCGAGAGCAGGGTTGGTTCTACGAGCTGTTCGCCGTTGAATTCAATCGTCAAGGCGGCCGACGCGCCCGGTACTTTGTCCATTGCAAGCAGAGGTGACATTGTCATTCGATAACCAATCGCCTGCCGCGCGAGTGACCGCTTTGTCGCCCACGCTGAAGATATCCAGGCAATCCCGGCCGCGAGAACGGTTGCAACCACACCGAAAATAGCGATCCAGTCTGATTTCGCGAGACTCATGAGGCTAACCTTATAAACGCCCGATCTAGAGTTGCTTGGGGCGCGCAATGAGAAGTTTCACTGAGCGTAATAACCGGTTCAATATCTCCAACTCTTCAAATCCGCTCCCGGTGGTGCGGTCTTCAACATGCGCTCAACGGCGCGCGGCATGAACATCTGATGATACCGCAGACGCGAGAGCGCGTTCGGTCGCGTGTGATCGCCGTTCCAGCAGTGTTCGGCGCGCGGTTCGTAATCGACTTCACCGCCGTAGGCCGGATCTTTCGTTGTCTTGAGAAAGTCTTCGACCAGGTACACGGCGTTGTTCAGATAGTAGTTGTCTGCTTCGCCGACGTAAATGTGAAGTTTTCCGGCGAGCTTCGGCCCAAGCTTCTGCCAATCTCTTTTCAAGATGTAACCGAGATCGTAGTGCTCGCGCCAGTACTCAGCGACTGATCGATCAATCTCTCCAGTCAGCTTGTTCCAGATGGGCTTGGGATAACCGTCGGCGCCGACGGGCGAATAGACAGCTTCCCAGATGTCGAACTGCCCGCCTGAACGGCTATTGGTTCCGAGCGCCAGCTCCATGTGATTCATGTCTTCGATCGTCGCTGCCAGCTCGCCCAGATAGTTTCGCTTACCCGGTCGCGGCGTTGTCTTCCACGAATCGTCGATGTAGTAGGCATTTTTGTGGCGGTAGATATCCACGACCATGTAGGCGCGAAAATCGATCGGATCGGGACACGCGATGTAGGCGCCGTTGTATTCGTCGGGATAGAAAACCTGCGCGGCCATCGCTTCCCACCCGCCGGTCGATCCGCCGTACATGAAACGCGCCCAGCCTTTACCGATGCCGCGAAATTCTCGCTCGATGTAAGGAATCAACTCATAGGTGATCGCGTCGCCGTATGGCCCGAGATTGGCCGAGTTCACCGCGTAGGAATCGTCGTAGTAAGGATTCGCGTGCTGAATTTCGATCATCAGCATCCGGGGAAAGTTCGGCCCGGTCCACTCTTTGTAAAACTGATGCGCGTGTTCCTGAACGATGCGGTTGTAGCCTTCGAGTTTGAAGCGCTCACTGTAGTCAGGTTTGAGATTTGGATCGGGCGGCGTCTCGCGAAAGTTTCCGATGTTCGCCGGAAAGTGTCCGTGGAAAATCGCCAGCGGGTAACGCGCGTTAGGATGTTCGTCAAAGCCTTCGGGTAAGAGCACGTGCGCGCCAATATGCATCGGCCGTCCCCAGAATTCAGTGAGCAGCTTGCTCTGAATCTTGACGTGCTTGATGTACTTGCTGTCCTTAGGTGGCTCGATGGGCGGAATGATCTTGTCGAGACTAATCTTGATCGAGGCATCCTTGCCCGGATCGATCGTGAGCTTGACCGGCGTGCTGTAGAGATTTCCCGGCGCGCGGCTCCATTGCTGGCCTTCGCCACGATCCATGGGCAGCTTCACGGTGTGCCCGTCTTTACGTTTGAAAGTTTCGTAAACGTGCAGCAGCGCCTGCACCCAGTACTCGCCCGGCTTTAATTGCGAAATCGATCTGACCGGATAACCGAAGGCGCCGGTGTCAACCGTCGCGGTCTGGCCGGGCTTTAAACCATCGACGTCGATACCGAACACCTGCTGCGTGGTTGGGTCTTCGGAAATTTGCAGACGCGGCTCGCGCGTGTTGTTGTTCGCGATGAGTAGAAGCATCCGCCCATCGAGCGGCTTCGCGCTGCTGGTGGCAGGAAATGAAACCTCGAAACGAAGCTGAGAGCCAGCCGATGTTTGCGCAGTGGCTGAAATTGCGACGGCAGACGCAAAGACTAATGACGCAATTGCGAAGCTGAAGGTTCTACGTTTCATGGCGCGAGAGCATATTGCAATCGCAGCCAACGCGGCAAGAACTGGAGGGTCAGCGCGGTAGTGTCATTCACACCTCGCTTCAGCGAGGTGGTAGAAAGACCAAGAGTGTTGGCCTAGCCGTTTCAACGGCTTCTGTTCATAAACCGTTGAAAACGGTTGCCAGATTTCGGGAAGCTCGCAGGGTCACCTCGCTGAAGCGAAGTGTGAATGAGAAGGCCTTTGCGGACTGAGCAAGAAGCGAAAACCTTATCGAACTATTTCGGTGTCAGAAAGGTCGTGCTCTGCGCGGTGTAATCGAAATCATAGTTGTAAGTGAACAGAGGTGTGGCAATCGGCCGCGTGAACTGCACGCGCACTTCCACGCGCCCTTCTTTCTGGGCGGGTGTGATCACCGCGTCGTCGGGAACATTGTGCTCGGCCTTGCTCTTGGAAATCTGATCGGCGAGCCAGGCTGCGTCGTACCCTTGCGCCGCCGCCAGGTTCACTTTGTTCTGCATCGTGTCCTTGAAATAGTAGGCGTCGATGGCGACCGGGATGTACATGTACCCGGCGTAACCGGCAATGGCGACAAGCGCGAGAAAGAGGATGAGCTTCAGGCGCGCGCTGCCGCGTTCGCCTCGGTTGTGAAGGAGTGTTTGGTGGTTCATAGCAAAACTAATTCGATCTTAAGCCTGTGGCTAGAGCAGAGCGAAGAACGCTCGGTTTGATTTCCGCGGAGTCAACGATGCGGGGTTTGCCGATCCTTTCAAGCAGGACCCATTTCAATTTCCCTTCAACGACTTTCTTGTCAGCTGTCATCGCTTTAATGATCTGTACAGCCGAGAGATCGTCAGCGTGCGGCAGCGCCCCGCACAACGCGACCGCTTCACGCAGCAATTCTAACTCGCGGGACGGGAGCATGCCTAGACTTTTTGAAACCTCGCCGGCGACCAGGATTCCGTAACCGACCGCCTCACCATGACGGAAGCGCCGGTAATTAGTGACTTTTTCGAGGGCATGAGCCGTGGTGTGGCCAAAATTCAGAATGCGACGTGAGCGACGATCAGTGCGCGAAACGTCTTCGCGTTCGTCGCCGGTGACGATTGAGGCCTTGAAGCGACAGTGGCCGGCAATGGTGGCAGCCAGGTCGGTACGCATGCCTCCGGCATGCAGCACTCCGGAGGAGTGCGTCCCCGCACGCAGCAATCGCATTGTTTGATCAAACAGCTTGCGAGTGGCGACGGCTCCCTGCTTTACCATCTCGCAGAACCCGGAAGTCAGCTCGCGACGCGGTAGCGTGCGTAGCGTCTCAGTATCGATCACAACCATCGCCGGTTGATGGAACGCGCCGACAAGATTCTTTCCCGATGCCAGGTTAATTCCTGTTTTGCCACCGACTGATGAATCAATTTGCGCAAGCAGTGTCGTCGGCACTTGCACGAGCGCTACGCCACGGAGATAAACGCCCGCGGCGAACCCCCCCAGATCGCCAACCACTCCACCGCCGAGCGCCACCACCACATCATTGCGTTGCAGCCGGTTCTCAGCGAAGAATGCGACGATGCGTTCGAGCGATCGAAACGATTTCTCGCGCTCGCCGTCGCCGATGAGAAAACATTTGACAGCGAAGCCGCTGCTTCGCAGACTGTCGATCGCTGGTTTCCCGTACAAGTCGAAAACGGTTTTGTTGGAGATAATTGCGACGGTGCGGGCGGTTTGGCTGCCGCTTTCGCGGACCGCGGGCCCCAGGTCGCCCAGCAATCCGGCGCCAATTCGGATGTCGTAAGTCCTTGGTTTCGCCGGCAGGCGCACGCGGACGGTCGGCATTGGCTTAGACTTTATTACAGTGGGGCGGTCTCAGGAAGCCCAGCCCGTTTGGAAAGCCGCCGCAATTGGCTCTTTTATTTGCTTGTTATCTCTGGTTTCCAGAGGAGTGGGAGCTTCGGCTTCGCAAATCGAAAGGTTGGCGGCTCAATTGCCCGGGCCGCCGTACGAAAGGGCTTAACATGATACTTCGCAAGACTTTACTGTTTGGTACTGTCGCGGCCGTTCTTATCGGTGTATTCGCGACGTCGTCGGCGGCGCAAAAGAGTACGCGCGACCGCGTCGCGGGAGCGCCTTCCCTCGCCCTGATGGCTGAACCATCCGTCATCCGCAATTGCGAAGGCGACGCGTCGACCGTCCGGTTGAACGCGAATGCGACGTCGAACTCCGGAAACGCGCTCAATTACAAGTGGACTGCCAACGGCGGCCGGATTTCAGGAAGCGGCGCTAACGTCACCTGGGACCTGGCCGGCGCGAGACCCGGTGTTTACCAGGCCGTAGTCGATGTGGACGCAGGCGATCCGAACTGCGCAGCGTTTTCTTCGGTAGCCGTGGTTGTGACTGAGTGTCCGGCCGTGCCACCGCCCCCGCCTCCGCCGAGTTGCCCGACGGTCAGCGTATCGTGTCCGGACTCCGCGAGTGAGAATGCGCCGGTGACCTTCAGCGCGAATGTCAGCGGCGGTTCGACCAACGTGACGCCGACTTACAACTGGACGATCACCGCCGGCCGCATCATCAGCGGTCAGGGCACGACCAGCATCACCGTTGATACGGCCGGTTTAGCTGGTCAGACGATTCGGGCGACGTTGGATGTTGAGGGTTACGGAATGCCTTGTCCGGCGAGTTGCTCAGTTTCACTTCCGATCGACATCAAGCCGCGCAAGTTCGATGAGTATTACGACATCGCGCGCAACGATGAGAAAGCTCGTTTAGACAACTACGCGATTCAAATGCAGAACGAGCCCGGCGCGCAGGCGTACATCATCGTCTATCCAGCCCGGAAGGCGAAATCAAACGCCGCGCAAGAGCGCGCTACGAGAATCTCTGATTACCTGGTTAACTCGCGCGGCATCGACGCCAGCCGCCTCACCGTCACCATGGGAGGGGCGCGAGAGAACTGGATGATCGAATTGTGGATCGTTCCCCAGGGAGCACCGCCTCCGGTGCCTCAGCGGTAAAAGTTTTTCCTGCGAGGTGACTTGACGGCGCGATTCCCCATTCCTCGGGAATCGCGCCATTTTTTTTGAGTGGCGCAAATTGCTAATTTGCGCGCAAGTTAACAACTTGCGCTACCGCGTACGGGCACGGGTTAAGTTTCAGCGATCGATGCGCGGCACCTTAGTTTCATTCGGGATCCTGATAATCGTGTCCTTCTGAACGTAAACCACGAAGCGCTTGCCTTCCGGCAGCACAGCTTGTTCGCCGCGCTTGAATCCGTGCATCAAGGCGAGCGGCGCTCCCACAATCGTCGGGGCCAGCAACGCGCCCATCACTGCCGTTCTCGTCGCCACTTCGGCCCCGTGGCTCTGTCCGGTAACTCCTTGTTGCCCTCCGGGAAAATCCGGGTTCGCCATCAGTGACACGCGGGTCAAATCAACTGCGACGACGTCTCGCATCGTCCAGGTCAGCTTACCGGCTTTACCCCAGTGCCCGGCGCGTTTCGCTTTGGCGATTTGTGCGGTCACGAGCGCGTTGCTTCCAATTACAATCGAATCGCCGATCTTGACGGGGACCAGTACGCGAAAGCTGATCAAATCGCCCAGCTTCGCGTCCTTCGAACTAACGTCGTGCGTGGCCTGGATATCGAGCGCCGTTCCCGCAGGGATTTTTACCTCGAGAAACTGCGGTTCTGGCGCTGGGGCGGTGGCCGCCGGCGACTCTTGGACAGGATTTGCTGCGCCAGATCTTTCGGTAGCGGTCTGGGGGCGCACCGCCGACGCTGTCAGCAAACAAAATAACGTCAGGAAAATTGCTCTTTTCAAAGTTCGAACCTCCCGGGGAATCTAAAAGTCTCCCCGGGAAGTGCAAACCGGATACCGCGGAAGCGGACTTATCCACGGCTTAAGATAGGTGGGGAGAGAAAGCTAAAAGGAAATCCGTTTGCCTAATTCAGCCGCGCGGATTGCTTGCTGAATTTTGCGAGGTCGAGCGGCGTGTCCGCAGCCACATAGGCCGTGACCTCGGTGCCCTTTGGAATAGTGATGTCCTTGCCGTTCAGGAAGAGAAACAGCGGCGCGGCCGGAAAGAAAACGATGCTGGTCGCAACCATCGCGCCGGTCATGACGGCGACACGATTTCCGCCGCTGCCGCCTTTCATCGCACGTAAGGGCGCTTTATCTCCACTGGCCAGCCGAACGTAATCGATATTCATCTTCAACTTTCCGGCGCGTCCCAGCCTGCGCTTCGGATGTGCCTCAGTGACCGTGGCAATGGCCATCGCGCCACGCTCAATCACAATCACATTGCCAATTTTGACGTCCTCGAGAACTTCGAAGTCCACTCGCTCGTCAACCTTCGCGTCCTTGGAAGACATCGTCCGCGCTAACCTGATTCTCACGGGAGTGTCTTCAGCCAGGCCAAATGTCGAGGGAGCTTTCGAAGTTGAAGCCGGGCTTTGAACCGGCGCGATTTTCGGATCCTGGGCCGGCGACGCAGGTTGCGATTGCTGGGGAAGGGCTGATGACGAAATGACCAGGCAGGAAACGATTAAGATCCCAATTCGCACAACTGTCTTCATTGTCTTCTCCTTAATTTGAGGCGGATCGGAGAGAGGTAAAACCTGAGGAGAGAACGAGTCTGGCGCGTTGCCAGCCTCGTCGAACTTACTTTTGGAGAGTAATTAAACCCCTTGGATCTGATTAAACGGTTAGGACCTGCTCTTCGTGGTCTTCAATCAGATACGGAGATACCGGTTGGGGTTGTCCGTTACTATCATGATCGATAATCGCGTTTACTATCGGCAAACTCAATGAATGCCGCTTCGGAATATTCGGCACATTATGACCGGCGGCATAAACCGGATGGCGTTCGTTTTCTTTGTACCACTCTGACAGGTTCGCCGTCTTGTGCATGTTCTCGATAATCTGCCGCCAACCGACGCCGGTGTTGTAAGCGCAGAATGAAATCTCGCCTTCCTGCGTGCCGTACGGGATCACGCACATCTCGGTGCGACGAAAATCGTAATTGAACAGGTCCTGGAACCACATGCCTTCGACGCAGAGCACGCGCCAATTGTCAGCCAGGGTGTCCTGGCCGGCGCTGGTCATGCGGTCATTGCGATCGGAATTGGAATTCGTCGAAGACGGCTTGAACAGATTAATGATCTGCGAAATCGGGAAGCCTTCCGGCGCTTTGCTCGCGTCGAAATTCCGCATGATGGCCATGCCCAGCTGCGCGTACGAGAGCTTCTTGCCGCGCGCAGTATCGGTGATCACCGCGACGTCCTTCATGAACTGTTCGTAGTTAAAGAACTCGAACAGCGATCGGAAGTCGCCCGTCTGCTTATTTACCACGGCCAGCGTGAAGATGCCGCAGTTCGGATGGCAATTACATGACGACCAGCCCCACGGCGCATCCGCACCTTGCAGCATGTCCATCACACTGGTGAACGCAGAGTAAGACGAGAGCGGGAACCAATCTCGCAACGGTTGAATACGTCCGCCGAGCTGATCCTTCAAGTCGTGCGTCATGCCCGCGAGGGTGTAGCGCCACTTCGAGCGCATCTCGTCTGAGATGTCTTCATCGCGGCCGGTAAATGAAACCGGTTGGAAAGCAATCGTCTGGACTTTGTCGATGTTCTTGGCTGCGAACTCAACGATCTGTCCAATCGCATCGTTGTTGATGCTGTTGACGATTGTGACGACCAGCGTGACCTTGATTCCCACTTTGTGCAGGTTTTCGATCGCGCGCACCTTTACGTCGAACAGATTGCCAACGCCACGATGCTTGTTTTTCTCTTCGCCGACGCCATCGAACTGCAGATACACGCCGTGCTGCCCGGCGGCCTTCGCAGCTTTGCAGAATTCAATGTCTTCGGCGAACCGGATTCCGTTGGTCGCAGCGAGAATTCGATAGAAGCCAGTTTTCTTGGCGTACGCCACTGCGTCGAGGTAGTAAGGCGACAATGTCGGCTCGCCACCCGAGAAAAGAATGATCACCTGGCGGCGAGGCTTGAACGAGACCGCGCGATCGAGAATCGCTTTCGTGTCTTCGAACGTCGGCTCGTGAACGTACCCAACCTGGTTCGCGTCCATGAAGCACGGGTCGCACATCATGTTGCAGCGATTCGTCAGGTCAACGGTCAACACCGCGCCACGTCCAAACTTAATGTTCGAAGTTCCGTGCTTATGAACCCCAGCGTCTTCGGCCGCGCGAAAGTCTCGACCGAAGAACAACGATTCAATTCTTTCGAGGAAGGCCGGGTCGGTGGCCATCACGTCGGTAAACTCGCCATGCTTCGGGCAAGTCTTTCGCATGATGACCTGGCCATTCTCTTCCAGGATCTGCGCTTTCAGTTCGCCGGGATGCTGATGCATCAGAGTTTCCAGCGTGGTCTCGCCGGAAATCACCGCGGTGCGAACTTCTTTGACGCAGCGCGGGCACAGCGAATCGGTTTCTCTGGGGAAGCCAAGCGGCGGTGCACTTCGTTCGTAGGATTTGAGCAGCGGTCCCGGCGCCCATTTTGGCCGGATCGCTTCGCCTTCGGGGAGAAGGCGGTTTACGGATTGAAAAGCTTTCCAGGCAACATCCGACAGCGCCGAGACGACTTTCGAGCCGGTTACACCGGGCATTTTGCCTTTGTCGGATTCACCTCGACGAAATTGATCACTAAACAATTAAAGCTACTCCTTCAGCGCAATGCAGACGCACTCACACGCGTCCGGGGTCATTAAGGCGCAAAACAACGTATTACTCGCCGCAAATCAAGAATATGAGACATCGGCGATAGCCCTCATGATAGTTTGGCTGGGCGATCATAGCAAGACAAAAACCGCCCGACGCCGCGTCATTCGCGCTTTTTCCACAGAAAAACCGGGGTTGCTCAGTTATTTCGCGCACTTTGGAAACGGCTTTTCAAGTTGCGCATCGATTAGCGTGTCGCCGATTGCACAGATTTCCACGCGCTTCACGGCCGGAAACTGTCGGGCGGACATCTCGATGGCTTTAGCAAAGATGAACGGACCTTGCGAACCGTAGTTCGTGGCTCCGGCGGGCTGCGAGAACTTGACCAACGCGACACCATTCTTCAAGGTGACTCCTTCCAATCTCATCCCAAACGTGGGCAAGCTGAGTCCGCGATCTTCCTCTTCCTTTGAAAGAGTCGTAGCGAACAACCAACCCATCGTCATTTCGAGCACATTGTCCCCGATGCTTCGTCGCGTGACGGCGACCAACTGGATATCGGGTTTATCGCTGTTCGGGTTCCATAGATAAATCTTCGTTGTTCGTGACTTGGGTGACCGGCTCGGAGCATTAAGGTTTGGACGCCGGTTGTAGATCACTCGATTGCGGAGTAAACGTTTCAGATCGTGAGTCTCAGTTTTGTAGGGGGTGACTTTCGTGTTTTGGATCACTTGATTGGAAGGACGCTGTGGCCAGCCTCCTCGCTCGTGGTTGATTGCTACAAAATCGCCCGCGCGATACATCGCGATGGTGATGCTGTCACCATTGATTGCCGTTACCTCGGCCCACCGGCGAAAGAAGACTTCGCCACGCTTAGGATCGACGACGGCAAAGTATGATCCGCCCAACCCGCCATCACTCATAGCCACCAGCAAGACGGTTGCGCCGGTGCTCGTCTTAACTTCCTGGACAGCGTTTATGCCCACGATCTCAGAGAGAATCTTTCGGATTGAGCGAGTCGCAACGTTGTAAATCCGCAGTGACTGGCCTTCGTTCTCGAAGCCTCCCGCGCCGTCGTGACTAGAGAAGACGACGTCACGTCCGTCGTTGATCAGCCAGGCCTCAAACGCCTCGTCGTAGATCTTGCGTTCACGTCCCGCGACGGTGATGTAGAGCTTTCCGCCTGTCGAAGTCGCCGTGTCTACCACCCGAAAACTTGAAGCTGTGGCGCGGGCGGCTGACGGCTGGCCGGACTTCGCATATAGCGGCAGGACGGCTAAATGAGAAGCTGTTAAGAGCGCCAAAGCCAGACTCATCAAGCGTAGTTTGTGTAGCATCCATTCCCTCACTAGGTGGCGGTGATTATTTGAAGAAGCGGGTTGAGGTTAACAAATGCGTCGGCCGCCCGCACCTGTAGTGTCCTGATTTGCTTTTCTCTGTGCGTGCTCTGTGGTCCTCGCTGACTCTGTGGTGGTGTTTCCTAAAGATAATTCACCACGGAGACACTGAGTCACACAGAGTCCCACAGAGATTTTGAAATTGGGACACAACGCCCGCACCTGCTGGTTCGCGGTTCTCGGGCACTGCGTTGTACTATCTGCGATTCACGATCCAATTGGTATGGCTGAAAACGAGAAACGAGTCTCGGAACTATCTGACCACGTTGGCGGTACAGTCGTCGGCGACTGCGAGGTTGTGATTCTCCGCGTGAACAGCCTCGAGGCTGCGGGCGAAGGAGACATCGCCTACGTTGAGGACGAAAAGTTCTTTGAAGCCGCGGCGCGCACGAATGCGTCGTGTGTGATCGTCCCGGAAAGCGCCGCCTTAGAGCTGCCATGTCAGATCAAAGTGAAGAAGCCGAAGCTGGCGTTCGCTTTGATCGCCGAGATTCTGCATCCGCCCAATCGCCGGGAGTCGGACGCTCATCCATCAGCGGTGATTGCCGACACCGCTGACGTTGCGTTGACCGCATTTGTCGGACCCCACGTGACTATTGGCGATGGCAGCACGATCGGCACCGGCACTCAAATTCTCTCAGGCGTCACGATCTGCGACAACGTTTCGATCGGCAGCGACTGTGTAATTCATCCAAACGTCGTCATTTACCACGATGTGACGATTGGCGATCGAGTAATTCTGCACGCCGGTGTCGTCATCGGCGCTGACGGATTCGGCTACGTGCGTGGCGAGGAAAGCCATCACAAGTTTCCGCAGATCGGCACAGTAGTCATCGAAGACGACGTTGAGTTGGGCGCCAACACCTGTGTCGACCGGGCGGCGCTCGGCCGGACGCGCATTGGCAAAGGTACAAAGCTCGACAACATGGTGCATGTCGGCCACAACTGTGACATTGGCGAACGCGTCGTAATTGCCGCCCAAACCGGCATCAGCGGCAGCGTCACGATCGAAGACGACTGCGTCATCGGCGGCCAGGTCGGTTTCGGCGATCACATTCACGTCCAGAGCGGCGCAATCATCGGCTCGAAAGCCGGAATCCTGCCGGGAAAGATCGTTCGGCCCGGCGTCTGGTGGGGAATTCCGATTCAGCCGCTGGACGAATACAAGCGGCTCAATGCGCACATAAGTCGCCTGCCGCACATTCGCGAAGAATTGAAGAACTTGAACGAGCGCGTGAAAAATTTGGAAGGGGAAAGCTCAGAAGGCAACGAGTAGCAGCGAAGAGATCATCGTTCTGGAAGAAGGTACGCACCCCTCTGGGGTGCCGTTGAAAGCACGCGAGAGGCGTGCGCACCATCAGGAAAACGCGACAATCTTCCTTCGAATCAGAAACTGGAAATCAGCATTGCACTTTCCATAAAAACTCTGGAACGAGACGCGTCATTCTCCAGAAAATTTTTGGAATAAGACACGCAAATTTCCAGAAAAAAAGTCGTTGACAACCAACTTGCCGGTGCGCGAATCTGAGTTCCCAGCTTCGCACTCCCGCGAAGTTATTTCCCCTCGGTTACAAGCAATCATGAAAACTCCAGCGACCCTTTTTCTCGTCACGCTCTTACTCTCCGCCTTCACCTGCGCATCCGCTCAATCAGTTTCCCAGCAAACGCGACCGCGAACTGTTTCGGCGAAGCCCACACCGGTTAACGTCGCGAATCATACGCGTACGAAACAGGAACCGGTACAGAAGTCCGCTGTTGAAAGTCCAAACAAATCCAACGGAAACCATCTGGCGCCCAATCGCATTCGCGCGCGCATTGACGAAGCCAAACGCATGTTCAAGAGCCGGCCGCATCCCACGGCAATGACTTCTCCAGCGCTCTTTTACGTGACGATTGCGGCGATGGTGCCGAACAATTCGCACATACACCTGATTCGCATTCCGAAAGAAACGTTCCTGAAAAAAGGCTCTGAGCTTCCGTCGATTTCGAACCTCGGATTGCCGGTGACCGTCCGCATCCTGCGGGCAAATGGCGTCAACACAGCGGTTACGATTTTCGATGAAAAGAACCGCGCGCTGATGCCGCTGGTTGTCGAATATCCGATTGAGCGCAAGGGCGTCTTTCATGAAATGGCGTACTACACGTCCGCGCATCCGGCTTTGTTGAGCGTCGATCTCACCAAGCAGGGACAGCTTTACGTAAACTCGATGGTTGACCTCGCGGCGAAACGCCTTAAATCCAAAGGCTTTTCCGTCGCGCCGCATCTCGTGGAGATCGCGAAGAAGCTTTGCATTGTCGAGCACGTCGATCACGACCGCTTCCGCAACGAAAACCGGATTGCGCTCTACGATGAGATTTATTCGCTGTACGCACTGAACGAACTCGACACGTATCGGTTTTCGGTGAGCTCAGCCGGCGCGGGCGGCATGGTACAAATGATTCCCTGGACTTACAGGCTGATGCGCACGCGTCACGGGGCTATCGGGCTGAATCCCGACTTCGTGCTGGGCATGCGCAATCACGGCAACGCGCTCGAAGCGATGCTGCTCTACATGCAGGACACCTGGAGCGATCTGGTGGCCAATGAAGAAGTGCAAGCCGGACTCGAATCAAAGCAGATCACTCCACATGAGTTGATGGCGGCAGGCTACAACTCGAACGCGGCGAAGATTCCTGGTTACATTCGGCGCGGCGGGACGAGCGGCTGGAAAACGCTGATTCCACGCGAGACACAGATATATCTCCAGATCTATCACTCGTTCGATACGCTGATGAGGGCGAAAGCGAATCACGCGCGCAAGCGGCGTTAGTGGCACAGACTTCAGTCTGTGGTGCCACATCAAGAATCACAGACTAAAGTCTGTGCCACATGAACCGAACGCCTGGCGAAAACGCCGGGCGTTTTTCGTTTTGCGCTTTCGTGGACTTTCAACTATCTTGGCCGTCCACCCCAAAATCCGGACGAGGAGCCGCAAAGATGAAGCGAACTGTTCTTAAGCTTACTGCTGTAACGCTGTCGGCGATTGCAGTGTTCGTAATCTCAAACCGCAACACGCAGGCGGAGCTTGGCGCCGCGCCCGTTGCGCCCCAGGACAAACCGGTCGAGCAGGTGCGAAAGAACATCAAGGTGCTCACCGGACTGCCGGATTCACAGCTAATTCCGGTGATGAATTTTATGTCCGCGTCATTGGGGCGGCGCTGTAACTTTTGTCACATTACCGACAAGGGTCGGGATGGGTTCGCCCTCGATGACAAGCCGGAGAAGAACACGGCGCGCGAAATGATCAAGATGGTAATGGGCCTGCACAAGCAGACCTTCCCCGGCGCCGCCGAGATCAGTTGCTTCACCTGTCATCGCGGACAGCAGCATCCGGTGAGTGTGCCGCCGCTGCCGCTCCCTACTCCCTTGCCGAGACCGTCCGCGAGCCCAGCGGCGACCACCGGTGCGGCTCCGACTCAACCATCTGGCCCTCCGTCGCCACAGCCAACTCCTACTGCTGATGAACTCTACAACAAGTACATCGCGGCGATCGGCGGTCAGGCGAACGTGGATAAGATCAAGTCGCGCACGGTCAAGGGAAGCGTGGCCCAACCGAACGGGACTGTCACCTTTGATATTTCGCAAAGCGCGCCCGACAAATTTCATATCACGGCGACGACTCCGGGCGGCGCGTTCGAACGCGGCTTCAACGGCAGCGTTGGCTGGGAGAAGGGCCCACAAGGCGTGCGAGCGCTTGCACCTGCTGAAGTAGCGCAGTTGCAAAACTCCATCAGCTTGTTACGCCACATCCGTCTGAAAGAACAGTTCACCAGCATGCGCTCTCGCGGCATCCAGATGATCGGTGACCGAAGGGCTCACCTCGTCATCGGCACAACCGCCGACAACCGGCAAGAACGACTCTTCTTTGACGCTGAAACTGGCTTGCTCCTGCGCCGAATCTCTTACATGAACACGCTGCTGGGGCTGATTCCGGACCAGATCGATTTCGAAGATTACCGCGACGTCGATGGCGTGAAATTTCCGTTCACGATCCGCTTGTCTTCAATCGAAGTCGGCAATCCCATTTCGACGCGCACTTTTTCCGAAATGAAACTAAACGTGGCGGTGGATGAAGGAAAGTTCAACATGCCCGCGGCGACTCCGTAACCATGACAACTGAGGAACAACCACAACCGGCACCGGTGCGCGTCAGCATCATCGCGCGCCTCGTGCCTGCGCTTTCATACGCGTTGCCGGCCCTTGGGGCCGGAGTTAGCGCGATGCTTCTTTTGAGTGTGCTGCGCGCAATGCGCAATGCCGAAGGCGCCGGGATCGGCGCGGTTGCAGCCGGCATTTCGGAGGCGAACGTCGCTATTCTCGTCACTCTGTACCTGGCTATCGTTGTCGGCGGCGCCGGTGTGGTGATCGGTCTGGTGCGATTGTTCACCACAACGACCACGGCGTCACCTTCCGCGTGGTACTACTTGATTGCGGGAATCCTGGGCCTCATGCCAATGTTCGCGCTCTGGCGCGCGCAATCACTTCTGTTGAACGCGATCTTTCCGCATTCAACCGGAGCCGGAGTTTCCGAGGTGGCCGGTCAAATAACTTTCTTCTCGATTGTCGCGGTTGTCGTGGGAGGCGTGAGCATCCTGATTCTACTGGCAAGCGCGTTCGTTCCCTTGCCCGCGATACTGCACGCAAAAAGGAAATGGGCTCCTCTTATCGCACTGCTGGTTATGGAGACTGCGATTATTGCGATGACTGTCGTCTATCACCTGCGGACGGCGTGGCTTTACAGCGGCTTCCGCGACTATTGATCGCGAAGTTTGAGATCGCGCACAAGCAAAACCTAAGTATCGCGCGCCAACAACGCCGCGCCCACAGAGACCGCATTCACACCCAACTCGCCGGCAACAATCTTCGTCGATTCAAAGCAGGGTTGGAATGACCGCCTGCCGGCTTCCTTCATGATCGGCGCAAGGATCAGCTCGCCCGCACCCATCACCGCACCACCGAGAACGATCCGCTGCGGACTCAGCAGATTGATAATGCCGGAAACAGCGGTGCCAATGAATTTGCCCGTGCGTTCGATCATCATGATCGAGAAGTCGTCACCGTTGGTCGCCTCGTGAGCCAGGTCAGCCGCGGTAAAGTCGTCGCGGATCGCGAGCCGTGACAACGAAGAGGTTGAGTCGCGATTCAGACGCTCCCGCGCCCGCCGCGCAATGTTTGGCGCTGATGCTACTGTCTCGAGGCACCCAATGTTGCCGCACTCGCACTGGATCCCGTCGGGATTGATCATGGTGTGGCCAATTTCGCCGGCGCATCCTGACGAGCCTGTCCAAAGCTTTCCGTTGACGATGAACGCGCCGCCAACATTGTCGCCAATGTAAATGTAAAAGAAATCGAGCGCATCGCGGGCCGCGCCGGCGTGCAACTCCCCGTAGGCTGCCGCGTTCGCATCGTTCTCAAGCTCGAGCTTGGTGCCAATGGCTTTCGTCAATTCCGCATGCAAATCGGCGCCGACAAACGACGGCATACCGGTCGAAAGCAGCACGCGATCAGCGTCGCGATTGACGAGACCAGGCACGGCCAGTCCGACGCATTGAATGTCGCCGGCTTCGCGCAAAGTCGAAACCAGGGCAGCCAGGTCGGAGATTAAGGTGTCTGATTGATAAGGCGCTTCGCGTCTGGCGACGACTTCGCCGTCCGCGGAGACGACGGCTGCGCGCATCAAGCTCGGCGCGACTTCTACACCGGCAAATAAGTTATTGGAGGAAGCAGACATAGGCACAGGTTCTTTCGAATGAATTAGTGCGGGCAGGAATTTCGCGGCGATCTTATGCGACGCGTGTTAGGCTGTCAAACGGCGTCTGGTGCGTGTAGAATTGCCCGCGAATTCAATGGTCGCGGCAAGTCAAACCAATTCAGAGTTCCCCCGACTCAAGAAGATCCTGCTGCCAACGGACTTCAGCGGCTGTGCGAATTATGCGCTGCCGTACGCGGCGGCCATCGCGCGCGCGACAAACGCGCAGATCATTTGCGTTCACGTCGTCGAGCCGGTAGTGCCCGCGGTCGGTTACACGGGGCTCGCCGATCCGATGCCGATTGCAGACATCAGTGAACAGCTCGAAGATTCGGCTGAGCGTCAATTGCCAAAGCTGGCTGAGTGTGAAGAGTGCAGCGGCCTCAACGTCGAAGAAGTGATCGTGCACGGTGATGCGGCCGCCGAAATCGTTCGCGTCGCCTCTGAACAGGAAGTGGATTTGATCGTGATTTCTTCGCACGGCCGCACCGGGTTTGGCCGAATCATTTTCGGATCGACCGCCGAATCAGTGGTGCGCCATGCCAGTTGCCCCGTGCTCGTCGTCAAGCCCCCACCAGAGGAGGAAACGGAGGAACAGTGAGCGGTGGGCAGTGAGCAGTTGAAAGCTCTCACTCTTCCGTAAATCGCTGCCAATGCGAATGCTCTTCTAGTTCGAACTGCTCACTGCACCCTGCCCACTGCCCACTCTTTTATGACCAGCCTCGACTTCCTTTCACAACTGATCGAGCAGTATGGCCTCTACGCGGTGTTCTTCCTCGTAATGATCGAGGGCGACATAACGTTGCTGATGGCCGGCGTGCTCGCGCACAGCGCTTTCTTCGGCGACTCGGCGACGGCCAGCTTCGCGCGCGTGCTGGTGTGGGGAACTCTCGGCGGTGTCGCGAGCGACAATCTCGCGTATCTCGCGGGGCGCGCGTTCGGAAAGACGGTTCGCAACTTTCGTTTTTATCGCAGTTCGAAAGAGAGAATGCAGCGGCTCACGGATCGTTTCGGCACGCTCTCGATTTTTCTGTCGAAGTACATCTACGGATTGCGTTGGGCGTCATGCACATTCTATGGCGTCGCGCACATGCCTTACGTGCGGTTCCTGCTGTTGTCGCTCGCGAGCTGCTTCGTTTGGGTGCTGATTCTCAGCGGCATCGGGTTTTTCTTCAGCACCGCCGTCATGGGACTGCTCGGCGATTTCCGAAGACTGGGCAAAGCGCTGCTCGTGATTGTCATCGTCGGCATCCTCGGATTCTATTTGGTCAAGCGCGTTTGGCTCTCGAAGAAGGTTGAAGAAGCCGAGCCGGAGAAGCTACACGAGATCGAACATGCCGCGATCGAAGGCTTGAAGGATTTGAAGGACGAAATTCGCGAGAAGATTCACCTGAAATAAAACCGAGCTTTGTACTTTGTACTTTGATCTTTGGCTGCGCTTGGTACCTAAATTAGGCGAAGACAAAGAACAAAGATCAAAGTACCAAGTACTAATCATTCATGATCATTCAATCATCAGCCCCAACCCGCGTTGATCTGGCGGGGGGCACCATCGACATCTGGCCGCTCTATCTTTTCCATCCGGGCGCGATGACGGTGAACTTCGCGGTTTCGCTGCTGGCATCGGTCCGTATCGAAACGCGCAACGACAATCGAATCATTCTCGAGTCGCGCGATCGCGCCGTTGGCTTTGAGACAACCGTGGACGGTATCGCCGAGCTCGCGCATGACGACCGGCTTGAGATGGTTTCCAAGATGGTTCACTTCTTCCGACCGGAGCGAGGCTTTCATCTGGTTGCGAATAGCGATGCTCCCGCGGGCGCGGGCATTTCGGGTTCATCGGCGTTGGCAATTGCGCTCATTGGCGCGCTGAACCGGCTGGTCGGCAATCGTTACGACGAGCGAAAGTTCATCACCATCGCGGCCAACATCGAAACCACCGTTATCAAAGTCCCAGCCGGCTTTCAGGATTATCATCCGGCATTCCACGGTTCAGTTTCATGCATTCACTTTCGGCCGGACGGGATCGAACGCGAACACCTGAACATTGACCACGAAGAGATCGAACGGCGCTTTGTGATTTGCTACACCGGCGAACCGCGCAACTCGGGTATCAACAATTGGGACATCTTCAAACGTCACATCGACGGTGACGCCGAACTGTTTCAGATCTTCGAGAAGATTCGCGAGGCAGCGACGCGCATGCGAGCCGCGCTGGCGGCGAACGACTGGGCTGAAGTTGGAAACGTGATGCGCGGCGCCTATCCAAATCGCAAGCGACTCGCGCCGGGAATGACAACGCCGAACATGGATGCGCTGGTCGCGAAGGCGCTGGCAAACGGCGCCGAAGCGGCCAAGGTTTGCGGCGCCGGCGGTGGCGGCTGCATCGCCTTTCTCTGTCCGCCGGAACGGAAGCAGGAAGTTGAACGCGCGCTAGCTGCAGAAGAGGGCGTGGAGGTCTTGGATTGGAAGGTTGCGCGTGAGGGATTAGTAGTGAAGCAGAGCTGACTAGCCGTCTTTTTGTTGCTTCACTGCTTCCACCACCGCCGCCAACCGCGCGATTTTCTGTTCACGCGTCTCGCCAGCCACCGGCCCGGTATCGACTACGCCGGCATAACTTCCTCTAGTCATCAGTGAGCGATCCGGATCGCCCGTAGGCGTGTGCGAGGCTGTTGAAGTCGGCTGCGTCGCTGGCGCAACTGAATCCGGCGCGAGATCGGAAGGCGTCTCAGCGCCCGCAACCGGTGAAGCTGTTGCTGCGGCTTCGCTCAAAGGAGCGGCTGACGCTGCGCCGGTTGCCGCTTGTGCTTCCGCGGCGGGACGGTGCGCATCGGCAGTGGGCGAAGAATCCACGACAGTTGCTGATGCAGGTTCTGGTGCGCCACCTTCTGCTCGTTGTCTCTTAACGGCTTCCGCCAGTTGAGTTAGCCGCGCAATCTTTTGCTCCTTCGACTCTCCCACAACCGGTCCAGTGTCTTTGAAGCCCGAGTAAGTGGATCTGGTATTGAGTGTTCGATCCGGATCGCCTGTGGGTTTGGCCGCCGGCGGAGGCGCCATCGCTTTTTCAACAACCGCAGATCCTTGAGCCGCAAGCGCTGAAGGTTTCGCAGTAGCGACCGGAGGTGCAGCAGCGGCAGCCGGTTTCGCAGCAGGGGCACCGTGCGCAGGCGCAGAGCCTTCGGGTTCGACAATCACGAAAACGCCGCGGTCATTCTTCTTAATGACCGGCATCGTGCCACCGGCGGCTTGCAGCAACGCCGCCAACTCGAATTCGACAAATCGGCTCTGCTTATCGGGATCGCGCACGTGTCCCAGCGGTGGGCCCATGTAGAGCGTGCCGCAAATCTGACACTTGAACAGCACGTCATCGCCGCGCAGGTGAACATCTGACAACTCACCCGCGGTCTTCAACTGCTTCAGATGGCCGTTGCAGAGTTTGTTCTTTTCGTTACGCTCGTTGCAGACCGTCTGCGCGTTCGTGATGCGTTTCGGAACGGGAGGAGCCGTGGCGTTCGTTGCAGTGGTTTCGGTGACGTTTGCTGACATCGGCGATTTGAGTAATTGCAGGTTAGCAGTTCAACTTCACAATTCTCGCGCAAATCTTAATTACTAAGACGAGTCGCGTCAAACCATAATTGGTAATGACATAACTTGACGCGGAAACGGTTGAGAGCGCGCAGGGCGCGCGAAAGCATAAAGCCCGGGGCGTCAGCCCCGGGGGAACGGCACCACCTCGGCCGAGCCCGCGGAGCGGGCGACCGAGGCATGAACGAGTTTTTTTGCGCAAAGAGAAAGGTTAGATTTCGCGATAACCAAACGAAGGACAAACTTGGAACGGACTGTCGCCCGCTCCGCGGGCTTGATCATATTCCGGCGCCGGAACCTGGGGCTGAGGCCCCAGGCTTTATGCTTACGCCCGCTCCGCGGGCTGAGCTACCTATCAATACCGTTTCCAGTTTCACGCACTTGCACAAGCACCGCGCTGAAGCGCGGTGTGAATGAGAGGCGGATATCGAGCATGCTATCCTTCGCTCGTGTTCGCGAAAATCTTTGGCTCGATCTTTCGTATTGTTCCGGGCGTATTTCGTCGCAGACTCGTGCGTATCGGCCAGCGCCGCTTCACGGTTACGGCGGGCGCGTTTGTGTTTGATGAGCAGGGCCGCATCCTGCTCCTCGAACACGAATTTCGTCCGGACAGTCGTTGGGGAATTCCCGGGGGCTTTCTCAACAAAAGCGAACAACCGGAGGACGCCATGCGCCGCGAGCTGCGCGAAGAAGTCGCATTGGAAGTTGATGACGTTCAGCTTCTTTTTGCGCGCACCCTGCCCAGGCCGCGTCAGGTTGAGATTCACTTCGCGTGCACCACGAAGGGCAAGCCGACTCCGAGCAGTTTCGAAATCCGAAAGGCCGCCTGGTTCGCTCCCGATGAACTGCCGGACGATCTCTCGGGAGATCAGCGTCGAATGATCAGACGCGCGATCGAAGTTAGAGACAAACGGCAAAAATGATGTATTCTACGCCTCGAAATTCATCACAATTTACCAGGAGAAGAAGATGGCGGCACCAAGTGTCCAGCTAATTCCCCCGCCCGAAGTGGTCATGCAGGCTCTGCGCAAGACCGGCGCGTTTCGCGAAGGGCATTTCGTTTATCCGAACGGCAAACACACCGCGCATTACTTTCAGATGCCTTTGGCGTTTCGGCTCTATGACACCGCCCGCGTTTTGGCGGTCGCGCTCAGCCGCAAGTTCCGTGTCGAACGCGACATCGCCAGCCAACTGCCCAAGGTGGCCGTCATCAGTCCGAGTTCAGGCGGAATTCCGGTCGCGTTCGGCGTGCGCGAAGCGCTCAGCGCCGAGCAGATCTATTGGGCCGAACAGGATTGTGCGACTAACAAACGCGCCTTTCGCCAATACGTGAACCAGGGCGACATCAATCCCTGCATCATTGTCGACGACATCATCCGCAGCGGCAGCGCAATTGAGGAAACGGTCGAGCTGGTGAAAGAGCTAGGCTCGCCGATCATCGGCTGCGGCGCGATCGTCCGCTTCACCTCTGCGCCGGACAACATCGGGGGCGTTCCCATTAAGTCACTGGTTGAGTTTGAGGAGCACTTCTACGACCGGGCTGAGGATTGCGTGGAATGTAAGAAAGGCGTGCCGGAAGAGCTGGTGCGTTTCTGACCCGCTCGTCGTTTACAGAAGCTTCTTTCTGATCCAACTTGGATTGCGGCGACAGTCCAGGACTGCATAGATACGAACTGAGTTCTCTTCCACTTTATAGAAAACGGCGAACGGAAAGCGCTTAGCCAGTAAACGATGATAGCCGCTTTAAGGTTTGCTGTGAATGCCGCCGTAGATTTTTAGCGACTCAATGTCGGCGTAAAGATTCGTCAGAAAATAAGATCCCAAACCCGCCCCTTGCTCCTCGTAAAAGTGAAATCCATCGACAAGGTCACGTTTGGCACTGTGGAGGATTTCGACCTTCATGAAATCTCGCGGGTAATATCTGTCTTCGCTTGCTCCCAATCAACGAAATGCGCTTTGCCGTCATCAACCAGACGCTGTCGAGCATCGAGAATTTCCTTCTGCCATTCGTGAACGACAATGGCGTCTTCGTGCCGACGAAGATCATCCCAAAGCGCCTCCATGGCCTCGAGCTTCTCTTCAGTCGTCATGGTGTCAATAGCGAGTGGAGTGGACATCAGGTCTATTCTAACGATTCTGATTCTTCTTGCAACGGCAATTTTATGGCTACATGTCGTGGCGATTCGACAGCGCCTTATCCATCGTCACTTCATCGACGTATTCAAGATCACTTCCCACGGGCATGCCCATCGCTAAGCGTGTGACGCGCACTCCGAGCGGTTTCAGCAAACGACTGATGTAATTCGCCGTCGCTTCGCCTTCCGTGTTCGGATTGGTGGCCACGATCACTTCCCGGATCTCAACGCCATCGTTGTTTTCCGGCTTCAGCCGCAGCAAAAGATTCTCCAGCCGCAGATCGCTGGGCCGAATGCCGCGAATCGGCGACAGCGCCCCGTGCAGCACGTGATAGAGGCCTTTGTAACTGCGCGTCTTCTCAACCGCGAGCAGATCGTAAGGCTGCTCGATCACGCACATCAGCGAACGATCGCGTGTCGGCGAAGCACAGAATCCGCAGGGATTAACGTCCGTAAGGTTATTGCAGACTGAGCATTCGGTGATGCGTTCTTTGACTTCGTGAAGCGCCGCAATCAGGCGTTCGACGTCGGCTTCGGTCGAGCGGAGGATATGAAACGCGAGCCGCTGCGCCGACTTCTGCCCGATGCTCGGCAGGCGTTTGAATTCGTCAATTAGTTTGGTGACGGGCTCGGCGTAGTCAAGCATTTCGCTTTTTGTGCTTTGTACTTTGTGCTTTGTTCTTTGTTGTCTCGATTAGGATTCGAGTGAATTGGTGAACGGGCAGGTGCGACCAGAGATCAAAGTACAAAGCACCAGGTACAAAGAACAAAGCCACTCAATCAGGGATTAAAACAGATTTCCAAGTCCAGGAGGCAACATCGATCCGAGTTTGCTCTTCATCGCTTCGTTAACTTTACGATTGGCCTCGTTCACCGCGGCGAGAATCATGTCCTGAAGCATTTCGACATCATTTTCTTTCACCAGTTCCGGATCGACGCGCAGTGAAAGAATCTCGTGATCGCCCTTCATCGTCACGTTAACGACGCCGCCGCCGGCTGATGCTTCGACACGCATCTCGTCCATCTCGCGCGCCATCTGTTCCTGCATCTGCTGCGCCTGCTTCATCATCTGCTGAATGTTAAGTCCGCCCGGAAATTTCATCTTATTAACCTCTTTTGGAGCGTGGGCATACTTGCCCGCATTTTGAATTCGTATGGCGAGCATCGTAGCCGTGTCTCATCGTGAATGCAAAGCAACGACACTTCAGTCAGCGATTCTTTTGCCGGCATGTTATAACCACCGCATCCATGACAAATAGTAAGACTGCCGAGCTCGTTGAGCGAACGCTCACAACGCAAACCAAACTCTACTACGACGTGATCCCGGCGACGTCGCGACCCGCGCCAATGCTTATCGCTTTGCACGGATACGGCGCGACCAAGGGGCACGCAATGCGGGAAGCAAAGATGATCGCGCCTGAAGATTTCGCGATTGCGTCGTTGCAAGGGCCTCATCAACATCTGCGAGAACCGAAAGAGAAAGGCGGCCCGCTGCGTTATGGATTCGGCTGGCTGACGAATTTCCATCCCGAGGATTCTGTCGCAGTTCATCATCGGGGCGTGCTGGACATGATTGACACGCTCGTTAGCGAAGGTATAGCTGATGCCAAACGCATTTTCCTGCTCGGCTTTTCGCAGAGCTGCGCGCTGAATTACCGCTTCGCGTTCACGCATCCGGACGTGCTACGCGGCGTGATTGGCATCTCGGGCGGATTACCCGGAGATTGGGAAAGTGCGCCGTACAAGCAAACCGACGCGGCCGTTTTTCATCTTACCGGCGAGCGCGATGAGTTTTATGGGCCATCACGCGTGGCGAACTACTCCGCCCAATTGCGACAGCGCGCGAAAGACGTTGAGTTTCGGAGTTACGATGCCGGGCATGAGATCTCGCCCGCGATGCGGAACGACATCGGCGAATGGTTGAGGCAAAAAGCGACTGTCTAACGCGTCAAGGTTTAGAGGCCGCACTTGTGCGGCTCCGGGAACGCGCCGGACAAGTCCGGCGTCTAAGCGTAATCATGAAATTCTTTTCGACCGCACTTCTCTTGACCGCATTCCTGCTGGCCGCGGCCTGTGGCCAGCAACAAGTCGCGAGAACAATCCCGCCGCTTAAACCGCCCGAGCAGCAAACCGAAGTCCGCGCGTTGGCGGCGAACAGCTCGCCGAACATCAAACTGATAATTGACGGCGCGACGGATCAGGTAGGGAAGACGACCAGCTACGATCCCTCATACCAAAAGCTCGACTATCCGAACGGCGACGTTCCGATCGAGACCGGCGTCTGCTCAGATGTGATCATTCGCGCGTTTCGCACGGCAAGCATCGACCTGCAAAAAGAAGTTCACGAAGACATGAAAGGTAACTTCTCTTCGTACCCCACGAAGTGGGGATTGCGCGGCACGGACCGCAACATCGATCATCGCCGCGTACCCAACCTGCAAACTTATTTCGCGCGCAAAGGCAAAGAGGTCGCGACGACCGGGAGCGCGGACACCTATCTACCGGGCGACATCGTGACGTGGGACCTGGGTGGTGGCATCGATCACGTCGGCATAGTCACCAACGTTTGGTACAAACCTTCGCAGCGCTATCTCATCGTTCACAACATCGGATCGGGCACGCGCATGGAAGACGTTCTGTTCGCGTGGAAGATCACGGGGCACTATCGATATTTTTGAGAACCTAAAGATCTCCTAATGCCTCAATAACGTGTTGATAATCGGCACCAAGGTCTCAATAACGCCGATCAGAAAGAACACAAGAATTGTCACGGCGACCATCAAGTCTTTAAATTCAAGAACGATTTCGCGGCAATGTCTTAGGCAAACTCTGAATTGAACCAGGGTGTTAGCAAGTGTCTCAAGGCGACGATCCCGGAGATCAACGCCTTGATGGCGGGCCTTGTTAGTAGTTCGACCAGACATGACGAATTTCCAGTGAAAAGATTTTTATAAGAACGGCTAACCCTAGTGCGCAAGTTAGCCCTGATAACGGTTCACCGCAACTTAATGCCGTCAAATTTCAGACAAGTGGCTGGCACAGTAGAGATTACGAGCCATCGCAACATCGGACGCAGCGTCACGCATATTGAAGCGTGTCGGCAATCACGTGAACTCAGGGTCCAAGTCCATTGGATCCCTAGTACGAATCGGCTCAGCGTGATAGATTGCCGCGCCGATTCGTACTGAATTGAAGGTTTGCCCGGTCCATAAACATCTGGCTCCTCCGGAGCCTTACATCGCTCCATGAAATATCGAATTCTCAAATCCGTACTGCTCGTCACGATTGTCACTGCGTCTGTTCCGTCGTTCGCTCAGAATCGAGGGAATGAGAAATCAATCTCCGCCATCCGGGCCGTGCTCGACGCGCAGGTGGCGGCCTGGAACCGTGGCGATCTCGAAGGCTACATGGACGGCTATCAACGCTCGCCTGACACCGTCTTTATCTCTGGCGATCGCGTTACCCGCGGCTGGAAAACCGTCCTCGAGCGCTACAAGCGAAGCTACGACACGCGCGAGAAGATGGGCGTGCTGAAATTTTCCGACGTGGAGATCACCATGCTAAGCGCAGACACGGCGCTCGTGCTTGGCCGTTGGCAGTTGCGCACCAAAGACGAGCCGCGCGGTCGCTTTACGCTGCTGTTCAGAAGAACAAAGGACGGGTGGCGAATCGTTCACGATCACACGTCGAGCGCGTGAGTGTCGCTACCCCTCGCGGTACTGCCTTTATGCCAGCACAAACAAATCTCGCCACCGTCGAACACCACGTCGAAGCGCGCAGCGCGTCGTTGAAAAAGGAACTTGGCCTGTTCGATCTTGTGCTGACGCAAGTCGTCTTTGTCGTCGGCACAATCTGGGTTGGCTGGGCGGCGCAGCTTGGACGCCATCAGATGGCGTACTGGGTGCTGGCAATCATCACGTTCTATTTGCCGCTGGCGGCGGTCGTGATCTTCTTGAATCGCCTCGCGCCGCTTGAAGGTGGCGTCTATCAATGGGCGAAGGTCGCGTTCAACGATTTCATCGCGTTCATGGTGGCGTGGAACCTTTGGATCTTTGGCATCTCGGTGATGTCCGGCATTGGCCTGATCATCAAGAAGAACATTGCCTACGCGATCGGCCCGCGTGCCGCGTGGATGCACGATAGCAAGTTGATGACCATCGGCGTCTGTGTCGCGCTGACGATCACGATCATCGCGGCGTCTCGCAGAGGTCTGGTTTTCGGCAAGTGGGTGCAGAACGTCGGCGGGCTTTTCCTGCTCGTCACGTTCGCAACCCTGATCATGCTTCCCTTCATTACCGGCAACCTCGCGAACTACCATCCGTTCGCGACCAGCTGGCCGGAAGTCAGCAGTCAGAACATCAACGTCTTCAGCAAGCTCGCGGTGGGCGCGCTGTCCGGCTTTGAATACATCGCAATTCTCGCCGGTGAGTGTCGCGCGCCGGCGCGAAACATCAGCCGCTCAGTATTGATTGCCGCGCCGATCATCGTGGTCATGTTCGTGCTTGGCACCGCATCAGTCCTGGCCTTCGTCGCCCCCGAACAGGTTGATCTGATCGGTCCGATTCCCCAAGTGCTCAGTCTCGGCTTTCATTCCTTCGGCTGGGTCTCGACCCTCGTGTCGATCACGATATTCGGCGTGGCCGCAAGACAGATCGCTTTGATGAGCATTTACTTCGCCGGTAACACGCGCTTGCCGATGGTCGCTGGTTGGGACAATCTTCTCCCGAACTGGTTTAGCCGTCTTCACAAGCGATATCGCACGCCGGTGAATTCCATCTTGTTTGTGGGCGTGATTACTTTGGCTTTCAGCCTGCTACCGCTGATCGGCGTACTTGAAGAGGAAGCATTTCAAATTCAGGACAATGCCGCGACGATGTTCTACGCGTTGATTTACGTCGTACTCTTCGCGATTCCCTTTGTCGCGATTCGTCGATTCGGCGCGAAGGCGCCCCTTTGGCTGAAGATTGCATCAGCTTCAGGCTTGATCGTCTCGCTGATCGCCGGGTTCTACTCAATGTTTCCCATCAAAGCTGTGGCCCAGCCGCGGGCATTTGCCTTGAAGGTCTTTGCGGTAGTTTTGCTCGCTAATGTCATCGGCATTGTCCTGTACGCCGTACGGGGCAAACGTTCTTCAAAAGCAGCATCTGAAGTCTCACCATCGGCCGAGGCCTAGCACCTGCAACGCCACCGGCCGTCCAGAAGTAACGCTGGTTTTCGCCTGGCCTTTGTGATAGAACCCGCCCGCAAGCGGACACTTCAGTACTCTTTACCCCGATAGGAGAAGAAAAATGAATTATGGACGCGTGATTCTTGGCGGTCTCGTAGCCGGTCTCGTCTTGAATATCGGCGAGTTCGTGCTGAATGGAGTGATTTTACACGCGACTATGGTTGAATGGGCGAGTCGTCACAACTTCCCTACCGAACCTGCCCCGTTATTCATGGCAGTGGCGATCGGTCTCACGTTTCTGTTGGGCATAGTCATAGTTTGGCTGTATGCCCTCATCCGCCCGCGAATGGGACCCGGCCCTAAGACCGCGGTTATCGCAGCGCTGGTGATGTGGTTCGGCGTCTGCTTCTATTGCTCCATAATTTACGGACTACTGATCCAGCAGCCAACCAATTCGTTGATCATCGCGATTGGGTGGTGCCTGGGTGAATACGTAATCGCCGCGATTGCCGGCGCGTGGCTGTACAAGGAAGTGTGACGGATTTCCGGGTTGCCGAAACTCACTAATTAATCGTTCACAGCTGGTTACCCTTGCGGGCGCCCACCGGCAAGTTTGGGAGCAGTCTTGCGATCTCTTTTGATCGCGATCCGCGCGCCATTCGAAACCGACTAACGTTGAACCCAGCAGGAGAAACAATGAACATTAACATTGGACGCGTTCTGCTCGGCGGTCTCGTGACCGGAATAATTTTGAACGCCGGAGAGGTCGTTCTGCACGATGTCCTTTTGGGCGCCCAGACGAAGGCGTTCTTTGCCGAGCACAATTTTAGGGAGCCCGGGCCCAGTTTTTTGATCGCGGCGGTCGGAGGAACTCTGGCGCTGGGAATCGTCATCGTGTTCGGATATGCGGCGATCAGGCCGAGGTTCGGCCCCGGTCCCAAAACCGCAATCATCGCCGCTCTGTTCGCATGGTTCGGGATCTACTTGTATACGGGAATCCTACATGGACTAATGTTTGGGATGTCCGCGAACTCGATACTGATAACGATCGGCTGGGGCTTGGTTGTATACATTCTGGCAACGTTGGCCGGAGCGGCGCTCTACAAAGAAAGCTGAAGAGCACGTCCAGACTTGTCAAACTCACTTGCCGTAATTAATTGTTCACAGCTCGTTACCCTTGCGGGCGCCCACCGGCCTCGCACCGGCGGCGATCTGCGTCAGCTTGCGATCATTGAAGACGGCGCGATGCTCGTTCGAGCCGATCGGATTGAAGCCGTCGGACGCCGCCGCGAAATAGAAGCTCTCATTGATTCAGAATGCGAGGTAATCGACGCCGGTCGGCGCGTTGTGCTGCCCGGCTTTGTCGATGCGCACACGCATCCGGTCTTTGCCGGTAACCGGGCGAACGAATTTGAACAAAGAACGGCGGGCGCGACTTATCGAGAGATTGCCCGCGGCGGCGGCGGCATTCGCGCAACGGTGCGGGCGACACGTAATGCTTCGCTCAACGACTTAGTCAAAGCCGGCAAGCGTTACGCCGAATGGTTTCTGCGCTGTGGCACGACGACAGTTGAAGCGAAGTCGGGCTACGGCTTGACGCTGGAAGACGAGCTGAAAATCCTGCGTGCGATCAAGCAGCTCGACGAAGGTACGCCGCTCAATTACGTTCCGACGTTTCTCGGCGCCCACGACATTCCCTTCGAGTACAAATCGCGGCGACAGATGTACGTGAGTCTTGTCATCAACGAGATGCTGCCGCGCGTCGCTGAAGAAAAGCTTGCCGAATACTGCGATGTCTTCTGCGAAGAAGATGTGTTCACGACCGATGAAACCTGGCAGATTCTCTCCGCCGCGCGCTGTCACGGACTCGGCTTGCGCGTCCATGCGGATCAGCTTTCATTGTCCGGCGGGGCGAAGCTTGCCGCCGAATTAGATGCCGCGACCGCGGATCACCTCGAGCACACTGACGCAAACGGAATCGCTGCGTTGAAGGCGGCAAAGGTTCAGCCGGTGCTTCTGCCCGGCTCGGTTTACGCGCTCGGATCGAATCGCTATCCCGCGGCGCGCGAGATGATCGAGGCTGGTCTCGCGGTGGTGCTGGCGACAGACTTTAATCCGGGTTCATCGCCCACGCCTGCAATGACGATGATTCTTTCGCTCGCGTGTACGCAGATGAAGATGACGCCGGCGGAAACGATAACCGCCGCAACGATCAATGCGGCTTACTCACTTGGGCGCGGCGATGAAGTGGGCTCGCTCGAAAAAGGTAAGCGTGCTGATTTTGTGATTCACGATGCATCAGACTATCGCGAGCTGCCGTACTTCTTTGGCATTGAACATCCCTGGCAGGTGTATGTGTCGGGTAGCCTGGTCGTGTCAGAAGCCCGACCGTGAGGGAGCAATGATCTCCTCGCTGTGTCTCAGTGAGACTTTGTGTTTCTGTGGTGAAATTGTCTCGCGAAGGAATATTCACCTCAGAGTCACAGAGAATTCACAGAGACACTAAGAGCGAATTACCTGTCGATCCAAAAATTTTTTATTGACGACTCCACACTTCTTTCTTATCATCCGCATAACACTGGAAAGGAGGTGATCTAAAAATATATGAGTTCTAATCACAGTGAGGTGGCTGAGACCTAGCCTCAGGATTCAATCAGTTGTTCGGATTGCTTTCCTGAGTAAGTCACCGTGACACCTTCTTTCCGAAGGTCCGGAGCCCAGGTCAATCCCAACAGTACACCGGAAAGCCGCTCTGCGACTGATCGCGAGCGGCTTTTCTCTTTTATGTCGATGGGGAAACGGCTAAGGCCGGGGCGTGGTCGGTTCTGAAGCAGTCGTGCTATCGGGCGAAGTGTGCAGGTGAACGGCCTTCCAGTCTTTGCCAATCTTCCGGAAAACGATGGTCATGCGTCCGTTGTCCGTCTCAGGCACTCCATTGAACGTCATTGACTGTGTCCACTGACAGGTAATAAACGCCGAGGTGGGGCTCAGCATCGTCACCCGCACATCGCGGACGTCGAGCTTCACGTCTTTCATCTGAGGATAAGACGCCTCGCGATTCACCTTGAGCTGGTCCCAACCTTTGGTCACGGTGCCGTTGTAGTTGAAAAGCAAGAGCCGGGGCGTGTTCTGATAGGCGTTCGTGGCCGCCTTCACATCGGCGTGCCGAATTCCATCGAGCAGACTGTTAAAGGCAGCCAGGACAGCGCCTGATGGCGAGACCGCACCCGCTGGTCCTGAACGCGGACTCGCGCTTGGCTTCGGGTCAGTAGGCGGAGTCTTGGTGACCGTCCGTGGGGTCGGCGTCGGCCGCGGGGGCGCCACCGTCCGTTCACGCGTTGTCGGTGACATGGTGGGATCAGTGGTTGACGAATTCGAGTTCTGAGCGAACGCGAAGCTGGCGCATGAGATCAGGACTGAAGCTGCCACGAAGAGTCTTTTCATTATGTAATCCTCAGTTAAAAGCCGCGGGGGCACGGTGCGGGACGATTCTAAACTAAGTCAACTGAATTGCGGCTAATTATTTCTGGTGCATCGGCGGGTCTTTCTTTGCGCACCTTAGCGGGTTTGGCGCCTCTGCGCGAATGATCTCGTGTAGTTGTAAATTTCACGCAAAGGCGCAAAGACGCAAGCCTCGCAAAGCACCAAAGCTAGTGCGGATCAACCGGCGAATTCATGCCACGGCACTTGACTGCGCAGGCGGGTTGCGGAACGGTCGCGGCCGATAATATCGAACACTTCAAACATCGATGGACCCACGGCCTGGCCCGTGAGCATCGTGCGCGAAGCATTAATCAGCAGACCGGCTTTGACCCCGGATTCATCTGAAAAAGCACGCAAGGCTTCTTCAGCCGTGGCCGCATTGAACGTCTCAACATTCTCAATTCGATCGGCCAGCGACGGCAGTAGCTCCTTCAGTCGCGGTTCTTTCAAAATATTCTTTTTCACGGCCGCTTCATCAAAGTCGAAGTCCTCTGAGAAATAGGCACGCCCTTGCGAAGAAAAGTCCTTGAGCGTAAAGAAGCGATGGCGGATCAATTCGACGGCTTTTTCGAACCAGTCACGCTCGTCATCATCGTATTCTTCCCGCCAAAGTTTCGCCGCGCGCAGTTCTTCTTTGACCATCGGCAGCAATTCGTCCAGCGGCATCGTGCGAATGTATTCCGCGTTCATCCAAAGCGCTTTGTCATCAGTCCAGTGCCGCGGATCGTTTTCCTGAAAATTGAAGACAGCCGGCGATTTGTGAATCCGTTCAAGAGAGAACTCCTCTGTCAGTCGCTCCCGCGAAAAAATCTCGGTTCCCGGCTCGAGATTGGGTTTGACTTCCTCGCCATCGCGAACGATGACAGCGGGATGCTGAGTGGTGTCAGGCGACCATCCTAATAGCGCCAAATAATTCCGAAACGCCGACGGCACAAAGCCTCGATCGCGATAAGTCGTAAGCGAGACAACTTCGCCGTGCTTTCGTTTGGAGAGCTTCGCCTTGTTTGGCGCGAGGATTAGCGGCAAATGCGCGAATTGGGGGATCGGCGACCCGAACGCCTGATAAAGCAAAATCTGTTTGTGAGTGTTCGTCAGGTGATCCTGGCCGCGAATCACATGCGTGATGCCCATCTCAATGTCATCGAGAACGACCGATAGGTTGTAAAGCGGATGGCCATCAGATCGCAGCAGGACGAGGTCTTCAATTTCAGAATGAGTGCGCTCCTGCTCGCCGTAAACAATGTCCGTGAAGTGCGAAGCGCCTTCACGCGCGACTTTCAAGCGAATCGCAAAGGGTTCACCCGCGACCGCCCGGGCGTCCGATTCTTCCAACGGCAGGTCGCGATACGGATTGCTGCGCTGATCGAAGCCTTCGGCGGCCTGCGCGCGGGCGCGCTCGGCGATGTCCTGCTTGATGCCTTTGTCGTCGCGTTGTTCTTTCGGCGTGAAGTCGCGATAGGCCTTGCCTTCTTCCACCAGACGCCGCGCCGCCACGCGGTGCTTTTCCGCATTGTCTGACTGGAAAATGATCTCTTCGTCGTAATCCAGCTCAAGCCACTTCAAGCCTTCGATAATCGAGCGCGTCGATTCGTCTGTTGAGCGCTGAAGATCGGTGTCTTCAACGCGCAGCAGAAACTTGCCACCGGTCTTGCGCGCGTACAGCCAATTGAACAGCGCCGAACGCGCCGCGCCGATGTGCAGATAGCCGGTTGGTGACGGAGCAAAGCGAACTCTGGTGGTCATTGGTCAGTAGTCAGTAGTCAGTTGTCAGTTGTCAGTTGTTCCTGAGAGACTCCTACTCGAAAAAACAAAATAGTCAGCAGAACAGCTTCAGGTATCAGCAACAAACAACTGACCACTGACCACTGACTACTGACCATTAGAGTCTGGCGGAGATGGCAGGATTCGAACCTGCGATAGGCTTTTGACCTATAACGGTTTAGCAAACCGCCGCCTTCAGCCACTCGGCCACATCTCCGCGCGATCCGTGAAAAGTTATTCTAAGGCGCGAAGAAGCAAAGTCAAGGTAGGTCACGGCAGAGCCGGCTTCACACCTGCATATAAATTCCGGCCTTCCGTGCGGAACAAAAACCACAGCGCGTAAATCGCCAGGAACGTTCCTACCGGAAAGGCCCAGAAGACCAGGATGGCGGCGATGATGCCCCAGCCGCGCGCGCCGCGCCGCAATTTCCACAGCTTGCGGCTCGCGACGGCAGTCGGCAACACGAGCACCAACCCAAGGACTAGGTAAAAGACAACGGTAAATACGCCGCCCAAGACTCCGATCCTTGCCTGATTCGCGTCGCCAGTTTCGTTCGCGAAAGAAATACCTAACGCGACGAACACGCCGAGCGTAACGAGCATGAGCAAAAGAAAGGTGAGGCCGAATAGGGCCGCGAATACTCCAAAGCCTATGGACAGGTATTTGTTGTGTTCAAGGGCGGTCATGAAGAGCGAACTACGCTACCACTTCGATTGGTTTTGGCGCGTGTCGCAGTTGCACGGGAAGCTGGGGCGCGCAGCAGATCTGCATGAGCTTCTCTCGTTCGCGCTGCAACTCGGGAAGGTCGACAAGCGATGCGCGCACTTCGCGGAAAATGCGAGCCGCATGGTCGTCCGGTGGATCGATCAGGCGGTAGTGCATCCATTTTCCTTCACGGCGCGCATCAACAATTTGCGCGCGCCGCAGGTATGCAAGATGCCGCGAAATCTTCGGCTGACTGGTCTTAAGAATCGCTACCAGAAAGCAGACGCATACTTCCGAATCGCCAATTAGACTAATCAACCGCAGACGCGTGCGATCCGCCAGCGCCTTGAAAAGGTCTTCAATGTCGTAAGGTTTCTTTCCCATTTTTAATCGACGCCTACTATCTGGCTCCGCCGCTCGAGCAAAATCGTATCGCGCCAGCCACCACTTAACTTACTGATCCGCTCGCGGCGGCCGATCTCGCGAAAGCCACATCGCTTGTGAAGCGCGAGCGTTGTCGCGTTTTCCGGAAACACGGCCGCTTGCAGAGTCCAGATCCCGTTCTGTTCTGATTCTTTGATCAGTCGCTCCAGCAAACCGCTACCAACTCCTTTGCCGCGACTGTGCGCAGCAACATACACACTGACTTCGGCTACGCCGGCGTAGACTCTGCGTCGAGAGACGGGACTTAGCGCGGCCCATCCACTCACGATGTCACCAGCGCGCCCCACCAGCCGCGCAAACGATAGGTGCGCAGCGTCCCATTCCTCCCAGGAGGGCGCCTCTGTTTCAAAGGTCGCTTCGCCGGTCGCGATGCCTTCGAGATAAATCGCCCTTACGGCTGACCAATCAACGGCCCTCATAGGCTCGATCGTGAAACCGTTCATATTCGGCTTGACGGATATATACGGCTCGGCTATTATCTCTCTCACATTCGCGCAGGCGAATATGATTCTAAAGGAGAATTGCGATGAAAAGCAACATTGAAAACGGAGTAGCAGTGAATGCCCTGAAGGCCCACCTTGCTTTAAACGTGAGCGACGTAACGGAAAGCATCGACTTTTACCGCAAGCTGTTTGGGATTGAGCCCAGCAAGGTTCGCACCGGATACGCAAAATTCGACGTGCACAACCCGCCGCTCAACTTCACTTTGAACCAGGGCAGCGTAGCGAATCGCGGCGCCCTGTCGCATCTCGGTATTCAGGTGCGTTCGACAGAGGATGTGCTGGCGACGCGTCAAAAATGGAACGAAGCCGGCCTGTTGACGCGAGATGAAATGCAGACGAACTGTTGCTACGCGACGCAGGACAAAACCTGGGTGCGCGATCCCGACGGCAACGAGTGGGAAGTTTTCGTCGTGCTGGAAGACAATCTCACCGAAACCGCCCCGTGCGAATGCAGTACCGACGTAGCAGTTTCGGCAGACGCGAACGCGAAAACTGAGGCTTCTTGTTGCGCGCCTGCTCCGGTGGAAATCGCGCGGTGAGCCTGGCACGACGTGCGGTCGCGGAAATTCTCGGTACGGCGATGCTGCTGGCGGCGGTAGTTGGCTCCGGCATTATGGCTGAGCGATTGGCAGGCGGTAATGTCGCGCTGACGCTGCTCGCTAACACCATCGCCACCGGCGCTGCCCTCGTAGCACTGATTCTAACGTTTGGACCGGTTTCTGGTGCGCATCTGAATCCGGCGGTGACGCTCAGCTTCGCATTACAATCCGCCATCGCCTGGCGTGACGCGGCCGTTTATGTAATCGCGCAGACGGTGGGAGCCATCGCAGGAGTCATTACCGCAAATCTGATGTTCGGCTTGCCGCCGATTTTCTTTTCTTCGCGTACGCGGACCGGCGCTGCGCAGTTTTTCAGCGAGCTTGTGGCGACCTTTGGCTTGCTGCTTGTGATTCGAATTTGCGCAACGCTCCAGCCGCGAATGATTGCCTTTGCGGTGGCCGCATACATTACTGCCGCGTATTGCTTCACCGCCTCAACGTCATTCGCGAACCCGGCGGTGACTTTCGCGCGTTCATTGAGTGATACATTCACCGGCATCCGGCCTGGCAATGTGCCGCTCTTTGTTCTGGCTCAGCTAATCGGCGCCGCGGCAGCCACCCTGCTGGCTCGCTGGCTTATTCCGTTTGCGCCACCAAGGGAGATCCGATGACTGACAAGAAACGAGTTCTCATCCTTTGCACCGGAAACGTGGCGCGCAGCCAGATGGCTGAAGGGTTGTTGCGCCATATCGCCGGCGATCGCTTTGAAGTGTTCAGCGCGGGCCTGGTGCCGAGCTACGTTCGTCCGAATGCGATTACGGTGATGAACGAGCTGGGAATCGACATCTCGCATCATCGATCCAAGTCGCTGAATGAATTTGTAGAAACACCGTTTGATTACGTGATTACCGTCTGCGATCACGCGAGTGAGCATTGCCCGATCTTTCCCGGCCCCGCCAAGCGAATTCACTGGAGTATCGATGACCCGGTGGCGCCCGGCGGTGAAGAAGCCCAACTCGCAGCGTTTCGCGCAGCCCGCGATGACCTGAACAACAGGCTTCAGGAATTCGTCGCTAACGAAGCCGGTCCGCACGCCTAAGGCGTGCTCAGCAACTAAGAACGTACGAACGCCTCTGGCGTGACAGCAACGAAGCCGGTCCGCACGCCTCTGGAGTGCTCAGCAACTAAGAAGGTACGTACGCCTCTGGCGTGCTCAGCAACTAAGGATAAGCGCACGCCTTGAAGCGTGCGTACCCAAAAGAAAAAGGCTGTCAGGCTTTGCAACCTGACAGCCTTTTCTTCTCATGAAGTGAAGAATTAGATAGGCCGATTCATTCCGCGCCGGCCAGATCGCTCGCGCCGTTCGCGGCGATTCTTCATCCGCTCTTCGAGTTTCGTCTTCTGCTCAGCGGTCAGCAGTGAAGACATCTGGTTCCGCGCACTCAACCTCGATTCGCGAAGTTGATTGTGCAGTTCCTTTGCCCGCGCCTTGTCCGCGTCGCTTAACGCGTCACGTCCTTTTTGACGCAGCTGTTTGAGTTCTTCGATTTGCGCCTTGTTGCCCTCGAAGTTGGCGCGCATGATCGCCCGCGCCTGCTCTTTCTGCTGGTCAGTTAAATCGAGACCGCGCAGGCCGCCGCCGAGCCTTTGACCCCGCATGTGACGTCTTTTGCCGCGACGCTCCAGGCGGTCGCCGCGATTCTGCTTCTGAATTTGGGGAGTGCCAGTCGTGGGCGGTTGCTGGTCCTGTGCGACCACCACGGCCCCCGACACACTTAATATGGCGATCAGTGCCGCGCTCAAAAGTCTTATCTTTTCAAACATTTTCATACTCCTTTTACCTAAATAGTTCGTTCGGCGCAATTAGGGCCGAATCCAAATTAAGGCTCCTCAGCGACCACTTAGACGCGCGCCGGGCCGAAACGGTTGAAACTATTTCGGTGTGGCTTGCCACATGACCGCAACGGAGTGCCCCTCGCTTGCGTCAATGGTTGGGTGGGCATTACTCTGTTTTCGATAGCGAAAGCTCACGTTTACCGTTTACAATCTGGCGCGCATGAAATTGCTTCAGAACATTAACTCGCCCGCAGACTTGCGGCGGCTGAAAATCGATCAACTACAGGAAGTCGCCGAAGAAATTCGGCAGCATATCCTGGAAACGATGGCGCGTGTCGGTGGCCACACCGGGGCGTCCTTAGGCGCAGTTGAGTTGGCGGTCGCGATGCACTACGCGTTCGATACGCCGCAAGATCGGCTGGTTTGGGATGTCGGCCATCAGGCGTACGCGCACAAAATCCTGACGGGGCGACGCGACCTTTTGCCGACTGTGAAGCAGTACGGCGGCATTAGCGGTTTCCTGCGCCGCGATGAATCTGAGTACGACACGTTCGGCGCCGGCCATGCTTCTACTTCCCTTTCGGCCGCGCTCGGAATGGCAATCGCGCGCGATCGCAAAGATGAACATCATCACGTGGTCGCCTTGATCGGCGATGCATCACTCGCGGGCGGCATGGCAATGGAAGCCGTCAACCAGGCTGGCCATTTGAAAACGCGTCTGATCGTCGTGCTGAATGACAACGAGATGTCGATCGCGCCGGCGGTTGGCGCTTTGACCGGTTATCTCAATCGCATTCGCGAGGCCCATGGTTATCACCGCTTCAAAGATGAAGTGGAAGAGACGCTGCTCTCAATTCCCGCGCTCGGCGGAGCGCTGCATCACGCTGCGAAGACGATGAAGGATGCGATTGCCTCGGCGGTTTTGCCGGGAGCGCTCGTGAATGAACTCGGCTTCAAATACATCGGCTACGTGGACGGACATAATGTTAAGTCGTTGGTCAGAGCACTCAACGAAGCCAAGCAAATCAAGGACGGCCCCGTCATCGTTCACGCGCTGACGACCAAAGGCAAAGGCCACCCCGCCGCGGAGAACGATTACTACAAGTGGCATGCGACCGGGCCCTTCGATTTGAAAACCGGCAAGCCGGTAAAGTCGGCTGCGAAGGCGCCTACCTACACCAAAGTTTTCGGCCAAACGTTGTGCGAGTTGATGGCCAAAGATGAAAAGGTGGTCGCGCTCACCGCCGCCATGCCCGACGGAACCGGTGTTTGCGATGCGCTGGAACAGTTTCCTGAGCGATCGTTTGACGTCGGCATCGCCGAACAGCACTGCGTGACGTTTGCCGCCGGATTGTCAGTCGAAGGGCTGAAGCCGGTTTGCGCGATTTACTCGACTTTCCTGCAGCGCGCGTTCGATCAGTTGGTCCACGACGTCTGCATCCAGGACCTCAACGTCAAATTCTGTCTGGATCGCGGCGGCATCGCGGGCGGCGACGGCCCGACGCATCACGGCCTTTTGGACATCGCGTATCTGCGCGGCGTTCCGAACATAGTTGTGATGGCGCCAAAAGACGAAGGCGAAATGCGCGACATGATGTTCACGATGATCCAGCACGTCGGCCCCGCGGCCATGCGTTACCCGCGCGGTAACGGCATTGGCGTGCCCATCGACCAACCGCCGCAGCTGTTGGAAATTGGCAAAGCCGAACTGCTGCGGGACGGCGGCGAAGTAGCCATCGTCGGGTATGGCTCGATGGTGCATCCGGCGCTTGAAGCCGCTGCGAATCTGGCGAAAGACGGCATTGAAACCACCGTCATCAACGCGCGATTTGTGAAGCCGCTCGACAGTGCTTTGCTGCTGGCCCTGGCGCGAACCAAGCGCGTGATTGTAACCGTAGAAGAAGCTTACCTGGCCGGTGGCTTCGGCTCTGCCATCCTCGAGTTGCTGGAAGAAAACGGCCTTCAGGACAAAGTCAGCCTGGTTCGCATGGGCATTCCCGACCGCATCGTGACGCATGGTGACGCGAAACTGCTGCTCGCCAAATACGGCCTTGATTCGGATGGGATTTACACGCGCGTTAAAGAAGCCATCGACGTCCTCGACGATCGGCGCGCGCAGCACCATAAGGTCATTGCCTGACACCATATCCGGCACCCAGTCGGAACCGCCTGCGGCAGCGAGCGGGCCCACAATCTCGCACTAGCGCGCTCCAATCGCTGTGAGAATCCTCACAACCTAAACCGCAGTACTCCGCTTACAAGCTAAGAACGTGAGGCCTTAGAGTTGCATCTAAGCCCGACGGACAATTGTCCGTACTAGAATGAGCACCTCGAGAATAGAAGTTCCGTTGACACTCCAGCCGCCGCATTTCGACGACGATGCGACGATTGCCACGGCGCGCCAAGTCGTGCCGATCAAAGGCGCTCGGAAAATCGAGGGGCGACGCAAGGTGCTCGCCCTCTTGCCGCTTCTGCTTGCATCAACCTTGTGTGGCGCGTTGGGCGCTATTGCAGTCAATTATTTTGAGCGAAGACGAGACGCGGCTGTGTCCGTCACGCAACAGCAGCAGCCCCAGCCAAATGTTTCGACACAAGCGAAGACAGAACCGGAACCGCCGCCGGTTGCCATCGCGCCGGAATTGAACGCAAAGAACCCAGAGATTCCGGCTCCGGTTCAGCCGGAAAACTCGCCGGTCACGCCGGCTGACGAACCGGCTCCGAAGACCGAGTCGCCAAAGTCCGCCCGAAGTGAAGACGCAGATCGAAAATCTGCGCCGCCAGCCCCGGTCAAACGCGAACCTGCTCAGGACGCCAGCAAATTGGTGCGTAAACGAAGAGTGCAACCGGCAAACTCAGAAATTCCGCTGAGACGAAATCGCCGAACGGACGCCAGCCGCATCGAGGATCTCTTCACCGGTCCAAATCCCTGAGCGAGAACGACTGCCCCTACTTTCACGGTCAAATCGTCGGCATTTCATTCAAAACAATTTGAGTATTGACCGCCTTGAATGAGCGTGGCATTATGCGCTCTGAGGCGTACAGCAGATTTGCCCTTTCCTGGTTCGCCCGCCCCTTCCTCAATTTAAAACACCCGACTGATCCGGATTACGTGTGCTCGCGCGGTGCGGCGCGAGAGGAAGGCACCCCTATGAAGCGGCAATTTTTTTACGAGCGCGAATGCTGCCATCGTGACAACTCAACAGATGGCGACACCTACAACGGAGTATTCTTTATTCAGGCACTTCAGCGATTACAAAGTGACGACGCCGTGAAGATGGCCACCAAAGTATCTCCGTTCTACTGGGTCGATGCCCCGCGAGTCCTGGTTTGGCTTTGCAAACCGTGCGCGGCAGAGTTGTCGCTGATCGATTCGCCACGGGCGGTCATGCAGGGCGCGCGGCGCTGAGTGTCAGAAGTGGCACAGACTCTAGTCTGTGATTGGTGGGTCACAGACTAAAGTCTGTGCCGCTCAATTCAGGCTTCTGATACGATGACCGCATGCCGCGCGAGCGGATTGATAAACTCCTCGTCGATCGTGGTCTGGCCGATTCACGCACCAAAGCGCAAGCGCTGGTAATGGCCGGCGCGATACTGGTCGATGAGCAGCTTGTCCGAAAGCCTTCCGAACTTTTCCATCAAAACGCGAACATCAGAATCAAGGACGAGGCCACAGCGCGTTATGTCGGTCGTGGCGGCATAAAGCTGGAAGCCGCGCTGGGCGAATTCAAGCTCGACGTTAACGGCGCCGTCTGTTTGGACGTGGGAGCATCAACCGGCGGATTCACGGATTGCCTTTTGCAGAACGGCGCGCGCCGGGTTGTCGCGATTGATGTTGGTCACAATCAGCTCGATTGGACAATCCGTAACGATCCGCGCGTGGAAGTGCGCGAAGGTGTCAACGCGCGTTACCTCAAGCCCTCCGATTTTGATGAGCAGTTCGATTTCGCGACGATCGACGTTTCCTTCATATCGCTGACGATGGTCTTACCTGCGATTAGGCCGCTGCTGATCGAGCGTGGTCGCATCGTCGCGCTAATCAAACCGCAGTTCGAAGTAGGCAAAGGCGAAATCGGCAAAGGCGGCATCGTGAAAGATCCGGCGCAGCATCAGCGCGTCGTCCAGGAAATCAACGCTGCGGCCGAATCACTCGGCCTGACAACCGCAGGTGTAATCGAATCGCCCATTAAAGGCGCGGATGGCAATGTTGAATTCCTCGCGCTCTACTTGCGTGAGTGAGCTTCTCGTTATCTGTGGCTTTGCCACAGCACAGTGCGGTAAGGCTTTGCCTTGCCGTGTCGTTTCGTTGACACTCTGATCGAGCGGCGGCTATCATCCGCGCGTTCCCCGCAGACGGACATGCCCGCCATCAAACGCATCGGCGTTGTCGTTAAACCGCATCAGCCGGATGCGCTTGCCACGCTTTGTCGCCTCACTGAGTGGCTCAACCAACTAAACGTCAGCCTTGTCGGAACGCCTGATCTCGATCATGAGCGCATCGAGCACGAAACCGGCTGCGCCGTCCCCGTGGTTCCGAACGACGAGATTGCACGGCAGGTCGATCTGATGCTCGTCCTCGGCGGCGACGGCACGATGATCGCGACGTCCCGACTGATTGGCGACGCCGAAGTTCCGGTGATGGGCGTGAACTATGGCGGTCTCGGTTATCTCGCCGAATTTCGCATCGAAGAACTGTTCACCGCGCTCGAGCCAATTCTCGCCGGCGACTACAAACTGGAACGACGGCTGATGCTGGCGGTTGAGTTGCGCCGCGGCGACGAGCTTGTCACCCGCAATCGCGTGCTGAATGACGTGGTCGTGAACAAGTCGGCGCTCGCGCGCATCATCGAAATCGAAACGTATCTTGACGAACAGTTCGTAAATTCATTTCGCGCCGACGGCCTGATCGTGGCGACGCCGACCGGCTCGACGGCCTACAATCTTTCGGCCGGCGGCCCAATTATTTTTCCGTCGATGAACGCAGTCGTCGTCACGCCGATTTGCCCGTTCACGCTTTCGAACCGGCCCATCGTCGTCCCTGACGATTCATTAATCGAGGTGCGTTTGAAGACTGAAAAGGAAGATGTCGCCCTGACGCTGGACGGTCAGGTTGGTTTTCCTTTGGCGGCCGGCGATCGAGTCGTGATTCGCAAGAGTAAAACCAGCTTTAATCTCGTGCAGCCGAAGAACCGGAATTATTTTGACTTGCTGCGTGACAAACTGAAATGGGGACGATAGCCGCACACTCCATCGTGAAGCGATTTACTCGGGTGGGCTTGTTGATTCTGCTCGGGGTGTTGCCGGCCTCGGCGCAGGTCGACAAGAAATGTTCTGGCCGCGTTTATGGTGCTCGAGAAGTGAGCAAACCCGCCCGAATCATTGAAGGACCCAAACTTAGATTTGGGCTCCTTGGGCCCCTCGCTCGGGCACGCTTCGTTGTTGAGGCCGTGCTATGTCGCAGTGGCCAGGTCACCGACATTCGCGTGATCGAGGGCATCTCTCCCGAAATTAACGAGTTCGCGAGGGCCGCCGTCAGCCTGGTGGAGTTCGAACCTGCTGAAATCAGATGGCACAGCGTTTCAACCAGAACGAGGTTCGAACTTGTATACGGCCCGAACGAACCGGGAATTAAGGACGTCACTGCTACCGATGCTGCGAAGCGACTGGTCGAGAGTGTGGATATCATCGGCAACCGGAGATTAACTGCCAGGGAAATCCTTTCCTGGATCCGCACTCGTCCCGGAGATCCTTATGACGAGGAAAAACTTAAGCGCGACTTTGCCGCTGTCCTCGGCACCGGCCAGTTCGATAAGACGCAAACACGCGTGATGATCGAAGACGGCGTACGCGGTGGAGTTAGAGTGATATTCGAGGTTGTTGAATTGCCGGTCATCGGCGAAGTCAATTTCGAAAATCTCAAGGTTGAACGATCAGTAGTCCTCGCGGCCCTGAAGAAGGAACAGATAGATCTGCTACCCGGGAAGCCTTGCGACGTCACGACCGTGAAGAGAGCGGTGCGCATCATCAAGTTTGTCCTCGCCGAAATTGGCCAACCCAATTCGAATGTGGAGACGAAGGTTGAGAATGTCAGCGCCACGAAAGTGAACCTGACGTTCGTGATTACTCCGAACCAGTAACGTTGTCTGAAAGGGAAACTATGCCCGAAGAAAAAGATCGTAAGAGCAGGAAAGTCGACGCCGACGCTTTCGAGCGCGAACTGACTACCGATCTCGACGCAAAGACACCGGACAAGCCCAAAGGAATGCCGCTGCACACTCGGATTCTGATTGGTCTGGCCGTCGGCGTAATTGCCGGTGTGGCGGTGAACTGGATTTGGGGTGGCGAACATCCACGAGTTATTTGGGTGGTCGATCACTTCACCAACCCAATTGGTCAACTTTTTCTGCGTCTGCTCTTGATGATCGTGGTGCCGCTCGTCTTTGCGTCTTTGGTCGTCGGCGTCGCGGGTATCGGCGACATCCGCAAACTCGGACGCGTCGGGTTAAAGTCGTTCGCCTACTGCCTGATTCTGTCGGCGATCTCTGTCGTCATTGGACTGACGCTGGCGAACACGATCAAGCCGGGCACCCGCGTCGATCCCGCTACCCGGGACGCGCTCAAGCAACGGTACAGTACGCAGGCAACGAAAGAAGTAGAGTCTGCGAAAAAGGGTGCGACGGTTAAGACACCCTTGATGCAGGTCGTTGAAACGATTGTGCCGTCGAATCCTTTCCAAGCTATATCAGGCGTGCCGTCAAATCCCAGTCAGGCGAGCGAGCCCGCGAACCCGAACATGCTTCACCTGATGTTCTTCGGGCTCTTCATTGGCATTGCCGTCACGCTTCTGCCCGTAAACGTGACTGCGCCTTTCCTGAGTTTCATGGAAGGGCTCTATCAAATTACGGCCAAGATCATCGAAATGATCATGAAGTTTGCGCCGTTTGCCGTGGCGTGCCTGCTGTTCAATAACACCGCGCGCTTTGGCCTCGACTTATTACAGGCACTTGGATGGTTTGTCGTAACGGTCCTGCTGGGGCTTTCCCTGCACATGTTTGGTGTGTACTCAATCTCAATCGCATTGCTGTCCCGTCTTTCGCCGATCGATTTCTTCCGGCGCATCAAGACGGTGATTCTCACGGCATTCTCAACGTCGTCTTCCAACGCGACCTTGCCGACTGCTTTGCGAGTTTCGGAAGAGAACCTGGGCGTGCCGCAGGAGATCAACAGCTTCGTTCTTACTGTCGGCGCGACTGCAAATCAAAACGGCACTGCGTTGTACGAAGGCGTGACTGTCTTGTTCCTGGCACAGCTCGCCGGCATTCCGTTGTCGCTCGGGACGCAGTTGATGGTTGTGTATCTGGCAATCCTCGGCGGCGTAGGCACCGCGGGAATTCCTTCCGGCTCAATTCCGTTCATCATCGGCGTGCTGGTGACCATTGGTGTTGACCCGGCAATGATTGCGATCATTCTTGGCGTAGATCGGATTCTTGATATGTGTCGCACGACTCTGAATGTAACTGGCGATATCACGGCGGCCACTTACGTCGCGCGCTCGGAAGGTTATGAGCTGTTGAAGCATCATGATCCGGCCATTGTTCGCGCCGGGGTCGGCCGTGCGACGTAGGCCGGTACGCACGCCTCTGGCGTGCAAGCATGCCAGAGGCATGCGTACCGATGGACAGCATGAGGATTTTTACACAAGACCGAAACAGTCTGCGCAACTTTCCCTCTAAAGATACGAGCCACTATGCTTTTTCCGATAGGTGACGAAAATTCAGATCGCCGTACGACGCCGTTCGTAAACTACGTTTTGATCGGCATCAATCTGCTGGTGTTCGTATTTCTGCAAGGGTTAGGGTCAAACGATAATTTCACCTACGCATACTCAACTGTCCCGGCTGAAATCATCAGCGGCCGCGACATCACGACGCCCAATCGAACGCTCGAGCATCCCGTCACCGGCCAAGTCGTAGAAATACCTGGCCTGCAACCGACTCTAATTCCGGTTTGGTTCACGCTGATCACCTCGATGTTCATGCACGGCGGCATCGCGCACATCTTCGGCAACATGCTCTTCCTCTGGATCTTTGGCGACAACATCGAAGACCGTTTGGGCCACCTGCGCTACATAATCTTCTACCTGGTGACTGGGGTGCTGGCGAGTCTCGCGCACGTGCTGACAACCGTCGCGTTTGCGTCGCAGGAAGCGAGTCTGCTAATTCCCAGTTTGGGCGCGTCGGGCGCGATTTCGGGTGTGCTTGGCGGTTACCTTCTACTCTTTCCGACCCGGAAAGTAATGGTGATCATCTCGTGGTTTGTCACTGCGGTTCCCGCTTTTATCGCCATAGGCTTGTGGTTTGTCTTCCAGATCATCAACGGTTTGGGCATGCTCGGTTCCGGCAGCCAGGCCGGCGGCGTGGCTTACGCGGCGCACATCGGGGGGTTCGTCGCCGGATTGCTTCTGATCAAGTTTTTCACTATCGGCCGTCCAGCCAGTGAATATCAGCCACGGGGCGGGTATTATGAACAGTGATGAGCGCGCCAATATCCGCACCCAACCAGCAAGGCCTGAACATTCAATCAACTCCGCGCGAAGAGATGCAGCTCTATCCGCTGGACACGTTCGCGTACGAATTTCCGGGCAAGGAAATCAAGATCGAGTTCGAGATTCCTGAGTTCACGTGCATCTGCCCCTTCTCAGACTTTCCTGATTTCGCCACCATTCGAATCGAATACGTTCCGAACGAGCGCTGCATCGAGCTGAAGAGTCTGAAGCTCTACATCAATTCATTTCGTGACGTGAAAATCTTTCACGAGCATGTCGTCAACATGATCCTCGAAGATTTTGTGAACGCCTGCGATCCGCTCAGCGTAGAAATTGGAGGGGACTTTAACGTGCGCGGTAACATCAAGACGACGGTCAAGGCCGAATACAAGAAGCAGTGAGCAGTGCGGTACGCACGCCTCTGGCGTGCTGCGACGCAAAAGATCGGACGCCGGAGGCGTGCGTACCACTTGAGCAGTGAGCAGTGAGCAGTGAGCAGTGAGCAGTGAGCAGTAGAACGTGGAAGAGTTTACCCAAGTTGCAATAGTTGTCCTCCTCTTGATGCTTGGAGGACTTTTCCTTTTCGTCGCCCGTCGAATTCTGCGGATTGCCGTAAAGCTAGCTTTTGCGATGGCGCTGATCCTGGTGTTCGTTGCGGGTGGCGCAATAGGCTGGTGGCAAGGTTGGTTTTCTTCGTCATCCTCATCGACACGTCCAGCGCAAACGAATCAACGGACGAATGCTAATCGCCGACCCAGCTCCCGTTAGATCGTTTTTTGAGGCGGGCCACTGCCCGCCGCATGCTTAGATTTCAGATTGGCGGGCAGTAGCCCGCCTCTAAACTTATGAACATGGAAGTTGAGCGTTGGTCAGAAAAGAGCCTCCCAAATGCCTCAGAGCTTAAAGGGCTGTTGCAGGACGAAGGTTACAGCGTCTTTCAATGGAGCGACGCGCCGGGAACAAAGTACGGCCCGCACTCTCATCCCGAAGATCAGTCTCACTGGATTCTCAGCGGCGAACTCGAGCTGCGCGTCGGACACGAGACCTACACGCTCCGCGCCGGCGATCGCGATTATCTTCCTGCCAACACAATGCACTCCGCATCTGTTCCCGGTGACGAGCCGGTGACGTATCTAATCGGCGCGAAGCACTGACGTCTTTGAATTACGACCACCGCGGACGGAAATTTCGTGCGTCTCCAGCTGTCTGGACTCGCCCAAAGTCCATGTTAGACTCGAATTCCCCTGAGCCCCGTCGTTGAACGGTGGTACCCGCAGTGCGTTCCACATGAGACCCTCTCTTAATCTTCTCGCAGTATTGAATTTGCTTGGAGCCGCGCAGGGCCTGCTTTTGACTTTGGCACTGGTGACCGTCAAACGCGGCAACAGGTTAGCCAATAAGTTTCTAGCCGGGTTGACGCTCTCGATCGCGATTATCGTCACCGGCGCAGTTTTGCTCACGACGAATTATGTCTTTGTCTATCCACATTTAAGCCGAGTTCATCACCCCTTCGTCTTTCTGGCCGGTCCGCTTTTGTTTCTTTACATCCGCACGATCACTGCGGGAACCGCGCGCCTGAAAAAGAAGGATTTCCTTCACTTTGTACCGTCCCTTTTTGTGCTCGCCTACTTACTTCCCTACTATTTTCAAAGCCGCGCTGACAAGGTCAAATTCCTGGTTGCTGAGTTTTACCAGGACTCGCTGGGACAGTGGTATTACATTCGCTCGTCGATCTTCATCGTTCAGTTCCTCGTGTATCTGATCCTGGTCGTAGCTATGCTGATCAGATACTCCAAAAAATCAAAAGCCATCTCTGCCCCCGACCAACAAAACGTTCGTTTCAAGGTGCGGTTCTTTGCGATTGCTTCAATCATCCTCTGGCTGGGGGCGTTGTTGCGCCTGATCATCGACCCAAGTGCGACAACAAATCTGCTGGTGCCTCTCGGAGCCTCGATTGTGGTGTACGCGATGGGTTACCTGGAGATGAGCAAACCTGAAATTGCGAGCAACTCAACGAGTCAGCCGCCGGCAAAAAAATATGAGAAGTCCACGCTGACTGCCGAGAGACAGGAACGGTATCGTAACCGGCTGCTTCAATACATGAAGGACGAAAAGCCTTTTAGAGATGGCGAGCTGACGGTGCAGAAACTTGCAGACCAATTGTCGATTCCGTCGTATTACCTCTCCCAAACAATAAACGAACGGATGGGTCAAACTTTTTCGGATTTCATCAATTCGTATCGAGTGGAAGAAGCCAAAGAAAGGCTTCTCGATCCGTCGTTTGAGCATTTATCGATTCTAGGCATCGCGGTTGAAGTTGGCTTTAACTCGAAATCTTCGTTCAATGCCGTCTTTAAGAAGCATACCGACATGACCCCGTCCGAGTTCAGGAAAACCGCGAGTGCCGGAAGCGCAAGCGCTAATCTCGCCGAATGACTCACCGATCCCGCGTTACCGGCTCGGTTATTTAGATCTCCACCTGCAAAAACGTCCAAACTTAGAAATCTGGACGCCCATCTTTGCGTAACCGGACGCATCTTCTCCACAGAGTTCGTCTAATCCACGTGTCACAAGCTGCTCGGTTTCGCCGTTCTCCCCGTCGCGGCGAGCAGCCACACTAAGCAAAAGGAGAACCAGTTGTTATGCAAAGAATCATTTTTACCGCTCTACTTATTTTCGGCAGCGCGTGTGTTGCCCTGGCGCAAACCCCGGCGGATTATCCGAAGAACGAATTTTTCGTGGGATATTCCTACCACAGCGCCGACATCAACACTCTGACGATCGATCCGGATCGCAAAGGCCAGCATGGAATCAATCTTTCCTACACAAGAAACATTCGCCCAAATGTCGGACTGGTCGCCGACGCGTCAGCACACTTCTACCGAGACTCTCGCAGCACCGGTGGCGGTACATTCTCCAGTCAGCGAGATCAGTACTTTCTGGTTGGCGGCGTTCAATTCAAGTCGCGGAACAGTCGCCGCGTGCAACCCTTCGCTCATGCCTTAGTTGGGGCGTCACTATTTCGCGGATTTACTTCCAACAGCACCGGGGCAGGCATCGTGTACACCTTTGACGATGCGACTTCGTTGGCGATGGTGCTCGGCGGCGGCTTGGACGTGCGGCTTAGCAAACGTATCGATCTACGACTTGTGCAAGCCGACTACAGCCCGACATTCTTCGGCTCCGGACGTCAGAACAATATCAGGCTCTCGTTTGGTATCGTCTTCAAGAAATAGACCTTCAAGCCGGAATCAATAGCGAGGAAATCTCCCCGGCCAGAGTTAGTTTGGTTTGCGACTAAGAAGCCGGCTCAACCATCGAAATTTGGGATTAAGTTCGAAAGGGTAACCCATGAGAAGCGCGATTACGCTAGGTCTGGTCCTGTTGCTCTGTGCCGCGGAGTTCCCGATTGTATTCGCTCAGGAACGCAATCGGCGTGTCGAGGTAATACCGCCGAAGGGTTCGGCCTCGCAGTCCAACGCGCCGGAGAATTCGAAGCCAAACCAGAACGAGGAACAGATCGGCCAGGATGATGTTGTGCGGGTGGATACTGCATTGGTCACCGTGCCGGTCAGTATCACGGACCGGAATGGCCGCTATATCGCCGATCTAAAACGCGAAGACCTCCACGTTTTCGAGGACAACGTCGAACAAGACATTGCCTATTTTGCCTCAGTGGATAAAGCCTTTACGGTTGTGCTAATGGTCGACACCAGTACGTCCACCTGGTCGAAGCTCGGCCAAATTCGGGAGGCCGCTAAGCTTTTCGTCGATCAGCTTCGACCGGATGACAATGTCATGGTCGTATCATTCGCCCGCGGATTCACGATTGAAAGTGACGTGACAAATGACCGCGCGAAAATTCGGAAAGGGATTGAGCGCATCGGCAGAGGACTGAGCACGCATCTATATGACGCCGTAGAGAAGCTCATGCAGAAGCACCTCACTCGCATCCCGGGACGGAAGGCCGTAGTCCTTTTCACCGATGGGGTAGATGCGACGAGTAATCATGCCACTTACGAAGGCACGGTCCATTCGGCCGAGGAACTTGACGCACTCATTTACCCAATTCTCTATGACACGTACGATCCAGCAGCCGACAACGGTCAACCGCCGGCGCCGCCGCCCGACAAGAGTCGCCTGCCGTCGATCTTGCGAAAGCTACCTTTGCCTTTTCCCGACATCTTTGGCAACGGCGGCAGCAGCGGCGGCACCGGATCAACGCGGGCTGAATATGATCGCGGCGAACGTTATCTTCGTGACCTCGCCGAACGAACCGGTGGCAGGCTTTACGAGGCGAATAAAGACTTAAGCGCTCTACAGGCAGCATTTGGTTTCATCGCTGAGGAATTGCGCCGCCAATACACGATTGGTTATTACCCGAAGAAAAAGACTGGCGCGGGGGAACGCCGTCAAATCAAAGTCAGGACTGACATCCCGAACGTGGCCGTGCGTGCGCGTGACAGCTACATCTATCAAGGCGCCGCGGCGACGCAACGTACTGCCAAACCTGACGAGCCCGGCAAACACTCAACATCAGCGCCGGTATTGCAAAAGAAACCGTTCACGAACGAATAACGCCCGGGCAGCTTTGCACCAAAAGATTAAAACTGTGAGATCTCATTCACACCGGGCTTCAGCCCGGTGTGAAACGACGATAAGAATAAGGAACCGTTTTAACGGTTTCCTCTTCTGCCCACACACTGAGGCTGTTAGTACGGGGGGCTACTTGTCGCCACACAATGAAAACCGTTGAAACGGTTTCGTAAATCGTTACCAAGCTGACACCGGGCTAAAGCCCGGTGTGAATTAAAGGTGTTACTTGCGAGCCTTTTACGGCAAAGGCCCACCGAATCATGAATCTCAAGTTCGCATAAGGTCTCCCGGTGAATCTAAAGACGAACAAGAAGTCATATTGGATTGCGTGCGTTCTGATCATGATCGGCGCAAGCATCCCGCCCGCGGCCGGCCAGAACAGCCGCAGCAAATCGCCACGGTCGCACCTCACGACTGAATGGCAAGTGTCTCATTCGTTCAAGTTCGACTTGCTCTGCTTTCTCAACGTGTTAACGGGCGATCCGTTTTACCTGAGTCACTATCAGAAGGAATACGATCATTTTGCTCCGCAACTAACTCCGAAGACGAAGGCCGCGCTCGCTAATCTCAAACGCAAACTCAAGGATGAAAACGGAAACATCGTGTCAGCGTTTCTCAGTCTCCATTTCTCGGCGACCGACGACGAGACAATAGCGGACATGCTGCGGACGCTCGCTCGGCCCGAGCCAATGAAAAGCAATCTTAAAAAGACTATTTACTTTGACGAAGGAGGTTGGCGACTGTTCGCATCCGTGCGCGGAGACTTAAAAATCATTCTCTCGTTCCTCGACGAGATCGGTTTCAGTGATTATTGGAAAGCGAACGTTTATCCCCTGGTGAACAAAAGAATTCTGACCCTGGAAAAAGATCTGACCAGATTCAATGTGATCAGCGAAGTAGAAAGACACGTGGGACTCCCCTTTTCATCCAACAGGATTACTGTGTACCTGCTTTATTTTTCGCGGCCCCACGGCATGAGGATCACGGGGACGCGATTTATTGTTGACGCTTCGTACCCACTCTCGGTCGTCGTGCAAAATGCCGTACACGAGATGCTGCACCCACCGTACGACCTAAAAGGTGACCGCCATTTAAGAGAAGCCCTGAACACTCTAAAGTCAGACAGCTTTTTGATGGACAAGATTTTGAATCACAACCGTTCTTTCGGATACAACTCGTTCGAAGGCTTTATCGAAGAAGATTGTGTGCGCGCGCTGGAACAGATCATCACCGAAAAGATGAATATCGGTCGCGAGCCGCGGCAGCGATGGAAGGACGAGGACGACGGCATGCATGTCCTCGCGGTGGTCCTCTACAGTTTGATGAAACGATTGCAGTACGATCCGAACCACCAACCGTTCGCCGAGTTCGTGACGAGAATCATTGCTTCCGGCGATCTAAAGCCGGGAAAGATTCAACCAATCTACAATTCGTTTTACGAGCAATAATTCTTCCGCGCTTAAGCGGATCTCCTGCGGACGATCACAATGACTGCCGCGCCGCCAACCAACAAAACAGCGAGTCCAACCGGTAAAGCAATCCACAATTGCGACGGCTCAGCGCTCGCTGAGACAAACATTTGCGTTGACGGACGGGACGATGGCTGCGCACTACGGTGATAAGCTTCAGTTTCCGCAGTCGCAATCGCAGCTTCCAGAGTCATACGACGCTCTTCATACCGCTGCAATTGTTTCGCGACGCTGTCTCTTTCGATCGTCAATGTCTTGCGCCGATGCTCGCGTAACTCCTCAGGTCGCGTCGAGCCAACGCCTGCCAGCGACCGCTCAATATTCTCCGGCTTAATCGCCTCGTTAAGCTGTTCCAGCCGCGCGCGCAATTCGGTTTCCTTCATCTGGATCTCGGCAAGCTCCTGCCTCAGCCGGTCAAGTCTTGCGGTCGCATCCTGAGCCGCGAGCTGCGATGTGAAGAGCAACGCCGTACATAGGACGGCCAACTTTATTCCGCTTCTCATAAACATCTCCTCAATTCAGATAGCGTCAAATCATCGCGTTTTGTAGCATGGCTCCCGTAAAGTTGTTTTCCGCCACAAAGCCTCCGCCGCATTCGGGGACACCGTTCTGCAATTGTGAATGAGACTCTTGTGCATTTTGCGCCCTTTTGTGGCTAACTGTCGTCTTATTTTGTTGCAATGAACACGCAGTACGAACTCGTCACCACCCCAGAACAGCTCCGGCGCGCCGTCGATCAACTCGCAAGTCGACAAGTTGTTGGTCTCGATACGGAAACGACGGATCTCGATCCGTATGTGTCGCGTTTGCGTTTGATTCAACTCGCGACTAACGAAAACGTTTTCATCATCGATCTCGATAAGTTTTCCGGTTTTGACCTGAAGCAGAGTGAAGACGTCGCGCCACTCCGCAGATTGATCGCCGCGTCACGCCCGATCAAGATCGCCCACAACGCAAAGTTCGACGCGAAGTTCATCAAGCACAACTTTGGCGTTGATATCGGTGGACTGTTCGACACTTTGCTCGCCAGCCAGCTCGTTTCCGCCGGCGACATCGAAGAGCGGCATGGCCTGGAAGCCATCGCCGGTCGCTATCTGAACGAAGCCGTCGATAAATCAGAACGGTTAAGTAACTGGGAGTTCGAACTCTCTGAATCGCAGTTGCAGTACGCCGCGCGCGACGCCGCGGTGCTGATTCCGCTCCGCGAAAAGCTGGTGGAAAAGATCAAGTCGAACGACTTAATTGATTGCGCGAAGCTTGAATTTGACTGCGTAATGCCAGTCGTTGATATCGAGCTGACCGGCTTCTACATGAACAAAAATCGCTGGCTCGAGCAACTCGCGATTGTTGAGGAGCGGCGCGCAGAACTCGCGAACGAATTGCAGGAAATGCTGGGCGAAGGCGCCGCGCAGGCTTCTCTGTTCGGTCCGCCGCGCGCGAACATCAATCTCGATTCGCAACAACAGGTGACTGAGGCGCTGAATCGACTTGGCATTCCGCTTCCCGATTCGACGCGCAATTGGAAGTTGCAGCCGCTGGCGTTGCAATACCCGGTCGTGGCGAAGCTGCTCGAGTACCGCACGATGCAGAAGGCCTTGACCAGCTACGGCCAGAACATGATTGAGTTTATCAATCCGAAGACTGGCCGCCTGCACGCAGACTTTCGTCAGATCGGCGCGCCGACGGGCCGCTTTGCCTGCACGAATCCGAACATTCAACAGGTGCCGCACGCGCCTGAGTATCGTCGCTGCTTCATGGGTTACCCCGAAGGGCGGCAACTGATCATCGCTGACTACTCGCAGATTGAGCTGCGCATCCTGGCCGAGTTTTCCGGCGACCAGGCGTTCACGAATGCATTCAAGTCCGGCGCCGATCTGCATCGCGTCACGGCCGCGCAAGTGTTCGGCGTCGTTGAGGATCAAGTCACGAAGGAGCAACGCGACTTCGCGAAGCGTCTAAACTTTGGCGTCGTCTACGGCATCGGCGCGCAAAGGTTTTCGTTGATGACCGGGGTCGGTGTACCGGAAGCTGAAAACGTTTTGCGCCGCTACTTCTCGACCTACCGTGGCCTCGATACGTATTTGCGAGAATCGGCGAATCGCGCGGTGGATGAAAAGCAGGCGCGCACCGGATCAGGCCGTCTGGTTCGCTTCAACTATGACCCATCAGATCGTCAGCAGATTTCCATGACGCAACGGAACGGAAAGAACGCGCCCATTCAAGGGACCAGCGCAGACATTCTCAAACGCGCGCTCCGTCTTCTGAATGACGGACTGCGCGACACGTCAGCCCAAATCGTGAACATCATCCACGACGAAATTGTCGTCGAAGTTAACGAAGGCGAGGCCGAATCCGTGGCCGCGAAAGTCGAGCGCGCCATGATATCTGCCGGCGAAGAATACGTGCACAACGTGCCGGTGACCGTTGAATCTCACATTGCCTCCGAGTGGACGAAATGACGAAGGTACGCACGCCTCTGGCGTGCTATTGATCATGCCGCTGAGAGCACGCGGGAGGCGTGCGTACCGACTATGCTGATCGACTCATTCGCACCGAAACCTGACGCGGTCGAAATTCACAGCATAGTCATTAACGCGTCGCGCGCAACCGTCTATCGCGTACTCAGGACTGCGGATCTCGGCCAATCGGTAATCATCAAGTCGCTGCTCGCGTTGCGCTCCATTCCGGGATACATCGCCCGTCCTTGCGCGATACCGCAAAATCGCCAGATCACAATGCAAACTCTGATGGACTCAGGCTTCGGTCTGCTGGCTGAGAAGCCGGGCGAGGAAATTGTACTGGGGATAACGGGAAGGTTTTGGCGGCCGGCCGGGAATGTCTCGCCATTCAATCGGCCGGATTTTGATCGACCGGTGTGTGCAGGATTTGCCCGCGGCGTTTGGAATTTCAGCCTCAGCGAACCAATCCCGGGACAGACTATTCTCACGACCGAGACCCGAGTTACATGTGGCGACCCGGCCAGCCGGCGAAAGTTTCTTGCGTATTGGCTTGTCGTGCGGCCTTTCAGCGGTCTGATTCGTCTAATAATGCTCAAGAGCGTGAGAAGAACGGTGGAGGATGTTTAGAGTCGGGCTACTGCCCGACTGGCGGGCGGTAGCCCGCCTCTAAACGACGCTTCGCCCCTCACCCCAGCCCTCTCCCACAGGGAGAGGGAGAAAACCTGTCATATAATCCGGTCGCCGCGGGCGACTAATTCACTGAACACGGCGCTATACCGTGAAAACACAGCAGATCGACATTGTTGAGCTCCAGGATGAGCTCGAAAACCTGCATAGCGCCAGTTTCGGCTGGGCTTTGAGTTGCTGCCGTCGCGACTACGCCGAAGCCGAAGAAGTCCTCCAGACGGTCTATTTGAAAATTCTGGAAGGTAAAGCGAAATTCCGCGGCGAGTCGAGCTTGAAGACATGGCTCTTCGCGGTGATTCGCAAGACGGCGATCGGCGAGTACCGGAAAAAGCTTTTGCGTAATCTGGTGTTCATCGGCGGCCTGGACAAGCGCGACGATGCGACGCCGTTGGTCGATGCGCCCGGCGCGGCTTTTGAAAAATCCGAAATTCAGAAACAGTTTCGGGCCGCGCTCGCCAAATTGCCGCCGCGACAACGTGAAGTGCTGCACCTGGCATTCTACGAAGACATGAGTTTGAGTGAAGCCGCGGTCATCATGGGAATTTCGATTGGCAGTGCGCGGCAACATTATGAGCGCGGCAAAAAACACTTGCGCGAATGGTTGAGCGGAACGGAAACGGAAAATGGAATTGTCTGGCGAAGAAAAGAAACTCCAAGCGCTGTTTAGCGAGCTGAAGGCAGCGGACGAAGAAACCGCTCCGCAATTCGCGCGTGTGTGGAATCGCGCGACGCCGCGAGCCCGGCGCGCTTTCGTTTTCAATCCGGCGTTTGTCGCCGCGGCCGCGCTGCTGGTTTGCGCCGTCATTTCGCTCGCAGTTTGGTCGCGATACCGGCCGCAGACACAACCGGCAGTCGTCCGTGTCGAGACTCCGGCTGCGCCTAACACTACACCCACGATTGTGTCGCCAACTGTCAACCAGTCTGCCGCCCCTGGGACGACGCCCTCGAAAGAAAACACGACTGCGCGTCGCAACCGAACGACCGTGCGCCGAAACTCAATTCAGCTCGCCGCGGCCCGATCGAACCGCAAGCTAACGCGTGAAGCGAAAGCAATCACCGATTGGGAATCGCCCACTTCGGCGCTGCTCACTTCGCCAAGCGACTCACTGTTTAGTTCGCTGCCGCAATTAAATGAAAACGCGACCGGGCTGCAATCGTTCTTGCCCAGCCGCCCGAACTAGTTTTCTGAAGGAGAGACTTGATGAAGAAAGTATTAGGACTTCTGGCATTGGCCGCGGCTTTCGCTTTCAGCGTGGTCCCGGCCATCGCGCAGGAAACGCAGCCGCCGGATCAACCGCAACCGCGCACACCGAAGCCGCCGCATGATCCGTTCGGCCCAATGTTTCCGCCGGAGATGGTCATGCAGAACCAGCGCGAGTTGGGTCTGACCGATCAGCAGAAGACATACATGCGCACTGAGATCGGTAAAACATCGGCACGCTTCAACGATTTGCAGTGGCAGTTGCACGACGCGATGGAAGTGCTGCACGAGACCATGAAAGCGAACCAGGTCAATGAGCAACAGGCGCTGGCGCAGCTCGATCGGGTGCTCGAGACTGAACGCGAAATCAAACGCCTGCACATGGAACTGGCGATCAAGATCAAAAACAATCTAACGCCGGAGCAGCAGCAGAAACTACACGGCCTGAGACGCCCTCGCGAACCAGGTAGACCGGGAATGGGTCCGGGGCACGGACCCGGTGACGGCCCAGGCGTCCGCCGGCCGGGTGGACCGGGGATGGGTCCGGGAGCCGGACCGCCGCGACCCCCACGACCAGACTTCTAAGACAATCTCACCTTCAAACCAACCCGCGAGATCCGACGACGTGTTCAGGTCTCGCGGGTTTTTTCTTTGTCAGCGACAATGTGTTTGCGAAACATTCCGCCGCCGTCAGCGTTCTTAGAGTTCGCTAGTCGAACGTGTATCGCAAGTTGGCAACTTGCGCCGGCTCCGCGCAAATTAGCAATTTGCGATACACGCGCAACGAACTGATATACTCCGACCGCAATGGCTGAATTTGTCTGTCGTTTGGGAACTCCCGCGGGCGAGATTGTCACCCGCACGATCGAAGCGTCCGCCGTGCATGAAGCGCGCGCGCGGCTCGAGCGCGAAGGCTTCAAAGTTTTCAACATCACGCCTCCGAAAGTCGAAGGCGTCACCTCGTTTACGAAAGCCAGTGGCGGCAGCGGCCGCACGAAGGTAAAGGCCAACGACTTTCTGCTTTTCAATCAGCAACTCGCGGCGCTTTTGCGCGCGGGCATTCCGATTCTTCAGGCGATTTCCATGTTGCGACGCCGCGCTACTTCGGTGCGGCTGCGCGCCGTTCTTGAAGCTGTCGAAGACGCAATTCGCGGCGGCGCGGCGCTGTCGCAGGCCTTCGCGTCGCAAGGCGCCATCTTCCCGCGCATCTACACCGCGTCGATCCTCGCCGGCGAACGATCGGGCGCGTTGGACGAAGTCTTGTCGCGGTACGTCACCTATATGCGACGATCGGTCGCACTGCGACGAAAGATTCGCGGCGCGCTGGCGTATCCGTTATTTCTGTTGCTCGCGTCGCTCGGCATGGTTGTGTTTCTGACGATTTACGTGGTGCCGCGCATGTCGGAACTGTTTGCCGGCTTTGGCGGTAACTTGCCGCTCGTGACACAGATCGTGCTGACACTCTCAGGGTGGCTGACGGGAAATGTTTTCTGGCTTGCGCCGCTTCTGATCGTCAGCGCAATCGGTTTCGGCATCTGGTCGCGTACGCTCGGCGGAAGACTGACCATCGATCGGCTGAAGTTGAAAATTCCCATCGCGGGGAAGTTGCTGGTGCAATTGTCCGTGGCGCAGGCAGCGCGATCGCTCGCGACCCTTCTGGCGGGTGGTATCACGCTGGTTGAATCGTGGGAGATTGCCGCTGAATCGATCACAAATCTCGAATTGCGCCGGCGCAGCTCGGCGATTCTGCCGATGATTCGCGAAGGCCAGTCGTTCACGGAAAGCCTGGAATCAGCCGGATGGATGCCCGCTCTGGCGATCGACATGATCGGAATCGGCGAGCGCTCAGGCAGCTTGCGCGAGATGCTCGATGAGGTCGCTACCTTCTACGATGCCGAAGCCGAAGTGAAATTAGAACAGTTGACGACCACTCTTGAGCCTGCGATCCTTGTCGTGATGGGCGGCATCGTAGTGGTAATTCTGTTGGCGATTTATCTCCCGATCATCGAATCAATCTCCGGCGGCCCGATGATAAAGCGGTAAGTAGCGCAAGTTGTTAACTGGCGCATCCAATTAGAAGAAGCACGCAAGTTAACAACTTGCGGTACAGAAGATGAATCAGTTTTCTGAAGAACAGACCGACAAGACGGTCACGGACCCCGTCGCAAACAATGGGGACGCGCCGGTTGACGACGACCTCCCGCAAGCCATCGAACCGCCGGAAGTGCGCCAGGCAAAAGACCTCGCGCGGCGCTATCGCCTGCCCTTCGTAAACCTGCTGCCGCAGGACGGCGAGTCTCCCATCGACTATGCCCTTTTAAGCGAAATCCCCGTCGATCTGATGGTGCGCAACCAGTTTGTGCCGTTGCGGCGTGAGAACGGAAAGCTGCACATCGCGATGGCCGACCCGACGGATTTGGATCGGCTGGACGACCTGGCCGGAGCGCTGCGAACGCGTTTGGTCCCACACGTCGCGACCGCGGGCGCCATCGACGTGGTGCTCCGCAAAGGCGATGCGACCCAGCGCGTCTTGCAGGAGGCCGCATCAGGTTTCCGCATTTCGCTGGTGCGCGAGACTGAGACGGGTGAAGAGGTTCTGGATCTGGATCGGCTCGCAACCGACAGCGAGATGTCGCCGATCATCAAGTTGGTCGATACGGTCATCTACAATGCGATGGAATCGCGCGCCTCCGACATACATATCGAAACGCGCGACACCGAAGTGCAGGTCAAGTACCGCATCGACGGCGCGCTTTATCAAAAAGTCGATCCCATCGATCTTGCTTATCACCAAACATTAATCTCGCGTATTAAGGTCATGTCGGAACTCGACATCGCCGAACGTCGCGTGCCGCAAGACGGACGCTTCCGCGTTCGCTACAAGGGCCGGAACGTGGACTTCCGCGTGTCGATCATGCCCACGGTACATGGCGAAGACGCAGTCATCCGTATTCTGGATAAGGAACAGATCAACGAGTCATTTAAGAATCTGGATCTCGACGTCGTGGGTTTTGATCCGGAGGATTTGCGGAAGTTCCGGCGCTACATTGCTGAGCCTTACGGCATGGTACTGGTTACCGGGCCAACCGGTTCGGGTAAAACGACAACGCTGTACGCGGCGCTCAACGAAATCCGCAATGAAGAAGACAAGATCATCACCATCGAAGATCCGGTCGAGTATCAACTGCACGGCATCACGCAGATTCCGGTGAATGAAAAGAAGGGTCTGACGTTCGCGCGCGGCTTGCGATCGATTCTGCGTCACGATCCGGACAAGATCATGGTCGGTGAAATTCGCGACGAAGAAACGGCGCAAATCGCCATTCAGTCAGCGCTGACCGGCCACCTGGTTTTCACGACTGTTCACGCGAACAACGTCATCGACGTCATCGGCCGTTTTCTGAACATGGGTGTCGAGCCTTACAACTTCGTCTCGTCACTCAACTGCGTTCTGGCGCAGCGGTTGGTGCGCATCCTGTGCACGATTTGCAAGCGCGCCTATCACCCTTCGGACACTGAGTTGATCGAATCGGGCCTGCAACCGGACGAGCATCGCAACCGAGTGTTCTATATGAATACCGGATGCGAAAGCTGCAATCACACCGGTTACCGTGGCCGCACAGCCATTCACGAGCTGCTGGATTTGAGCGACAACATCCGCGAGATGATCGTTGAACGACGTCCGGGCTCAGAAGTTCGGCGCGCGGCGGAGGCCGAAGGCCTCACCAGCCTGCGTGAATCGGCTTTGAAAAAGATCTTTACGGGTGTCTCCACCCTCCACGAAATCAATCGCGTGACGTTCGTCGAAGAGGTGAATCTGAACACTCAGCGATAATGCAGGCAACGCGGTTGACTACGCCCCGCATCTACCACCGTTCGAGCAGCTTTCGGGTTCGGCAAGTTTTTTGACTTTCCCAAACCTCACACAATCAGAACAGCGGTAATTGAATAAGGCCTGGTGATCAGTTTGCGCGCGAACGTGTGCATTCGAGGTTGACCATTGCCCGTAACATAAGAGGAGAAGTTTGTCATGTTGTTTCGTGTTTCGCAGCGGCTCAGGAAGTTAGTGGCTGTCAGTCTCTTGCAATCAACTGCACTGTTGCTGGTCATTCCTTTTGCGCCCGTCCGCACTGCTGCCGGTGTCGAATCATCCACTCGGTATCTGGCAAATCAATCCACTCAAGCGGCCCACAGATCAGGTGAATTGTTAGTACGATTTCGGCCCAATGCGACAGAGAACGATAAGGACATTGTCGCTGCGTCCCGGGGAGCACGACGCAAGAAGAAACTGCGAGGAGAATCGTCTATTGAGACGCTCGAACTAACGACTGCAAGCGACGCGGTAAACGCAGCATTGCAACTGAATCTTAATCCGGCGGTGGTGTTTGCCGAGCCTAATTTCATCGTCAAGAGCGATCAACTGGCGGTTGCACCTAACGATCCGCGGTTCCATGAACAATGGGCACTCAGCAATACCGGGCAGAATGGCGGGCATCATGGCTCCGACATCGGCACGTCCCGCGTGTGGCAAGAGACGCAGGGCTCAACCGCCACGGTGATCGCCGTCATCGATAGCGGCATCGATTTCACGCACGCGGATTTGGTTAACAACCAATGGACGAACTCTTTACCAACAATGGGCGACGTTCACGGATGGGATTTCGTAACGAACACCGGCGTTATCAAAGATGAACAAGGTCACGGAACATCTGTAGCCGGAATCATCGCGGCGCAGGGAAACAACTCGATCGGTACTTCCGGAGTAATGTGGCGAGCCGGACTGATGAGCTTGCGCGTCCTGGATAACACGGGCACTGGGGATGTGGCCGACGCGGTTGAAGCCATTGACTACGCAGTTGCGCACGGGGCACAAGTAATCAACCTTTCCTGGGGTACCGATGGTTTCTCGATTGCCTTGAAAGATGCAATCGATCGCGCTTTACGGCGCGGCGTTGTCGTCGTCTGTTCCGCGGGAAACAGTAACCGGAATATCGACGACGGAGCGCCTTCATCGGCGTATTACCCGGCTTCGTTCGATTCGGCAGGCCTCATTGCAGTCGCGGCAACCAATAATCGCGACCAGCTTTTGTCCTGGTCGAATTTTGGTGAAACACATGTCGCGATAAGTGCCCCGGGTGAAAACATTCTCACGACGCAGATGGGCGGAGGTTACTGGAGCGTCAGCGGCACATCGGCTGCTGCGCCACTTGTATCAGGCGTCGTCGGACTGATAAAGCGCGTACGCCCCGGCGTGAACACTGGACAAGTAAAAAGGGCCATCGTCAATTCAGCACGGCGCTCGGTATCGCTTCAGGCAAAGACACAGAGCGGAGGCATCATTGACGCCGGCCAGGCACTTGAGGCATTGCCAGGCGGCCAAAATGGAAATGGCGCCAATGGAAATCAGTCGCAGATATCTCCTGGGCCGCGATACGGTAGTGGAGGAACAGGGCCGGGTGGGAGCTTCACGACTACGCCTCCGCCAGTCACTACCGGCGCGCCAACCGCCCTTCCAAATCTCGATCAGCTTCGGAATTCAAACCCCGCAGTGCCGACAGCGAGAGCCCCGATTCAATCCAACCAAATGTGCGCCGATTGCGATCCTCAGGGTGGCGGAGGCGGCGGCGGTTATTACCCATCCGGCGATCCCAACTTCTCGACCGCGCGGCGCCGGCCGGGCAACGAGATCGGCCAGCCCGGTGACGATCTCGGCTCGCGAAACTTCAACTGGAGTCAGCCACTATTAAGCTTGCCTGGCAGGGCGGGGATGGATCTCAATCTTACGCTCTCTTACAACTCCCTCGTCTGGGCAAAAGACGGTTCCTACATCAAATACAACGGCGATCTGGGTTCGCCCGCTCCGGGTTTTTCACTCGGACTCCCTAAGCTTCAGCAACGCTTCCTTAATTCCGCGACCGGAATCTATGCGTACATGATGGTAAACCCATCCGGCGGTCGCATCGAACTGCGGCAGGTTGGGTCGTCGAATACTTACGAATCTGCGGAGGGCAGTTACACCGAATTGGACGCGTCTAATCCGAGCTCGTTGCTCGTCCGAACATCAGACGGTACGCAGTTTACTTTCGCGCCTGTGACTATCAACGGCGAGTATCGCTGCGTTCAAATCAAGGATCGCAACGGCAACTACATCTCTGCGACGTTTGATGCCAACAACGGGCACTTGCAGACAATCACCGACACGCTCGGCCGCGTAGTTACGTTTGTTTACGACGGCACCAGCAACCTAATAGCTATTCGCCAGACGTGGGCCGGCGTTGCCCACGACTGGGCGACGTTCAGCTATGGCTCGGTTTGGGTTGCACCGAATTTCGGCGGTGGTCTCGCGGTAAATGGGCCAAACAACAGCTCCGTCTCTGTGCTGACGCAGGTTAGCTTGCACGACGGATCCTACATAACCTTCAATTACAACTCGGCTTTTGGGCAAGTAAATCGCATTAATCATTATGCTTCTGATGGGCGCTTACGCTCCTATAGGTCCTACAACGTTGATTCGAGTGCCGGCCAAACTGATTGTCCACGCTTTACGGAGCGACGCGATTGGGCCGAGATGTGGAACGGCGGCAGTGAAGCGGTCACCTATTTTAGCGTCGCTGGTGACGCGTCATGGAGCCAACAGACGGCGGCGGACGGCACAGTTTACAAAGAATTTTTTGCGATCAGCGGCTGGCAAAACGGATTAACTACGACCAGCGAAATATGGTCAGGGGGCGTCAGAAAGAAGTGGACCACGGTTGCGTGGACGCAGGACGACGAAGGTCTGACATACCCGAAGAACCCGCGCGTGACTGAGACAAATATCTACGACGCCGAAGGTAATCGTAACCGCACCCAAATTTCGTACACTTCGTACGGCCTCCCTTCCGACGTTTACGAATACGCCGCCGATGCAGTGACGGTGCTGCGACGCACCCACACTGATTATCGGTGGGATAGTCCGTTCATCGCCCGGCGCGTCATTGGGTTGCTGGATACCGTGTCTGTCTACGAGGGTTCAAGTGTGCTCGCATCAAAGACCGCCTACGCTTATGACTGGGGCGACAGCAGGCACTTCACAGCCGTCGGCCCGTCGGTTCAGCACGATTCGACGAATTACGGCGGTGGCTTTGTCGTTGGCCGCGGGAACTTGACAGGCGTTGGACGGTACAATGTGAACGACCTGAATCAGTTGGCGTGGAGTTCTTTGCTTGGTTACGATTTATCAGGCTCGGTAATTATGTCGCGTGATGGGCTGGATCGACTGACTACAATCGACTTTGGGGACAGTTATTCGGACGGCAACAACAGCCGCAACACGCGCGCTTATCCGACCATGGTTACCGATCCGGCTGGCATCGCGTCGACTGCACAGTACAACTATGACTTCGGCTCACGAACGCGTACGCAGGCTCCCGCGCCGGCTGGACAACCGCAGGGTCTGATCAAGACTTTTGCCTATGACACCGCCGCGCGTCTAGAACGAGTAACGATCGCAAACACCGGCGCTTATACACGGTTCGTGTATGGCTCTTACTATGTGCAGAGTTTTTCCAGCACCAACAACATCGCGGACGATGCGTATTCCTGCCAAATCCTGGACGGCGCTGGACGGGTTGTCCAGGAGTCGTCGAATCATCCAGGTAGTACTGGCGGCTACATCGGGCAGCTGACCACATACAATGTGATGGGTCGCGCAATTCAGAAAACGAAGCCGACTGAAATTGCTGGTGACTGGACACCCACTGGCGACGACTCCGCCGGATGGGTTTGGAACTATCAAACTTACGACTGGAAAGGACGACCGTTGGTTACGACGCTTCCCGACGGCAATACGCGCGAGACCACTTATGGTGGATGCGGCTGTGCGGGCGGTGAAGTAGTCACCAGCCGTGACGAACGTGGCCGGCGCCGGCGCGCTACGATGGACGTTCTCGGAAGATTGAAACAGGTCGAAGAATTGAATTGGGATACGTCTGTCTATTCGACCACGAATTACGCTTACAACGCTGGCGACGAACTCACGCAAATTAACCAAGCCGGACAGATTCGAACGCTTGAATATGACGGATTTGGGAGGCTTTGGCGGCGAACGACACCGGAACAGGGGGCAACAACCTACAGCTATTTCGCTGATGAAACGGTGCAGACGCTCACCGATGCTCGCGGGGCGACCACGACGTTTGCTTATAACGCGCGCCAACAGCCTACCAGCATCACATATGGCGTGCCCGCAGGCGTGGCAGCCACGCCAAATGTTTCTTTCGGTTATGACGCCGCCGGCAATCGCACGTCGATGACTGACGGGATGGGTTCAATGAGCTACGCATACGACCAGCTATCCCGTGTGACGAGCGAGACGCGCACCTTCAGTGGCGCCGGTTCCTTCACTCTCGGTTATAGCTACAACCTTACCGGTGAACTGACGGGGATTACGAATCCGTGGAACGCGCAGGTCGGTTACACCTACGACGCTACGGGCCGGGCCACGTCTGTTAGCGGTGCGAACTATGCCGGCGTGAGCAGTTATGTAAACAGCATCAGTTACCGGGCGTTTGGCCTGAAGCAGATGGCTTACGGGAACGGCCGCACGCTGTCGGTGAATTACGACAATCGCCTGCGTCCGACGAATTACGACGTTCCCGGCGTGCTTCGGTTGCAATACGAATACGGATGGGAAAACACGGACCGGGTTGGATTTGTTCGCAACATCGACGATCAGACACTCGATCGTTGGTATGCTTACGATCACGTCGGGCGTTTAATATGTTCGCGCTCCGGAACTGAAGCGCGAATCGGCTTTGGCGAACAAATTCCGGTGGCGTACGACGGCCCTTACTCGCATGGATACTCTTATGACGTTTGGGGCAACCGGACGCACATCGAAGGCTGGGGCGGAGTTGCCCGCTGGGCAGATTACACCTACACCAACAATCGCCGTAACGGGATGCAATACGATGCCGCGGGGAATATTACTAACGATGGCGGCCACAACTTCAGTTACGACGCTGTCGGTCAGCAAGCGTCAGCGAGCAATGGCACTTACGTCCTCCAGCAGGACTACGACGGGGATGGCTTGCGCGCGAAGAAGGTGGACGCCGGCGACACGATCTATTACCTGCGGAGCAGTGTATTGGGTGGTCAGGTCGTTGCGGAGATTTACGGTGGTGGTGTGAGCTATGCGGGCAGCGGCTGGTGGTTGCGAGGTTATGTTTACCTCGGCAGTCAGATGGTGGCCACCCAGGCGGGTGGCGTGAACTGGGTGCATCAGGACCCAGTTGGCAAATCGCAACGAATAACGGATTCTTCCGGCAATATCAACGCGACGATAGAACTCGATCCTTTTGGTGGCGACACAGCGCGCAGCAATGGGAACAGTGCGTTCCAACCGCATCGCTTCACGAGTTATGAACGCGACGGCTTAGGCTCCGACGATGCCATGTTTCGTCGGTACAACCGTTGGTGGGCAACGTTCGATCAACCCGATCCTTACGATGGCAGCTACGACTTAACCGATCCGCAAAGCTTAAATCGTTATGCGTATGTGCAGAACGATCCGGTCAACTTTGTCGACCCCACCGGGTTGATGTCGTGTGGTGCAGAATTCAGCTACTCTGATTGCGGAGGGGGCGGAGGTTTTTGGGGCGGCGGTGGAGGATTTGGCGGCCACGTCGCGGAACGCAACCAACTATATGGAGGACTGACCCCTAACGTTGTAGCTGGCATGCGCGTTCATAACGAGCGACTAGGAAATGCAGTCGCCGGCAATGGCTATATGACGAATGTCGAACTTACCAGGGATTTTCAGATTCGATATGGTTACAACCCAGATGGAAGTTTGTGGACAGATTTCAGCATTTCCGTGGAGATTGCGGGTCATACGCCTTGGCATGAATGGGGAATCCTGAGACCCATCGGTGATTTCAGCAGAGGTGTGGCAAACAGAGTCACCGGGGGCTGGGTTAACCGCGTTCACGAGAGTCGAGGTGAGCCCACTCCGAATTCGACGGCGTACGACCTTGGCAGCAACTCCGGCGATGTGTTTTTGGTTCTCGCGACGCGAGGCAGAAATCGCTCAGGCCCAGTCCCTGGCGCGGTCGGACCTCACAGCACACTAAAGTTCGGCCCTAATGGAAATATTACAGGTTACACTACCTTTAGGCTGAATCCGCGAAACCCAACCGGCTTCGATGTCTTCAAGCGATTCGATGGCACGGGCCGATCTCATTTCAACAAGGTAACGGGGCGTGATGTTCCCACCCCACACATACAAGGGCCGAGGATTCCAGGTGGAGTTCGTCCGGCTAGGCCGGGAGAAGGTCCAAGGTAAACCACAATGAACAATGCTGTGATTGACTGGATACAACAATGGTATGCCCAAGAGTGTAATGGGGACTGGGAGCATCAGTACGGGATCAAAGTAGATACATTAGACAATCCCGGCTGGAAAGTATGCATCGACCTAACAGACACCGAGCTTGAGAACACAGCTTTTACGCCCGTAGAGATTCATCGCAATGACCATGATTGGGTTGTGTGTCGGTTAGAAGAAAAGATGGGAGAGAAGCAGTTCTGGGGATACGGAGGCCCGCGTAATCTAATCGAGCTTTTCACAGTATTCCGTTCTTGGGTCGAGGACGGCAATAAGCCAAAATGAGTTCGGCCCTCGGGGTGTTAAATATCAAAGGTTACGACACTGTCAGTTCAATCCGCGCAATCCAAACGGATTCGACGTCATCAAAGTAGTCGACCGTTTCGGCGCGCCGCACCGGGGTGTTCCGACGCCACACGTTCACGGACCGAGGATTCCAGGTGGCGCACGACCGGCTAGACCGGGTGAGATTCCAAGGTGACTGTAATGGGAATTGAGTGCTATACAATCGAAAAATGGCTCTGGACTGACGCGGACTTCGAAAGCATGGGGTGGCATGACGTGCGGATTCACGCGATGGCTTTCCATGGTGATACATATGAAATTGCGTTCGACGTTGATTACATTTTTGAGTGGATCCCTCCTGATTCCGGCAAGACATATTTTGAGTTTTGGGTTTCGCCGGCAACTCTGGTCTTCGAAAATGTAAACAAACTGCGGATTGATCTTGAGCCCAGCGGCGTTGAGTTAGACGGAATCGAAAGAAAGTCCCCCCGGAAACCGAAGAACGTCGATTACATCGACCGGGATGTCGAGTGGGCTTGGAAACTTCAGACTCATTCAGGCGAGATTAGTTTTCGGTCGGTTGGATATAAACAATATATCCGTCGGCAGCCTGTCCTCACACGACGTCAGTTTCTCGAGACAAATGCAAGAGGAGGATTTTCATTTTACCGGGGGACGACGTAGCCAACATTTAAGCCGCATCGTCACTGTTACAACTTAACCGATGGCTCTCTACGCGTGTTTCTGATGCGGTGTCGGCATTTCTTGTTTGTCTTCCGTCTTAATGGTTGATGCCGAAACGAAAAGTTAGTTACTAAGTGTATGTCGTATTCTGTGCTGTCTTTGCCGCTGTGATCGCACTCGTTAAGTATGTCTTGCTTGTTTTACGTTAGGCCGAGCGTGCCAGCTCAGATTTCAATGCAGGCATCGCATTCCTGACGCACGAGAGGACGTCGCTTAACTTCCCCTGAACGCGACTTTCCCCCAAGTATTCTCCTATTAATCGACATCGTTTGCGCCTTAGCGACCTCTCATCGCTACGCGGCTTCGGCAGGCGCCAGGTATTTCATCTACTCGTCGTATTGAAATTGCAAAGCTGCGGCGACTCCCGACACCTTAAAATGCATTAGTTTTTCTGCTAAACTGCGCTAGTTTCGGTCATTGAGGAACCGACCATGCGCCACTCGCGTGTAACGAGCAGTGAACCGAGGCTAACCGGCATCAAACGTTAGCCACGCCGAAAGGTAATACTTATGAAAACGCAGACCCGTAATCCGATAGTTTCCCTGGTTGTCGTCCTGTGCCTGCTGGTTGTGCCGTTGACGGCCTTTGCCAAGAAAGGCAGGGACCACTTCAAACGCGGCCTGAAACACGAGCAAGCGCAGCAATGGGACAAAGCGGCGCAGGAATACACCCTCGCGCTGGCGTCTGATCCTTCGAACGCGGAGTTTCAGCTTCATTATCGGCGCGCGATCTTCAATGCGTCGCAGATGTTCATGCAGCAGGGACGCTCGATGGCCGAGCAGCGGGACTACATCGGAGCTTACAACGCGTTTCGCCAGGCGTTTGGTTACGATCCGGTGAACCAATTAGCTGTGTCTGAGATGGAGCGCATGCTCCGTCTTCAGGAGGTGAAAGAAGGCGGCGCGGTCAAGACTAATGGAACGTCGACGGAAGGGACCGGTGGCACGCCCGCCGGCGCTTCAAAGCCGGGCGAAGAGCCATTGCCGCAATCGACACGGCCGGAACAACTGAGACAGGGAAACTTTAACGGCGATCTGAAGCATTACATTCGCACACTCGCCGAGCAGTTGGGCCTAAACGTCGTTTTCGACAAACAATCTTTCGCGCAACCGCGCACGCTTGAGATGGTGCTGAGCCAGCCCGTCACGACTGCCAAAGCACTCGACTACATCTTTTTGCAGGAGAGTTTGTTTTTCCAGAAGCTTGATCGGCACACGATCCTCGTCGCTGACCAGGCGCGACGGCCGCAGTATCAGCAGTTGGTGGTGCGCACCTATTTCATTTCGAACGCAGATCCCGAAAAAGTAAAGGCGCTGATTCAACAGGCGTTGCCGGCTTCGGTGGGACGGCCTTCGATGATCGTCGTCGCCGACAAAGACACGAACAGTTTAACCGTCCGCGACACGGCTGAGAACGTGAGGCTGATTGGCGAACTCATTCAGAGTATCGACAAGGACCGCGCGGAAGTCGTGATGGACGTGGACATCTATGAAGTTTCACAGTCCGACTTGTTGCAGTTCGGCAATCAGATCGGAGGCCCCGGCCTCTTCAACCTTGGCGGGTCACCCGGCCTCAGCGTCCTCAGCAGTTCCGGTGTGGTCAACAGTTCGCAACCAGGCGTAAATCTCAGCAGCATTGTCGGACAAGTACCGACCGCACTGGCTGCAGCCCTGGTCATTCCGTCGTCTGTCTTCCACGCATTTCAATCGAAAGACAACACGAAATTGATTGCTTCGACCCAGGTGCACGCCTTCAACGGCGAAGAATCAAAGGCACGCATCGGACAACGCGTGCCCGTGCAGACGGCACAGGCTTTTCCCTTCGGCGTCCAGACCACCGGCACTACGCCAGCGCCAGGCCAACCTTTTGGAAGTGGTGGTTTTCCGGTAATCAATTACGAGCCGACAGGTCTGACGCTCACTTTCACTCCGCAGGTGTTTCCGAATCTGGATGTGCAAGTGAAGATGAACATCGAATCAAAGGACGTGCTCGGCGCGAGCACACTGACGCCGACCTTCACTGAACGGACAATTACGGGAACTGCGCGCGTGCAGAACAATCGCACGATGCTGCTTGCGAGTGTCTCGCAGGATGTTGAGACAAAGGGACGTTCGGGACTTCCCTTCCTCGGCGGACTGCCGATTTTGGGACGGCTGTTCACTTCGCCGACGCGAAACAATCGTCGGGTTGATATCGTCATCGCGGTCACGCCCCGAGTGCTGCGCGCTCCAGCGCTGACTCCGCGCGACGAAGAGATGCGTCCGAGCGGTACTTTGCAATCTCCGACGACGGGTTCACTCGAAGCTATGCTGCGCGAGAACTATCGCGAGGAACAGATACTCGCGGCGCGCCGGATTCCAAAAGAAGTGAACGTGCAGCTGCCTGACGCGCCAATGTATGTTCCGGCCGCCAAGACCGAAACACAAACACAAGCGGCGGCCAATAATGGCGCGGCGACGCAAACAACACCGGCACAAACAACGACCGTTGCGCAAGAGAACGGCAGCGCCGCGAAGACAGAGCCGGCAGTGACAACAAGTCAGGCGGCGGTCACCAACGGCACAAACTCGCCGGCGGCAAACGATTCGGCAATGCCGCAACCGAAAGCGGCTTCGTTCGCGCCGCAAACTCCGGCCACTGAGACAAACAAACTTGACGTAGCGGCAGCGATCAAAAGTGTCGTCACGCCGAATACTGAAGTCACGGCGACATCGGCCCCAGCGAAGACCGACGCAAAGGTAACGACGCCGGTCGAAGACCTCGCGCCGAAACCGGCCGTGACTGAAGCGACGGCAAAGTCAGCACCACTGCCCGCCGTCATTGAATTGGGATTCCCCTCTGAGACAACGGAATTAACGGTCGGCGAGAAGCGTCAGCTTTCGCTGGATTTGAATTCGCCGGCGCCGCTGGGCGTTGCGGTAGTGATGCTTCGGTTTGATCCAAACATTTTGAAGATTACTAACGTGACGGCCGGAAAGATTCTGACCGACGCGAAATCCGGGGCGACTATTTCCGTCATGAAGAATGAGGGCGGTGTCTTGCTCGTGTCGATTGCGCCGGCGGCCGGGGCGATGATCTCGGGCGAAGGCGCGCTCCTCAATCTCGAAGTTGAGGGTCTCGCCGGTGGTAACAGTGCGCTCACGTTCGACCTTTCGAGCGTCCACATCGTCACGGCCGACGGCAGCGCTTCAGTGGTTCAGGTCTCTTCGCCGGTAACGGTGGCAGTGAAGGCGGCGGCAGCAGTGAAGCCGTAACGTATGAAGGTCAGAACCAGGCATTCCTTTCGACCGACAACGCGTGCCGCGCGACTCCCGCAACGCGGGTTCACCCTCATCGAGTTGGTGATCACGGTTTTCGTGTTGGCGATTCTGACGCTCGGCGTGATTCCGCTGGTCCAGGTTTCCGCCAAACGTCAGAAAGAGGAGCAACTGCGCGCGTATTTGCGCGAAATGCGCGAGGCCATCGACCAGTTTCACCGCGAGGCTTTAGTAGGCGCTCAAATGCAAGCACAACAGGGGATGGGCACGGCCCAGCAAGAGCAGGCGCCGCGACCGCCTCAAGCGCAAGCCCAGGCGAGTATTTTCGGCGACCCGCGCGTCCGCGTTTTCATTAGTGACCAGACAATCTTTGGCGTCGATAACCCGGATCGTTTTCCGCCGGATCTTGAAACGCTGGTAAACGGCGTCGACGTATTGCCAATCACGGCAGGGGGAATGCAGCGTAGGGGAAACATGAATTTCAGCGCGACCGAAGCGGCCAGCCAGGACTCAATGGTTCCGAAGATCAAAATTTATTTGCGCCGCATCCCCATCGACCCAATGACGGGTAAGGCCGACTGGTGCCTCAGATCGGCTTACGATACAGCCGACACCTCGTGTGATGGTTGGGGAGGCGAGAACATTTTTGATGTTCGTTCAAGATCTAACGGAACAGCGTTGAATGGAGAGAAGTATAGTGACTGGTAAGCGAGCAGAGGGCAAAGGGCAAAGGGCAAAGGGTAAAGAGAAGCGCTTTGCCCTTCGCCCTTGGCTCTTTGCCGCCGCGCGCCAGCGCGGCTTTACCCTGCTGGAACTGATGATCGTAATCTCGATCATCATCATCCTGGCGGCGGTGGCTCTGCCCCAGTATCACAAGACGATTATGCACGCGCGCGAAACGGTTCTGCGCGACGATCTTTACCGAATGCGCTCGCTGATCGATCAGTACGCCGCCGACAAAGGAAAGCTGCCGCAGTCGCTGGACGATCTCGTCAGCGCCGGCTACATGCGTGAGGTTCCAACCGATCCGATCACCGAACAGAAAAATTGGATGCCCGAAATGGGCGAAGATCCGTACACGGACGGCAGTGGTCTCAGGGACATTCGCAGTTCGTCTGAAGAAAATTCGACCGAGGGTACGCCGTACAGCCAATGGTAACCGGTCAGTGGCACAGACTTCAGTCTGTGAATTCAAGAGTCGGAATCACAGACTAAAGTCTGTGCCACAACAACTGAACGACTGACAATCTTGCTTGATAAACTCCTCAAACCACGATTTCCCTCCGCAGCCGTCGGCATTGAAAGCAATACGGCATCGGTAGTGCAGCTTGACCGCGCCCGCGGGGCATTCGTAATCAAACGCGCCGCGACGGTGAATCTTCCGGCAAACCTAATCAAAGCCAGCTTCGATGAAAGCAACATTGCCGAGCCGGACGCGCTGATCGAGTCTTTGTCGGATCTGGTGACCAGCGCGGGCTTGTTGCGCCAGCGAAAATGGTCAGTCACCTTGCCCGAAGCTACGACTCGCTCGGCAATTCTGACGATTGAAGCTGCCGGCGGATCTCGCCGCGAAATTGAAGAAGTTCTGGAATGGAAAATCGAACGTGCCTTTGGCGCCCCGCTCTCTGAGCTGCGTCTGGGCCGCGACGAATTGCCTGCCAATGACCAGAAGCAGGCGCGCTATCTGGTCACCGGAGTCCGCCAGGCTGTGTTGGCGGAATACGAATCGGTGTTTGCCACGCTCGGTTGGCAGATGGGACTTGTTCTCCCGCGTCATGTTGGCGAAGAGCAGTGGCTGCGGGGCGGTACCGCCGCAGGTGATGGCCTGCTGCTCAGCGCGCACGACGAAGGCTTTACGGCCGTGCTAATGCGAAACAACCGGCCGCTGACGTTGCGCAGCGTGTTCTGCGAAACAGCGGAATGCGACGACGAATTACATCGCATACTCCTATTCTATCGGGACCGGTCAGGATCCAACGGCGACGGAACGTCCGTAGGCCGGCTGCTGGTGATGGGCGACCGTTTGGACAAGCGGCGGGTTGCGGAAATCGCCGAAGAAACATTAGGCGTGAGACTTCAACCTCTGGGCGCGGCCGATGTGGGTCTGTCGGTCCCCGGGGACCTGCCTTTCGATACGGTCGCCGCGCCGGCGGGGTTGGCGCGCATGGCGTGGTAAAAAGCAGACATCAGAGATCAGAAGTCAGAGGCCAGGAAGACGTGCAGCGGCCGCTGACGTCTGACATCTGACTTCTGGTTTTGAAACTTTAGCTTTCCTCGGGACGTAAACCCGAAGCAATTGCACAATGAGTAATCCGACCGCAGTGGCGAACTGGAACTTGTTGGCCGATAGCGAGCTTGTGGTGAGCGCGCTCGCCGGCCGTGAGTCCGGGTTTGAAGAGCTGGTGCGCCGCTATCAGCGGCCGATTGCGGCCTACGTCTATCGAATGGTCGGCGATTACGACGCGGCACTTGATCTGACCCAGGAAGTCTTCATCAAGGTTTACGGTTCGTTGTCGCGCTACCGCTCAGAGTTCAAGTTCTCGACCTGGATTTACAAGATTGCACACAACGCCGCGATCGATCATTTGCGGCGCGGCGCTTCGCGCGAGACAACAATCGGATCCAGCGAAGAGGATCGGCCGGCAATTGCTATCGATAGCCGGCGACTGACGCCGGAACAAGAGAGCGAACGTAACGAACGCTGCTCGGAAATTGAAACGGTGGTGCAGATGCTGCCCGCGGCCTACCGCGAATTAATCGTGCTGCGCCATTCAAATGATCTGAGCTATGACGAGATCGCCGAAGTTACTGGTCTGCCATTGGGCACGGTGAAGAATCGCCTGTTTCGCGCGCGGGAAGCGATGCGCGATCTTCTGGTGCAAAGAGGAATCACGAACGCCTGAAGGAATTTTTTGATGATCGCAACGGCTGACAAAAACATTTGCCCGCGTGAAGAAATCGCCGCCTATCTTGACGGCGAGTTGAGCGGCGTTGCGCTCGAACATTTTGAAGCACACCTAACCCAGTGTTCGGAATGCGCGGGTGAACTGCGCAGTCAGCGCCAACTTCTGTGCACCCTGGACGCGGCGTTCGGCACTTCGTCACGCATTAAGCTTCCGGAAAACTTCACGCGAGTCGTGGCCACGCATGCTGAACACAACCTGCGCTGGCTGCGTGAAAAATCCGAGCGACGGCGAGCGCTGCAATTGTGCGCCATGCTCGCGGTCACCGCTTTCGCGCTGCTGGGCGCCGCATCCGGAGCATTAGTGCTGCAGCCGGCGCGCAATTCGTTTCGCATCGTCGCGCGCTTGCTCGAAGTCCTCTCGCAAGCTGTTTTGGAAGCCGCGGAGGGCTTCGCGATCCTTGCTCGCATGATTGGCCGGGCGGCCGTGGTCAGCCCGTACGGTTTTGGCGTGCTGATCGCTTTCGTTTTCATTGGCTCAATTTTCCTGCTGCCTCGGTTAATCGCCAGCTATCACCGCACCCAAATCATCGAATAGGAGACAGTCAACGTCCATTCGATGACTTCGCCTCATTTCATTTTCCATTTTCCATCTGTCATTTTTCATTCGCCATTGATTCGGGCCGCGTCGAGATCTGCCGTCGGGCGGCCAGCCCAAAATGGAAAATGGCAGATGACAAATGACAAATGGAAAATTAACGGCCGGCCCGCGTGGCTAATCACGTTTGTCATCGCGGCAATATTGATGGTCTTCACGTTCGCCAACGGACAAACCGCGACCGTTCCGACCGATCCCAATGCTCGCGTCATCGAAGGCGTCAACAATGGAACTGTCTTCGGCATGGGACAATCGATTCGCATTACCGGCACGGTGAAGGAAGGCGCGATCGCATTCGGCGGCGATGTCATAGTCGAGGGCACAGTCGAAGGCGACGTTGCGTCGATCGGCGGCTCAGTCGTGCAGCGAACTGGCTCGCGCATCGGCGGCGACGTGATTGTCATCGGCGGCGTTTACCATCACGACAAATCCGAGCAGGGCCGCGATCCGAAATCCGTGACCATCATGTACGCCGGCTATGAGGAGCAGCTCAAGCGACTGATGCGCGAGCCGTTTAGCTTACTGCAGCCTCAGTTCTCAGCCGTCTTCTTCGGCATTCGGCTACTGGCAATTCTCTTTTGGTTCGTGATTGCGTTGGCGCTGACCGCCGCCATGCCGAACACCGTTAGCCGCGCCGTCGCGCGTCTGCAACTGACCAGTGTGCGCGTCGCGATCATCGGGCTGGTTGGTTCGATTGCCATCACGGTCGGCGTGTTTCTCTGTTTGCTGATTTTGCCCTCAGTGATTGGCGCCATCGTCGCGCTGCTGGCGTTTCTGCTGGTAGTCGTGGCCACGCTCTTCGGCCGCTCGGTTATTTCGGCAGCCACCGGCCGTTGGTTACAGCGCCGATTTTTTCCTAAACTTAAATCTGAGTCCGTCATGCTACTGCTCGGCGTTGCGTTTTGGGTGGTCATGGCCTCTTTGCCGTATGTTTGGCCGATTGTCGTGGCTGGATTGCTGATCACTAGTCTGGGCCTGGCGCTGACGGCTCGTTATCGCCTCAGTTGGAAGAAGCCTGAGTCGTAACGCAAATTGTTAATTTGCGTCGCAAGTTGCCAACTTGCGCAACAGAGAGCCACGATTGTGCATCCTGCCGAACAACCGACAGATGACGCGCTGGTCGCTGCCGCGGGAACCGGTGACGAAGCCGCGTTCGAAGCGATCTTCAATCGTCATCGCCGACAGGTTGGGCGCATCGCCGGCCGCTTCTTTGCGCAGCGCGAACAGATCGAAGAAATAATTCAGGACACCTTCACGAAACTTTACCTCGCGCTGCATACCTATCACGGAACTCACGAGGCATCGTTCAAAGCCTGGCTCGCACAGATCACGGTCAACGCCTGCTACGATCAATTGCGCCGCCAGCGTCGCCGCTCAGAGCAGTCGCTGGGCGACCTCACCGAAACCGAAACGCACGATTTTTCCACCCAGCTTCGCTCTGCTCGCAGCGACATCGAAGGCGCGCTGGTTTCCCGCGATCTGGCTTTGAAGCTGCTGACGCGTTTGAGCGCCGAAGACCGTCTGGTCCTGACCCTGCTCGATGTCGAGGGTTTTTCGGTGGCGGAAATTTCCGAGATGACGAGCTGGTCGATCTCGAAAGTGAAGGTGCGCGCGCATCGCGCCCGGGCGCACTTGCGCCGGATCATGAAGAAGTTTGTGTAGTTGGCCGCCTTTAGCGGCCAGAACAACAACTGCGTGTAACCCCGGGGGCGGCTTCATCGTCTCTGGTTTGTGGGGCTAAACGCACGGAAAAAGCGGAGACAAAGCACCATGTTTGGAAAGAATTCCCAAAATGATGAGCAACTTGACCGCCTCGGCGAGCTGGTTTTGCGCGCCGCGGCTGCTGACGAGCAGGAAATTGAAGCAGCCTCGACTGCCCCATTCTTGTTCACGCGCATTCGCGCACAGATTGCGGATGGGCAGCGCGAAGCATCGACCGGCTGGCAATCCCTGCCGCTGATCGCCTGGCGGGCGATACCGGCGATGGCTTTGGTTGCGATGCTTGCGGGCGGCCTGACGATCTGGACGGCGGAATCAAACACGACGCCGGTCGGCTTTGGCATTTTTGAAGAGGCGCTCTCGGATACGACTAACCCCGGAATCGAGCAGGCAGTCCTCAACCAGAATATTTTATCGCGCGATGACGTTCTCACCATTGTTGTAGAACGTAGCAATCGGGAGAACAAGAAATGACGTTAACAGGTCGAACGACTTTGAAGATTTGGTTGGTGCTGGTAGCGGTGTTCCTGCTCGGGTCAGTTACGGGCGCGGCATTGACGGGCCTGTATCGTTCGCGCGCGAGCGCGGGACGGAACGGGCGCGATCGCGGCAAGCATGAACAACGGTTCGAGAAGATGCGGCAGGAACTGAATCTCACCGATCAGCAGGCCGCCGACGTGCGCACGATTTTGGATCAGACGCGTAACGACTATCGCGCGCTGCGCGAGGAACTGCGGCCCCGTTTCGAAACGCCGCGGTTGAATGCCCGCACAAAGATTCGCGCGTTGCTGAACGCCGACCAGCAGAAAAAGTTTGACGCGCTCGTGGCCCAGCAGGACGCCGAGCACAAAGCGGAAGAGAAACGGTAAGAACCAGTCAAATGGCGATGTTAATAAACCGGCTCAGTAAGCGTCTTTTCATAGGCTGGCAAATGACTGTTTCCCTCGATATTTGTGCAACTAACGACACGTTTACGGCGTAGATAGGATTACTTCCACAGGGGGCAATCGGAACATCGTGAAAAGAACACTTTCATTCATTGGGCTTTTTGTTGTCTTTGCGTTTGCGACCGCGCAAGCCATTTCAATATCACCCCAGCAACCCGGCGACCCGGCCATCAGAACGACGAGCGTTACGGGCAAGGTCACCGAGAAGAACGCGGCCACGGGCACGTTGACTCTGAAGACCGATGCGGGTTCCGTCGTCCTGGTCAGCACCAGCGAAAAGACGACGTTCGACCGCATGCCGCCGGGCGAATCCGATCGCACGAAAGCCATCAAGACTTCGCTGACTGAAATTACGGTTGGCGACGGCATCTACGCGCGCGGTTTTGTCGCGGCTGATCGCAAATCGGTTCCGGCGCAACAGATTGTTGTCGTCAGTCAATCCGATATCGCGCAGAAGCAGGAAAAGGAACGGATGGAATGGCGTCGTCGCGGCGTCAGCGGCATTGTCGCTTCCACGAACCCGACGACGAAAGAAGTCACGATCACCAGCCGGGCGTTAATGGGTGGGCCACAGTCGGTTGTCATTCCGATCACCGACAAAACAAAAATTCTGCGTTATCCGCCTGATTCGATTCCTAAATACAGCGACGCGAAGCCGAGCAGTTTTGAAGAAGTGAAAGTCGGCGATCAATTACGCGCTCTCGGTGACAAGAGCACCGACGGTCTGCGCTTGACGCCGGAAGAAGTGGTGTTCGGAACCTTCAAGATCGCGGGCGGAACAGTTACCGCAGTCGATGCGGCGACGAACACGATCATGATTAACGATCTGCAAACGAAGAAGCCGATGACGATCATGCTCAAGCCTGACACGGTCGTTCGTCGCTTCACCGGAATGATGGGTGGTGGACCCGGAGGGCCGGGAGCAGGTGCAC